>NZ_CAKLAX010000001.1:0-1108413 GCF_920939475.1 Sphingomonas sp. Leaf37 | reverse complement strand
TACGTGAAGGACATATAGAGCGAGCTGACTTTAAACGATAATCCGACGCCTTGAAAACGCCAGACACCGCAAGCCGCCGCCCACATGTCCCTTCATCTTTACCTACAATGTCAAAGAGCCGACAAAAACACCGGCACAGCATCCCTACCCCTTTCTATCGGGGCGGTCAGCGCGCCAGGTCTGTTGTGACTGCCTCAGTCGCCGTGTCGGCCACCGCTGCGGTGACACCCATCTAGGTGGACCGCTAAACCCCGTCAACACCAAAATTACAGTTTTCTGTCGGAATGACCCAAATGACGCCGGAGGGGCGTTTGCAATGGCGTGGCGAGCCCGTGCGCTGCCGACCCCATCCCACCGACGTGCTATCGGTGGCCAGACGGCCGCGCTACCGCCCCATTGCCATGGGGGCCGGGACATACTAAATCTGGTGACGGCGGGTTCTGCCCGGTACGAGCCTTACTTTATCCCTGAGGCTATTCATCATCCAAGGGGGCTGTCCCTGCCCGGACCCTGGTCCGACGCACATGGTCCCCACCTGACGTTAACAGGCGTCGGCGGATACTTTGGCACACGGCCACGGCGGTCCCGCCACCCGCCCCTCCCTCTCGCACCCGATCTGGAGCGATGACCGACAAGCCCGCTCTCCGCGCCCGCCTGCGTGCTGCTCGCGACGGTTTCAGGCGGAATTGCGCGATCATGCCCCCGGACGACTTCACCAAGGCACTGGCCGGCCGGCCGGTCGTGGCAAGCTACGTGCCGATCGGCAGCGAAGCCGATCCCGCGCCGTTCGTGCTGGCGGCACGGAGGGCAGGCTGCACTATCGCCCTGCCCCATGTGACGAGCCGGCGCGAACCCTTCCGGTTTCTGGTGTGGGATAACGGAAGCCCGCTCACCGACGGCCCGTTCGGCCTTCGGCAGCCCCCTGCTCTTGCCCCCGAAGTAGAGCCTCGGATCATACTGACCCCGTTGCTCGGCTTCGATCGGCGTGGCAACCGGCTGGGACAAGGTGCCGGCCATTACGATCGTGCCTTCGCGGCCCATCCGCAGGCTTGGCGGATCGGCATCGCCTGGTCGGTGCAACAGGTGGATGCGCTGCATGCCGATCCGTGGGACGTACCCCTTCACGCCATCGCTACAGAATCAGACTGGATCGTCCCATGACCCCATCCTGGCGCAAGCCCGCCGGCACGTTTGCCATCATAGCGTTGATCGTGGTCTGGTGCGTCGCGATCGTCAGCGCGTCGGCGATCGTCGGCCTGTGGCCGTGGTGGCTGCAACTGCCGTTCTACCTGATCACCGGGATCATCTGGATCATGCCGCTGCGGCCGCTATTGCAGTGGATGGAGACCGGCCGCTGGCGCTGAGGAATACCGGTTGGCGACCGGTGGCGCGAGTGACGGGGCTCGAACCCGCGACCTCCGGCGTGACAGGCCGGCGCTCTAACCAACTGAGCTACACCCGCTGAAAGCGGTCGGAACGCGACCTTCGCCGATCCGGCGATGCGCTGTTCCCGCATGTTCCGATTAGCTTACCCCACTCTTCCGACAGGAGAGTGGCGCGAGTGACGGGGCTCGAACCCGCGACCTCCGGCGTGACAGGCCGGCGCTCTAACCAACTGAGCTACACCCGCTGAAAGCGTTGAGGCGCGCCAACTAGGCGAGGGCATCGGGGGTGTCAACGGCCTATTCGCCGTCACCGTCGTTTCGCCGCCGGCGCTCGCGTTCCTGCTGCACCAGCGTGCCGTGTTCGAACAGGAAACCGGCGATATCGGGCTTGCCCGCCGCCCCCAATATCGTCTGGATGATGATCAGCAACGGCACCGCCAGCAGTGCTCCCGCCGTCCCCCACACCCAGCCCCAGAAGCTGATGGATACGAGGATCATCAGCGGACTGATCGTCAGCCGGTGACCGACGACGAGCGGTGTGATCGCATTCGCCTCGACCAGATGGCAGCCGATCATCACCGCCGGCGGCAGCATGGCCACCCAGATATCGGTGAAGGTCATCATCCCGCCGATCGCGAGCAGGAACGCCGCTATGATCGGCCCGAAATAGGGGATGTAGTTGAGCAGGGCGACGATGCCGCCCCACATCAAAGGCGACGGCATGCCGATGAAATACAAGGCGCCCGCAACGATGCCGCCGAGCGTGAGGTTGATGAGCGTGATCGTGCCCAGATAGGCGGACACGTCGTCGACCACGTCCTGGATCACCCGTGCGGTCGCCATCGCGCCGTCGAAGCTGGTCCGCCCGGTGATCGTCTTCTTGCGCATGCCGGTCCAGCCGGACAGGAAGAAGAAGACAATCAGGATGCCGAAGAAGAACTGCACGATGACCGTCGGCGCCGATGTCGCCGCCAGCTCCAGGATCGAGCTGGGCGGCGCGACCGCGGCGGTCTGCGGCTGGCGCACGGGGGTGGAGGCGACCTGCCGGAACATCTTGTTCACCGACTTTTCCAGCGTCGAATAGAGGTCGAGCAACGGCGACAGGTTGTGCTGGATACGGCTGATCCTGCTGGGCAGTAGCTGGAAGAAATCCGTAGCCGGCACCACAATCGCGGCGATCGCGATGTTGGCGACGATGAGAAACACCAGAACACAGAACAAGGCCGCCAGCGCCGAGGGGATGCGGCGACGTTCCAGCCATTCGAGCACGGGCACCAGCGCGATCGCGATGACCAGCGCCGCGGTGAGCGGCATGAAGAATTCCGCGCCCGACTTCAGCGCGAACGGCGTACCGAGCGCCAGACCGATACCGGAGATCAGCGTGAAGGCGGCGAGCAACCGGTCGCGGCGCAACGCGATCCGCCCCAGTTCGGATCGCGTACCCGGCAGCAGCGGTGCGCCCAACGCCACCTGCTCTTCGGCGGTCATGCGGGAAGTGCTGGGATCGGGATCGTCGGCCATCCCCCTACCCTAGCGCATTTTCGCGGCTGGCCATCCCGCTTCTTGCGCGATCATGCGGTGATCGGCACGCGATCCACGAATAGCGCCTTCAACTCCTTCTTGAGGATCTTGCCATTGGCGTTGCGGGGCAGCGGTTCGGAAAGGAAGCGGATCGCGACCGGAACCTTGAAGCCCGCCAGCCGCTCGCGGACGAAAGCCTGCAATTCCGCCTCTGTCGCCCCGCATCCCGGACACAGGTGCACGATCGCCGCCGGCTCCTCGCCCAGCGTGCGATGCGGCACGCCGACGAGAGCGGCGTCGGTCACGGCCGGATGTGCGTAGAGGACGTTCTCCACCTCGATCGAATAGATGTTCTCGCCGCCGCGGATGACGATGTCCTTCGCCCGGTCGGCGATGAACAGAAAGCCCTCGTCGTCGATCCGCGCCAGATCGCCGGTCCGTACCCATCCGTCGATGAAGGTGGCCGCGGTCGCATCGGGCTTGTTCCAATAGCCCTTCACGATCATCGGCCCGCGCGCCCACAATTCGCCGATCGTGTTCGGCGGCAGCACCGTCGTGCCGTCCTTGCCCCGCACCTCGATATCCGCGGTGGCGACCGGCGCGCCGGCGCTGTCGGGGCGGTTGAGGTAATCCTCGCCGCCGTGCTGGGTCACCGTGGCGGTGGTTTCGGTCATGCCCCAGCCGTTACCCGGCAGCGCGCCGAATTCCTGGTGGATGCGGCGTACCAGCTCCGGGGCGGACGGCGCGCCGCCGTAGGCAATCGTGTCAAGCGACGAGAGATCGTATTTCGCGCGATCCGGATGTTCCAGCAACTGCCACGCGATCGTCGGCACGCCGCCCGTCATGTTGACGCGTTCACGCTCGATGATTTCCAGCGCGCGCGTCGCATCCCATTTGCGCAGGAAGACCATCGTCGAACCGCTCGCTATCGATCCCATCATGCCCGCCGAACAGGCGGTGACGTGGAACATCGGGATGACCGTGAGCGACACGCGCGGCGCTGGGTCGGGCGGCACTTCCCCGCGCCGGAGGAAGGCGCGCGCCGCGGTGTAGCCGCTCGACATGATGTTGGTCATGAAGTTGCGGTGCGATCCCAGCGCCCCCTTGGGCGCGCCGGTGGTGCCGCTGGTGTAGAAGATCGTCGCGGCATCGTCCGGCGCGACGGCGGCGGGCGGCAGCGGCACCTCGGCAAGGCTGGGCCAGTCGTGGGGCGTGCCGATCACCTCCTCCAGCCGCTGCGTTCCCTCGCCGAGCGGTGTGGTCGCGCGCGCGACGATCACATGGCCAAGATCGGGCAGCGTGGCGTACAGGCTTTCCAGCCGCCCGTGCCGCTCGCCATCGACGATCAGCACCCGCGCACCCGAATCGCGCAGGCCGTATTCGAGCTCAGCACCGGTCCACCACGCATTGAGCGGCACCATGATCGCGCCGATCGCCACGCCGGCGAAGAACGCGACCGACCATTCGGGCAGGTTGCGCATCGCCAGCGCCACGCGGTCGCCCTTGCCGATCCCCAGCGCCACCAGATGCGTGGCCAATGCCGCCGTCGCACGATAATGCGCCTCGTAGCTGACGCGTTCGTCCTCGTAGATCACGAACAGCCGATCGGCGTGACCGCGGCTCGCCTCCAGCAGATAGCGCATCGTCGGCGGGGCATTCTTCCACACGCGGGTCGGCACGCCGTCGATCACCGCCTCGTCCATCTCGAACTTGGCACCGGGTGCGGTCAGCAGCGCCTTCACCTCGGCAAGCGACATCGCCGGCCAGGATGGCGGCAGGTCTACGATCGGCTCGCTCGCCACGGCAGCTTCCTCTCTCATGTCGATGGCAGGTGCGATTCCTGCGTTTCGATGAAAGGTTACTGTTGATTCCGCCATCGCTCAAGGCAATAGGAAGAGAAAGTTAGAAACTGGGGTATGGCAGAGGATGGCGACGATCGTTGCGCAGGCGAACGGATTCGACAGTGGCAGGCTGGCGGCGATCGATGCGTTCCTGAAGGCGCGCTATCTCGACACCGGGCTGCTCCCCAACGCCCAGTTGCTGATCGCGCGCGATGGCGAGATCGCGCATTTCTCGCACCAGGGCAGCGCGCGAGAGGGCGGCGCGTCCGTCGGCGAGGAGTCGCTGTTCCGCATCGCATCGATGACCAAGCCGATCACCTCGATCGCGTTCATGATGCTGGTCGAGGAGGGCAAGGTCGCGGTCGATACGCCGGTCCACCACGTCCTGCCCGAGTTCAAGGGCCTCGGGGTCTACAATGGTGGCGGTGGCGGCGTGCCGTTCGTCACCCGCGCGACAGCCGAACCGATGCGGATGCTCGATCTGCTGCGGCATACCTCCGGCCTCACCTATGGCTTTCAGAACCGCTCCAACGTCGATGCCGCCTATCGCGAGTCGAAGATGGAAAGCTGGCACGGCAACCTCGACCTCGACGGCTTCGTCGCGGCACTGGGAAAACTGCCGCTGGAGTTCTCGCCGGGCGAAGGGTGGAATTATTCGGTATCGACCGATGTGCTCGGTGCTGTCGTCGAGCGGGTGTCGGGGCAGACGCTCGACGCGTTCTTCCACGATCGCATCTTCGCGCCGCTCGGTATGCATGACACCTTCTTCCAGGTGCCGGGCGACAAGCTCGATCGGCTGACCGACTGCTACACCCTCGTCGCAGGCAAGGGCCGCGTGATGTACGATCGCGGCGAGGCGAGCGCGTGGAGCCGGCGGCCGAAACTGCTGTCGGGTGGCGGCGGGCTGGTGTCGACCGCGCTCGATTATCACCGCTTTTGCCGGATGTGCGAGAGTGGCGGGACATTGGACGGCGTTCGCATCGTCGGGCGCAAGACGCTCGACCTGATGACGATGAACCATCTGCCCGGCGGCAAGGATCTCGCCAGCCTGTCGCGGTCGCTGTTCAGCGAGACGCAGAATGCCGGCACCGGTTTCGGCCTGGGGTTCGCGGTGACGCAGGATGTCGCGCGCACGATGATCCCCGGGTCGCCGGGCGAATATTATTGGGGCGGCATGTTTTCGACCGCCTTCTTCATCGATCCGGTCGAGCGATTGCACATGGTGTTCATGACGCAGCTCAGCCCGTCCGGGCTCTACCCGATCCGCCGCGAGTTGAAGACGATGATCTACGCCGCGCTGAATTGATTCCCTTCTCCTTCCGTCACCGGAGTTTCCCATGACCTCGCCGATCCGCACCGAACGCCATGACGACGTGCTCGTCATCATCTCCGACAATCCGCCGGTCAACGCGCTCGGCGCGGCGGTGCGGATCGGGCTGGAGGCGGCGATCAAGGAGGGCGTCGCCGATGATTCGATCGAGGCGATGGTGATCCGCTGCGATGGCCGCACCTTCTTCGCGGGCGCCGACATCACCGAATTCGGCAAGCCGATGATCGAACCCGGCCTGCCGACCGTCGTCGATCTGATCGAGGCATCGACCAAGCCGGTGGTGGCGGCGATCCACGGCACGGCGCTGGGCGGCGGCTGTGAAGTAGCGCTGGGGTGCCACTATCGCGTTGCGGTGCCTTCCGCCAAGATCGGGACGCCCGAGGTGAAGCTGGGCCTGTTGCCGGGCGCGGGTGGCACCCAGCGCATCCCGCGCATCGCTGGCGTGCGTATGGCGCTGGAGATGACCGCCAAGGGTGATCCGATCCCGGCGAAGAAGGCGCAGGAAGCCGGCTTGATCGACAAGATCGTCGGCGAGGACAGCCTGGAGGCGGATGCGATCGCGTTCGCCCGCGAGGTGAAGGCCAAGCGGCCGATCCCGCGCGCGTCGGAGAAGGAGGCCAAGGCCGACCCCGATGCGGTCGAGGCGTTCAAGACGGAGAATGGTCGCCGCTTCCTTGGCTTCGAAGCGCCCGCCGCCAACATCGCCTGCGTCGTCAAGGCGACCGAAACGTCGTTCGCCGAGGGCATCGCCTTCGAACGGCAGGAATTTATGAAGCTGATGATGGGGACGCAGTCCGCCGCGCAGCGCCACATCTTCTTCGCCGAGCGGCAGGCCGCCAAGATCGACGACGTTCCCGCCGATACGCAGCGCCGCGCGATCAACCGTGTCGGCGTGATCGGTGCCGGCACGATGGGCGGCGGTATCTCGATGAACTTCCTGTCGGCGGGCATCCCGGTGACGATCGTCGAGATGCAGGCCGACGCGCTGGAGCGCGGCACCGGCGTGATGCGCAAGAACTATGAGGCATCGGCGGCGAAGGGCCGGATGAAGCCCGAACAGGTCGAGGCGGCGATGGGCGCGCTGACGCCGACGCTGAACTTCGACGATCTGGCGCAATGCGACCTGATCATCGAGGCGGTGTATGAGAATATGGACGTGAAGAAGGAGATCTTCACGAAGCTGGACGGCATCGCAAAGCCCGGCGCGATCCTGGCGTCCAATACCTCCTACCTCAACATCGACGAGATCGCCGCCTGCACCGGCCGCCCGCAGGACGTGGTCGGCATGCACTTCTTCTCGCCCGCCAACGTGATGAAATTGCTGGAGGTCGTGCGCGGGGCGAAGACCGCGCCGGACGTGCTGGCGACGGTCATGGACCTCGCCAAAAAGATCAAGAAGGTCGCGGTGGTCGCCGGCGTCACCTATGGCTTCATTGGCAATCGCATGCTGATGCCGCGGCAGGTGGAGGCGAACAAGCTGCTGCTGGAGGGTGCGACACCGGAACAGATCGACCGCGTCCACGTCGCGTTCGGCATGCCGATGGGGCCGTTCCAGATGGCCGACCTGGCAGGCGTCGACATCGGCTGGCACCGCGACCCGAACCGGATCGAGAACGTGCGCGACGCGCTCGCCGCCGAGGGCCGCTGGGGGCAGAAGAAACAGGCGGGCTTCTACGACTATGACGCAAAACGGAACCCCACCCCCTCCCCTCGCGTCGCCGAGATCATCGCGGAATGGCGCGAGAAGACCGGCACGCCGCAGCATGACGTCACCGACGAGGAGATCGTCGAGCGGACGCTGTACACGATGGTCAACGAGGGCGCGCTGATCCTCGAAGAGGGTATGGCGCAGCGCGCCTCCGACGTCGATGTGGTCTGGATCTACGGCTACGGCTGGCCGGTCTATCGCGGCGGGCCGATGTTCTGGGCGAAGAGCGAAGGTTACGACAAGGTCGCCGCCGGGCTAGAGAAGCACGGCTTCACCGTCGCCAACAGCCTGAAGTCGGGAGCGATCAAGTGAGCGGCCTCGACACCTTCCGCGCCGACACCCGCGTTTGGCTGGCGGAGAATTGCCCGCCCGAGATGCGCGAGCCGGTGCGCTCCGACGCCGATATCTGCTGGGGCGGCCGCCACTTCGCACCCTCCAGCCCGGCGCAAAAGGACTGGCTCGACCGCATGGCGGCGCGTGGCTGGACCGTGCCGGACTGGCCGAAGGAATATGGTGGTGGCGGGCTGTCAGCGGCGGAGACCAAGGTCCTGCGCGAGGAAATGGCAGCGATCCGTGCGCGCAATCCGCTCAACTCGTTCGGCATTTCGATGCTAGGGCCGGCGCTGCTCAAGTACGGCACCGAGGAACAGAAGCTCGAACATCTGCCCAGGATCGCCCGCGGCGAAATCCGCTGGTGCCAGGGCTATTCCGAACCCAATGCCGGGTCGGACCTCGCCGGGCTCGCTGCATCGGCGGAGGACGGCGGCGACCATTATATCGTCAACGGGCAGAAGGTGTGGACCAGCTACGCGGACAAGGCCGACTGGATCTTCTGCCTCGTCCGCACCAGCAAGGCATCGAAACAGGGCGGGATCAGCTTCGTGCTGTTCGACATGGAATCGCCGGGCGTCTCGACCAAGCCGATCCTGCTGATCAGCGGCTATTCGCCGTTCTGCGAGACCTTCATGGACAATGTGAAGGTGCCCAAGGCCAATCGCATCCATGACGAGAACAAGGGCTGGGACGTCGCCAAATATCTGCTCGGCCATGAGCGCGAGATGATCAGCGGCATGGGCCTGGGCGGTGGTGGCCGCAATCCGCTGATCGAGGGGGCGATCGCGACGGTCGGGCTCGATCACGACGGGCGGCTGGCGGACCCCGTGCTGCGCACGCAGATCGCGCTGTTCGAGGTGCGGGCGAAGGCGTTCGCGGCGATGTCCGAACGCTTCATCGACGAGCTGAAGGCGGGCCGCGCGCATCCCGCGCAGCCGAGCATGATGAAGTACGTCGGGACCGAGCTGAACAAGGATCGCCACGAACTGATGATGGCGGCGGGCGGATCGGACGCGCTGGAATGGGAGAGCGAGCGGTCGAACACCGGCGCCGCCCCGCGCGCGTGGCTGCGGACCAAGGCGAATTCGATCGAGGGCGGCACGTCGGAGGTGCAGCTCAACATCATCGCCAAGCGCATCCTGGAACTGCCGGGGGCGTGACCGAGCGTGCTCCTGCGCACGCAGGAGCACAGAGCAATAGAGCGGAACGCCTGGAACCCTGGGTTCCGGCTTCCGCCGGAACACGGATAATGCCACGATGCCTCTCTACCTCAACGCAGAACAGACGATGCTTCGCGATACCGCGAAGGACTTCGTCGCCGAACATGCCCCCGTGTCGCACCTCCGCGCGCTCCGCGATGCGAACGACGCGACCGGGTTCAGCCGCGACCTGTGGAAGCAGTTTGCGGAGATGGGCCTGAACGGCATTCTCATCCCCGAGGCGCAGGGCGGCCTCGGCCTCGGCCATGTCGAGGCGGGCGTGGTGCTGGAGGAGATCGGCCGCAACCTGTCGCCATCCCCCTTCCTCACTACCGCGGTCGCGGCGGTCGAGGCGCTGAAGGGATCGGCGCAGGCGGACCGCTGGTTCCCTGGCATCGTCGCCGGCGAAACAGTGGCGGCGCTGGCAATCGACGAGGGTGCCAAGCATCGCGACGCGGTGGCGCTGAAGGCCGAGCGCTCGGGCAACGGCTTCCGCCTGACCGGGGCCAAGCGGTTCGTCACGCACGGCCATGCCGCCGACCTGCTGATCGTCGCCGCGCGTACTGCCGGATCGCCCGACGATGCCGAGGGCGTGACGCTGTTCGCCGTCCCCCGCGACGCCGCCGGCCTCACCGCCTCGCCCGAGCGACTGGCGGATTCCAGCCTCGCCGCCCGCATGGCGTTCGAGGGTGTCGAAGTCGATGCCGACGCGGTGATCGGCGAAGTCGACGCCGGCCGCGATCCGCTCGGCCGCTTGCTCCGTGCGGGCCGCACCGGCGCGGCGGCCGAACTGCTCGGCGTCGGCGGCGGCGCGATGGACATGACCGTCGGCTATTTGAAGGAACGCAAGCAGTTCGGCGTGGCGATCGGCAGCTTCCAGGCGTTGCAGCACCGCGCCGCGCACCTCTACAGCGAGATGGAGATCGCGCGCGCCGCGGTGCTCAAGGCGCAGCAGTTGCTCGATACCGGCATGGATGCGGACGATGCCGTGTCGATCGCCAAGGCGATCACCGGCATGGCGACGACGCTGTCGGTGCAGGAAGGCATCCAGATGCATGGCGGCATCGGCATGACCGACGAATATGACATCGGCTTCTATATGAAGCGCGCGCGCGTGCTGGCCGAGATGTTCGGCGACGTCGGCTTCCACGCCGACCGACTGGCGCGCGCGGCGGGGTATTGATGGCGGAGTTCATCGAACGAACGCCCGAACAGCTCGCGGCGATGCTCGTCACGTTACTGGACGTGGAGGAAATCGACGTCGACCTGTATCGGGGGTCGCGCCAGCCGGGCGGTCGCGGCCGGGTGTTCGGCGGACAGGTGATCGCGCAGGCGTTGCAGGCGGCGCAGCGATCGGTCGAGGGCAAGGACGCGCATTCGCTCCACGCCTATTTCATGCGGCCGGGCGACGAGAATTTCCCGATCGTCTATCAGGTCACCCGCGATTTTGAGGGCAAGAGCTTTGCCACCCGGCGGGTGGTCGCGATGCAGCAGGGTCAGCCGATCCTGACCATGGCCGCGTCCTTCCAGACGCCGGAAGAGGGTCTGCATCATCAGGACACGATGCCCGATGTGCCCGGCCCCGACACGCTGAAGTCCGAGCGCGAACTGCGGCAGGCGATCGCGCATCAGGTGCCGGAGCGATTCCGCGACTTCTTCACCCGTCGGCAAACCGCGATCGAGATGCGCCCGCTCCATCCGCGCAGCTGGTTCGCCCCGGAGAAGCGTCCCCCAAAGAATGCCGCTTGGTTCCGCACCGCCGCATCGATCGGCGACGACCCCGCGGTCCATCGTGCCGCACTCGCCTATGCATCCGACATGGCGTTGCTGGCGACGTCGATGATGCCACACGGCGTCAACTGGTTGATGCCCGAGATGCAGACGGCGAGCCTCGACCACGCGCTATGGATCCACGAGCCGTTCCGCGCCGACGACTGGCTGCTCTACACCACCGATAGCCCGTGGGCCGGTCATGCGCGGGGGATGAACCGCGGTAGCATCTTCAGTGCCGACGGGCGGCTTGTGGCGAGCGTCGCCCAGGAAGGATTGATCCGGCGCCGCCCGCCCAAAGCGTGATGCCTCAGTCGACCACCGCTTCGGGCACGACCGGGGCGCCGGGCTTGCGCATCACATAGCGGACCCGGTCGACGCAGCCGGTATAGCCGGTGCCGCCCTTCCGGAAGCTGGCCGAGCGTATCATCGCCGCCGCGGCATCGCCGAATTCGGACGTCGGTTCCGATTGCAGCACCCGCACGTTGCCGGTCTGCCCCCAGGGCGCGACGTCGTACGTGACCATGGCCCACCCCTCGATACTGCGACGCCGATAGGCAGCGGGATAGGTCAAGACCGGTGGGCGGTCCCATCCATGCTCCCGCGGGCAGGTGGAGCCGGCAGAGCGGACCGCGTCTTCCTGAGGCGGGACCGGCGCCGGCAGGATCGTGCCGTTCTTGTGATAGGGGTAGAAACAGCCGACCCGCACGCCGGGTACGAACCGCGACTTCGCCACCGCTTCGCGCGCCGTCCGGTCCAGCGCCGCCGTGCCGGTTCCTGCCAGCGTCCGGAGGTTGCGCGGCTTGCCGCCACGATCGAGGTCGTAGCCGGTCATGCTCCATGTCGCGTAACCTGGCTGTTCGGGCAGCGTCCCGAACGCCGGAAAGCCGCGCAGCAGGACGTCCGGCGATGGATTGGTGCACGTGCTGCCCGCGGGCGTAATCCGCTGCCAGACCGTTTTCGGCGGCGGCGTCGTGGGGAACACGGCATAGGCCATCAGCTCCGCAATCGGCGCCCCGGCAATCGACACTGCGTCGACGACGAACGTCGCCGTGCACCCGCTCCGCTCCCCGCCGGTCGCGAAGCGACTCGCCGCAAGCGCCGGGGCGACGTCCTCTGCGTCGGGGACATACTCGAACTCCGACGCCATCCGGCGACGGATCGACAGCGGCCGGCCGCTGGCATCGATCCGGAATTCCAGCGTCAGGGGGCGACGGGGTTCGGACCGGCTCCAGGTCAGGAAACGCCGGGCGTCGGGTTCCCGCACGATGGCCTGCACGGTGCCGCCCGGGCCATCGGACCGTTCGCAGAACACCGGACGCATTACCCAGCGCCCCAATTGCTGTTGCGGAGGTTCGAGGGTCACGGCGTGCGGTCCCGGCTCCCGCTTGTACATCACTACCGGCGGCGGCGGCGGCGACGTCTGCTGCACGATTGCTGCGGTGATCGCGGCGGCGAGGAGGATAACCATGACGGCATCCTGTCCCACGCCGATGACGCTAGCAAGTCACTCAGACGGCCGTTCTGCCGTAATCCTGTCGCGTGACCGGATGGCTGGACGACAGGCCGCCGTCGACCGCGATCGCCTGTCCATTGACGTAGCTCGCGTCGTCGGAGGCGAGGAACAGCGCCACCCTGGCCAGCTCCTCCGGCTGCGCGCCACGGTGCAGCGGGTTGAGGCGGCCGAGCCGGTCCATCTTGCCGGCATCGCGGGCGTAGTCGAAGGTCGGTTTGGTCATACCGGTTTCGGTCAGGCCGGGGCAGATCGCGTTGACGCGGACATTGCTGCCGGACAGTTGCTGCGCCGCTACGGCGGCGAGGTTGATGACGCCCGCTTTCGATGCCGAATAGGCAGGCGAACCCGCACCGGAACGGATGCCGGCGACGCTGGCGGTAAGGACGATCGCTCCCGCTCCCCGCTCGGCGATACGTGGCGCAGCGTGCTTGATCGCGAGAAACGGGCCGATCAGATTGACGCGGAGTACGTCGGTGATGAGCGCGACGTCGGTGTCGAAGATGTTGGCCATGCCACCGGATATGCCGGCGTTGGCGAACATCACGTCGAGCCCGCCGAACCGGTCGCAGGCGAGCGCGACGGTGCGGACGACATCCTCCTCGACGCCGGCGTCGATGCGGATGGCGTGGGCGATGCCGCCGGCTGCCGCGATCATCGCGGCGGTGTCGTCGGCGCCTTCGGTCTTGTCGGCGACGATGACGCGGCCACCCTCGGCGGCGAAAAGGAGAGCTGCGGCGCGACCGATGCCGCTGCCGGCGCCGGTGACGACGATCGATCTGCCGGTGAAGCGGGCCATCAGATCGTAACCCCGCCGTCGACGACCATCGCCTGTCCGGTCATGTAGCGGCTTGCATCGGAGGCGAGATAGACGACCGCGCCGGCGATATCGATCGGATCGCCCAGCCGGCGCAGCGGCGTGTGCCTGCTCGATCGCGTCTCCGCCTCCGGCGTGTCCCAGAGCGCACGGGCGAAGTCCGTCTTGATCAGCCCCGGCGCGATGCAGTTCACGCGAACGTTGTCGGGGCCGTATTCGACCGCATAGTTGCGCGCGAGCTGGAAGTCCGCCGCCTTGGACACGTTATAGGCCCCGATCACGTCGGAGCCGCGCAGGCCGCCGATCGAGCTGACGATGATCACCGATCCGTCGCGGCGTTCGCGCATTTCGGGCACGACCATCTGGATCAGCCAGTGGTTGGAGAGAATGTTGTTGTCGAGGATTTTGCGGAACTGGTCGTCGGCAATGCCCTCCAGCGGGCCGTAATAGGGATTGGAGGCGGCATTGCAGACGAGGACGTCGATGCGGCCGAACTGGCGGCGGGTCTCGTCGACAAGATGCCGAAGCGCGTCTTTAGACGAGATGCCGGCGGCAACCGCGATCGCCCTGCCCTCACCGAATTCGGCGTTGATCGCGGCGGCTACCGCGTCGCACGCGTCCTGCTTGCGGCTACTGATGACAACCCGCGCACCGGCGCGGGCGAGTTCGAACGCACTGGCCTTGCCGATGCCGCGTGAGGAGCCGGTGATGACGGCGACTTTGCCGGTGAGATCGAAGAGTGACATGCAACCCTTTCCGATAGAATGATCAAGCCCCCGCCGCCTGCGCGAAGTGCCAGCTGGCGGCGGCAAGACGGTGGACCTGTGCGGCCGACCGTTCGGCCTGCGCGCTGGATGCGGTGCCGTCGACGATCCGCTTCTTGATGCCCTGGACGATGCCGGCAAGACGGAAGAGATTGTAGGCGAAATACCAGTTCAGGTCGGGAACGCCGTCGCGCTGCGTCCGCGCGCAGTAACGGGTCGTCATGTCCTCGATCGTCGGGATACCGGTTTCCGGACCGGTGCGTCCCTTCACGCCCGATCGCCCCTCGGGTTCGGTGACCCAGCTCATCAGGAAATAGCTGAAGTCCGCCAACGGATCGCCCAGCGTCGACAGCTCCCAGTCGAGCACCGCAACGACGCGCGGTTCGGCGGCGGCGAAGATCATGTTGTCGATGCGATAATCGCCGTGGACGATCGACGTGCGCGTCTGTTCGGGGATGGTGTGCGGCAGGAATGCAATGAGGCTCTCCACCTCGGGCATGTGTTCGGTTTCGCTGGCGCGGTATTGTTTGGTCCAGCGTTCGACCTGACGTGCGAAATAATTTCCCGGCTTGCCGTAATCGCCGAGACCGGCGGCAACGTGATCGGTGCTGTGAAGGTCGGCGAGCGTGTCGACCATGGCATTATAGATGCCGGTGCGCTGATCGGGCGTGTAGTCGGGCAATGTGCCGTCCCACAGGTTACGGCCATCGGCGAGGCCCATGACGTAGAACATCGCGCCGATGACGCTGTCGTCGGTGCACAGGCCGTAGGGTCTGGCGACCGGGAAACCGGTGGGGTGGAGACCGGCGATCAGCCGGTATTCACGATCGACCGCGTGGGCGGAGGGGAGCAGCGGCCCAAACGGCTTGCGACGCAGAACGTAGGCGCCGGACGGGCTGTCGATGCGATAGGTCGGGTTGGACTGGCCACCAGCGAACTTGGCGTAGGTGAGCGGCCCGGTAAAGCCGGCGACGTTCGCCTCCATCCATACAATGAGGTTCGCTTCGTTCAGGCGATCCTTGTCCGCGACGGGGATGGTGTCGGTCATGCTCTCACCGCTCATGGGTTGCTGGTCGTGCACGGTGCCCAACCTCCCCCGTCGCCCCGGACGTGTTCCGGGGTCCACTCTGCGGCGAAGCACAGGCTTTGCGCCTCAAGTCCTGCCGTTGCGGCACGGTAGCCGCCGGAACACGTCCGGCGTGACGGGTGGAAAAACTGCCTCATTCGAACACGATCACGCTGCGGGTGGCGTCACCCTTGCGGAGTTCGTCGAAGGCGTGGCTGATCCGCTCCAGCGGCATGCGGTCGGCGATGATCGTGTCGAGGTCGAGCTGGCCACGCATATAGAAATCGACCAGTCGCGGGATATCGACCGGAAAGCGGTTGCTGCCCATCAATCCGCCTTGCAGCTTTTTGCCCGACAGAAGGTCGATCGCCGATAACCCGACTTTTTCGTTGGGCGGGAGCATGCCGAGGATCGTGGCGGTGCCGCCGCGGCGCAGGACCTTCACTGCGGTGGCGGCGCTCTGCGGGCGGCCAACCGCCTCGATCGCGTGATGGACGCCGCCCCTGGTGATCTCGACCACCTCGTCGGCGGCGGTAGGCGACATCGCATCGATGCTGTGGGTGGCGCCGAGCTTTTCCGCGAGCGCACGCTTTTCGGGTACGGGGTCGAGCGCGATGATCTTGCCGGCACCGGCGATCCTGGCGGCGTTGACCGCGGCGAGGCCGATGCCGCCGCAGCCGACCACGCAGACGGTCTCACCCGGCGTCACGTCGGTGGTGTTGAACACCGCGCCTGCGCCCGTAGTAACTGCGCAGCCGATCAGTGCGGCGCGGTCCATCGGCATCTCCGGGTCGATTGCGACGCAGGCATGTTCGTGGACCAGCATCATCTCGGCATAGGCGGACAGGTTGAGCATCTGTGCGACCGGCTGGTCGCCGAGCATCAGGCGCGGCGGTGCCCCCTTTGGACGGCGGACGCCGGCGTCGACGCACAGGAACATCCGCCCGGTGACGCAGAATTCGCACTGGCCGCAGAACGCGCTGAGGCAGGTGACGACGTGGTCGCCGACCTTCACCGTGCGGACCTCGCTGCCGATCGCCTCGACCACGCCCGCAGCCTCATGGCCGGGAATGGTGGGGAGCGCGTGCGGGTAGATGCCGTCGACGAAATGCAGGTCGGACCGGCACACGCCGACCGCGACGGTGCGGATCAGCACTTCGTGCGGGGCGGGGTTCGAGACGGTAACGTCCTCGATCGTCAGCGGCTGTTTGGGTTCGAAGAGGATGGCGGCTTTCATGCATCGAGCCTTCTTGGTTGTGCGTCCGTTTTACCCCGTCATCCCGGCGAATGCCGGGACCCATGGATGCGAGCGGTCAAAGGGTGTGCGCCTACGCCGGCGTATCGGGTCCATGGGTCCCGGCGTTCGCCGGGATGACGGACAGAGATATTCGGGCCGTCGCCAACATCACCGCACCGGGCGGTCCGCAGCGTATTCGCCGTATTTGCCGAATTCGGCGCGGGCGATGGCGCGGTTGTGGACCTCGTCGGGGCCGTCGGCGAAACGGAGGGTGCGGAGGGCGGCCCATGCGTGGGCGAGATGGAAATCCTGGCTGACGCCGCCACCGCCGTGCGCCTGAATCGCATCGTCGAGAATCTGGAGCGCCATCGTCGGTGCGGCGACCTTGACCATCGCGATTTCGAGCTGGGCCGATTTGTTGCCCGCCTTGTCCATCATGTCCGCCGCCTTGAGGCACAGAAGGCGGGTCATTTCGATGTCGATACGGGCCTTTGCAATGCGTTGTTCCCATACCGAATGATCGGCGATACGCTTGCCGAAGGCGACGCGCGACAGCAGTCGCTTCGCCATCGCCTCGATCCCGGTCTCCGCCACGCCGATCGTCCGCATGCAGTGATGGATGCGGCCCGGCCCAAGGCGCCCCTGAGCGATCTCGAACCCCCTGCCCTCGCCGAGCAGCACGTTCTCGACCGGCACGCGGACGTCCTTCATCACCACTTCGCCATGACCGTGCGGCGCGTGGTCGTAGCCGTAGACGGTCAGCATGCGCTCGATCGTGACGCCCGGCGCATCCATCGGCACCAGGATCATGCTCTGCTGCGCATGGCGCTTCGCCGCGGTATCGGTCTTGCCCATGACGATCGCGACCTTGCAGCGCGGGTCGCCGACGCCCGACGACCACCATTTGCGACCGTTGATGACGTAATGGTCACCGTCGCGGACCATCGAGGTTTCGATGTTGGTCGCGTCGGACGAGGCGACTGCGGGCTCGGTCATGAGGAATGCCGAGCGGATTGCCCCGCGCATCAGCGGCCCGAGCCATTGCTCCTTCTGTTCGCGGGTGCCGTAGCGGTGGAACACCTCCATGTTGCCGGTGTCGGGCGCAGAGCAGTTGAACACCTCCGACGCCCAGCCGATCTTGCCCATTTCCTCCGCGCACAGGGCGTATTCGAGGTTGGTGAGCTGCGTGCCCTCGAATTCGAACGTATCGTCGACATGCGTCTGGCCGGAGTTCGGCGGCATGAAGAAATTCCACAGGCCGGCGGCCTTCGCCTTATCCTTGCATGCTTCGATGACCGGGATCACCTTCCAGCGTTCGCCCTCATGCTCCTGCGCGTCGTGTTCGGGCATGCGCGGCCGGATTTCCTGGTCGATGAAGCTGCGCACCCGATCGCGGAAATAGGTTTCGCGCTCACTGAGGGTGAAGTCCATGTGGCTCTCTCCAAACGTCTTTGGCGAGGGTCTAGGCCGTACCGTACATTCGGTAAAGTGGTCGCGAGCGCCAGTGCGGCGCTTTTTCACGCCTGATCGTACCGCAGCAGAAAAAACACTGTTTCTTCGAAAGCGCAGTGGATAGACTGGCGGGATGGACCAGACGGGGGCGGACGCCAGCGACGCGATCGGCGGAGAGGAACAGGGGACGAAGCGCTTCCGTGCGAAGCGCGACGCGATCCTGTCCGCCGCTGCGGAGGCGATCAACGAGCAGAGCGCGAAGGGCATGACCTTTGCCGACGTGGCGCGGCGGGTAGGGCTGAACACCACCAGCGTCACCTATTATTTCAAGCGCAAGGAAGATCTGGCGGCGGCGGCGTTCGAGCATACGCTCGACCAGCTGCTGGCGATGATCGACGAGGCGATGACGGAAGGGGGCCCGCGCGAACGCGTTCGCCGCTACCTGAGCCTCAACATGGATCGGCTGGCGCGGGTGCAGCGCGGCGAGGATCGCGCGATGGCGGTGCTGTCGGACCTGCGGGCGACCGAAGAGCCCAACCGTACCCGACTGATGAATCGCTGGCGCGAGGTGTTCCGGCGGACGCGCGCGTTGTGGGGTACTCCGGCGAACCGGGCGCAGACGGATCTGTTCGGCGCGCGGGCGCACGTGCTGCTCGAGAATACCTTCTGGCTGACGGCGTGGCTCAACCGGTACGAGCCGGACCAATATGCCCGCGTCGAGGCGCGGCTGATGGACGTATTCGACCATGGCGTCGCGGGGCCTGATGCGCGCTGGGCGCCGACGTTGGTCGATCTGGAGCATGAGGAGACCGAGCCGGGGCGTGCCGCATTCCTGCTGGCGGCAACGCGGCTGATCAACGAACTGGGCTATCGCGGCGCATCGGTGCAGCGGATCGCGGCGGAGCTGAACGTCACCAAGGGGAGCTTCTACCACCATCTGGATGCGAAGGACGATCTGGTGATCGCCTGCTACCGGCGCAGTTTCGACACGATCACCGATGCGCAGCGGCTCGCGGACGAAGCGGGTGGATCGTATTGGGATCGCCTGTCGAGCACGATCGCGACCCTGCTCGACGTGCAGTTCACCGAACGCGCACCGTTGCTGCGCACGACCGCCCTGTCGGGGCTGCCGCCGATGGTGCGATCGGCGATGGTCGATCGGTCGAACCGGATCGCGCGGCGGTTTGCGGGGACGATGATGGACGGGATCGCCGAAGGATCGATCCGGGCGGTCGATGCCCTGGTGGCGGCGCAGGCGCTGATGGCGTTGCAGAATGCGGCGTTCGACATGCGAAAATGGGCGGCGGCAATGCCGCGCGACCGGGCGATCGCCATGTATGCCTCGACGTTGCTGTTCGGATTGTTCGACGATCGGGCTTTGCGGGAGGCTTGATCCTTCGACGCGTGAATCCAGCGTCGTCTCTGCGTGCCGATCAGTAGCCGTTCAAACGGGCGAAGCGTTCGCGGTGGAAGGCGGCGTTGCCCCACATCGCTTCCAGAACCGCGGCGCGCTTCATGTAGAAGCCGGCATCGTGTTCGTCGGTCATGCCGATACCGCCGTGGAGCTGGATCATCTCGCGGCTGACCAGCTTCAGCGTGTCGCCAGCGGTCGCCTTGGCGAGGCTGACCGCCTGATCGGTGTCGGATCGACCGGAATCGATCGCCTCCAGCGCGCCTTCGACGACGGATCGCATCAATTCGAGTTCGGTCAGCATCCTGGCCATGCGGTGCTGCAATGCCTGAAACGTACTGAGCGGCTGGCCGAACTGGACGCGGGTCTTGAGATAGTCGTTGGTGGTCGCGAACGCCTGTTCGGCGAGGCCGAGCATCTCGGCGGTGATGAGCGCGGTGGCGCGATCGACGACCTTCGCCGTCAGGTCCGGGCCGCCGAGAGGGACCGCGGGCGCGTCGTCGAAGCGGACCTCGGCATGGCTGCGCGCGTCGGCCATGCGGCGTGGCGAGCGGGTGACGCCTTCATCACCAGCGACCAGATAGAGGCCGTCGGTGGCGGCCACGATGAAGACGGTGGCACTGTCGCCCTCGGCGACGAAAGCCTTGGTACCGGTGATACGGTCGCCCACGACCGCGGTAGCGACCGGGCCGCCGTGGATCGGCCCCTCGTCGACCGCCAGCGTGGCGACGACATCGCCCGAGGCGATGCGGGCGAGCCATTCCGACTTCGCCGCGTCGTTCTCACCCAGCGCGATCGCCGTGGCGGCCGGGCCGGTCGAGGCGAGCGGACTGGCTGCAAGGTTGCGGCCGAGCTGTTCGACGACCATCCCGAGCGACAGATAGCCCAGCGCCGAACCGCCATGCTCTTCGGGAATGACGATGCCGCCCCAGCCCATCTGGCCAATCTCGTTCCAGGCGGCGGGGTCATATCCTTCGGCAGGCGCGGCATTGCGCAGCTTGCGAAAGGCGGTGACGGGGGACTCATTGTCCGCCCATTCGCGCGCCATGTCGCGGAGCATCGTCTGTTCTTCGGTGAGGACGGCCATGTCGGTGTTCCTGCAAAATTGGCGGGCAAAATTTGGCGGGAGGTGTCGGCTCGCGCCGCCCTCCCGCTCCTCTCCAACTCGTGTTCGGCAGCGACGCTTACTGGTGGTCGAGCATGCCGAGAATGCGTTTGGCGACGATGTTGTTCTGGATCTCGGACGAGCCGCCGTAGATCGACACCGCCTTCCCCCACAGCCATGTGCGGGTCTGGGCAAGTTCGGCCTCGGTGAAGCCCTCGCCGTCCCAGCCGAGGCCGTTCATACCCATGATCTCGATGCCGAGTTCGGCGCGATCCTGCGTCACGCGGGCGCCGACGTTCTTCATGATCGAGGTTGCGGCGGACGGCCCGGAATTGGATTTCGCCTCCAGCGCAGCACGACGCAACGTGAGCATGAAGGCGCGCGTGTCCATCTCGTGCCGAACGAGGCGCATACGCAGGTCGGCGTCGGACAGGCGACCCTCTGAGTCGGTGCCGCGATAATCCTTGGCCACCTGCGACAGCGGCTTGCCCGCCAGCAGGCGTCCTGCCGAACCGCCGCCTCCCGACAGGCTGGATCGTTCGTGCTGGAGCAGGCGCTTGCCGATCGTCCATCCCTCGCCTTCACGCCCGACCAGATTGGTCTTGGGCACCTTCACGTCGCTGAAGAACGTCTCGCAGAAGGGCGACGCACCGGAGATCAGCCGGATCGGCTTCACCTCGACACCCGGTGAATCCATGTCGATCAGAAGGAAGCTGATGCCTTCATGCTTCTTCGTCTTGTCGGTGCGCACCAGCGCGAAGCATTTGTCCGCCCATTGGCCGCCGCTGGTCCACGTCTTCTGCCCGTTGACGAGATAATGATCGCCCTTGTCCTCGGCGAACATCTGCAAGGCGGCGAGGTCGGAGCCGGCGCCGGGTTCGGAATAGCCCTGACACCAGCGCACCTGATTGCGCGCGATCGCGGGGATATGCTCCTGCTTCTGCTCCTCGGTGCCATATTCCAGCAAGGTGGGGCCGAACATCATGACGCCCATGCCGCCGATCGGATTGGATGCACCGATGCGTGCCATCTCATCCTGCAGCACCCGCGCCTCGGCCCGCGACAGGCCACCGCCACCATAGGCCCTGGGCCAGGTGGGAACGCCCCAGCCCTTCTCGCCCATGGCGCTGGTCCATGCCGCCTCGTCCGGCGTCGGATCATGCGGACCTTCCAGCGCTGAAAGGCCGGCATCCCGATGCGCGAGGCTCTTGGGGAAATTCGCCGCCAGCCATTCGCGCGCCTGTTCGCGGAACGTCGCCAGCGGTTCGAGTTCGGCGGCGGTAGCCATCGGACGTCTCCTGTGACCCGAATCTGAAGATCGGGTATGTCGAGCGGAGCCATGCCATGAAAGATCGCGCGTGCAAAGCCCCGCCATTGGCTTCGCACCGTCGATCGGGCAGAACGGCGCCGGGCCCGGGGGATCAGGCCCCGGGGGGACGAGAGCGCATGCGGTTCGAACACAGGGCAGTGCCGATGGCACTGGCTGCCGTGCTGATCGATACGATCGGATTCGGCATCGTCGCGCCGGTATTCCCGGCGCTGTTGACCAGCCTTGGCCAGACGGACATCGAACATGCGACCCGGACTGCTGGCTGGATGCTGGTCGTCTACGCCGCCGCGCAGTTCGTCGCCGGGCCGGTGCTCGGCAATCTGTCCGACCGGTTCGGGCGACGGCCGGTACTGATCGCGTCGATGCTGAGCTTCGGGATCGATTATGCGGTCATGGCGATGGCACCGAGCGTCGCCTGGCTGTTCGTCGGGCGCGCCGTCGCCGGAGTGGCAGGCGCAGTCTACGGTCCCGCGGGGTCGGTGATCGCCGACGTCACGCCACCGGAAAAGCGGGGCGCGACATTTGCGTTGATCGGCGCAGCCTTCGGTCTGGGCTTCATCATCGGCCCTGCGCTGGGCGGGCTGTTTTCGTTATGGGGGCCGCGTGCGCCGTTCCTCGCGGCAGCGGCGCTGGCGCTGATCAACGCATCGGTGATGCTGGTTGCGATGCCGGAAACGCTCGCACCAGAACACCGCCGCCCATTCCGGCTGCGCGATGCGCATGTCGTCGGTGCATTCAAGCCGCTGTTCCGCGCAGGAAACGCCGCACCGCTGCTGATCGCGGTGTTCCTGTGGCAGCTGGCGCACATGGTCTATCCGGCGACATGGAGCTTCTGGGCGACGGCGCGATTCGGCTGGGATGCGAAGGCGATCGGCTGGTCCCTCGCCTTCGTCGGACTGGTGTCGACGATCGTGCAGGGCGGACTGACCGGACGGGCGATCGCGCGGTTCGGCGAGCGGCGGGCGTTGCTGATCGGACTGATTGCGGGCGGCTGTTCGTTCCTGGCCTTTGCCGCGGTGACGGCGAGCTGGCAGATCTATGTCCTGTTTTGCACCAGTGCATTGTCCGGCTTTGCGATGCCCGCGATGCAGGGGCTGTTGTCGCGCATGGTCGATGCGAGCCGGCAGGGCCAGTTGCAGGGCGGGCTGGGATCGATGGGCAGCGTGTCGGCGATCATCGCGCCGCTGCTGCTGACGCAGGTGCTGGCATGGGGGATCGACCATGATTTTCCCGGCGCGTCGTTCGTGATCGCCGGCGTGCTGGGCCTTGCCGCCGCGGCCATCGTCGTGGCGCGGGTGCGGGTGGCGGCCGCGGCGTGACTTTCGAAGATTGCGTATGGCGCGGGCAGAGCGCTTGACCTAGCGTGCGACGTGTATCGCGACGGGAGAGAGCATGACGGCATTGCGAGAGGTTATCGCGGGTCTGGAGCCGATCGAGGGCGGTTGGCGCGCGCATGTGCCCGAAGGCTGGTTGCAGGGTCGCACCGCTTATGGCGGGTTGTCGGCCGCGCTGGCGCTGCATGCCGCAATGGCCTCGGACGACGACCTGCCGCCGCTGCGATCCGCGCTGGTCGCGTTCATCGGACCGCTGTCCGGCGCGATCACGATCCGCGCTACTCGCTTACGGCGCGGTCGTAACGCCGCATTCGTGCAGGCCGATGTCGAGAGCGAGGCGGGGCTGGGCCTGCGCGCGACGTTCGTGTTCATGGGAACGGTGCCATCAGCGGTGGATCATCACGCAGGCGCCGCGCCGGCGGTGGCGCCGCCGGGACCGGACGATCGCGTGCTGCGCGGGCATCCGGCCGTGGCCTTCTCGCAGAATTTTGAGCTGGTCGAGCGGCACGAGCCGGGGACGGCGGAATGGCTGCGCTGGGTGCGGCTGAAGGATCGCGACGGGCTGCATCCGATGGTCGAACTGATGACGGTGGCGGATTGCCTGCCGCCGGTCGCGTTGAAGCTGCTGGGGCGGCCGGCGCCGGTCAGTTCGATGACGTGGCAGCTCAACCTGCTGGGCGATGCGCCGGTGACACAGGATGGCTGGTGGCTGTTGCAGGCGACCAGCGACTATGTGCGGACGGGCAATTCAAGCCAGCGAATGGCAATATGGGCGGCGGATGGCACGCCGGTGGCGGAGCAGATGCAAAGCGTGGCGGTGTTCGCCTGACCGCGTGGGTGCGACAGATTGCGACACTTTCCCCCTCCCCGGACACAGACCGGCGACAGGACCGGGCGATAAGCGTTATCGTTCGGTGAGGGATCGGCCCCGCCGGTGGAGGTTTGACGATGCGTATTACCCTGGGTCTTGTGATTGCCGCGAGCGGTTTCCTGGCGGTGGGTGCCACCGCCCAGATGGCGGCTCCGCCTCCTCCCCTACCCGGCGGCGGCATGATGCGCGCGGACGCCAACCGCGACGGCATTGTGACGCGGGCCGAAATGATCGCGGAGGCGGAGGCGCGCTTCACGGCGATGGACGGCGACAAGGACGGCACGGTCACCGCGGCGGAGCGCGATGCCGCGCGCGAGGCGATGCGGGCACAATGGCGCGGCGGTAACGGCGGCAACCGGGGCGGTGGCCCGCGTGGCGGTGGCATGGGGATGCGGGGCGATCCCGACGGTGTCCTCACGCGCGCCGAGACGGTGCAGCGCGCGGGTGCGCGGTTCGACCGGCTCGACACCAATCGCGACGGCAAGCTGGATGCGGCGGAACTGGCGGCGGCGCGGCCGGGACGTGGCCCGCGCGGCGGTGGTGCGATCCCTCCCGCTCCCGCTCAGTGAATATGACGCCGGGCGTTTAGCACCCCCCGGCTTTGCAGGAGGCCGCCCGCATGGCTAATGCCGAACCGATGGGAGACATGCCGCACCTGTTGCTCGTCGATGACGAGCGTTCGATCCGTGAGCCGCTGGCGCAATATCTGACGAAGCAGGGATTTCGCGTCACGCAGGCGGCGGATGCCGAAGCGGCGCGGACCCGGCTGGCGGCCTATGCGATCGACCTCGTCATCCTCGACGTGATGATGCCGGGCGAGGACGGATTGTCGCTGTGCCGGCATATCGCCGCGACCAGTGATACGCCGGTGATCCTGTTGACCGCCAAGGCGGAGGAGACCGACCGGATCGTCGGGCTGGAGATGGGGGCGGACGATTATGTCGTGAAGCCGTTCTCACCGCGCGAACTGGCGACGCGGGTAAAGGTGGTTTTGCGCCGCCTGACCGCCGGCGGCGCGCGGCAGCATGCGCCCGAAAGCGGCTCCTATGCCTTTGCCGGCTGGGTGCTGAAGACGGGCGAGCGGGCATTGGTGGATCGCGAGGGCGTGTCGGTGCCGCTGTCGACGGGCGAGTATAACCTGCTTCTCGCACTGGTGACGCGGCCGCGGCAGGTGCTGACGCGCGACCAGTTGCTCGACCTGACCCAGGGGCGCGAGGCGGCGGCGTTCGACCGCGCGATCGACAATCAGGTCAGCCGCCTACGGCGCAAGATCGAGGCGGATGCGAAGTTGCCGGAGATCATCAAGACGGTGTGGGGCGGCGGTTACACGCTGGCCGCCGAAGTGACACGATTGTGAGACTATGGCCGCGCAGCCTCGCGGGACAGATGGCGGTGCTGATCGCACTGGCGCTGTTCATTGCGCAGGCGGTCAATCTGGCGCTGGTGCTGCGGGATCGGGCGGAGTTCCGGCTGGCGCAGGCGACCCGACCGGTGGCGATCCGGGTGGCGGACGCGATCGATCGCGAAACGCAGGGTGTCCGCGCGATCCCGCGCAATCGCGGACGGATACGACGGGCGGATGGCAACGGCATCCCGGCGACATTGCCGCGCATGCCCCAGATCGCCGCCGAGTTGCGCACGCAGCTTCACGAACAGGGTCTCGATGTCGGGCGGATCGATACCGGCGTGCGCAACTGGACCGCGCTGGACGATGCGGTTTTGGGCCGCAATTTCCCGCGGAGTGCGCGACCACGCCGACAGGAGGATCGGCCGCAGCAAGCGTTGCTGATCGCGATCGAACAGCCGGGTCACGGCTGGCTGGCCGTGATCGTGCCGTGGGGCGATGGCGGCGGCATGCGGTTGTTCTGGCGGCTGTTTGCCCAGACGCTGGTACTTTACGGCGCGGTGCTGCTGCCGGTATTGTGGATCGTGCGCCGCATCTCTCGGCCATTGCGCGACCTGACCGCGGCCGCACAGCGGTTCGGCCGGGGCGGCGATGCGTCGGAACCGGTCGAGGTGCGCGGGCCGGCGGATATCGCCGGGCTGGTGCAGTCGTTCAACGCGCTCCAGACGCGCGTGACCGCGATGCTCGACGAAAAGGACCGGATGCTGGGCGCGATCGGACATGACCTGCGCACGCCACTGGCCGCGCTGCGGGTGCGGGTGGAATCGGTCGAGGACGATACGGATCGGCTACGGATGGTCGAGACCATCGCGGAAATGAACCGGACGCTCGACGACATCCTGTCGCTGGCGCGGATGGGACGGCCGAGCGAGGCGATGACCGAGGTCGATCTCGCCGCATTGGTCGATGCGGTGGTCGAGGACTTCCGCGATCTGGGGCAGGACGTCGCGTTCGAGGAGGCGGAGCGGCTGCGCATGCGGCTGCGCCCCTCGCTGATCCGGCGGGCGATCCGCAATCTGATCGAGAATGCGGTGAAATACGGCGGCGGTGCCGAGGTGCGGGTCGTGCCCCGCGCGGAAGCGGTGCTGATCGAGGTCGCGGATCGCGGGCCGGGCATTCCGGAGGCGCGGCTGGCCGACGTGTTCGAGGCGTTCACCCGGCTGGAGACATCGCGTAACCGCGATACCGGCGGGATCGGGCTCGGGCTGGCACTGGCGCGGTCGATCGTGCGCGAGGCGGGCGGCGACGTGCGGCTGGCGAACCGCGAGGGCGGCGGGCTGTGCGCAACGATCGAATTGCCGCGGTAGCGCGATCGCAACGGCGGTGGTCCTCATTCCTCCTCCGCGGACGCGAGGGAGGAACGGGGGTAATCAATCCTCGGCGATCTGGCTGTTCGCGCGGGTGTCCTTCATCCGCCAATAGGTGATGAGCGAGATGCCGATCATCGCGGTGACGTACCAGTAGAAGGTGCGCTCCATGTTCGCGTTCTTGAGCCAAAGCGCGACATATTCCGCGGTCCCGCCGAACGCGGTGTTCGCCAGCGCATAGGGCAAGGCCACGCCGAGCGCGCGGATGTGCGCCGGGAACAGCTCCGCCTTCACCACGGCGTTGATCGCGGTATAGCCGGTGACGATCACGAGCGCGGTCATCACCAGAGCCCATGCCACGATCGGATCCTTGACCGTTTCCAGTGCGGTGAAGATCGGCACGGTCGCGATCAGGCCGGCGATGCCGAAGCCGATCATCAGCGGCTTGCGGCCGATCCGATCGGACAATGCGCCCGCCAGCGGCTGGATACCGGCATAGAGTGCAAGCGCCAGCGTCATGATCCAGGTCGCACTTTCGCGGCTGAACCCACTGGTGTTGACCAGGAATTTTTGCATGTACGTGGTGTAGGCGTAGAAGGCGAGCGTGCCGCCGGCCGTCAGCAGGATGACGGTGATCGCCTGCCGCGGATGCTGGGTGAACAGCAGCCAGCCGCTCGATTTCGGCTTGTCCCTGGCATTGGTAAAGGCCTCTGTCTCCATCAGTCCGCGGCGGATGCGGAAGACGACGATCGCCAGCAGGCCACCGAGCGCGAACGGCAGGCGCCAGCCCCATTCCTCGAGCTGCGCCTCGCTTAGGACGCCCTGCAACAGCAGCAGCGTGAACAGCGCGAGCAACTGCCCGGCGATCAGCGTGACGTACTGGAAGGACGAAAAGAAGCCGCGACGGTTCTTGCCCGCCATCTCGGACAGATACACCGCGCTCGCGCCATATTCACCGCCGACGGACAGACCCTGCATGAGTCGGGCGAAGACCAGCAACGCGGGCGCCCCCCAGCCGATCGTCGCATAGCCCGGACAGATGGCGATCAGGAACGCACCGGCGCACATCAACGTCACCGACAGCGTCAACCCGGCCTTCCGTCCACGACGATCGGCGTAGATGCCCATGATCCATGCGCCGATCGGCCGCATGATGAAACCGACGGCAAACACTGCAGCGGTGTTGAGCAGTTGCGCGGTCGGATCGCCCTTCGGAAAGAAATGGGGCGCGAAATAGAGGCCGAACGCCGAATAGACGTACCAGTCGAACCATTCGACCAGATTGCCCGCCGATCCGCCGAGGATCGATTTCAGTCGGCCCGCAGGCGCCGGGTTGGCCGTCGCCGCACTCACCGCGTCACGCCCGCCGGCGGGGCGACACCGGTAATCGGGAACCCGCGCTTGGCAAGCAAGGCGTTCACGTCGGGGTCGCGCCCGCGGAAGGCGCGATAGGCGGCGGCGCGATCGGTTTCGTTGCCGGTCGACAGCAGGATCCTCGCGAAGCGATCGGCGGTCGCCTTGTCCCACGGACTGCCTGCTTCCTCGAAGGCCGCGAAGGTGTCCGCATCCATGGTCTCCGACCACAAGTAGCTGTAATATCCCGCGGAATAACTATCCGAAGAGAACAGATGATTGAATTGCGGCAGGCGGTGACGCATCACCAGCTCTTTCGGCATCCCGATCTCCGCCAATGTCGCGCGTTCGAAGGCATCGGGATCGACGACTCCGTTGGCAATTGTGTGCAACTTCATATCGACGATGGCGGACGAGAGATACTCGGTAGTGGCAAACCCTTGATTGAACGTCTTTGATGCTTCGATCTTGTCGAGCAGAGCCTGCGGCATCGCCGCACCGGTCTGGTAATGACGCGCATATTTATCGAGCACGTCGCGCGTCAGCAGCCAATGTTCGTTCACCTGACTGGGAAATTCGACGAAGTCGCGCGGTGTACCGGCAAGGCCGGGATAGGTCACGTCCTGCAACATCGCGTGGATGGCGTGGCCGAATTCGTGGAACAGCGTCTGCGCATCGTCGAGGCTGATGAGGATCGGTTCGCCCTTCGCGCCCTTGGCAAAGTTGTTGTTGTTCGACGACAGCACCGTCTGCGCCGGGGCAAGCTTGCGCTGGCCGCGGTAGGTGTTGGCCCACGCGCCAGACCGCTTGCCGGAACGGGCGAAATCGTCGCGGTAGAACAGCCCGACCTCTTTCCCGGCGCGATCGGTGACGTGCCAGACCCGCATGTTCGGTTCGAACACGGGAACGGTGCCGGTGATCTCCTTGAAGTTCAGCCCGTACAGCCGATTGGCGGCGTAGAGCGAACCCTGGATGATGTTGTTGAGTTCGAAATAGGGCTTCAGCTGCGCCTGATCGAGGTCGTACCGGCTTTTCCGAACCTGTTCCTGATAGAAGCGATAGTCCCAGGGCTCGATGGTGATCTTGGTGGCCGATTTGTCGGCGATCGCCTGCATGTCGCGGACCTCTTCGGCGACGCGCGCCTTGGCGGCGGGCCAGACGCGCATCATCAGGTCCATCGCCGCGGTGGGCGTCTTCGCCATCGTGTCCTGCATCCGCCAGTCGGCATGCGTCTTGAACCCAAGCAAATGCGCGCGGTCGGCGCGCAGTTTGACGATCTTCGCGATGGTCGCATTCGTATCGTTGGCGTCGTTATTGTCGCCGCGATTGACGAAGGCGCGCCAGACCTTCTCGCGCAACCCGCGGTCGGTGGCGAAGGTGAGCACCGGGTCGATCGCTGAGCGCGTGTTGACGATCGCCCAGCCGGTCTGGCCGCGCTCGGCAGCGGCAGCTTTGGCCACCGCCTTTACGCTGTCGGGCACGCCGGCGAGCTGCGCCTCGTCCGTCACAGTGATCGCGGTATTCTCGTCGGCGAGCAGCCGCCTGGAGAAGTCGCTGAACGCGCTGGCGAGTTGCTGATTGTAGGCGGAAAGCTGCGCCTTTTGCGTCGCATCCAGCTTCGCACCCTGGCGGACGTAGCTGTCGTAGGTGCGCGTCACCAGCCGCTGCTGCTGCGGATCAAGCTTCGCGCGGGCGGCATTGACCGCTTCGATCCGCGCGAACAATTTCGGATCGAAGGTGATGGCGTCGGACGCGGCGGCGAACTTGGGCGACCATTCGCGGTCGAGCCCCTGATAGGCCGGACTGTTCATGTTGCCGGTCATGACGCCGAACAGCGTCATCACGCGGCCGTAGCGCTGGCCGGCAAGCTGCATCGGCACGAAGGTGTTGGCGAAGGTCGGCGCCGCGGGATTGTCGGCGATCTTGCGATAATCCGCGGCGCGCTCGGCGAGCGACACCTCGAACGCGGCGGGGAACAGCTCCGGCTTCACCTTGTCCCACGGCGGCACCCCGCCATAGAGACCCGTCCAGTCCGCCAGTAGCGGATTGGTGGCCTGTGCTGCGGCTGGCGGATTGGTCTGGGCGAACGCACTGGTGGCCATCAGCGCGCTCGCGCCGGCAGCGAGAAGGATGTGACGCAAGATACTCTCCGGATCATGACTGGCCGCAGCATAGCCGATGATCCGTGTGCGTCACCCCGTTGCAGGCATGGTAGCGGGAGGAGCGGCCGCCTCCGCCGCCGCGATCAGGCGCCGGCCGGTTTCCAGTGCAGCCTCCGGCGTCATCGCCACCGCGACGCCGTCGGGTCCGTCCAGCATGACCTGACCATTCTCGGTGGATACCGAACCGGGCCGGGTCTGGGGTGACTGGGCGTGGCTGTGTTGTTCGTCTTCGTTCATGTCGTCTTCCACGGGCCGAAATCGGAATAGAGGTAATCGCTCTCGAACTCCGCGACCGCACACAGGCCTTGCGTATCGAGTATCTCGACCTGCCCGTTCTTGAACAGCAGCAGGCCCTGTTCGCGCAGCGACCGTAGCGTCCGGTTGACGTGGACGCCCGTCAGCCCGCACGCCTCGGCCAGATCGGGCTGGGTCAGCGGCAGGTCGAATTTGCCGCCGCTCGCCAGCCCGACCATTTCCAGTCGCGCGTTCAATTCGCAAAAGAAGTGCGCAAGGCGGCCGTCCGCGCCGAGGCGCCCGAGACGGAAAATCCATTCACGGTGCATCGCCGCGTCGATCAGCGTCGCGAACCACAGGAAGCGGGTGAGCCGTGGATGCTCTTCGGTGATGCCGACCAGCGTCTCGTGATCAAACAACGCCATGCGGACCGGCCCGAGCGTTCCGATATCATGATCGAGGCGACCGGTCGGGAAACCGTGCAGATCGACGAAATCACCCGGGATATGGACGGATACAAGCTGCCGGTATCCTTCGCGATCGTCCATATACCGCGTCACATAGCCGTCGATCAGCATCATGCTCTGGTGGACCGGCTCGCCGCGGCGGACCAGATGGTGGCGCGCAGGATAATCTTTCACCGCGGATGCCGCGCTTTCGAGAACGTGGCGTTCGTCGTCGGTCATCCGGTCCCTGCCCCGGCCGAGCAGGAACCGCCCGGTAAGCGGGAACGTGGCCAGATCGGCGGCAGGCAGCACGCGTGGCGTTGGATCGTCTCTCATCGACACGTACAAACCCGGATCGGCATCGTAACGTTCCCTGTACGTCTTATTCCGCCGCGCAGGCCAGCCGATCCGCCGACGATGGCCCGTCCGCAAGCTCGTGCGCGAACCATGCGCAGGTCAGCGACAGGCCCTCGGATAGCGCAATGCATGGTTCCCAGTCGAGCAGCGCTCGGGCACGCGCGATGTCCGGGCGGCGGCGGCGGGGATCGTCGACAGGCAGCGGGCGATGAACGATCGGCGCGGTCGTCCCGGTGAGGGTGACGACCTGCGTCAGCAGATCGTTGATCGTCAACTCGTTGGGGTTACCGAGATTGACAGGCTCCATGCCGTCGAACTCCGCATCCATCAGTGCAATAAGGCCCGCGACGAGGTCGGAGACGTAGCAGAAGCTGCGCGTCTGGCTGCCGTCGCCGTAGACGGTAATCGGTTCGCCCGACAGCGCTTGACAGATCAGGTTCGATACGACGCGGCCGTCGTCGGGGTTCATGTTGGGGCCGTAGGTGTTGAAGATGCGCGCGACGCGGACCTGCGCGCGGCCGGTGCGGGCGAAGTCGAACGTCAGCGATTCGGCCGCACGCTTGCCCTCGTCGTAGCAGGCGCGCGGGCCGGTGCAGCTGACGAAGCCGCGATAGCTTTCCTGCTGCGGGTGGTGTTCGGGATCGCCATAGACCTCACTGGTCGAAGTGAGCAGGAACCGGGCGCCGTTCGCCTCGGCGAGGCGGAGCAGGCGGTCGGTGCCGACGACGTTGGTCAACATCGTGTGTTCGGGATCGGCCTGATATTGCGGCGGCGAGGCGGCGCAGGCGAGGTTGTACACCCGGTCGTAGCGGCGCGCCGTCACCGACGGCGGCAGCACGTCGACGACGTCCGCCTCGACGAAGGTGAAGTGAGGATGATCCTCCAGCGCGGCGAGGTTCGACGGACGCGAGGTCTGGAGGTTGTCGACGCAGACGACGTGCTCGCCGCGGTCGAGCAGCGCCTTGCACAGGTGCGAGCCGATGAAGCCGGCACCGCCGGCGACGAGGGTATGTGTCATGGCTTTTCCCCTGGCTTCGATGAGATGCGCTTCGAGCTGGGCGGCGCGCGTGGTGGCGGTGTGGTCGGCGAGGACGCGGGCGCGGGCGGCCCGACCGAGCGCGGTGGCATCACGATCGAGGGCGGCGATGACGTCCTGCGCGCCGTAGGCGAGGATGATCTCGGTCCCGTCGGCGAAGATGCCGTCGATCCCGTCCCAGTGGTCGGAGATGATCGGGGTGCCGCACGCCGCCGCCTCGAACAGGCGCACCGACGGCGACCAGCCGGCGGCGATCATATCGGCACGCGTCACGTTGAGCGTGAAGCGCGACGCCGAATAGAAAGCGGCATGCTCGGCGGGCGGCAGATGGTCGATCCGCTCGACGTTGGCGGGCCAATCAATGTCGGCGGGATATTGCGGACCGGCGACGGCGAAGCGACGGTGCGGCTGGGCGCGCGCCACGTCGATCAGCAGCCGGGTGAGCGTCGGCTGACGATCGTCGCTATAGGTGCCGAGATAGCTGAGATCCCACCGCTTCGGGACATCGAGCGGACGGTAGGCGGCATCGTCGACCGAGCAATAGAGCGCGCGGGCCGCGGGCGAGCCGAACGCCTGCTCCAGCCGTTCGAGCGTCGGGCCGCCGGTGAAGCTGAGATAGACGTCGTAGCCCCGGATGATGTCGGGCGAGAGATATTCGAAATCGCCGCGCGCGAGCTTCGCCAGCGTGACGGGCGTATCGATGTCGTAGAAGGCGGATGTGCGTGCGTGGCGCTGCACGTAACGGCCGACCGCGACGCCGTCCGGAACGTAGGAACCGACGATTACCGCGTCCGCCGCCGCGATCTCCGACTGCCAGCGGCTCAGGTCGTCGAGGTCCGCGTAATATTCGAGGCGGCAGTAATCGGGATCGATCAGATCGCGATGATCGCCGGCGTACCAGGGGACTTCGCGTTCCAGAAACAGGATGTCGTGGCCGCGTGCGGCGAACGCCTTCAGCAGCGCGCGGAAGGTGGTGGCATGGCCGTTGCCCCAGGACGAACCGAGGCTGAGGCCGAGGACGACGAGCTTCATGCCGCCACCTTCATCCGGTGCGCCTGAAACAGGCGGTCGACCTCGACCCCGCGCAGGTCGTAGGTGTGTTCGGCGAGCACCCGGCGGAGCGCCGCTTGGCCGATCGCCTGCGCGCGTTCGGGGGTGAGCGCCGCGAGATGCTCCACGACGTCCTGCCCGTCGCGGGCGACCAGCACCTCCTCGTCGGGGATCAGGAATTGCTCGATGCCTTCCCAAGCATCGGTGATGAGGCAGGCCGCGGCGCCTGCCGCCTCGAACACGCGGGTCGCGGGCGAGAAGCCGATGTGCGCCATGCTGTCGCGGGCGACGTTGAGGACCGCGCGCGGGGTGCAGTTGAAGGCGTTGTGCTCGGCGGTGTAGACATGGCCGCGGTGGCGGACATTGGCAGGCATCGCCTTGCTATCCCAGCCGTTGCCGCCGATCAGGAAGCTCTGGTCGGGCAGCAATGCGGCGGGGCGCAGGAAGAATTCCTCCACGCGCGCTTCGCGATCGGGCAGGCGATTGCCGAGGAAGGCGAGGTCGCAGGCGAAGCGCTCGTCGCGCGGCACCGGGTGATGCGTCTCGGGATCGAGGGCATTGTAGACCGGGATGCAGCGCGCCGCGCCGAAGCCGGTATAGGCATCGACCACCGGCGGGCCGCCGCCGTAGGTGAGGACCATGTCGAGGTCGGGCAACGCCTTCAGTACCGGGTGCGAGGCGTCGACGCGCATCTCGTCGAGGGTCGCGGCCGCGTCGACGTCCCAGAAGATCTTCAGGGCATCGGGACGGGCGTGGCGGATGATGCCTTCCAGCAATTCGGCATCGAACACGCCGACGCCGTTGGCCTTCACCACAATGTCGGCCTTGGCGGCTTCGGCGAGGACGCCGTTCAGCGCGTCGACCGTCGCCGGGTAGACGACCGACTTCGCATAGGCGGGCGGATCGATGTCGCGGTGCTGCTGCCGGTCGAACGCGTCGGGTTCGTAGAAGGTGATGTCGTAGCCGCGTTTGTGCAGCGCCTTGAGGATGCCGCGATAATAGGTGGCGGCGCCGTTCCAGTAGCTGGAGACGAGGCTGGAGCCGTAGAAGGCGATCTTCATGCTGCGTCCTTGCGGGCCGGAGTCTGTTGGTCTGTCTGGAGGCGCGCGACAATAGCGAGCAGTTCGTCGACGCGGTGGGCGCAGGTGTGGCGGGCGCGGATCGTCTCCAATCCGGATGCGACGAGCGCGGCGCGCAGGTCGGCATCCTCGCGCAGGTCGCGCAGCGCCTGCGTCATTGCCGCGCCGGAGCGGACCATCAGGAAATCCTGCCCGATGCGGAACAGGCCTTCGCTGTCGTCCCACGGTGCGCTCACCAACGGGATGCCGCAGGCGAGCGCCTCGAACACCCGGATCGTCGGGATGCCCGGCAGGATCGTCGCATAATAGCGGCGGGGTACGTGGACGGTGGCGAGGTGCTGCGCGAACAGGCCCGGCGCCGCAGCGTTGGCGGCCCAGCCGTGATAGCTCGCGCCATAGCGGGCGAGCGTCTCGCGCGCAGTCTGCGGGTAGCGGACGCCGTAGACGTCGAGACTGAGGGCCGCCGCCTTCGCCGGTTCGAACAGATAGGTCTCGAGCTCCTCGGTGCGCTCGCCGTCGCCCCAATTGCCGACCCAGACGAGGCCTTCGCGCGGCCCTTCGGCAGCGGGCGGGTGGAAGCGGCGGATGTCTGCGGCCTCGTGCCACGTCCACACGCGCCCGCTCCAGCCCCAGCCGCGATAGACCTCGCTCAGCGTCTCGCCGAACGCCAGCACGCCGTCATAACCCGACAGGTCGTAGGCGCGCATCTGATCAGGCTCGCTGACCGCGCGATGGTGGGTGTCGTGGAACAGCAAAGTAAAGGACGCGCCCTGCTTGCGAAGCGCACCGATCGCCGCGACGAGTGCGTGGTCGTTCCATTCGTGAACGATGACGAAGTCGGCCCCGTCGACCATCTCGGCGACATCGGGGCGCTCGGGATAGCTGACCGAGCCGAGTTCGGGATAGGCCTCGCGATAGGCGTCGAGTCCCTCGGGGCCATGATCGGCGACGAGGTTCGTCAGGCTCCAGGCGTTTTCGGGCGCATAAACGCGGACGTCGTGGTCGCGTGCGATCAGTTCGCTCAGCACGCCGCGCAGGAAGTGGGCGTTGCCGTGATTCCAGCATGAGGCGAGGCTGTGGGTGAAGTAGACTATTTTCATGCGGCGGCTTTCCGGGCGGGCGGATGCGAGGCGATTACGTCGCGATAGAGCGCGAGCATGCGAGCGGCGGTCGCATCGGGAGTGTAGCGGGCTGCACGGCTGCGGGCGGCCTCGCCCAGTGCGGCGCGGCGCGGCGTGTCGTGGACCAGCGCCTCGATCGCCTCGCACCATCCGCCATCGAGGGGGACGAAGCTGGCCGCGCCGTCCCACAATTCGCGAAACGTCGGGATATCGGCGAGGACGAGCGCGCAACCGGCCTGCGCGGCTTCGAGGACGGCGAGGCCGAAGGGTTCGAAGCTGGCGGCGGAGACGAAGATCGGCCGCTTGGCGAGATGTGCGGCGATCTGCTCGCCCGACAGATGGCCGAGTTCGCGCAGGTGATCGAGGCGGATCGTCTCGCCGTGCGGCCCCTTAGACGCGCCGGCGGCGAGGAACGGGATCGGCAGGCGCGCGGCGGCCTTGTCGAGCAACGCGGCGTTCTTGACGCCATCCCATAGGCGACCGACGGTCAGCGCCACGTCGGCCATCGGCGCGGCGGGATCGTAGGCGCCGGTGAGCGTCCGGCCATTGTGGATCGCCAGCACCGGCGTTTCGAGGCGGTAGTGACGCTCGACGATCGCAGCATAGGCGGCGCTGGGCGCGACGACGCGATCGACCGCGCGCAGGCCATCGGCGGTGAGTGCGCGGTGCCAGCGATAATCCTGACCGAGCGGCGTGCCCTTGGCGGCTTCCCACCAGGTCGAGACGCAGCCGTGGGCAACCGCGATCGACGGCACCGGCGGCGTACCCACGGCTGCGAGCGTCGGCATGTTATAATGGATGAGATCCACCGCATGGTCCTTGGCCAGCGCGGCGATCGCCTTCCCCGCCGCGAGTACCGGCGCGGCGTCGGCGCAGGTCCAGTCGAGCGGGAGGCCGGTTTCGATGAGGGTGATGGGAGCTGCGGATAGGGCTGCCCCACCTCCCCCGTCACCCCGGAAGTGTTCCGGGGTCCGCTCCGAGGCGAGACGAACAGCTTGAGGCGAAAGGCCTTCCGATGTGGATGAGTGGACCCCGGAACGAGTCCGGGGTGACAGAGTGCTTTTGGCCGGCGTTGGCGCCATCGCCCCACGCTGATCCTCGTCAGGCGCCGGCCCGAGCACCGCCACCACGCATTCCACCCCGCGCGTGCTCAGCGCCTGCGCGAGTTCGGTGGTATATTGCCAGACGCCGCCGACCGCGTCGGTGGTGAGCAAAATCCTCATTCGGCGGGGACCGTCAGCCACTCGCCGATCGGATGATTGAGCCCGCGCTCCGTCGCCAGCCACCGCGCGAGATGGGCGACACCGTCTCGCCAAGCCACCTTCGGCGACAGGCCGAGCGCCGCTTCCGCCGCACGCGTGTCTGCGACGAAATAACGCTGATCGCCGGCGCGCCAGTCGGAGAAGGACACGTCGACCTCCCGGCCGATCAGGTCGCCGATGTGGGCGAGCAACACCCGCAACGACACCGCGTTGGCGGGACCGCCGCCGAGGTTGAACGCCCTGCCCTTCACCTGATCGATGCGCTGCCACGCGTGCAGATACGCCTCGACCGCATTCGACACGTCGAGGATGTCGCGGACCTGATAGCCGTCGCCGTAGAGCGTGATCGGCTTGCCTTCGAGCGCGCGGATCAGGAAGTGCGCGACCCAACCCTGATCCTCGGTCCCCATCTGGCGCTGACCGTAGATGCACGACATGCGCAGCACCGCGGTGGGGACGCCATAGCTGCGCGCGTAATCGAGGACATATTGGTCGGCCGCCCCCTTCGAAACGCCATAAGGCGTGTGGAAGTCGAGCGGCCGATCCTCTCCTATGCCATGGGCGCGGACAGTGTCGTCGACGGGGACGTAGGTGTCGCCATCGCGCGCGAAATCGAGGTCGGCGAGGTCGCCGTAGACCTTGTTGGTGGAGGCGAAGACGACCGGCGTGCCGGGTTTCTGCCGAAGCGCCTCGAGCAGGTTGAAGGTGCCGAGGATATTGATCTCGAGGTCGTCGCGGGGGTCTTCCATGCTGGTAGTGACGGCGACCTGCGCCGCCATGTGGAACACCGCCTGCGCCTCGTTCACCGCGCGGGTCAGGTCCGCGGCGTTGCGGACGTCGGCCTGGATGGGGGTGATCTTCGTGGCGTGGCGTTGTTGCAGCCACGACAGGTTGCGCTCGACGCCGGGGCGGGTGAGCGCATCGTAGATCAGGACGTGATGGCCTTCGCTTGCGAGGCGGTCGGCGATGTTCGAGCCGATGAAGCCCGCGCCGCCGGTAACGAGGATGGGGGCGTCAGTGGGCATGGGCCGCCTCGTTGATCTCGCGCGCAATACCCCACAGCCATTCGTCATCCCCGCGCAGGCGGGGATCCATAGGCGCAGGCTTTCGATGGGATCGCGAGGTCAGCCGATATGGATCCCCGCCTGCGCGGGGATGACGGCGTTGCGTTGAGGGGGCACCCTCCCCCCGGCCGTCATCCCGGCGAACGCCGGGACCCATGGACCCGATCGGCCTGCGATGGTGGCACTCAGCAGTGGCACCCCCTCCATGGGTCCCGGCGTTCGCCGGGATGACGAAGGGGGTGTGGGTGGACGGGTGCGGCGTCACGCGACCAGCCCCCGCTTCTCCAGCTCTGCTCTCGCCTGCCCGACATTGTCCTCGGCGGTCTGTTCGCCGACCCATTCGGCCAGTTCCGCCAGCCCTTCGATGAAGTCCTGCGTCGCCCGGAACCCGATCCGCTCCTCGGCGAGGCTGGTGTCGCAGAAGCAATGGCGGATATCGCCGATGCGCGCCTTGCCGACGATCTCGGGGCGGATGTCGTTCTTGCCCATCGCCTTGGCCAGCGCCTCGGCGACCTCGGTCACCGAGCGGTCGTGGCCCGAACCGATGTTGAACGTCTGGTCGACCGCCTCCGGCAACACCAGCGCATCGGCAAAGGCGCGCGCTACGTCGGACACATGGACGAAGTCGCGGCGTTGCTCACCATCCTCGAAGATCATCGGTTGCTGCCCGTTGAGCAACCGCGACGCGAAGATCGCCAGCACGCCGGTATAGGGGTTGGAGAGCGCCTGCCCCGGTCCGTAGACGTTGAACAGGCGCAGGCAGACGCCCTCGATCCCGTACGGCTTCGCCATGATGTGCGTCGTGCGCTCCTGCACGTATTTGTTGAGCGCGTAGATCGAGGCGAGGCTGGGTCGCTTCCATTCCGGCGTCGCCACCGGGGTCAGCGTGCGACCCTGCGCATCGACCGGGTCCCAGTTCGCCATGCCGTCGCGCACCGCGCCACGCTCCGCATTCTCGACCAGCGCACCGTCGGCGTCGCGGTACAGCCCCTCGCCGTAGATCGACATCGACGAGGCGGTGACGACGCGGCGCACCGGGTTGTCGATCAGCCGTTCGAACAGCACCGCGGTGCCGACGTCGTTGGTCGAGGTGTAGCGCTCGACCTCGTACATCGACTGGCCCACGCCGACCTCCGCGGCGAGGTGGATGACGCTGTCGATGCCCTGCAAGGCACGCGCGACCGCGTCGCCGTCGCGAACGTCCGCCTTGATCAGCTCGACCTCGCCGTTGAGCAGCGGCGGCCGGTCGACATGGCCGTGAACCTGCGGGATCAGGCTGTCGAGTACGCGGACCCGGTTGCCGCGGCGGAGCAGTTCGTCGCCGACGAAGCGACCGATGAAACCGGCGCCGCCGGTGATCAGGACCGTCTCGCTCATGCCGACTGACCCATGTTGATGATCGAGGTCAAGGACAGGTTGCGGCTGTTGGTGTCTGTTCGAAGCATCCGGTGCCCAGCCCTCTCGTATGGACAATCGCTACGAGGGTGGAACGAAGGTTCTTCTTCTTTGTTCCTAGGAGCTTGAGGTACAAACCTCTTAACCGATGTTAAGCTGGCAAGTTGGTGTTTCGCCATCGACTCGCCGGCGTTTCTGGACAAGGGCGCAGAGTTGACGGCGACGTTCCTCCTCATCCGGCATGCCGCGCATGTGCACCTCGATCGCCGTCTGTCCGGGCGGATGCACGGTGTGGCGCTGAGCGGCGAAGGCCATGCGCAGGCCGCTGCTCTCGGACGGGGCCTGCGCGGCGAACGGATCGACCGGATCGCCTGTTCACCGCTGGAGCGCACCCGCGACACTGCGGCGGCGATCGCGGAGGCCTGCGGGCTGGCGGCTCCGATCCCGGTCGAGGCGCTGATCGAGATAGACATGGGCGACTGGACCGGTGCCGCCTTCGGCACGCTGGCAGGGCCGGCATGGGACGACTGGAACGGATCGCGTGGCACCGCGCGGATTCCCGATGGGGAAACAATGGCCGAGGCTCAGGCGCGGATCGTCGGCTATATGCACGCGGTCGCCGCGGCTGAGGATGGCGCGGTGATTGCGCTGGTGACACATTCCGACATGATCCGCGCTGCGGTCGCCGACGCGATCGGATTGCCATTGGATAATCTGCTGCGCTTCGATGTCGCGCCGGCCTCGGTCAGCCGCGTGGTGTTGGGCGATTGGGGCGCGCGGCTGTTGAGCTTGAACGAAAGGGTGGCTGCATGACGCCGGATGTCTTGCGTGCCGAGGTGGAGCGCCTCGGCCCGTGGTTTCACAACATCGATCTGGGGCACGGCATCGAGACCGCGCCGGAGCATTTTCTGGGCGATTATCCGCGATTCAAGTTCGCGCGCTTCGCCGACGCGCTGCCCGCCGATCTGACCGGCAAATCGGTGCTCGATATCGGCTGCAACGCCGGCTTCTATTCGGTCGAGATGAAGCGGCGCGGGGCGGATCGCGTGCTCGGCATCGACAGCGACGACCGCTATCTGGCGCAGGCGCGGCTGGCGAGCGCTGCGCTGGGCTTCGACGGCGTCGAGTTCCGCAACCTGTCGGTCTACGATGTGGGTGCGCTGGGCGAGCGGTTCGACCTCGTGATCTTCATGGGCGTGCTCTATCACCTGCGCCATCCGTTGCTGGCGCTCGACTTGATCCGCGAGCACGTCGCGGGCGACCTGATGCTGTTCCAGACGATGCAACAGGGATCGCGCGAGGTGTATCCGGTGCCGGCTGACCACCCGTTCCACATGCCGGGGACACATGAACCGCCGCCGTATTTCGACGAGCCGGGCTATCCCAGAATGCACTTCATCGAGCGCGAGTTCGCGCACGACTGGACCAACTGGTGGGCACCCAATGCAGCGTGCAGCGCGGCGATGCTGCGCGCATCGGGCTTCACCATCGAGGCGCAGCCGGAGAGCGAGGTCTATCTCTGCCGGGTCGCGCCGGTGCCTTACGCAGAATTCGGACCCGCAGCGGTCTACCCCAGCACGGGGCCAAACAGGGGGAGCGACGCATGATCGAAGCGGCGATGATCTGGAACGAGCCGAACAACAAATCGCATTGGGACCCGGAGGTCGATCCCGACTGGTCGCTGTTCGCCGACACGGTGATCCGCGCTGGCAACGCGATCCGGGCGATCAACCCGGCGGTGACGCGGGTCCTCGGGGGAATGAGCCCGATCGATCCCGAATGGGTCAACCGGATGCGCGGCCATGGCGCGCTCGATGCGGTCGACGTCGTCGCGGTGCACGGCTTCCCGCTCGACTGGAACCTGTGGCCGATCCATGCCTGGCCCGACAAGATCGCCGAGATCGAGGCGGTGTGTCCTGACAAGCCTATCTGGGCCACTGAAGTGGGCGTCGGCAGCTTCGGGGCGGAGGAGGTGCAGGAATTCGGGGTCCGCCGTACCGCCGAACTGCTGCTCGACCGCGTCGACCGCGTGTTCTGGTATTCGCTGTTCGACCTGCCGCACGCATGGGGCGCGACCACCCGTCATCGCGAGGCGGAGGGGTCGAGCTATTACCGCCATTTCTACATGGGCCTGATCCGCGAGGACGGCACGCCCAAGGCGTCGCTGGACGTCTATGCCGAGGTCGCGGATCGCATGGGGCTGATGCAATGGTTCCACTATCAGGACCCGCGGCTGGATGGGGCGGTGGCGTGGATGAAGCGGCTCGGCACGAAGCGGCTGCGCACCGGGCTGAGCTGGGCGGACAGCTTCCGCCCCGATGCGATCGACTGGTTCGACCGGCAGATGGAGGCGTTGCAGGACTTCGACGTCACCGTCACCTTCTGCTTCACGCCCGAACATCTCGGCATCCAGCCGCACCATACCAGCGCGGCGAAGGACCCGCAGCAATTCGCCGATTTTTGCGCGTGGATGATCGATCGCTATGCACCTGCGGGCGTCTCATCCGTGCCGCAGATCGCGGCGGCGTGACGTCAGGCTTTTTGAGCTTCGAGCGCGTCGAGCACGCGTTCGGGCTCCACGTCGGTCTCGATCTCGCGGTCCTCGACCGGCACGTCGAGCCGTTGGGCAATTCGGCCGACCAGCGCGGCGAGGCGGGTCAGTTCGTGTTCGGCGAGCAGGTTGATGTGCAGGTCGAGATCGGCGCGGCGATCGGCTTGTTCGGCCATGCGGTTCTGGCTGATGAGGACGAAGGTGGAGAGGAAGATCGCTTCCACCGACGCTTCGGACGCCAGAATGACGAACGTCGGATCGAAACGGGGAATGCCCGGTATCCAGCCGAGGTTGGCGACGATCCACAGGCCGTAAATGGTCAGATGGATCGCGACGAAGGTCATCGATCCGGTGAAGCGCGTGATCCGATCGGCGATACGCGCCGGCAGCGGTGCGGCACGGCGTTCGGCACGTGCGCGATCCGCGAGCGCGGCGATATTATCGCGCAAGGTCGTCTGCATCCCGGGATCGCTCATGGAATCAATAAGACATGGAAGATCAGATGGTTGCAGGAATGATGCGCGCTGCGGTGCTGGATGCGCCGGGCGCGATGCGGGTGGACGGGGTCGCAGTGCCTGAGCCGGGCGCGGGCGAGATACGGTTGAGGCTGGAGGGTTGCGGCGTGTGCGCGTCGAACCTCGAGCCATGGGCCGGGCTGCCCTGGGTTACCTACCCCGGCGAGGCCGGCGGACTGGGACATGAAGGCTGGGGGCGGATCGATGCGCTGGGCGCCGGGGTCGAGGGGCTGAGCGTCGGCGATCGCGTCGCCGCCCTCTCCTACCGTTCGTTCGCGGAATACGATCTGGCGAAGGCGGACATGGTCGCCAGACTACCCGCCGCACTCGATGGCCAGCCGTTTCCGGGGGAGCCGCTGGGCTGCGCCTTCAACATCTTTCGACGCAGCGACATTCGTGCCGGCCAGACGGTGGCGATCGTCGGTATCGGATTTTTGGGCGCGGTGCTGACCCGGCTCGCCAGCGATGCCGGCGCACGGGTGATCGCGATCTCGCGCCGGCAGGAAAGCCTCGACCTCGCGACGCATTACGGCGCGGCCGAGACGATCCCGGTGCACGATCACTGGCAGATCATCGAACAGGTGAAGGCGCTGACCGGCGCAGCGATGTGCGAGCGGGTGATCGAGGCTGTCGGCAAGCAATGGCCACTGGACCTCGCCACCGCGCTGATCGGATTCGGGGGCAAGCTGGTGATCGCGGGCTATCATCAGGACGGCCCGCGCCAGGTCAACATGCAGGACTGGAACTGGAAGGGCATCGACGTCGTCAACGCGCACGAACGCGATCCGGCGGTGCAGATGCGCGGGCTGCACGAGGCGATCGATGCGGTCGCGAGCGGGCGGTTCGATCCGGCACCGTTGTACACGCACCATTATCCGCTGGAACGGCTGGGCGACGCGCTGGACGCGACACGGGACAAGCCCGGCGGGTTCGTGAAGGCGCTGGTGGACATGACATCCTCCCCGGCGGGCACGGCATCGTAAAAGGAACATCCGCTTGAACATCCCACGCTTGGGCTTTCTCGGCACCGGCTGGATCGGCCGTCACCGGATGGAGGCGATGGTCGCCACCGGTGCGATCCGGGTCGGCGCGATCTGCGACCCGTCCCCGGACTGCATCGCGGATGCGGTCGCGCTGGCCCCGGATGCACGAATCGTTTCGTCGCTGGACGACATGCTCGCGCTCGGCCTCGACGGCGTAGTCATCGCGACGCCGTCCGCACTGCACGCCGAACAGTCGATCGCCGCGTTGCAAGCCGGCGCCGCCGTATTCTGCCAGAAACCACTCGGTCGCTCGGCAGCCGAGGCGCAGGCTGTGATCGACGCCGCACGCACCGCCGATCGCCTGTTGGGCGTCGACCTGTCCTATCGCCACACGGCTGCGATGACGGCGATAGCGGATCGCGTCCGTAGCGGAGCGCTGGGCGATATCTTCGCGATCGACCTCACCTTCCACAACGCATACGGACCGGGCAAGCCGTGGTTCTTCGACCCCGCGCAATCGGGCGGCGGTTGCATCATCGATCTCGGCGTCCATCTGGTCGATCTGGCACTCTGGACGCTGGACTTCCCGACCGTCGGGAACGTCGAGGCGACGCTGCTCGCGCAAGGCAGGCCATTGCAGTCCGGATCGGTCGAGGATTACGCCACCGCACAGTTCAGGGCCGGCGACACGGCGGTCCGCCTCGCCTGCTCGTGGAATCTGCACGCCGGCCGCGATGCGGTGATCGAGGCGGCCTTCTACGGCACCCGCGGTGGTGCGGCATTACGCAACGTTTCCGGTTCCTTCTATGACTTCACGGCGCAGCATTTCACCGGTACGCAGGCGATCACGCTGGCCGAGCCTCCCGATCCATGGGGCGCCCGGTCCGCTGCCATATGGGCGGAACAGCTTGCTGCTTCCTCCCGTTTCGACCCCGCCGCGGAGCAGTTCGCGCGCAGTGCCGAGGTGCTCGACCGCATCTATGGCCGACAGGAAGGACTGAACGCCCAAGATGCTCGACCCCGGCCGTAACGTCTGGCGTATCGAACGTGCCGATCGCCTGTCGGTGATCGTCGATGCGGACCGCTATTTCGGAGTCGCGCGCGAGGCGTTCCTGCAGGCGAAGAAGCGGATCATGCTGGTCGGCTGGGATTTCGACGCGCGCATCCGGCTGGTCGGCAGCACCGGCACGACCGAGGGGCCCGAAACGGTCGGCGACTTCCTGTACTGGCTGATCGAACGCAATCCGGAGCTGGAGCTGTACCTGCTGCGCTGGGACGTCGGCGCGATGAAGGCGGCGTTCCGTGGCAGCACGGTGTTCACGGTGCTGAAGTGGATGCGGCACCCGCGCATCCACGTGAAGCTGGACGGGCATCACCCGACCGCATCGTCGCACCATCAGAAGATCGTCTCGATCGACGATTGCCTCGCCTTTTGCGGCGGCATCGACATGACCGCGGAGCGATGGGACACACGGGCGCATCGCGACGACGACCCCGGCCGCAAGCTACCCGGCGGCAAGCCGTACAAGCCCTGGCACGATGCGACGACCGCGATTACCGGCCCGGCCGCCGCGGCGCTGGGCGAACTCTGCCGTGATCGCTGGCATCTGGCCGCGGGTCATACGTTGCACCCGGTCGAGGGCGGCGGCACCTGCTGGCCGGCGTCGCTGGAGACGACGTTCGAGGACGTCGAGCTGGGGATCGCGCGCAGCCAGCCCGAAATGCCGGGCGAAGCGGCGGTCACCGAGGTCGAGGCGCTGTTCATCGACCAGATCAGGGCAGCCGAGCGCCACATCTATTGCGAGAGCCAGTATTTCGCATCGCGCCGGATCGCCGAGGCGATCGCTGCACGACTGGACGAGCCTGACGGGCCGGAAATCGTCATCGTCAATCCGCTGACCGCGCAGGGCTGGCTGGAGCCGCTGGCGATGGACACCGCCCGCGCGCGTCTGGTCGAGACGCTGCACCGGCGCGACAAGCATGACCGGTTCCGGCTGTACCATCCGTTCACTCGCGGCGGCACCGCGATCTATTGCCATGCCAAGATCACCATCATCGACGATACGCAGCTGCGCATCGGATCGGCCAATATCAACAACCGCTCGCTGCGGCTCGACACCGAATGCGACGTCGTGCTGGATACCGAACGCCACCCCGGCGCCGGGCTGGAAGCGAAGATCGCGGCGACCCGCCACGACCTGATGGCCGAACACCTCGACGTTGCGCCGGAGCGCGTCGCGCAGTTGATGGAGCAGACGGGATCGCTGATCGAGACGATCGAGCGGCTGCGTGGACCCGGCCGATCGCTGCGGCCATACGAGGTCCCGGATTTGGACGGCATCGAGAAATGGCTGGCGGACAACGAGGTACTGGACCCCGAAGGTCCGGGCGAGATGTTCGAGGCGACGACCCACCGCGGCCTGTTCCGGGGGCGGCTGCGCAAGCGCCGCTGATCGGTACGGCAAGTTTGGGTCAGGCCGCCGCCGTCGTGGAGCGGTGGCATCGCCATCGCCGGCCCGATCGCTCCGGGTCGGCGGTGCCGGCCCACGATATCGTTCATCGATGATGGAATGGTGCCCCTGGCCGGACTTGAACCAGCATGCCTTACGGCGTTCGATTTTGAGTCGAATGCGTCTACCAATTTCGCCACAGGGGCAGCGAAGGCTTGCCGGGTAGCCGTTCGCCGACGGCATCGCAAGCATGCAAAGCCGCAAAATATACGAAACGGTCCGGCTTGATCCATGTCGTTGCGCCGATGAGCCGGTCCGTGTTTAGCGTGGAAAGCTCGATACGGGTTTCCGGAACAATGACGGCAGATAAGATGGGCGAACGTGAATCACTGCAGGAGCAGTTGGTGCGTGCGCTGGAACATGCCGATGCGAGCGGCGATTTTCTGATCGCAGCCTTGCTGAGCCAGTGCCTGGCGCTGATCAAGGAGCGAGAGGCCGCCACGCACTAGGCGCCCCGCCTCAGTTCGTCGGGCTTTTGCGACGATAGCTGAGTGCCTCCGCGATATGAATGCGGCCGATGGTCCCGGCCCCGCCCAGATCGGCGATGGTGCGCGCGACCCGCAGCACCCGGGTATATCCCCTTGCCGACATCCGCATCGCCTCTGCCGCCTGCGCCAGCAGTCGGCGGCCCGGCTCGTCCGGCGTCGCGACCCGGTCGAGCAGCGCACCGTCCGCGTCCGCATTGGTCCGCGCCGTTTCTCCGGCATAGCGGATCGTCTGGATCGCGCGCGCGGCGGCGACACGGGCCGATACCTCGGCCGAACCCTCGGCGGGCGGCGGCAGGACGAGGTCGGCGGCGCTGACGGCGCCGACCTCGACATGCAGATCGATGCGGTCGAGCAAGGGGCCGGATACTTTCGCCTGATAGTCCGCCGCGCAGCGTGGCGCGCGGGCACAGGCAAGGCTGGCGTCGCCCAGATGGCCGCAACGACATGGATTCATGGCGGCGATCAACTGCACGCGCGCGGGAAAGGTGACGTGCGCATTGGCCCGCGCGACACTGATCACGCCGGCTTCCAGCGGCTGACGCAACGAGTCGAGGACGCCGCGCTGGAATTCGGGCAGCTCGTCGAGGAACAGCACGCCGAGGTGCGCGAGGCTGACTTCGCCCGGCTTCACCTTCAACCCGCCACCCGTCAGCGCCGCCATCGACGCGCTGTGATGCGGGCTGCGGAATGGACGGCTGCGTGTCATGCGGCCGTTCGCCAGCGTGCCTGCGACCGACTGGACCATCGAGACCTCCAGCGCCTCGGCCGGATCGAGCGGCGGCAGGATGCCCGGCAGGCACGACGCCATCAGCGATTTACCCGCGCCGGGCGGGCCGATCATCAGCAGGTTGTGACCGCCCGCCGCCGCAATCTCGAGGGCACGCTTGGCGACCTCCTGTCCTTTCACCTGACGCAGGTCCGGGCCCTGCACGACATTCTCGACCTTGCCCGCGATCGGCGCGGAGAGCAGGCCATGCCCCTTGAAATGGTTGATGAGCGCGAGGAGGTCCGGCGCGGCAAGCACTTCTACCGACCCCGCCCAGGCCGCTTCCGACCCTTGCGCCGCAGGACAGATCAACCCCCTGCCCCCCGCGCCTGCGTGCAAGGCGGCAAGCAACACGCCGGGTGACGATGCGATCCGGCCATCGAGCCCCAGTTCACCGACAACGACATAGTCCGCCAGCGCCTCGACATCGATCACGCCCATCGCGCCCAGCAAGGCCAGCGCGATCGGCAGGTCGAAATGCGATCCCTCCTTGGGCAGGTCGGCGGGCGACAGATTGACGACGATTCGCTTGGGTGGCAGCGCCAGTCCCATCGCGGACACGGCGCTGCGAACGCGTTCGCGACTTTCCGCAACCGCCTTGTCGCCGAGGCCGACGACGTGAAACGCCGGCAGACCGGGGATGAGCTGCACCTGCACCTCGACACCCCGCGCCTCCAGTCCCAGATACGCCACCGTCTGGACGATCGCCGCCATGTCTTTCCTCCGCTGGCACGACCCATAGCGGCTTTACGTAGGTCTGGAATGGACCAAAACATCTTTCTGCGACCGCCTTGCAGAGGTAATACACCCGTCCCACTTTCACGGGATGATGCAAGCAGCCATCATGATGGACAGCACGTCGGGACATGGCCGATCTGGTCCCCCTGCAGAACGGATCGGCTCGCGTTGACTTGCGTGCCGCCTCCCGGTATGCGCGCCCCATCAAGGCCGTCCTGCGTGGCGGCCATTTGCTATTTCGACGATCAGGGAATGAATCATGAAGCGGACCTTTCAGCCGAGCAACCTGGTGCGTGCACGTCGCCACGGCTTCCGCTCGCGGATGGCGACGGTCGGCGGCCGTGCGGTGATCCGCGCTCGTCGCGCCCGCGGCCGCAAGAAGCTGTCGGCGTAACCGTCTCGACGCTCTCGCTTCGTCGCGATTTCCTCGCGGCGAATGCGGGCAAGCGGGCGCCGATGCCGGGATTCGTCCTGCTGGTGCGCGACCGCGACGATGGTGACCCCGCGATGCGCGTCGGTTTCACCGTCACCAAGAAAGTGGGCAACGCCGTCGTCCGGAACCGCATGAAACGGCGGTTGCGGGCGTTGGCGCGTGAGCTGTTGCCGGTCGGCGGCATTCGCGGTGCGGATCACGTGCTGATCGGCCGCGACGGTGGCATCGAGCGCGATCATGCGGCGCTGAAGGCCGAACTCGGCAAGGCCTTGGCCAAGATCACCCGCGGCGAAAGCGCTCCCGCCCGTCCGCGTCCACCGCGAAAGCCGAAACGGTGATCGCGAAGCTGCTGATCCTGATCGCGCGCGGCTGGCAATTGGGGCCATCGGCGGTGATGCCGCCCACCTGCCGCTATCAGCCATCCTGTTCCGCCTATGCAATCACCGCCCTTCGCCGCTATGGCGCGGCAAAGGGCGGATGGTTGGCGGCGAAGCGGATTGCGCGCTGTCATCCCTGGGGCGGGTACGGACCCGATCCCGTCCCTTGAGCTACGACGGGGCAAGACCTTGAACAAAGAACGCCAGAATTTCGTCCTGTTCGCGGTCATCGCCGCGCTGATCCTGTTCGCGTGGCCGCTGATCCAGGGCAAGTTCTTCCCCGTCGCGAACCCGCCGGTGACGAAGATCGTCAACGGCAAGTCGCAGCCGATTCCGGCGCGGACCTCTGCCGATCCGACTGCCGACGCGCCGGGTGCGGTGCGCAACCGTCAGGTCGTGCTCGGTGAATCGCCACGTGTCCGCATCAGCACGCCGACGCTGCAAGGCTCGATCAACCTCAAGGGCGCGCGCATCGACGACCTCGTGCTGGTCAAGTACAAGGAAACGATCGCCAAGGATTCGCCGCCGATACGCCTGCTGTCGCCGGCCGGCGCGCCCGAGGCGTATTTCGCGGGCTTCGGCTGGCGCGACGATGGCCTGAAGCCGCCTGCCGCCGATGCCGTATGGACGGCTTCGGCGCAGCTGCTCGCGCCCGGTCGCCCGGTGACGCTGACCGCCGCCAACGCGACCGGCCAGCGCTTCGCGATCGAACTCACCGTCGACGACCAGTATATGTTTACCGTCAAGCAGACGGTGCAGAACGCCGGCGCCGCGCCGGTGCCGGTCGCGCCTTATGGCTACGTCAACCGCGTCGGCGTGTCGAAGGACCCCGGCACGTGGCAAATCCACACCGGCCCGATGTCGGTCCATGGCGGCGGTGCCGATTACGGCGTCAAGTTCGACGAGCTGGACGAGGCGCCCGTCAAGTTCACGACGACGGCGGGCTGGCTCGGCTTCACCGACAAATACTGGCTGACCGCACTCGTCCCCGACCAGTCGGCGCAGTTCGACGGCCAGTTCCGCAGCGGCGCCAACAAGGCGTATCAGGCCGATTATGCCTTCGCTCCAAAGCTGCTGCCGGCCGGTCGGGCATTGACCCAGACCAGTCGCTTCTTCGCGGGCGCGAAGGAAGTGAAGGCGCTTCAGCATTATGAGAACGACGCCGCCGTCGCCAAGCTCGACAAGGCGATCGACTGGGGCTGGTTCGAAATCGTCGAAAAGCCGATCTTCACCTATCTCGACTGGCTGTTCCGCATGGTCGGCAACTTCGGCGTCGCGATCATCCTGCTGACGGTGACGATCCGCGGCCTGATGTTCCCGATCGCACAGCGCCAGTTCGCCAGCATGGCCAAGATGCGGGCGATCCAGCCGAAGATGAAGGCGATCCAGGAGCGCTTCAAGGACGACAAGCCGCGCATGCAGCAGGAGGTGATGGGCCTCTACAAGACCGAAAAGGTCAATCCCGTCGCCGGCTGTCTGCCCACCCTGCTTCAGATCCCGATCTTCTATGCGCTGTACAAGGTGCTGATGCTGACGATCGAAATGCGGCACCAGCCGTTCGTCGCGTGGATCAAGGATCTGTCCGCGCCCGATCCGCTGACGCCGCTCAACCTGTTCGGCTATCTGCACTTCACCCCGCCGCACATGATCGCGATCGGCGTCGTGCCGATCATCCTCGGCATCTCGATGTACTTCCAGTTCAAGATGAACCCGGCGCCGATGGACGACACCCAGAAGCAGGTGTTCGCGATCATCCCGTGGGTGCTGATGTTCGTCATGGCGAGCTACCCGGTCGGCCTGCAGGTCTACTGGATCGCGTCGAACTTCCTCGCGATCCTGCAACAGCGGGTGCTGTACGCCCGCCACCCCGACCTCAAGACGGCGCCCGCGAAGTGAGCGAGGACATCGTCACCCCGGATGACGAAGGCTTCACGCCGGAGTTGATCGAACACGCGCGCAAGACGTTCGCCGGGCCGATCAGCTTCCTGAAGTCGGCACCGGCGCTGGAGCATCTGCCCGCGCCGATCGTGCCGGAGGTTGCGTTCGCCGGGCGTTCCAACGTCGGCAAATCGTCGCTGCTCAACGCGCTGACCGGGCGCAACGGGCTGGCGCGCACGTCGAACACGCCAGGCCGGACGCAGGAGCTGAACTTCTTCGACGTCGGCCTGCCGCTGTCGTTCCGGCTGGTCGACATGCCCGGCTACGGCTTCGCCAAGGCCCCCAAGGACGTCGTCAAGAAGTGGCGCTTTCTGGTCAACGACTTCCTGCGCGGCCGCGACACGCTGAAGCGCGCGTTGGTGCTGATCGATTCGCGGCACGGCATCAAGGAGGTCGATTGCGACATCCTCGAAATGCTCGACAAGGCGGCGGTCAGCTATCGCCTCGTCCTGACCAAGGCGGACAAGGTGAAGGCGACCGAACTCGCCGACGTCATGGAAAGCGTCGCTGCCGAGGCGCGCAAGCGCCCCGCCGCCCACCCCGACATCCTCGCGACGTCGAGCGAAGGCGGCATGGGCATTCCGGAACTCCGCGCAGCGGTGCTCGAAGCGATCGGCTAACCCGCGCAACCTTCCGGTTCAGTCATCGTACATCCGCTGCGTGGATGATCATCTCGCCGCGTACGGGCGGCGGATACCGGGAGAACGTCGATGAATACGGCATTGCTCTGTCTCGCCTCTGTCGCGGCATTGGCCGCCGGCATACCTGTAGCCCTTGCGCAGACGGCACCGACCGCGCCGCCATCCGCCGTTCCTGCGACCCCGAACATCTTCCCCGGCACGGTACCGATGCGTTCGCCGATCGTGCCGCGCACGTTCCTGCCGCTGAACGGTTTTCCCGGCTCGGGTACGTTCGCGCAAAGCAAATATTACCAGCAGACCTACGAACTCGCGCAGCAATATGGCCGATGCGCGACGAACGTCAGTCCGACGCGGGTCCGTTCGCTGTTGCAGACTTCGCCCAACACCCGAACCGAGCTGACCGAATTGCGCCAGCTCGTCGGTGTTTCGAAGGGATGCCTGCCCTACGCCTATCGTCCGCCGGTCGTGTTCCTGCGGGGTAGCCTGGCGGAGGCGATGTACAAGCGACAGCCGGTCGGCCGGGCGTTGCACAGCGCCGGCACCACCCAGTCGGACCTGGACGCGTTTCAGGCATCGGAATGGGCGCGAAGCAAGGCACGCCTGCCCGACGACCGTGCCTATACCGCGATCGCGAACTGCCTCGTCGTACGGGCCCCCGGCGCCGCCCGCTCGGTCCTGCTCAGCGATCACGGATCGACGGCCGAGCGGCAGGCGGTGAAGACGCTTGTCGCCTCCGCACCCGGCTGTTCGACATCCGGAGCGTTTCCGCCGACCGCAGGCACCAGCTTCGTACGGGCCTACCTCGCGGAATCGGCGCTGCGCTGGGCGGAATTCGGGCAGCGGCAAGGCTGATCGTTACGAAGATGACTTACGTGCCGCGGGACGATCCACTAGACCCGCGGCATGAAGCTGATCATCGGTAACAAGGCCTATTCCTCCTGGTCGCTGCGTGGCTGGCTGGCCTGCAAGCAATCCGGCCTGCCGTTCGACGAGGTCGTCGTTCCGCTCTACGATGCCGAATGGGATCGCCGCCGCGAGGGCGCGGAATTCGCACCCTCGTCGGGCAAGGTGCCGATCCTCTGGGACGGCGAGGCAGTGGTGTGGGACAGTCTCGCGATCGTGGACTACCTTGCCGACAAGGTCGGGCGCGACCGCTTCTGGCCGAAAGACGAACCCGCACGTGCGATGGCGCGATCGATGGCAGCGGAAATGCACTCCAGCTTCACGGCGCTCCGTCGAAAGCACGCCATGAACATCCGGCAGGTGTTTCCGGCCAGCCGCCCCGACGACGATGTGCTCGCCGACCTCGGCCGGATCATGGAGCTCTGGGCACAGGCGCGCGCGCGCTGGGGTGGAGACGGAGCATTCCTGTTCGGCCAGTTCGGCGCAGCGGACATCATGTTCGCGCCGGTGTGCACCCGCATCATCTCCTATCAATTGCCGATCGCCCGCTTCGCTGCGGCCTATATCGACGCCGTCATCCAGCACCCGTGGATGCAGGACTGGGTCGCCGGCGCGCAGGAGGAGGATTGGGTGATCCAGCAATACGAGCCGCCGTCGGCATGAGGTCGCCCCGTTGATCGACGTTCTCGCGCTGACGCAGGCCCTGCTACGGGCGGACAGTGTGACGCCGGCCCGCGGGCGCGTATTCGACGTGCTCGAATCCGCACTGGTGCCGATCGGCTTTACGGTGGATCGCTTCGTCGTCGGCGAACCGCCCGATGGCCCTGTCGAGAACATGATCGCGCTGCGCCCGGGCGGGGACCGGCATCTGGCGTTTGCCGGTCATGTCGACGTCGTGCCCCCCGGCGATGGCTGGACCGGTTCGCCCTGGTCCGGCGACGTGCACGGCGGCCTGCTACACGGGCGCGGCGCGGTGGATATGAAAGGCGCCGTCGCCGCTTTTGCCGCAGCCGCCTCGCGTGCGACGGGCCCGACGCTCAGTATGCTCATCACCGGCGACGAAGAGGGTCCGGCGACCTATGGCACGCCGGTATTGATCGAACGGATGGCGGCGCGCGGCATCGCGCCCGACCTGTGCCTCGTCGGCGAACCCACGTCGGTGGCACGTCTCGGCGACATGGCGAAGATCGGCCGGCGCGGATCGGTGAACATCTGGATCGACGTACCCGGCCGGCAAGGTCATGTCGCCTACCCGCACCTCGCCGACAATCCGGCAGGCAAGCTGGCGCAGGCGCTGGCGGCATTGCAGGCTATGGGTCTCGATCACGGCAATGCGTGGTTCCAGCCTTCGAACCTGGAGATTACCGACATCACCGTCGGCAATCCCGCGCACAACGTTATTCCGGCACGTGCCAGCGCCCGCCTCAACATCCGCTTCAACGACGAACAGCGCGGCGCGGACCTGATCGACCGGGTCCGTGCGATCGTCCACGAACACGCCCCCGGCGCAGTCGTCGAGGGTAAGGTTTCGGGTGAGGCGTTCCTGACCGAACCCGGCGCATTCACCGCGCTGATGAGCGCAGCGATCGAGGTGCAGACCGGGCTGGTGCCCGAACTGTCCACCTCGGGCGGCACCTCCGATGCGCGGTTCCTGTCGAAGCTCTGCCCAACGGTGGAATTCGGCCTGATCAACGCGACGATGCATCAGGTGGACGAGGCGGTCGCCGTCGCCGATCTGGAAACGCTGACGGCGATCTACGCCGATGTCATCGTACGACTGACGACCTGAACGGTCCTCCCCCACCGGGAGGAGGAGGCACGTCGAACGCGCGACGGACGGGGAGGTTGGCTTCGAACCTCGTTATCAGGGCATTCCTCCCCTCCACCATTCGGCCGCACCGAGTGGTCTTCCTCCTCTGGCGGGGGGATCGGGGAGGGTCACCGCCCGCGCCGCAGCACGATGTACAAGGCTCCCTGCCCGCCATGCCGCGGATGCGCACCGCGCACCGCGGCGATCGCATCGGCATGCCGTGACGCTGCCAGCCAGTCGGCGATTGCAGCGCGGATCGCACCACGCGCGTGCGGCCGTTCGCTCTCCGGCCGCGGCGGCTTGCCCGTCACCAGCAGCAACACGCGATCCCCTCGCGCGATCGCCCGTGACAATCCCTCGTCCAGCAAGGCATGCGCCGATGACAGGTTATGCCCGTGCAGATCGATCGAGCTATCCGGGCTGACGATCCCGCGTGTCAGCTTCTTGTCCCAACTGCCATCGAGCGTATTCTGTCGCGCTGAGGGCACGGCCGCGACCGGCTTCGATGGGACCGGTCGCGCCGCCGCGATTGCGCGAGTAAGCGCCTTCGATGGTTTGGTCGCTTTTACCGGCACGGTCGGAGCGGCAACGGGCTTGGGCCGCACGACCGGCACCGGTCGCAACGGCTTCACCGTCGCCATCACCCGCGCCCACAGGTCGGCCTCGTCAGCGTTGAGCTGGCGCACCGGCCCCCGCTCCATATTGCCCCGCGCCATATTGAACGCCCTGCGTGCGGGCGAGCGTTCCCGTCGGCAGCAGCAGGAATGCCGTGCCCCGCGCCGCCATGCCGCCTGCCGTGGCCTCCGCGGTGGCGCCGGCGCCCCAGAAGGTATCGAACCGGTTGCTGCCCTTGATCGCACCGCCGGTATCCTGCGCCACCCACAATCCGCTGGCGTCCTGCCGGTCCATCGACAGGAACACCGGCGCACCGAGCGGCACGTATTTCACGTCCGCGGCCGCGCTCACCCCGCCGTTGACGACATAGCCCATCGCACCCACCGGGGGCGTGTTCAGCTCGCGGAAGAACACGAAGCTCTTGTTCTCCTGCATGATCGCCCGCCCCTCGGCCGGATGCGCATGCAGCCAGGCGACGATCCCCTGCATCGACGTCTGGCCGGGCTGCAACAGTCCGCGCGCCTTCATCAGCGCACCGATCCCGGTATAATCGCGGCCGTTCTGCGTGTCGTAACCGACGCGCATGATCTCGCCGTTCGGCAGCCGCAGGCGCCCCGATCCCTGGATCTGGAGGAAGAACACCGCCGCCTCGTCCGCGCCCCAGGCAAGCACAGGTGCCTTGCCATCCAGCACACCGGTGTCGATCGCCGCGCGATCGTAATAAGGGACGAGGTTGGTGCCCGATACGCGTCCGCGGATCTTCTTGCCTTTCAGCGCGTCGCTGAACTGGCCGAGATCGACGTCGACCAGATCGTTGGGTCGTGCGTAGATCGGCACCTCGTATCCTGCACGACGCTCCCGCGAGGCGGCGATTTCGGGTTCGTAATAGCCGGTGGCGAAGGCCTTGCCATCGCCGACCTGCACCGCCTCGAAATAGCGGATGAAGAAGTCGCGCGCACTGCCGCGCGGCACGCTCGCCGCCGCGGCGCAGGCTTGCTGCCAGTCGGCACCGCGCGTCAGGCCGGAGGCATCGGTGCGTCGCATCAGGCCGGGGCAGCTCGACAGGAACGCCAGTCGTGCCGATTCCGCCTGCGCATCGGTGATCGGCAGCGCATCGACCGACGGGCCGGGAACGATGCCGGCACTCGCTGCGGTGGTCGCACCTGCATGTGCGATCACGGGCGCCGCCAGCATCGGCACCGCAGCTTGGATCCGCCCATCGAACCCGCGCCCGCTGGCAATCTGCTGACCGGGGGCGCTGGGGCGAGGGGCCGGACGGCCCGGCGGAGTGGCAGCATCGCGAGACGGCTGCCCGATGGATGCGTTGCCAGTGGCGAGTGGCACGACGCGCCCGCCGCAAGCGCTGAGGACAAGGGCCAGCGCGATGCTGGCGAATATGCGATTACCGGTCATCGAAGTCCCCGTGTGTCCACCGAACGGCGGATGGCCTCGTACAAGGCTCTGCCCAAGCATGCCCGTGGGGACAAGGACTTGTTTGCCACTCGTCTCCCCTCGCGGGCAGAGCGGCACCGCAATGCGGCAACCGGGAAAAGGTAAGCTTTAAAATTGGTCGCCTGGGAAGACGCCGTCTGAACCGCCCCTTCGGCAAGGTGCCCCTCCTGCGCTAACGCGAAGGAGGAACGACCTCAGCCTACTCCTCGTCGGTGTCTGCCAGCTTCCAGTTCGGATCGCGACTCTTCAGCGTCCGGGCGAACGTCCATACGTCGTGCGTCTCGACCGCATCGGTCAGCGACCCGGCGATCACGTTCCCCTCGGCGTCCCGCGTCACCGCAGCGATGTCGGCGTCGAACCGCATCGTGATCCGGGCCTCGCGTCCGTCGAGCGAAGCATCCGATATCACCGCGCGCTCGATCGACACCAGCCGGTTCTCGAGCGTCTCGCCCGCCTCGCGGCGCGCCGCGATGGCTTCGCCGAACGCCTGCACGACATCCGGTTCGGCAAGATCGGCCAGCGCCGCCTCGTCGCCTGCCCAGAAGGCCTCGAGAGTCATGCGATATGCAGCCTGTGCGCCGCCGATGAACTGGCTGACGTCGAAGCCCTGCTCGCCCGCGATGATCGCGCGCAGGCCGGCTTCGGCGCGCGGTTCGATGTTGCGGCTGACCGGATCGCGTGCCTCGGGCGCCGCATCGATCGGACGCGGGGCGACCGGAACGGCCGAGGGGCGATCCTCCGCCGCGCGCGGCAACGGCTGTTGTTCGTGGCCGGTACGCTTGCCGAGCACGCTGTAAAGACGCAGCGCCAGAAAGGCCGCCACCATCGCAAGAAGAACTACGTAGAACACCGTGCCTCCGATCCTGACCGATACATAGGCCGAATGCCCCTTTTATTCAAACCACACCTGTTTCACCCGCCGTTGAAACTCCGGGCAGGCGCTGCTAGGCGCGGGCGCCATCGGCATCGAACGCCCGACGGGCTGCTTCGGTCCCCATCTTTCCGTTTCATTCCCCCACCTTTCCGCTTCATCTCAAGGATCATACCATGGCCGACCAGGACAACGGCACCACGATCGACACGCAGCCGATGACCAACGGCGAAGACACCGCGCCGGCGGCCGGCCTGATCTCCCAATACGTCAAGGACCTGTCATTCGAGAACCCGAACGCACCGGCGATCTTCCAGAACCCGAACCCGCCCGCGATCGACGTGCAGTTCAACATCGGCACTGCGCAGGTCGGCGAGGAGGTGCACGAGGTCCTGCTGAAGATCGATGTCAAGGCAGAGGCCGATGGCCAGACCGCCTTCATCGTTGACCTGACCTATGCGGGTCTGTTCGGCCTGCGCAACGTGCCCGCCGACGCGATCCAGCCGTTCCTGCTCGGCGAAGCGCCGCGCCTGCTGTTCCCCTTCGCACGCCGTGTCCTCGCCGATTGCGTTCGCGACGGCGGCTTCCCGCCGCTGCTGCTCGAGCCGATCGACTTCGCGCAGCTCTACCTGCAGCAGGCCGACCAGAACGGCGGCGGTGGCGCGTTTCAGGTCGGCGACATCGGTCACGCCTGATCCATAAGGCGGGGGGCGAACACGCGTGAACCTGACGAAGGCGCTCGGCTCGGTCGGCGGGCTGACGCTCGCCAGCCGGATACTGGGCTTATTGCGCGATTCGCTGTTCTTCCGCTTCGTCGGGGCAGGCTTCGCCTCGGACGCATTCATGATCGCGTTCCGCCTGCCCAACCTGTTCCGCGCCCTGTTCGCGGAGGGCGCCTTCTCCGCCGCCTTTATCCCGATGTTCAACCGCAAGGTGGCGGAGGGTGACAAGGCGGCGGAAGGCACCGGCATCGCGAACGGCATCGCCTTTGCCGAAGACGCGCTGTCGATCCTGCTGCCGATCCTGATCGTGATGATCGCGGTGATGGAGGTCGCCGCGTGGCCCGTCACTTACGCGCTGTCGGGCGGGTTCAACGGCGTCGATCCGAAGCAGTTCGACTTCGCGGTCCAGCTTGCGCGGCTGACCTTTCCCTATCTGCTGTTCATCAGCCTCGTGTCGCTGCTCGGCGGCATCCTCAATTCGCTGCACAAATTCTGGGTCAACGCCGCTGCGCCGATCCTGCTGAACGCGACGCTGATTGCGGCTTTGCTGTTCTTCCACGACGACGTGCCGCTGCTCACCGCGCGCAACCAGGCGATCGCCGTCACCGTCTCGGGCGCGCTCCAGTTGCTGTGGCTCTGGTACGCCTGCCGCCGCGCCGGGGTAACGCTGCGGCTCAAGCTGCCGCGGCTCGGTCCCGACGTGAAGCGGCTGATGGCGCTGATCGGTCCTGCGGCGGCAGGCGCGGGTGCCGTGCAGATCAACCTCGTCGTATCGACCGCGCTGGCCGCGAGCCTGCTGCCGTCGGGTTCGGTGTCGTACATCTATGCCGCCGACCGGCTCAACCAGCTGCCGCTCGGGCTGATCGGCATCGGCCTCGGCACCGTCCTGCTGCCGACCATCTCGCGCCTGCTCGGCCGCGGCGAAGAAGCCGCCGCGATGGCGACGCAGAACCGTGGCATGGAGCTGGCACTGCTGCTCACCCTGCCCGCCACGGTCGCGCTGGTGATCTGCGGCACCCCGATCGCCGCGGCGCTCTTCCAGCACGGCAAGTTCGACGCCACCGACACGGCGTTCACCGCCCAAGCGCTCGCCGCCTTCTCGATCGGCCTGCCGTCCTACATCCTCGTAAAGGTGCTGACGCCGGGCTATTATGCCCGCTCGGACACGAAGACGCCGGTCCGCTACGCCACCATATCGATGGGCGTGAACCTCGCCCTGAACCTCGCGCTGATCGTGCCGCTGAAGCACATGGGCCCTCCACTCGCCACCGCGATTGCCAGCACGGTCAACGTCGCCTTGCTCTACCGCACGTTGGCGAAGCGCGGCCAGTTCGTCCCCGACGCCCAACTGAAGCGCCGCGCGCCGCGCCTGTTGGTCGCCGCACTGCTGATGGGCGGCGTCATGTTCTTCCTCAACGACCTGTTCCAGCCCTACACCACCGGCGCGAACCTCGCCCGCTGGGGCGCGATGGTCGTGCTGGTCGGCACCGGCATGCTCGTCTATGCCGCTGCGGTGTTCGTGACCGGGGCATTACGCCCGGCGGACATCCGCCAGCTTCTCCGTTCCAAGTCCTGAAGGCCCGTCCATGCCCGCTAAACGCGTCGTCTCCGGTATCAAGCCGACCGGTAACCTCCACCTCGGCAATTATCTCGGCGCGGTGAAGCAATGGGTCGCGATGCAGGACGCGATCCAGGCGGAAGGCGGCGAGACGCTGTACTTCATTGCCGACCTCCACGGCCTGACCGAATTCATCCCCCCCGCCGACCTGCGCAGCCAGACGATCGAAATGACCGCGACGCTGGTCGCGGCCGGCATCGACCCCGATCGCTCGATCCTGTTCAACCAGGCGCGCGTGCCGGCGCACAGCGAGCTATCATGGCTGCTCAACAACGTCGCCCGCGTCGGCTGGCTCAACCGCATGACGCAGTTCAAGGACAAGGCAGGCAAGAACCGCGAAGGCGCCAGCGTCGGCCTGTACGACTACCCCGTCCTGATGGCGGCCGACGTCCTGCTCTACAACGCCACGCACGTGCCGGTCGGTGACGATCAGAAGCAGCATCTGGAGCTGGCGCGCGACATCGCGACCAAGTTTAACGGCGATTACGCGACAGAACTGTTCACCCTGCCCGAACCGCTGGTCAGCGCCGCCGCCCCGCGGATCATGAGCCTGCGGGATGCCTCGGCCAAGATGTCCAAGTCGAACCCGTCGGAGCAATCCGTCGTCAAGCTGATCGATTCGGACGAGACGATTGCGGAGAAGTTCAAGAAGGCGAAGACCGATCCCGGCATGCTGCCCGACTCGATCGACGAGCTGGCCGACCGCCCCGAAGCGAAGAACCTGCTGACGATCTTCGCCGCACTGGCGGATCGCACGCCGACGGACGTGCTGGCGGACTATGCCGGCAAGGGCTTCGGCGCGTTCAAACCCGATCTCGCCGACCTCGCCGTGACGAAGCTCGGCCCGATCCGCAACGAAATGACTCGCCTGCTCGACGATCGCGCCGCGATCGACGCCATCCTGAACAAGGGCGCGGAAAAGGCCCGCGACTTGGCGGCTCCGGTCTTGCGTCAGGCACAGCAAGCGATGGGCTTGGTTCTCTAACTGCTCCCCTCCCTGAAAGGGAGGGGCCGGGGGTGGGTAGCCCCACGGGAAACCGCCGCGTAGCGTGACGCGATGCAACGCACGCCCCCGGAACTGACGTCAGCGGCAAGACGCCTCCGCAATGAAGCAACCCCAGCCGAACGCCGCCTGTGGAGCGTCCTCCGCGACCACAGGCCCCGCTTCACGAGGCAACTGGTCGTCAGCCATTACATTCTGGATATCGCCTGCCGCTCGCTCAATATCGGCATAGAACTCGACGGCGGCCATCACGGCGACATGATGGAAAAGGATGCCGACCGCACCGCATATCTAGCAGGGCAAGGCTGGACGATCCTGCGCTTCTGGAACAGCGACGTGATGGCGAATCTCGATGGCGTCTATCGGGAGATCATTGACGCCGTCTCGCATGCGGCGACCCACCCCCAACCCCTCCCTTTCAGGGAGGGGAGCTAGAAGGTCAGGCCTCCAGCTCCCGCATCAACGTCCGCACCGCTGCGTCGATATCGCGATCCTGATCGCGCAATTCCTCGATCTTGCGCACCGCGTGAATTACGGTCGAATGATCCCGCCCGCCGAACTTGCGCCCGATCTCGGGCAGCGACCGCGTCGTCAGGCGCTTGGCCAGATACATCGCGATCTGGCGCGGCCGTGCCACCGCACGGCTCCGTCGCGCAGACACCAGATCGAGCGGCTTCAGCTCGAAGTGCTGGCTGACCAGCTTCTGGATCTCGTCGATCGTCACCCGCCGCTGAGCGCCGCGCAGGACGTCGCCCAGTGTCGCCACCGCGAAATCCATATCGATGCTGTCCCCGGTCAACTGCGCATAGGCGACCACCCGGTTCAGCGCGCCTTCCAGTTCGCGGATGTTGGCGTGGATACGCGCCGCCAGCAGGTCCAGCACCTCCACCGGGACCTTCGCCTCCGGCAGGTCTGCGAGCTTCCTGTCCAGTATCGTGCGCCGCAACGTGAGGTCGGGCGCCTTGATGTCCGCCACCAGCCCTACCGACATGCGGCTGACGATCCGTGCCTCGACACCGTCCAGCGCCTGCGGGCAGCGATCGGCGGAGATCACCAGCCGCTTGCCCGCGCTCATGATCTCGTTGACGGTGTGGAAGAACTCTTCCTGCGTCGCGTCCTTGCCGGCGATGAATTGCAGGTCATCGATCAGCAACAGGTCGGCACCCCGCAGCCGCTGCTTGAAGCTGTGCGTGTCGCGTGCCCGCATCGCCGCGACGAAATCGAACATGAAGCGCTCCGCCGACATGCAGATGACGGTGGCGTCGGGGTGCTGCGCCAGAAAGGCATGGCCGATCGCGTGCATCAGATGCGTCTTGCCCTGCCCCGTTCCCGAATGGAGAAACAGCGGGCTGAACCGCGGCACACCGGGTTCGGCGAGCGCCCGGGCGGCATTGAACGCAACGCGGTTGGCGGCATCGACGACGAACCGGTCGAAGATGAAGCGCGCATCGAGGGTGGGCCGTTCGGCGGCGGGCTTGGCGGCAACGCTGACGGAGAGCGGCAGTGCCGCCTGGAACGATGGCGGCGGCGCAGGCGCCACGGGAGCAGACGTCTCAGCCACCAGCTTGACCGCGACCGGTGCCGCGACCCGCGTCTCGATCGACACGCCGCGCACGTTCGGCAGCAGCGCCCGGAATTCCAGCATCAGCCGGTCGGCGTAGTGATTGCGGACCCAGTTGGTCATGAACGCGGACGGCAGGCCGAGGCGGATCGTGTCGGCATCGCCGTCCTCGATCAGTTCCATCGGCTTCAGCCATTGCTCGAACAGTCGCGCGCCGGCCGATTCACGCAGGTTGCTGCGGACGCGGGCCCAGGCGCGCTGCGCCTCGCTCTCCGTCACCGCCATGGCCTGCTGATGGTTCAACGCACACGTCTCCGATGTCGGAACGACGGAATGTCGAACCGACCTGCATTCTCAAGACAGACAAGTCCCCCTTCGGCCAAAGGCCGTTCGGCATCCCCACGCTGTTCAGGTCCCCGGCAGCGTTGAAAGCCGCTGCGGTGAGGGCGAGTTATGAAGCGTTGCCCGAGTCGATCAAGCCCCCGCCCGGTCACATTCTTGAAATAAACGGGATTGACAGCCCACGGCCCGCGGAAATGCGTTCAACAAAGTGACAAGTTGTTGAAAACACTCGGTTTTACCGCGCTTCGACCAGAAAGACCTGCCCCGAATCGTGGTGACTCCTGCCTTTCCCTTTTCGTTCTTTTTGCACCCGAAACGGACATCAAAAAACCCGCCGGGACGGGTCCCGGCGGGCTGAACGTTTTCGACGCGTGACGCGTGTCAGGCGAGCGAGGTCACGGCCTTGGTCAGGCGTGCGAACTTGCGGCTCGCGGTGTTCTTGTGCAGCACGCCCTTCGACACACCACGCGCCAGCTCCGGCTGCGCAGCGGCGAGAGCGGTCGTCGCCGCAGCCTTGTCACCCGACGCCAGCGCCGATTCGACCTTCTTGATGAAGGTGCGGATACGGCCGACGCGGTTACCGTTGATCTCAGCGCGGCGCTCGTTACGACGGATGCGCTTCTTGGCTTGCGGCGTATTCGCCATTCGGGACGTCCTTGCGAGTGATGTTGTCGATGGGAAAGCAGCGCCGGGATCACCCTACGCCCTCTCGAAGCCAGCGCCCTTAGCGATTGCAGGCGAAGGGGTCAACCGGGAAGACCCTCGGCAGGTCCTTCCTGCGAGGGGAAGGAATGCCGGCTGGATCAGTTTCGCTGGCATGTCGCGCAATAGAAGGTCGATCGTCCGCTATCGACCCGCCGCTGGACGATGCCGCCGCAATGGCACGGCTCACCCTCGCGGCCGTACACCAGGAACTGCTTCGAGAAATATCCCAATTCCCCGTCGGGACGCGCATAGTCTCGAAGCGTCGAACCGCCCGCCTCGATCGCCGCGAGCAGCACCTCGCGCACGGCGACCGCCAGCCGCTCGAGTCGCGGCAGGCCGATCTGCCCCGCCGCCCGCGTCGGCGCGATCCGCGCCACGTGCAGCGCCTCGCACACATAGATGTTGCCCAGCCCCGCGACGATCCGCTGGTCCAGCAGCATCGCCTTGATCGGCGACACCCGGCCCTTCAGCACCCGATGCATATATTTACCGGTGAAGTCGGCCCCCAGCGGCTCCGGCCCCATCGCCATGAACGGCGGGTAGGCATCGATCGCGGCGGTCTCGACCAGATCCAGGAAGCCGAATCGCCGCGGATCGTTGAGCGCAAGACTGCGCCCCTCCCCGGTCTCGATCAGCAGATGGTCGTGCGTCAGCCGCTCGGCGGGATCGACCCGCCACCGCCCCGACATACCGAGGTGGAAGATCATCGTGTCACCGCGATCGGTGTCGATCATGCCGTATTTCGCACGGCGGCGGAGCGCGGTGACGGTCGAGCCGGTCAGCCGCTGGCGCAGATCGACGGGAATCGCCTTGCGCAGGTCGGCACGGCGCGGCTCGACATTGGTCAGGCGCTGGCCGGCAAGGACCGGGGTCAGGCCGCGGACGGTGGTTTCGACTTCGGGGAGTTCTGGCACACCGATCAGCTAGGTTGCGTTTGCCCCGGCCACAAGCCACGGCTAGGGCAGGCGCATGACCGATACCGCCAACCCCGGAACCGTCTCGTTCGGCTACGAAGACGTCGCGCCAGAGGAAAAGACCGCCCGCGTCGGCGGCGTCTTCTCCAGCGTCGCCAAGAACTACGACCTGATGAACGATGCCATGTCGGGCGGCATGCACCGGCTGTGGAAGGACCGTTTCGTCCGCCGCGTCCAGCCGCAGGAGGGGCAGCAGATCCTCGACATGGCGGGCGGCACCGGCGACATCGCCTTCCGCCTCGCCGCCGCCGGCGCGTCGGTGACCGTGGCGGACATCAACCCGCAGATGCTCGAAGTCGGCATGGAACGCGCCGCCAAGCGCGGTATCGACGGTCTGGTCTGGACCGAGGCCAATGCCGAGACGCTGACCTTCCCCGATCGCTTCTTCGACGCCTATACGATCGCCTTCGGTATCCGGAACGTGACCGACATCCCCAAGGCCCTGCGCGAAGCGCACCGCGTGCTGCGTCGCGGCGGGCGCTTCTACTGCCTCGAATTCTCGACCACGACATGGCCGGGGTTCAAGGAAGTCTACGACAGCTATTCGCACAAGCTCGTGCCCAAGCTCGGCCAGATGCTCGCGCAGGACGCCGACAGCTACCGCTACCTGATCGAATCGATCCGCCGCTTCCCCGACATGCCGACGTTCAAGGGCATGATCGCCGACGCCGGCTTCGTCCGTACCAAGGCCGAACCGATCCTCGGCGGCCTCGTCGCGATCCACTCGGGGTGGAAGATCTGATGCACGCATCTCGAATAGCCCCTCCCCTTCAGGGGAAGGGTTGGGGTGGGGAGCGTCTCACCGAGACCAGCGCCGATGAGTCCTCCACCCCAACCCCTCCTCTGAAGAGGAGGGACTAGACGCGTGACCGCCTCCGTCGTCCACGTCTGGCGCCTGCTGAAATGGGGTCGCATCCTCGCCCGCCACGGTGCGCTGCGCGGGATCGAGCGCGATCCCAATACGCCTGCCCCCGTCCGACGGCTGGCGAGGATCGCCCGCTTCGGCGCACGCGTGCCCAAGGTGCCGCGCTACGCCGATGCGTTCCAGGCGATCGGCCCCGCCGCGATCAAGCTCGGCCAGACGCTCGCCACCCGTCCCGATCTCGTCGGCGAGGTGGCGACGCAGGACCTGCTGCGTCTGCAGGACCAGCTGCCCCCCGTCCCCTACGCGACGATCGCCGCCGCGATGGAGGGCAGCTTTGGCCGCCCGCCGTCGGACCTGTTCGCCTCAATCGAGGAAACGCCGGTCGGTGCCGCCTCGATCGCGCAGGTGCATCGCGCGGTCACGACCGATGGCCGTACCGTTGCCGTGAAGGTGCTGCGCCCCGGTGTCGAGGCCGACTTCACCCGTGCCATAGCGACCTACGAATGGGCGGCCGCCCAGCTCGAAGGCATGAGCGTCGAGGCCCGCCGCCTCCGCCCGCGCCTGACGGTCGAGAACTTCAAGCGCTGGACGACCCGCGAACTCAATTTCCGGCGCGAGGCGGCCTCGGCGTCCGAACTCGCCGAATCGATGACGGCCGAGCCGGACTTCATGGTCCCTGCGATCGATTGGCAACGCTCGACGGCACGCGTGCTGACGGTGGAATGGGTCGACGGGATCAAGCTGTCGGATCGCACCCGATTGATCGCGCAGGGCTACGATTTGCCCAAGCTCGCCAACACGCTGATCCAGGCATTCCTGCGCCAGGCGATCGCCGAGGGCTTCTTCCACGCCGACATGCATCAGGGCAACCTGTTCGCTTTACCCGGCAACAAGATCGCCGCGATCGACTTCGGTATCATGGGCCGGATCGACCGGCGGGCGCGGGTCTGGCTCGCGGAGATCCTCTACGGCCTGATCACCGGTAACTACAAACGCGTCGCGGAAATCCATTTCGAGGCGGGCTACGTCCCCGCGCATCACAACGTCGCTGAATTTGCCACCGCCCTGCGCGCGGTCGGCGAACCGATGCGCGGCCTGCCGGTCAAGGACATGTCGATCGGCATGATGCTCGACGGCCTGTTCTCGATCACGCGCGATTTCGACATGGTGACGCAGCCGCACCTGCTGCTGCTCCAGAAGACGATGGTGATGGTCGAGGGCGTCGCGACCGGCCTCGACCCCGACATCAATCTGTGGGAATCCGCCGCGCCGTTCGTACGCGAATGGATCCGTACCGAACTCGGCCCCGAAGCCGCCATCGCCGATCGCCTGATCCGCGATGTGCGTACCATCGCAGCGCTGCCGGACCTCATCCGCCGGATCGAGGCGCGCTATCCCGCCCCCGGCGGCGAGCCTCCTGCCCCCCCGCTGCGCGAGATAGAGGTCGTGCGGATCGGCGGCGGCTGGCGGTACGCCGCAGTCGCGCTGGTCACCGCCGCCGCCAGCGTCGCGGCGACCTGGCTGATCGTCCACTGACCCGATGATGCGCCGTACGCTTGCCCCGGTGTGGCTGACGCAGCCCTCGCGCTTCGCCGGGACGACGCCGCGCAATGCCTGGGCGGGCCTCGCGGCGCTCGCAGTGCTGCTGCTGGCGACGCTGCTCGTTTTCGCGACACCGAGCCCACCGGCAGCGACGCGAACGCCCGCCGATCGTGCCGACGATCAGGCCGACGTGGTCCTCTACGAGACCATCATCGAGAACGTGCGCCACGGCGGCCATTATTACGCCGTCGCAGCCGATGCGATGCGCGCCGGCAACTACCCGCTTAAACCGTTCGTCACGTTTCGCCTGCCGACGCTCGCGATGGTGCAGGCGTCGGTGCCCCACGGTGTCGTCGTCGTCCTGCTCTACCTGCTCGCAGCGGCGGTCGCCCTCGCCTGGTATGCGCGGCTCGCCCCCGCCTTCGCCCGACCGCCGCCGCGTATCGTCGCGATGGCCCTGCTCGCCGGCGGACTGATGGCCTTCGTACAGCGGGACCTGATCGCCTTTCATGAAATCTGGGCGGGCCTGTTCATCGCCCTGTCGCTGGCGGTCTACCGACCCGAGGGATGGCTGCCATCGGTGGCGTTCGGGCTCGCCGCGACGCTGATCCGCGAGACGGCCGGGCTCTATCTGGCATTGATGGCGATCCTCGCGCTCTTCGGCGGCCAGCGTCGCGAGGCGACCGGCTGGATGATCGCCGGTGCGATCCTCGCCATCGCGCTTGCCGCTCATGCGCACGCCGTCGCGGACGTGGTCCGCCCGCTGGATCCCGAATCGCCCGGCTGGTCGGGGCGACTCGGCTTCGGCTTCTTCATCCGCACCATGACCGTGTCGACCGCGCTGATCCTGGCACCGCTGTGGGTCGCCGCGCCACTCGTCGGGCTGGCATTGTTCGGCTGGGCGGCATGGCGCGATCCCCTCGGCCTTCGGGTGCTGGTATTGCTCGCCGCCTATGCCGCGGTGCTGAGCGTCTTCGGCCGGCTCGACACCTTCTACTGGGGCCTGCTCGTGGCGCCACCGCTGCTCGTCGGCCTCGCATTCGTCCCCGACGGCGTGCGCGATCTGGTCGCCGGTGCACGCGACACACGGCGGATCACGGTGAAAAGGATCATCCGGTGAAACGAATCCTCCTGATCGTCGGCGGCGGGATCGCCGCCTACAAGGCCGCCGAACTGATCCGCCTGCTCAGGAAACGCGGCCACGCCGTCCGCTGCGTACTGACCGACGGCGCCGCGCATTTCGTCACGCCGATGACACTCGCGGCCCTGTCGGAGGACAAGGTCTACACCACCCTGTGGGATCTGAAGGACGAAGCGGAAATGGGCCATATCCAGCTCAGCCGCCAGGCCGACCTGATCGTCATCGCTCCCGCCACCGCCGACCTGATGGCGCGCATGGCGGCGGGCATCGCCGACGATCTTGCCACCACGCTGCTGCTCGCCACCGACACCCCCGTCCTCGCGGCACCGGCGATGAACGTGCGGATGTGGACGCACGCCGCGACACGGCGCAACGTCGCGCAACTGCGTGCCGACGGCATCACCGTGCTCGACCCCGACGACGGCGCGATGGCCTGCGGCGAATATGGCCCCGGCCGCCTGCCCGAACCCGTCGCCATCGCCGCCGCGATCGACGCGGCGCTGGCACCCCCGGCAGGATCGCTCGCCGACCGCCATGTCCTCGTCACCGCCGGCCCCACCCATGAGCCGATCGACCCGGTCCGCTATATCGCCAACCGCTCCTCGGGGCGGCAGGGCTTCGCCATCGCCGAGGCGCTCGCCGCTCTCGGTGCCCGGGTCACGCTCGTCGCCGGCCCGGTCGCCCTCGCCACCCCGCCAGGCGTGGACCGCTTCGACGTGGTCACCGCGCAGGACATGGCGGACGCGGCGACGCGCGCCCTGCCCGCCGATGCGGCGGTGATGGTCGCCGCGGTTGCGGACTGGCGCGTCGACGTCGCGCCGCACAAGGTCAAGAAGGGCGGTGCCACACCGACGCTGACACTGACCGAGAACGTCGATATCCTCGCCACTCTCGCCCACGGCCCGCAACGCCCCCGCCTCGTCGTCGGCTTCGCAGCCGAAACCGAGCGCGTGGTCGAACACGCGACGGCCAAGCGCCTCCGCAAGGGCGCCGACTGGATCGTCGCCAACGACGTGTCGGGCGACGTCTTCGGCGGCGACGCCAACACCGTCCACCTCGCCACCGCCGTCGGCGTCGAACATTGGGAACGCCTGCCCAAGGCGGAGGTGGCCCGCCGTCTCGCCTCTCGCATCGCGGATGCGCTCGCAGGTTCTTGATCCGTTCGCATAAGGCCGCTAGCCGTCCGGGATGACCGACCCGATCGCTATCCGCCTCTGCCGCCTGCCGCACGGGCGCGACCTGCCCGTACCGGCCTATGCGACGGCGGGCGCGGCGGGCATGGATGTCGTGTCGGCCGAAGCGATCACCCTCGCCCCCGGCACCCGCGCCGCGGTGGCGACCGGCTTCTCGATCGCGATACCGGACGGATATGAGGTACAGGTTCGCCCGCGATCCGGCCTCGCGCTCAGGCACGGCGTCACCTGCCTCAACACGCCCGGCACGATCGATTCGGACTATCGTGGCGAGGTGAAGGTGATCCTCATCAACCTGGGTGAAGAGCCGTTCGTCGTCGCGCGTGGTGAGCGGATCGCTCAACTCGTTCCGGCCCCGGTTCAGCGCGCCACGCTGGAACTCGTCGATATCCTCGACGATACGGAGCGTGGTAGCGGAGGGTTCGGATCGACCGGCCGATGATCGTAGCATGGATATGGGCGGCACAGTTGGCCGCCACGGCGCCTGCGCCGATGCCGCCGCAGGACTGGAGCAGCTTGCGGGCGCTTCCTCTTGCGCGCGATGTGGAAGACGATTCCTCCCTGTCCGGCTTCGTGCGTGCAGAGGTGAAGGCCGGCCGCTGCGCCGCCGCCGCGCCCTCGCAGGCCGGCTGGGTGCTGAAGGTCGACGTCGCCGTGCTGCTTGGCTCCGCAGGCCAGCCACGCCGGGTCGTGCCACGCGCGATCGCCTGCCCCTCCGTCGAACAATATGCGGCCGGTCTGGTATCGAGCATGGCGCGCGGCAACGTCGCGCCCGACGCGGCGCGCGCCGACGCCTGGTATCGCACCAGCCTGACCTTCTCCTGGCCGGCGTGACCCTCTCCGACGAGGCGCTCACTCGCTATGCCCGCCACATCGTCCTGAAAGAGGTCGGCGGTGACGGCCAGCAGCGGTTCGCCCGCGCGCATGTGATCGTGATCGGCGCGGGCGGCATCGGATCGCCTGCGATCCAGTATCTCGCCGGCGCCGGGATAGGCCGGCTCACGATCGTCGACGACGATGCTGTCGACCTGTCCAATCTGCAACGGCAGACCATCTACGCCACGGCCGATATCGGTCACGGCAAGGCTGAGGTCGCCGCCGCCGCCGCGCACCGGATCAATCCGCTGGTCGATGCCCGCGCCCGCACGCTTCGCGTCGATGCATCCAGTGTCGCCAGCCTCCTCGCCGACGCCGACGTGGTGCTGGACGGCTGCGACAATTTCGCGACCCGCCTGCTCGTTGCCGATGCGGCTTATGCCGCGCGAATACCGCTCGTCTCCGCTGCGATCGGCCAATTCGATGGCCAGCTTGCCGTGTTTCGCGGCTGGGAGCCGGCAAAACCCTGTTATCGCTGTTTCGTGGGTGACGATCCCGAACGTCCGGGGGCGACCTGTTCCGAGGATGGCGTGCTCGGCCCGATGGCGGGCGTGGTCGGCAGCCTCGCCGCGCTGGAGGTCTTGCGCGCGATCCACCCCTTCGGCGAGGACAGCGCCGGCAAACTCCTGCTCGCCGACACGCTGGCGCTACGCTTCAGGACGCTGACCTTGCCCAGCGACCCCGGCTGCCGCACCTGCGGCAGCTGACGCCCGAGACCGCCGTCCGGACGGTCTATCCCAACAGCGCCTGTGCAAACGCCCGCACCGATGGCCCGATGTCTTCGCGTGCCAGCGCCAGCGCCAGATTGGCCTGAATGTACCCCGCCTTGTCGCCGCAGTCGAAACGCTGGCCATCGAAGGTGAAGCCGTGGAACGGCTGCTGCCCGATCAGTTGCGCCATCGCATCCGTGAGCTGGATCTCACCGCCGGCTCCCTTCTCCTGACTCTCCAACACCCGCATCACCTCCGGCTGCAGGATGTAACGGCCAGGGATCATCAGGTTGGACGGCGCGCTGCCGGGTTCCGGTTTTTCGACCAGCGCCTTCACTTCGATCAATCGGCCGTCGACGGCGCCCGGAGAGATGATGCCGTACTTGTCGGTTTCGCTGTTCTCCACTTCCAGCGCGCCGATGACGTTGCCACCCACCTTGTCATAGGCCTCGACCATTTGCGCAAGGAATCCAGGCTGCCCGACCATCAGCTCGTCCGGCAGCAGCACCGCAAACGGTTCGTCGCCGACGATCTCGCGCGCGCACCACACCGCATGGCCGAGGCCGAGCGGCTCCTGCTGGCGAACATAGACCGGGCTACCCGGCTTCTGACGGATACCTTCGATCACGGCGAGCGACTTGCCCCGCGCGTGCATGGTGTCTTCGAGCTCGTACGAAATGTCGAAATGGTCTTCCAGCGCGCCCTTGCCGCGGCCGGTGACGAAGATGATCTGCTCGATTCCCGCTTCGAGCGCCTCTTCGACGGCATATTGGATCAGCGGCTTGTCGACCACGGTCAGCATTTCCTTGGGTATCGACTTGGTCGCCGGCAGGAATCGCGTGCCCAGACCCGCCACTGGAAACACCGCCTTGCGTACGCGCTTGATCGTCATCGTCATCCTTCGTCTTGCGGCGTGATATACCAGCGGCCGCGTCTCGCCGGTTGGGGGATGTGCTTGCTTAGCCTCATATTAAGCCTGCGCCACTAACTTCGCGCGATGACCGCTCAACGTCGCCGCAAAGTCCTGATCGTCTTTGGCACCCGTCCCGAGGCTATCAAGCTGTTCCCGGTCATTCGCGCGCTGGAGGCGACGGATGGCATTGATGTGGTCAGTTGCGTCACCGCGCAACATCGCGGCTTGCTCGATCAGGTGCTCGATATCGCCGGGCTGAAACCCGACATCGACCTCGATCTGATGGAATCCGGTCAGTCGCTCGACCGGCTCACCGCGCGGCTGCTGACGGGCCTTGGCGAGGTCATGGATCGCGTCGCGCCCGACCGCGTCATCGTACAGGGGGATACCGCCACCGCCATGGTCGGGGCGCTGGCCGCTTATTATCGCAAGATTCCGGTCGGCCACGTCGAAGCCGGTCTGCGCTCCGGTAACATCTACCATCCCTGGCCGGAGGAGGTGAACCGCCGCATCGTCGCGCCGATCGCCGACCTTCATTTCGCCCCTACCGACACGGCCGCCGCGGCCCTCGCCCGCGAGAATGTGACGACGGGCGTTCACGTCACCGGCAATACCGTCATCGACGCCCTGCATTGGACCCGCGATCGGATCGCCGCCACGCTTGACCTGTCGTCCGGCCTCGACGAACTCGCCGCGCGGTTCGCGGGCAAACGCATCATCCTCGTCACCACGCACCGGCGCGAGAATTTCGGCGGCGGCATGGCCGCAATCGCACGCGCCATCGCCCGGATCGCCCGGCGGGACGACATCGCGATCCTCTTTCCGATGCATCCCAATCCCAATGTCGGGGCAGTGATGGACGATCTGCTCGGCACGCCCGACAACGTCGCGCGGATCGCGCCTCTCGACTATCCACACTTCATCCGGGCACTTGAGATGTGCGATCTCGCCCTCACCGATTCGGGCGGGGTGCAGGAGGAAGCGCCCGCGCTCGGCAAGCCGGTGCTCGTGATGCGCGACACCACCGAGCGCCCCGAAGGCATCGCCGCCGGCACCGCCAGACTGATCGGCACCGATGAAGATCGCATCGTTTCCGAAGTCTTCACGCTTCTCGACGACAAGGCTGCCTATTCCGCTATGGCGCGCGCGCACAACCCGTTCGGCGACGGCCAGGCTAGCAATCGGATCGCAAGGATCGTCGCCGATGATTTCGGACTCTGAACTGAACGTCGTCGTACTCGGGCTCGGCTACATCGGCCTTCCGACCGCAGCCGTGATCGCCCGCACCGGAGCGAAGGTGCTGGGTGTCGACGTCACGGAATCGGTCGTCGCGACCGTGAATTCGGGCAAGGTCCATATCGAGGAGGTCGACCTCGACGGCCTCGTCTCCGGCGTCGTCGCCCGCGGATCGTTGCGCGCTTCGACCAGGATCGAGCCCGCGGACGTGTTCGTTATCGCGGTGCCGACGCCGTTCGACGACGATCACGCACCCAATATCGGTTATGTCCTTCAGGCCGCGACCACGATCGCCGCGGTGCTGAAGGCCGGCGACACAATCATCCTCGAATCGACCTCGCCGGTCGGCACGACCGAACAGGTCCGCGATCTTCTCGCGCAATTGCGTCCCGACCTCCGTGTCCCCGGCAGAACCGGAGAAGCGGCGGACATCGCCATCGCCTATTGCCCGGAACGCGTGCTGCCCGGCCGTATTCTGGTCGAACTGATCGACAACGACCGTGTCATCGGCGGCATTACGCCGCGCTGTGCCCGCAAGGCATTGAGCTTCTACCGCCGGTTCGTCCGTGGCGCCTGCGTCACGACGACGGCGCGGGCGGCGGAGATGACCAAGCTGACCGAAAACGCCTTCCGCGACGTCAACATCGCGTTCGCCAACGAATTGAGCCTGATCGCGGATACGATGGGCGTCGACGTGTGGGAGGTGATCCGTCTCGCCAACCGGCATCCGCGCGTCAACATCCTTCAGCCCGGCCCTGGTGTCGGCGGGCATTGTATTGCCGTCGACCCGTGGTTCCTGGTCCACGCCGATCCCGACAATACGCCGCTGATCCGTACCGCCCGCCTCGTCAATGACGGCAAGACCGACCATGTCGTGGCACAGGCCGCCGCGCTGATCGAGGCGCGTCCCGGAGCGCCGGTCGCCTGCCTGGGCCTCGCATTCAAGGCTAACATCGACGATTTCCGCGAAAGCCCCGCGCTTCGCGTAGCGGCGGCGCTGGCCGAGCGCTTCGGCGACCGCGTCCGGATCGTCGAGCCCTATGCCAGCGCGTTGCCCGCCGCGCTGCACGGCACGGGAGCGACGTTGATCGATGTCGATATGGCGATCGAAACCTGCCCGATCATGATCGTCCTGGTGGATCATGACGTGTTTCGCTCGGTTCCGCTGGAGGAACGCCGCGACAAGGCCGTACTCGATACGCGCGGGATCTGGCCCGACCAGCCCCCGACGACGTCGACACCCGCCGCACTGCGACTCGCCAGCTAGGGCTTTCATTCGGGGTTCAGACAGTTGCGGGCACGGATCGACGCGCGTATCTCCGCGGTCCCGCCACATCATAGGTTTTCATGCTCAAGAAGCTGCTCAAGGCGCGTCGTGCGTCGGCTACGCCGCCCGCCGCGATTCCGGCGGGCGAACGGGTCTACGCCATCGGCGACATCCACGGCTGTGCCGAACTGCTCGATCAACTGCTCGTAAAAATAGATCAAGACGACGCCGCACGCCCCCCCGCCCTGACGACGCTGGTGTTCCTTGGCGATCTCGTCGATCGCGGGTCTGCATCCGCGGCGGTGATCGAGCGTCTGCGCGGATTGCCCGCCCACCGTGCGGACACGCGGGTTTTGTTGGGGAATCATGAAGAGGTATTTTTAGAGGCCCTTCGTGGGGAGCCGAAGGCGTTGCGGATGTTTTGCCGAATCGGCGGGCGCGAGACGATCGAGAGCTATGGGGTCGCTGCCGCCGATTACGACCGGATGGACTATGAGGAACTGCATGAGGCCATGCGCAGGCACGTTCCGGCCGAACATATCGCGTTCATGGAATCGTTCGAGGACATGATCGTCATCGGCGATTACGTCTTCGTCCATGCCGGCATCCGCCCGGGCGAGGATCTGTCGGCCCAGCGCAGTTCGGACCTGCGGTGGATCAGGAACCCCTTCCTCAATCACGACCGGCCGCTCGCCAAGATGGTGGTGCACGGTCACACGATCAGCGAGGAACTCGACGTCCAGATCCATCGGATCGGTGTCGATACGGGCGCCTACCAGACCGGTCGATTGACCGCGCTGGGCCTGGAAGGTCAGGATCGATGGACGTTGCAGACCATCCCCGACGGTCCGCCCCGCTGATCCGACCAACAGGACAAATGGCGCTTCACAGCGACGTCAGGCATGCTATGGCGATGAAGCGATTTATGTTGCACCGCCGCAACAGTGGCGAATGGAATATGGATCGCTCCTGTTATGCGGTTGTCCTGCGGACCTAATTCTGCAATGACAATCGGTGACGAGCACAAGAGGGAATTATATATGCGTCTTGGGAAGTATCTCATGGCCGCTGCGGCCGCCACGATGGCAGTTGCTCCGGCTGTTGCAGCTCCGGCAAATCCGGCTGCAAGCCTGTCGGTGTCGAAGTCGGTTCGCGCCGGCTCGGCTTCGTCGAAGAAGTCCGAGCTCGCCGGTGGCGGCATCATCATCGCCCTGATCGCGGCTGCTGCCGTTGTCGCGGGTATCGTTGTCGTTGCCGACAGCGATGACGACGCGGACAGCAACTAAGCTGACCAATAGCTTCGGCTAGGAAATAGCGGCCTTCGGGCCGCTATTTTTTTGTCTTGCGCAGTTGATAGCGCACGGGATTCGCAAACGGCAGAGAACCGCCAGACGCCTGTGCTGCGGTGATCCGCCGGCACCCGCCCAGCTTGCCGGGTCGGCCTGCATGTCAGCGGTGACATAAGCTCATTCGCGCCGGATGGTCGACGGGACGCGAATCGCCGTCGTGGTTCGAAGCGAACGGCTTGCAACCACGCCATGCCGTAAGATGCCATCCGGCGTGCCCATGGCGATAGCCTGACGACATCTCACCGCGATCACCGACAGCGCGCCGATCATGCCACGCGATCCTGGCCATCTGCTCCGGACATCAAAAAGCCGGCGCTGGATCGACCGGCGCCGGCTCATCGATCGTTGGTGGTATCAGCGGCCGGTCGGTGGTGCGCCCGGCATGCCGCCGGGGAGACCGCCCTGCTGTTGCTGCGCCTGAGCCTGCATCTGGCGGACGATCGCCTCGGGCAGGAAATCGACCAGTTCGATATCGAACACCAACGTCGAGTTACCCGGGATCGGCCCCTTGGTTTCGGCACCATAGCCGAGTTCGGGCTTGATCCAGACGCGATACTTCGCGCCCTTCTGCATCAGTTTCAGCGCTTCGGAAAATCCGGGAACGACGCCCGCCACCGGCATCGGCGTCGGCTGCTGCGACTTGTCGAACGTGGTGCCGTTCAACAGCTTGCCTTCGTAGTTGATCAGCGCGACATCGGTATCGGTCGGCTTGGCCGCACCCGGCGCACCGGGCTGGATCACCTTGTACTGGAGACCGGAGGCGGTCGTCACCACGCCGCGCGCGCGCGTGTTGCGGGTGAGGAAATCGTCGCTCTGACGCGCCAGCGCAAAGGCGGCGATGCAAGCCAGCACGATGCCGACCCAGAGATAGACGAGATAGCTGCGCTTCGTTGGCTGCAGCGGAACGGCGGTGACGGTCGACATCTTGGCACCTGGAGCTGTGGTGCCGGGCCGGCCGTCACCGGTTACTTTCTTGATGGATGCACCGGACCCCGGAAGGCCCGCGCGCAACGATCAGATCGACTTAACGTGCACCATCACGCTCGGCGCGCTTGCGCTCGAGCTTGCGGGCACGACGAACCGCAGCGGCACGCTCACGAGCGCGCTTTTCCGACGGCTTCTCGTAGTGACGGCGCAGCTTCATCTCGCGATACACACCCTCACGCTGCAGCTTCTTCTTGAGCGCGCGAAGAGCCTGGTCGACATTGTTGTCGCGGACGACGATCTGCATAAAACCCAATCACTCCGGTCAATAGCTAATGCGGCCGCAGACAAGGGGTCCGCGCCGTGTGAACGGTGCCCCTAGCAGTGGTGCCAGCCCTTGGCAACCCACGCGGTCCCCCGATGGACGATATCGGCGACCCGCATAATGCCGACCCATGCGCCCCTCGTTGACACATCCCGGCCCCTCGGCGATGGTATCGCTAACAAGATGATGTCGGGAGGATGGAAGGGCATGTCGGCCAGCCGGCGGAGTATGGCGATCCATGCGGGGATCGCCGTAGCCGCGATCCTTGGCGTGACGGCATGTGCCGGCCCGCGGGCAGTCGCGACCGGCAACGTCGCTACGGGAAAACCGGTCATAGCCTTTACGTTCGACGATATACCCGTACACGGCCCCCTTCCCCCGGGCATGTCGCGCGTGAACGTCATGCAGAGCATCACCGACACGCTTGCTGCGGCACGCGTTCCGGCATCCGGATTTTTCAACGGTGGCGTCGGCGCCGACGATCCCGGTTCGCCCCGTACGACGATGGTCTGGACGCGTGCCGGCCTGCCGTTGGGCAATCACGGCTTCAGGCACCTCGGCCTGCAGGAGGCCGGCGCCACCGCCTTCGCGGCGGACGTGATCCGTAACGAGACGTCGCTCATCGCCGCCCGTCCCAAAGGCGACTATCACTGGTTTCGTTACCCGTTCCTGGCGGAAGGCGGCGACCCCGCGTCGCGCGATACGATCCGCGGGATGCTGCACGCTCGCGGTTACAGGATCGCAGCGGTGACGATGGCTTTCGGCGACTATCTGTGGAACCCGGTCTATGCAGCGTGCGCCGGCAAAGGCGATGCCGCCGCGATCGCGCGTCTGGAGGACAGTTTCCTTGCCGACGCGCGCCGCGCGGCGATCGCGTCGCGGGCCGGAGCCATGGCGCAGGCGGGGCGCGACATACCCTATGTGCTGCTGATGCACGCCGGTGCATTCGATGCGCGCATGCTGCCGAGACTGATCGCATTGTACCGATCGATGGGATTCGGCTTCGTCACACTGGCGCAGGCGCAGTCCGATCCCTTCTATGCCGCGGCTATGGACCTGACGAAACCCGGCCCGACACCGACGCTAGCCACGCCGGCCCTTGCCGGCCCCGATCCCAAAGCCTGTTCATAAAGCGGAGACCCTATTCATGCCGATGATATTCGACCCGGCAGACGCCCTTGGCCCCGACTGGCAGACGGGCCGCTGGCTCGGCCGTATCGATCGCGGCGACGGCCCCTGCCCCGTCCTGGTGGTGGACGGCATCGCCCATGACATGGCGCGCGTCGCGCCGACGGTAGCGGAGCTGGTGACGCTCGGCACGTTCGATCCGGCGAATGGCGAAGCGATCGGGCCGCTCGACGCGATCGGGCTCGGTGTCGATGGCCACCCCCGCCTGCTCAGCCCGATCGACCTGCAATGCGTCAAGGCGGCGGGCGTGACCTTTGCCGTATCGGCGATGGAGCGCGTAATCGAAGAACGTGCACGCGGCGATGCCGGTGCCGCGGCCGCGGTTCGCGAGCGGCTGGAAGGGCGGATCGGCGGCAGTATGCGCGCCGTCGTGCCGGGATCGCCCGAAGCGGCGGCGCTGAAGCAGGCGCTGATCGACGAAGGCCTGTGGTCGCAATATCTCGAAGTGGCGATCGGCCCGGATGCCGAAATCTTCACCAAGGCGCCGGTGCTGGCGACGGTGGGCTGGGGTGCCGATGTCGGCATCCGGTCCGATTCGACCTGGAACAACCCCGAACCCGAAGTCGTGCTGCTGGTGGGGCCTGACGGTCGTGCAGTCGGCGCGACGTTGGGCAACGACGTCAATCTACGCGATTTCGAGGGACGCTCGGCGTTGCTGCTCGGCAAGGCCAAGGACAATAATGCGTCCTGTTCGCTCGGCGCGTTCGTCCGGCTGTTCGACGATCGGTTCACGATGGACGATGTCCGGCGGGCGGAGATCACGCTGCGGATCGAGGGGACGGACGGCTATACGCTCGACGGCGCGAGCGCGATGGACCAGATCAGCCGCGATCCCGAGGAACTGGTTCGTCAGGCGATGAGCGAACATCAATATCCGGACGGGTTCGTGCTGTTCCTCGGTACGCTGTTCGCGCCGACGCAGGACCGCGACGTGCCGGACCAGGGCTTTACGCACAAGGTCGGCGATACGGTTGCGATCGCCACGCCGATGCTGGGGCGACTGATCAATACGGTGGTGACGTCGCACGCGGCGCCGGCATGGGAATTCGGCCTCACCGCACTGAGCCGCAATCTCGCCGGGCGTGGGCTGCTGTCGGCATGATGATCCAGAGGGAGACTGACGTGAACGATACGACCGCCGACTGGCGTGCGGTATTTCCATCGTTGCGCGACAAGCGTGTGATCGTGACCGGCGGTGGCTCCGGCATCGGCGCCGGGCTGGTCGAGGCTTTCGCGCGGCAGGGTGCCAGGGTCGCCTTCGTCGATGTGGCCGAGGCGGACAGCCGTGCGCTGGTCGAGCGGCTGGCCGATGCCGATCATGTGCCGGTGTTCCGGCGGCTGGACCTGACCGACATCGATGCGCTGCGAACCGCGTTCGCCGAGTTGCAGGCGACGCTCGGCGGGATCGACGTGCTGGTCAACAACGCCGCCAACGACGACCGTCATACCATCGCCGACGTAACGCCGGCCTATTGGGACGAGCGGATGAACGTCAACCTGCGCCATCAGTTCTTCGCGGCGCAGGCAGTGATCCCGGCCATGAAGGCGGCAGGCGGCGGATCGATCGTCAATTTCGGGTCGATCAGCTGGCATCTGGGGCTGGAGGATCTGATCCTCTACCAGACCGCAAAGGCGGCGATCGAGGGTATGACGCGCAGTCTGGCGCGCGATCTGGGGCGCGATAACATCCGCGTCAACGCCGTCGTGCCCGGCAACGTCAAGACGCCGCGGCAGGAGAAATGGTACACGCCGGAGGGCGAGGCGGAGATCGTCGCGGCGCAATGCCTCGACGGGCGCATCATGCCCGCCGATGTCGCGGCGCTGGTACTGTTCCTTGCGGCAGACGATGCGCGGATGTGCACCGGCCACAATTACTGGATGGACGCGGGCTGGCGCTGATCCACGATCGCGACGAGGCACCGGCTGCGCTGCCGGTGCCTCGTCCGTATCAGCCCGCCATGTCTTCCAGTTCGCGGCCCCGCGTTTCGTTGACCATCGCCTTCACGAAGAAGAACGAGACGGCGGCGAAGAAGGCATAGCCGAAATAGGTGACCGCGAGGCCCGGCGACACGGCCAGTGCCGGGAAGCTGACCGAGATCGCGGCATTGGCGATCCACTGCGCGAACCCCGATACCGCCAACCCCGATCCGCGGATCTGGTTCGGGAACATTTCGCCCAGCATGACCCACATCACCGGTCCCCAGCTGAGATTGAAGAAGATGACGTACAGGTTTGCCGCGACCAGCGCGATGATGCCGTTGTTGCCGGGCAGCGATACCGCACCCGCGGCATCGGTGACCGCGGTGGAAAAGGCGTAAGCGACCACCGCCAGCGTCACCGCCATGCCGGCGGAACCGACCAGCAACAGCGGTTTGCGCCCGATCCGGTCGACCGTGCCGATCGTGAACAGGCACGCCGCGATCGACAGCACGCCGGAAAGGATGTTGATCTGCAGCGCGTTGTCTTCGGTGAAGCCCACCGCCTCCCACAGCACCGCGCCGTAATAGAAGACGACGTTGATGCCGACGAATTGCTGGAAGACCGCCAGCCCGATGCCGGCCCACAGGATCGGCCGGATCCGGCCGGTGGTCTTGTCGACCAGATCGGATAGTTTCGGCTTGTGATGGTCCGCGGCGAGCGAGTTGCGGATCTCGACGACCTTGCGATCCGCCTCGACACTGCCGAACAAGCGGGTGAGGACGGCATGCGCCTCGGCCTCGCGCCCCTTCGCCATCAGATACCGCGGGCTTTCCGGAATGACGAGCAGGGCGACGAGATAGATCGCGGCCGGGATCGCCTGCAGCCAGAACATCCAGCGCCACGCCGGGAAGCCGAGCCAGAACGCCGCCGTCGAGCCGCCTGCGTACCGGGCGAGCGCGAAATTGGCGACGAATGCGCCCGTCAGGCCGGTGATGATCATCACCTGCTGCACGCTGGACAGGCGGCCGCGGATCGAGGCGGGAGTGACTTCGGAAATGTAGACGGGCGAGATGACGCTTGCCGCGCCGACGCCGAAGCCGCCGATGATGCGCGCGACGATGAAGAGCCCGGAGCCGTTGGCGGCGCCCGCGAGGATGGCGCTGACCAGGAACAGCAGGGCGGCCAGCATCATCACGTTGCGCCGTCCGATCGCATCGGCGAGCCGGCCCGCGCCGAACGCGCCGATCGCGGAGCCGACGAGGATCGCGCCGACGTTGACGCCGATGCCGAGACGACCGAGGTCGAACGCCGCCTCCAGCCCCTTTTGCGTGCCGTTGATGACGCCCGAATCATAGCCGAACATGAAGCCGCCGATCGTCGCCACCGCGACGATCGCGGCGATGAAGCCGTGGTTCGTGGCGCTGTCCGGTCCGATCGGTCTTGCCGTGCGCATGCTGTCGGTCATCGTCTCTCCTCAACCGGTCTGCGCCGGAATGGTAACGCTACCGGCTGGGGGCGCGGCGTCAAGTTCCGCGTGGACGATGCCGTGGTGCCGCGTCGGACTGACGGCGGATCAGGGTGAAGTCGAGCACCGGCTGCGGTTCGATCCCCTCGCCTCCCTTATGGCGGCGGATGGTGCCGACGAGCAACTCCACCGCGGCCCGCGCCATGTCGGCGATCGGCTGGTGGATCGTGGTCAGCTCGGGCCAGATCGCGGTCGACAGGGTGGTGTCGTCGAAGCCGCAGACGGTCAGGTCGCCGGGCACGTCCAGCCCGCGGCGATGGGCCACCGCGACCGCCGCCGCCGCCATGTCGTCGTTCGAGGCGAAGATCGCGGTCGGGGGGATCGGCAGGTCGAGCAATTGCTCGGCGGCATCGAGACCCGATCGGTAGGTGAACAGCCCTTCGGCGATCAGCGCGGGATCGGGTTCGATGCCGGCGGAGGTCAGGGCGTCGCGATACCCCTCTAGGCGCTGGCCGCTGGCGGACAGATTGGGGTTGCCGGTGATGAAGCCGATGCGGCGATGTCCCAGATCCATGATGTGGCGGGTCATCGTCGTCGCCGCCTGTGCATCGTCGATCCGGATCGCGAGCATGCCTTCGCGCGGCAGGCTGGTCGCGACCGACACGGTGGGAATGCCCGCGTCGGCCAGCAGCGCGAGCACGGCGGGCGCCTCGCACAGCGGCGGGGGCAGGATGATGCCGTCAATGCCGCCATCGATCAGATGCCGGGCGACCTCGACCTCATGTTCGCCCAGTTCGCATTTCTCGACGACGATCTGCACGTCGCTGCGACTCGCCTGATCGAGGCTGCCGACGAGGAACTCGCTGAGATACCCTGCGCTGGGGTTGCTGTAGAGCAGGCCGATACGCGCCGGGCCGGCACCGGCGAGACTGCGCGCCGCGGGATTGGGCGCGTAGTGCAGCGCCGATATGGCGGCGTTGACCGCCGCGCGCGTCGCGGGACGGACATTGGTTTCGCCGTTGATGACGCGCGACACGGTCATCGGCGACACGCCCGCCGCCCGTGCCACGTCGCTGATCGTCGGTGCCGATCCCGATCGACGGGACGGACGGCGTGCGGCGGCGGGTGAGTCCATAAGCGGTGCGACATATCCGGAAGGAAGACGCCGCAGGCATGGACGCAAGCGACACGGCGGGCAAGACCGTGCCGCCCTTGGCTAGGCGGTTCGTGGCAACAGGCCCAGCCAACGGCTCGCCCCCGGCAAGCGGCGCAGGACGGTCGACTCGACGATCAGCACGACGAGCAGGCTGGCCCCGAACAACGGCAGCGACACCGCCATGACGATCACGATCGGCATGAATCCGAACGCCAGTGCGCGCCCCCGCACCGGGCCGGGCGCGCCCAGTTCGCCGCCGGGCTTGCGCCGCCACCACAGCACCACGCTGCTGATGCAGAGCAGCATCAATCCCGATGCCGTGACGAGGTTGAGCAGCTGGTTGGCCCAGCCGAACGCCTGCCCCTCGTGAATCGCCACCCCCCAGCCGACCAGACGATCGATCAGGCGACGCTGGGCGAAGTCCTTGCGCGACAGGATGCGGCCCGATCCTGCGTCGAGCGTCAGGTCGGTCCGGCGCGGACGATCGGCCGCATCCGATTTCGCCGTCCACGGCGCCCCCATCCCGGCAGGCGGGGCGATCAACACGGGCGCCGCCAGCGACAGCGGCCGGATCGTCGCCGCGATCCGGTCGATCGGCTCGTACGACGTTGCCGGATGCCGCATCGTCATGCCGCCGTGTTCGGCATGATCCCCCATCATCGCGCGCGTCCCCGCATCGCGACCGGCGCGGGCGCGCAGTTCGCCGGAATGCCCGGTCGACCAATCCTGCTTCACCGGCACACCTTCGACGGCGGTGCGGATCGTCTTCAGATATCCGCCCCAGCTCTTCGCCCACGGCAGGCCGGACACGAGCAGGAACAGCGCCATGGCCGATACCCAGAACCCGGTGACGCCGTGCAGGTCGCGCCAGAACCGACGACCGCCCGCCCGGAGGCGGGGATAGACGACGCCGGCGAGCCCGGATGCGCGCGGCCACCACAGGAACAGTCCGGTGAGCAGCATCACGATCGTCCAGGATGCGGCGAGTTCGACGAGGTACGATCCCGCATCACCGGCGAGCAACTCGCCGTGCAGGCGGAAGACGACGCGCATCAGGCGACTGTCCTCGTCGACCGTCTTCAGCACCGCCAGCGTCTGCGGGTGGACGTAGACGCGGGTTTCGGTCCTGTCCCGGCCGACGATCACCTGCACCGCCTGATCCTGCGTGACCGGCACTTGATAGCGGTGCAGCACCGACCCCGGCACGGCGCGGACGGCAGCGGCCACCTGTGCCGCCGCGCTGGTACGCGGACCAGCGACGGCGACATGCGCGTAAGGCCGATCGATCAGCGCCTCCACCTGCGGCCGGAACAGATAGATCGAGCCGGTCAGCGCGAGCCACAGGACGAACGGGATGCAGAACAGACCCGCATAGAAATGCCACCGCCAGACGGTGCCATAGCCGGGCCAGCGGCGGGAGATCGTCGCCATCGGTCAGAACCTCGTCTTGATGCCGGCATAGACCGTCCGCGGCTGCCCCGCGTAGATCGTGCCGGTCGTGTTGCGCAGCACCGCCGCACCATTCTGGATCCCGGTCGCGGCGACGAAGCTGTTCGCGACGATCGATGCGGAGCCGACATACGTCCTGTCGAACAGGTTCTGGACGGAGGCGAACAGGCTGATCCGCGACCAGGGACCATCGCCGTCCCGGGGCGGATCGTAATGCAGGTTCAGGTTCGCCAGCGTATAGGCAGGCACCGACAGCAGGTTGGCATTGTCCAGCGCATAGCCGTCACGATACGTCACCTCGACGAAGCCGCCGAGGCCGCGCAGCAGGCCGTCCGGCTGATCATAGGCGACGCGAGCGTTGACGAAGGTCGGGATGACGCCGGGGATGGCGTTGCCGTCGCGATCGAACAGGCGCGACACGCTGCCGGCGGTCAGCCGCTCCTGAAAATCGGTGTAGTGATGGTCGTTGTAGCTGTAGCTCGCCTGTAGCTTCGCACCCGGCAACCAGCGCCGCAGCGGTCGCCAGTCCAGCCCCACCTCCACCCCGCGATGCACGGACCGTGGCACGTTCGACGTATAGGCCAGCAGGTTGACCCCGCCCGACTGGCTGACCAGTTCGTTGCGGAACCATTCGTGATAGCCCGTGACCTCCACCGTCAGATCGTCGCCCAGCGTCAGGGTGGCACCGATGTCGATGCCGGTATTGCGCTGCGCCTTCAGCGCGACGTTGTTGCCAATCGTGCCATCGGGGGTGACGAACAACTGTCCCGCCTGCGGGATGCCATAGCCGGTGCCGACGCGTGCGTGCAGCCGGACCTGCGGCAGGGCCTGCCAGAACAGCGCAGCCTCCGGCGCGACGTTCCAGAAGCGGCGCTCCGCGGGGATGACGGTCAGCGTCGGGGTCAGGCCGATCGGATATGCGTACCCCGTCTGTCGTACGTCGATGATCGATCGTTCCGCGCCGATCCCCGCGACGAAGCGGACATCGCGCGTCAGTTGCAGCTCCTCGCGTGCACGGACGCCCATATTGCGGATGTCGCCGAACACCGTCTGCGTCGGCGCACCGAAGCCGTTGCGACCGGCCGGCGTCTTGTTGAAGCTGAACGACTGGTTGTCGAGATAGTTGTAGAAGAGCTGGACGAAGCCGGTCGCGTCCATGCCCAGCAGCGGTCCGCGATGCGTCAGGTCCGACGTCATGTTGTAGCTGTCGAGCGTCCCCTTGAACGGCGTCGCGCTGGTCGGCTGGTTGACGACGCGGCTGTCGAAGGTCGCCTGCGTGCGCCACGTCGTCGCAGCACCGAAATCGTGTTCGTAGCGGGTGCCGACGATCGTCCTGCGGTCGTTGCGCGCGAGCCCGCCCTCTGCCGCGGTCTGTGCGACGCGCGCACCGTTGACGCCGTTTACGAGGACCGAGATCGTGCCGCAGCCCGGCGCCGCGGCCGCGGCGCGATCGCATCCCTGCTGGTACGGATTGGCGAAATACTGTGCGTAGGACAGGCGTGTCGCCAGCCGGAATTCGCCTTCGTTGTAGATCACCTTCACCGCGACGCGATCGTCGTCGTCGAGCGAAAAGGTGCCGAAGGCGTTGATCGTCCCGGTCTGGTAGCCGGTGTGCCCGGTCGCCCCGTCCGCGCCGGCGAGACTGGCGAACAGGCTGTATTCGTAACGCGGCCCGGCGTCGCCAAGCGTCGCATAGACATTCGCATAGCCGTCGCCGCCGAAGTCGCTGCCGACCTCCAGCCCATCGATGTCGCGGCCGCGGCGGGTGCGGAAGTTGATCGCACCACCCAGCGCGTAATTGCCGTAACGCGCCGAGGAGGGTCCGCGGACGACGTCGACGGCGCCGTACGCATGCGGATCGGTCAGATCAAAGCGGGCAAGGCCATCGGGCTGGGTAACGGGAAAATCGTCCTCGAACACCTGGATGTTGCGCGCGCCGAAGCTGTTGCGCGCGTTCGAGCCGCGGATCGAGACGCCGACGTCGCGCGGACCGTTGCCCTGGATGACGGCGACGCCGGGTGACAGCTTGACGATATCGGCGATCGTTGTCGCGGGGGTGTTGCGGAACGCCGCATCGTCGATCGTCGTCACGGTCTGTCCGGCGACTTCGGTGGTCAGCGACAATGCCCGTGCGGTGACGACGATGTCGCCGCCGCCCGCGACGGGCGCGGGCTTCGCCGCCTGTCCTTCGGATGACGATGGTGGCGGGCCATCGAGCGCCTGGAGTTGCGCGTCGATCGCCGCGCGCTGGCGCAGCAGTTCGGCGCGGCGGGCGTCGGTGTCCACACGCTGCGGTGGAACGGCAGCGGAGGAGAGCGCCACCGCGGATGCGGTGACGAGAAGCGATGTGAGCATGGATGGTCCCTGTCTCGCCCGTGGATAGGGGCGCGCCGCGCATCATCGATACGCGGTCGATCATGCCGGACGTTGCCGGCGCGGTGTCGAGATCAGGTCAGGATCGGCGGCGCGCGTAACGGCGGGCGCAGGCGCGAACGACTGTCCCGCGCCGGTATCGCCGGTGTGCGGATCGCCCGGAGGAAGACGAACGCGATCGCCGCCACCAGCAGCCCGATGTCGATCGGTGCGAGCGTCGCGGCATTCAGGCCGGCGAAGGCGCACGGCATCTCCGGCTTGCCCTGACCCTGTTCGTCGGGACGATCGTGATGCATGCCGGGCATCGCCATGTCATGCGCGGGCACCGCCGCCGCGACGGGTGCGACGCCCGGGCAGACGACGATCGCGATCCGCCCGTCGACCATCGCCGGCATATAGCCGAACGGCACCACCATCTTGAGCAGCAGCGTGCATGCCAACAGGCCGATCAGCAGGCCGGCGTGGCGCACGATGAGGGTACGGGCGAACTGCACGCCGCGTCCTAACCCCCTCCCGGTGCGCTGTCACCGCTCTGGATCAAGTCGCACCGCCATAAGTCGATGGGGCCCCACCGTGGCATGATCGATATTCAAATATCGGGACGATTATTCGGTATGCGGGATTATTCTTGCCAGACCGCAACGTTGATGTAGAAGCGGCGGCACAGGGGATCTGACGAAATATCGTTCGCGCTCATGCAGATGCGTGCGTTCTATGGAGAGGAAGATCATGACGACGACCAACGGCGCCCGCATGATGGCGCGAACGACCGCATCCGCTCTGGCGCTCGCGATGGCGATCAACGCCACGCCGGCGATGGCGCAGAGCACGCCCAATACGCAGACCGAACCGGCCCCCGGGCAGTTGCCCGCCGCGCCGTCGCCGGTGCTGCCGCCGGCCGCCGCGCCGGTCACCAATCCCAGCCCCGCCGAGGCGCCGCGCGCCGATCAGAGCGCCGTCGCACCTGCCGATCCGCAGGAGGGCGGCGACATCGTCGTCACCGGCATCCGCAACTCGCTGCAAGGTGCGCTGAGCGCCAAGCGCGACGCCGCGCAGGTGCTCGACGCGATCTCGGCAGAGGATATCGGCCAGTTCCCGGACAAGAACATCGGCGAGGCATTGCAGCGCGTCACCGGCGTCCAGCTGACGCGCACCAACGGCGAAGGTTCGGGAGTCACCATTCGCGGCGCCGATCCGAACCTGAACCGCGTCGAGGTGAACGGCATCACGCAGCTGTCGACCACTGCGGGCCAGCGCGACGTCGACTTCCGCGACCTGCCGGTCGAATTCGTCAACCGGCTGGAGGTCGTCAAGTCCGTCACGCCGGACATGACCGAGGGCGGCCTGGGCGGCACCGTGCGCATCATCACCCGCCGACCATTCGACAGTAAGGAGAACAGCTTCCTCGCCGGATCGGTGCAGGGCATCTATACCGAGCTGACCGGCAAGGTAGATCCCAAGCTGGCGCTGATCGGCAGCAAGAAGTTCGCCGACGACACGTTCGGCATCCTGCTGTCCGGCACCTACGAACGCCGCCGCGTCGAAAGCCACGAGGCGCGCACCACCGGCTGGCGGCAGATCGACGGCAATGCCGCGCTGGCGGGGCTCCAGCCGCTCGATCTGGATGGCAACGGTAACGGCGATTTCTTCCCGGACATCCCGCGCTACGTCATCAACCGGCTCGATACCAAGCGCTTCGCCCTCAACGGCGTCGCCGAATGGCGGCCCGAGGACGGCATCCGCGCGTACGTCCAGGGCAATTTCGCCCGCGGCAAGCAGGACGTGAACTCGCAATATCTGCAGGTCACGACCAGCGGATCGATCCTGGATCGCGCCAACACGACGATCGGCGAGGACGATACCGTCAGCCACGTCGAATTCGTCGACAATCCGGCAGCGGCGCGCGCCAACCGGTTGCAGGTGGCGTATCGCAACATCCTGGGCGATATCACCCGAACGACGTGGAACGGTGCGATCGGCGGCGATTACGACCGCGACGGCTGGAAGATCAATTCGCTGCTGTCGTACACCCGCGCGAAGATCGACAACAACTACATCAACGCGACCGCCGACGCGATCGGGCTGTCGCGGGTCGTCGTCGACTATGCGAACGACCAGAACGCGCCGCGGATCACGCTGCCGATCGACGTCACGACCACGGCGGGGATCAACAGCGTCACGGCGCAATATCGTCCGGTCATCAACGTGCAGGACGAATGGTCGAGCAAGGTCGACGTGGAATATACCCGCGCCGCACCGTGGCTGTCGTCGCTGAAGGCCGGCATGCAGGTTCGCAAGCTGACCGCCGACAGCGCGGAATACAATGCGACGACGACGATCGACGCCTTCACCAACCCGGCCTTGCTGGGGCAGGTGCAGTCGGTGGCGTCGCAGATGACGATCGGCAGCACGCCGTTCTTCGACACCGGCGACCTCGGCTATAGCGGCGGCATCAGCGGCTGGCGCCAGCCCAATTATGCCTTCGTCGATACGATCGGCCTGCCCGATCCGTTCGGTACGCCGACGCTGCTCAACACCTGGCAGGTCGCCGAGCGCAATATGGCGGGCTATGTGCAGGGATCGTTCGAGTTCGATCCGGGCGTGCCGATCCGCGGGACGGTGGGTGCCCGCGTGGTCAACACGCGGACCGTGTCCAACGGCTTCCGGACCCAGACGGGTGCGACCCTGCCGGTGCAGTTCGAGAGCGACCAGACCGAGTTCCTGCCCTCGCTCAACATCCGCGCCGACATCGTGCCCAACAAGCTGCTGTTCCGCGGCTCCGCCACCGAGGTGATCGCGCGTCCCACGCCGCAGCAGCTGGCGCCGCGCTTCTCGATCGACGTGGTCGGGCTGACGGGGTCGCGCGGCAATCCGGATCTGCAACCGTTCCGGGCGCGGCAATACGATGCGGGGTTCGAATATTACATCAACCGCACCAGCTATCTGTCGGCGACCTATTTCCGCAAGGAGATCGGATCGTTCATCGAGAACCGGACGCAGTCCGAGGTCGTCGATGGCGTCACCTATGCCATCACCCTGCCCGTCAACGGCACGCAAAAGGTGACGATCAACGGAGCGGAGGTAGGCGCGCAGGTGGCGTTCGACTTCCTGTCGACGCCGGTGCTGCGCAACATGGGCGTGATCGCCAACTACACCTATTCGAAGGACAGCGGCTACGAAGGGCGGGACTTCTTCACCGGCGGTTCGCTGCCCTTCCCCGGCCTGTCGCGGCACAGCTACAACGTGTCTCTGTATCACGAGAACAAGCTGTTCAGCGTGCGTGGATCGTACAATTGGCGATCGGACTATCTGATCACCGCGATCGGCCGCGGCAACAATCCGGAATTCGGCGAGGCGTTCGGCCAGTTCGATGCCTCGGCGAGCATCAACCTGACCGAGAAGGTGTCGATGTTCCTCGAGGGGGTCAATCTGACCGACGCGACCCGCAAGGAGAATGCGAACAGCGTCTATCGCCGGACTTTGCTCGAAACCTACGGCCGCCGCGTCTACGGAGGCGTCCGCTTCCGCTTCTGATCACCGCTGAGGGATCGTCGAAGGGCCGTTCTTTCCAGACAGGAAAGGGCGGCCTTTTCGCGTGGCGGGTTTCAACCGGGCTGGCCCCGGACGGTTCAGATCAGACGATGGGGATAATGGCGGAGAGGGAGGGATTCGAACCCTCGGTGCCCGCAAAGGCACGCCGCATTTCGAGTGCGGTACAATCGACCACTCTGCCACCTCTCCGCAGAAGACGTTTCGGGGCCTGGTAAAGGCCCGATCGGTCGGTCGAGGGCGCGCCTCTAACGGGTTCGTTTTCGGGTGGCAAGCACCGTTGCGCTTGTGCGGCGCAGAAAGTGGCTTAAATTGAGGTCATGCCCCGTCACGACCCTATCGATATGCATGCCATCGCCGGCTCCTCCGCGATCGTCGAGATCGATGCGCCCGCCATCGCCCATGCACGCTTCTCGATCGGCGATGTCGTGCGCCACCGCCTGTTCGATTTCCGCGGCGTGATCTTCGACGTCGATCCCGTCTTCGCCAACACCGACGAATGGTATGAGGCGATTCCGGAGGCGGTACGACCGAAGAAGGACCAGCCGTTCTATCACCTGCTCGCCGAGAATATGGAATCGAGCTACGTCGCCTACGTCAGCCAGCAAAATCTGGTGGTCGACGACAGCGACGAGCCGATCGACCATCCGGCGATCGCCGGCCTGTTCACCGATTTCGTCGATGGCAGGTATGCGTTGCGTCGCGAACACCGCCACTGATCGCGTAACCATCGCGATGCCCCGACACGAAAAGGGCCGATACGAAAAGGGGGCGTTGCGGCAGACACCGCAACGCCCCCTTTTTCATGCGCCGATCAGAAGTTGATCGCGGCGCGGGCGTAGAGGAAGCGACCGTTGAAGCCGAACGGCGAGAAGCCGCTGTACGGCAGGAACTGGTAGGTCGCCGGATAGCTGCCGCCGACGCTCGTCGGGCGCAGGCCAAACGGCCGGCGATCGGGATAGACGTCGAAGGCATTGTCGACGCCCAGTGTCAGCTGCACGCCCTGCAGTTCGTAGCTGAGCGAGAAGTCGGTAATCCACTTCGGGCGCAGCACCTGATCGTCGGGTCCAAGTGCGGTCAGGCTGGCGGCGTTCGCACCCAGCGGCGCGGTCGTTTCCGGCGAGATCACCGAGCCGTAGCGGGTCGTGCGCGCCGACAGGCCGACACCGGCGATCTTGGTATCGGTCGCCAGCACCACCTTCGTCCGCGGCTGGCCGCGTTCGAAGCGAATGCCCTCGACCCGGCCGAACAGGACGAGGCTGGGAATCTGCGCCAGCGAGCCGAGGTTGTTCAGCCGTTCGTCGATTTTGTTCTGCGTGTAGTTATAGGCCGCGGAGAAATTCCATGCGCCGAGGCCGCCGAGGTCGGCACGATAGGTCGCCACGGCGTCGACGCCCTGCGTGGTGGTGTCGAGGCCGTTGATGAAGAAGCGCGCCGCACCGACGTTGCTGAAGCCGTTGCCGGCGAGCACAGCCTGCACCGCGGTGTTCTGGGCCGCCGTGCCGACGCCGGCCGCACCGAGGTTCTCGGACAGCACGATGCGATCCTTGATCTTGATGCGGAAGTAATCGACCGTGACGTTGAATCCGCGGAACGGGTTGAGCGTCACGCCACCCGACAGGTTGAACGACTTTTCGGGATCGAGCGGCTGCGATCCGAGCGCGCGGGCGACCGGGCTGCTGACCGGCACCGTCGAGACGTCGACCGGCACCCCTGCGAGGAAGTTGGTCGAGGTGGTGGTGAAGAACTGCTGGTGCAGCGACGGCGCCCGGAAGCCGTTCGACACCGAGCCGCGGATCGCGAACCCCTCGACGAACTCGTAACGGAGGGCGAGCTTGCCGTTCACCGTGTCGCCGAAATCGCTGTAATGTTCGTAGCGGCCGGCGGCGGTGGCGGTCAGGCCGGTAAACAGATCGGCGTCGAATTCCACGTAACCCGCGAAGCTGTCGCGGTCGACGTTGGTGCGCGCCGACGCGGGCAGTCCGCCGAAGCCCTGCGCACCGGCGGCCGCTGCGCGTCCGGGGAAGGTGCAGAGGCCGGTTGCCCCGGCTCCCGTGGGGAAGGACCCGCCGAGCGCCGTACAATTGCCGGCGGTGGTCGTCCGCGTCGCCTGGAACAGCGGACCGGTCTGGTACGACTGCGGATCGCCGGGGCGGATCTGATAGATTTCGTGACGATATTCGCCGCCGAATGCGAACGACAGCGGTCCGGCGAGGCCGGCATCGAACTGCCGCGACAGATCGGCATTGGCGAGGATCTGCGAGAAGGCGAGACCGCCGGCATCGAACGAACGCTGGCTCTGCGGGCCGAACGAGACGTTGACGCTGTCCTCGGTCCGGTAGTTCAGCTCGTTGCGGCCGAAGCCCAGCGAGAAATCACCCTTGAACCCGGCGATCTCGGCGCGGATGCCGCTGGTCGCCGACATGTCGTCGATGTTCGACTGGATCTTGGGAAGGTAGCCATCCGGCGTCAGCCCGACGAAATTGCCGTTGGTCGGCGTCGTGGCGGGCGTGAGGACGGAGAAGTCGCGATTGGTTGCCGCCGATTGCTGGCGGAAGTTCGCCGCCGACAGGCCGTCGCGATGGCCGTAGGTGGCGAAGGCGTAGAATTCGGCGCTGCCCAGCGGCAGGCCGGTGTTAATCAGGAAGTTGAAATCCTCGGTCTTGGCATCGCCGTAGCGGAAGTCGAGGCGGTTGAACGTGGCTTCGCGCGGATCGAACGTCGTGGTGGTCGGCCGTACGTAATTCGGCCGCAGATCGTAGCCCTGGCGGTTGGTGAAGTTGCGGTCGCGATACTCGCCGGTAAAGTTGAAGAAGCCGCCATCGCCGATCGGCAGGCCGACGTTGACGCCGAACGTGGTGTAGGCGCCGTCGCGCGCCTTGCGCTCGCCCGAGCTGTTCGCCTGCAGATAGCGCGAATCGGTGGCGTCGAGCGCCGGCTGACCGCCGACGAGGCCGTCGAAGTCCGACACGCCGTCCAGCGTCGTCACGTACTTGCCGTAGCTGACCTGCGCACGGCCACCCGAGTCGGCGGTCTTGAGCTGGACGTTGATGACGCCGGCGATCGCGTCGGAGCCATATTGCGACGATGCACCGTCGCGCAGCACTTCGATGCGTTCGATCGCGAGCGCCGGGATCATGTTCATGTCGACCGCAGCTGCGCCGCGTCCCACCGTGCCATTGATGTTGAGCAGGGCAGAGACGTGGCGGCGCTTGCCGTTCAGCAGGACCAGCGTCTGATCGGGGTTGAGACCGCGCAGCGTGGCGGGGCGGGTGACGTCGGAGCCGTCGGCGATCGAGGGCTGCGGGAAGTTGAACGACGGCACCAGCTGGTTGAGCGTCTTGTTGAGCTCTCCCGTGCCGGATGCCTGCAACGCGCTCGACGAGATGACGTCGATCGGAACGGGGCTGTCGGACACGGTGCGATTGGCGACGCGGCTGCCGATCACGACGATCTGGTTGCCCGCCTCGTCCTCCGGCGCGGCCTGCGTTTCGGCAGTCGTTTCCTGGCTGGGCGACGATTGCACCGTCTGCGCGGCGGCGGCGCCCGCAACCATCATCGCCCAGATCGACACCGATGCGCCACCGAGCAAGTTTACACGCTTCATAGAACCCCCTGATGAAGGACAGCTCCCCTGCCGCCCCGTTACGGCGACACTTTATGTCCTTGAAAGCGCACGGCAAGCTGGTGGTGCCATGCTGTCACACGTTTGACATCCTACTGTTGCAGCGCAGCAACAAGCGATTTGCCGCCGCCGCATGGCGCAACGGCAGTTGACATCGCGTCCCGCTTTCCTTAGCTGCCGCCCCTCATCCCGCCGGGTCGCCCTGTGCGGGTACAAGTTTTTTGGGAAGTGACTAGAGCCATGTTCGCAGTCGTGCGCACGGGCGGCAAGCAGTATCGCGTCGCCGCCGGAGACAAAATCGTCGTCGAGAAGCTGGACGGCGAAGCCGGCGCATCGATCACGCTGGGTGATGTCCTGCTTGCGGGCGAAGGCTCGGAGCTGAAGAGCGTCGAGGGACTGACCGTCGCCGCAGAGATCGTCGCCCAGGCGAAGGCCGAGAAGGTCATCGTCTTCAAGAAGCGTCGCCGCCACAATTATCGCCGCAAGAACGGTCATCGCCAGAACCACACGATCCTCAAGATCGTTTCGGTCGGCTGAGCCTCAGGCGCGAACAGGAGTTAGAGCAGCATGGCACATAAGAAAGCAGGCGGTTCGTCGCGCAACGGTCGCGATTCGGCCGGTCGTCGCCTCGGCGTGAAGAAGTTCGGTGGTCAGGAAGCGATCGCCGGCAACATCCTCGTGCGTCAGCGCGGGACGAAGTTCTATCCGGGTGCGAACGTGGGGATCGGCAAGGATCACACGCTGTTCGCGCTCGTCGATGGACGCGTGGCGTTCCACGAGGGCAAACTGGGCCGTAAATTCTGCTCGGTGCAGATTATGGCGGAAGCCGCCGAATAACATCGGGTAACCAGACGGGTTGCCCACCAGGGTGACCCGGGTCCTTCGGCAGCGAAGGACCAGCCAACAAGGGAGACGGGTCCGCCCCGGCTCCCTTTTTTCTTGCTCCCCTCACCCACTGTCCCTGCCGCGTCACAGACGCGTGGCACGGGCGCGGCCAAGGAGAGCGAGAATGTTCGCCAGAACCAAGAGATTGACGCTACGGCCCGCCTGGCCGGAGGATGCGACCGCATTGGCGCGAGCGATCGGCCATGAGGCGGTCGCGCGCATGCTGATGCGCGTGCCATTCCCGTACGAACCGTCCGATGCCGAAGCGTTTTGCAGCCTGCCGCGCGGACCTCACGAGCCGCGCTTTCTGATCGAGACGCATGAGAATGGTAGTCCGGTGCTGATCGGGGGCATCGCGATCGACGATCAGGGCGGCGGCGACATGCTGTTCGGCTATTGGCTGACCCCGTCGGCTTGGGGTCGCGGCTATGCTACGGAAGCGGGGCACGCGGTCGTCGACATGGCACGTCACGCGCTGCCGGTCCGGCGATTGTCGGCGTGGCACTTCGTCGACAATCCCGCTTCGGGCGCGGTCCTGCGCAAGCTCGGGTTTCATTGCACCGGGCAGGCACTGGTCAAGACCTCCGCCGGCCGTCGCGAACCGGCAGCGGCGATCGGCTATGCGCTCGATCTGGATGAGGTGGAGCAAGAGCCGATGCGATGCGCGGCGTAGATCACGTCCTGCTAAAGTAGGATTCCCTCTTCGTTCGTCATCCCGGCGAACGCCGGGCCATGGTGTCAGGCGCCCGGTTGTACGATCTGCAACCGTTGGCGCATCCTTGGGTCCCGACTTTCGTCGGGATGACGATGGGGGTCGCGACCATGACCGCCCCGATCGATAGCGGGCAGCGGATGCCGACCCGCCATCGCCCGCCTCAGGCCACCGCGGCCTTCGGCAGCACCGCGGCCTCATAGTCGCTTTCCGCCAGTCCGATCAGCGCACGATCGTCATGTTTCCACGGGTGGAAGCCCGGCAGGAAATACGCGGCCCATACCCCGGCAACCTTTCGCGCCATGCCGGGATTGCCGAACGCGTACCAGAACAGCCGCATCCATATCTTAGGTCCGGTCAGCCCGTCCTGCCGCAGCAACTCCAGCATGCCGCGCGTTCGCCCGGTGAAGAAGCGCCACGTCGTGATCAGCATTACCAGCGACTTGATCCGCCAGCGCCGCGCCCGCGACCAGTCGCGCGTCGCATGCAGCCAGGTGTCGTAGGCGACGCCCTTGTGCTCGATCTCTTCCGCGGCATGCCAGAGCCACAATGCCCTCGCCTGTTCCTCGCCGCCCGCAAGATGCCGAGGATCGGCGATCAGCTCGTGCGCGAGCATCGCGGTGAAATGCTCCAGCGCGGTCGTCGCGGCGAGGCTGGCGATCGGGGGGCGGCCTTTGGTAAGCGCCAGTGCGGCGTCGACGTCGCGGTCGAGCGGCGTGACGTCGTAGCCCTGATCGACGACGTGGCGATTGAACGCCACGTGTTCGCGCGTGTGCATCACCTCCTGCTTGATGAAGGCATTGATCTCGGCGGTCAGCTTTGGCGGGGTGCCGTCGCGAAACTTGCGGACGCTGTCGACGAAATAGCCCTCCCCCTTGGGAAAGGTCACCGACAGGGCATTGTAGAAGGCGGTCGCGACCGGATCGTCGGCCAGCCACCAGCGGCCCATGCGCGTGCCGCGGCCGAAGCGCCGGTCGCGCGGCGTGATCACCAGATCGTGCGGCGTGGTTGCTTTCGTCATGGATTCCTCCAAACAGGGACGACACCCGTCTACTTACATTCCTGTAAATAGGTTGATCCGCTGCCTGCCGCAACCCTCCGCCGACGCCTGTCCCCGACCGAGAGCCGCGAGGCCGCGGTGATCGCGGCGCAGCAGTTGCTGATCGAGAGCGGTCCGCAAGCGGTGACGCTGAAGGCGGTCGGAGCGCGGATCGGCCGGACGCATGCCAACCTGCTGCATCATTTCGGGTCGGCGGAGGGGCTGCACACCGCGTTGATCGCGCGCATGGCGACCGACATCACCGCGACGATCCGAGATGCCGTCCTCGGTGATCGGGCCAGGGCCGGCGAACAGGATCCGCGGCGTATCGTCGATCTGGTGTTCGATGCCTTCGGGCGCGGCGGCGCGGGTGCGCTGGCGAGCTGGATGATCCTGTCGGGCAATCACGATGCGCTCGATCCGATCCTGTCGGCGGTGCACGATCTGGTCGACGAACTCGCGGATGGCGTGCAGCCGGCCGAGCGCCCGATCCAGGACGAGACCCTGCATCTGGTGCTGCTGGCGCTGGGCGATGCCTTGCTGGGAGCACCGATGGCGCGGGCGCTGGGGTTGCCGAGGGGCAAGGCGCGCGATCTGGCCGCTGCGATGCTGTCCGCCAACAACGACGGTGGTTGACCGGGGTTGGATCCGACCGGATTGCCGACGCGGTTTGAACTGTCCGCAATGGTCATTTGAGACGGTGGCAATGGTTCACCCCCTGCCGTCGTGTCCGGTACCGGGCTATGCCGCCCCCTCGAGTGGGGAACAGTGTTGCCGCGGATTCAACACGTTGCGTGTTGAGTATCGGGTCACAAGCGCGAGCGTCGTAGCGTCTGGTCGGACGGGTCGCGATGGCGTTGCGCCTGTGATCGCCGTGGCATCGGACCAGTCAGGCCGCATTCCGACGGCACATGGCAGGTGCTCGCTCGATCCGAACGCGATCGTCCACAGGGCGATCGCGGCAAGGGGGGGATGTTCGGAACCGGCAGGTGCTCCAGGTGCCTGTCGCATGGTGCCGCCGACGGGTGCCGCGATGGGGGTCGCGGCGCCGGTCGGCGGCTATCGTGGCGCTTGCAGCGACGATCCGCCGACGAGCGTCATCCCGTGCAGTGCCCGATAATCGCCGGGCGTGATCCCGTACATCTCCCGGAATGCGCGCCCCAGATAGGCCGCGTCGCAGAAACCCCAGTCGTCGGCGAGATTGGCGACCGTCTGCCGGTTGCCACGATCGCGCAGCGCGGCGGCTACCCGCGCCAGCCGCCGGGTCCGGATATAGGCCTGCACCCCGCCCTGATCCTGCAACAGCCGGTACAGCGTCGATCGCGACACGCCGAGCATCCGGCTGAGCCGCGCGGTGTTGAGCGAGGGCGATCCCAGCTGATCCTCGATCGCTGCGCGCAATTGCACCAGCAAGGCGCGTTCGTGCTGCCCCTGATCGGACGGGACGGCACCCATGCTTGCCGTGACCGTCATCGCGAACAGGTCGAGGATAGTTTGGGCGATCACCGGCCCGCTGCCGACGGGCAGGTGGCCGGCCGATGCGCGGATCGTCGCGAGATGCGATACCAGCAGCGCCGCCGGGTCGGGCGCCACGACATATCCGTGGAGGCTGCGAACCTGCGGCAGCATCTGCTCCGCGAGGGCGCGAGGCAAGGCGAAGCCGGTACTGAGCGAAGCTTCGGAAAAGTGCTTCATCGGCGCCGCCATGTCGGCCAGCACGATCGACCCCGCAGGCGCGACGGTTCGATGGCCGTCTACGTCGACGAACGCGGCACCGGCATGACGGACGTTGACGACCAGATCGTCATTGTGGTCGTGATTCGCCTTCCACCGGCTGCGATCCCAGTCCTGCGCGGTGATACGCGCCGAGCCGATTCCCAGCGTGCCGAGATCGAGCCAGTCCATCGCCACCGAAAACGGCTCGTGCGGCGTCGTTTCGTACCGCGTCGACAGGCCGGCGATATCGGCATCACGCCACGCCGCGTAGCAATCGCCGGCCGCCAGCCCATCGGTCGCGAACGCGCGATGCCAATGCAGGTTTTCAACTGTTGCGACCGCTGAACGGGAATCGTGCGCGATCTTCACGCGCAAGCTCATAGCGTTACCGTAAATGTCGCTTCAACGATCTTTTGCGTTTTTGTCCGAATGAAACGTCCAAATTCGCCCTGCCATCAACCGGATCAACGCGGGGGTGGCCGTTCGCGCCCATCGCGCTAAAGAGGCGGAATGCATTTCCTCGACCAGGCCAAGATCTTCGTCCGCTCCGGCGCGGGCGGCCCCGGCGCCGTCAGCTTCCGTCGTGAAAAGTTCATCGAGTACGGCGGCCCCGACGGCGGCAACGGGGGCAAGGGCGGCGACATCATCTTCGAAGCGGTCGCCGGACTGAACACGCTGATCGATTTCCGCTATACCCAGCACTTCCGTGCCCCGCGCGGCCATGGCGGATCGGGCAGCAATCGTACCGGTGGTGGCGGCGACGACCTGCTCATCAAGGTGCCGGTCGGCACGCAGGTCCTGTCGGAGGACAAGGACGAGGTGCTGCTCGACTTCACCGAGGTCGGCCAGCGCGAGGTGTTCCTGCGCGGCGGCGATGGCGGTCGCGGCAATGCGAGCTACAAGACCTCGACCAACCGCACGCCGCGGCAGCATGGCACCGGCTGGCCGTATCAGGAGGCGTGGGTATGGCTGCGGCTGAAGCTGCTCGCCGATGCCGGCCTCGTCGGACTGCCGAACGCCGGCAAGTCGACCTTCATCAACGCGGTGACCAACGCGCAGGCGAAGGTGGGCGCATACGCCTTTACGACCACTCGCCCGCAGCTGGGCGTGGTGCGGCACAAGAGCCGCGAGTTCGTCGTCGCCGATATTCCGGGACTGATCGAGGGCGCGGCCGAGGGTGCCGGGATCGGCGACCGCTTCCTTGGCCATATCGAGCGGTGCCGGGTGCTGCTGCATCTGGTCGACGCCAACGACGATGATGTCGCCGAAAGCTATCGCATCGTGCGCGAGGAACTGGCGAATTATGGCGGCGGGCTGATCGACAAGCCGCACGTCGTCGCACTCAACAAGATCGACATGCTCGACGAGGAGCTGATTGAGGCGCTGTCCACCGAACTGGCGGAGGCAAGCGGCACCGACGTCATTCCGCTGTCCGGCGCGGCGGGCACCGGTGTGGACTGGGTGCTCGATCAATTGCTCGAGGCGATCGGCCCCGGCCCGGGAACGGTGTCGTCGACCGACGAGGGCGAGGACGAGATCACCTGGTCGCCGGTGTGATCGCAGCGACCGCTATGCTATAGAAGGGGTATGGCGCCTCGCCCCGAATATCCGCTGCTCACGGCCGAGGAATTCCTGGAGATCGACTTCGGCGACAAGAAGGCCGAGCTCGACAATGGCGTCATTCGGATGATGGCGGGCGGCACGGCGCGCCATGCACAGGTGCAAACCAACGTGATCGTCGCCTTGGCCTCCCGATTGAGAGGCAGCGGCGGTCGTCCGTACAATTCCGATATGTCGGCACGAACGCACGATCGCTCCATCCGCTACCCGGATGTGACGGTGTATTGCGGTCGCGGCGGGTCGGACAATGACGATGCCAAGGCGTTCGACGATTCCCGCATCGTCGTCGACGTGCTCTCTGCCGGAACGGCGCGTACCGATCTGACGACGAAGCTGTACGAATATAAGGCGTTGCCGAGCGTCGACACGATCGTCTTCGTCGACATCGCGACCGAGCGGGTGGGCATCGTCCAGCGCACCGGCCCCGGCGGGTGGAACGAGCAGGCATTCGACATGCCGGCGGACGTACCCCTCCCCTCGCTGAACGTCGTGATCCCGCATCAGGAAATCTTCGCACGCGATTGATCCGGACGGGGACGAAGCGCTAACGCCCGTCCATGATATTTCCCCCCGCCACCTGTCCGCGCCTGATCGTCAAGGTCGGGTCGGCGTTGCTCGTCGCGCCCGATGGCGCGGTGCGCCGGGCGTGGCTGGCGACGCTGGTGGCCGACATCGCGGGCCGTGTCGCGGCGGGGCAGCAGGTCGCGATCGTCTCGTCCGGCGCGATCGCGCTCGGTGCGCGGCGGCTGGGCCTGACCAAAGGCGGGCGCGCGAGCCTGGAGGATGCGCAGGCGGCGGCCGCCACGGGACAGATCGTGCTGAGCCAGACCTGGGCGGAGCTGCTGGGGCAGCATGACATCACCGCCGCGCAGATGCTGGTGACGCTCGACGATCTGGAGGATCGCCGGCGTTACCTGAATGCCGCGGCGACGCTGAACCGGCTGCTCGGCCTCGGCGTCGTGCCGGTCATCAACGAAAACGACAGCGTCGCGACCGAGGAGATCCGGTTCGGCGACAACGACCGGCTCGCCGCGCGGGTGGCGCAGGCGGCAGGCGCACAGGGCGTCGTGCTGCTGTCCGACGTGGACGGACTGTATGACGCCAATCCGCACACGCATCCCGGTGCACGACATATCGCGACGGTCGAGCGGATCGATGCGGTGGCGGGCATGGCCGACGCCGGTTCGGCATCGGGCATGGGGTCGGGCGGAATGGTGTCGAAGATCGCGGCGGCGCGGATCGCGACCGCAGCGGGCGCGCATCTGGCGATCGCCAGCGGGCGGCTCGACCATCCGCTCGCCGGCGAGCAACGCCATACGTGGTTCGTGGCAGAACGGTCCGCGACCGCGCGCAAGGCGTGGCTGGCGGGTGGATTGACGGCCAGAGGCGCGATCCATGTCGATGCAGGCGCGGCAAAGGCGCTGGCGGCGGGCAGCAGTTTGCTGGCGGCGGGCGTGACACGGATCGAGGGAGGCTTCGCGCGCGGCGATCTGGTGACGATCGAGGGACCCGGCGGCGTGCTGGCGCGCGGTTTGTCGGAATATGACGCCGGTGAGGCGGTGCGGCTGGTAGGCACGCGCTCGGACGAGCAGGCGGTGATCCTCGGTTACGCCCCGCGGGCGGCGCTGGTGCATCGCAACCATCTGGCATTGGTGTGATGCCGTCGCCGCCAGCCGATAGACCGTCATTCCTGCGCAGGCGGGGATTCAGCCCGGCTGGCCCCGCGACGCGATCGCTGACATCCGGGATTAGGGAAACCCGCCTTTGCGGCGATGGCGACGCCGTCGAGGCGGCGGGGTGCGCATGACCATCCTTGCCATCACCGGCGCCACCGGCTTCGTCGGGTCGGCGCTCGTCGCGCAGGCGTTGGCCGCCGGCCATCACGTTCGCGCCCTCACCCGCCGCCCGCAGCCGGCACGCGACGGCGTAAGGTGGGTCGCGGGTGCGCTCGATCGCCCCGACAGCCTCGCCGAACTCGCCTTCGGTGCAGATTCCATCGTCCATGTCGCCGGCGTGGTGAACGCCCCCGATCGCGCCGGCTTCGTCGCCGGCAACGTCGACGGCACCGCCGCGATGCTCGCCGCCGCAGCGCAGGCCGGGGTGCACCGGTTCGTCCACGTTTCGTCGCTTTCCGCGCGCGAACCGCAGCTTTCGAACTACGGCTGGTCGAAGGCGGCGGCGGAGACGCTGGTGGAGCGCAGCGGCGTAGACTGGACCATCGTCCGCCCGAGCGGGGTATACGGCCCCGGCGATATGGAGATGCGCGACCTGTTCCGCGCGGCCCGCTTTGGTATCGCCCTGCTGCCGCCCCGCGGGCGGGTATCGCTGGTTGCGGTGGACGATCTCGCACGGCTGCTGCTGACGCTTGCGACGCAGCCCGGGCCGGCTGCGGTGTACGAGGTGGACGATGGCCATGCCCTCACCCACGCCGCCCTCGCGCAGGCGATCGGCCACGCGGTCGGACGGCGACGCGTGCTCGCCCTGCATTTGCCGAAAGCCATGCTGATGATGGGGGCGAGGTTCGACCGGACGGTCCGCAAAGCGCAGGCGAAACTTACGCCCGATCGCGTCGGCTATCTCTCTCACGACGACTGGACCGCCCGGCCATCCCGCCGTCCGCCAGCGTCGCTCTGGACGCCTGCCACCCCCCTTGCGGAGGGGCTTGCCGCAACCGCGCGATGGTATCGCGCCCATGGACTGCTATAGCGCCGCAACCCTGCCGTATTTGGCCGCCAGACGGATGAGCATCATGACCGACCGCACCCAGATTCTCGACATCATCAAGGCGCAGATCGCCCCTTTCAACAAGAAGGGCGTTGAGCTGACCGAAACCACCACGTTCCAGGGCGATCTGGAATGGGACAGCCTGACCGTGATGGATTTCGTCGCCGCGATCGAGGACGAATTCGAGATCATCATCACGATGAACATGCAGGCCGAGATCGAGAATATCGGCCAGCTCGCCGATGCCGTCGAGAAGCTGAAGGGCTGACATGACAGAGACCGGATTGCAGGCCGAGGCGCTGGACCTCGATCCCCCCGTGATCGCCCCCGAGCGCGACCTGATGTCGAAGTTCGATAACCTGATCGCCGAGCGGAAAGCGCTGATCGACACCGGCGTCACCGATCCGTTCGCGATCGTGATGGATCAGGTGAAGTCGCCGACCGAGGCGGTGATCGCCGGTCGCGACACGATCCTGCTCGGCACCTACAATTACATGGGCATGACGTTCGACCCCGACGTCATCGCCGCCGGCCACGCCGCGCTCGACCAGTTCGGTTCGGGCACCAACGGCAGCCGCATGCTCAACGGCACCTTCCGCGACCATATGGACGCAGAGGCCGCGTTGCGCGAATTCTATGGCATGACCGGCGCAATCGTCTTCTCGACCGGGTATATGGCCAATCTCGGCATGATCTCGACGCTGGCGGGCAAGGGCGAATACGTCATTCTCGATGCCGACAGCCATGCGTCGATCTACGACGGCTGCCAGCAGGGCAATGCCGAGATCGTCCGGTTCCGCCACAACAGCGTCGAGGACCTCGACAAGCGACTGGGCCGCCTGCCGAAGGAGCCGGCGAAGCTGGTGGTGCTGGAGGGCGTCTATTCGATGCTGGGCGACATCGCCCCGCTGAAGGAGATGGTCGCGGTCGCCAAGAAGCACGGTGCGATGGTGCTGTCCGACGAGGCGCATTCGATGGGCTTCTACGGCCCCAACGGTCGCGGCGTGTACGAGGCGCAGGGGCTGGAGGCGGAGGTCGATTTTGTGGTCGGCACCTTCTCGAAGTCGGTCGGCACGGTCGGCGGCTTCTGCGTGTCGAATCACCCGAAGTTCGAGGCGATCCGCCTCGCCTGTCGTCCCTATATCTTCACGGCCAGCCTGCCGCCGTCGGTGGTCGCGACCGCTGCGGCGTCGATCCGCAAGCTGAAGACCGCGCATGCCAAGCGTGAGCAATTGTGGGCGAACGCGCGCCAGCTGCACGGCGGTCTGAAGGCGATGGGCTTCCGGCTCGGCACCGAAGCGCCGGATAGCGCGATCGTCGCGGTGATCCTCGACGATCAGGAACAGGCGGTCGCGATGTGGCAGGGGCTGCTGGAAGCGGGCGTGTACGTCAACATGGCACGCCCGCCGGCGACTCCGGCGGGTACGTTCCTGCTGCGCTGTTCGCTGTGCGCCGAACATACCGCCGCGCAGCTCGACGAGGTCATCGCGAAATTCCGCGCCGCGGGACAGGCCGTGGGCGCGATCGGCTGACGCCCCCGCGGGTGCTTTGCAGGCGGGGCGAAACGGGTTAGCATCGCTGCCGTGACGCGGGATGACGCCGAGATGGTTCCGGGGGGAACCCCGGGAGGCGACGCGGCCTGGCGGATGATCACGCTGGTCGTGATGGGTCTGCTGGGGGCGGTGGTGCTCGTCGCGCTGATCGTGACGCTGGGCGAGTCCAACCGCCAGCGCGATCGTGCCTTGCAGGCGCAGGCGCACAGTTACGACGTGATGATCCTCGCCCGGACGCTGTCGGGAACGATCGCGCGGTCTGAAGCGTCGCTGGGCCGCTACGTCATCAGCGGCCGCGGCCAGCAGGCATTGGGGCAGATCTACTTCGATCAATGGCGGCTGGCGGGGACGCAGCTCGGCCGGCTGGAGCGGCTGACGCAGGCGACCGGCGAACAGAGTGCGCGGGTAGCGCAATTGCGGACCGCGTACATGCAACGTGGCGAGGAGCTGTCGCTGACGGCGCTCAGCACCACCTATGGCAAGAACAGTCAGGCGCTGGCGCGCTATTACGCGGCGCGATCGTCGCCGACGCTGACGGCGATCGACCGGACGCTGGACGAGATCATCGCGGGCGAGCGCGCGCTGCTCGATGCGCGGACCACCGATGCGATGCGCACCGTCGACCGGTCGAGCCGGATCGCAGGCGTGCTCGCGATCTTCGGCGTGCTGATCGTGCTCGGCGCGCTGGTGCTCGGCTGGTTCACGCTGCAGGCGGTCGGCGAACGCGCGCTGGCGCAGGCCGAGGCGGATGCGGAGCGGGAGCGCGCAGAGGAACTGTCCGCTGCGGTGACGCAGGCTACCGACGAGTTGCGGGTGCAGGAAGCCAAGCTTCGGCAAGGTCAGAAAATGGAGGCGGTGGGACAGCTGACCGGCGGTATCGCCCATGACTTCAACAACATGCTCGCAGTGGTTCTCGGCGGGCTGGAACTGGCGAAGCGGGCGTTGACCAGCGATCCGGCGGCGGTCGCCCGGCACCTCGACAATGCAGCCGATGGGGCAAATCGTGCCGCGGCGCTGACCCGGCGGTTGCTGGCGTTCAGTCGCGAGGAATCGCTGAAGCCCGAACCGATCGTCGCGGCGCAGCTGGTGTCGGGCATGTCGGAGTTGCTCGACCGGACTTTGGGCGACGCGGTCACCGTCGTCACCCGCGACGAGGCGCGTGGCTGGCTGGTCCGGGCCGATCGCGTCCAGCTGGAAAACGCGGTGCTGAATCTGGCGGTCAATGCGCGCGACGCGATGAACGGGCGTGGCCGGCTGGTGATCGCGACGGGCGCGGCGACGCTGTCGGATCATCAGGTCGATCACTGCGACGCCGGCGATTACGTCACGCTGGCGGTGACCGACGATGGCACCGGCATGACCCCCGACGTGGTCGAGCGGGTGTATGAGCCGTTCTTCACGACCAAAGAAGCGGGCAAGGGCACTGGCCTGGGCCTCAGCCAGATCTTCGCGCTGGTGCGGCAACTGGCGGGCGCGATCACGATCGATACGGCGGTCGGCCGTGGCACGACGGTGACGCTCTATCTGCCGCGCGACATGGCGGCGGCCGGCCCCGGCGTGGTGTCCCCGGTCGATGTCCCGCCGGCCGACATGGTCGTGGAAGGGTTGCAAGTGCTGGTCGTCGAAGACGATCCGCGCGTGCTCGTCGCGACCATGGGGGCGCTCGAGGAACTCGGCCACCACGGCATCGCCTGCGACGCGCCGGCCAAGGCGGCGGGTCTGCTGACGGAGCATGACGCCATCGACCTCATCATTTCCGACGTGCTGATGCCGGGACAGACCGGACCCGAGATGATCGCCGCGCTGGCACCCCGCTTTCCGCACATTCCGGTGTTGTTCGTCACCGGTTTCGCGGGTGAGGCGAACGCCAGCGAGTTCGGATCGCACCCGGTCTTGCGCAAGCCGTTCACGCTCGTCGGGCTGGAGCGGGCGATCGGCCGGGCGGTGACGGGCGATCGCCCTGCCCCACCCGAGCAGATCGCGGCCGAGTGACGGCGTGACCGTAAGCGGCTTTTCTAGCTGACGCCTGCGCTACCGGCGCCTATACCGGGCCTTTCCAGCCCCGGCCCGAGCCCCTTCCCGCATGACATCCCTCGACCGCTACATGGCCCGGCTGATCGCGCTGCCGCTATTTTCGACGCTGATCATCGCCGCCATGCTGCTGGTGCTCGACCGCATCCGCCGCCTGTTCGATTTCGTCGCGACCGAGGGCGGACCGATCAGTGTGGTGTGGCGGATGCTCGCCAATCTGCTGCCCGAATATCTGGGGCTTGGCATTCCGATCGGCCTGTTGCTCGGCATCCTGCTCGCGTTCCGGCGACTGGCGGCGAATTCGGAACTCGACGTGCTACGCGCGGTAGGGGTCAGTTATACGCGCATGCTGCGCGTGCCGTTCATGTACGCGCTGATCCTCGCGGCGTTGAACATCGCCATCGTCGGCTTCGTGCAGCCGAAGGCACGTTATTATTACGAGCAGCTGCGCTTCGAATTGCGCACCGGCGCGCTGGGTGCGTCGATCAAGGTCGGCGAATTCACGCATTTCGGCGACCGCATGACGCTGCGCATCGAACAGAGCCACGACAAGGGCCGCAAGCTCGACGGCATCTTCGTCTATTACAACGACAAGGGCACGAGCTATTCGGTAACCGCACGATCGGGCCAGTTTCTGGCGACGGACGATCCCAACACGATCATCTTTCGCCTGACCAAGGGCCTGCTGGTGCACAAGGCCCCGAATTTCACGGTGCCGCGCGTGTTGAGCTTCACCTCGCACGATCTGCCGATCCCCTTGCCGCGCTACGAGAATTTTCGCTCCCGCGGCGGACGCAATCTGGAATTCACGCTGCCCGAACTCGCAAAGCTGGGTCATGCCTCACCGAGTGCGGAACAACGCGACAGCAGCCGATCGGAATTCCATTTCCGGCTGGTCGAGGTGGCGACGATGTTCCTGCTGCCCCTGCTGGCGATCGCGCTGGGCGTGCCGCCGAAGCGATCGAACTCGGGCTTCGGCGTGTTCCTCGCGATCGTGATGATCGTCGCCTATCACAAGGTCAACGAATATGCGGCTTCGATCGGCGAGCTCGGGCGCATCGATCCGCTGATCGCGCTGTGGGTGCCGTTCTGCATCTTCGCCGGGATCATTCTGTGGATGTATTACCAGATCGCCTATGTGCCGGGCGGGCAGCCGATCGGCGCGCTGGAGCGCGGCTTTTCAAAGGTCGCCAAGCTTCTCACCCGCTATTTGCCCGGCCGTGGCCGCAAAAAGGGAGCGGCGGCATGACCAGTTTCTTCCCGTCGCGTACCGTCGCAATCTATATGGGCCGGCTGTTTCTGGTGCGGACATTCGGACTGTTGGCGGCGCTGTTGCTGATCCTCCAGACGCTGGACCTGCTGAGCGAATCCGGTGCCATCCTCGCCCACCCCGGCAACACCCAGTCGCAGGTGTGGGAATATGTCGGTCTGCGCGCACCGCAGATCGTCGCATTCCTGCTGCCGTTCTCGGTATTGCTGGGCACCATCCTGACGCTGATCACGATGAACCAGAACAGCGAGGTCATCGCGCTGAAGGCCGCCGGGCTGTCGGCGCATCAGGTGCTGGCGCCATTGCTGGTGGCCAGCCTGGGTGTCGCCGCGGTCAGTTTCGTGTTCAACGAGCGGATCGTGACACGGGCGACCGCGACGCTGGATCAGTGGAAGGACGTCGATTACGGCGCGCTGCCGATCGACCGCGGCGAGCGCAGCAACGTCTGGGTGCGCGACGGCGACGATCTGATCGCCGTGCAACAGGTACGCGGGCGTGGCGAACAAACCCGGCTCGGGACCGTCACCGTCTACGATCGGACCGGCGGCGAGCTGGTCGCGATCATCCGGGCGCCACAGGGTCGCCATGCCGGCAACGGCTGGGACATCACCCCCGCAACCCGCTTCGACGTCGCGACCGGCCGCTTGAGCGAGATCGGCACGGTCAGGGTCGCACCTGGGGTGCGGCCGGACCAGTTCACGCTCGGCACGGTCAATCCCGACGGACTGGACTTCACCGCGCTCTACGCGGCGATCGGCGACCTGCGCGATGCAGGGCGGCCGACCAAGTCGCTGGAAGGGACGCTGTGGCACAAATTCTCCGGCCCGTTGTCGGCGGTGTTGATGCCGCTGCTGGGCGCGGTCGCGGCATTCGGCATCGCGCGGTCGGGGCAGCTGTTCGTGCGCGCCGTGATCGGCATGGCGCTGGGCTTCGCGTATTTCGTCGCGGACAATTTCGCGTTGGCGATGGGCAATCTGGGCGCTTACCCGCCGTTCCTGGCGGCGTGGGCGCCGTTCCTGCTGTTCCTGCTGATCGGTGAGGCAGTGCTGATCCGGACCGAGGAATAACCGGCCGGATTTACGTGGCGCCACGTTTGTGGCGCGGCGCAGAAGGGTGACGGCTCGGGGATCTCTTTACCTGTCGCCGACGGCTCGATGCCATCTCCGCATCCGACATCCGCCCGGTATAACGGTTCGCCCACGTCGGTCAGCGGGCGACCAATGTGCTCCGCACGATCTTGTTCACCAGGCCGGGCAGACCGGCGTAGCTCGCCTTGTGATAGGGCGATCCCTGCTCCAGCGCGCCGGTGATGCGACGATGCGCTTCACCCAGAGCGTGATACGGCAGGCTCGGCAGCAGATGATGCAGCGCGTGGTAGCGCAAGCCGACCGGCGCCCAGAGGGCCGGCAGCATCGATGGCGGCGGCACGTTGACCGAGTCGAGATATTGCGCGGTGACCGACATCGGTTCGCCGTCATTTTCCCACAGATGCGCCACCAGCGTCCGCACCTGATTGACCACCGCCACCCCCGATCCGATCGCCAGCGCGATGAGCACGCTGCGCAACGGGAAGACTCCAGTTGCGGTCAGCGCGACGACGGCAATCGCCCAGACACTCGCCGCAGCCTCGACGCGGTTCCACATCGTCCGCGCGTCCCCTTCGGGCGCTCGGCGGCGGAAGGACGGGTTGATCGCCAGCGCCGAATAGCGTTCCATCACCATCGTGCGCAGCCTGGGCGACAGCAAGGACACCGGCGACAGGATCGCATAGCGGATGAGCAGGCCGATGGGTGCGAGCGCGGAGATCACGACGAATGCGGGAAGCGTCCACGGCTTCATCAGCGCGAGCGGTAGATATTCCGGGTCCTCGGACGTGCCGTAGCGCGTCTTGGCGTGGTGAAGGTTGTGCACGCCTTCATACATGAAGCTCGGCACCAGCATCGGCACACCGATCAACACGTTCCACAAGCCACGGAAACGCGGCAGCGCGCTGCGCTTCATGTGGCTGACTTCATGGATGAAGCTGAGTGCCCGGTAGAGCGCCAACGCCGACACGAGCGCCGCCAGCAACACCCAGCCGGTGCCGCTGACCGTCACCGCAACCGCCAGCGCGCCATAGCCGATGGCCGCCGAAGCGATCAGGTCCGCCCAGTAGATGCCGGGCCGCGGGGCGATCAGGTCGCGCGTCAGCTCCGCCGCCGTGCGGAGCATCGCCTTGTCGTCGGCGATGCGCTGGCGAACGGCAGGAGCCGGAGCGTCCGCGGCGGCGGGCGCACGCGATAGGGTCAGCGAGCTTTCCATGGCGTGTTCCATTGCCCCCAGATAGTGGCGACAGCGTGGCATTTACAGGCTTGCCGCCGACGCCGGCGCTGCAACATCTCGATCACTGATGACGGAATCGTCACTCGCATCGCCCGTTCGCCGTGCTAGATCGCCCGCCAAATGGGAGGCCCGAGTTGAGCGACCTGACGATCACGCCCGTCACCACCAAGCGCGAACGCAAAGCGTTCGTCGACCTGCCCTTTCGTCTCTACAAGGACGATCCACACTGGATACCGCCGCTGAAGGGCGAGGCGCTGGGGCTGATCACGCCCGAGAAGAACGGCTGGTACAGCCATGCGAAGGTGCAGCTTTTCCTGGCGCGTGAGGGTGGCCGGGTGGTCGGTCGCATATCGGCGCATATCGACACGCTGGCGCTGACCATGCCCGCGGATCAGGGTTTCGGCCCCGGCGTCGGCCAATGGGGATTGATGGATGCGGAGCGCGAGGACATCTTCGTCGCACTGCTCGCAAGGGCCGAGGCGTGGCTGCGCGAACAGGGGATGACCCGTGCGCTGGGCCCGATATCGCAGTCGGTCTGGGAGGAGCCGGGACTGCTCGTCAAGGGATTCGATCATGCTCCGACGATCATGATGGGTCATGCCAAGCCCGAATATCAGGGCTGGATCGAGCGTGCCGGGTATGAACAGGTGAAGCAGTTGTTCACCTATGAGCTGGATATCACGCAGGAGTTTCCGCCGCTCGTAAAGCGGATCATCCAGTCGGGCGAGAAGAATAGCCGGATCGTGGTGCGCGAGGTCGACAAGAGCCGGTTCGAGGAGGAGGCGGCGATCATCCTCGCCATCCTGAACGACGCGTGGAGCGACAATTGGGGATTCGTGCCGCTGACCCCGCCGGAGATCAAGGATGTCGGCGTCAAGCTGAAGCCGATCGTGTTCAACGACCTGATCCGCATCGCGGAGCTGGACGGCAGGCCGGTGGCGTTCATGATCACGCTGCCCGACCTGAACGAGGCGATCGCGCCGCTGAACGGATCGCTGCTGCCGTTCGGCTGGGCGAAGCTGTTGCTATGGCTGCGCCGGCCGAAGGTGCGGACGATGCGGGTGCCGCTGATGGGGGTGTTGAAGGAGTTGCAGTCGTCGCGGATGGCGAGCCAGCTGGCCTTCATGATGATCGAATATATCCGTCGGGCATCGGTGGAGCGGTACGGCGCCAGCCGGGGCGAGATCGGCTGGATCCTGGAAGACAATCAGGGCATGCGATCGATCGCCGATACGCTGAACACGACCGTCAACAAGGTCTACAACATCTACGGCAAGGCGTTGTGACCTGATCGACTTGTGGTCGCGCGGGTCCGGCACGTCTGCTCTCTGTCCGTTCAGGACGGGGCGCCGACGTACCTAGACCGTGAAGCTTTCGCCGCAACCGCAGGCGCCCTTGGCATTGGGGTTGGCGAAGACGAAGCCGGCGGTGAAATCGTCCTCGACCCAATCCATCGTCGATCCGACGAGATACAGGATAGATCCGCCATCGACGAACAGCGTGCCGCCGGGCGTCTCGATCCGCTCGTCGAACGGCTTGGCCTCGGCGACGTAATCGACCGAATAGGCAAGGCCCGAGCAGCCGCGGCGGGGGGTCGACAGCTTGACGCCGATCGCGCCCTCTGGCGCGCGCGACATCAGGTCTGCGATGCGCGCGTCGGCGGTCGCGGTCAGGATCAGCGGCGCGGGGCGCTGGCGGAGGGTCGTGGCCATTCTTCTTCTCCTTCTCCCCTCCACTTCGAGGAGGGGCTGGGGGTGGGGCGATGTCTCACCGAGGCCGGTCCGACCCCTCCACCCCAACCCCTCCTCTGAAGAGGAGGGGCTTTTTGTTACAGCATGCCCAGTTCGAGCTTGGCGTCGTCGGACATCTTCTGCGGGTCCCACGGCGGATCCCAGACGAGGTTGACGTCGGCGAAGGCGATGCCGGGCACCGCGGCGACGCGCATCTCGACCTCGGCGGGCATCGATTCCGCGACCGGGCAATGCGGTGTCGTCAGCGTCATGGTGACGACCGCCTGCCCTTCAGCGGTTACCTCGACGCCGTAGATCAGGCCGAGATCGTAGATGTTGACCGGGATTTCGGGGTCGTAGATTTCCTTCAGCGCGTCGATGCATGCCTCGTACAGTGCGCCGCCGGGTTCGCCGGGGGCATCGCCCTGCGGCTTCTGCTGCAGGAAGCCCGACAGATAGTCACGTTCGCGGGGGGCCTGATCGGCTTCCTCGACGCGGGCGCGCGGCGGCGGGGTGACCGCGTCCACTTCCTCGATACGAAAGGTATCGCTCATCCGAATATCCTCGTTACCCGTTCGACGCCGCGTACCAGCGCCTCGATGTCCTGTGGGCCGTTATAGACCGCGAAGCTCGCCCGTGCGGTGGCGTCGACGCCGAGCGCCTCCATCAGCGGTTGGGCGCAATGGTGTCCGGCGCGGATCGCCACCCGGCCTTCGTCCAAGATGGTGCCGACGTCGTGCGGATGCACCCCCTCGACCGCGAAACTGACGATGCCGGCGCTGTCCTCCGGCCCGAACAGGCGGACCGAGTTGAGCGACGACAGTGCGTCGCGGGCGTCGAGGACCAGCGCGGTCTCGTGCGCGTGGATGCGGTCGATGCCGATGCCCTCGACGTAATCGATCGCCGCAGCGAGACCGAGGCCGCCGACGATGTGCGGGGTGCCTGCCTCGAACCGGCCCGGCGGGGGGGCGTAGGTGGTTTTGGCGAAGGACACGCGGTCGATCATCGAGCCACCGCCCTGATAGGGGGGCATCTGGTTGAGGAGGTCGCCCCTGCCCCACAGCACGCCGATGCCGGTCGGACCGTAGAGCTTGTGGCCGGAGAAGACGTAGAAGTCGCAGCCAATCTTTGCGACATCGACGGCGATCCGCGGCACTGCCTGACAGCCGTCGAGCAGGATCTTGGCACCGACCTTGTGGGCCAACTCCGTCGCCCGGGTCGCGTCGAGGACCGAGCCGAGGACGTTCGAGACGTGAGCGAGCGCGACGAGCTTGTGGCGCTCGGTCAGCATCGATCCCATCGCGTCGAGGTCGATGCGGTGATCGGGCGTCAGCGGGATCACGTCGATCGCGGCGCCGACGCGCTCGGCGGCCATCTGCCACGGTACGATGTTGCTGTGATGCTCCAGCATCGACAGCATGATGCGGTCGCCGGCCTTGAGCTGCGTCGCAGCCCAGCTATGCGCGACGAGGTTGATCGCCTCGGTCGCGCCGCGGACGAAGACGATCTCGTCGGGGGTGGTCGCGCCGATGAAGCGGGCAACCTTCTGCCGCGCGGCTTCGTAGGCGAGCGTCATGTCGGCGCTGCGCTGGTACACGCCGCGGTGGACGGTGGCGTAGGTTTCGGCATAGCCGCGGGTGATCGCGTCGATGACGACTTGCGGCTTTTGCGCGGTGGCGGCGGTGTCGAGATACGCCCAGCCGTCGGGGATGGCGGGGAAGTCGGCGACGCGGTCGAGCGGGGCTTCGCGGACGATCGTGTCGGTCATGCGACGCTCCCCGATGGCGTGATTCGCGCGCGGAAGTTGCCGAAGTTGACGGTACGTCCGCGTCGGAAACACTCCTTGGCCCGCTGGAACGGGCGAGCCTTCAGGCCGATCCGGCGGATGACTCCGGTACGGGAACCGTTGCGATGTAGGCGACGTAGCGCGAGCACGCCACCCACCCCCAGCCCCTCCCTGGCAGGGAGGGGAGTCATAGAATGCGCTCCAGCCATGCATCCGCGTCGGCGGCGAACGCGTCCCGGACGGTCTCATCGGCGATGCGGTCGAGCGCGTCGGCGACGAAGGCGCGGGTCAGGAGTGCTTTCGCGCGGGATTCGGGGATGCCGCGGCTCTGCATGTAAAACAGTGCGCGGCTGTCGAGTTCGCCGATCGTTGCACCGTGGGCGCACTTCACGTCGTCGGCGAAGATTTCCAGTTCGGGCTTGAGGTTCACCGTCGCGGTGCGCTGGAGCAGCAGGCCGCGGAGGGACTGTTCGCCGTCGGTCTTCTGCGCGTCGCGGGCGACCTCCACGGCGGCGGCGAGGCTGACCGTCGAGCGATCGGCGGCGACCGCGCGCCAGAGCTGGTGCGACTGGCCGTTGGGGTGCGCGTGGCGGACGCGGACGGCGCATTCCTGGCGTTGGTCGTCGCGGGTGAGTAATGCGCCGCCGAGCTCGGCGTAGGCGCCGTCGCCGTTGAGTGTCAGGGCGGCGTCCAGCCGGGTGCCGGCGGCGGTGGCGCCGAGCGCGACGCTGACGAAGCTGGCGGCTTCGGCGATGGTCACCTCGTCGCGGGTGGAGACGAAGCCGGCGGACTGGACGATGCGGACGGCGCGCATGACGCGGGCACCCCTGCCGAGGTCGAACCGGGTGAGCGTGTTGGTCCAGCCGGCGCCGGTGTAGCTTTCGACCAACGTCAGGACGGCGTCTTCGCCCAGCGTGATGACGAGCGGAGTCTGGCTGTCTTCACCAGCGTTGATGCGGGTGATCTCGATCGTCGTGACGCTGTTCGGAGCGAGGGTGATGCGGTGACCATTGCCCGAGGCGAAGCGGGCGAGTGCGTGGACGCTGGTGACGGCTTCCTCGGTGATCGTGAGGTCACCGATATGCTCGATCAGCATGCCGTTGGTGAACACGAGGCGTGCGGCGTCGGCGAGGATCGGGTCGGGCGTTTCGGTTGTGGCGATCGGGAGCGCGCGGGCGGCTTCGAGCGCGGGCATGTCGGCCCAGCGGAAGGCTTCCTCGCGGGTGGTGGGGAGGTCGAGGGTCATGCTGCGGCTCTGGTCGGAGAGAGATGATCACGCGAAGGCGCGAAGACGCTACGAGAAGAAGGTGTTTCGCGCGGAGACGCGGAGACGCGGAGAAGAAGGGGAGCAGGAGAAGAGAGGATGATTGCGCCTTCGGCGCAGGTCTTCATCTTGCCCGTCAGGGCTGTCTCGCTGCTGTTGGCGATGATCCGCGAGAGCGCGCCACTTGCTGCGCATCCTCCGCGTCTCCGCGTCTCCGCGTGAACCACTCTCCTCGCGTCTTCGCGGCTTCGCGTGATCATCACGCAGCCACCCCCGCGTAGCCCTCGCGCTCCAGTTCGTGCGCCAGCTCCGCGCCGCCCGAGCGGACGATGCGGCCGTCCGCCAGCACGTGGACGAAGTCGGGCTGCACGTAGTCGAGCAGGCGCTGGTAGTGGGTGATCAGCAGCACCGCCTTGTCGGGCGCGCGCATGATGCGGTTGATGCCGTCGCCGACGATGCGGAGCGCGTCGATGTCGAGGCCGGAATCGGTTTCGTCGAGGATCGCGAACTTGGGGTTCACGACGCCCATCTGCACCATCTCGTTGCGCTTCTTTTCGCCGCCGGAGAAGCCGACGTTGACCGGGCGCTTGAGCATCTCGGCATCCATGTCGAGCTTGCGCGCTTCCTCGCGGGCGAGCTTGAGGAATTCGGCGCCCGACAGCGGCTTTTCGTCGCGGCTGCCGCGCTGGGCGTTGAGCGCCTCGCGCAGGAACTGGACGTTGCTGACGCCGGGGATCTCGACCGGATATTGGAAGCCGAGGAACACGCCGGCGGCGGCGCGTTCGTTGGGGGCGAGTTCGAGGAGGTCCTGCCCGTCGAACGTGACGCTGCCCTCGGTCACCTCGTAACCGGGGCGACCGCCGAGGACGTAGCCGAGCGTCGACTTGCCTGCGCCGTTAGGCCCCATGATCGCGTGGATCTCGCCCGCGTTCACGGTGAGGGACAGGCCCTTGAGGATGGCCTTGCCGTCGATCTCGGCGTGGAGGTTTTCGATTTTAAGCATCTGTGTCGATCTTCTTCCTTAAGCCCCTCCCCTTCAGGGGAGGGGTTTGGGGGTGGGGCGTGTCTCACCGAGAGTGTCGCCCGCGTCCCCCACCCCAACCCCTCCCCTGAAGGGGAGGGGCTTCGATTGGTCAGCCCACCGAGCCCTCAAGGCTGATGCCCAGCAGCTTCTGCGCTTCGACGGCGAATTCCATCGGGAGCTGTTGCAGCACTTCGCGGGCGAAGCCGTTGACGATCAGGGCGACCGCAGCCTCCTGATCCAGACCGCGGCTCATGGCGTAGAACAGCTGGTCCTCGCTGATCTTCGACGTGGTGGCTTCGTGCTCGATCTGCGCGCTCGGGTTCTTCACCTCGATGTACGGCACGGTGTGCGCGCCGCATTGGTCGCCGAGCAGCAGCGAGTCGCATTGGGTGAAGTTGCGGACGTTTTCCGCCATCGGGCCGACGCGGACGAGGCCGCGGTAGGTGTTGTCCGAGCGGCCGGCCGAAATCCCCTTCGACACGATCGTCGAGCGCGATCCCTTGCCGAGGTGGATCATCTTGGTGCCGGTGTCCGCCTGCTGACGGTTGTTGGTGACCGCGACCGAGTAGAATTCGCCGACGCTGTTTTCGCCCGCGAGCACACAGCTGGGGTATTTCCAGGTAATCGCCGATCCGGTTTCGACCTGGGTCCACGACACCTTGCTGTTCTTGCCCTGGCAGAGCGCGCGCTTGGTGACGAAATTGTAGATGCCGCCGACGCCGTTTTCGTCGCCGGGATACCAGTTCTGGACGGTGCTGTACTTGATCTCGGCATCGTCCATCGCGACCAATTCGACCACCGCGGCGTGGAGCTGGTTCTCGTCGCGCATCGGGGCGGTGCAGCCTTCGAGATAGGAGACGTAGCTTCCTTTATCTGCGACGATCAGCGTGCGTTCGAATTGGCCGGTGTTCTCGGCATTGATGCGGAAATAGGTCGACAGCTCCATCGGGCAGCGGACGCCCTCCGGGATGTAGACGAAGGTGCCGTCGCTGAAGACCGCGCTGTTGAGCGTCGCGAAGTAATTGTCGCGCTGCGGCACGACCTTACCGAGCCATTTGCGGACGAGGTCGGGATATTCGCGGATCGCTTCGCTGATCGAGCGGAAGATGACGCCGGCGGCTTCCAGTTCCTTGCGGAACGTGGTGGCGACCGAGACGCTGTCGAACACCGCGTCGACGGCGACGCGGCGCTTGGGCTGGCCGTTTTCGTCAAGGTCCTCGACGCCGGCGAGCATCTTCTGCTCCGCGATCGGGATGCCGAGCTTTTCGTAGACGCGCAGGATTTCAGGGTCGACCTCGTCTAGCGAGCCGAGCTTCGGCTTCGCCTTGGGCTCGGCGTAATAATAGGCGTCCTGATAGTCGATCGGGGGGACGTTGAGCTTGGCCCAGTCCGGTGCCTCCATCGTCTGCCACAGACGGAAGGCCTTCAGGCGCCAGTCGAGCATCCATTCGGGCTCGTTCTTCTTGGCGCTGATATAGCGCACGGTGTCCTCGTTCAGGCCCTTCGGCGCGAAGTCCTGTTCGATATCGGACGAGAAGCCCCATTCGTAGGTCTTGGAGACGGCCGCGTAGGCCTCTGCGTTCTTGGTCGCCATGGTTACACCTGTTCGCCAACGAGGGCGGGAATGGGGCTGGAAATCGGATCGTGGGTCGGGATGGGCGCTCGGGAAAGGCGCGCGAGCGATACGCCGGCGAGCGCGCCGCGAACCGCTTCGTTGACGACGCCCCAATGCGGGCGGACCTGGCAATTGCCCTCGATCGCGCAATCGTGGCGGCTGCCCTCGACGCAGGAGGTCATCTGGATCGGGCCTTCGACCGCCTCAATGATGTCGGCGAGGCTGATCGCTGCGGCGGGGCGGGCGAGACGGAAGCCGCCGCCGGTGCCGCGGGCGCTCTCGATGAGGCCGGCGGAGGACAGGCGGCTGACCAGCTTTTGCGCGGTCGGCAGCGGCACGCCGGTTTCCTCGGCGAGCAGGGTCGCGTTGAGACGCGCCGCGCCGCCGCAATGACGGGCGGCGGCGGACATCATCACGACCGCATAATCGGCTAGGCTGCTGAGGCGCATCGGCTCCGAGTCGGTTGTTGCGGCCGCTTTGTTGAGAACGGGTCGCAAATCGGATCAATTCGATCCGATTGCGAGATAGGCTTTTGTGCGCTGCGGTCAAGGTGGGAGGGCATCTACATCACCATCCGTCATCCCGGCGAACGCCGGGACACATGGATGCGATCGGCCGGCGGTACGTCCATCAGCAGCCGAGTGCGTCCATGGGTCCCGGCGTTCGCCGAGATGACGGTTTGGAAAGCAGGCGAGCTTTGACCTGCACACATCTTGATGCGATGGGCAGCCACATGTCCTATCCCCTCCGCCCCCTGCTGTTCGCCCTCGATGCGGAGCGTGCGCATGCGCTTACCTTGAAGGCGCTGGGCGTGCGGGCGAAGCTGCCCTACCCTGCGGCCAAGCTGAACCCGCGGCTCGCCACCCGCATCGGCAGCCTCTCCTTTGCCAACCCGCTGGGCGTGGCGGCGGGGCTCGACAAGGACGGGGTCGCGATCGAGGGATTGTTCGGGCTGGGCTTCGGCGCGGTGGAGATGGGGACGCTGACGCCCGTACCCCAGAGCGGCAATGCCAAGCCGCGGCTGTTCCGGCTGGTCGCGGATCGCGCGGTGATCAACCGGATGGGGTTCAACAATGGTGGTCTGGAGGCCGGGCTGGCGCGGGCGCGCATCGCGGCGCGGGGAACGGGGCGGCTCGGGATCAACGTCGGCGCCAACAAGGATGCCACCGACCGCGTCGCCGACTATGTCGCGGGGGTGAGCGCCGCCGCGCCGATCGCCGACTACGTCACGATCAACATCTCGTCGCCCAACACGCCGGGGTTGCGCGACTTGCAGCATGGTGCGGCGCTGGACGAACTGCTGGCGGCCTGCACCGGGGCGCGGGGCGACACGCCGCTGTTCCTGAAGGTGGCGCCCGATCTCGACGCCGCGGCAATCGACGGCGTGGTGCGGGCGGCAATCGAGAGCCGGATCGACGCGATCATCATGGGCAACACCACGATCTCGCGGCCTGCCTTGCGATCGCCGCAGGCTGGCGAGACCGGGGGTCTGTCGGGCGCACCGCTCGCCGCGCTCGCACGGCAGCGGCTGGCGGATGTCCGCGGCGCATCCGGCGGCGCGATCGCGCTGATCGCGGCGGGCGGGATCGATAGCGGTGCGGAAGCCTATGCCCGCATCCGTGCGGGCGCGAGTCTGGTGCAAGTCTATTCGGCGTTGGTGTTCGAGGGGCCGGGACTGGCGCGATGCATCCTGCACGACCTCGACCGGCTGCTGGCGCGCGACGGATTTACGGATGTCGCGCAGGCCGTGGCGGCGTAACGGGTTGCCCTCGGCCGGGTAGCCGTTAGGCTTTGCGGCGATGAAGACCCTGTCGATCGCCCTCGCCGCCGCGACGCTGCCGCTCACCGCCTGCGCGGCGCAAACCAGACATCCCACGCCGGTGTCCACCAGAGCCCCCGGCATGGTCAGCGCCGCCGATCCGCGCGCGTCGGCGGCGGGCGTCGAGATCCTGAAGGCCGGCGGCAGCGCGACCGATGCCGCGATCGCGACGATGCTGGCGTTGAACGTGGTCGAACCGCAAAGCTCGGGCCTAGGCGGCGGCAGTTTCTGGGTTCGCCATGCCGCGAAGACCGGCAAGGTCACGACGATCGACGCACGCGAAACCGCGCCGGCCGCCGCCGACGCCCGCTGGTTCTATGCCGCCGACGGCACCCCGATGAGCCGGCGGGATGCCGTGCCCGGCGGTCGCAGCGTCGGCGTGCCTGGCGCGCTGCGCGGCATGGCGCTGGCGCATCGGCAGGCCGGCAAGCTGCCATGGGCGAAGCTGTTCGAACCTGCGATCCGGCTGGCGCGCGACGGATTTCGGGCGACGCTCCGTTTTCGCAATTCCGTCGCCGCCTATGGCACGCATCTGACGCCCGATGCGCGGACGGTGTTCACCATCCCCGCGGACGGCATCATGCGCAATCCGGCGCAGGCCGCGCTGCTCGAGCGGATCGCCCGTCAGGGTCCGGACAGCTTCTACGTCGGACCGCAGGCGCAGAAGCTGGTCGCGACGGTCAACGGCGCGGCGCACAACCCGTCGAAGATGACTACGGGCGACCTCGCCAGCTATGACGCCAAGCCGCGTGACGTGATCTGCGAGCCGTATCGCAGCTATCGTATCTGCGGCATGGGACCGCCGTCGTCGGGCGGGGTGACCGTGCTGATGATCCTGAAGCAGCTCGAACGGTTCGACATGGCAAAGCTGGGCAAGGCATCGCCGGTCGCGTGGCACCTGTTCGCCGAATCCTCGCGCCTCGCCTATGCCGATCGCAATATGTACGTCGGCGATCCCGATTTCGTGGCGGTGCCGATCAAGGGCATGCTTGATCCGACATATCTGGCGTCGCGATCGGCACTGATCTCGGAAAACACGACGTTGGCGAGCGTCACCGCCGGCACCCCGCCGGGGGCGCCCGCACGTACGCCCGCGCCGGTCAGCGAGGTCGCGGGCACCACCGACCTCGCCGTGGCCGACCGCGACGGCAACGTGGTCGAGGTGACGACGACGGTGGAGGGGCCGTTCGGATCGGGGCTGGTGATGGACGGCACCGTCCTCAACAACGAGCTGACCGATTTCGATATCGTACCCTTTGCCAAGGAGGGGAACGGGACCGGCTATCTGGTCGCCAACCGGGTGGAAGGCGGCAAGCGGCCGCGATCGTCCATGGCCCCGACGATCGTCTACAATGCCGACGGCAGCGTCCGGCTGGCCTTGGGCGCGGCAGGCGGATCGACGATCATAGCGCAGATCGCCAAGGCGCTGGTCGGCGTACTCGACTGGAATCTGTCGGCGCAGGACGCGATCGCGCTCGGGCTGGTGTATGCGCCGGGTCCGGGGGCGACGCTGGAGGCCGGATCGTCCGCCGTCGCCCTGCAGGCGGGGCTGACCGCCCTCGGCGAGCAAGTGCAGGTCGCGCCGATGGGGCTTAAGGCGAATGCGATTGAATGGCGTCAGGGCCGGTGGATCGGTGCCGCCGACCCGCGCAGCGAGGGCGTGGCGATCGGCGAGGACGGCAGCGTCAGCGACGTGACGCGGATGGCGCCGGTCGCCAATCGCCCTTCGGAATGAATGACGGCGGGCCACGAGCATCGCCGCGACAGGAGAGACACGATGAGCAGCACCCCGGCACGCAGCCTGGAACACTTCCCCAACCTCGTGACGATGTTCTTCACGCGGGCGCGCGAGAAGGGTGACGCGCCGTTCCTGTGGACCAAGACCAGCGGCGCGTGGACGGCGACGAGCTGGGCGGAGGCGGCGCGGCAGGTCGCGAGCCTCGCCGCCGGGCTGAAGGCGATCGGCATCAAGCCGGGCGACCGGGTAATGCTGGTGAGCGAGAACCGGCCGGAATGGTGCATCAGCGACCTCGCCATCATGGCGGCGGGCGCGATCACCGTGCCGACCTACATCACCAATACCGAGCGCGATCACACCCACATCATCGCCGATTCGGGTGCGTGCGCGATCATCGTGTCGACCGAGAAGCTGGCCAAGACGCTGCTGACCGCGGTGCTGCGATCGAACCGCGGCCAGACGGTGATCGGTATCGATGCGATGCGCGCGCCGCAGGGCGGGGTCGACTTCCACGACTGGCGGACGCTGATCGCGGATCATCCGGCCGACCCGGCGGAGGCCGAGGCGGCAGCGACGTTCCGGCGCGGCGACCTTGCCTGCATCATCTACACCAGCGGCACCGGCGGCGCGCCGCGCGGGGTGATGCAGCATCACGGCGCGATCCTGCACAACGTAAAGGGCTGCGCGACCGTCATCTCCGAGGATTTCGGCTGGGACGACGAGGTGTTCCTGTCGTTCCTGCCCCTGTCCCACGCCTACGAACACACCGGCGGGCAGCATTTCCCGATCGGGCTGGGCGGGCAGATCTATTATGCCGAAGGTCTCGACAAGCTGGCGGCGAATATCGAGGAGGTGCGGCCGACGATCATGTTCGTCGTGCCTCGCCTGTTCGAAGTGCTGCGCACGCGGATCAGCAAGGCGATCGAGAAGCAGGGGGGCATGTCGTCCTATCTGCTGGCCAAGGCGCTCGACGTCGGCGCGAAGGAGAATGACGGGCGCGTGCGGCTGGTCGACCGACCGGCGCAATTGCTGGTGCGTACGCTGTTCAAGCCGAAGATCGCGAAGAAGTTCGGAGGGCGGATGAAGGCGATGGTGTCGGGCGGCGCGCCGCTGACGCCGGAGGTCGGGCTGTTCTTCCAGTCGCTCGGCGTCACCTTCCTGCAAGGCTATGGCCAGACCGAGGCGGCGCCGGTGATCTCGTGCAACCGGCCCAGCGCGGGCATCCGGATGGATTCGGTCGGCCCGGCGCTGATCGATACCGAGGTCGTGATCGCGCCCGACGGCGAGATCCTGGTGCGCGGCGAGCTGGTGATGCACGGCTATTGGCGCAACGAAGCGGAAACCGCGCGGGTGCTGAAGGACGGCTGGCTCCACACCGGCGACATCGGCGAGATCGACAGCGCCGGCCGGATCAGGATTACCGACCGCAAGAAGGACCTGATCATCAACGACAAGGGCGACAATGTCGCGCCGCAGAAGGTCGAGGGGATGCTGACGCTGCAACCCGAGATCGTGCAGGCGATGATCGCCGGTGACCGGCGGCCGTACATGGTCGCGCTGGTGGTGCCCGACCCCGACTGGACGCAGGAATGGTGCGCGGCGAACGGCACGTCGTGCAAGTTCGAGCGACTGGCGGAGAACAGCGCGTACCGCACCGCGATCGGCCAGGCGATCGAGCGGGTGAACAAGGAACTGTCGGTCACCGAGCGCATCCGGCGGTTCGTGCTGGCGGACGCGCCGTTCGGAATCGAAAACGAGCAGCTGACGCCGAGTTTGAAGATACGGCGGCATGTGATCCGGGGGGTTTACGGCGAGCGGCTGGACGCTTTGTACAAGGGGTGAGCGGGTAAGGGATGAGGCGACGGTTCATCGGCTTGAGGGATTGAGCTGAGAGCTCATCGCCTACCTCCCCCTCCGTCACGCCTTCGGCGCGCCACCTCCCCCTCGCGGGGGAGGACTGATCTTAATTCCTCCCCCGCGAGGGGGAGGTGGCGCCGCGTAGCGGTGACGGAGGGGGAGGCAGGGTTGGAGCTTGGTGGCTCGAAGCGGAACCTCGATCAGGCGAAACGTCTGAGGCGCGAACTGACGCTGCCGGAGATCCTGCTGTGGCGGGAGTTACGGAAGCTGGACGTCCGCTTTCGCAAGCAGGTGCCTGCCGATCCGTACGTGCTGGATTTCTACTGCGCCAAAGCCCCGCTGGTGATCGAAGTGGACGGCGAGGCACATGGTCGCGGCGATCGGCCCGCGCGCGATGCACGTCGGGATGCGTGGCTGGCCTCGAAGGACATCCGTACGTTGCGGATCAGCGCGACCGATGTCCTGCGCAATCTCGACGGCGTGATGCAGCACATCCTCACGGAACTCGGCGCCCGCGGAAGCGCCCCCTCCACCACCGGCTAGCGCCGGCGGTCCCCCTCCCCCGTTCAAGCGAGGGAGGACTTCGAGGTCATTCCTCCCCCGCGAGGGGGAGGTGGCACCGCGTAGCGGTGACGGAGGGGGAGGTCAGCGGCGAACCTCGCACCCTCATCGCCCCTCACTTCTTCTTCGGCAGCACCGCCAGCGTCCAGTCCTTCTGCGGCACCAGATACTTCGCTGCGGTCGCTTGCAGCACTGCGGGCGTCACGTCGCCGAAGTCGCGGCCGATGCGGCGCGTCGCGTCCAGCTTCCGGTCGTCGTATGCGCCGCCGGACAGCTCGCGCAGCCAGAACAGGCTGCTGGTCGCGGCGCGGGCGTAGACCTGTTGCAGCGGACCCTTCACGCGGGCGAGTTCGTCGTCGCTGACCGGGTTCTTGGCGAGGTCCGCCGCGATCTCGCGCGACAGGCGGAAGAACAGATCGACGTTCGCGGGTGCGACCTGGCTGACCGCCATCAGGCGACCGCCGCCGGGCAAGCCCTTCGGCCAGCTGCTCGCGACGCCGGGGCTGTAGCTCGCGCCTGCGGCCTGCCGCATCCGTTCGAACAGGCGGTCGCTGAACACCTGCGCCAGCACGTCGAGGCGTCGCGCTTCGGCGATATCGGCCATCCCGGCGCCGGTCGGCCACGCGATCACGGCGCTCGCCTGATTGTCCGGACCGTTGTGATAGCGCAGGACCGGCGTCGTATTGTGCGCGGGGAAGCGAACCGGCGGCGGCGTGGTCGCCGGTGCGGTGCGCGCAGGGATCGCGCCGAGGCTCTTCGCCACCGCCGCGACCGCCTCTTCCGCCTTGACGTCGCCGAACACGTCGACCTCGATCGGGCCGCTGGCGAGCAGAGGCGACCAGAACGACTGGAAGCCCTTCGGTGTCAAGGCATTCACCGCCTTGGCATCGGGCGTCGCCCAGCGCGGATCGCCGGCGTGCAGCAGGCCCTCCAGATCGCGCGACAGCACGCCGTCCGCCGACGAATCATAGCCGGGGATCGCGGTCAGCGCCGCCGACTTCGCGCGGGCCACCGGTGCCGGGTCCCAGCGCGGATGGGCAAGCTTGGCGGCGATCAGCGTCAGTTCGTCGGCATAATCCTTGGGGCTGCTGAGCGCGGCGACCGAGAAGGTATCCTCGTCGATACCGAAATCGAGGCCGAGCTGACGGCCGGCAGTCAGCTGGTCGAGGTCATCCTGACCCAGATTGCCGATCCCGCTTTCCATCAGCGCGAGATCGCCGGCCCATGCCGGGCTCGGCCTGTTCGCGGGCAAGCCGTTATAGCCGTTGCCGAACCGTACCCGCACGAAGACGCGACCGGTGTCGTCGGCATTGGGGAAAAGCAGCATGCGGACGCCGTTGGAGAAGACGATCTTCTCGACCGGCAACCCCTCGATCGGGGTGCGCGTGACCACGGTGCCGGGCGTGCCGAGCGCCGGCAGCTTGCTGAAATCGACCGCCGCCTGATTGGCGCGCTTGATCGTCAGCGTCGATACGTCTGCCTTCAGCGCGGCGGCGAGTTTCTCCGCCGTGCCCTTTTCCGAGGTGCGCGTATTGACGAGGGCGCGAGTCGCCGTGCCCTCGAACAGTTTCTTCGACGAGGCGAAGACCGCGGCGGGGTTGAACATCCCCTTCTGCTTGGCCTCGGTCAGGATCGCGTAGGAGTTTTCCGGCGCGGTCACCGTTTCGCGGATGTCGAGCGCGCCGGCCATGTCGTCGGCCTGCTTGGCGCTCGCCTCGACCCGCGCGGTTTCGACGCCGTTGCGGATCGCGACCTCGTAATCGGCATATTCGCGGTCGATCTCCGCCTGCGTCGGCGGCGAGTTCTGCGCATCGGCGATCACCGCGCGCACGTCCTTCAGCGCCTGTTCCCACTGATCGCCGACCGGCAGGATCAGGACCGTAGTCATGTTCGCCGAGCGCGACCGGTCGTCGAGGTCGACGCCGGCCTGCACGAAGCTCGCACCGGCGCGCGCGCGGCGTTCGAGGCGGCGGCTGATCACCTTCGCCGCGATCGTGTCGACCATCCGCTTCTGGTTGAACAGCCTGGTGTCGTCATTGTACTGCCACGGGCGCACCACACCCATCATGACGAGCGGGGGCAGGCCGGGTTCGACCAGCGTCGCGGACGTCGGCTGTTGCGACGACGGCTTGCCGAAATCGGGCGCCGGGCTGGTCTGGCCCTTGCCCTTCCAGTCGGCGAAATGTTTGGTGACGAGCTGGCCCAGCGTGGCGGCATCCATGTCGCCCGAGATGATGACGACCGCGTTTTCCGGACGATACCAGCGATCGTGGAACGCCTTCACGCTGGCGCCGTTCGCCGCCTCCAGCGTCTCCACGGTGCCGATCGGGGAGCGGGTGGCGAGCGGTTGTCCGGCAAAGAACAACCCGTTCATCGCGTCCTGCAACTTGACCTGCGGACCCGGTTGTTCGCGGCGTTCGGCGAGCACGATCGGGCGTTCGGCGGAAACGGCGGCATCGGTCAGCACCGGCGCGGCCATCATCCCGGACAGGATCTTGAGGCTTTCGTCGACTGTCTGGTTCGTCGCGGACGGCAGGTCGAGCTTGTACAGCGTCTGCGTCGGCGTGGTCGATGCGTTGCTGTCGGACCCGAAGGTCGCGCCGAACCGCTGCCACACCCGCTTCGCCTCGCCATCGGGCACATATGCCGACCCGCGGAACGACAGATGCTCGATGAAATGGGCGAAGCCGCGCTCGCTGTCCTTCTCGTTGAGCGAGCCCGCGTCGATGCGGACGCGGATCGACACCTGCCCCGGCGGCACCCCGTTCTTGCGTACGGCATAGCGCAGGCCGTTCGGCAGCGTGCCAAACACCCACGCCGGATCGTGCGGCAGGTCGCTGCCCTTGTAGAGCCATGCGGTGGGATCGACCTTGACGGCGGACGCCTGGACCGGTGCGGGAGCCCTGGTCTGGGCAAGGACCGTCGTGGACATGGCCACGACGAGAACGGGCGCGAACGCGCGGGGGAAGAACGCCATAGAGCTCGCATGTAGCGCCTGCCGCCCGCCGCCGCCACCCGATCCCTGTCACGATGCCCGTGATCGCGGCAACGGATCGCCCCAATCCCCCCGTTTCGGTCATCATTTTGCCCCAGCCGGCGCTTAGCTGACCGATCCAGAACATGGCCGGACGCATGGTTTCGGCTCGACTCGGTGATGGTGCGTGTGATGACGGTCGGAACGAAGCAAGCGGCCCCCGCAATGTGGCGGCAATCGGGCGAGGCGCCCTGCCCCGCCCGCATGGTACCGGATCACGCCGTGGTGTCCGGCGCGTCGTCCGCGCCGATGGCGGCGGAGCGTGGCCGTCCACTCATCATCCGGATCGGCAAGCATTTGCGCGGCGCTTTCGACCGGCTGATCGCGTCGTCGTCGCTGGTCGCCAACGATCCGGTACTCGACGTCCGCGACTTCGCCTGGACCGCGCTGCTCCGCGAAGCATGGGAGGACATCCGCGACGAGGCGATCGCCGTGACCCGTGGCGAGGCGGCCCCCAGCCTTGCCACGATCTCGCCCGACCACCGCTCGATCGCCGAGGTCGGCAAGTGGCGCTCGTTCTTCCTGTGGGGCTACGGCTATCCGATCGACGACAACCTGGCCCGCTGCCCGCGGACGCAGGCGCTGGTCGAGCGTATTCCGGGACTCAACAGCGCATTCTTCTCGATCCTCGCGCCCGGCACGCACATCCCGGCACACCGCGGCGTGACCAAGGGGCTCATCACCTGTCACCTGGGCCTGATCGTGCCGCGCGACGGCGACGTCCGGATGCGGGTAGCCGATCGCGTCGTCCGCTGGGCGGAGGGCGAGACGCTCGTCTTCGACGACACCTATGATCACGAGGTGTGGAACGACACCGCGGGCACGCGCGTGGTGTTGCTGGTGCAGTTCGAGCGACCGTTGCGCAATCCGGGCAAATGGTTCGCGGATTTCTTTCTGGGGTTCGTGCGGAGGTCGGCGTTCGTACAGGAAGCGCGCGAGAATATCGCCAGCTGGAATGCGGCGGTGAAAGGGCTGGAGGCCTAACCCCCTTCATTCCTCACCCGCCGGAGGGAGGAATGGGTTGCACCCGGAAACAATCCCTTTCCCGGTCGGCGCTTGATCCACCGGTCGCCACGGTCCACATGGCAGGCATGCTGATCGAGACCGAAACCACCCCCAATCCGGCGACCCTCAAGTTCTTGCCGGGCCGGATCGTCATGGACGCCGGGACGCGCGATTTCGCGACGCCGGAGGAAGCAGACGCGAGTCCGCTCGCCGAGATGCTGTTCGCGCTCGGCGACGTGACCGGCGTGTTCTTCGGCCGGGACTTCGTGTCGGTCACCGCCGCGCCGGGCGTCGAATGGCACAGCCTGAAACCCGACGTGCTCGCCATCCTCCTCGACCATTTCGCTGCAAACATGCCGCTGTTCCGTCAGGGCAGCGCCGGCTTCAGCGTGCCGGGCGCGGAAGAGGAGGTCACTACCGACGATCCCGCAGACGCCGAGATCATCGCCCAGATCCGCGAATTGATCGACACGCGCGTGCGCCCGGCGGTGGCGAACGACGGCGGCGATATCGTCTATCGCGGCTTCGACAAGGGCAAGGTGTTCCTGCGGATGCAGGGCGCGTGTGCCGGCTGCCCGTCGTCGAGCGCGACGCTGAAGAGCGGCATCGAGCAGCTACTGAAATACTATGTCCCCGAAGTCACCGAAGTGAGGGCCGTCTGATGCCGGATGTGTTGAACGACGAAGCGCTCGATCGCATCTTCCGCACCGCGCGCAGCTATAACGGCTATACCGACCGCCCGGTGGCGGAGGAACAGCTGCACGCGATCTGGGACCTGATGAAATGGGGGCCGACATCGGCGAACCAGCTGCCAGCACGGCTGATCTGGTGCGTCAGCGAAGAGGCGAAGGCGAAGCTCGCCGCCTGTACGTCGGCGCAGAACCAGCCCAAGATCCTGAAGGCGCCGGTCAGCGTCATCATCGCGATGGACGTCGAGTTTCACGAGCATCTGCCAGAGCTGTTTCCGCATACCGATGCCAAGGCATGGTTCGACGGCAATACCGAATTGCGTGAAGCATCGGCATTCCGCAATTCGACTCTGCAGGGTGCCTATTTCATCATCGCCGCGCGCGCACTCGGGCTGGATACCGGCCCGATGTCCGGCTTCGATCAGGGCGCCGTCGACAAGGCGTTCCTTGCCGACCGGCCGGGGGTGCGGACCAACTTCATCTCGACGCTGGGCTATGGTGACCCGGCGAGCGTGTACGATCGCCTGCCCCGGCCGTCGTTTGCGAAGTTCAATACGATCGCCTGACGGTTCCCCGTCACTCCGGATGGGTTCCGGGGTGACGCGCGGCGTCGCCCGCTGCGCGATCGCACATCACCCGCTTGTGTCCCCTCGCCGCCTGTCGCAAAGCGGGTGCCAGCCAAGTCTATGACCGACAACCCTTCCCCCCGCACGCTCGTGATCGATACCGCGACCGCCGCTTGCTCGGTCGCGCTGATCGAGGGGGGCGTGGTCATCGCCGCCGCGCACCGCGAAGTCGGTCGGGGTCATGCCGAACAATTGCTGCCGATGATCGCGGATCTGCCCGATGGCGGTCGCGCCGCGCATATTCTGGTCGATGTCGGCCCGGGCAGCTTCACCGGCCTGCGCGTCGGTATCGCCGCTGCCCGTGGCCTCGCCCTTGGCTGGGACGCGGACGTGCATGGCTATTCCAGCCTCTCGCTGATCGCCGCCGCCGCCTTCGCCGCCGGAGAGGGCCGTGATATCGCCGTCATGCTGGAAGGCGGGCATGGCGAGGTGTTCATGCAAGCCTTCGCCCCCGGCGCCGTCCCGCTCGACACGCTGGCCTCGCGCAAGCCGGAGGCCGCGATCGAAGCGCTCGCCGGGCGTCATCCGGTGGGTAACGGCGTCCGCTGGCTGCAACAGGTCGCGCCCGACCTTGCCGGTACGCCGGCCCTGCCGAACGCTGCCGACGCTTTGCTGCTACCGGATGCGCTGGCCACGCTGCCGCCCCGTCCGCTCTATGGTCGCGCACCCGATGCGAAGCTGCCCGGCGGCAAGCCGACCGCTGCCGGCGTTGTGGCCTGATGGCGACGCGTCAGGTCCTGCTGCGTACCGGCGATGCGCGCGACGCCGCCATCGTCGATACGCTGATGGTCGCCGCGTTCGACCCGCGGTACGGCGAGGCGTGGACGCGCAACCAGTGCATGGGCGTGCTCGCAATGCCCGGCGTGCGCCTGACGCTGGCGTTCGTCGACGACCGGGCCGCGGGCTTCGCGATGGTACGCAGCGTCGCGGACGAAGCGGAACTGTTGTTGCTGGCGGTCGATCCCGCATGCCGTCGCCGCGGCATCGCCACCGCGCTGTTGCGCGCGGTCATCGCCGAAGCGCAGGCGGGCGGCATCGTCGATCTGCATCTTGAGGTGCGTGCGGGCAACGAGGCGATGAAGCTGTACGTCGCGCAGGGCTTCGCCAAGGTGGGCGAGCGGCGGGGCTATTATCGCGGCAAGACCGGACAGGTGTTCGACGCCCATACCTATCGCCGCGCCGTTTAGCGCTTGTTGCGAGTCGGTTTCGCTTTTCGCAACAAGCCTCCTGCACTACATCATGCGGATGCCCCGCAAGATCGATCTCGAAGCCCTCTGCAACCAGAAGGGCCTGCGCATCACCGAGCAGCGTCGCGTCATCGCACGCGTGCTGTCCGAAGCCGAAGACCATCCCGATGTCGAGAAGGTCTATGAGCGCGCCTCGGCGATCGATCCGGGTATCTCGATCGCCACCGTCTATCGCACGGTGCGGCTGTTCGAAGAGGCGGGAATCCTCGACCGCCACGATTTCGGCGACGGTCGCGCCCGCTACGAACCCTCGCCGGAGGCGCATCACGATCACCTGATCGACGTAGAGACCGGCAAGGTGATCGAGTTCGTCGATCCGGAACTGGAGCAACTGCAAAAAGCGATCGCGGAAAAGCTGGGCTTCCGCCTCGTCGATCACCGCATGGAGCTGTACGGCGTCAGCCTCGACCGCAAGCAGTGATCCGCGCGCGGGTGGCGTCGGATTGATGGCGAACCTGCGGCTTGCTGCCCGGCTGCTGGCGCTGGTGCTGGCGTTGCTCGGGGCGCTTTGCATGCATGGGCTGTGGCGGCTGCTGCGCCTGCAATCGCCGTGGCCACGATTGTTTCTCGGGCTGGTGGCGCGGATCGTCGGCGCGCAGGTGCGGGTGATCGGCGTGCCGTTGCGCCGCGATGTCGTATTCCTCGCCAATCACCTGAGCTGGATCGACATCCTGGCGATTGCGGGGGCGACCGGCAGTAGCTTCGTCGCCAAGGGCGAATTGCGGCATGTGCCGCTGGTCGGCTGGCTGTGCACGCTGAACCGTACGATTTTCGTCAGTCGGGACGACCGGTTGCAGGTATCCGCGCAGATCGCCCGCCTGCGCGAGGCGTTGGGCGCGGGCCGGGCAGTGACCATCTTTCCCGAAGGCACCACCGGCGACGGCGTCACCCTGCTGCCGTTCAAGGCGGCGCTATTGGCCGCGCTCGATCCGCCGCCGGCGGGCGTGCGGGTGCAGCCGATGCGCGTCGATTATGGTACGGCGACGGACGATCTCGCCTGGGTGGGCGACGAGCCGGGGCAGTCGCATGCGCTGCGGGTACTGCGGCGGCGCGGAACGTTCGCGGTGACGCTGCACGCGCTCGCCCCGTTCGATCCGGCCGAAGCCGGCAATCGCAAGGCGATCGCGTCACAAGCACGCGCCGCGATCGAGAACGCTCAGTCGACCCCGGCACCGAAAGTATAGGTCAGCGCCACGCCGCCCGACAGCTGGTTGCGCGATCCGAACGCACGCACCACCGGCGATCGGCCAGCGTCGTCCACCAGCCGGTCGTATTTGGCATAGCCATATGCGCCCCAGCGCGGCGTGAGCTGGCGCAGCAGCCCGGCCGTCGCCCCGACCGCCTGTATACCGCTGCCCGCACGGAACGCCGGCAGGCCCGAACGCACCGCGTCGACGGGCGCGATTCCGAAATAGGCGCGATTGTAGCGGCCGTTCGACACGGTGACCCGCGGCCCGATCGAGAACAGCCAACGGTCGCCATCGCGGGCGATATAGTCGCCGCCGACCACACCGATCAGACCCTTGTGGCCACCGATCCCCTGACGCACTTCCGCCCGCAGACGGACGGCGTCGGTCACCGCATATTGCGCGAAGCCGCCCAGTTCGACGGTAAAGCCGACCTTGGGCAACGCACCGCCCACGTCGCGGCTGCGTCGCTTCCCTTCGAAACCGATCGCGGGACCGAACTGGAAGCGGCCATCGCGGATCACCGGGAAGCCGGCGCTTTCATCGGGCGCCTCGAACGCGAAAGGCGTGTCGCCGCTGGTCCGCGATACGTCGACGAACGGACGCAGGCCGAGCGAATCGGATCCGGGATAGCTCGGGACCAGTTGCGGCCCCAGCGTGACGCGCGTGCGGCGCGGTTCGCGCGGCGCGTCCTGCGCGGCGGCGGGCAGGATACCGCAACCGGCAGCGGCCAGCAGGGCAAAAGCGATCGGGCGATATGTCGTCATGCCGATGACGGTACAGGATTTCGCCGGCTTGGCGAGCGGGAAGCGCGGGTCGTGTCACTCGGTGCCATGGGCCGCGACCGGAACGAGCAGATCGACGCGGCGATTGACGCAGGCCAGCGCCGCCGTGGGTTCGTCATGACCATCGTGGACGCATGCCCGCACCATCGCGCAGCCGATCCGGTCGAGCCGCGGATCGCCGCTGGAAATATCGGTGTGACACCACCGCAAAGCCCGTCCGGTGCTCGCGTAGTGTAGCCGCAATTTGCGCAGTTTGCGGGCGATCACGACGATGTCGTCTGCCTGTTCGGCCGCGACGGAAGGCGCCGGTGGCGGTGCCTTTGCGGGCTCAATCGTGGAGAATTCGGCCGCGGGCTGGTGATCGGGTTCGCTCGGCAGCGGGCCGGTCGGAATGCCGTCCTGCCGGGATGCCGGCGCGGCCAAAGTGGCACCCGGACAATCGCCGACCCGCCTGCCCTCTACCGCCCAGCGCGCGCTCGACAGGGTTTCGCCCTGAAAACTCGCCTTCTGGCGATATCGCGCCGCCAGCGTCGTCTCGGCGATCCGGGCATTCAGGCGCGTGTCGTCCGAAATGAGTCCCCATGTGCCCATGTGGCTGCAATGGCGGCTGCCGCTGACCCGATTGCTGGTGATCGACAGGCCGAAGCGCGAACAGCTCTGCGCGCCATCGAACATCGCCTCCGCGCCAATCAATTGATCGACGATCGCAGCCGTGTCGCCATCGCCGATACAGCGGGTCCAGGTGGTGCCGAGCCGCGGCGGCGACGCCATCCGCTGTCCCGGCTGCGCTTCGGTGACGCGCATTCCCGACTGGAACGTCCACAATCCTGCGATCATGCGCGGTGTTCCGCCATTGACGATGATGTCGGGTCCCGAAGGCGTCGGCACCTTCGGGGCGCGTTGCGCCCACAGGCCGGCGGAAAGGCCGATCGCGATCGTCAGGACCACGCCATGTACCATCCGGCTGTTCATCGGCTCCTCCTGCGTCGACGCGGTATCGTTCCACGATTCGATGCGGCAGGCCATGCGTTTCGTGGCCGATCGAAGCATGAGGCCGGGTCATGGCAGAACGCTGGTCCCCGGCCGCCGCATCCTGTATGCGCCCGCGCATGACTGTTGCGGACACCCCCAGGACCGGCCCGAAAACCTTTCACGTCAAATCGTTCGGCTGCCAGATGAACGTCTACGACGGCGAGCGCATGGCCGAATTGATGGCGGCGGACGGCATGACCGCAACGGATGATGCGGGCGCCGCCGACCTCGTCGTGCTCAACACCTGCCACATCCGCGAACGCGCGACGGAAAAAGTCTATTCGGATATCGGCCGGTTGCGAAAGGACGCGCGGCACGCCGATCGCGCCGGCCCGATGATCGCCGTCGCCGGTTGCGTCGCGCAGGCGGAGGGCGACGAGATCGTCCGCCGCGCCAAGGTCGACGTCGTCGTCGGTCCGCAGGCCTATCACAACCTGCCGCATCTGGTCGCGCAGGCCGCGTCCGGCACCCCCAGCCTCGATACCGACATGCCGCTGCTGTCGAAGTTCGGTAGCCTGCCGGCCCGCCGCAAGGTCGGGCCGTCCGCGTTTCTGACGGTGCAGGAAGGCTGCGACAAATTCTGCACCTATTGCGTCGTCCCCTACACCCGCGGTGCGGAGGTCAGTCGTCCGTTCGCGGCGATCGTCGACGAGGCGAAGGCGCTGGTCGATGCCGGCGCGCGCGAGATCACGCTGCTGGGCCAGAACGTCAATGCATGGTCCGATGACGGTCGCGGGCTGCACGACCTGATCCGGGTGCTCGATCGCATTCCCGGCCTCGTCCGCATCCGCTACACCACCAGCCATCCCAACGACATGGCGCAAGGACTGATCGAGGCGCACGGTGAAGTCGAGAGCCTGATGCCGTTCCTCCATCTGCCGGTTCAGGCGGGCAGCGACCGCGTCCTGAAGGCGATGAACCGCAACCACGACACCGCGAGCTACCTCCGCCTCCTCGACCGCGTGCGCGCGGTGCGGCCGGACATCGCGCTGTCGGGCGACTTCATCGTCGGCTTCCCCGGCGAAACCGAGGCGGAGTTCGCAGAGACAATCGCGCTGGTCGATGCGGTCGGCTATGCCCAGGCCTATTCGTTCAAATACAGCCCCCGCCCCGGCACGCCCGCCGCCGACATGGCCGGCGCGGTGCCGGCGGAGGTGATGGACGAGCGGCTCCAGCGGTTGCAGGCGGCGCTGGGTCGCGACCAGCAGGCATTCAATCAGGCAAGCGTCGGCCGCACCTGCGACGTGCTGATCGAACGCCGCGGCAAGCTGCCCGGCCAGATGCTCGGCAAGTCGCCCTGGCTGCAATCGGTCCACCTGATGACCGATGCGGTGATCGGCGATCTGGTCACGGTGGAACTGCTGTCGGCAGGTCCGGTATCGATGGCGGGCGCGGAACGCATGCGCGCCGCGGCCTGATCGACCGCAGTCGTTTTGCGGCTTTCCTTTCGGGGGTACGCATCCCACATTCCTGTCATGCCATCACGGCATGAAAGGACCGCATGAGTCGCAAGCCCGTCCCCGCCCGCTCCGGTGAACGCAGCCGGGCAGAGGTGTTGTTCGACAAACCCCAGTTGCTCGCCACATTGTTCGGGCAATACGACCAGAATCTGGTAGCGCTCGAAAACCGGCTGGGCGTCTACATCACCGCACGCGGCAATCGCGTCGGACTGGAAGGCACCGCCGAGAACGTCGCGCTCGCCCGCGACGTGTTGCAGGACCTCTACCACCGCATGCAGCGCGGTGAGGACATCGACACCGGCCTCGTCGATGCATCGATCGCCATGGCGTCCGAACCGACGCTCGCCGGGATCGTCAGCACCGAACACGGCGGCATGCCCTCGGTCATGATCCGCACGCGCAAGAAGACGATCGTGCCACGCACCCCGGCGCAGGCGCATTACATGCGCGAACTCGCCACCAACGACATGATCTTCGCGCTCGGGCCGGCAGGTACGGGCAAGACCTATATCGCCGTCGCGCAGGCGGTGTCGCAGCTGATCACCGGCAGTGTCCAGCGGCTGATCCTGTCCCGCCCGGCGGTGGAGGCCGGCGAGAAGCTGGGCTTCCTGCCCGGCGATATGAAGGACAAGGTCGATCCGTACCTGCGGCCGCTGTACGACGCGCTCCACGACTGTCTGCCCGCCGAACAGGTCGAACGCCGCATCGCCAGCGGCGAGATCGAGATCGCACCCATCGCCTTCATGCGCGGCCGGACGCTGGCGGACGCGTTCGTGATCCTCGACGAGGCGCAGAACACCACGCCGGCGCAGATGAAGATGTTCCTCACCCGTTTCGGTCAGAACAGCCGGATGGTGATCTGCGGCGATCCGAACCAGACGGATCTGCCCGGCGGTGTCGGCGCATCTGGCCTCGCCGACGCGACCGTGCGGCTGGAAGGCGTGGAGGGCATTTCGATGACCCGCTTCACCACCGCCGACGTGGTGCGTCATCCGATCGTCGGGCGGATCGTCGAGGCGTACGAAGGACCCAATGCTTGACGATCAGGTATATCCCAAATACGTTGCAGGGATATTGACGAGGCGGATCATGGCATCGTTGTACGTAAAGGACGAAGAAGCGAATGCGCTGGCCACTCGGCTCGCCCGTCGTTTCGGCATCTCCAAAACGGCGGCGGTCAAGCGGGCGCTGGAGCGCGAACTTGCTCGCCAGGAGGCAACGGTGCCATTGCGCGAACGCATGGCGGCATGGCGCGCGGCGCATCTTCCGGGCGAACCGACAGGATTCAAGGCGGACAAGGCGTTCTACGATTCGCTGAACGACGAAGACGACGATTGACCATCTTCGTCGATGCATCGGCGATCGTTGCGATCGTTTATGGTGAACCGGAAGCAGATGCTTTCGCCGACGCGATCGAGCGGCACAACGACCGGTGTTATTGCGCGATAGGTGCGTGGGAAGCGACACGCGCGATCGCCAAGCTACGCGGGATCGGCCTGATGGAGGCTTACGCAACGGTGACGAATTTCGTCCAGGAAGCGGGCCTTCGCCTGGCCGCCATCGGTGCGCCTGAAAGCGAAGAGGCCATCATGGCGGCAGCCCGCTACGGCAAGGGCGTCCACCCCGCCGGGCTCAACATGGGCGATTGCTTCGCCTATGCCTGCGCCAAGGCCAGCGATGCTCACCTGCTCTACAAGGGCGACGATTTCTCGCAGACGGACCTCGCATGATCCACATCGAACTCACCCGCGAAGACCCGTGGCCGGCCGACACCGACTGGGACGCCCTCGCCGCCCGCGCCGCGCGCGCCGCGATCGAGCGGACGCCGCACGGCGAACTCATCACCACCGCCGCCGCGGTCGAGATCAGCATCCGCCTGACGTCGGACGACGAGGTGCACCAGCTCAACGCGCAATACCGGCAGAAGGACAAGCCCACCAACGTCCTGTCCTTCCCGATGGTGCAGGCCGATCTGCTCGCCACCGTCAGCCAGAACAGCGATGATGGCGAACTGCTGCTCGGCGACATCGTCCTGGCCCATGGCGTCTGCGTGCGCGAGGCGATGGAAAAGGGTGTCGACGTCGCCGAACACGCCACGCATCTGCTGGTGCATGGCACGCTGCATCTGCTAGGCTATGACCACATGGGGGACGAGGAAGCCGACAGCATGGAGGAGATCGAGCGTCAGGCGCTCGCCAGCCTCGGCATCGCGGACCCCTATTCTGTACGAGAGGACTGACACGGCCGCCATGGCAGACGACCGAAGTAGCGCCGGCAACGGCGACTCCAGCGAATCCAACATCTGGCGCGGGCTGAAGCATCTGATCTTCGGCGGCGCGCAGGAAGAATCCCTCCGCGACCAGCTGGAGGACGCGATCGACCGGCACGAGGACGATCCCGCGCCCGATGCCAAGGGCGACCTGACCCCGCTCGAACGGCAGATGGTGCGCAACCTGCTGCACTTCGGCGAACGCGACGCCGGCGACGTCGGCGTACCCCGTGCGGACATCATCGCGGTGGAGGAAGGAACCACGTTCGCCCACCTCGTCCAGATCTTCGCCGAGGCCGGCCACAGCCGCCTGCCCGTCTATCGCGGCGCGCTGGATACGATCATCGGCATGGTGCACATCAAGGACGTCTTCAACATTCTGGCGACCGGAGCGGAGCATCCGGCGGATCTGTCCGGCCTGATTCGGGACCCGCTGTACGTTCCGATGTCACGCGGCGCGCTCGACCTGCTCGCCGACATGCGCGCGAGCCACGTCCATCTGGCGGTCGTGCTCGACGAATATTCCGGGACCGAAGGCCTCGTCACGATCGAGGATCTGATCGAGGAGATCGTCGGCGAGATCGAGGACGAGCACGACGAGGCGCCCGAGGCGTTGCTGGTGCCGATCGACGGCGGCGCTTGGGAGGCCGACGCCCGCGCGGAGCTTGAGGATGCCGCAAAGCTGATCGACCCGCGGCTGGGTGAAACCGAACACGACGTCGACACGCTAGGCGGCCTCGCGGCAGTCCTCGCGGGCCATGTTCCCGCACGCGGCGAATGCGTCGATCACCCCAGCGGCTGGAAACTGGAGGTGCTCGATTCGGACGAACGCCGCATCCACCGGCTGCGCCTGCACCCGCCGGTAGCACGCGAGGTCGAGGACGCCTGACGTCCATCACGGGTTCATCCGGGTAGGGCATTCTATCGTCACAACGGAGGACAACCGATGCCGATGCCTCGCCCCAACCTCACCCTGCCGCCGGCTTCGCCGTCTCTTCCCTCTTCCACCGGGAGAGGGAAAAAGGCGCATCGCGTCGAAAGGGGCTGGATGAGTGCGATCGCTATGTTGGTGATCGCCCTCCCCACACCCGCCACCGCACAGGCATGGAGCACCATCTCCAGCACGCCCGCCGGCCCATCGGTCGAACGCCAGGTCAACCGAATACGGCAGGACATCCGCAACGGCCGCGAGACCGGCCAGTTGTCCAGACGCGAGGCGAAGAATCTCCGCCGCACCGCCGGGAACATCGACCTGCGCGCCGGCATGTACGCACAGAACGGCCTGACCGATTCGGAACGATCGTTCCTCGACAGCAACGCCGCCGCGCTGCGCAGCCAGGTCGTCGTCCAACGGTCGCAAACCAAACGCTGATCGTCGCATCCGATCACCACGTTCGTCATTTCGCGTTTCCTCGATCAGTCCGGCTGGAGTAGCTTTCCTGCAACACGGCGTCGGCATGACCGACCGCTGCGGCAACGCGAGGAGAGAGCGACATGGACGCGATTACCCAAGGCAGCCCGATCAACGATCCCAACAAACAGCCGGCCGCAATGCGCCGTCTGCTCGGCCGCACCGCCAAGGATTGGTGGCCCGAATCGCTGTCGATCGAAATCCTTCATCAGAAGGGCGTCAGCGGCAACCCGATGGGCGACGACTTCGATTATCGCTCCGAATTCCTGACGCTCGACTACGACCAGCTCAAGGCCGACCTGACCGCGCTGATGACCGACAGCCAGCCGTGGTGGCCGGCGGATTACGGACATTATGGCCCGTTCTTCATCCGCATGGCGTGGCACTCGGCCGGCACCTATCGCACCGGCGACGGCCGCGGCGGCTCGTCGGCGGGCCAGCAGCGCTTCGCCCCCCTCAACAGCTGGCCGGACAACGGCAACCTCGACAAGGCGCGCCGCCTGCTGTGGCCGATCAAGCAGAAATACGGCCGCAAGCTCAGCTGGGCGGACCTGTTCATCCTCGCCGGCAACGTGGCGATCGAATCGATGGGTGGACCGACGTTCGGCTTCTCCGGCGGGCGCGAGGACGTGTTCGAGCCCGAGAAGGACGTGTACTGGGGCACCGAGGAGGAATGGCTCGGCCAGACCCGCATCGACGAGGAAGCCGGCCTCGCGCTCGAAAGCCCGCTCGCCGCGATCCAGCACGGCCTCATCTACGTGAACCCCGAAGGTCCCGGTGGCTGTCCGCATCCGCAGGGCTCGGCGCGCGACATGAAGGAAACCTTCGCGCGCATGGGCATGAACGACGAGGAAACCGTCGCGCTCACCGCCGGCGGCCATACCTTCGGCAAGGCGCACGGCGCAGGCGACCCGTCGCTGGTCGGCAAGGAACCGGAGGGTTCGGACATCGCGTCGCAGGGCCTCGGCTGGACCTCGACGCATGAGAGCGGGATGGGCGATCACACGATCACCTCCGGCATCGAAGGCGCGTGGACGCCGACGCCGACGACATGGGACATGACCTATTTCGACATGCTGTTCGACCACGAATACGAGCTGGTGAAGAGCCCGGCGGGCGCACACCAGTGGCAGCCGGTCGGCAATCCCGACGACACGCTCGCACCCGCCGCACATACGGCCGGCAAGCGCGTGCCGACGATGATGACCACCGCCGACATGGCGCTGAAGGTCGATCCGGCGTACAACGCGATTTGCCAGAAATTCCGCGCCGATCCCGCTTATTTTGCCGATGCCTGGGCGCGTGCGTGGTACAAGCTGACCCACCGCGACATGGGTCCGAAGATCCGCCTGATCGGCCCGGAAGTCCCGCAGGAAGAGCTGATCTGGCAGGACCCGATCCCGATCGCCGACTATCCGCAGATCGAGGCCGGCGACATCGCAGGCCTGAAGACCGCCATTGCGAACGCCGGACTGTCGGTCGAGGAACTGGTCACCACCGCATGGGCATCCGCCTCGACGTGGCGCGGGTCGGATCATCGCGGCGGTGCCAATGGCGCACGCATCCGCTTCGCGCCGCAAAAGGACTGGGAGGTCAACCAGCCCGAACAGCTTGCCCGCGTGCTGGCGGTCTATGAGGGCATCAAGGCCGACTTCGACCGGCAGGGTGCGAAGAAGGTGTCGATCGCCGACCTGATCGTGCTCGGCGGCTCGGTTGGGATCGAGGCGGCGGCGAAGGCGGCGGGTCACATGGTCGACGTGCCGTTCGAACCCGGCCGCACCGATGCCAGCGAGGCGCAGACCGAAACCGAAAGCTTCGACGTGCTCGAACCGAAGGCCGACGGTTTCCGCAACTATCTGCAAGTCCGGTTCAACGTGCCCACCGAGGAACTGCTGGTCGATCGCGCCCAGCTGCTCGGCCTGTCGGCGCCCGACATGACGGTGCTGGTCGGCGGCCTGCGCGTCCTCGGCGCGAACCATGCCAAGGCAAAGCAGCACGGCGTCTTCACCGACCGTCCGGGCCAGCTGACCAACGACTTCTTCGTCAACCTGCTCGATATGGGTACCGCATGGAAGCAGGTCAGTGACGACAGCGACGAGGAATTCGTCGGCACCGATCGCCACACGCACGAACAGCGCTGGACCGCGTCGCGCACCGATCTGGTGTTCGGCTCCAACTCGCAATTGCGCGCGATCGCGGAAGTGTATGCGTGCGCGGATGCACAGGAGATGTTCGTCAAGCACTTCGTCAAGGCATGGACGAAGGTGATGAACGCCGATCGCTACGACCTTCTGATCGGCAGCCCGGCGTAGGCGGCGGCGGACGAGGAAGGGGCAACCGGTGAATGCCGGTTCCTCTTCCTCGCCGCGACCATGTATCCCCGCAAAAACGAGGACGCAGTGCCGGGCCCGCACCTTCGCGGGAGCACAAGCGGCGCTGGATGCCGGCGCCGATAAACGAACCACACTCCAGCACCTCCGAACCGACGTGCCGTCGACAGTCGGGATCGACCGGACGTTCTGTTCTACCTCGTCACCCCGGACGTGTTCCGGGGTCGACGGTGCCGTGACGGAATGACCGGGGTCTCCAGCTTCTCCCGTAGCCGCACGCTGGACTTCGGAAGACGTCCGGGGTGACGATGCCCTTGAAAGTGTCTCGATCCTGCCCCGATCCTGCCGGGCAGCCTGCAACCCTGAATGTCGATCCGCCGCAGCAAGACCCCCTTCCACTCCCCCCCGGCCGCCCCTATCGTGCGTCCATGCTGAAGCACGTCCTGCGCCTCGCCGCGCTCCTCGCCGTTATCGCCGTGGCCGTGGTGGTCTATCTTGCGTGGCCCGACACCGCGCAGGTGCCGTTCGAGCGGATCACCGGCAAGCGCCCGCAGATCACGCAACCGCGGATCCAGACGTTGCCGACGGTGAAGGTCGCCGATGTCGTCGGATGGCAGGGCACCCAGACCCCCGTCCCCGCCGCCGGCCTGACGGTCAAGGCGTTCGCGAAGAACCTCGACCACCCCCGCTGGCTCTATCGGCTGCCCAACGGCGATGTGCTCGTCGCCGAAACCAACTCGCCCCCGCGCGAGGGTGGCGGTATCCAGGGCTGGGTGATGGGCAAGCTGATGAGCAAGGCCGGTGCCGGCGTTCCCTCCGCCAACCGCATCACCCTGCTCCGCGACAGCGATGGTGACGGCGTCGCGGATCAGCATCATGTGTTCATGACCGGGCTCAATTCGCCGACCGGCATGGCGCTGCTCGACGGCCAGCTTTACGTTGCCAACACCGATGCACTCGTTCGCGTACCCTATACCGAGGGGGCGACGCGCATCGCTGCCAGACCGGAACTGGTGGTCAAGCTAAACGGCGGCGGCAATCACTGGGCCCGCACGCTCGTTCCCGCGCCCGATGGTCGCACCTTGTTCGTCGGCGTCGGATCGGCCTCGAACATCGCCGAAAACGGTCTCGATGCCGAGAAATTCCGTGCCAACATCCTGCAGGTCTATCCGCAGCAAAAGACGTTCCGCGTCTACGCATCCGGCCTGCGCAATCCGCAGGGGATGGCGATCAGCCCGTTCAACCAGCAACTCTGGACCGTCATCAACGAACGCGACATGCTGGGTTCGGATCTTGCACCCGATTATCTGACGCAGGTCGAACTGGGCGACCAGTTCGGCTGGCCCTGGTTCTATTGGGGCGGCTACCCCGACACCCGCGTCGAACCCGCCCGGCCCGAATTGCAGCAATATTCGAAGCGCCCCGATTACGCGCTCGGACCGCATGTCGCAGCGCTCGGACTGACCTTTGCCGGCGACGTAAAGCTCGGCGGCCGCTTTGCGCAGGGTGCGTTCATCGGCGAACACGGCTCATGGAATCGCAAGCCGGTGTCGGGCTACAAGGTGGTCTTCGTCCCCTTCGCCGCCCGCGGCTTCCCGGTCGAGGGCGCCAGGCCGGTCGACGTCCTCTCGGGCTTCCTCGACAAGGACGGCAAAGCGCACGGCCGCCCCGTCGGCGTCACCGCCGACCGCACCGGCGCACTGCTCGTGGCGGACGATGTCGGCAACACGATCTGGCGGGTCGCGGCGAAGAAATAACGAAAAAAGCCCCTCCTCTTCAGAGGAAGGGTTGGAGTGGAGGAGTAACCGAACCTCCGAGAACTCAGGTAAATCGGTGCCTGCTGCCCCGCTTCACCCCGCCGGCGTCGTCACACCATCCGCAGGCGCAGCGGCGTCCGCTCGACATTGCCCGACAGCACCTTCTTGCCGAACACGCGAGACATCGCTGCGGCCGCATCGCCGTTCATGAACACCACACGCGTGCCGCCCGACGCCAGCGTCTCGATCGCGCTGATCGGCGCCTTGTGCTTCAGGCACAGGGCCTCGACATCGGATTTGCTGGCATTGACGTTGATGGCGCGCGACATGCGGGTCTCCCAATCGGAAAGCGGGAGCGCATAGTATCTCTCAGTCGGATCATGCTCGAAGAAGGGCAATCCGATGCCACGCAAATGGCCCTTATACGGACATGGCGCAACCCCGGGCTGGCGCACGGTCCCCCCGCCCCTTGCCGAATCCGCGATCATGCGCCATATGGGGCAGGCTAGAGTCGCACATCGACGGTCTACGGTGCTTTGCGGCTCCCTCTTCCTTCCTTCCCTGCTTCGCGCGCAATTTCGCGCATCGGTAATCGTACCGTCGCGCGGCATGAGTAGAAAGGATACTGCCATGAGCAGCATCACCGGCACTGTAAAGTTCTTCAACGCCGACAAGGGCTATGGCTTCGTCGCACCCGACACGGGCGGCGCCGATGCGTTCGTCCACATCACGGCGGTGGAACGCGCCGGCATGGCGACGCTGAACCAGAATCAGCGTATCAGCTACGACCTGGAGCAGGACCGTCGGGGCAAGACCTCGGCCGTCAACCTTCAGCCGGTCGACTGATCGCGTGGCGGGGGCGTACACCGCCCCCGCCGCACCTTCGGCTATCGTGCGGCCGAACTCTCGAACCTGATCGCGGTACCGGTCGCGTTGGTCTTGCCCCAGCTGACCGCCGTCACATGCGAATTGCCGTAGCGCGCGTTGATCACCGCATCCGCGCCCATCTTCTCGGCCCGCTCCCACAATTCCCGAAACACCTTGGCCTCCGACGACGCCTTGCTGAAGACCGTCGCCTTGCGCACGCCCGCCTTCACCTCACCAATGATCCGGTACGGCCGATCGGCGATGTCCCCGGCGAACACCGGCACGCCGACAGCCTCGTTGACCAGCACATAGGCCGGTCTGTCCTTCGCCACTGCTCCGCCGACCACGCCAAGCATCAGAGCGCTCGCAGCAGCGGCTTGCCCAACCCGTCGCATATCAATGTCGCCCCCGACATCGCGTGATGCGATGCACCGGACGCATGCTTGTCCAAGGCCGAAATGCCGTCAAGCATTGCGTCTCAGGATGATGAATCTGATGACGATTTATCCCCGCTCCGCGAGGTGCGCTAACCGCCAATAACGGCTGCTTCGGAACCGGATGGTGGAGCCGAGGGGGATCGAACCCCTGACCTCTGCAATGCCATTGCAGCGCTCTCCCAGCTGAGCTACGGCCCCATCCGTTCCGGGAGGCGACCCACTAGCGGGGGCACCGGGGCATGGCAAGCGGGGAAATTCCGCTCACCATGCCTTTTTCACGAATTAATGTTCGTCGTCGTTCGCGGGCGCTTCCACGCCCAGATCGTCGTCGCCACCCAGATCGACCTCGTCGTCGGCCGAGGGCTCTTCCTCTTCGCCCAACGCTTCCAGATCCTCGTCCTCACCCTCGAGGTCGCGGTCGGCTTCCTTGGTGTCCGGCTTGGCCTGCTCGAAGGGCAGCGGCTGCTTGGATTTCAGGATGGGCTCGGGGTTCCACGTCGACCCGCAGTTGATGCAGGTGACGGGATCGTCCTTTTCGAGGTCGTAGAAGCGCGTCGCGCATTTCGGGCACGTACGCTTCGTGCCCCATTCCGGCTTGATCATGCCGCGGTGTGCCTTTCGGAATTGGGTGTCGCAGGCTAAAGTCGCCCTTAGCCCGAGAGGTGGGCGGCGCCTTGCCATAGCGCAAGGTGGCTGTCAAAGCCCCCGGCCCATGGCGCACCCCCTTCCCCAGGAACTGAGCGTAGGCCCGCGCGGCCCGCTGACCGGCACGATCACCGTCCCCGGCGACAAGTCGATCAGCCACCGATCGCTGATGTTCGCCGCGCTCGCGGTCGGCACCAGCCACATCACCGGCCTGCTGGAGGGCGAGGACGTGCTCGCCACCGCCGCCGCCCTGCGCGCGATGGGCGCGACGATCGAGCGCACCGGCGAAGGGACGTGGCAGGTCGACGGCGTCGGCGTCGGCGGGCTGCTCCAGCCGGCGACCGCGCTGGAGATGGGCAACAGCGGCACCTCGACCCGCCTGCTGATGGGCCTCGTCGCCAGCCACCCGATCACCGCCACCTTCACCGGCGACGCCTCGCTGTCGGGCCGCCCGATGGGCCGCGTCATAGAACCGCTGAGCCAAATGGGCGCGGACATCACCGCCAGCCCCGGCGGCACATTGCCGCTGATGGTCCGCGGCCTCTGCCCCGCGGTACCGATCACCTACACGCTCCCCGTCGCCTCGGCGCAGGTGAAGTCCGCGGTGCTGCTCGCCGGCCTCAACACGCCGGGCATCACCCGCGTGCATGAACCCGTCGCCACCCGCGACCATAGCGAGCGCATGCTGCGCGGCTTCGGCGCGGATATTACCGTCGAGGAAAGCGACGAAGGCCGCATCATCGCGATCACCGGAGAGGCCGAGCTGCAGCCGCAGACGATCACCGTTCCCGGCGACCCCTCGTCCGCCGCCTTCTGGCTGGTCGCCGCCTCGATCGTTCCCGGCTCCGACATTCTGGTCCGCAACGTCGGTCTCAACGTCACCCGCACCGGCCTGATCGCCGCGCTGCGCCTGATGGGCGCCGACATCACCGAATGCGACGCGCGCGAAGTCGGCGGCGAACCCGTCGCCGACCTGCGCGTCCGTCACGCCACCCTCACCGCGATCGACGTGCCCCCCGACCTCGCGCCGAGCATGATCGACGAATATCCCGTCCTGTTCGTCGCCGCCGCCTTCGCGAAGGGCCGCACCGTCGCCCGCGGCGCGCACGAACTGCGCGTCAAGGAATCGGACCGCATCGCCGCGATGAAGGACGCGCTCGAAGCCTGCGGCGTCGCTTGCGAGGAATTCGAGGACGGCCTCGCCATCACCGGCACCGGCGGCGACGCCATTCCCGGTGGCGCTCGCATCGCCTCGAAACTCGATCATCGCATCGCAATGAGCCTGACCGTCGCTGGACTTCACGCCGCAAAGCCCGTCACGATCGACGACGTGAGCCCGGTGGCGACCAGCTATCCCGTGTTCTATCAGTCGCTTGATGCGCTTACCGGGGGAGCGGAAGCATGATTATCGCCGTGGACGGCCCCGCCGCATCGGGCAAAGGCACGATCGCAAAGGCGCTCGCCCGCCATTACGGCCTGCCCCATCTCGATACCGGGCTGCTCTATCGCGCCGTCGCGCTGACCGTGCAGCGCATGGAACTCGACCCCGCGAAGGAGGCCGACGCGGTCGCCGCCTGCGACTTCGATGACGCGCTGCTCGCCGACCCGGCGCTACGGACGGACGAGATCGGCCAGCTCGCTTCGATCGTCTCCGCCCACCCGCTCGTCCGCGCCGCGCTGCTGCACCGCCAGAAGCGCTTCGCCCGCCAGCCCGGCGGCGCCGTACTCGACGGCCGTGACATCGGCACGGTGATCGCCCCCGACGCCGACGCCAAATTGTTCGTGAAGGCCACCCCCCAGATCCGCGCCCAACGCCGTCACAAGGAACTGCAAGGCCACGGCTCCACGGTCAGCTTCGACAAAGTCCTCACCGACATCCGCGGCCGCGACGCCCGCGACTCCGGCCGGTCCACCGCACCGCTGGTGATGGCGGGCGATGCGGTGCTGCTCGACACGAGCTTCCTGTCGATCGACGCCAGCGTGCAGAAGGCGATCGCATTGGTCGAGGTACGGCGGGTGCGCGCCGTGAGTGCTACCGAACCGCAATAATCGGTAGGATGCGGACGTTTAGCCGTTCGTGAATACGTGCGCTATGAACGCACCGGTCAGGCCCCAGGCGAAGACGCCCCAAAATACCATCGCCGCCAAGACTCCACCGATAACAATCTTCCGGATCGACATATTCACCTCCCAGCGTCGTCGACGGTGTATTAGCTGAGCGATGCACGTCAAGAGCCCGCGGCGCATCGATTAGCATCCGCGTTCGCTTAAAACGGCGGTCCGCCAATCCTCCCGCTGTCCTACACGTCCCCGATCTGCCATCCCCGTATCATGTGCCATCCCCGTCTCTCTGCCCTCTCATCCCGAGGACAGGCGCGGGTGCGTGTCCGACCGCGACGTAATGTCAACTTCGCCAACTTCCGCGCGCCACAGCACCCGAATCGCTGCCACCCCGCAACCTTGCCAAAACGCCTGTTTTCCCCTAAGCGGGCAGGGTCCGGCGAGCAGGTGCTCGCGGAGGTAGGCGCGATCGGCTCGACCGTTCGCGCCCTTTTCGCATGATGCGCATCGCTCATCCTCCGCCTGAACCCGCCCGATGGATGCCGCGACCGGCATGGGGTCGCCGCGGCGTTTTCAGCCAAGACCAGCGGAACCAACCGCTTGGCCGGAAACAGTTAAACCTGAGGACACTCTAACCCTATGGCTACCCAGCCCACTCCTACCCGCGACGATTTCGCCGCGATGCTCGATGACATGTTCGGCGGCGCCGACAGCTTCGAGGGCCGCGTGGTGCACGGCACCGTCACCGCGATCGAAAACGACATGGCCGTCATCGACGTCGGTCTGAAGTCCGAAGGCCGCGTGCCGCTGCGCGAATTCGCCGCACCGGGCCAGAAGGCCGAGCTGAACGTCGGCGATGAAGTCGAAGTGTACGTCGACCGCGTCGAGAACATGCACGGCGAAGCGATGCTCAGCCGCGACCGCGCCCGTCGCGAAGCCGCATGGGACAAGCTCGAACTCGAATTCAGCAAGACCGCCCGTGTCGAGGGTGTCATCTTCGGCCGCGTCAAGGGCGGCTTCACCGTCGACCTGTCGGGCGCCGTCGCGTTCCTGCCAGGGTCGCAGGTCGATATCCGTCCGGTGCGTGACGTTACGCCGCTGATGGACATCCCCCAGCCGTTTCAGATCCTGAAGATGGACCGCAAGCGCGGCAACATCGTCGTGTCGCGTCGCGCAGTGCTGGAAGAAACCCGCGCCGAGCAGCGTTCAGGCCTGATCCAGAGCTTGGCCGAGGGTCAGATCATTGACGGCGTCGTCAAGAACATCACCGATTACGGTGCGTTCGTCGACCTGGGCGGCATCGACGGCCTGCTGCACGTCACCGACCTGTCGTACAAGCGCGTCAATCATCCCTCGGAGATGATCGCGATCGGCGACACCGTGAAGGTGCAGATCATCCGCATCAACAAGGACACGCAGCGCATCAGCCTCGGCATGAAGCAGCTCGAGTCCGATCCGTGGGATGGCGCGTCGGCCAAGTATCCGATCGGCGCCAAGCTGTCGGGCCGCGTCACGAACATCACCGAATATGGTGCGTTCGTCGAGCTGGAAGCGGGCATCGAGGGCCTCGTCCACGTGTCGGAAATGTCCTGGACCAAGAAGAACGTCCATCCGGGCAAGATCGTCTCGACTTCGCAGGAAGTCGATGTCGTCGTGCTCGAGGTCGACGAGGACAAGCGTCGCATCAGCCTCGGCCTCAAGCAGGCGCAGAACAATCCTTGGGAGGCGTTCGCGTCGGCTCATCCGATCGGTTCGACCGTCGAGGGCGAAGTCAAGAACGCGACCGAGTTCGGCCTGTTCATCGGTCTGGACAACGACGTCGACGGCATGGTCCACATGTCGGACATCGCCTGGGGCGTGTCGGGTGAGGACGCCCTCAACCTGCACCGCAAGGGCGAGACGGTTCAGGCCGTCGTGCTCGACATCGATGCAGAGAAGGAGCGCATCAGCCTCGGCATGAAGCAGCTCGAGCGCGGCGGGCCTTCGGCTGGCGGCATCGCAGCGGCTGGCGACAAGCTGAACAAGAACGCAATCGTCACCGTGACCGTTCTCGAAGTCCGCGATGCGGGCCTCGAAGTGCAGCAGGGCGACGATGGCGCGACCGGCTTCATCAAGCGTACCGATCTGGGACGCGATCGTGACGAACAGCGGCCGGAGCGTTTCCAGGTCGGGCAGAAGTTCGATGCGATGGTGACCGGTTTCGATCGTTCGAAGAAGCCGACCTTCTCGATCAAGGCGATGCAGATCTCCGAGGAAAAGCAGGCGGTTGCGCAGTACGGTTCGTCCGACTCGGGCGCGACCCTCGGCAACATCCTGGGTGAGGCTCTCAAGGCCCGCTCGGACGCCGAGAAGAAGTAAGATGCGGGGCCGCCATCCTCTGGGTGGCGGCCCTGTTTTTTATCGCATCGGTTACGGATCGGCCCTATGCGTGACGCCCATTGATCTCTATCAAGCCTTGGCTGCATAGAACCGGGGGGAGTCTTGCGATGATACGTTCCGAATTGATCCAGACTTTGTGCGAAAAGAATCCGGGCCTGTCAGGGCAGGATATCGAATCGATCGTAGCGACGTTCTTCGACGAGATATCACGTCGGCTCGCGGCGAATGGCCGCGTTGAATTGCGCGGTTTCGGCGCCTTCTCCACGCGCTCCCGCGATGCTCGCATCGGTCGCAATCCCCGCACCGGCGAAACCGTGGACGTCGATGCAAAGCGGGTGCCCTATTTCAAGCCCGGCAAGGAAATGCGCGCCCGCCTCAACGTGTGAGCGGACCGCCACGTCGATCGATCCGGCGCGTAACGGATCTTATCGGCTTGACGGCGCAGCCCGGCTGCGCTTGTCGTCACCCGGTGCGCGGACGTGGCGAAATCGGTAGACGCTTCCGACTTAAAATCGGCTTCCTCTGGAGTACGGGTTCGAGTCCCGTCGTCCGCACCATCGGTCTCCTGCTCGGGCTGACTAGTATCTCGCTGGCCGGATGCGATCGTCGTCCCGATTCGGGGCCCGTCGTTGTCAGCGCGATCGGCGCGCCGCCCCGCCTCGTCGATCCGGCACGCGGCCGGCTGGACACGCCATCGCGGCTGCTGCTGGATGCGACCGCCGAGGGACTGGTCCGCTTCGATGCCGCTGGGCAGATCGAGCCGGGGCTCGCCGAACGATGGATCGTGATCGATCAGGGGACGAGCTACATCTTCCGGCTGCGAGACGCGCGATGGCCCGATGGCAGCGCGGTGACTGCGGATCAGATCGTCGATCGGTTACGCCGTCAGCTCCGGCCTGGATCACGCAACCCGCTCACGCCATTCCTCACCGCGGTCGACGAGATCGTAACGATGACGCCACAGGTCATCGAAGTGCGTCTGCGCCGCCCCCGCCCCGATCTGTTGAAGCTGTTCGCGCAGCCCGAACTGGCGTTGTGGCAGAACGGGACGGGCGGCGGCGCGGGACCGATGCGGGTCGTGCAGGCGATGCGCAGCCCGCTGCTGCGTCCGGCCTTCGACCCCAATCGTGCCGATCCTGAAGATCAGCGTCAGACCCGTCCGGAACAGGACGTCAGACTGATTGGCGAGCGGGCCGCGCGGGCGATCGTCCGCTTCGCCGCCCGCGATTCGGATTACGTCGCCGGCGGCACATTCGTGGACTGGCCGCTGATCGCTTTTTCCGGCGTCGCCCCGGCCAACATCCGGGTCGATCCTGCCGCCGGTCTGTTCGGCCTCGCGATCGTCAACCGCGACGGGTTCCTCGCCGATCCTTCCCATCGCGCGGCAATCAGTGGCGCGATCGATCGCGTCGCGGTGGCTGGTGCGATCATGCAGGGCTGGGAACCCGCCGAGCGTATCCTGCCGGACATGCTCGACTCGGCGCTGCCGCCGGCGCTGCCGGGATGGTCGCTGTTGACCCCGGCCGATCGACGCGATCAGGCTCGCGCCCGGGTTGCTGCCTGGTCCGGGGGACCGGTGCGACTGCGGATTGCCCTGCCGTCCGGACCGGGTGCGACAACATTGTATGCGCAGATCGCCGCGTCGCTGCTGGGCGTAGGCATCACTCCGGTTCGCGTGGGCCTGACCGACGACAGCGATTTGCGCCTCGTCGATCTGGTCGCGCCGTACGATAGCGCACGCTGGTATCTTGCGAATGCCTGCGCGGTGTGCGGGGACGAGGCGCGAACCGCGTTGATCGCGGCGCGCGATGCGAATTCATTGATCGAACGGTCGCGGCTGATCGCGGCCGCCGACGCCGCACTTGCAGTCGATGCCGCCTTCATTCCGATCGCCCGCCCGCTCCGGTGGTCGCTTGTCGCAATGCGACTGAGACAATGGCGGCCGAACACGCGCGCGTGGCACCCGTTGAACAGGCTTCGCGACGACACCAGATAGAGCGGCATGACCACCCGCCCCCGTCCGATGGACGTCCGCCCCATGCTAGACACCCTGCCGATCGGTCGCGACGCTGCTGCGGTGCGTACCCGCATCGAGGCCATGGAGCGGGTCATGGAGGGGCTGTTCACGCTTCCGGGGACCAATCGCAAGCTGGGCCTCGACGCGTTGCTCAGTCTGATCCCGGTGGCCGGTAGTACGGTCGCAGCGGTGATCGGATCGTGGCTGGTGTGGGAGGCGCGCAATCTCGGCATGTCGAAGGTGCAGATGGCACGTATGTTCGGCAACGTCGGCCTAGACTGGGCAATGGGTGCGATCCCCTTCATCGGCGCGGTACCCGACTTCTTCTTTCGGTCGAACACGCGCAACCTGAAGATCATTCGCCGGCATCTGGATCGCCATCATCCCGCCACCGCGACGATCGTCGGCTGACGATTGCCGACGCAGGGAGCGGTCTAGCGCCCTCCGCGCCAGATCTTGACGGTGGCACCCGGATCAAGGCCGCCCTGATGCACCGGGCATCGCCGATACCGGAATGCGGTATCGAGGCAGATCCAGACCTCATCCAGCCAGTTCTGCCGGTTCGCCGTGATCCGCATCATATCGGCGCGCAGGCCGGGATTGGCGCCGGCGATCGCCCGTGCCAGTCGCCCGGCCGTTAGCGGTGCCCGCGACAGCGCGTCCATATCGGGATAGCGCAACGCGGCATACAGCCCTGTCGAGCGCTTGAAATAGCTCTCTGGACGATATCCCGGCATACAAGTGCCGTGCTTCGCCCATTCGTGCTGGAGCAATTGCGCCGACGGCGTTGTGCAGATGTTGGCGCGGATCACGTCGCGCGACAGGACCGGTGTCGTACGACAATATTGCGGCCATTCCTTGCCGATGCCGTCCGGCCACAGCCCGTGCAGCGTGAATCCGAAGCGATTACCCGCGCCGCACTGAAACCGCGCGGAGGCGTCGCGCGCGTGGTCTCTGCAATATTGCGGCGCCCAGGTCACCGCGAGCGTATAGCTGCCGATCGGGCGCTGCCGGACCGGCTGCCGGCTATCGGGGAGATCGGGACGGGGCCGCGGGATCGTTCCCGGTGCGGCACAGCGGTAGGCCTGCCCGTGCGCGACGACAGGCGACATTAACGCGATCAACGCCGCCAATGTACGGCCGATCATACGCGCGGTGCATCCACATAGTCATCGTCGTCCAGCCCTTCGCCCAGCCAGACTTTGGCATCCGGCCTGAACAGCATCACCGCGGCAGCGATGTAGAGGATATTCGCGAGCAGGCCGAGGATCACCTGCACGCCGGCAGGCGAGCGTCCCGTGCCGACGAGGAACAGCGCCGACAGCACACCGAACACCCCGAATGCCGCGAACACCACCTGCACCCACTTTGCGACGACGCTGGGTTGGCGAACGATGAAGAACCACAGCAGGATACCGATCGCCAGACCGATGACCTGCATCGTCGGCAGCAGCCAGCCCGCATTCGCCAGCATGGGACTGGCAGCAAGCACCGCCTGTGACGTCTGCCAGTTGAGCGCGGTGTTGATCAGCCCCAGGATGATCGACGCCCAATAGAATTGCTCGAAACGGGCGATGGACGGCGGCTTGCTCATGACGTTCCCCTGCATGCGATACGTCGCAGCCTAGCCGACGATCGACACCGTGCAAGCCGATCGATCATGCCAGCACGAAATCGAGGCCGATGTCCGCTGCGGGCGCGGACTGGGTGAGACGCCCGACCGAGACATAGGTGACGCCGGTGTCGGCGATGGCACGGATCGTATCGAGCCGGACGCCCCCGGATGCCTCGGTAGGGACACGCCCCGCAACGATCCCGACCGCCTCGCGCAGCGTCGCCGGTTCCATGTTGTCGAGCAGAAGATGCGTTGCCCCGGCGGCGAGCGCGGGCGCAATCTGGTCGATCCGGTCGACCTCCACGATGATCCGGGCGATCCCCGCCGCGACAGCGCGCCGAACCGCCACATCGACGCCGCCCGCGACGGCCACGTGATTGTCCTTGATCATCGCCGCATCCCATAGCCCCATGCGGTGGTTCCGGGCGCCGCCGGTGCGGGTGGCGTATTTTTCCAGACGACGGAGGCCAGGAATGGTCTTGCGTGTGTCGAGCAGCACCGCACCCGTGCCGGCGATCGCGTCGACATAGGTGCGCGTCAGCGTGGCGATTCCGGACAGATGCTGCACGGTGTTGAGCGCGGACCGTTCCGCCGTCAGCATCGCCCGCGCCGATCCCGACAGCCGCAACAGGTCGGTGCCCGCCGGAACGCGATCACCGTCCATCACCAGACTTTCGATGACGATCGTCGGATCGAGCGCCCGGAAGAACGCCTCGGCGATTCCAAGGCCGGCGACGACGATCGTTTCACGCGTGTCCATCACCCCGATGAACCGCGCGTCCGCATCGATCACCGCGGCCGAGGTTATGTCGCCCCCCGCCCCCAAATCCTCGGCCAGCGTAGCTGCGACGAACACGTCGCAGTCGAAACCATCCAGACGAAAGCTCATTATTCGTATACCATGTCGCGAATCGACGGAACGAATGGTGTGATCATCGGTTTGGCGTCCAAATCGGGGTGGGACATACGAGTATGGATAAGCGTGCGGCGATGACGGAGCTGGATCGCCTGTTGACCACTGCGTTGCGGCTGGCGGACGACCTCGACATGACGATGGTCGCGATCCATATCGACGAAGCGCGCAACCTGCTTGCCACGTCGGATATAACGCCCGCGCATTGACGATCAGTCGCCGGTAACCGGCACCGCGGTTCGGGGTCCGAGATCGCCCTGCCCGACCGTCGTTGATGCCATGGCGAGCATCGCGTCCAGGCTCGTTTTTGCCTTCAGCCGCAACGATTCCTCGATCTCGATCCGCGGCTGCAGATCCCGCAACGCGACATACAGCTTCTCCAATGTATTAAGCGCCATGTACGGGCAGATGTTGCAGTTGCAATTGCCGTCCGCCCCCGGAGCGCCGATGAAGCTCTTGGTCGGCATCGCCTTTTCCATCTGGTGGATAATGTGCGGTTCGGTCGCGACGATCAGGGTATCGCCCGGCATCGCATTGGCGAATTCAAGGATACCACGTGTCGATCCGACGTAATCGGCGTGATCGAGGATCACCGCCGGACATTCGGGATGCGCGGCGACCGGCGCGCCCGGGTGCTGCGCCTTCAGCTTCAGCAGCTCCGTCTCGCTGAACGCCTCGTGCACGATGCACACGCCCGGCCAGAGCAACATCTCGCGCCCGGTCTTGCGCTGAAGATACCCCCCGAGGTTGCGGTCGGGCCCGAAGATGATCTTCTGATCGCGCGGCAACTGCGCCAGGATCGTCTCCGCCGACGACGAGGTGACGATGATGTCGCTGAGCGCCTTCACCTCGGTCGAGCAGTTGATGTACGTCAGCGCGATATGGTCAGGATGCGCGGCACGGAACGCGGCGAACTGATCGGGCGGACAACTGTCTTCCAGCGAACAGCCGGCATCCATATCGGGCAGGACGACGATCTTGTCAGGGCTGAGGATCTTCGCCGTCTCCGCCATGAAGCGCACACCACAAAATGCGATGACGTCCGCGTCGGTCGCCTGCGCCTTGCGGCTGAGGTCGAGACTGTCGCCGACATAGTCCGCCAGGTCCTGCAATTCCGGCTTCTGGTAATAATGCGCAAGGATGACGGCATTGCGATCCTTGCGAAGGCGCTCGATCTCGGCGCGAAGGTCGAGCCCGGCGAAGCTTTTGGTCAGTTCCATGATACCCCCGTTAGGCGAACTTCGCGCCGCCCTCAACGCGTGTTGCCGAGCACCTCTTCCAGCGAGCGGCTGGTGTCCCAGCGTTCGGTCGATGAAACCGGGTCTCCGGCGAAGCTCACCTTGACGTTCGCATCGATCCCGGCCGCGCGCAGGGGCATCGCGAAACTGCTTTCCACTGCACGACGCGTCGCGTCCCGGGCAAGCTTCATCGGCGTCGCGTCGCGGGCCTGACGGACCAGCTCCGCCTGCCCCGCGCGCCGGTTGGCCGCATCAAGCCGGCTGTCCGCATCGGTCAGCCGCGACAGGATGCCGCCGGTGCCATATTCGCGTATCGCCGTCATATCGACTTGCGGTCCGTCCAGCTCGATCGGCGGCAGCCTGACCGACAGTGTCCGCGTCTCGGCATTCCACGCGACGTCGCGTTGCGTCAATTTGCCGAGATCGACTTCGTAGCGGACCATACCGGGCATGATCAGCGTCTTTTCCGTCGACAGCCCGAGTTGCGACTGCCGCGATGTCGTCACCGCCACGAAACGGGCGGCGAAAGCCGAAAGACGGTTCTGTTCGCGCAGTCCCTCAAGACTCGCGCTGGCGACGGTGGTCGGATCGGGCGACAAGCGGCGCTCGACATACCGCTGCACGCCCCACAATCCGATCAGGAACGCAAGGCCCAGCAGGATGATGACGCCGACCGCCTTGCCGAGAAACGATCCGGTCGCGCCGCGCGCAGGCGGGACCGATGCGGCAGCAGGGTCGTTCACGCCGCCGTCCGCCATGTGTCGTCCTCCTCATCGACCATGCCGCGCCCGCGCAGGTCGTACAGATGCGCCAGTACCGATCGCTCCGCCGCCGGGATCAACCGCGGGTCGAGCCCGACGTACATGCGCGCAGTCATCGGGCCGAGGTGCAACGGCGCCTGGCGCAGCAGGCGAAGGATCTGCCCCTCGCGCTGCCTGCGATGCCCGAGCATGCCGCGGACCAGTCGCTGCGGGTTCTCCACCGCCTCGCCGTGTCCGGGATAATAGATCCGGTCATCGCGCCCCAGTAGCTTGTCGAGGCTCGCCATATACTGCCCCATGTCGCCGTCAGGCGGTGAGATCACGCTCGTCGCCCATCCCATCACATGATCGCCCGAAAACAGCGCCTTCGTTTCCGGCAGCGCGAAGGCGAGATGATTGGAGGTGTGACCGGGCGTGGCGACCGCTTCCAACGTCCAGCCGTCGCCCGCGACGCTGTCGCCTTCCGTCAGGATACGGTCGGGCGCATAGTCCATGTCGAATGCCGCATCCAGACGCGGGCTGTCGCTGACGATGTGGCCGGGCGCGGCGCCGACGATCGGCGCGCCGGTGGCTGCGGCGAGCAACCGGCTGCCGGGACTGTGATCGCGGTGATGATGGGTGACCACGATCGCGCGTACCGGGCGGCCGTTGATGACCCGCATCAGCGCCTCGATATGCACATCGTCTTCGGGGCCGGGATCGATTACGGCCAGATCGCACGTGCCGACGACGTGGGTCTGCGTACCACCGTTGGTGTACGGCGAGGGATTGGTCGCGAGCACCCGTGAGACGAGCGGCTCGAGCTGGATCGGGATACCGGTCGGATGCTCAGCCATCGTCACCGATGTGGCGCGATGCGTGCTGCAACGCAAGGGGCGACCTCCCCCGCGCATGGCAGGAGAGGTCGCGCGCGGGACCGAACGGATCGGGATCAATCCTTGTCGGGCGACGCCATTTCGGTGCGCAGCTCGGCGACGGCCGCGTCCATCTCGGCGAGTGCCTCCTTGCGGTCCGCATCGTTCATGTCGCGGTTGCCGGCAATGCTGGCACGCGATGCCTGCACGCTAGCGAGGGCAGTCTCCATCGCATTGCGTCGGATCTGTTCGACGTTCACCGCGGCGGCGCCCCCGGCGGACACCATACTCTCGATCCGATTGGTGCAGATCACCATCGTGCGCTTCTCGCCCTTTGTCGCGTGAACAACGATCTCCTTGGGGCCGCCATCTCTGCCGTTGGTGCAGCTGCGTTCGGTGACTTCGGGCGCCATCTTCAGCGAGCGATCGATCATTTGCTGGATTGCCTCGTCGTCGAACGTCCCGTCGGGCGCGGATGTATAGGTGTTGACCTTGCCATCCTTGCCGACGCGATTGACGACGATGCGCTTTGGCGATTTGGCGGCGACGGGCGGCTGCGGTGCTTCGAGCGGTTGCGGTGCGGCGACGCCGTTCGGCAGCGGCGGCGCCGGCGGTGCGGGCGGTACGGCCTGCATGTCTACGCCCAGCGTCTCACCGACCGGGCCGCCTAGCGCGGCGGCCGCGCTGGTGCCGGAGGCAGTCAGCCCAAGACCGGCGAGGACGAGAGCGGAGACGAGCGCGCCTCCGGCGGCGAGGCGACGACGCGAGCGTGGCGAGGTGGATAGCATCCGTATTCTCCCTTTCAGATCATCGATGGTATGAAGGTGGCAAGCCGCGGACACCGCGCCGCCGTGCGCCGCCTTGACGATTGCACAGGCGTAGGCGTGACGATCGATCGTCGATCGGCCGGCGAGCACACGGGCGTCGTTGGCGAGTTCCTGATCGGCACGGAAAGCGCGGAAGGCGCGCCAGGCAATCGGATTGAACCAATGGATCGCCAGCACGGCGAGCGCGACCCAGTTCGCGATCAGGTCGCCGCGCTGATGGTGGCCGATCTCATGCTCCAGCGCCAGCTCGCGCTCATCGGGGTCGTAGCGATCGGCGAAATCGAGCGGAAAGGCGACATACCGGCGCAGCACGCCGAACGCGAGCGGCCCGGTCGCGACATCGCTGGCGATGACGTGCACGCCTCGCACTTCCTCGACCGCCGCGGCGGAGCCGAGCAGGCGCCGGCAGAAACGGGTATGGCTGGTGAGATGCCAGAAGAGGAAGCTCAGCGCTCCCAACGCCCATAATCCGCCGACGATAAGGCCGATCGGCGGCCCGGACGCAGCGGTCGCCGTCCCGGTCGCGCTGCCCTCGACGACGAAGATCGTCAGCGTCTCGCTCGCCTGCGTGATCGGGGTGACGGCGGCTTGCCGCCACGCGTGGGGCAAGGGCGGCAGCAACAGCCGCAGCACCGGCAGCGCCCATAGAGCATAACCGACCTGCGGGCCGAAAGTGTTGCGCACCGGACTGCGCATCAGCATCACCAGCACCATCAGGACGGTCGAGGCGATCAGCGCCTCGACCAGCCACCCGGCGGCGGTGGTGCCCACCAGCCAGCCGCTCATTGTTTCAGATCCTTCAGCAGCGCCTCGATCTCGGCGATATCCTGTGCGGTGAGTTCGTCGCGCTCGGCCAGATGCGCGACCAGTGGGGTCAGCTTGCCGCCGAACAGCCGGTCGATCAGGCGCTTCGATTCGCCCGAAACGTAATCGCCGCGGGCGACGAGTGGCCGGTAGAGGTACCGGCGCCCATCCTCCTGATGCGCGATCGCCGATTTGGCGAGCAATCGGCCGAGCAACGTCTTGACCGTGTTAGCGCTCCACCCGCGGCCCGGATCAACCCGCTCGGCGACATCCTGCGCCGTGAGCGGCGCCTCATCCCAAAGCACCTCCATGACCGCGTGCTCGGCATCGCTGATTCGTTCGGCCACGTGTCGCTCCCTCGTCAATTACAGCTGTAATCGTATTGATTACGGCCGTAGTCAATAGCGACGATGGAACGATAACCGTTGCTGTGTGCTCGCAATACCGATCGAGTGTCGAGAAGCTTTACACTCCTACGCTCACACCCGCTGCCGTTAACCATCGAGAATTCGATGTTCCGCGAAGTTATTGATTTGGCACGTTCCCTGCTAACTCTTCGGGTAGCCGAGCGCTTCGACGCTTCAGCAGGGTGGGTCCGTCGCTATCCCGATCTCGCGCGGATCCACCCGCACCCGGCTTCAGCCCGTCCGCGTCGGCCATAGCATCGCGCGCTGCGACCCGGCCCGCATGCGGGCACGCCCAAGCGCCTGGGGATAGATCGTGCCGAACAGATGCGCGAACGTCCGCGACCAGCTGAAGTGCGCCTCGACATGCGCCCGTGCGGACGCGCGCATCGCAGGGCGATCGGCCTGCCAAAGACGTATCACGTTGGCGGCCATCGCCTCGATATCGTCCACTGGCCCGAGCAATCCCAACCCTGCTGGTACCCGCGCCGGCATCGCTCCGCTCGCGACGCCGACCACCGGCAGTCCCGCCGCCTGCGCTTCGATGATCGAAACACCGAACGTCTCGTCCGCCATTGCCGATACGTAGAGATCCGACGACGCAAGCGCCCGTGCCAGACGCGCGCGATCGGTTTCGAATCCGACGAAGGCGACCGGCACATCCGCTGCCTCCCGTTCCAGTTGACCTCGCAACTTGCCGTCGCCGATCATCACCAGAGCAGCACCGAGCGCGGGCGGCAGCAGGCGCATCATCGCGATCAGCCGGTCCGCCCGCTTCTCGTTGTCGATGCGCCCGGCATAGACCAGCAGCGGTCCCGTGCCCGGCAGGCCAAGCTCCGCGCGATATGCCGCATCCCGCCGCGACGGGTGGAACATCGCCGTATCGACGCCCAGCGGCAGTACCTCCGTGCGCGTGATCCCGCGTCGGCACAGCGTATCGCGCGCATCCTCGCCCAGCGTGTAGACGTAGTCGAACTCACGATAGGTGATTTCGGTATAGCCGAGGCTGAGCCAGTAGAAGAACTTGCCTGCCGGCCCGAACAGCGACTGCGCGACGCGAGCGACATGCGCATGGGGGAAGTCGGTGCGATAACCCGCGATCAGCGCTGTCCCGGGATAGGCACGCCGATGCTGGATCGCTGTCCAGGGCAGCACCCACGGGCACAGTGATTCGATCAGGTCGGGACGATAACGAGCCAGCAGCGATCGGACGGCCTGCACGCGCAGGATGAACCGGTAGTTCGGACTGCCACGCACCGGATCGGCCGCGACCTCGGCGAAGATGTGGCGGCCTTCGACGGTGACGCGATCGGCGGGCCCCGGCACGATCTGCAACAGGTGATGCGGCGTCTCCGCCAGCACATAATCGCGCTTTTCGCGCAGATAGTTGCTGATACCGCCCCCGCCACTCGGCGAGTAGCTTTGCGTCAGATCGCAGATAAGCAGCGGGCGATCGTCACGCCCGCCACCACGATCCGGCGGCATAATCGGCGACCGATCAGGCCGCGGCGGCATCGCCCTTCAGGACGGTCGCCAGTTCGCCGCTCTCGTACATCTCCATCATGATATCCGAGCCTCCGACGAATTCGCCATTGGCATACAACTGCGGGATGGTCGGCCAATCCGAATAGGCCTTGATGCCCTGACGGATGCCTTGATCCTGCAACACGTCAACGCTTTCATATTCGACGTTCAGATGATCGAGGATCGCCACCGCCCGGCTGGAGAAGCCGCATTGCGGAAACAGGGGGCTGCCCTTCATGAACAACACCACGGCGTTGTTCTTCACGACTGCATCAATGCGGGCGTTTGTATCGTCGGTCATAGTCCTGGTCCTCAAGCCGCTGCGGTTTTCAATTGCAGCGCGTGCAGTTCGCCGCCCATGCGATGCCCCAGCGCCGCATAGACCGCCTGATGTTGCTTGCGGAGCGGCAGCCCCGCGAAACTCGGCGACACCACGCGCGCCGCATAATGATCGCCGTCGCCGGCGAGATCGGTGATCTCCACGTCCGCATCGGGAATCGCAGCGCGGATCAGGGCAGCGATGTCGTCGGCAGCCATCGGCATCGCGTTATTCCGCCTGCATTAGTTGGCGACGCGCTTCGATCGCCCGTTCGGCCAGCGCACGGCGCACGGTGACATCGTTGGTATCAACCCCTGCAGCGGTCAAATCACCGAGCAACTTGCGCACGACATCTTCATCACCGGCCTCTTCGAAGTCCGCCTGGACCACCGCCTTGGCATAGGCATCAGCCTCTTCCGGCGTAAGTGCCATCTGTTCGGCAGCCCAATGACCCAACAAACGGTTACGCCGCGCGGTGATGCGAAACGTCATTTCCTCCGCCCGGGCGAACTGCGCTTCGTCAGCGCGTCTATGGTCGTCGAACATCGTCATGACCGGCTCACCCCCTTGGTTGGCGTTGCCCACCACATAGGTGCGGGTCGCTACGGACGCAACGGAGCGTCGGAAAAGGACTCCCCAACCCATTCATGTCCGATACCGATATTATGGAACTTTTAAGGCATAGATGCGATATTGAATTGTCGGTATGACGAACGAACCGCCGAAGGAGTAGGATGATGTCGCACTCGTCTGGTACCGTTGCTCTCCGGTCGAATGGATCAAATATCGGACCGTCGCGCGCGACGCCGCTTACCGGCGTCGCCCTGGGACTGGCCATCTCGTTGATGCTCTGGGCGCTGCTATTGGGGACATTCTTCGCGATCCGCTGACGGACGGGCAAGAGTACCGAGATACGGGGTGGTGAACGTCAGTCGACGAACACCACCAGCTTTCCTATCGCCTGCCGGGCCGCCATCTTGGCGATGGCATCCCCGCCCCTTTCGAACGGAAAGGTGTCGGTGACCCGCGGGGCGATTTTGCCTTCGCGCCACAGAGAGAACAGCTGCTCGACGTGAGCGGTGTTCGCATTCGGATCACGGGCGGCAAAGGCTCCCCAGAACACCCCGCACACATCGCAGCTTTTCAGCAGCGTCAGGTTAAGCGGCAACTTCGGGATGCCGGCGGGGAAGCCGACGACCAGATAACGTCCCTCCCAGCCGATCGCTCGCAGTGCGGGTTCCGCATAATCGCCCCCGACCGGATCGTAGATGACGTCGAACCCGCCACGCCCACCCAGGGCCTTGAATTGCTCGGCCAGAGCCTTTGATTGCTCCTTGTCGAACGGGGCACGCCCATAGATGAGCGTCCCGTCGGCTCCTGCCGCCCGCGCGGCTGCAGCCTTCTCCTCCGAAGACACCGCCGCGACGACACGCGCGCCATAGGCTTTGCCAAGTTCGATCGCAGCAAGCCCGACTCCGCCTGCCGCGCCTAACACGAGCAACGACTGTCCCGTTTGCAGATGACCGCGATCGAGCAACGCGTGAATGGTCGTGCCATAGGTCAGAATCAAGGCAGCGCCCTCGGCAAAGCTGCGCTCATCGGGCAGATGAAACAATCGCTGCGGGTCGACGACGATCTTGCTGGCGAGACCGCCATGGCCGATGACGCCCATGACGCGGTCGCCGACCTGCCAGTTGGTGACACCCTCGCCCAGTGCTTCGATGACGCCGGCGATCTCGCCGCCGGGCGCGAAAGGACGCTGCGGCTTGAACTGGTATTTGTCCTCGATGATCAGGACATCGGGATAGTTGATCGCGCATGCCTTTACCGCGACAAGGACCTGACCCGCAGCCGGGGTCGGATCGGGCAGTTCCGTCAGCTGTAGAGTTTCAGGTCCGCCCGATGCCGTTGACAGCAATGCCCGCATATCCGCTCCTGCTCGCGACCCAGGGGCGGTGTTGATCCACCGCGCCTTCGAATTTCGAAATCGCGGTATCCTTTGCCATCGTCAGGCCGATCTCGTCCAGCCCCTGCATCAGGCATTGGCGGCGGAAAGCATCAAGTTCGAAGACGAAGCGATCCTGATATGGAGTCGTTACCGTCATCGTTTCCAGATCGACGGTGATCGGCTGATCCTTCGCAACCTCGACCAGCCGATCGACCGCCTCCTGCGGCAATACCACCGGCACGATACCGTTCTTGAAGGCGTTGCCCGAAAATATGTCGGAAAAACTCGGCGCGATCACCGCCTGCACGCCCATGTCGGCAAGCGCCCATGCGGCATGCTCACGGCTCGACCCGCAGCCGAAGTTGTCGCCGGCGATCAGGATCGGTGCGCCGGAATAGCGCGGATCGTCGAACACGTTACCCGGTTGCGCCCGCACCGTTTCGAACGCGCCGCGGGACAGGCCGGTGCGCGTGATCGTCTTCAGCCAATGCGCCGGGATGATGATGTCGGTGTCGATATTCTTGGCGCCCCAGGGGTAGGCGGTGCCCGTGACGGTCGTGACCGGCTGCATCAGCGCTGCGTCTTCGCCGGATGGGCGAGCGCCCGCGCGCCCGCGACATATGCGGCGACGCCGCTCATCATCGCACCCGCGACCAGCAGCACAAGGACCTTCTTCACAGCTTTGCTCCCATCAGATCGCGAACGTCGGCGAGGCGCCCGGTCACCGCCGCAGCCGCCGCCATCGCCGGCGACAACAAATGTGTGCGTGCGCCAGGCCCTTGTCGACCCACGAAATTCCGGTTCGACGTGGAGGCACACCGTTCCCCCGCAGGCACCTTGTCAGGGTTCATCGCCAGACACATCGAACAGCCCGGTTCGCGCCATTCGAAGCCGGCGGACAGGAATACACGGTCGAGCCCTTCCGCTTCCGCCTGCCGCTTGACCAGCCCCGATCCCGGCACCACCATCGCGCGCACGCCGTCGGCGACATGGCGACCGTCGGCGACCGCAGCGGCGGCCCGCAGATCCTCGATCCGGCTGTTGGTGCAACTGCCGATGAAGACGTGCTGCACCGCGACGTCCTGCATCGCCGTGCCCGGCGTCAGGCCCATATATTCGAGGCTGCGCTGTGCCGCCGCGCGCTTCGACGGATCAGCGAAGCTGTCCGGCTCGGGCACGAACCCGGTGATCGGCACCACGTCCTCAGGGCTGGTGCCCCAGGTCAGCGCCGGCGCAATATCGGTGGCGTCGAGGCGGACGACCTTGTCGTAGGTCGCGGCCGGATCGGTGGCGAGGCTGCGCCACCATGCCACCGCCTTGTCCCACGCCTCACCCTGCGGCGCCATCGGGCGGCCCTTGAGATAGGCGAAGGTGAGATCGTCGGGTGCGACCAACCCGGCCCGCGCGCCGCCCTCGATCGACATGTTGGCGACGGTCATCCGCCCCTCGATCGACATATTTCGGATCACGTCGCCGGTATATTCGATGACATGACCGATGCCGCCCGCCGCGCCGATGCGGCCCATGATCGCGAGGATCACGTCCTTGGGGCTGACGCCGAAGCCCAAAGTTCCGTCGACGCGGACCTCCATCGTCTTCGACTGGCTGAGCAACAGCGTCTGCGTCGCCAGCACGTGCTCGACCTCGCTGGTGCCGATGCCGAACGCCAGCGCGCCGAGTGCGCCGTGCGTCGAGGTGTGGCTGTCGCCGCAGACCAATGTCGTGCCCGGCAGGGTGAAGCCCAGTTCCGGGCCGACGACGTGGACGATGCCCTGCTCGGCTGCCGTCGCGTCGATATAGTCGATGCCGAATTCGCTGGTGTTGCGGCGGAGCGCGTCGAGCTGCTGCGCGCTTTCCGGATCGGTGATCGGCAGCAGGCGTCCCGCGGCGTCGACGCGCGGGGTGGTCGGCAGGTTGTGGTCGGGCACCGCGAGCGTCAGTTCGGGACGGCGCACGCGGCGGCCGGCGACCCGGAGCCCTTCGAATGCCTGCGGGCTGGTCACCTCATGGACGAGGTGGCGATCGATGTAGATGAGGCAGGTGCCGTCGTCGCGCCGTTCGACGACGTGTGCGGCCCAGATTTTTTCGTACAGCGTTTGCGGTCGGGTAGCCATGATGGCGGCGCGTTAACCGAAAGCTGCGCGAAGGTCGAGGCGGAGTGGCGGATAATTGCTTGGGGGCATGCAACCATCCCTGCGTCACCCCGGACTTGTTCCGGGGTCCACTTTGCGGCTGGAGGTAGCGCTAGAGGCTCCAGCTTTTCGTTTCCGGCCCGGTGGACCCCGGAACAAGTCCCGGGTGACGCAGGGGTATCGGGAGCCTGGTTCTAAACCTCGTAAGCCGCCGTGGTCTTCGCCGCGACTTCGTCCGCGGTCACGCCGGGGGCCAGCTCGACCAGCTTGAACGCGGAGGCATGATCCGGCCGGCGGAAGACCGCGAGATCGGTGACGATCATGTCGACGACGTTCTTGCCGGTCAGCGGCAGGGTGCAAGACGGGATGAACTTTGGACTACCGTCCTTGGCATTGTGATCCATGACCACGATGATCTGCTTGACCCCGGCGACGAGGTCCATTGCGCCACCCATGCCCTTGATCATCTTGCCGGGGATCATCCAGTTGGCGATGTCGCCGCTCTCGCTGACCTCCATCGCGCCCAGCACCGTGAGATCGATGTGGCCGCCGCGGATCATCGCGAAACTCTGCTCACTGCCGAAATAGGCGCTCTGCCGCAGTTCGCTGATTGTCTGCTTGCCGGCGTTGATCAGGTCGGGGTCGACCTCATCCTCATACGGGAATGGGCCGATGCCGAGCATGCCGTTTTCAGACTGGAGCGTCACCGTCATGCCCGCCGGGATGTTGTTCGCCACCAGCGTCGGGATGCCGATCCCAAGGTTGACGTAATAACCGTCGCGCAACTCCTGCGCGGCGCGCGCCGCCATCTGGTTGCGATCCCAGCCCTTTGCCTGAGTAGCCATCAGTTCAATCCTCCGGGATGGTTGGCGATCCGCGCCACGGCGTCGGGATCGAGTTCGGGACGCGCGCCGTCGAGGCCGCGCCAGATCAGCGCCGCCGCCTCGTCCTCCGACAGGCCGAGCAGTTGTGCATGCGCCTTGGCGGCGTGGCCGATGACGTCGGCCATCAGCACGCCGAAGGTCTCTGCATCGGACAGCACGCCGGCGTCGATGACGACGGTCGATCCGGCGCGATCGGTGATCCAGATGCGTGCGACCTCCGCCGACCGATCAGTCAGGTTGGGCATCGCCGACAGCGGGATGGCACGCAGCTTCGGGAGCTTCATCGTGCGTCGCTCCAGCGTTTGTCGGCGGGGAATACGTCGTCGAAGCTGCCCTTCAGCGCCGATCCGTAGACCGGGTTCGGCAGCACGAACCAGCCGTTACCCCACATCGCCGCGACCGTGCCGCTGTCGGCGACACGGCGGCGTTCGGCCGGAGACGGGATCGTGTTGAACAGGTCGCTGAAGTCGCCGAGCTGGTCGCCGCCCATCGCGACGACGCAATATCGGGCGGCGATGGTGGTGCGGCGCGCGTCCTTGCCGCTCGGCCCGTCGCGCAGGAACAGGTCGGTGCCGGGGGTGAAATCGCCCAGCCCTGCCGCCTTCAGTCCCGCGACCGTACCGGCTGCGGTGGTGCTGGCGCGGTTGCTGTTGATGACGATTGCGACCCCTGCCGCCCGCAGCGCGCCGAACGCCTCGACCGCGCCCGGGACCGGCGCGACCGCCCTCGCGCCGGTACGCTCCCAGCGTTCCCATTGCGCCGGGTCGAACGGGGCCGACGGATTGCGCGCTGCCAGCGCCTCCACGCCGAGGTTGAGCACCACCGTCTCGTCCGCGTCGAACACGGCGGCGCGGGGCCTGCCGGCGCACGCTTCCCATTGCGGGGCGGCGAGCGTCGCGCCTGGCTTCAAGACGACGCTGTCGCCGGTCACGCGGCGGTAGCTGGCGTAATTCACCAAGGCGCGGAACGCCTGCCGACTGAGCGCAGCCGCCTCTGCCGAGCCATAGAGATACTGGAACTGCGGCGGCACCGGCGTTGCGTCGGCCGCGCTGCCGCCCGGTGCGGGCAGTGCCTTGAGTCCGGTGATCCGCACCACCTTGCCGTCGGCGGTATAGGTCTGGCCGGGCGCGGGCAGCGTCGCGACGCGGTCGCGCGCCTTAGGGCCACAGCCGGCGAGCAACGCCGCGCCGGCCAGCAACAGGACCGCGCGCCGCATCACGCCGCCTGCCGCTCCCGCACGGTGCGGAATTCGATCTTCTTGTCGTACGGCGCGCCGACGATCATCCGCTTCACATAAATGCCGGGCAAATGGATCGCATCGGGATCGAGACTGCCGACCGGCACCACTTCCTCGACCTCTGCGACGCAGATGCGGCCGGCGGTCGCCATCGGCTGGTTGAAGTTGCGCGCGGTTTTGCGGAAGATGAGGTTGCCGCTCTCGTCCGCCTTCCAGCCCTTGATGATGCTGATATCCGATCGGATGCCGCGTTCGAGGATATACTCCTCGCCGTCGAAGGTCTTCACCTCCTTGCCCTCGGCCACGAGGGTGCCGACGCCGGTTTTGGTGTAGAAGCCGGGGATGCCCGCGCCGCCTGCCCGGCAGCGTTCGGCGAGCGTGCCTTGTGGGCAGAATTCCACCTCGAGTTCGCCGGAGAGATACTGGCGCTCGAATTCCTTGTTCTCGCCGACATAGCTGGAGATCATCTTCTTGACCTGCCGCGTGCGCAGGAGCTTGCCGAGGCCTTCGCCATCGATGCCGGCATTGTTGCTGGCGATGGTCAGGTCCTTGACGCCCGAGGCCTGGATCGCGTCGATCAGCCGTTCCGGAATGCCGCACAGGCCAAAGCCGCCGGCGCAGATCGTCATGCCGTCATGCAGCAGGCCGTCGAGGGCAGCGGCTGCGTCGGGGTAGAGCTTCTTCATCGGCGATCACTCTCCTGTCGTTACAAGTGGCGATAGCGGCGCTGTCTGCGGGTGGTCAATCGCGCCCTTGCTCCCCTCCCTGCAAGGGAGGGGTTGGGGGTGGGTGGCGTGCTCGCGATATGGTGGTCGCAGGGAGCGTGGAGGCCGTATCGCCAAGCCCCCACCCACCCCCGGCCCCTCCCTTGCAGGGAGGGGAGAAGCGCCTACTTCAGCGCCGCCTGCGCCGCCGCCAGCCTTGCGATCGGTACGCGGTAGGGGCTGGCCGAGACGTAATCGAGGCCGACCTTCTCGCAGAAGGCGATGCTGGCGGGATCGCCGCCGTGTTCGCCGCAGATGCCGAGCTTGATGTCCGGCCGGGTCTGGCGACCGCGGTCGGCGGCCATCTGCACCAGTTCGCCGACGCCCTCGATATCGAGGCTGACGAACGGGTCCTTGGCGTAGATGCCCTGTTCGACATAGGCCCCCAGGAAGCGCGCAGCGTCGTCGCGGCTGACGCCCAGCGTCGTCTGCGTCAGGTCGTTGGTGCCGAACGAGAAGAACTCGCCGGTTTCCGCGATCTCGCCTGCCTTCAGCGCGGCGCGGGGCAATTCGATCATCGTTCCAACGAGATACTCGATCGTCTTGCCACGTTCCGCGAACACCGCCTGCGCCGCCTTGTCGACGACGACCTTCATCAGGTCGAGCTCGCGCTTGGTCGCGACCAGCGGGATCATCACCTCGGGGATCGGCGCAGCGCCGGACTTCTCCGCCACGTCGATAGCGGCTTCGAAGATCGCGCGGGCCTGCGTTTCGTAGATTTCCGGGTAGGTTACGCCGAGGCGGCAACCGCGGTGGCCGAGCATCGGGTTGAATTCGTGCAGCTCGGCGGCGCGGCGCTTGAGCACGTCGATATCGATCCCTGCCGCCGCAGCCACTTCCGCGAATTCATTCTCTTCGTGTGGCAGGAATTCGTGCAGCGGCGGATCGAGCAGGCGCACCGTCACCGGCAGGCCGGCCATGACCTCGAAGATCGCGGTGAAGTCGCTGCGCTGCGCCGGCAGCAGCCGTTCCAGCGCGGTGCGGCGACCGGCTTCGTCGGTGGCGAGGATCATCTGGCGGACCGCGGTGATGCGGTCGGCGTCGAAGAACATATGCTCGGTCCGGCACAGGCCGACGCCCTCCGCACCGAAATCGCGCGCGGTCTGGCAATCAAGCGGGGTTTCGGCGTTGGCGCGCACCTTCAGGCGGCGGACGCCATCGGCCCATTCCATCAGCGTGCCGAAATCGCCCGCCAGTTCGGGCTGGACGGTCGCGACCTCGCCGAACATCACCTCGCCGCTCGCGCCGTCGATGGTGATCGTGTCGCCTTCGCGGATTTCACGTCCGCCGACCTTCATCACCTTGTCCTTGGCGGAGATCGACAGCGATCCGGCACCCGAGACGCAGGGGCGGCCCATGCCGCGCGCGACGACGGCGGCGTGGCTGGTCATGCCGCCGCGCGCGGTCAGGATGCCCTGCGCCGCATGCATGCCGTGGATGTCCTCCGGCGAGGTTTCGGTGCGAACGAGGATGACCTTGTCGCCCGCCGCCTTGCGCTTTTCGGCGGTATCGGCGTCAAACACGACGGTGCCGGATGCCGCACCCGGCGAGGCTGGCAAGCCCTTGGCGATCACGTCGCGCGGCGCATTGGGGTCGAGCGTCGGGTGGAGTAGCTGGTCGAGCGCCATCGGGTCGACGCGCAGGATCGCCTCTTCGCGGGTGATCAGGCCCTCGGTCGCCATGTCGACCGCGATCTTGAGCGCGGCCTTGGCGGTGCGCTTGCCGGAGCGGGTTTGGAGCATCCAGAGCTTGGTCTGTTCGACCGTGAACTCGATATCCTGCATGTCGCGGTAGTGGGTTTCGAGCCGGTCGAAGACGGCGGCGAGCTCGGTATAAACCTCAGGCATCGCCTCTTCCATCGAGGCGGGCTTGGCACCGGCTTCCTCGCGAGCGACCTTGGTGAGGTATTGCGGCGTGCGGATGCCGGCGACGACGTCCTCGCCCTGTGCATTGATCAGGAATTCGCCGTAATAGGCGCGGTCGCCCTTGGCGGGGTCGCGGGTGAAGGCGACGCCGGTCGCCGAGGTCTCGCCCATGTTGCCGAAGACCATCGCCTGGACGTTGACCGCGGTACCCCAGTCGGCGGGGATGTCGTTGAGGCGGCGGTAGACCTTGGCGCGCTCCGACTGCCACGAGCCGAACACCGCGCCGACCGCGCCCCAGAGCTGGTCGTGCACGTCCTGCGGGAACGGCTTGCCCCATTCCGCTTCGACCAGATTCTTATATTCGGCGACCAACGCCTTGAGATCCTTGGCAGTCAGCTCGGTGTCGAGGGTGAAGCCATTGTCCTCCTTGGCGATCTCCAGCGCTTCCTCGAACGCGCCATGGTCGAGTTCGAGGACGACGTCGGCGTACATCTGGATGAAGCGGCGATAGCTGTCCCAGGCGAAGCGTTCGTCGCCCGACCTGGCGGCCAGCCCCTCTACCGTGGCATCGTTGAGGCCGAGGTTGAGGACGGTGTCCATCATCCCGGGCATCGACACGCGCGCGCCGGAGCGGACCGAGACCAGCAGCGGGTTTGCGGGATCGCCGAAGGTCTTTCCCGTAATCCCTTCGATATGCTCGATACCCGCCGCGACCTCGTCACGCAGCGACTGCGGAAATTGCTCGCCCTCTTCGTAATAGCGGGTGCACATCGCGGTGCTGATCGTGAAGCCGGGGGGGACCGGCAGGCCGATCGAGGCCATTTCGGCGAGGTTCGATCCCTTTCCGCCGAGCAGATTCTTGTCGCCCTTCCCGCCGTCCGAAACGCCGCCACCGAAACGGTACACGTATTGGGTCATCGCTGGTCCTTGAGCTACGTTGGATGCCTGTCCCGGGGAGGATGGAAGCACGATCACGTTGTGCGAAGTTGAGGAAGTTGAGAGCTTGGCGGCGTCGTCAGCCCTCGATCTTCGAGAAGTCGGCGACGGCGTGGACGGCGGCGCGGACGCGGGCGAGCAGCGCCAGACGCGCGGCACGCTTCGCCGGGTCGGCATCGTTGACGGTCACAGTGTCAAAGAACGCGTCGATCGGCGCGCGCAGGGAGGCGAGCGCCGCCATCGCGCCTTCGAAATCCTCGGCCGCCACCGCGATGGTGGCGGCGGGTTCGGCCGAGTCGAGGGCGGCGATGAGCGCAGCTTCGGCGGTTTCGGGCGTGTAGGACAGCAAATTCCCTCTCCCATTGGGAGAGGGAGGGAGCGCCGCAGGCGCGGGAGGGTGAGGTTCGTCGGCCGTCTCGCCCCTGCCCTCACCCCGCGGCGCTGGCGCGCCTTGCCCCGCATCGGGTAAACCGTCCCCCGGACGGTTTAGGTCAGGCTGGGAGCCTGACCGGCCCGATGCGCCCGATGGGAGAGGGGTGGAATAGCCTTCCTTTTTCAGGATGTTGGCGGCGCGCTTGTAGCCGGCGAGCAGGTTGGTGCCGTCTTCGGTGGTGACGAACGCTTGCAGCGCGCGGACGCGGGCGAGCAGGCGGACGAGGTCGTCCTCTGTGGACCCGTATTCGTCTACCGTGCTAAATACCGCATCAATTAAATCATGTCGTATTCCGGCATCCCGCTGCTGGATCTTCAGTCGATCCGCAAAGAAATTTAACACGTCCTGAGTGCGTGTGCTTGCAAAATGCAACGCTTCACCGACGTCATTTTCCGCAGTTTCATCGATCTGATCGCGACTGAGTATGCCAGCAACCGGAGCCTCACGGCTTGTTGCCACGTGAACATCCATCAATCGCTGATGAAAGTTTTCCCGCCGCCATGATAGCGCGGCACGAATTGAGACCGCGATGGGCCGCCCCTCATGACCATCTGCCCAAGCACCTAACATCGACGGCTCGATATGATCGCGAAGAGTTATCCTGAGTTCGTTAGATACGATCGTGGCGAGGACTCCGAGCGCGGCACGCCGAAGAGCAAAAGGATCGCGGGAACCACTCGGTTTCTGGTCAATTGCAAAAAACGAGCAGATCGTATCCAGCTTGTCCGCCAGCGACACCGCCACCGTCACCGGCGCAGTGGGGACTTCGTCGCCCTGCCCGACCGGCTTGTAGTGGTCGCGGATCGCTTCGGAGACTTCCTTCGGTTCGCCCTGGGCGGCGGCGTAATAGCCGCCCATCAGGCCCTGTAGCTCGGGGAATTCGCCGACCATGCCGGTGACGAGGTCCGCCTTGGCGAGGCGCGCGGCGCGTTCGGCCATGTCGGCGAGCGACATTCCCTCTCCCCTTGTGGGAGAGGGAGGGAGCGCCGCAGGCGCGGAAGGGTGAGGGGGCGTGAGGCTCGCGGCAGTTGCCACGTTCCCCTCACCCTTCCCACTCGCTGACGCGAGCGGGCCCCTTCCCTCTCCCACAAGGGGAGAGGGAGATTTGACGATACCCTCTTCGACCAGCCAGCGGGCGAGTTTGGCGACGCGGTCTACCTTATCGGCCACCGTGCCGAGCTTCTCGTGGAAGACGATCTGTTCCAGCTTGGGGCGCAGGTCTTCGAGGCGGGTCTTAAGGTCGGTTTCGTAGAAGAAGCGGGCGTCGCTGAGGCGGGCAGCGAGGACCTTGCGGTTGCCGTCGACGATCTTGGCGCCGCCGTCGGTCGCCTCGATATTCGCGGTGCAGACGAAGGCGTTGGCGAGCGCGCCGGCCCCGTCGCGGCAGACGAAATATTTCTGATTCACGCGCGCGGTGAGCTGGATTACCTCGGGTGGGACGGTGAGGAAGTCCGCGTCGAAGCGGCCGAGCAGCGGCACCGGCCATTCGGTCAGGCCGGCGTTCTCGGCGACCAATCCCTCGTCCTCGACCAGCACCAGACCGGCTTCGGCGGCAAGCGCGCTGGCGCGCTCGCGGATCAGGGTGCGGCGTTCGTCCTGGTCGACGATGACGTGACAGGCGCGCAGCTTTTCGACGTAATCGGCTGCCGAGCCGATCGTGATCTGGCCGGGGTGGTGGAAGCGGTGGCCGAAGGTGGCGACGCCCGACCGGATGCCGGCGATCTCGATATCGACGAGGTCGTCGCCGAACAGCGCGACGATGCCGTGCAGCGGGCGGACCCAGCGCAGGCTTTCGGTCGAGGTGGATGCTGCCCCCCAGCGCATCGATTTCGGCCAGGGGAAGGCGCGGATGATCGCCGGGATCGCCTCGGCCAGCACCTGCGTGGTGGCGCGGCCGGGCTTTTCGGTGACCGCGTAGAGGACGCCGTCACGCTCGGTCAGTTGTTCGCGGGTGAGGCCGGTCTTCCGGAGGAAACCTTCGAGCGCTTGCGGGGGAGCGCTGGACTTGGGGCCTTTGGTTTCTTCGGACACGGCCTGGGTTTCGACCGGCAGGTCGCGGGCGATCAGCACCAGCCGGCGCGGGGTGGCGTAGGTGACGAGTGCGGCGGCCTTCAGCCCGGCCTTGGCGAGCTCGGCGGCGAACAGGCGGGCGAGATCGTCACGCGCCTTGTCCTGCATGCGCGCGGGGATTTCTTCGGAGCGGAGTTCGAGGAGGAAGTCGGTCATCGTGTTGCGCCGGCGAAGAAGGAAGAATTGTGTTCACGCGGAGACGCGGAGACGCGGAGAAGAAGAGGAGAGATATTGGAGCGAGCGTGTGGCTGGCCACAGGCTTTGCGCCGCAGGCGCTTCAGACGATTGGAAGAAAGAATGGGATACAGGTGATCCACCTCCCTCTTCTTCTCCGCGTCTCCGCGTCTCCGCGTGAAAACACCTTCTTGCGTCCGGCACAGAAGCATCACGCCGTCCACCCGTTCTTCTCCATCCACGCGCCGCAGGCACCCTTGGCGAGATCGCGGACGCGGCCGATGTAGGCTTGCCGCTCGGCGACGGAGATGACGCCGCGGGCTTGCAGCAGGTTGAAGGTGTGGCTGGCCTTGATCGCCTGTTCGTAGGCGGGGATCGGGAGGCCGGCGGCGAGGCTGTTCTCGCATTCCGCCGCGGCCTTCTTGAAGGCGTCGAACAGGGTGGCGGTGTCGGCGACCTCGAAATTCCACTTCGACATCTGGCGTTCGTTCTCGAGGAACACGTCGCCGTAGCTGACCCCGCTGTCGTTGAAGGCCAGATCGTAGACGTTGTCGACATCCTGGATGTACATCGCCAGCCGCTCCAACCCGTAGGTGAGTTCGCCCGCGACCGGCTTCATGTCGAAACCGCCCATCTGCTGGAAATAGGTGAACTGCGTCACCTCCATCCCGTCGCACCAGACCTCCCAGCCGAGGCCCCAGGCGCCGAGCGTCGGCGATTCCCAATCGTCCTCGACGAAGCGGATATCGTGGCGGGTCATGTCGACACCGATCGCTGCCAGGCTGCCTAGGTACAGTTCCTGCAGGTCGGACGGCGAGGGCTTCAGGATCACCTGATACTGGTAATAATGCTGGAGCCGGTTGGGGTTCTCGCCATAGCGGCCGTCGGTCGGGCGGCGGCAGGGCTGGACGAAGGCGGCGTTCCACGTGTCGGGGCCGAGCGCGCGCAGCGTCGTGGCGGGATGGAAGGTCCCTGCCCCCATCTCCATGTCGTACGGCTGGAGGATCACGCAGCCCCGGTCGCTCCAATAGTCGTGGAGCGTCAGGATCATCTTTTGGAAGGAAAGCGGTGTGGCGGCCATGGCCCGGTGGCTTTGGCGGATGAGGCCGCGTCTAGCAAGTGGTGCGGCGCGGCATTAGCTTGGGGGCAGCTTCACTTCAGGACGACGTTCCCGCATGATCCGAACCCTTGGCGCCGCATTGTCGGCGATCGCGCTCACCCTCGCCCTGCCCGCCTGCGCGAAGCAGCCCGCCAAGCCGGCCGCGTCCGCCGGCAACGATGCCGATCCGGCGTTGTGGGTGGTGAAGGACAAGGACACGACGGTCTATTTGTTCGGCACGATCCATGTGCTGAAGCCGGGACTGACGTGGTTCGACGAGGCGGTGAAGACCGCGTTCGACCGTTCGGACGAGGTCAAGCTGGAGATCGTGATGCCCGATCCCGCAGCGATGCAGGGGCTGGTGCAGGCGACCGGCGTCGCCGCGCCCGGCACCCCGCCGCTGACCCAGCGCCTGCCCGAAGCGAAGCGCGCCGCGTTCACCAAGGCGGTAACCGACCTCGGCCTGCCGGCGGATGCGCTCGATCGCTACAAGCCGTGGTTGGCGGCGACGCAGCTGTCGGTCGCGCCCTTGTCGAAGCTCGGCTATTCGAACAGCAACGGCCCCGAGGAGGTGATCTCCGCCGCCGCCAAGCAGGCGAACAAGCCGCTGACCGGGCTGGAGACGCCGGAGCAGCAACTGGGCTTCTTCGGCGGCCTGTCGGATCAGGCGCAGCTGCAATTCCTGGAGAGTACGGTCGAGGAATTGCCCAAGCTCGACAGCACGATGGCGAGCATGGTCGACGATTGGGCGCGGGGCGACCCGGATGCGCTGGCGCGTGAGATGAACGAGGAGCTGAAGAGCTCGCCCGAGGTGGCGAAGGTGCTGCTGACCGACCGCAACGTGCGCTGGGCGTCGTGGATCAAGGGGCGGATGGCGACGCCGGGGACGGTGTTCATCGCGGTGGGTGCCGGGCATCTGGCCGGGCCGGATTCGGTGCAGGCACAGCTGGCGAAGCTGGGGGTGAAGGCGGAGCGGGTGAAATACTAACGCTGTAATCGCCCCTGTCCTCACCCTTCGACGGCTTCGCCGTCTTATCCCCTCTCCCGTTGGGAGAGGGGAGAGGTGCGCAGCACCGATGGGGTGAGGACAGGGCGGGACGGCGAGTTGCCTTTTCCTCACTCCTCCGCTAAGCGCCGCCGCTTCCGGTCATGGTCATCCCTGGAGGCGTGGCGCGGAAGCACATACAAGCACGTTTCGGAAGGTTATCTGCATGAGCGACACCATTACGCTCGCAGCCGAGACGCGCGACCGGGTTGGCAAGGGAGCCTCCCGGGCGCTGCGTCGTGACGGCCGCGTCCCCGCCGTGATCTACGGCCAGAACAAGGAACCGACCTCGATCCATCTCGAGGAAAAGGCGCTGATGAAGGCGCTGATGACCGGTCACTTCATGAATTCCGTCATCATGGTCTCCGGCGAGCGCACGCTGCCGAAGGACGTGGCGTTCCACCCCGTCACCGATCGTCCGATCCACGTCGACTTCCTGCGCATCGGTGAGCACACCGAAGTGACGGTGGCGGTGCCGATCGTGTTCACCGACGAAGACGACGCCCCCGGCATCAAGCGCGGCAACGGCGTGCTGAACATCACGCGTCACGAGATCGAGCTGGTCGTCGACGCCGCCGACATCCCCTCCGAGATCACGATCTCGCTGAAGGGCAAGGAAATCGGCGACTCGATCCACATCAGCGACGTGGAGCTGCCGAAGGGCGCGAAGCCCGCGATCGACGACCGCGACTTCGCGATCGCCACGATCGTGCCGCCGACCGTCCCAACCGTCGAGGACGAGGCGCTCGAAGCCGAAGTCGCCGAGGCACAGGCTGCTGAGTCGGCCGCCGAGGACGAGCCGGTCGTCGAGCCGAACGACGACGACAACGACGACGACAAGATCACCACCCAGAAGAACTGATGGGTGGTGCCGCCACGGCGGCGTCGGACAGGGGGCAGGGCAGCGGCGACGCTCCCCTGCCCTTTTTCGTACCCCGTCCGTCATCCCGGCGAACGCCGGGACCCATGGTTTCAAGCGGCTCGTGAATTGCGCATCACTGGCGACACGCATCCATGGGTCCCGGCGTTCGCCGGGATGACGGAAGAAGTTCGGATGACGGGTAGAGTTTCGAACAGAGGACCAACGCCATGCAGATCTGGGCCGGGCTCGGCAATCCGGGGCCGCAATATGCGATGCACCGGCACAATGTCGGGTTCATGGCGGTCGATCTGATCGCCGACATGCACGGCTTCGGTCCGGTCAGGAAGCAGTTCCAGGGCTGGACGCAGGAAGGGCGCATCGGCACGGAGAAGGTGCTGCTGCTCAAGCCCGCGACGTTCATGAACGAAAGCGGCCGCGCGATCGGCGAGGCGTTGCGCTTCTACAAGCTGGGGCCGGATGCGCTGACGGTGTTCCACGACGAACTCGATCTGGCGCCGTTCAAGGTGAAGGTGAAGCGCGGCGGCGGCACGGCGGGGCATAACGGCCTGCGCTCGACCGACCAGCATCTGGGGCCGGAGTTCCGGCGGGTACGACTGGGCATCGGCCACCCGGGGCACAAGGACCGCGTCACTGGCTACGTGCTGGGCAATTACGCCAAGGCGGAGCTGGACGGCCTCGCCGACATGCTCGGCGCGATCGGCGCGGAGGCACCGTGGCTCGCTGCGGGGGACGACGTGCGGTTCATGAACGACGTGGCCCTGAGACTGGCATAAGGAGGCTCGCATGACGATCCGCACCCTGTTCGCGACGCGCTTCTACGAAGACGATCTGGGCGACGCCGCCCTGCTCGAAGAGCTGCACGACGCCTGCCTCGACCTGGCGCGCGAAGATCGTGCCGGTGTGGCGTGGTCGAAGGCGCATGGCTATCGCGGCTATACGTCCTACGCGTCGCTCAACGACCTCCCGTCGCGCGACCCGCGCTTCGCCGACCTCGTCAAGCTGCTCAACAAGCATGTCGCGCGCTTTGCCGAGGCGTGCGCGTTCGACCTGAACGGCCGCAAGCTCAGGCTCGACAGCCTGTGGGTCAACGTCCTGAAACCCGGCGGCACGCATTCGGGCCACATCCATCCGCACAGCGCGGTGAGCGGCACGATCTACGTCGCCACCCCGCCCGGTGCCGGCGCGCTGAAGCTGGAGGACCCGCGCCTGCCGATGTTGATGGCCGCACCCACCCGCCGCGCCGATGCCGGCGAGGATCACGCGACCTTCGTCTATGCCGAGCCGAAGCCCGGCAGCGTCTTCCTGTGGGAAAGCTGGCTGCGGCACGAGGTCGTCCCCAACGCCGCCAAGGGCGAACGGATCAGCATCAGCTTCAACTATCGCTGACCCGCCGCGTTCGCGCCGCAATCGCGCGCCACCTTAGCTACGGAGCGGAGGACGCGTATGCGGCTGGCGATGATGATGGCGGTGCAGGCGGTGGCAGGCCCACCGATTCCGAACGATTTGCGCCCGGTGAAGCCGAGGCCCATGGTCGAGACGCCCTGCGGCATTCCCGACGACAGCGGCGACATCGTCGTCTGCGCCCGCGACAAGGAGACGGATCGCCTGCGCCCGCTCGATGACGTGTCCTATGCCCAGCGACCGATCCGCGCACGCACGGCGATCGGCAAGATGGGCGTAGGCGTGGAAGCGGAACAGGGCGTACTGCCGAACGGTCAAAGCAGCCCACGCGCGATGCTAAAGTTCAGACTGCCGTTCTGAACAGCCTTCGTTCACCCGATCGCGCTACAGCTGTCACCATGCGTATCACCAAAGCTCAGGTCGGCCTCGCCGCCTTAGTCCTGCTCGCGCCCGGAGGGTTCATCCTGGGCGCGACACTCGTCGCCAACCATTATCGTAAACGTCGCACCACCGCTGCCGAAACACCGCCCGAACCAGCCGTTTCAAGCGAAATCGTTTCCTGAACGGAACGTTGTTTGACGTTCATGCAACCACGCTATGTTGAACGACGTTAGCACAGCACAGATTTTCCAGACGGGAGTGAAACGATGCGTAAATTGATGCTCGCAATGGGTTGCGCGGCGATGGTCCTGCCGGCGACGATGGTCGTTCCGGTGTCGCAGGCCGGCGCGCAGAAGTACAAGTATCGCGAATGGCGTGACAATCGCGGCCGCGTCCGCTGCCGCAAGCCTGACGGCACGACCGGTGCCGTCGTCGGCGCAGTCGGTGGCGCGCTACTCGGCCGTACCGTCGACACGCGGGGCGACCGTACGTTGGGTACCCTCGGCGGCGCCGTTGCTGGTGGCCTGCTCGGCCGTGAGATCGACCGTGGCGGCAAGCGCCGCTGCCGCTGATCGCAGGTACAAGTTTCGTCAGGACGGGCGTCGCGAGGCAACTCGCGGCGCCCTTTCTGCGTATGCATGATCGACATTACACGGAGACGACAGACATGGTGACCCGCAGCGCTTCGGCGAGCTACGACGGCCTAGGTAAAGACGGCAAGGGCAAGATCACGACCCAGTCGGGTGTGTTGAGCGGCAGCAACTATGGGTTCGGCACGCGATTCGAGGATGGCCCCGGCACCAATCCCGAGGAGCTGATCGCTGCAGCCCATGCAGGCTGCTTCACGATGGCGCTCAGCTTCGCGCTTGCAGGGGCGGGCCATCAGCAAGGCAATCTACAGACCAGTGCAAAGGTAACGCTCGACAAGGACGGCGACGGCTTCACGATCACCCGATCGGCACTGACGCTGACCGGCCATGTCGACGGGATCGACGCCCCCGAATTCGAGCGCATCGCCAACGAGGCGAAGGCAGGCTGTCCGGTGTCAAAGGTGCTTACCTGCGACATCACGCTGGATACGACGTTCGACTGATCCGACTGTCGGTTGCGTGAACGACAGGTAGTTTGTCGTTCACGCAACCCTATGGCCGATCCGCTGGTTCTGTCTTCACTTGGATCAAGGAGCAGATCATGCGTATCGCCATCCTATCCGCCATGTTGGCGGCAACGACTTTCGCGGCGGTTCCCGCGGCCGCGCAGGACACGCGTCGCGAGGCCAACCGCGAATATCGCGACGAAGTCCGCGATGCCCGTCAGGACTATCGTCGCGACGTGCGCAATGCCGATTCCCGCCGCGACGTGCGGGATGCACGCCGTGAATATCGCAATGAGGTTCGCGACGCGCGGCAGGACCGTCGCGGCGACATTCGTGATATCCGGCAGGATCGTCGTGCCGATCGGCGTGATGACTGGCGGCAGTACCGAAACTATGACTACAACCGCTTACCCCGCGGCCAGCGCACGTATTTCGCGGACAATTACTACCGCGACGGCCGCTACTACCAGACGCGCCGCCTGGGCCGTAACGACCGGATCTATCGTGGGAACAACGGTCGCTATTACTGCCGCCGCAACGACGGCACGACCGGCTTGATCGTCGGCGGCCTTGCCGGAGGTGCTCTGGGCAACATCATCTCGGGCGGCGGGTCGCAGCTGCTCGGCACGTTGATCGGCGCCGGCGGCGGTGCGCTGCTGGGACGTTCAGTCGATCGTGGTCAGGTCACCTGCCGCTGATCGACCGAGGGCGATGACGAAAAAGGCCCGGCCTCACCGCCGGGCCTTTTTTCACAATCAGATAATGCCACCGCCCAAGCTGAGCCGGATCGCGAAGATCACGATCAGCACCAGATTGAGATTGCGACCGCTATTGGATGACGACATCGCACCGACCGCGGCGCCGACGATGCCGATCGGGATGACCAGCCAGTTCATCCAGCCGAGAAACGGAACGAAGGCGACAAGGCCCATCACCAGAGTGACGAGACCGATCGCGATGGAGAAGATGTTCAGCATGACCAGAACATGGCCCCTGTCTCACCGGGGGACAAGAACGGCGTGTGTGACGTTCGGTTAACCACGATCACCGATGGCACCTTAACGTGCCCTGCGCCATGTCTGGCGCGTGTCCGCAAATCGTCCCTTTCTCGCCTCGCTGCTCCTCCTCGCCGCCTGCAGCAAGCAGCCGGCGGCGCAGCAGGATCTCGACAGCCTCGACAAGGAGTTAACCGGCGACGCCGCCGTCGCGCAGCGCGATCCGGCGTTGGGCGCAGCACTGCGCGACCAGATCATGGTCGATCCGGCGCTGACGCAGACCGCCAACACCAATGTCGTCCGTCCCCCGAGCCGGCCCGATCCTCTCTCTGTTCCGGTCGACGATGCTACGCCCCGGCCCGATGGCGTCACCGCCGCCGACCTGAAACCGGCCCCGGCAGCGAAGGCGGACTGCCCGGAATGCCGCAAGGCAGCCGGCGCGCTGACGCTCGGCGAACTCGCCGTGCGGCAGGGCGGAGACGACGCCGGTTGCGCGCGCGGAGTCTCCTATTCCGCCGGCTGGGCCAACCGCCTGCCTGACGACCTGCCACTCTACCCAGACGCTCGCGTCCGGGAAGCCGCCGGCAACGACGCCTGCGGACTGCGCGTCGTCAGCTTCGCCAGCGGTGCTCCGGTCGGCCGCATCCTCGACTGGTACAACGCCCGCGCCACTCGCGCCGGCTATTCCGCGGAACATCAGGCATCGGGCGCACAGCATGTCCTCGGCGGCACTCGCCGCAGTAACGCCTATGTCGTCTACGTCACGCCGAACCCCGCAGGCGGCAGCGAGGTAGACCTGCTCGTCCGCTAGCGTCGATCGACACAGTCTCCCCGAGCGACGAGTGCACGGATCGTCACCGACGCGACTTGCCTCCTCTGGCGTACGCCCCATATTGTGCAGCGCAGCATGGGTCGACCGTCTGTCGCCGAGATATCAATCGTCCGGCCGTATCGGAGTACGCACATGCGACGTTTGTCAGACACGATTGGCCGGATCGCCGCCGCACGCGGGGTGATCGCGGATGGTTTACAACCGGATGCGGGCAAGCTCCACGACCTGACCGGCTTCGGCCGCAACCCGGGCAACCTGCGAGCGCGCACCTATGTCCCGGCCAGCGTGGCGGAACACCCTGCGCTCGTTGTCGTGCTGCATGGCTGCACCCAGACCGCCGCGGGCTATGATCTGGGCTCCGGCTGGTCGCGCCTCGCGGACGAGCACGGCTTCGTCCTCCTGTTCCCCGAGCAGCAGCGCGCGAACAATTCGAATCTGTGCTTCAACTGGTTCGCCCCCGAGGACATCGGGCGCGACCATGGCGAGGCGGCCTCGATCCGCGAGATGATCGCAGCCATGGTGGCGGCCCATGAGGTCGATCCCGCCCGGATCTTCGTCAACGGTCTTTCGGCCGGGGGTGCGATGACAGCGGTGATGCTGGCGACCTATCCCGAGGTTTTCGCGGGCGGCGCTATCATCGGTGGCCTGCCCTATGGCACCGCGACCGGGGTCGTCGATGCGCTTGACCGGATGCGCGGCCATGCCATGCCGGGCACCGCCGCACTCGCGTCGCTGGTCCGCGCCGCCTCGCCCGATCGTGGGCCGGTGCCGCGCCTGTCGGTCTGGCATGGCACGACGGATGCCACCGTCCACTCCGACAACGCCGACGCCATTCTGGCGCAATGGCGCGCGCTGCACGGCGTCGATCCCGATCCCGACGTCAGGGACAGTACCGGCGGCGTGACGCACCGGATGTGGCGAGATGGCACCGGCCGGGCGGTGATCGAGGATTATCGGATCGCCGGCATGGGCCACGGGACGCCGATCGCCGCGTCCGGACCGGAGGCGTGTGGATCGCCGGGTCCGTTCATGCTCGACGTCGGCCTGTCCTCGACGCGCCGCATCGCCGCCTTCTGGGGTATCGCGCCTGCCGTCGAGCGACAGGCCCGCACCAACGCCGAACCGATCCGCACCCGCGCCGCATCCGGCCCGGCGCCAGCCGACTCAGCGCTCGCTAACACGTCTGCGGCCGTCACGACCGTCATCAACGACGCGCTGCGTGCCGCGGGCCTGCTTCGATAGTCGAGCTTGCATCGTGTACGCGGCCCAGGAACAAGCGCCGCATTCCCCTGCGCCCCATCTTCCTCTAGGGCGAGCCATATGCCTCTCGTTTTCGTCATGTTCGGCGGTGCACTGGGTGCCGGCGCCCGGTACCTGACCGGCCGCGCCATGCTCGCCCTGTTCGGCCCCGGTTTCCCAGTCGGCACACTCGCCATTAATGTGATCGGCGGGCTGTTCATGGGCGTCCTCGTGGGGGTGCTGGCGCGCAACGGCAGCGAAGGCGAACCGTGGCGGCTGTTCCTCGGCGTCGGCGTACTCGGCGGCTTCACGACCTTTTCCTCGTTCAGCCTCGATGTCGTCGGGATGATCGAACGCGGCGCGCCGGGCGCTGCATTATTCTACATATTGCTGTCGGTGATCGGCTCGGTACTGGCGCTGTTCGCCGGCCTGATGATGACCCGCAGCGGAGGAACGCTGGCATGACCGACCCGAAAGATCAGGGCATTCGCCAGTTCAACGTCGGATACGACGACGACGGCATCCGGCTGGATCGCTGGTTCAAGCGGCATCTGCCGGACACCAGCTTTACGACGGTCGCGAAATGGGCGCGCACCGGCCAGCTGCGCGTCGATGGATCGCGTGCGACCCCGGGCGACCGGATCAAGGCCGGCCAAACGCTCCGCGTGCCCCCGCCGGAGCCCGAGATCAAGGACGAGGTGGGCGAGGTCGTCGCGCGTCCGAAGCGCGAACGCACGCCGCTGAGCGAAGACCAGATCGCCTATGTCCGCGAGATGGTGATCCACAAGGATCTCCAGGCACTGGTGATCAACAAGCCGCCCGGTCTGGCGACGCAGGGCGGCACCAAGACGACCGAGCATGTCGATGGCCTGCTCGACGGCCTGCAGTATGACGCCGAAGGTCGGCCGAAGCTCGTCCATCGCCTTGACAAGGACACGTCGGGGGCGCTGCTGGTCGCCCGCACGTCGCGCGCCGCCGGGTTCTTCGCCAAGGCGTTTTCGGGTCGTACCGCGCGGAAAGTCTATTGGGCGCTGATCGTCGATGTCCCCTCGATCGAAGATGGCGTCATCGATCTGCCGATCGCGAAACAGCCCGGCACCGGCGGCGAAAAGATGCACGTCGACGAAGAGAACGGCCAGTCGGCGCGTACCCGCTATCGCGTCATCGAACGCGCCGGCAATCGCTGCGCGTGGGTCGAACTGCAACCCTTCACCGGGCGCACGCATCAGTTGCGCGTCCACATGGCGGCGATCGGCCATCCGATCGTCGGCGACGGCAAGTACGGCGGTGCGGCGGCGTTCCTGACCGGCGGGATCAGCCGCAAGATGCACCTGCACAGCCGCCGCCTGCGCGTCGATCACCCCGATGGCGGCAGCATCGACGAAACCGCCAGCCTGCCGACGCACTTCGCCGAGAGTCTCGCCACGCTGGGGTTCGACGAGGCGAAGGGTGATGCGATGCCGTTCGAGGAGGCGAAGAAGGGCCCGCCCCCGAAGGCCGTTCTCAAACAGCGCGCCAAGGCGCACGCCAAGTCGATGCGCAAGGAACATCGCGGCGAACGTCGGCGTCGCGGCAGCAAGGAATAGCGTCAACAAGCCGCACTGATCCTCACCCGGCGGCGAACGCGTCGTCTGCCCCCCTCCGCGCCCCGGGGAGGGGAGCAACGGGCATCGCAGCGTGGGAGGTGAGGTCGAGCGCCACGAACCTCGTCTGGCAGTGGTGACCGGGGATGCTGCAGCGCTTCCCCGGACCGGCGCGTACTGGATCGAACCGCTCCGCCCCGCTACGGCGGCGTCATGATCAAACTCGCCGTGTTCGACTGCGACGGCACGCTCGTCGACAGTCAGGCCAATATCTGCCGGGCGATGGAGGATGCGTTCCTGCTCGCCGATATTCCCGCGCCGCCCCGCGCCGCGATCCGGCGTATCGTAGGCCTCAGTCTGGTCGAGGCGATCCGCGCGCTGCTGCCACATGCCGACGACGCGCAGCACCGTCGCATGGCCGCCGATTATAAGGATGCGTTCTTTCGTCTACGCACCAGCGGCGAACTGGCGGAGGAACCCCTCTTCGACGGGATCGCCGGTGTCCTGCAAGCGCTCGTCGACGACGGCTGGCGGCTGGGCGTCGCCACCGGCAAGTCCGACCGTGGCCTCGCCCACATCCTCGACCATCACGGCCTCGCCCATCATTTCGTCACGCTCCAGACCGCGGACCGTCATCCGTCGAAGCCCGACCCCGCAATGTTGCTCGCGGCGATGGACGAAGCCGGCGCGACGCCGCAGAATACCGCAATGATCGGTGACACCAGTTTCGATATGGCGATGGGCAAGGCGGCGGGCGCACGGGCGATCGGCGTCGCCTGGGGCTATCACGGCATTCGCGACCTCGCCGATGCCGGCGCGGACGTAGTCGCGGAGCGTGTCTCGGCACTACCGGGCCTGCTCGCATGACGCCGTCCGACAACAAGGCCCGCAGCCGCTGGCTGGCGATCGTCGGCAGCCGCATCGCCGGCAGCCTGGGCGCGGTCTTCGGCCTCGTCCTGGCCGTCCGCGCACCCGACTGGCCGGTCAAGGTTCTCGGCGTTGCAATCGCGCTGTCGGCGCTCGCGGTGATCGCAATCGTTCCGGCCAGTCTTGCCCATCGTTGGCGGACACCGCCACGCCCATGAAGCGCTTCTGGACAGATGTCGCGGTCGACGCCGATCGTGTGGTAACGCTTGATGGCCGCCCCGTGCGCACGCCCGGCCGTGTGCCGCTGGCGTTGCCCACCGATGGGCTTGCGGCAAAGGTCGCGGCAGAATGGGAGGCAGTGCCGGACACGATCGATCCGCGCGCGATGCCGCTCACCGGGCTGGCTAATGCCGCGATCGACCGGATCGCGCTCGATCCGGCGTCCTTCGCCGCGGGGCTGTCGGCCTATGGCGAGAGCGACCTGCTTTATTATCGCGCCGAATCGCCCAAACCGCTGATCGATCGTCAGATCGCAGCGTGGGATCCATGGCTCGGCTGGGCACGCACCCGCTACGACGTGCATTTCGAGACGACGGCCGGCATCATCCACTGCATGCAGCCAGCGGCGACGCTGGCGCGACTGGCCGATGCGGTGAACGCGTTCGATTCCTTCCGCCTCGCCGGCCTGTCGCCGGTGGTGACGATCACCGGATCGCTGGTGCTGGCGTTGGCGCTGGTCGAGCGTGCCGGCGAACCCGACACATTATGGGCGGCCGCAAACGTCGACGAGGATTGGCAGGCCGAGCTCTGGGGTCAGGATATGCTCGCCGCACAGGCGCTGGCGAACAAGCGTCGCGAATTTGACGCAGCCGTCACGTTCCTGACGGCGCTCGATCAGCGTTAGGCGCCCTCGACCACGCGCGTCAGCCGGCGGATGAAGCCGATCAGCCCGGTCTGCCGCGACCGCTTCAGCCGCTCGGCGGCCAGGATCGTCTTGACGCCCTTGAAGCATTGCTCGACGTCGTCGTTGACCAGCACATAGTCATAGCCGTCCCAGTGGCTGACTTCGTTGGCCGCGCGCGCCATCCGCGCCTCAATCACCTCCGCCGAATCGGTATTGCGGTTGGTCAGCCGCGCCCGCAGTTCCTCCATCGACGGCGGGAAGATGAACACCCGCACCACGTCGCCGCCGGCGATCTGGAACAACTGCTGCGCGCCCTGCCAGTCGATATCGAACAGCACGTCCTTGCCTGCCGCCAGCATCGATTCGACCTGCGCGCGCGGCGTGCCGTAGCGATGACTGAAGACATGCGCCCATTCTAGGAATTCGTCATTCGCCACCATGCGGCGGAATTCCTCCAAATCGACGAAATGATAGTCCTTCCCGTCGACTTCGCCGGGTCGCATCGGCCGCGTCGTCGCCGACACGGACATCGCGAGTTCCGGTTCGTCGGCAAGCAATTTGCGCGCGATGGTGGACTTTCCCGCCCCGGAAGGCGACGACAGCACGAACAGGACGCCACGGCGTTTGAAGTGATGCGGATCGGTGGGGAGCGAAGACGGCATGCGCGCTAGTGGCGTCCGGGACGGGCGGGCGTCAAGCATCGGTGGATGGATAGGCGCGAAAAGTGGCTGGCTGGTCGCCGCGATCGTACTCGGGACCACCCTGATATTGCTAGCTGCCGGCCGGTCGGCGATCTGCCCGTGCGGTCATGTCGCTCTGTGGCACGGTTCGGTGCAATCCGATCAGAATAGCCAGCAGATCGCCGACTGGTACAGCCTGAGCCACGTAGTCCACGGCGTGTTGTTCTATGGCGCGACATGGCTGGCACTGCGCCGCTGGTCATGGACAGCCCGGCTGGTCGTTGCCGTCACCACCGAAGCGGCCTGGGAAATACTGGAAAATTCGCCCCTCATCATCGATCGTTATCGCAGCGTGACGATGGCATGGGGCTATAGCGGCGACAGCGTGCTGAATTCGGTGAGCGACATTTCGTGCATGCTGCTCGGTTTCGCCATCGCCCGGCGCCTGCCATGGTGGGCGAGCGCCGGGCTAGTCGTTCTGCTGGAGGTCGTCGCGCTCGCCGTCATCCGCGACAATCTGACGCTCAACCTTGTCATGCTGATCGCACCGGTCGACGCGATCAGAGTGTGGCAGCCTGGTTAGAGTCCGCGCGACTGCTTTCGGCGATCATAAGCCTTTTTAGCGACATAGCCGCCGCCAATCAGCATGCCCAGCGGACCCATCCGCCGCATCGCGCCCATCGACAGTGCCCCGATGGCAGCGCCCTTGAGGCCCCCACGTCCATCGCGTCGATCGATTTCCCGTCCGACGAGCGCTCCGATAATCCTGCCGATCATGCTTCCACCTTTCCGAAAACCTGGTTCTTGAGTTCCGTCGCCCCGCGCAGCACGGCCCAGCCGACCGCATATGTCACCGCGAGCGGCAGCACGATCTTGAGCACATTGGCCGTGACCGCCCCGATGATCGCACCATCCGCGACTCCATCGTCACCAGAAATCGAATCGATCGCCGCGCCGATCAGCGCACCAGTTGCGGTTGTGCTCACATCATGCCCCTTGCCGTCTCGCTCATCGAAGCGCTCGAACTGCAGGGAAGTTCCTCGTTACGCGACCGTTTCGGGCTTAACGCCCAATCATCGTCTCCGGTCGGACAAGACGATCGAACGTTGCCTCGTCGATCAGTCCCAGTGCCAGCCCAGCCTGCTTGAGCGTCTGGCCGTGCTGGTGTGCATGCTTTGCGACCTTCGCGGCATTGTCATAGCCGACCTCCGGCGCGAGCGCGGTGACAAGCATCAACGACTTCTCGACCAGTTCGCCGATCCGGTCGCGGTTCGCCTTCAGCCCCTCCACGGTGCGCTCGGCAAAGCTCTGCATGCCGACGGACAGCAGCGCGATCGAACGGAGCACGTTTGCACCGATCAACGGTTTGAACACGTTCAGTTCCATATGCCCCTGCAGGCCGCCAACGGTGACCGCTACGTTGTTGCCGATCACCTGAGCGGCGACCATCGTCAGCATCTCCGCCTGCGTTGGATTGACCTTGCCCGGCATGATCGAACTGCCCGGTTCGTTGGCGGGCAACTCCAGTTCACCCAGGCCGGAGCGCGGCCCCGAACCGAGCAGTCGAATATCGTTGGCGATCTTGGTCAGCGCGACCGCCAGTACGTTGAGCGTGCCGTGGATGTCGACAAGGCCGTCGTTCGACGCCAGCGCTTCGAACTTGTTCGGTGCGGTGACGAACGGCAGGCCTGTCAACGTGGTGATCTCTGCGGCTACCTCTTCGGCGAAGCCCACCGGCGCATTGAGGCCGGTGCCGACCGCAGTCCCCCCCTGCGCGAGCGGCATGATGTTGCGCTTCAGCGTACCCTCTATGCGGTCACGCGCGTTGGCGAGTTGCTGAACATACCCGGAGAATTCCTGGCCAAGCGTCAACGGCGTCGCATCCTGCAAGTGTGTGCGGCCGATCTTGACCAGGTCGTCCCACTCCTCTGCTTTTGCGGCGAGCGCGTCGTGCAGGCGATCGAGCGCCGGATAAAGCTGATGCGTTACTGCCAGCGCCGCCGCGACATGGAGCGCGCTCGGGAAGCTGTCGTTCGACGACTGGCCGCGGTTGACGTCGTCGTTAGGATGGACCGGCACCTTGCCGCCCCGGATGCCGCCCAGCATCTCGTTGGCGCGGCCGGCGATCACCTCGTTGACGTTCATGTTCGACTGCGTGCCGCTGCCGGTCTGCCAGATGACGAGCGGGAACTGGTCGTCGAGCTTGCCGGCTGAAATCTCGGAGGCGGCGGCTTCGATCGCGTCCGCCTTTTCGGACGAAAGACCGTGACGGCGGTTCACCCTCGCAGCCGCGTGCTTCACGATGGCGAGTGCGTGGACGATCTCGATCGGCATTCGCTCGCGTGGACCGAAGGGGAAGTTTTCGATGCTACGCTCGGTCTGCGCGCCCCAATACGCGTCGGCGGAAACTTCGATCGGGCCGATCGAATCGGTTTCGGTGCGAGTGGTCATGACGCGATCAACCCGAAACCCGGTCAGTCGATCCGCTTGTTGAGGAAGAACCTTGTTTCACCGGGCGGAAAATCATTGATGCGGCCGACCACATGATAGCCCAGCTTCTCGTAAAAACCCCGTGCCTGGAAACTGAACGTATCAAGCCACACACCGATACACCCGAAGCGCCGTGCCTGCTCTTCAGCCGCAAGCATCAAGGCGCGGCCCCGCCCCTGCCCCTTCAGCGCGGGCGGTACGGCAAGGTACTGGACGAAAAGCCAGCGAAACCCGGTCGTACCCCACAGCCCGCCGATGATCGTCCCGTCCGTATCGCGCAGCACGATGGCGACGGTATGGCGCTCGGTAGGCCCGACCATCGTCTCATTGTGAGCGACCAAGGGCGCGAGGATGGCATCGCGATCCGCTTCGGTGGGAGCGGCGACCACCTCAGGATCGCCGGGCGCACTCATTTCTTGCGTTTGAAGTCCACGCTGACGACGTTCGACCCGTCCGCTGCCGGCGTCACCGCCGGACCGTCGTTCTCGGCCTCGTCATGCGGCTCTGGACCGTCGCTGGGGTCCTCGGTCGCCTGAAAACGCAGTTCGAAATTCACCGCCGGATCGTGGAAGCCGGTGATCGCTGAATAGGGGATGACGAGCTTCGATGGCACCTGATTGAAGCTCAGCCCCACCGAAAACTTCCGCTCGTCGACCAGCAGATCCCAGTAGCGATTCTGGATGACGATCGTCATTTCGTCCGGGAAGCGCTCGATGAGCCGCTGTGGAATGTCGACGCCCGGCGCCTGCGTCTTGAAGGTGATGTAGAAATGATGCTCGCCCGGCAACCCGCCCGATTCGGCGACGGAACCGAGCACGCGGCCGACAACGGCGCGCAGCGCTTCCTGGACGATCTCGTCATACGGGATCAGGCTATCGGGCAGTCCGTCGGTCATCCCCCTTGGGTAGCGTATCGGCGGGACCGGTCAAGATTGTGTGTGGCAGAACACCCACGTATGGGGCGTGTCGACATGCGCATCGCCACGATCAACCGCTCAACCGCCGAAACGCGGATCGACGTCACCGTCAATCTCGACGGCACCGGCGTCTATTCGATCAATACCGGCATCGGCTTCCTCGATCACATGGTCGAACAGCTCAGCCGCCACGGCTTGATCGACATCGACCTTAAGGTGGACGGCGACCTCCACATTGACGGGCATCACACTGTCGAGGATTCGGCACTGGCGCTCGGCCAGGCGGTGGCGCAGGCGCTCGGCGACAAGCGCGGCATCCGCCGCTACGGCGACGCGCTCAGCCCGATGGACGAGACGCTGACGCGGGTGGCGCTCGATATCTCGGGCCGGCCGTGGCTGGTGTGGAAGACCGCGTTCACCGTCTCGCGGCTGGGCGAGCTGGACACCGAGCTGATCGAACACTGGTTCCACAGCTTCGCGCAGACCGCCGGCATCACGCTGCACGTCGAGACGTTGTACGGCACCAACAACCATCACATCGTTGAGGCGGCGTACAAGGGCCTCGCCCGCGCGCTGCGCACTGCGGTCGAGATCGACCCGCGCAAGGCCGACGCGATCCCCTCGACCAAGGGTGTGCTGTGAGCGAGCCGTTCGTCCGCCCCGGCACCAGCCTGTGCGTAGTGTCGCTGACCTATGGCGCTGATCTCGACGCGATCGACGCCGCGATGAGCGCGCATGTCGACTGGCTGTCGGATGCCTATGCCAACGGCCTGCTGCTCGCCTCGGGACGCAAGCAGCCGCGCACCGGCGGCGTCATCATCGCGATCGGCAGCAAGGCTGAGGTCGAGGCGCTGATCGCCAACGATCCGTTCGTCGCCAAGGGGCTGGCGACGGCGGAGATCATCGCCTTTACCGCGAGCATGGCGGCGACGCCGCTCGCCGACCTGCTGTCGTCATGACGATCGCGCTGATCGATTACGGCGCGGGCAACCTCCATTCGGTCGAGAACGCCCTGCGCGCGGCGGGCGCGACCGATCTGACCGTCACTGCCGATCCCGATCTGGTGGTGAAGGCGGATCGCATCGTACTGCCCGGTGTTGGTGCTTTCGGAGCCTGCGCCAATGCGTTGCGGGCAGTCCCCGGCATGGTGGAGGCGATGGAGCAGCGCGTCCGTCGCGAAGCCGCGCCGTTCCTCGGCGTCTGCGTCGGCATGCAATTGATGGCGTATGTCGGCGAGGAGATGGGCGAGCATCGCGGGCTCGGCTGGGTCCGCGGGCGCGTCCGGCGGCTCGAGCCGGGTACCATGGATGCGAAGGTCCCGCACATGGGCTGGAACGACGTCGTGCCGCTGTCCGATCATGCGCTGGTGCCGGCAGGCGAGGCGTATTTCCTGCACAGCTACGCCTATGAGGGCGAAGACGTGATCGCGACCAGCGACCACGCCGGCCCCGTTACCGCCGCGATCGCCCGCGACACGATGCTCGGCGTGCAATTCCACCCGGAAAAGAGCCAAAGCTACGGCTTGGCGATGCTGGAGCGATTCCTCGCATGGCGGCCATAAGCGCTCCCCTCCCTGCAAGGGAGGGGCCGGGGGTGGGTCGCGTGCTCGCGATACGGTCCCGATCGCGTTTGCGGCGGCAGTGTCGCCACGCCTTCACCCACCCCCAACCCCTCCCTTGCAGGGTGGGGAGCAAGAGCACGCCATGTCCCTGATCGTCTTCCCCGCCATCGACCTGAAGAACGGCCAGGTGGTCCGCCTCGCCGAGGGCGATATGGACCGCGCCACCATCTACGGTGACGACCCCGCCGCGCAGGCGATGCTGTTCGCCGAAGCAGGCGCGCAGCATCTCCACGTCGTCGACCTCGACGGCGCGTTCGCCGGCGAATCGGTCAATGGCGAAGCGGTCCGCGCGATCGTCGAGCGCTTTCCCGGCCACGTCCAGCTCGGCGGCGGCATCCGCAATCGCGCCAGCGTCGAACACTGGTTCGACCTCGGCGTGTCGCGCGTCGTCATCGGCACCGCCGCACTGGAGGACCCGGAGTTCGTCCGCGCCGCCGCGCGCGACTTCCCCGGCGGCGTCGTCGTCGCGGTCGACGCTCGCGACGGCATGGTCGCGACCAAGGGCTGGGCGGACGTCTCGACCACCAGCGTCGTCGACCTCGCCCGCCGGTTCGAGGATGCCGGCGTCGCCTCGCTGCTGTTCACCGACGTCGGCCGCGACGGGCTGCTCAAGGGCTGCAACGTCGAGGCGACGGTCGACCTAGCCCGATCGGTATCGATTCCCGTCATCGCCAGCGGCGGCGTGAAAGGCATCGCCGAAATCCACGTCCTCGCCCTCCACGTCCGCGACGGCGTCGAAGGCGTCATCACCGGCCGCGCGCTGTACGACGGTCGCCTCGACCTTTCCGCAGCGCTCGAAGTGGCGCGGGCGGCAGCAGAATGATGTTCACGCGAAGACGCGAAGACGCGAAGAAGGTTTTGCGCGCAGAGGCGCAGAGGACGCAGAGATGTCGGGAATCGCGCGAAACGCTGTCCTCCTCACTCCGCGGCGTATCGACGAATGAGCGCTGGCGCGGTCGGCGTGCCACAAGGGACTCTGCGTCCTCCGCGCCTCCGCGCGCAAAACCTGCTTCTCTTCGCGTCTTCGCGTCTTCGCGTGAACAATCATCCTTCAGGCAAGCAGCATGACCGTCCGCGCCCGCGTGATCCCCTGCCTCGACGTCGCCAACGGCCGCGTCGTCAAGGGCGTCAACTTCGTCGAACTGCGCGACGCCGGCGACCCCGTCGAGCAGGCGCGCGCCTATGATGCCGCCGGCGCGGACGAACTCTGCTTTCTCGATATCACCGCCAGCCACGAAGACCGCGGCACCATCCTCGACGTCGTCCGCCGCACCGCCGCGGTGTGCTTCATGCCGCTGACCGTCGGCGGCGGCGTACGCACCGCCGACGACGCCCGCGCGCTCCTCCTCGCCGGCGCGGACAAGGTCGCAGTCAATTCCGCCGCCGTCGCGCGCCCGGAAGTCGTCGCCGACATCGCCGAACGCTTCGGCAGCCAGTGCTGCGTCGCCTCGGTTGACGCCCGCAAGGTCGGCGACCGGTGGGAGGTGTTCACCCACGGCGGCCGCCGCCCGACCGGCATCGACGCGATCGCCCACGCCGTCCACCTCGCCGACCTCGGCGCGGGCGAGTTGCTCGTCACTTCGATGGATCGCGACGGCACGCGCAGCGGCTACGACCTCGCACTCGTCCGCGCCATCGCCGACCGCGTCAGCGTTCCCGTCGTGGCGAGCGGCGGCGTCGGCGGCCTCGATGATCTGGTCGCCGGCATTCGCGACGGCCACGCGAGCGCCGTGCTCGCCGCCTCTATCTTCCACTTCGGCGAGGCGAGCGTCGCGGATGCGCATGCAGCGCTGGCTGCGGCCGGAATTCCGGTGCGCCGGCCGATCGTTTAGCGCTTCGACAACGCTTGCATGGCATAGGCTTGGACCATGTATTCGATCGTTTTTCGCCACGACCTCAACCTCATCGACATCCGGTGGAGCGGCCTGTTCGATCAGCCGTCCGTCGATGCCTATGCCGACGAACTGGTCCGCCGCTTTCGTGAAGAGGGCTTCGCCCCCGGCTATCGCCTGCGCATGGACATGAGCGCCACCAGCGTCCAGCCGGTTGACGCCGCGCAGGCGATCAACCGCCGGCTCGGTACGTTTCACCGCGCGAGCCGCATCGCGATCGTCACCACCAGCGCGATCACACGATTGCAGGTCCGCCGCTTCATGACCCAGCCCTATCTGCGCATCTTCGAGTCGGCCGACGCCGCGCTTGACTGGCTCGTCGCGTCCGATGAAGCGGCACTGGCGGCATGACCGCGATCGTCATCCTGAGCGTCGCGGGCGGCCATTCCGGCATCGTCCATCGCAAGACCGGCCCCGAATGGTCCGACATCGCGCTTTTCGTCGTCGCCGCGATCGGCGTCTGGCTCGTGCGGCGCGCGATGCGCCGTCGTTTTCAGAAGAAGGATTGACCCCTCCCCGCCTCCCGCGCCAAGCGGAGGGCATGGACCCGCTCGATCGCCTGCAAGCCACCATCCTCGCCCGCCGCGACGCCGGCGATGCCGACGGCTCATACGTCGCCAGTCTGTTCGCCAAAGGTCGCGCAAAAATTGCGCAAAAGGTGGGTGAGGAAGCAACCGAGACGGTGATCGCCGCCCTCGCCGAACCGGACAAGCTCGCATCCGAGGCGGCCGATCTGGTCTTTCACCTGCTGGTGCTGCTCGCCGATGCCGGCCTGGGACTGGACGACGTCCGCGCCGAACTGAGCCGCCGCGAGGGCGTGTCTGGTCACGCCGAAAAAGCCGCCCGCTGAGGAACCGACCGATGCCGATCGACGCCACTCTGCCGTATGACGACCAGAACATCTTCGCTAAGATCCTGCGCGACGAAATTCCGTCGAAGCGGGTGTACGAGAATGATTACGCCGTTGCCTTCCACGACATCGCGCCCGTAGCGCCGATACACATTCTGGTGATCCCGCGTGGATCGTATGTGTCCTGGGATGATTTCACCGCGCGCGGTTCCGATACGGAGATTGCCGGCTTTATCCGCGCGATCGGCCATGTCGCCCGTGAACACGGACTCGTCATGCCCGGCTATCGTCTGCTTGCCAATGTCGGCGGACATGGCGGACAGGAGGTGCCGCACCTTCACGTCCACCTGTTCGGCGGCAAGCCGCTGGGACCGATGCTCGCGGGCTGAAAACACTCCCCACATGCGGGCAGTCCGCAGCCCTCACCCACGATAAGGGATTGCCTCTGCCTCATTTGCGGTTAGCATCCGCTGCTTCACCATGCGGCGGCGCTTCAAGGACCGTCCGTATCTGGGGGGATACATCATAATGCTATTCGGGCGCGTCAAACCACTCGACGCCATTCTCGCCACGGCCGAAAAACGCGGCCTGCATCGCTCACTCGGAGCGTTCCAGCTCACCATGCTGGGCGTCGGCGCCGTCATCGGCACCGGCATCTTCGTCCTCACCTCCGAAGCCGCGCAAAAGGCCGGGCCGGGCATGATGATCTCGTTCATCATCGCCGGTTTCGTCTGTGCGGTCGCGGCGCTCTGCTATTCCGAACTCGCCTCGATGGTACCGGTCGCCGGCTCCGCCTATACCTACACCTATGCCGTGATGGGCGAGTTACTTGCCTGGATGGTCGGCTGGGCGCTGATCCTCGAATATGCGGTCGGTGCCTCTGCGGTCGCCGTCGGATGGTCGGGTTATATGGTTGGGCAGTTGCGCAATCTACTCGGGGTCGAGGTCCCGATGGAATGGGTCAACGGCCCCTCCGCAGGCGGCTATATCAACCTGCCGGCAGTGATCATCTCCGGCCTCGTTACGTGGCTGCTGGTGATCGGCACCACCGAGAGCGCACGCGTCAACGCGGTGCTCGTTTGCATCAAGGTCGCGGCGCTGACGCTGTTCGTCGCGCTGTCGCTGCCGGTCATGAACCTCGACCATTTCGAACCGCTGATGCCGACCGGCTTCACCGGCGTCGCCGGTGCTGCTGCCTCGATCTTCTTCGCCTATGTCGGTTTCGACGCCGTCTCTACCGCGGCAGAAGAAACCAAGAACCCGCAGCGCAACGTGCCGATCGGTCTGATCGCGTCGTTGGGCTTCTGCACCATCTTCTACCTGCTTGTGTCAGCGGGTGCGATCGGTTCGCCGCTCGGCGCACAGCCGGTGCGCGATGCGGCCGGCACGCTGTTGTCGCCAGGTACGTCGGAACTCGCCGACCGCTGCCGTGCGATCGTCGCCGGTGGTGCACTGGAGCCGCTGTCCTGTTCGCGTGAAGCCCTCGCCCACGTGCTGCGCACGATCGGCTGGGTGCAGGTCGGCAATCTGATCGGACTCGCCGCCACACTGGCGCTGCCGTCCGTCGTCCTGATGATGATGTTCGGCCAGACCCGCGTGTTCTTCACGATGGCGCGCGACGGCCTGCTTCCGGCTAAGCTGGCCACGGTCCACCCGAAATACCGGACACCGCATGTCGTGACGATCGTCACCGGCATTGCGACGACGCTCGCCGCCGCGTTCCTGCCGGTCGGCAAGCTCGCCGATTACTCCAATTCGGGGACGCTGTTCGCCTTCCTGATGGTGGCGATTTCGGTGCTGGTACTGCGCAAGACCGATCCAGGCCGCAAGCGTCCGTTCCGCACCCCCTTGGTGTGGCTCGTCGCGCCGGCCGCGATCCTGGGCTGCCTGTACCTGTTCTTCTCGCTGCCGCTGATCGCGATCTTGGTCCTGCCGGGCTGGGGCTTGATCGGCCTGCTGATCTACTTCGGTTACAGCCGCAACCGGTCCTACGTGGGCCGCGGCATCACCGACGTGGTGGACGATCCCGCGATGCAGCCGGAGATCGCCAAGCCGCTGCACTGAGGCTTTGGTGAACGAATAAAGGGGCCGGTGGAGCGATCCTCCGGCCCTTTTTTCATGTCCAAAGACGGTAATTTCACACGAAGATGCAAGGAGGGCGCTCACGGCGCGCATGCCGCGGGAGGCAAAAATACCTCTGCGCCTCTGCGCGTAAAAAGACAGCGCATCGCTCCTGCCCTCACCGCTCGCCGGCTAACGCCGGCTTGTTACCTCTCCCGATGGGAGAGGGAAGGTAGGTCAGCCCAGCTTGGAAGCTGCAAGTGCCTTCATGTCGACGTTCGGGCGGGCGCCGAAGTGGCTGATGATCTCCGCCGCGCAGATCGCGCCCAGGCGAAGCGACTGTTCCAGTCCCTTGCCCTGCGCCTGACCGTGGAGGAAGCCTGCCGCGAACAGGTCGCCCGCGCCGGTAGTGTCGATCACCCGCTCGATCGGCTCGGCGGCCACTTCGGCACGCGTACCGTGCTGGATCGCGCACGCACCCGATGCGCCGCGCGTCACGACCAGCGTCGGCACCTGCGCCGACAGCTTTACCGCCGCTGCCTCGAAATCGTCGGTCTCGGCCAGCGCCGTCAATTCGCCCTCGTTGGCGAACAGGATGTCGATCAGGCCATCGGCGATCAGGCTGCGAAAATCGCCGCCATGGCGACCGATGCAGAACACGTCGGACAACGTGAAGGCCACCTTGCGCCCCGCCTTTCGCGCCGCCTCGATCGCCGCGCGCATCGCTGCGCGCGGTTCCTCGGGGTCCCACAGATACCCCTCGAGGTACAGGATCGCCGCATCCTCGATGACCGACAGGTCGAGCGCTGCCTCGGGCAGGAACTGCGATGCACCGAGGTAGGTGTTCATCGTCCGCTGTCCATCCGGCGTCACGAAGATCAGGCAGCGCGCGGTCGTCGGCTGGCCCGGCCGTGCCGCGGTGTCGAAAGCAACCCCGGCCGCCCGGATGTCGTGCGCGAACACCTCGCCGAGCTGGTCGTCGGCGACCTGCCCTATGAAGGCAGTGCGCCCGCCGAGCGCCGCGATTCCGGCCACGGTGTTCGCCGCTGACCCGCCCGACACTTCGCGTCCCGGACCCATCTTGGCATAAAGCGCGTCGGCGTCCTCGGGCGAGAACATCAGCTGCATCGATCCCTTCGCGACACCGATCGATTCGATAAAGGCGTCGTCGGCCTGCGCGAGGATGTCGACGATGGCATTGCCGATCGCGACCACGTCATATTTGGGGTGGGACAAGGGATCGTCGCTCCGAAAGATTGCCAAATGCCGCCTCCTAGAGACGCGGTGCCCGCCACGCAACGTACCGACGGTTGACGGCATGCGGATCGATTGCCACGCCGGACGAATGCTGCGCGCCCTTACCCTGTCGTTCGCTCAACTCGGTGACGTCGCAATCCTGCGCATTCTTGCCAAGTCCCTTACGACGACACTCGCGATCTTCGCCGCGATCGGCGGTGTGCTTTACGTCGCGCTCAAGGCCGCCTTCGATACGATCGTCGGCAGCGACACCGGCAGCGGATGGGCCGGTGCTGCCGCCATCGTCCTGCTCGTGCTCGGCGCGTGGCTTCTGTTCCGCGTCGTCGCTGTCGCCGTCATCGGCGTGTTCGGCGACGAGGTGGTCGCCGCGGTCGAGGCACGGTATTATCCCGTCGCGCATGCCCGGGCGAGGCCGGTTGCGTTTACCCGCTCCGGTCGCATGGCGCTGGCTTCGGCGGGCCGTGCGATCGCGATCAACCTTGCGCTGATCCCGGTTTATATCGCGCTGCTGTTTACCGCGATCGGGCCGGCCATCGCCTTCTTCCTCGTCAACGCATGGCTACTGGGTCGCGATCTGGGCGAGACCGTCGCCAGCCGCCACATGGACGATGCGACGATGCGGGCCTGGCGCAAGGCGACGCGGGCGCGCCGCTTCGTGCTGGGGCTTGCCGGCACCGGCCTGTTCGTGGTTCCGCTGCTAAACCTGTTTGCGCCGATCCTCGGTGCGGCGATGGCGACGCATCTGTTCCACGCGTCGCGAAAGGCAACCGACGCGTGAAGACACTGGCGGCGATCGTTCTGACCCTGACGGTGAGTGCATGCGCCGCACCCGGCGTCGTCGCGCCGAAAGTCGGACGGGCCGTCATCCCCTATACCACCGCCGGTTTGGAGCGCGTGCTCGGTCAGGATGCGGCGAGCCTGACGCAATTGTTCGGCCAGCCGGATGCCGACATCCGCGAAGGCACCGCCCGCAAGCTCCAGTTTGTTGGGGCTATTTGTGTGCTGGACGCCTATTTTTACGGCAAGGGGTCGGAGACGCCGCGCGTGACGTATGTCGACGCGCGGGAACTCGATGGCAGTACGATCGATCGCGCAAGCTGCGTGGCCGCACTGACGCGGCGCGACGGGGGTAAATGATGCCGGCTTCGCGACGGACGGGATTGCCCTAGACCCGGGTCAATCGCCCGATCGCCCATGCCGCCGCCTCGGCCACGACCGCGTCGGCATCGTCGCGCAGGCGTTCCAGCACCGGCAGCAACGCCCGCGACCCGCTGTTCCCCGCAGCGATCGCGGCGTTGCGAACCATGCGATTGCGGCCGATGCGCTTGATCGGCGATCCGGCGAACACCTGCCGGAACCCGGCATCGTCGAGCGCCAGCAGGTCGGCAAGCGCCGGTGCCGTCAGCTCGGCGCGCGGATGGAAAGCCATGTTCGCCGCTGCCGATGCCGCGAACTTGTTCCACGGGCACACGCTCAGGCAATCGTCGCAGCCGTAGATGCGGTTGCCGAGGCTCGCACGAAATTCGTCCGGGATCGGACCGGCATGCTCGATCGTCAGATACGAGATGCAACGCCGCGCATCGAGCCGATAGGGCGCGGGAAAGGCGTCGGTCGGGCAGGCCCGCTGGCACGCGTCGCACGAGCCGCAAGTGTCGCGACCGGGTGTGTCGGGCGTCAGGTCGAGCGTCGTGTAGATCGCACCGAGGAACAGCCAGCTGCCCGAATCGCGGCTGACGAGGTTGGTATGCTTGCCCTGCCAGCCCAGCCCCGCCGCCTCGCTGAGCGGCTTTTCCATCACCGGCGCGGTGTCGACGAACACCTTGAGGTCGCACCCCGCCTCTTGCGCCAGCCAGCGGCCGAGTGCCTTCAGCGCCTTTTTCACCACATCGTGATAATCGCCGCCCTGTGCGTAGACGGAGATGCGGCCGATCTCGCCCGCCGCCGCCAGCCGCAGCGGGTCCGCGGCGGGGGCATAGCTCATGCCGAGCGCGATGACGCTGCGCACGTCTGGCCAGAGACCGGCCGGAGAGCCGCGCTGGTGCGCCCGCTCCTCCATCCAGATCATGCCGCCGTGGCGTCCCTCGTCCAGCCATTGTCGCAACCGCAGCGCGGTCAGCGGCGCGGCGTCCGCGCGGGCGATGCCGCAGGCGACGAAGCCCAGCTCCGCCGCTTTCGCCTTGATGCGCGCCTCGATGCCGGGTTGCTGCTTGTGTTCGAACACGTCGCGCCGCTACCACAGATCGGGGGTCGAGGTCATCGGCCCGGCATACGGGCGGGATGCGATTTTGGCGGACGATCAAGCGGCGGTATTCGCCGAACATCTGGTGAAGCGTTTCGGCGATCGTCGCGTAGTCGACGGCGTCGACCTGTCGGTGCCGCGCGGTGCGATCTACGGCGTGCTGGGGCCGAACGGCGCAGGCAAGACGACGACGTTGCGGACGCTGCTGGGCATCATCGAACCCGACGAGGGCCGGCGATCGATCCTGGGCCATTTCTCCCCCCGCGAGGCAAGCGACCGCGTCGGTTACCTGCCGGAGGAACGTGGCCTGTATCCGTCGATGAAGGCGCGCGATGCGATCGCCTTCATGGGTGCCCTGCGCGGGCTGGATCGTCGCACCGGCCGGGCACGCGCAGCCGAGATGATGGAAGCGGCCGGGCTGGGCCACGCGATCGACGAGAAGATCAAGAAGCTGTCCAAGGGGATGGCCCAGCTCGTCCAGCTGCTGGGATCGGTGGTGCATCGCCCGGACCTGCTCGTCCTCGACGAGCCGTTCTCCGGGCTGGACCCGGTCAATCAGGAAAAGCTCGAGGCGTTGATCCTGGCCGAGCGGGATCGCGGTGCGACCGTCCTGTTCTCGACGCATATCATGGCCCATGCCGAGCGCGTGTGCGACCGGCTGGCGATCATCGCCGGCGGCAAGCGCCGGTTCGAGGGGACCGTGGACGATGCCCGCGGCACGCTGCCGAGCCAGGTCCGGTATCTGCCGACCCGTTCCGATGCCGCGGTGGCAACGGTGCTGCCGGATGACGCCGTGCCGGACGGCAACGGGGGCTGGCGGTTCCAGTTGCCGCGTGAAGGGATAGAGGGATTGCTGGTGACGCTGATCGAGCGCGGGTACGGCATCGGCGGATTGTCGATCGAACGGCCCAGCCTGCATGACGCCTTCGTCCGGATCGTCGGTCGCGATGCCGCGGGCGATGTCGTTCAGGAGACCGCAGCATGAGCCTCGCCCGTACGGTTCGTCAGGCGCTGACCATCGCCCGGCGCGATTTCATCGCCACGGTGTTCACGCCGATCTTCCTGCTGTTCCTGTTCGCCCCCGTCATCATGGGATCGTTCGGTGCCGTCGGCGGTCTGGGTGCGGCGAGCGTCGCGGACGGGCGGGCCGACAAGACGCGGATCGTCGCGATCGTGCCGGACGCGCAGGCGGAAACCATCGCCGCCGCCGACACCCGGTTGCGCAGCGTGTTTCGACGCGGCGAGGAAGCGCCGCCGGGACTGACCACGCTGCGCCCCGCCGGCGATGCCGCCGCGCAGGCGCGGGCCGCATTCGCCGCCAAGGATTACGAGGCGACCGCCGTGCTCTATGGCTCGCTCGACAGGCCGCAGGTCCTCTATGGCCCGCGCGGCCGCCGCGCCGCGGACTATCTGGCACTGCTTGCTGCGGAAACGCTCGCCGCCGACCGGCTGAACGGCAACGTACCGCAGGTGAATGCGGTGAAGACGGCGATGGAACGGCCGGGCGGGTCGATGGGCAATCGCCGCCAGTCGGCGTCGTTCGCCGTTTTCGGTGTCTTCCTGCTCAACCTGTTCCTCGCCAGCCAGGTCGTCGGCACGATGGCCGAAGAGCGCAACAACAAGGTGATCGAGGTGCTCGCCGCCGCCGTGCCGCTGGAAAGCGTGTTCCTCGGCAAGCTGCTCGGCATGTTCGGCGTCGCGATCCTGTTCGTCTGTTTCTGGGGGACGATCATCGCGAAGCTGGGATCGCTGCTGCCGCCGGAAGTGGCATCGGCGCTCGCCATTCAGGCCGCGGTCGGCATGCCGGCGTTCGTCGCGCTGTTCGTCACCTATTTCACGATGGCGTATCTGTTGCTGGGTTCCGCATTCCTCGTCGTCGGCGCACAGGCGTCGACGCCGCGCGAAATCCAGATGCTGGCGCTGCCGATATCCGTCCTGCAGATGGGCATGCTGGCACTGGCGCTGGCCGGGACCGCGCGGCCGGGCAGCTGGATCGCGACGCTGGCCGAGATGTTCCCGCTCTCCTCGCCGTTCGCAATGGCCGGTCGCGCGGCGACGTCGCCCGAATTGTGGCCCCACATCGCGGCGATCGCGTGGCAATTGCTGTGGGTATCGATCTTTATCACGCTCGGGGCACGGCTGTTCCGTCGCGGCGTGTTGCAGTCGGGCAGTGCCAAGCCGTTCTGGAAACGCGCGCGCGGGTAGCGCATCCCGCGCGCATGTCGTCGCTTCGACGTAGTCAATTGACATAGGTGTCAGTTGGGTATCTCCTCCCGGCAAAAGAGCAGGAGAGAGATCATGGCGACCCTGATGCAGCCGGCGGACGTGCAGGTGGATCCGCTCGACGTCAGCCGCGCCGAACTTTACCGCGACGACCGATGGCAGGCGCCGTTCGCCCGATTGCGGGCCGAGGCGCCGGTCCATTATTGCGAACACAGCGACTACGGCCCGTATTGGTCGATCTCGACCTACAAGCCGATCGTCGAGGTCGAATCGCTCCCGGAACTCTATTCGTCGGAGATCGGCGGCATCACGCTGGCCGATTTCATCCCGGAACGCGACGTCCGCATGCCGATGTTCATCGCACGCGACCGGCCGGTCCACACCGCCCAGCGCCGGACGGTGGCGCCCGCGTTCACGCCGTCGGAGATGACGCGGATGAGCGACGACATCCGGCAGCGCACCGCCGAACTGCTCGACGGCCTGCCGTGGAATACCCGTTTCGACTGGGTCGATACGGTGTCGATCGAACTGACCACGCAGATGCTGGCGATCCTGTTCGACTTTCCGTGGGAAGACCGGCGCAAGCTGACCTTCTGGTCGGACTGGGCGGGCGATATCGAGCTGATCAAGAACGAGGAACTGCGCAAACAGCGGCTCGGACACATGTACGAATGCGGTGCTTATTTTCAGCAGCTCTGGAACGGCAAGGTCGGCAAGCCGCAGACGCCCGACCTGATCAGCATGATGATCCATTCGGACGCGATGAGCCACATGGATCATTTCGAATTCATCGGAAACCTGATCCTGCTGATCGTCGGTGGCAACGACACGACACGCAATACGATGTCCGCCCTCGCCTATGGCCTCGACCGGTTTCCCGACAGCCGTGCAAAGCTGGAAGCGGACCCTGCCCTGATCCCCAACGCGACGCAGGAGATCATCCGCTGGCAGACGCCGCTCGCGCACATGCGGCGGACGGCGACCCGCGATACCGAATTGATGGGACGGACCATCCGCGAGGGCGACAAGCTGGCGCTCTGGTATCTGTCGGCCAACCGCGACGAAAGCGTGTTCGGGCCCGATGCCGATGCCATCGTCGTCGATCGGCCCAACGCGCGGCGGCATCTCGCATTCGGCCACGGTATCCACCGCTGCGTCGGCGCGCGTCTTGCCGAGATGCAGATCGGTATCCTGCTGGAAGAGTTGGCGAAGCGGCGGATGCGCGTGAACGTCGTCGGCGAACCGACCCGCGTCGCCGCCTGCTTCGTCCACGGCTATCGCCAGTTGCCCGTCGAGATCAGCCGCTACTGATCTGCCCGCCGGGGATGCGGACGGGGGCGGCGGTGCCTATATCCCCCGTATGGTTCATGTTTCCGATCGCCGCTCGTTCCTAACCCTCGCTGTCAGCGGTCTGGCGGGTGTCGCCCTGTGGGGTTGCCGCAGCGCGCCCGCCGCCGCGGCCGAACGCTATCCCGTGCAGATGAGCGACGCCCAATGGCGCAAGAAGCTGGGCGATGCGGCGTGGAGCGTGCTGCGCCATGAGAGCACCGAGCGGCCGTATTCCAGCCCGCTCAACGGAGAGCATCGCACCGGCACCTTCGCCTGCAAGGGCTGCGCGCTGCCGTTGTTCTCGTCCAGAACCAAGTTCGAAAGCGGAACCGGCTGGCCCAGCTTCTGGGCGCCGCTGCCCAATGCGGTCGCGACCACGACGGATCGTTCGTTGCTGATGGAGCGCGTAGAGGTCCATTGCCGGCAATGCGGCGGACATCTGGGCCATGTGTTCGACGATGGCCCCAAGCCGACCGGCAAGCGTTATTGCATGAACGGCGTGGCGATGACCTTCAAGCCAGCCTGAAGCTCATTCACCCGCGGTGGGGATGACGGGCACCGCCGCGACGGTCGCGATCACGTTGGTATCCGCCATCGGTGCTGCGTCGTTCACCGGCGCATGATCCGAATAGATGAAGCCGTTGGTCGGGTAGCTGGAGGTGCCGAGCCCGCCGAGCGGTCCGTACCACACCTTCACCTCGCTCCAGTCGCCGGCAGCGGAAACGTCGATCGCCCGCACGTTGCGTTCGATCGCACCGGGCCGCGACCAGTTGGCGTGGGTCAGCAGGACTTCGCGATCGCTGACGACCTGCGACACCATCGCGACGTGACCAACACGCATGCGACGGGTGGACTGGAAGGCGAGTACGGCGCCAACCTTGGGCGCATGACCGCGAGCGTATTTGCCGGCGGCCTGGCCCCACCACGTGTTGGCGTTGCCATGGATGGAGATGCCCGAAATCTCGCGAGCATAAGGTGCGCACTGCCAGAACTGGGCCATCGCAGGTGTGGCCGTCATCAGGCCGCACGAAACCACCAGCGCAAAGCGCGCCGCCAACGTCTTCACAGTCATTTGCTGACCCCCCGGTCAAAACCCGTTCGTCGAGGATGTCGCTAGCCGGGGTTATTCTTTTCTCCAATGGCCGCGGGAACCATAAGAGACGAACGGTGTTTGCGCGCCGACCAGACGAAGATGCGATGTTCCTGTCGCTCGCCTGAACGGGCGGAACTACCGGGAATAGGTCAGTCGGCCTGTCCCGGGCAGCCGCCGCGCTGCGGGTGTCGCGACCGGGCTGCGTGCGCCGGCGCCGTTCATCGCATCGCCGCCAGCGCGGAAAGCAACGACGATTCGGCTGGATCCCAGCTTGCGCGCGTACCCAATGTCAGGCCGCCATCGACCAGTATGTGGGTGCCCGTGACGAACGCCGCATCATCGCTGGCCAGGAAGGCGACGGCGGCGGCGACATCCTCTGGCCGGCCGGCGCGCGCGACCGGCTGCGCCCTGGCGGCGTTGCGCGCGATCATGGCATCCGCCTGCGTACGCCGGTCGGCGTCGAGATCGAGGTTGCGCGTGAAGATGCCGGTGAGGATGAAACCCGGCACCACCGCATTGACGCGTATCCGCGCGGCGGCCAGATCGGCCGCGGCCAGCTTCGTCAGGTGCAGCACCCCGGCCTTGGCGGTCGAATAGGCCGTCGGCGCATAACCGGTGCCGAGCGCCGATACCGATGAGGTGTTGACGATCGCGCCGCCGCCCCGCCTGGCGATCAGCGGCGCCGCAAAGCGGATCCCGAGCGCCACCGAACGCAGCAGCAGCGCCATCGTCCGGTCCCAATCCTCCGCCGCGATATCGCCGATCCGCTCGCGCGCGCCGCCGGCGCCGGCGTTGTTGAACACGATGTCGAGCCCGCCCCCCGCATCGGCTGCGTGCATCAACGCCTCGATCTGGGCCGCGTCGGTGACATCGGTGGGATGGAAGGCGATCGCGCCGCCGGAACGGGCGGCCAACGCCTCCCCTGCCTCCCGGTCGATGTCGCCGATCAGCACCTGCGCGCCCTCGTCCGCGAGTCTCAGCGCCGTCGCGCGCCCGATGCCCGATGCGCCGCCGGTGACGACCGCGCGTTTACCTGCAAATCGCATCCTGGCTCCTGACCTTTTCACCGATGATAGTATGGTGTTCCTCATCGTCAACGCTGTCGAATTTGAATTTCGGGTTTGCGCGCGCCGGCGGCGCGATCTACCCAGGGGCGACGACATGACCGGCCCCGTACGGGGTATTGCACTGGAAGCGACATGGCCCTCGATCCCGAGACATTCGACGCGTTGATCGACACCGTCCGGCGCTTCGTCGCCGAACGCCTTCGCCCGCTGGAAGCGGATGTCGAGGCTGCCGATGCGATCCCGGACACCGTCATCGCCGAGATGAAGGAGATGGGCCTGTTCGGGCTGTCGATCGCGGAGGAATACGGCGGCCTCGGCCTGAACATGGTCGAGGAATGCCGTGTCGCGATCGAAATGGGGCGGACGACGCCCGCCTTTCGCTCCAGCTTCGGCACCAACGTCGGCATCGGCAGTCAGGGCCTCGTCATGGCCGGGACGGCGGAACAGAAGGCCGACTGGCTGCCGCGGATCGCGAGCGGCGAGGTCGTCACCAGCTTCGCCCTCACCGAGCCGGACGTCGGCAGCGATTCCGGGTCGGTGAAGACGCGGGCGGTGAGGGACGGCGACGTGTATCGGCTGTCCGGCACGAAGCGCTACATCACCAATGCCGACAAGGCGCAGCTGTTCACCGTCATGGCCCGCACCGGCGATGAGAAGGGCGCGCGGGGCGTCTCCGCCTTTCTCGTACCCAGGGACCTGCCCGGCATCACCATCGGCGAACCCGAGAAGAAGATGGGGCAGAAGGGCGCGAAGGTCGCCGACGTGCATTTCGACGACGTCCCCGTTCCCGCTGCCAACCGGCTGGGCGCGGAGGGCGAAGGGTTCAAGATCGCGATGCGGGTGCTCGATCGCGGCCGGCTGCACATCAGCGCGGTCTGCGTCGGGGTTGCGGAGCGGCTGATCGCGGACAGCGTCGCCTATGCCGGCAGTCGCAGCCAGTTCGGCCAGCCGATCGCCAACCACCAGCTGATCCAGGGCATGATCGCCGACATGAAGACCGAAGCGCTGGTCGCCCGCGCGATGGTGCTGGAAACCGCGGCTACCAAGGATCGCGGCGAGGATGTCGTGCTGGAATCGGCGGCCGCGAAGTATTTCGCCAGCGAGATGGTGGGACGCGTCGCCGACAAGGCGGTGCAGATCTACGGCGGCGCCGGCTACATCGCGGATTACGGCATCGAACGGCTGTACCGCGACGTCCGGCTGTTCCGCATCTACGAGGGCACCAGCCAGATCCAGCAGGTCATCATCGCCCGCGAGACGATGAAGCGCGGCGGGTGATCTGACGTCCGTTGCCCCAGCGCAGGCTGCCCCCCCCCCCCACGCATGCGCCATCGCACATCGCGACAAGACCCCAGCCTGCGCTGGGGTGACGATTTGGAGACATTCATGGACACCACCACCCTCTTCCGCCTCGACGGCAAGGTCGCGCTCGTCACCGGGGGGAGTCGCGGGATCGGCAAGATGATCGCCGCTGGCTTCATCGCGCAGGGGGCGAAGGTCTATATCTCGTCGCGCAAGGCGGGCGCGTGCGAGGATGCCGCCGCGGAACTCGGACCGAATTGCATCCCCCTGCCCCAAGACGTCAGCACCGTCGCCGGCTGCAAGGCGCTCGCCGCGCAACTGGCCGGGCATGAGCAACGGCTCGACATCCTCGTCAACAATGCCGGCGCAGCGTGGGGCGTGCCGTTCGAGGAGTTTCCGGAGAGCGGCTGGGACAAGGTGATGGACCTCAACGTCAAATCGCCGTTCTTCCTGACGCAGGCGCTGCATCCCGCGTTGAAGGCCGCGGGTACGCCGGGGCGACCGGCCAAGGTGATCAACATCACCTCGATCGACGGACAGCGGCTCAACCCGTGGGAAACCTACAGCTATCACGCGTCGAAATCGGCGCTGATCTATCTCACCAAGCGGATGGCGGCGCGGCTGGTGAAGGATGCGATCAACGTCACCTCGATCGCGCCGGGGGCGTTCCCGAGCGAGATGAACAAGGCGGCGCGCGACCATGGCGATGCGATCGCGCGCGGCATTCCCGCCGGGCGGATCGGGACGGACGAGGACATGGCGGGCGCGGCGATCTATCTCGCCAGCCGCGCCGGGGATTACGTGGTGGGCGAAACGATCACCGTCGACGGCGGGCTGGTGCATGCCGCGCTGGGGACGAGCATCGACGCCTAGCCCCCAAACCGTCACCCCAGCGTAGGCTGGGGTCTTCCGCGGCTAAAGACCCCAGCCTACGCTGGGGTGACGGTTCTCGGTTGGAGTCACCCCGCCAGCGCCGCCGCGTGCGCCTTGATCACCGCCATGGTGCTCGCGTCGCTATCGAACACCCCGTACCAGCCCTGCGGCTCGTGCGGGGGGTCGCCCATGTAGCCGAGATCGCCGCGCACGAAGCGATAGTCGGCATGCGGCGTCCGCGCCTCGCCGTTCCACGCCCAGAAGTTGGAACCGGCGAGCGGTCCACCGGCGGCAGTGTCCGCTTCGACCGCCGCGTAGATCTGGCGATAGAAGCGGTCCTTGAACGTCGTGGCGATCTTCGGATCGTAAGCGGTCGCGCCATCGCGGGGATAGCCGAACTCCTCGATCACCAACGGCTTGCCGAGCTGGCGGGCCAGCCGGACGTGGGCCGCGATATAGTCGGCGACCTTGGCGGAGCCGGCGTCATAGGTGGTGGCGAGATTGCCCGCGTCCATCCAGCTCCAGTTGTTAGGCCAGATGTGCGTCGTCATGTAATCGATCGCGGGCGAGCGATGCGCGTCGAGCACGACGTCTTCGCGCTCGATCGAGCCCTTCAGCCCCTCCGACCCGGTGGTCACCAGATGATGACCATCGAGCGCCTTGATGTACCGCGCCGTCTCGTCGATCCAGCGGTAGAAGTTGGGCAGGTTCGGCACCGCGACCGCATCCGATCCACCGGGGCGCGGTTCGTTGGCGAGCTGCCATGCCATGATCGTCGGATCGTCGGCATAGGCCACGCCGGTGACGCTGTTGGTCCGCTGCACCACCGCCTTGATGTAATCGCGCAGCAGCGTCTGGGCGGGGCGGCTGGTGTAGAAAGCGGCGTTGCGATCCGGAAATTCCGGCCATGGATGTGCGGGATCGTTCATGTTGATGAAGTTGCCGCCGTTGACCCACGACAGGTAGGTCATCATCCCGCCGGACCATTCCCAGAAATTGGCGAGGTAGACGATGGCGGTCATGTCGCGCTTCGCCATTTCGGCAAGCGTCCAGTCGAGGCCCTTCAGCAAATCTTCGTTGTAGCTGCTGCCCTTGCCGCGGAAGCCCGGCGTAATCGAGTTCTTCAGCGGCGATTCCTCCGCCGAACCGATGATGCGGAGGTTACGGACACCGAGCGCCTGTAGCCGGTCGAGTTCGCGCCCCAGCCGCGCACGGTTGCCATAGGCGGTGTCCGCGCCCAGCCATGCGCCATACCAGACGTTGGCACCGGCGTAGCGATAGGGCTTGCCGTCGCGCACGAAGTGCAGGCCGTCGACACCGACGAAGCGGGACGGTGCCGTGCCGGCGGTGCCGGGACGCACGGGCGTCGCGCAACCGGCGACCAGCGTCGCGCCCCCAACGATGATCGAACGCCGGTCAAACATGGATAATTCCTTCAAGGATAGCGGGCACGCGGATCAACCGCCTTTGCCGAGATCGAGTACGAAGATCGGGCCGAATTCGAACACCGCCTTGGCCCCGCCGAGGTGCAGCGACACCATCGCCGCGCCGGTCGCGGCATCGCTGGCCGCGACCCCGGTGACCTGTTGCAACTTCCATTCGCGCCCTACGGCCGCAGAACCGGTGACGATCGGCGTGTAAGGCGTGGCGGCCATCGCAACCCCGGCGAAGGGGATGGACGCGGTGGCGTCGCCCGCCAGCTTCGGCGCGCGCGCCCAGAAAGCGACGACGATCCTGTCCCCCCTTGCGATCGGCTTGGCGATCGGGGAACTGGCGCCGACATCCCAGACGTTGCCGCCGGTCGCGGTGACGACGACCTGGAGCGCACGTCCGCCGACGACATCCGCCTTCACCGGCTTGTTGGTCTGCCCCGCGCCATAGACGCTATAGGCGACGCCCGGCGTGTTGATCGCTTTTTGCAGGATATCGCCGGTCTGTGCCGATCCGGTCGGCACCGATGCCAGCGCGGTCACGCCCAGCGCAGCGTACAGCAACCCCCTCATAAGCTCTCTCCTGTCTCCCGCGGTCTCGAAGCCGCGGGAGATATGGAAAGCAATTTTATTTAATATGCAAGCGGAAGCGGTATCAGCGGGCGATACCACCCGCCGCGAGCACCGCAAGCGTCACCAATTCGCTGGCGGTCGAGGTCATCGGCGCGATCTGCACCGGCTTTTCCATGCCGATCAGCATCGGGCCGATGACATTGTCGCCGCCCAGTTCGCGCAACAGCTTGGCCGAGATATGCGCGGATTGCAGGCCCGGCATGATCAGGATGTTGGCGGGCCCGGACAGGCGCGCGAACGGATAGTTCTTCATCTGCTTCGGGTTGAGCGCGACGTCGGGCGGCATCTCGCCTTCATATTCGAAGCCGACCTTGCGGCGGTCGAGCACCGACACGGCGTCGCGGATGTTATCGACCCACGCGCCCTTCGGATTGCCGAAGGTCGAATAGCTGAGCATCGCGACGCGCGGTTCGTGGCCCATGCGGCGCGCGACCTGCGCGGTCTGTTCGGCGAAGTCCGCCAGTTGTTCGCCGGTCGGACGTTCGTTGACCGTGGTGTCGGCGATGAAGACGGTGTGGCTCTGCCCGACGAGGACGTGGATGCCGAACGGGGTGCGACCCGCCTCCGGATCGATGACGCGCTTCACCTGACGCATCGATTCCGCCCAGGTGCGGGTGATGCCGGTGATCATCGCATCCGCTTCGCCGAGCTGGAGCAGCGCCGCGCCGAACACGTTGCGATCCTGGTTGATCATCCGCTCGACATCGCGGCGCAGGTAACCACGCCGCTGGAGCCGGGCGTAGACGAAATCGACCATCTTCGGGACCAGCGGCGAATGGCGGCTGTTGTGGACCTCATACTCCTGCGGATTGGTCACACCCAATGCCTTCAGGCGATCGTAGACGTCGTCGCGACCGACCAGCACCGGGGTGCCATAGCCGCCTTCCTTGAACGAGATCGCGGCGCGCAGCACTACCTCTTCCTCGCCCTCGGCGAACAGCACGCGCTTCGGCCGCGCACGTGCGCCTTCATAGGCGAGGCTGAGCACCGAGGTCGTCGGGTTGAGCCGTGCGCGCAGCGACTGGCGATACGCCTCCATGTCGAGGATCGGCTTGAGCGCGATGCCGGAATCCATCGCCGCCCTGGCGACGGCGGTCGGTACGATCTCCATCAGCCGCGGATCGAACGGCGACGGGATGATATATTCGGGGCCGAAGCTGTGCTGCACACCATAAGCGACCGCCACCTCCTCCGGCACGCGCTGGCGGGCCAGTTCGGCGATGGCGTTCGCCGCGGCGATCTTCATCGCGTCGTTGATGCCGGTCGCCCGCACGTCGAGCGCACCGCGGAAGATGAAGGGGAAGCAGATCACGTTGTTGATCTGGTTGGGATAATCCGATCGACCGGTGGCGACAATCGCATCGGGACGCGCCGCCTTGGCCAGCTCCGGGCGAATTTCCGGTTCGGGATTTGCCATCGCGAAGATGATCGGGGATGGGGCCATATGCTCGACCATCTCGGGCTTGAGCGCGCCCGCGGCGGACAGGCCGAGGAACACGTCGGCACCCGCCAGCGCCTCGGTCAGCGTCCGACGGTCGGTGTTCGCCGCATGCGCCGACTGCCACTGGTTCACGTCGTCGCGGCCTTGATAGATCACGCCGGCCTTGTCGCACATGATGACGTTGTCGTGGCGTACGCCCATCGCCTTCATCAATTCGGTACAGGCGATCGCCGCCGCGCCGGCACCGTTGACGACGAGCCGCACGTCCTGCAGCTTTCTGCCGGTCAGCAGGCAGGCGTTGATGAGCCCGGCCGAGGCGATGATCGCGGTGCCGTGCTGGTCGTCATGGAAGACCGGGATGTTCATCCGTTCGCGCAGCGTCTGCTCGATGATGAAGCATTCGGGCGCCTTGATATCCTCAAGGTTGATGCCGCCGAAGGTCGGTTCCATCAGCTCGACCGCGTCGATGAAGCGGTCGACGTCCTCCGTCTTCAGCTCGATATCGATCGAATCGACGTCGGCGAACCGCTTGAACAGCACCGCCTTGCCCTCCATCACCGGCTTCGATGCGAGCGCGCCGAGATTGCCCATGCCGAGGATCGCGGTGCCGTTGGAGATGACCGCGACGAGGTTGCCCTTTGCGGTGTAATCGTAGGCGGTTGCGGGGTCGTCGGCGATCGCCTGAACCGGCACGGCGACGCCCGGCGAATAGGCGAGCGCGAGGTCGCGCTGGGTTGCCATCGGCTTCGAAGCGATGATCTCGAGCTTGCCGGGACGCCCCTCCGAATGGAACAGCAGCGCCTCGCGCTCGGAGAATTGGATGGACGCTTCGTCGGACATGGGACCTCGCTGACGGGCTGACGCTACGGCTCTTGACCGTTTCGGACGGGGCTTTCAACCCGCGCTGGTCAGCGATGCGGTCGTTCGCCGCCTTGCCTGAATATGGCGAGCGGCTATCAGACCGTCGATGGCGACTCTCGCGACCACCCCTACCCCCATGATGGCCCAATACCTCGGGCTGAAGGCCGAGGCGGAGGATTGCCTGCTGTTCTATCGCATGGGCGATTTCTTCGAATTGTTCTTCGACGATGCGCGGATCGCGGCGCAGGTGCTCGACATCGCGCTGACGTCGCGCGGCGAGCATGAGGGCGAGAAAATCCCGATGTGCGGCGTGCCGGTGCATGCCTCCACCGCCTATCTCCAGCGGCTGATCAAGGCGGGGCACCGCGTCGCCATCGCCGAACAGACCGAGACGCCCGCCGAGGCCAAGGCACGAGGCGGCTACAAGGCGCTGGTGTCGCGCGGGATCGTCCGGGTGGTTACCGCGGGGACGCTGACCGAGGAGGCGCTGCTCGACGCGCGGCAAGACAATTGGTGCGTCGCGATCGGCGAGGCGGCGGGTGCGGTGGCGCTGGCCGCTGCGGACGTGTCGACCGGGCGGTTCGAGGTGATCGACTGTTCCGTCGATGCACTCGGTGCGGAGCTTGCGCGGCTGGCTGCGGCCGAAGTGGTTGCGTCCGAGGCGGGCGACCAGGCGCATGCGGCAACGACGCTGCGGCCGAAACAGGGGTTCGACAGCGGCGGCGGCGAGACGCGACTGAAGGCGCTGTTCGGCGTGGCGACGCTCGACGGCTTCGGCCAGTTCAGCCGGGCGGGACTGGCGGCGGCGGGCGGGTTGGTCGCCTATCTGGAGCATACCGCCAAGGGTGCCCTGCCCTTCCTGCGACCGCCGCGCCTGACGCAGGCGGCGGAGACGATGGCGATCGATGCGGCGACGCGCGACAGCCTCGAGCTGACCTGCACCACCGGCGGGCAGCGCAAGGGCAGCCTGCTCGATTGCATCGACCGGACGGTGACCGGCGCGGGCGCGCGGCTGCTGGCGAGCGACCTCGGTGCGCCGCTGATGGACAAGGCGGCGATTGATGCTCGGCTCGATCTGGTGCAGTATTTCCATGATGCCGGTGGACAGCGCGAGCAGGTTCGTGCCGCGTTGCGGGCGTTGCCGGATATCGGTCGCGCGATCGGGCGGCTGGCGGCGGGACGTGGGTCCCCGCGCGATCTCGGGCAGTTGCGCGATGGTCTCGATGGTGCGTGGCATCTCGGCGAGCGGCTGGGCAGGATCGATGCGCCGCTGGCGCTGCTGGACCGCGTCGCGCCGCGCTTGCGCGGTCATGGCGCGCTGATCGACCTGCTCAAGCGTGCGCTGGTGCCGTCGCCGCCGATCGAGGCGAGCGATGGCGGGTATATCGCCGCGGGCTACGACCTCGCGCTCGACGATCTGCGCGATGCCGGCGCAGGCGGGCGACGCGCGATCGCGACGCTGGAGGCGGAGTTCAAGACCGCCACCGGCATTACCGCGCTCAAGATCCGCCACAACAACGTGCTGGGCTACCATGTCGAGGTGCCGGCCCGCGCCGCCGACCCGCTGATGCAGCCCGACAGCGGCTTCACCCATCGCCAGACGCTGGCCGGTGTGGTCCGCTTCAACACGCCGGCGCTGCATGAGGTCGCCGCGCGCGTATCGCAGGCGGGAGATCATGCGCTCGCCGCGGAAGCCGCGCATCTGGAAGAACTCACCGCCGCCGCCCTCGCCCACCGCGAGGCGATCGCCGCCACCGCCGATGCGCTGGCGCGGATCGACGTCGCCGCCGCGCTCGCCGAGCGGGCGGCGGAGGGGCAATGGGCGCGGCCGCATCTGGTCGACCACGCCTGTTTCGAGATCGCCGGCGGACGGCACCCCGTCGTGGAGGCGGCGGTGGCGAAGTCGGGCGACCGCTTCGTCGCCAACGATTGCGCGCTGTCGCCGGATTCGCGGCTGTGGCTGGTGACGGGTCCGAACATGGGCGGCAAGTCGACCTTCCTGCGCCAGAATGCGCTGATCGCGGTGCTGGCGCAGGCGGGCAGCTACGTGCCGGCGAGCAAGGCGACGTTGGGCCTCGTCGATCGACTGTTCAGCCGCGTCGGCGCGTCGGACAATCTGGCGCGCGGGCGATCGACCTTCATGGTCGAGATGGTCGAGACCGCGGCGATCCTGGCGCAGGCGACGCCGAACAGCTTCGTCATCCTCGACGAGGTCGGGCGTGGCACCAGCACCTATGACGGGCTCGCCATCGCCTGGGCGGTGGTGGAGGCGATCCACGAGGACAATCGCTGCCGTTGCCTGTTCGCCACGCACTACCACGAACTGACCCGGCTGGCGGAGCGCTGCGAGGCGCTGACGCTGCATCATGTGCGTGCACGCGAGTGGAAGGGTGAACTGGTGCTGCTGCACGAGCTGTCGCAGGGCCCCGCGGATCGCAGCTACGGGCTGGCAGTGGCGCGGCTGGCGGGGATGCCGCCGGCGACGGTGGCGCGGGCGAAGGCGGTGCTGGCCAAGCTGGAGGCGGGGCGCGCGAAGACCGGCGGGCTGGCGGCGGGGCTGGACGACCTGCCCCTGTTCGCCGCAGCGCAGGTGGCCGAAGAGGAGCAATGCGACGCGATCCGCAGCGAGGTGGAGGCGCTGGATGTAGACGCGCTGACCCCGCGCGAGGCGCTGGATACGCTATACCGGCTGAAGGCGCTCGCGCGGGAGGGCTGAATTCCGTCCACTCCCTCGTCTCCCCGGCTGTCCCCTTAACCATCCCGCCGCTATGACGCGGGCATGAACGGCCGCTTCGATCACATTCCCAACCGCCGCACGATCGTCGATCGGCGCGCGCTCGCCGAACGCATTGCTGCGATCGATGCCAGCGACGCCGCGTTGCGCGGTCAGGTCGCTGCGATGCTCAAGGTCGCCCTTGCCGACGGCCGCGCGGAGATCGAGCGACGCCTCGCCACGCATCCCTCTCGCGGACTCGAGGCCTCGAACGCGCAGGCGTATCTTACCGACGCGCTGCTCCGCGTGCTGTTCGACGTCGCGACGCAGCGGCTGCACCCGCTCGCCAATCCCACCTCCGGCGAACGCCTGACCCTCATTGCCGTCGGCGGCTACGGGCGGGCCGAGATGGCGCCCTATTCGGACGTCGACATCGGCTTCCTGACCCCCGCCAAACAGACGCCGTGGGCGGAACAGGTCATCGAATCGATGCTGTACGCGCTATGGGACATCGGGCTGAAGATCGGCCATTCCAGTCGATCGCTGGACGAGATGGTGCGCCAGGCGAAAGGCGACGTGACGATCCGCACCGCCTTGCTGGAGGCGCGCTACGTCACCGGGGACACCAGCCTGTACGACGAGGCGGCGAAGCGTTTCAAGGCGGAGGTGCAGCATGGCACCGAGCGCCAGTTCATCGCCGACAAGCTCGCCGAACGCGACGCGCGCCACCGCAAGATGGGCGACACCCGCTACGTCGTCGAGCCCAACGTCAAGGAGGGCAAGGGCGGCCTGCGCGACGTCCACGCGCTGTTCTGGATCGGCAAGTATATCCATGACGTACAGCGCGGTGCCGATCTGGTCGACGTCGGGCTGCTGACCAAAGCGGAATACAAGCTGTTCCACCGTGCCGATAATTTCCTGCAGGCCGTCCGCTGCCACCTGCACAGCGTCACGCGGCGGGCGGAGGACCGGCTGACCTTCGACGTGCAACGCGAGATCGCGACGCGGATGCGCTTTTCGGACCGTCCCGGCAAATCCGCGGTCGAACGCTTCATGCAATATTACTTTTTGCAGGCGAAGACGGTCGGCGATCTGACGGGGGTGTTCCTCGCGCATCTGGACGAGCGGTTCGCGGCACGCGGGCGGCGGTTCGGATTGCCGACGATCCGGCGGCGGCCCGGAAAGCTGCACGGCTTCGTACTCGATCGCGGGCGGCTGGCGCTGCCGCGCGACGATTATTTCATCGAGGACCCGGTCCGGCTGATCGAGATATTCCAGCTTGCCGACCTGCATGGCGTCGAGATCCATCCGCTGGCGATGCGCGCGGCCAACCGCGATGCCCGGCTGATCGCCCGGCACCGGCGCGATCCCCGCGCCAACGCGCTGTTCCTCGACGTGCTGACGAGCCCCCGCGACCCCGAGCTGGTGCTGCGCTGGATGAACGAGGCGGGCGTGTTCGGGCGGTTCGTGCCCGACTTCGGCCGGGTCGTCGCGCAAATGCAGTTCGACATGTACCATCATTACACCGTCGACGAGCATACCATCCGCGCGATCGGGTTGCTGGCGCGGATCGAAAGCGGGGCGCTGAAGGACGATCATCCGCTGTCGTCGGCGATCATCAAGCATATCCTGTCGCGGCGGGTGCTGTTCGTCGCGGTGCTGCTGCACGATATCGCGAAGGGACGCGGCGGCGATCATTCGATCCTGGGTGCGGAAGTCGCCGAGCGGCTGTGCCCGCGGTTCGGGCTGACCCCGGCCGAGACGGAGACGGTGGCGTGGCTGGTCCGCTGGCACCTGCTGATGTCGGCGACGGCCTTCAAACGCGATCTGAGCGATTTCAAGACGATCCTCGATTTCTGCGAGGTGGTGCAGAGCCCCGAGCGACTGCGGCTGCTGCTGGTGCTGACGATCGTCGATATCCGCGCGGTCGGTCCCGGCACGTGGAACGGATGGAAGCGGCAGTTGCTCGCCGACCTGTTCGAGGCAGCGGAAGAGGTGCTGCGGCTGGGTCACAAGCAGCGGGGACGGACGGAGCGGATCGCCACGCGGCAGGCCACGCTGCAAGCGACGCTGGGCTGGGACGTGGCGCGGTTCGATGCCTTCGTCCGCCGTTTTCCCGAAGCGTATTGGATCGCCGAACCCGACGATGTCCTTGCGCACAACGCCCGCTTCATCGCCGCGGCGGGCGACACGCCGCTATCGATCGACGCGCAGGTCTATTCGGAGCGCGGCGCGACGCTGGTGACGATCTACGCCGCCGACCACCCGGGTCTGTTCTATCGCATCGCCGGCGCAATCCACGTCGCGGGCGGCAACATCATCGACGCACGTATCCATACGACCCGGGACGGCATGGCGATCGACAATTTCCTGGTGCAGGACCCGTTCGGGCGGCCGTTCGACGACCTGGATCAGCTGGATCGGCTGAAGACCGCGATCGAGGATGCGCTGGCCAATCGCGGCAAGCTGGCGGATCGGCTGGTCGCCAAGCCGGCGCCGCGGACGCGGGCGGATGCGTTCGAGATCGAACCCAACGTGCTGATCGACAATCACGCGTCGAACCGGTTCACCGTGATCGAGGTCAACGCGCGCGATCGCCCGGCGCTGCTCAACCAGCTGGCGCAGGCGCTGTTCCAGTCGAAGGTGACGCTGCATTCGGCGCATGTCGCGACCTATGGCGAACGCGCCGTCGATACCTTCTACGTCACCGACCTGACCGGCGACCGGATCACCGCCACGCTGCGCCTGAAGACGCTGGAAAAGCGGCTGCGCATGGCCGCGGCGGGAGAGGCCATGGACGAGGCGGCCTAGACGGGCTCCGGAGGCGCGAAGGTGAGCATCGTATCGCCCGCCTCCACCACCGGGCGCTGCGTGGTCGAAAACAGCAGCAGTCGGCGATCGGGTTTCAGCACGGCCACCGGCTCCGCGCCCCGCGCCAGTCGCGCGCGATAGGCGTCGTAACCGAAGACGTCGGTGATCCGGGTGCGGCCAAAGCCCCATCCCGCGGTCACCCGGGTCTGCAATTCGTCGATCGTCTCGCCGTCTTCCAGCAGCACCCTGCCTCGCCCGCGGGCACGACGCTCCTCATCCATGCCGGTATGCGAAAGGCGGTCGGTGCCGACCTCCGGCCCCAGATCCGCGCAGACCAAAGCGTTGTACGAATCGCTGTCGGTGGCGGCGATGACATGCTGGAACTGGAGCATGTCGAGCGTATCCTGCGTAACCTCGTCGAGGATATCGCCACGATAGACCTCCAGCTCGCGCTTGCGGGCGGCGCGCAGCGCGAACTTGGCGGTATCCGCTACCGTGACCTTCAGCCCCATTCCCTGCAACGCCACGCCCAATGCCGTGGTGAAGGCGTTGGCGCCGACCAGCAGCACGCCTTCGCCCTTGCCCTTGTCGATCCCGAGCCGGCGCGCGACCCAGCCGGCGGAAAAGCCGTGCGCGAAGATCGTCGCGACCACCACGCCGAACACCAGCGGCACCAGCGCGTCGGCATCCTTCATCCCGAAATCGTCGAGCCGCAGCGCGAACAGGCTGGTGACGGCGATCGCCACCACGCCCCGCGGCGCGATCCACGCGACGAACAGCCGCTCGCGCCATGGCATGTTCGAGAACAGCAGGCTGGCCATCACCGTCACCGGCCGGACCACGAACAGCAGCAGGAACAGGAACACGAGGAAGCGCGCCTGGAACCGCTCGACGACGTTCCACTGCAACGTCGCCGACAGGATGATGAAGACGCCGGAGATCAGCAGGACGGCGAGGTCCTCCTTGAAATGCTTCAGCGCTGCCGTCGATTGCGTCGGCCGGTTGGCCATGACGACACCCATCACCGTTACGGTGATGAGGCCGGTCTCATGCTTGATCAGATCGGCGGCGACGAAGCCGGCGATCACCGCGACCAATACGCTGGGCGCCTTCAGATATTCGGGGATATAGCCGCGGCGGAACGCCGTGGTGATGCCGAAGCCCAGTCCGACGCCGATCAGACCCGCGATCAACGTCGCCGCCGCGACGTCGAAGCCGATCGCGATCGCGCTGCGATCCGGCCCGACATAGGTGATGTAGGCATAGATCGCGACGGCGAGCAGCGCACCGATCGGATCGTTGACGATCCCTTCCCACTTCAGCGTATCGCGGACGCGTGCCGGTACGCGCAACGTGCGCAGCATCGGCCCGATCACCGTCGGTCCCGTGACCACGAGAATGCCGCCGAACAGCGCCGAGATGCCGAGCGGCAGCCCCGCCCCATAAAAGGCCGCGGCGGTGCCGAGCACCCAGCCGACGGGGACGCCGATCAGCACCAGCCGCAGCACCGCCGATCCGGCATGGCGCAGGTCGCGGAAGTTGAGGCTGAGACCGCCTTCGAACAGGATGACGGCAACGGCCAGCTTGATGATCGGCTGTTGCAGCGCGCCGAAATCGCGTTGCGGGTCGATCAGCCCCGTGACGGGCCCGGCGAGCACGCCCGCGATCAGCATCAGCGCGATCGCCGGGCGGCCGGTGCGCCACGCGATCCACTGCGCGCCGATACCGAGCACGCCGATCAGCGCGAATTTCACCAGCATGGAATCGAAGATCAGCGGCTTTCCCCTTTGCCGAACCTAAATACCGGCACGGGATGGGGGTTCCGGTCGAGATCCGACAATCGCATTGCGATGCGGCGAAGCGCGACCGCGGCGAGCGCGTCTCCAAATGTAAAAAAAAGCCGACCGCATCGCTGCGGCCGGCCCAGTCGGTCGTTGCCTCGTGAAATCAGAAACGTGCGCGGATCGTTGCACCATAAGTGCGCGGTTCGGCGAGATACTGCGAGAACAGCTGGCGGCCACCCGGATATTGCGGGTCCTGGAAGGCTGCCGTCGTCGCGCCTTCCTGGAACGGCGAGTTGAACGCGACCTGGGCGTAATCGACGTTGGTCAGGTTCTGCGCCCACAGCTCCAGCGAGAATTTCTCGTCCGGCGTGCGCAGGCCGATGCGGGCGTTGACGATCGCATAGCCGTCCTGCGCCTTTTGCGGGAACAGGTCGGAGCCGGTGTTATAGTCGCTCGTCATGCGGGTATCGACGTAGAACAGCGCCGAATAGCCACCACCGATCTGCGGCGTCCACGATGCCGACGACGTGGCGACGATATCGGCGGAGTTGGACAGGTTGTTACCCGGCAGCAGGCGCAGTGCCTGATCGAGCGGCGCGCCCGCGGATGTGCCGACCAGCTGGCTGCGATAGCCGGTATCGGTCAGCGTCAGGCCCATCGTGACGCGGAAGTCGCGCGCCGGCACCAGCGACGCCTCCAGCTCGATGCCCTTCGACCGCACGCCGTAACCGACGTCGCCCGACGGGCAGACGCCGGACGTGGCCGCCGCCGCGTTGAAGCTCGCCGCAGCGGCGAACTTGTCCTGATCACGATCGCCGCCATTCAGGTTCGACGAACAGCCATTGATGTTCTGCACGAGGAATACCGTGCCGTTGAAGGTGTTCAGCTGGAAGTTGCTGAAATCCTGGATGAAAGCCGCGGCGGACAGCGTGAACGGACCGGTCGCGTACTTGGCGCCGATTTCGAAGGCATCGACGGTTTCCGGCGCGAACTGCAGTGAATTCGCCAACGCCTGCGCGCCTCCGACAGACGCGAACGTCGCCGTCGGCGGCTTCAGCGCCGAACGGTCGAGGTTGAACCCGCCCGCCTTGTACCCGCGGGAGAAGCTGCCGTAGACCAGCAGATCGTCGATCGGCTTCCACGACAGGATCGCCGTGCCGGTGATCTTGTCTTCCTTGCGCTTGCTGTTGATCGAAACGCCGTTCAGTTCGGACGTCGAATTGCCCTGACACGTCAGGCCGATCAGAGCGGCAGCGGTCGCACCCAGAGCTGCCCGGAAGGGTGCCAGCGCATTCTGCTGGGCAAGACAGGCGGTGTTGTCGTTGGTGAACGTCGCATCGAACTTCTTGCGCTCGTTCGTGTAACGGGCGCCGATCGTCAGATCGACCGTATCGGTGACATGGAAGATATTGTGCGTGAAGATCGCGTAATTGCGGCTGTTCTGATTGTAGACGTCGCGTGTCGAACCCTTGTCATTGACACCGTCGAGACGGTCGAACGCGGCGAGTAGCACGCCACCGAGCGGCGCCGATCCCCCCGTCGCCGCGCCGCTGCCGATAACGGCACGACCGGTCGGGCTAAGGCAGGATGCGCCGGTCGGGAGATAGAAGCTCGCCAGAGCGCCGCCCGACACGGCACGGCACGTGGCGAAGCGGCCGTACTGCGTGCCGAAGCGCAGGTTATCCAGGACCCGCAGATCTTCGTTTGCGAAGAAGCCGCCGACGAGCCAGTCGAGCTTGTCGTTGAACAGCGAGCCGTTGATGCGCAGTTCCTGCGTGAAGGTGCGGAAACGGCGCGCCGAATTGCCGTTGGCGGCGCGGTACAGGATGTCGACGCGGCTATAATCGGTGTCGGAACCCTGATCCGAATCATAGTCGCGATAGGCCGTGATCGACGTCAGCTTCGTCGTGCCGAAATTCCAGTCGAGCTGCCCCGACACGCCCCAGTCCTTGGTCGTGCCGGCGAAACTGCGACCCGGGCTGACCGACACGTCGCGGCTGTAGCCCGGACGATTGATCAGGCTGAGCGGCTGACCGAGATCGCTGATCACGTTCACGATGTTGTTGCCGCTGTCGTTGATGCGGCCCGGGGTTGCCCCGGGTTGCAGCAGGGGCGACGCCGGTTCGTTGAGATTGCCGATCGCCGGGTTGACCGAACGGTCGACATAGGTCGCCGCGCAGCATTTCTCATTGCGCTTGGTATAGTCGCCGATCAGGCGCAGACTGATGTCGCTGCTGGGCTCGAACAGCAACTGCCCGCGCAGGAAATAGCGATCGCGATCGTTGACGTCGGTGTTGTTGGTGTAATCGCGATAGAAGCCGTCGCGCTTGACGTAGACGCCATCGACACGGGCGGCGATCGTCTCGGTCAGCGGCAGGTTCACGTTGCCGGCGAGACGGTAGAAATCGTAATTGCCGTAGGTCGCCTCGGCACCGCCGCTGACGCCCTGGAAAGACGGCGCCTTGCTGATGATGCTGATCAGGCCGGCGGACGAGTTGCGCCCGCCCAGCGTACCCTGCGGACCGCGCAGCACCTCGACCCGGTCGATCTCGCCCAGCTCGGTGAGGCCGATGCCGGAGCGCGAGCGATAGACGCCGTCGATGAACACCGCGACCGAGCTTTCCAGGCCGGGATTATCGCCGACCGTACCGATGCCGCGGATACGTGCAGAGCCATTCGCTTCCGAACCGGTCGAGGACACCAGCAGCGACGGCGCGAGCTGGTTCAGCTGGCGGATGTCGTTGGCGCCGGAATTCTGGAGCGTTTCGGCGGAAATCGCAGAGATGGCGACGGGGACATCGGCCAGCGCCTGCGCACGGCCCTGCGCGGTGACGACGATGTCGGCCTGGTTGTTATCGTCCTGAGACACCGAACCCGCGGTCGCGGTCGAGGTGCTCTGCGTCGCGGCACTGGACGGTTCGGGAGAATTGTTCTGCGCCATCGCGGGGGTGGCGATCGCGATAGTCGCTGCCGACAATAGGTACGCGGTAAGGCGCATGGTCATCTCTCTCCTGAACGATTTCGTTTTTCGAATATCGGGTTTTCTTTTCAGGCTAGGGCCACACAGGCGTGAGCGTCTAGTATTTTGTGATGCCGGTATCCGATTTTCGAACGGAGTGTCGCCAATGCGCAACACCGGGCCCGTTGCCGGACCCGGTGTTCAAAAGTGCGTTCCGCTACGGCAATCGTCGTATCGGAAAAGACAGGGAAGCGACGCTTACTTGGGCGCGAGCACCATCAGCATCTGCCGGCCTTCCATGCGCGGATAGGCCTCGACCTTGGCCGTCTCGGCGACCTGCTCCGCGACGCGCTGGAGCACCGCCATGCCGAGCTGGCCGTGGCTGAGTTCGCGACCGCGGAAGCGCATGGTGACCTTCACCTTGTCGCCCTCCTCGATGAACTCGGCAACCTTCTTCATCTTGGTGTCGTAATCGTGGTCGTCGATGTTCGGACGCATCTTGATCTCCTTGATCTCCTGCGTCTTCTGCGACTTGCGCGCGAGGTTCGCCTTCTTCTGCGCCTCGTACTTGAACTTGCCGACGTCGAGGAACTTGGCGACGGGCGGATCGGCGTTCGGCGACACCTCGACCAGATCGAGGCCCAGTTCCTGCGCCTGCGCCATAGCCTCGCGCGTGTACATCACGCCGAGATTCTCGCCCTCATGGTCGATCACGCGGACCTTGGGGCTGACGATCCACTCGTTGAAACGAGGGCCATTCATTGGCGGCGCCTGGTTCGGCCGGCGCATCATGGGAGGACGTATGGGTATTGCTCCTGTGGTGGTTTGGGTTCGGATATAGTGGATCGCGGCCGTTTTTAAAAGGGACCTTGTCCCCTCTCCGCAAGGACGGAGAGGGGTGAAAGGGCTTATCTCAGATCGGGCGGAGTCGCCTCGTCGCGCAGCCTGGCGACGATCTCGTCCACCGTCACGAACTCTTGCGCCTGGCTCCCCAGCCTGCGGACGGCGACCTTGCCCTCTTCCGCCTCGCGCTTGCCGACGACGAGCAGTACCGGGACCTTGGCGACCGAATGCTCGCGCACCTTGTAGTTGATCTTCTCGTTGCGCAGGTCCGTCTCCACCCGGATGCCGGCCTTGCGCAGCGTCGCCGCGACCTCGTCGGCATAATCGTCGGCGTCCGACACGATCGTCGCCACCACCGCCTGCACCGGCGACAGCCACAGCGGGAAGCGGCCGGCATGATGTTCGATCAGGATGCCGATGAAGCGTTCGAACGTGCCCAGGATCGCGCGGTGGAGCATGATCGGGCGATGGCGGTTGCCGTCCTCGCCGACATAGCTCGCGTCGAGCCGTTCGGGCAGCACGGTGTCGGTCTGGATCGTACCGACCTGCCACGTCCGCCCGATCGCATCGGTCAGGTGGAATTCGAGCTTCGGTGCGTAGAACGCCCCCTCGCCCGGCAGCTCTTCCCAGCCGTATTCCGCCGTATCGCGGCCAGTCGCGGCAACTGCGTCCCGCAGCGACTGTTCGGCCCAGTCCCACATCGCCTCGGAGCCGAAGCGCTTCTCCGGTCGCAGCGCCAGCTTGATCGCATAGCTGTCGAAGCCCAGGTGCTTGTAGACGCTGTCGAGCAGTTCGCAGAACTTGCGAACCTCGTCGACCAACTGGTCCTCGCGGACGAAGATATGCGCATCGTCCTGCGTGAACTGACGGACGCGCATGATGCCGTGCAACGCGCCATGCGGCTCGTTGCGGTGGCAGCAGCCGAATTCGGCCATGCGGATTGGCAGGTCGCGATACGACTTGATCCCCTGCTTGAAGATCAGGACGTGCGCCGGGCAGTTCATCGGCTTCAGCGCCATCAGGTCGCCTTCGCCGGACAGAACCTGTCCTTCGTCTTCGGTGTTCGGCACTTCGTCCGGCACCACGAACATGTTCTCGCGATACTTGCCCCAGTGGCCGGACTGCTCCCATTGTTTGGCGTCCATCAACTGCGGCGTCTTGACCTCGGCATAATCGGCCGCGTCCAACCGGCGGCGCATGTACGCCTCCAGCTGCCGCCACAGGATAAAGCCCTTGGGGTGCCAGAACACGCTGCCTTGCGCCTCGGACTGGAGGTGGAACAGGTCCATCTCCGCGCCGATCTTGCGATGATCGCGCTTCGCCGCCTCTTCCAGCATGAAGAGGTGCTGGTCGAGCTGCTTCTTGTTGAGCCAGCCGGTGCCGTAGATGCGGCTTAGCATCGCGTTCTTCTGATCGCCGCGCCAATAAGCGCCCGATACGCGGGTCAGCTTGAACGCATTGGGGTCGAGCTTGCCGGTCGAGGCCATGTGCGGACCGCGGCACATGTCGAGCCACTGGCCTTGGCGATAGATCGTCAGCTCTTCGCCATCGGGCAGCTCGGCGGCCCATTCCGCCTTGAAGGTCTCGCCCTGCTTCGTCCACGTTTCGATCAGCTGCTCGCGGCTCCAAACCTCGCGCGTGAACGGTTCGTTGCGCGCGATGATGCGGCGCATCTCCGCCTCGATCGCGGGCAGGTCGTCTTCGGTGAACTGCCGGTCCTTCGGCGCGAAGTCGTAGTAAAAGCCATCGTCCGTCGCCGGGCCGAAGGTGATCTGCGTGCCGGGGAACAGGTGCTGCACCGCCTCCGCCATCACATGCGCGAGGTCGTGGCGGACGAGTTCGAGCGCGTCCGCCTCATCCTTGGCGGTCACCAGCGCAAGGTTGGTGTCGCCCTCGAACGGCCGGTTGAGATCGCGCACCTGCCCATCGATCCGCGCGGCGAGCGCCGCCTTGGCCAGACCCGGCCCGATCGCCGCGGCGACATCCGCGGGGGTAGTCCCGGGCGCAACCTCGCGGACGGAACCGTCGGGCAGCGTGATACGGAACATGGCGGACATGATGGACTTTCAGCTTGGTTGAGGTGGGCCGAATAAAGCGGCGCGAGGTATATAGGCAAGCATTGCCTGAAATCCCCCCGTCGCGAGCGCTCTCGCTGTGCCTGGACCGCCCCGTGTTACTGCGAACGCAGGAACCCAGGATCGCAAGCGAATACGTCCGTGGCCCTGGGCTCCTGCGTTCGCAGGAGCACCGATACGCTCAAACCATCCCGAACGGCACCACGCGATTGCTTTGCGTATGGCCGATGTCCGCCCTCCCGAGGTACGGCACACGCAGATCCCCGCACCAGCGCCGCACCATGAACTCCAGACTATCCGCCCATTCGGGCTCGTTCGGCTGCACTGCGGTGACGCTGCCCAGCCGCACACCGGCCAGCCCCTGCAACTGCGTGGCGTGACCCATGTGGAACAGCAGCCGGTCGATATTGTACATCGGCTCCGACACCTCCTCGATCAGCAGCACGTGATCGGTCAGGTCGGGCAGATAGGGCGTGCCGATCAGCGCACCCAGGATCGACAGGTTGAACGCCGCCGCCGGCCGCCCGTCCAGCCCCGGCTCCAGCCCTTGCCGGTCGCCCCGCGCCAGCCACCCGAGCGACCGCGCCACCGTCACGTCCCCGCCCTTGCGCCGGATATCGCTCGCCATCGGGCCATGACAGGGCCGCCCGATCCGCCGCGCGTACAGCGCGCCCAGCAGGAATCCCATGTCGGAATAGCCGAGGTAGCTCTTGTGCCGCGCCGCCGGCCCAAGGTGCGGCATCACCAATGGCAGGATGCGGTTCGATCCATAGCCGCCACGCAGGAACCAGATCGCGTCGAACCCGGGATCATTGGCAAATTCGAGGAACGCGGACGCTCGCCGCGCGTCGTCGCCGGCGAAATGGCCCGCCACCTCCCAGCATTGCGGGTGCACGACCAGATCGACCTCTGGATAGGCCAATGCGGCGAAGGCGAGGAACGGCGCCTCGGCATCCTTGTTGCCGATGCTGGCCGGCGCCACCACTCCGATACGCATGCGTCTTCACCCCGGCTCATCCACAGAGCCTTGCCCCTGCGTCGCGGCGTCGATAGCGCGGGCGGATGACCAACGGCAACATCCGGGGCTCCGTCGGGGGCAAGCGATTCTTCCTCGTGGGGATCGGCGGGTCGGGGATGATGCCGCTCGCGACGATCCTGCGCGGCCGCGGCGCCATCGTCGAAGGGTCCGACCGCGGCCTCGACCAGGGACGCGTTCCCGCCAAGTTCGACAGCCTGCGCGCGCGGGGTATCGGCCTGTTCCCGCAGGACGGCAGCGGCATCGTGTCGGCCGACCAGATCGTCGTCGCCTCCGCCGCGGTCGAGGCGACGGTGGCGGACATCGTCGCGGCGGAACGGGTCGGCTGCACCCGCCTCAGCCGCGCCGACCTGCTCTCCACCCTATTTAACCAGAGCCGCCTGCCGATCGGCGTCGCCGGCACCAGCGGCAAATCGACCGTCACCGGCATGATCGGCTGGATCCTGCAAGCGAGCGGCGGCGATCCGACGGTGATGAACGGCGCGGTGATGAAGAACCTCGCCCATCCCGACGCGCCCTTCGCCAGCGCATTGGTCGGCGCCGGCGAGGCCTTCGTCAGCGAGGTGGACGAAAGCGACGGCTCGATCGCCAACTACCGCCCGCGCATCGCCGTCCTCAACAACGTCAGCCTCGACCACAAGGGGCTGGACGAACTCCGCCGCCTATTCGCCGACTTCATCGCCAAGGCGGAGACGGCGATCGTCAACCTCGACAACGACGACGCCGCCGCGCTGGCCCGCACGCTGCCGGCGGAGCGGATCGCGAGCTTCGGCCTCGACCGCGACGCCGATTTCGCCGCGCGGCAGATCGTCGAGGCGCCCTTCTCGGTGACGTTCGACCTGATCGCGGCGGGCAACACCGCCATCCCGGTGACGTTGCAGGTGCCGGGCCGTCACAATGTCGCCAACGCGCTCGCCGCGATCGCCGCCGCGGTCGCCGCCGGCGTACCGCTGACCCGGGCCGCACAGGCGATCGGCGGCTTCACCGGGCTGCGGCGCCGCTTCGATCTGGTCGGCGAGGCGGGCGGGGTCGCGGTAATCGACGATTTCGGCCACAACCCCGACAAGATCGCCGCGACGCTCGACACGCTGCACGCCTTCCCCGGCCGCCTGCTCGTCCTGTTCCAGCCGCACGGCTATGGCCCGCTGAAGGTGATGCGCCACGAATTGGCGGCGATGTTCGCCGATCGGCTCGCCCCTACGGACGTGCTGGTACTGCCCGATCCCGTCTATCAGGGCGGCACCGTCGCGCGAGAGGTCGGCAGCGCGGACATCGTCGCCGACGTCGTCGCCGCCGGCCGCGAGGCGATCCACATCGCCGATCGCGCCGCCGCCGCCGACCGCCTCGTCGCGGTGGCGCGGCCCGGCGACCGCATCGTCGTGATGGGCGCGCGCGACGACACGCTCAGCCTGCTCGCCGCCGACATGCTGGCCGCGCTCGCCGCAAAGGGTTAGACTGGCCATCGGAAGGAACGCTGCGATGAACCCGTTCACCGAACACCCGGCTTCGGTCGGCGAAAGCTACCCCGAACATTTGCGCGTTGCGACCGGCTTCGGCGTCCGGATGATCGCAGGCGGCGTCGCGGCCGTGCTGCACGGCGTCTTCCCGTTCCTGTTCAAGACCACCGGCAGCCGCACGATCGAAGCGCTGCACGGCAAGATCGTCGCGAAGCGCGGCGATGCGGTGCAGCAACGATCGGTCGAGTTCATCATCTGATGTAAAGCGCGCTTGACGTAAAGCTGACTTTCCATGTAAAGCTTCCTTCACAACGAATCGAAGGAGGTTCTTATGGTCGCATCGCCTGCCCAGCGTCGGTACAACCGTCGCATCATCATCCTCTCCATCGTCTACGCCGCCGTGCTGATGCCGGTGTGCTGGCTGTTCGCGCGCCATCTGGTGTCCGGCCCGCTCGCCTACGTTCTGGGTATTCTGCCCGCCGTGCCGGTGTGCGGATTCTTCGTCGTCATCGGTCTCTATTTCGCCGACGAACGCGACGAATACGTTCGCATGCTGATGGCACGCCAGTCGCTGATCGCGACCGGGATCACCATGACGGCAGCGACCTTCTGGGGCTTCCTGGAAAACTTCGATCTGGTGCCGCATGCCGTCGCCTACGTCTGGCCGATCGTCTGGTTCGGCGGTCTCGGTATCGGCGGCTGCGTCAACAAGCTGTCCTATGGCCGGGCGGCATGAACAACCACCTGCGCGATCTGCGCGCGACCCGCGGCTGGAGCCAGCAGCATCTCGCCGAACAGCTCGAGGTCAGCCGCCAGAGCGTCAATGCCATCGAGACGGGCCGCTACGACCCGTCGCTTCCCCTCGCCTTCAAGATCGCCGAGCTGTTCGAGCTCGCCATCGAAGACGTCTTCGTCAGCCCGTCCAGGGAGAATTGATATGATCCGTGCCACTCATTGGGGCCTGCGCCTCGCCGCCTCGGCCCTGACGCTGGGCATCGTGCTCCAGCCCACCCCCGGCCATGCCGCCACCGCTGCGCCTGCGATCCAGATGCCGCACATCTCGGTGGTCGCAACGGGCAAGGGAACGCCGGTGATCCTGATCCCCGGCCTGTCCTCGCCACGCGCCGTGTGGGACGGGGTCGTGCCGATACTGGCGAAGGACCACCGGGTCTATACGGTGCAGGTCAACGGCTTCGGCGGCGACGCACCGGGGGCGAACCTGTCGCCGGGCGTGCTCGACGGCATCGTCGCCGACCTGCACACGCTGATCGGCAAGGAGAAGATTGCCGGTGCCGCACTGGTCGGCCATTCGATGGGCGGTCTCGCCGCGCTGATGCTGGCGAAGGCGCATCCCGCGGACGCCGGCAAGCTGATGATCGTCGATTCGCTGCCCTTCATCGGCACGCTGTTCTCCCCCGCCGCCACCGTCGCGATGATCGAGCCGCGGGCGAAGGCGATGCGCGATATGCAGGCCGCCAGCTATGGCAAGCCCGCCGACGATGCCATGGCGACCGCAACCGCCAACCAGCTCGCGTCGAAGCCGGCATCGCGGGCGAAGGTCGTGTCATGGGTGAAAGCCGCCGACCCGCGCGTGTCGGCGCAGGCGATGTACGAGGACATGACGACCGACCTGCGCCCGGCGATGAAGCAGATCGCGACACCGATCACCTTGGTCTATCCATGGAGCGACGCCGGCCCGACCAAGGCCGCCGCGGAGGGGCTGTACAAGGCGGCCTATGCCGACGCCCCGCACGTGACATTCGTGGATGTCGGCGACGCGGCGCATTTCGTGATGCTGGACCAGCCGGAGCGGTTCGAGGCGGCTTTAACGGCGTTTTTGGCGAAGTAGCCTCACCCGGCGCGCCCTCGGCTCCCTCCCTCTCCCGCCGGGAGAGGGAGGGAGCCGCTTTAGCCGCGGAAGGTTGCGGCCGGTGCGATCAGTCAGTGGCAAGCCATTGGCCAGACACCCAAATCAGATCCCGCCCGCGAACACCTCGCGCCCGGTCGCCTCGAGCTCCCGCGTCAGATCCGTCAGACACGCCTCGACCAGCCCCGCATCCGGACTGCGCACCACGAAATTCGCGCCCGTCAGCCCCTCGCGAAAGAACGGGTACGATCCGATCGCGACGCCCTCATGCGCCTTCTCGGCGTTACGGAGCAGGTCGGCGACCTCGCTCTCGCCCACCCAGCAGCCGATCGTGCCCGACACCACCGGACGTCCGCCCTCCAGCGTACCGGTCAGCGCATCCAGCATGCCGGCGGTGATGTGCGGCACGCCCGCCATGATGAAGATGTTGCCGATGTGGATGCCCGGCGCGCCCGACACCTTGTTGACGATCAGCCCCGCGCCCGCCGGCACCCGCGCCATCCGCGCCCGTGCCTCGGTCAGCCCGCCGCGGGTTTCGTAATAGCGCTCCAGCACCGCCAGCGCTTCCGGGTGATGCTCCACCGCGACGCCCAGTGCCGCGGCGATCGCGTCGACGGTGATGTCGTCGTGCGTCGGGCCGATCCCGCCGGTGGTGAACAGATAATCGTTGCGCGCGCGCAGGACGTTCACCGCCTCGACGATCGCCTCCGTCCGATCGGCGACGACGCGCACCTCGGCCAGGCGGATACCCTGCACGTTGAGCCAGCTCGCCAGCTGGGCGATGTTCTTGTCCTGCGTGCGACCGGACAGGATCTCGTCGCCGATCACGATCAGCGCGGCGGTCCAGATGCGTTCCTGCGGTGTGCCCTGCTCCATGGCCTCGCCATAGCCTCGCAAAATCGTCGCGACCACGCTATATCGTCGCGCATGACCGAATACGTAACCGTGACCTCAGACGCGCCGGAAGGGCGCACCGGCGCCATCAAACTGCATGGTCCGGCGGCCTTTGCGGGCATGCACAAGGCCGGGCGCCTCGCCGCCGAAACGCTCGACATGCTGACCCCGCACATGGTGCCGGGCGTCACGACTGCCGAGGTCGACAAGCTGATCTACGACTTCATCCTCGCGGGCGGCGGCGTTCCCGCGACGCTCGGCTATCGCGGCTACACCCATTCCACCTGCATCTCGATCAACCACGTCGTCTGTCACGGCATCCCGAGCGAGAAGACGCTCAAATCCGGGGATATCGTCAATGTCGACGTGACGCCGATCGTCGATGGCTGGCACGGCGACACCAGCCGGATGTACCTGATCGGCGACGTGCCGCTAAAGGCGAAGCGGCTGGTCGAGGTGACCTACGAATGCCTGATGCTCGGCATCGAACAGGCGAAGCCGGGCAACCACATGGGCGATGTCGCCAACGCGATCCAGCGGCATGCGGAGAAGCACCGCTATGGCGTCGTGCGCGATTTCTGCGGCCATGGCGTCGGCCGGCTGTTCCACGACGCGCCAGAAGTCGTCCATGTCGGCAAGCCCGGCACCGGCCCCGAGTTGAAGCCCGGCATGATCTTCACGATCGAACCGATGATCAACATCGGTCGGCCCGACGTGAAGCTGCTCGACGACGGCTGGACGGCGGTGACGCGCGACCGCTCGCTGTCGGCGCAGTTCGAACATTCGATCGGCATCACCGAGGACGGGTGCGAGATCTTCACCTCGTCGCCCGCCGGATACCACCAGCCGCCGTTCGCCTGATGGGGTGACGCCCGCGCCCGCTCAAGCTATGGGCGCGGGCATGACCGAGATCACGCCCCAGATCGTCGCCGACCACGGCCTGTCCCCCGAGGAATATGAGCGCGTCCTCTCCGCGCTAGGTCGCGAGCCGAACCTCGTCGAGCTCGGCATCTTCTCGGTCATGTGGTCCGAGCATTGCAGCTATAAATCGAGCCGCATCCATCTGAAGAAGCTGCCGACCGAAGGGCCGCAGGTGATCTGCGGGCCGGGCGAGAATGCCGGCGTGATCGACATCGGCGACAATCAGGCGGCGATCTTCAAGATGGAGTCGCACAACCACCCCTCGTACATCGAGCCCTATCAGGGCGCGGCGACCGGGGTCGGCGGCATCCTGCGCGATGTATTCACGATGGGCGCGCGGCCGATCGCCAACATGAACGCGCTGCGCTTCGGGTCGCCGACACACCCGAAGATGCGCCACCTGATCAGCGGCGTCGTCCACGGCATCGGCGGCTATGGCAATTGCGTGGGGGTGCCGACCGTTGGCGGCGAGGTGAACTTCCACCCCGCCTATGACGGCAACATCCTCGTCAACGCGATGACGGTCGGCATCGCCGATCAGGACAAGATCTTCTATTCCGCCGCCAGCGGCATCGGCAATCCGATCGTGTATGTCGGATCGAAGACCGGCCGCGACGGCATCCACGGCGCGACCATGGCGAGCGCGGACTTTGGCGAGGACGCCGATGCCAAGCGCCCGACCGTGCAGGTCGGTGACCCCTTTACCGAAAAGTTGCTGATCGAGGCGTGTCTGGAGTTGATGGCGACCGACGTGATCGTCGCGATCCAAGACATGGGCGCGGCCGGCCTCACCTCGTCGTCGGTCGAAATGGCGTCGAAGGGCGGCGTCGGCATCGAACTGGTGATGGACGACGTGCCGCAGCGCGAAACCGGCATGACGCCATACGAGATGATGCTCTCCGAATCGCAGGAGCGCATGCTGATGGTGCTCAAGCCCGGCCGCGAGGGTGAGGCGGAGGCGATCTTCCGCAAATGGGAACTCGACTTCGCTGTCATCGGCCATGTCACCGATACCGAGCGGATGGTGCTGAAGTGGCAGGGCGAGGTCGTCTGCGACATTCCGCTCGGCCCGCTCGCCGACGAAGCGCCACTCTACGACCGCCCGCACGTGCCGACGCCCAAGCCGGCGCCGCTGGAGAACGTGCCGGAAAGCAACGACATCGCGCGCGACCTGCTGACGCTGATGGGGTCGCCCGACGTCGCCAGCCGCCGCTGGATCTGGGAGCAATACGACCACATGGTCGGCGCCGACACCGTGCAGGCGCCCGGCGGCGACAGCGCCGTCGTCCGCGTCCACGGCACCGACAAGGCGCTGGCGATAACCACTGACTGCACCCCGCGCTATTGCTTCGCCGACCCGGTCGAGGGCGGCAAGCAGGCCGTCGCCGAGGCATGGCGCAACCTGACCGCGGTCGGCGCGACGCCGCTCGCGATCACCAACTGCCTCAACTTCGCCAACCCGCAACGGCCCGAGATCATGGGCCAGATCGTCGGCTGCCTCGACGGCATGGCGCAGGCGTGCCGCGCCTTGGACTTCCCGATCGTGAGCGGCAACGTGTCGCTCTACAACGAATCGAAGGCGACCGGCGGCGGCTCGGCGATCCTGCCGACCCCGGCGATCGGCGGCGTCGGCCTGCTCAAGGACTGGACGAGGAACGCGACGATCGCGTTCAAGGGCACCGGCGACATGATCCTCGTCGTTGGCGCGCGTGGCGGTCACCTCGGTCAGTCGCTGTACCTGCGCGAATGCCATGGCCGCGAGGAAGGCCCGCCCCCGCCGGTCGATCTCGACGCGGAGCGCAAGGCCGGGGACCTGATCCGCACCGCGATTGCGGATGGCTGGCTGTCCGCAGTCCATGACGTGTCCGATGGCGGCATCGCGGTGACGGTCGCCGAAATGGCGCTGGCGGGCGGCATCGGGGCGATGATCGATCGCAAGCAACCCTTCGGCTGCGCCCGGTCGTTCTTCGCCGAGGATCAGGGCGTGTACGTCGTCACCATCCACGATCACGCCCTGCTCGACTTCCTCGGCGCGGCGCATGCGGCGGGCGTCGAGGCGGAGCCGCTCGGTCGCACCGGTGGCAAGCGCCTGATCTTCGAACGCCCAGATCGTGACGACGTGGTGGCGCTGGATGCGCTGCGCGAGGCACACGAGGGCTTCTTCCCCAAGCTGATGGGCGCCGACGCCGCGCTGGCGTGAACCGACGACATTCCTCCCCCGCCAGGGGGAGGGGGACCGTTCGGCGCCAGCCGAATGGTGGAGGGGGCGGTTAGCGACGCATTCCATTGTTGGATTGGTCGCTTACCTCCCCCTCCGTCAGCTTCGCTGCCCCCTCCCCCTCGCGGGGGAGGACTGAAGCCGGGCTTGCGACGAACCGTGCGTCAGCGACTGCGAATCAGTCGCATATTCACTTGCGAGCGCCTCGCATTAGCCCTATTCGATGGGGCGAAGCGAAGGAGCATCCATGGTCGTCTGCGTGTGCAATGCCATCCGGGAATCCCAGGTCCGCGCCGCCGCGCGCAGCGGTTGCATGACGGCGTGTCAGGCGTATCGCTCGCTCGGCTGTCAGGCGAAATGCGGGCAATGCACCGTGGTAGCGCGAGCCATTATCGATACCGAACGCGCTGCTGCATAACGTTCGCAGCATCTGAAACCCGCAGAAATCCGCCATTTTCAGGGTTGCAGCCACGGCCATTTGACGCCTAGACCGGCTCCGTAACGGATGATCCGAAAAGGGTAAGAAAGTCATGGCGATGAAGGGCGACCCGCGGGTCATCGAATTCCTGAACGAAGCGCTCAGGAACGAACTCACTGCAATCAATCAATATTGGCTCCACTACCGGATGCTCGACCATTGGGGCGTCTACAAGCTCGCCCAATACGAGCGGATGGAATCGATCGACGAGATGAAGCACGCCGACTGGCTGTCGGAGCGCATCCTGTTCCTCGATGGCCTGCCAAACTTCCAGCTGCTCGGTCGCCTGCGCATCGGCGAAACCGTCGAGGAGGTGCTGAAGTCCGACCTCGCGATGGAACTGGAAGCGGTCGAACAGCTGAAGGGCGCGATCGCCTATTGCGAAGAGGTACGCGACTATATCAGCCGCGACCTGTTCGCCCGCATCCTCGCCAGCGAGGAAGAGCATGTCGACACGCTGGAGCGCCAGTTCGAGATGATCGAGCGGATGGGTATCCACAACTACATCCAGCTGAATTCGATCAGCGAGCACGATTCGCCGAAGTCCGGCGCTGCCCCCTATCTGAAGGGCTGAATCGGTTGCGCATCGGGCGGCGGCGGCTAGTCTGCCGTCCGATGCGGGCAATTGCGATCCTTGCAGCGGCGACGACGCTGCTGGCGACACCGGCAGCGGCGGACGAGCCGACGACGTTGCAGGATCGTGTGGCCGCCATTTTGCGGGCGAACGGGCCCGGCACGCGCTTCGGGCTGGTCGTCCTCGACGATACCGGCCGCGAGATCGTCGCGATCGCGCCTGACGACCGCTTCGTTCCCGCGTCCAACACCAAGATCGCGACGACCGCCGCCGCGTTCGATTCGCTCGGTGACGTCACCCTGCCCGACACGGATGCCGGCGCGACTGTCAGGGTCGAAGGCGCGGACGTGATTCTCGCCGGACATGGCGATGCCCGATTGTCGAGCGCGACGAATTGTATCGACGATTGCCTTTCCACGCTGGCCGATGCGGTCGCCGCACGGACACGGCGCGTGCGCGATGTGATCGGCGACGACAGCATGTTCCCGGACCAGCGCTGGAGCCCCGGCATGAGCTGGAACAACATCCCCACCCGATCGGGCACCGGTGTGTCGGCGCTGACGCTGGACGACAATGAACTGCGAGTCACCGTCACGCCTTCGCCCGACGGACACGGTGTGGCGCGGATCGCAGCCCTGCCCTATTTCACGATCGACAACCGCATCGCGACCGGCGGCCGGACTGCGATCTCCTACGATCGGGTGCCGGGCAGCCGGACCTTGCGCCTCGACGGCACCATTGCACCGGGTTCCGCCCCGGAGACGTTGCGCGTCGGCATCGACGACCCGGCCGATTATGCCGCGTGGCGCCTCCGGACAATGCTGCTGGCACGGGGCGTTCGCGTTGCGGGAATGGTGCGGGTTCGCCATCGTGCGGCTGGCCCCGACGACGATCCTGTCCTGCGCGGCACTGCGCCCGTCGTCCGGCCGCCCGCCCCTCCGGTGCTCGCCCGCGCGATCCCTCTCCCGCTGGCCGGGGATCTGCTGCTCACCAACCGGGTGAGCCAGAATTTGCACGCGGAGTTGCTGCTGCGCAGGATCGGCCGGATCGACGGCAGCGGATCGATCGCCGATGGACAGGTCCGCATCGCGGCGATGTTGGCGCGCGCCGGGGTGGAACGCTGGCGATACGACTTTGCCGATGGCTCGGGCATGTCGAGCTACAATCGGATGTCGCCGCGCGGCATGGCGCGGTTCCTCCGCTGGACACAGACCCGGCCATGGGGCGCGGCGTGGCAGGCGACGCTGCCGGTGGGGGGCGTGGACGGCACCTTGCGGCGGCGGTTCGCAGGTACCGCGCTCGCCGGCCGGCTGCGTGCGAAGACGGGAACGCTCAACGCCGCGTCGGCGCTGTCCGGCTTCATGCAGGCGCGCAGCGGGCGCAATCTCGTTTTCGCCAGTTTCGCCAACGACATGCCTGCGGATGCGTCGGCGAGCGCAGCCGTCGATGCGGCCTTGTTGCTGATCGCCGACGCGCATTGAAGGCGGGCGGCCTCATGGCCGCCCTGTCTCACATCAACGGCACTTTACGTTGCCGCGATCGATCGACCGACCCAGTACCGCGCCGCCGCCGGCACCGAGCAATGTTCCAAGCGTGCCGCCGCCGACCAGATTCCCGAGCACGCCGCCGCCCAGCGCGCCGACCACCAGCCCGGTCGTCCCGTCGTTCCGCCGGCAATAGGCCCGTCCATCACGGCCCTTGTAGATCCGGTCGTTGCGGCCGAGGCGCCGCTCGCGATACTTGCCCGACCGGTAATGCTGCGACGGTTCCCAGTTGCGGCCCCTGTCACCCTGCCAGCGATAGTCGCCGCGCTGTGCGGCGGCAGGCTCCATCGAGACCGGCGATACCATCGCCACTGCGGCCAGCAGGCTTAGCAATCCAGTCTTCATCGGTGATCCTCCTCATGATGATGCTGGATAACCGCACGATCGGAATTTGGTTGCTCATCCTGTCCTATCTTGGTGCCGGTCGAGCCGGCGCAGGCTTTGGCGCGGCCGGTTTCGTCTTTACCAGCCACGGCTTGACCAGACCGGTGGGGTGCGGCGTGCCGTTCAGCCGGCGGGCGGCGATCAGCTTGATCGGACGGAGTAATAACTGCCCGCCCATGCCGCCACCCGTCGGCAGCGCCAGGATACGCTTCACCACCGGCATTCCCGACACGACGTGGCCGAACGCCGCATAGCCGGGATAGGCGCCCTTCGCGTCCATGCTGGGCATCGGACCGACGGTGATGAAGAAATTGCCGCCCGCCGATCCCGCATCCGCGCGGCGCGCCATCGAAATCGTGCCGTCGACATGCCTGATCCCCGTCATCGCCGTCGTTTCCAGCGGGAACGGCGGCAGGATGCGGCGCGCGTCAGTGCGGATGCCGCCCTGGATGAAGCCATAGGTCGGCGCGCTGCGATTGCGTGCGGAGCGATAGAAGCTCATCCCGTCGAAGCGCTTGTCGTCGACATAGCCCATGAAATTGGCGACCGTTTTCGGCGCGCGCCGTGCCTCCAGCGCCAGCACGATCGGGCCATAAGGGGTTTCGAGACGCACCCGGACGATCGCCGGTTCACGCGGCGCGGCGCCAGACGCTGCTGTCGACAACGCTGCAACCGCGAAGATGGTGGAAAAATTATGCATGATCGATCCCGGCTATGAGAATGACAGGCGGCGCGCAACCATCGGCATGTCGGCAATGATAGCGCTACGATTGCACGGCACGAACGCTGGATTGCGTATTTTGCAATTGCATGAACCCGTGCTGCGATGCACAACGACTGTGCCTTTCAGGCATCCTCTCCTAAAAACTTTCCGGCCGGTCTTTGACCGGCCTTTTTTTTGTTTGCGTTCCGGCGTAGGCCGCATCCGTCCAGAACGCACCGTCAACGAGATATATGGAGCGGAGCCCGCCGGTGAAACCGGCAGCGGTGCGTTGGGGACGCGGGGGATCGAGTCCATCGGCGTATCCGGATTCTCCCCCGCTGTATCCTGCGACGGCATCGGTCGGACCATTCGCTCATGCATATCGGTATTCTCGAAACCGGCGCACCACCCGGCGATCTTTCGGAACAGCACGGCGATTACGCCGGCATGGTCGCACGGCTGCTGGGTCCGGGCCACCTCTACACCCGCTATGACGTTCGCGCCGGCGGCCTGCCCGGCGATCCGGGCGAATGCGACGCCTATGTCGTCACCGGATCCGCGGCCGGAGTCAACGACGGCCTGCCATGGACCGGATCGCTTGTCGCCTTCCTGCGCGCCGCACGCGGGCGTGCCCGCCTGATCGGCATCTGTTTCGGGCATCAGGCGATCGCGCATGCCTTCGGTGGGCGCGTCGAAAAAGCCCCGCAGGGATGGGGTCTGGGCATCACGCGCTACGTGCTGGAACGGCCGATCGCCGGACTGCCGCCACAGGTCGCGGCGATGGCCTCGCATCAGGATCAGGTGATCGAACCACCCGCCGGAGCCACGGTGATCGCGTCGACCGCCTTCACCCCCTGTGCCGCACTCGCCTATCCGCACGGCGAGGCGCTGACGTTGCAATTCCATCCCGAATTCGACGCCGCTTATGGTCGCGCCCTGATCGGCGCACATGCCGCTCCCGATATCGACGACGCGTTGCGCAGCCGCGCGCTGGGGTCGATGGCGGCACCAGGCGACAATGCCGCCATCGGCGATTGGCTCAACCGCTATCTCGCGACCGGATCGATCGACTGAGCGCGTCCCGACCGGCGTCAGACGGCGTCATATGCGGCGATCACCGCATCGCCGACCGCGGGACGCAAGGCGAAGATGCCGCTGTCGCGATGCCGCGTCGGATGCACACGATTGGTCAGCAACGTCCAGGCAAGGCCGCGGTCCATGTCGATCCATAGCCCCGTGCCGGTGAAGCCGGTGTGGCCGATCGTCCGGTCCGAACAGGCCTCCCCGCCATGCCAGCCGGCGAAGCGCCGCTCCCAGCCGCAGGTGCGGTCGCCCTGCTGTCGCTCGACGATCGCCTGCAACTGCGCGGGTGACGCACCGGTGCCGTCGAGCAATCCCCGCGCGAAATCGAGCACGCCGTCGACGGTGCCGAACAAGCCGGCATGTCCCGCCGCACCGCCCAGTGCCGCCGCATTTTCGTCATGCACGTCGCCGCAAAGCACCCGACCGCGCCACGGGCACGCCTCGGTCGCCACGACCGGGCCGTCGACCGGAGCATATCCCAACCCCTCGGGTAACGGCCAGGCGCGCAGCGGCGCACCGGTGATCCGCTCGATCGCGATGCCGAGCAGGATGAAGTTGATGTCGGAATAGACCGCCGGCCCTGCCGGCCATTCGCGTTGCAGGACGAACGCGCGCAGCCGCTGTGGATCGTCGCCGTACGTGTAGATCGGCGCCACCGCCGGCAGATGCGTCCGGTGACACAGGCAGTCGCGAAACGTCAGCTGCCGCTCCGCTGCCCCCTCCACGTCATATTGCCGCAGATCCGGGATCGCGTCGGTCAGCGGGCGATCGAGCCCGATCCGCCCCTGTTCGGCGAGCGTCAGGATCATCGTCGTCGTCGCGATCACCTTGGTCAGCGAAGCGAGATCGAACCAGTGATCGCGGGTCAGCAACTCCTGTCCGGGCACCAGCATGGCATGCCCGGCCGTTCGCACCGCACGCACACCCGCGCGGGTCACCAGACCCAATATCGCGCCGGGCAGGTCTCCCCGTGCCACCGCCGCCGCGGCGGGTGCGAAGGCCACGTCGATCACGCGGCCGTGTCGTCGGCATGAGGGCGCAGGCGCGTCACCCACGGCAGCAGCACGATCGCCGCCAGGCTGAGCGCACCGGACAGCAGGAAGAATCCGTCATAGCCGATCGCCGCCTGCATCGACCCCGATGCCCCGGCCAGCAGCCGCGGCAACAGAAAGGCGAACCCCGACAGGAACGCATATTGCGCGCCCGGATAGCGCGGATTGACCAGCATCGAGAGGTAGACGACGAACACCGCCCCCGCGAACCCGTTGCCGAACTGATCGAGCGCCGTCGCCACATAGAGCACGGCGGTGCCGGCGGGCTGGTGCGCCAGCCACACGAACCCCCAATTGCCCACCGCCGCCAGCAATGCGCCGAGCGCCAGCGTCCATCCCTGTCGCCAGCGCGTCGCCAGCCAGCCGCCGAGCGCCACGCCCGCCATGCTCGCCGCCAACGCCACCGCGCCGTCCGCAATACCGATCGCCCGCAGGCTATAGCCTGCCGCCTTCACCAGCGGCTTGGACAGGGTCAGCGCCAGCACGTCGCCCATGCGATAGAGCGAGACGAACGCAAGCACCGCCAGCGCGCCATAGCCATATCGCCAGAATACATCGACATACGGACCGACCGCCGCCGATCGGCGCAGTGGATCCTGCGGCGCGGCGCGGCGGATACGGGGCAAGGCCAGCGCCATCGCGACGAAGGGCAACAGGCAGACGATCAGCACCGCCGGCGTCACGTTGCTGCGCGAATCGATGCCCCACGCATCGGCCACGCTCAGCACGATCCACCCGGTCATGCCGGCCGCGGCCGCCACACCCAGCAGGATCAGCACGCTCGCCGCCAGTCCGGTCGCGAGTGCCACCATCCGCCCGCCCCCGCCGGCCACGTCGGGTCGCATCGTCGCAAGGATGGGAAACGGTACGAATGCGGCGGCGGAGATCAACAGGTAAGCGGCCGCCCACCCCGCCCCGTCGGCGAAGATCAGCGCACCGCTGCCCGCCGCGACCATCGCACTGCGATAGCCCCACAGATTGGCGGCCACGATCGGCCCCTGGTCGCCTGCGGTCGGCGCGACCTCGATCCGCCATGCATCCGCCGCGACCTCCAGCGTCGTCGTCCAGAACGCCAGCAGCACTGCCGCCAATGCGGTCAGCGGCAGGCTGCGATCGTCGCTGCCGATCGCCAGCGCCACCAGCGACGTCGCGATGCCGAGCTGCGCGAGCATGATCCACCCGCGCCGCTTGCCCCAGAACCGCGCGAAGCCGGGCACGCCGACACGATCCAGCAGTGGCGCCCACAGGAACTTGGCGGTCGGCAACAGCGTGATCCAGGCGAAGAAGCCGATCATGACCAGCCCGACGCCATGCTGCGTCAGCCGCAGCGCCAGCACCGTGGAGAACATGTAGAAGGGCAGGCCGGCGGAAAAGCCGAGCAGCCCGAATAGCAGCAGTCGCGACCGGTCGACCGCGCGTGACTTCCTCTCGTCGGCAGCGCTGACGCCGGCTAGGGGCATGACGGACCGTGCGAAAGGGTGATGATCACCCCGAAGCTATGCGCGCGCCGCCATCGTCCGTCGAGAGGCGGCCCGCCAGGACGTGGCGCGCCGTCACCGGCATCGGTGGTGTGGAAATCCCGGCGCGTCGACACGAACCGGTTGCCGGAATGCTGTCATCCCGGGAACGCCGAGGCCATCGGGCGCATCCCGATCCCGCTCCGGGTTTCTCCGCTACTTTCGCGATGACGGATCGATAAACGACGGACAATCGTGCGGGTCAGTGCGCCACCGCCGCGGAACCCTCACTCAAAAACCCGCGGGCTTGCGTCCGAATCCACCGCCCGCGGGGCGCCGCGACACCAGCGGATTGGCCTCGCGTTCCAGCAGATTGAGCGTTTCGAAGAACAGCGGGCGCAACCGGACGACGTGCTCCAGCGCCTCTTCGCAGGTATCCTGACGCTCGACGCAATCGCGCGCGATCTCCTCGATCGTCTCGGCCAGTGCCGCCAGCGGATCGGCGCCGAACTGCCGTGATTCCCCCTTCAGCGTATGCGCGGGGATGACCATCGCGGCGGCGCTGTTGCTGCGCATCGCCTGTTCGATCGCGGCGACCGATTTGATGCCGTCCTCGCGAAAATAGCCGAGGATGCGCACGAACCCGGCACCGAGCTCACTTCGCGCCTGCGCGAACGCCGCCCAATCCACCAACGTGCTGCCTACGAACGACACTGCCTTCTCCCTCGGCCCCGGGCCCGACCCCACTCAGGTTCGGCCCGGTGTTACCTGCACATCGGTAAACATGACGTTGCCGAGCGCTCGACCTAATCCTTATTGTCGAACGGATTCTTGGGAGCGCGAAACGTGATCCGCACCGGAACCGCGCCGAAGCCCAGTTCCTTGCGCATCGAATTGACCAGATAGCGTTCGTAGCTCGCCGGCAGCTGGTCGACGCGCGTGCCGAAGATCACGAAGCTGGGCGGCCGCGTCTTCACCTGCGTCACGTAACGCATCTTGATCCGCTTGCCGCCCGGTGCAGGCGGCGGGTTCGCCTCGATCGCGCGTTCGAACCAGCGGTTCATTTCGCCCGTACCGACCCGCTTCGACCACGCCTCGCGCGTGTCGAAACATGCCTGGATCAACTGGTCGATGCCCTTGCCGGTCGCGCCCGACACGGTCATCACGGTGACGCCCTTCACCTGGCTGAGGCCGTCCTCCAGCGCCCGCTTGACGCCGTTGAACAGCGACGACGCATTCTCGGCGACATCCCATTTGTTCAGCGCGATGACGAGCGCGCGGCCCTCTTCCAGCACCTTATCGGCGATGCGCAGATCCTGCGCCTCCAGCCCCAGCGTCGCGTCGAGCAGCAGCACGACGACCTCCGCGAAATCGACCGCGTGCAGCGCGTCGGCGACCGACAGCTTTTCCAGCTTGTCCTGCACCTTGGCGCGCTTGCGCATGCCGGCCGTGTCGATCAGCCGTACCGGGCGGGGCTCGCCCTTCGGATCCTGCCACAGCCAGTCGACCGCAATCGAATCGCGGGTGATGCCGGCTTCCGGACCGGTGATCATCCGGTCCTCGCCCAGCATGCGGTTGATCAGCGTCGACTTGCCCGCATTCGGCCGGCCGACGATCGCCAGCTTCAGCGGTGCGTCGGGACGATCGTCGTCCTCTTCCTCCGGCATGGCGGCCATCGCGCGTTCCAGATGCGGCAGCAGCGCCTCGAACAGGTCGCCCATGCCCTCACCATGCTCGGCGGACAGCTGAACGGGGTCACCAAAGCCGAGAGCCAGCGATTCGAGGATGCCCTGCTCGCCCGCCTTTCCTTCCGCCTTGTTCGCGGCGAGAATCACCGGGGTGGACGACGACCGCAGCCAGCGCGCGATCTCTTCGTCGAGCGGCACGATGCCGGCGCGTGCGTCGAACAGGAACAGGGCGACATCGGCCTGCCCGATCGCCGCTTCGGTCTGCAATCGCATCCGGCCGGGTAGCGTCTGCGCGTCGTGATCCTCGTAGCCCGCGGTATCGATGACGCGGAAATCGAGACCGATCAGGTGCGCATCGCCTTCACGCCGGTCGCGGGTGACGCCGGGCCGATCATCGACCAGCGCGAGTTTCTTGCCGACGAGACGGTTGAACAGCGTCGACTTGCCGACATTCGGACGGCCGACGATCGCGACGATGGGGAGACGGGACATCCCGCGCTCCTAGAAGAAGTGGCGCGATAAGGGAACCGACTGCGTCGAGGCCGCAATACAAGTCCTCCCCCGCGAGGGGGAGGTGGCGCGGCGAAGCCGTGACGGAGGGGGAAGTAAGCGAGGAACTTCGTTACCGAAGACGCCGCTTACCTCCCCCTCCACCATTCGGCGGACGCCGAATGGTCCCCCTCCCCCTCGCGGGAGAGGAGTTGAACGTCACCGATACGCGGAAATCTTCCCCGACTGGCCCAGCGTGTACAGCGTCCCGTTGGCGACGATCGGCGGCAGGGCGAACACGTCCTTCGCCTCGATCGTGCTCGTCACACTGCCGTCGTTCGGCGACGCGAACACCACGCGACCCAGCGAATTGGTCAGCACCAGCTTGTTGCCCGCCAGCACCGGGCCGAACCAGGTGACCTGCGGCCCCTTGCTCTTCTTCTCGTTCTTGAAGCGCTGCAATTGCGCGATCCAGCGCGCCTTGCCGTTCGATCGCGCGAGGCAGACCAGCCGCGCATCGTCGGTGACGACGAACAGCCATTCGCCCGCGATCCACGGCGTCGATATGCCGGCGAAATTCTGCTCCCACAGTCGCTGGCCGGTGGCGAGATCGAGGCTGACCATGCGCCCGCCCTGGCCGACCGCGAAGACGCGGCCATTGTCGACCACCGGTGCGGCGTCGATGTCCGACAGGCTCGACACCGACGTGGTGATCGAGGTCCGCGACAGCGCATCGCCCCACAGCACGCGGCCGTTCTCGTAGCGATAGGCGTTCAGCTCGCCGCTCGAGAATCCGGCGACGATCGTCTGATTGTCCGCCGCCGGCGCTGCGACGCCGAATACGCCCTGCGTTTCCAGCGTGCCGGACTGCGCCCATTGCACCTTGCCGTCGCTCTGATCGAGCGCGAAGATCTGGTTGTCCTGGCTGACGACATAGACCGATCCATTTGCGACGGTCGGCGCACCACGCAGCGGACCACCCGGCTTCGCCCGCCACACTTCCTTGCCATCCGCGGCGTTGAACGCGACCACGTCGCCGACGCCGTCGGTCGCGAACACCCGGCCGCCCTCGTAGCTCGCGCCGCCGCCGAACCGCGCCGGGCGGTTCTCGTCACCGGTGCTCACCGCCGCATCCCACAGCTTCGCGCCAGTATTGGCAGCGAAGGCATGCAGCCGTGCCTGCACGTCGACGACGAACAGCTTGTTGTCGGCGACCACCGGCGCGGCACCCAGCCGCTCGCGGGCGGAACCGCCGTTGATCGTCGCCTGCCACGCCCGCGACGGGCTGTCGGCGAGGGTCAGCTGACCCATCGACTTGGCGGCATTGCCACCCGGCTGCGTCCACGCATCGTTCGCCACCGCCGCAGGCAGCGTCACCTGGATGTCCGCGATCGTCTTGTCCGCCTCGATCGCATTCTCCGACGCGAGGATCGGAATGCGTTCGCCGACGGTCGGCGTCTTCTTCGGCCCACCGCCCTTAAAAATACCACAAGCAGACACCGCCATCAGCGCAGCGATCCCTACGGAGGCCCGGAACTTCGTCGTCATTGCGCAGGTGCTTCCTTGGGTTGTGCCGCGGGCAGGCTGGCGGGCGTCACGACGCGGACGTTCGCGGCGGCGTCCGCAGCCGCATCGACGCCCATCGAACTCGCCATCTGAATGCTGCGTTGACGGATCGACTCGGGCACCGTGTCGTTCTGCGCAATCTGGCTGAACAATTGTCCCGCCAGATCCCTGCGCCCGCTGTTCAGATAGGCGATCGCGACCAGTTCGCCCGCGCTGCCGAAATAGGGATTGCCCGGGACTGCCAGCGGCCGCAGCCGCTCGATGATCACCTGGGGCTTCAATGCGTCATATTCGGCGGCGGTCTGACGGATCAGCGCCAGATCGCGGAATGGCTGCGCCACGCCGGTATCCGCCGCTACCTCGGCGAATTTGGCCGCTGCGGCCTTGTCCTGCTTCTTGCTCAACAGGATATCGGCCTGTGTCATCCGCGCGAGCGCGCGATAGCCGTCACGGTTCGATGCGGCGACCGGCGCCAGCGTCTTCGCCGCCTGATCCGGCTGGCTGTTGCCGAGCGCATCGAACGCCGCTTGCAATTGCTCGCCCTGCACCCCAGCCGCCTCGGTCCTGCGATGCTGCCAGTAGAGGAACCCGGCGAAGGCGGCGAGCGCCAGCACGATCGCGCCGATCGTCCAACGGCCGTATCGTTCCCAGAAGGTCATCAACTGGTCGCGGCGCAACTCGTCGTCGACTTCGCGCAGGAACGCTTCGTTGTTTTGCGGCGTAAGGGCCAAGGAGGGCTCCGGAACAAGATACGGGGGAATGGCGCGCATCCTTAGCGGTCGCGGCCGGGAAACAAAAGGGAGCGTAACGATCAGCTTTTCGGCGGATAGATCTGCTCCGGTCCGGGAAAGCTGCGCGCCCGCACTTCGGCGGCATAGGTCTGCGCTGCGGCGGAAATGCGGCCGGCCATGTCCTCATAGCGCTTCACGAAGCGCGCGGTACGTTCGAAAAGGCCAAGCATATCCTCCGCCACCAGCACCTGCCCGTCGCATTGCGCCGACGCGCCGATGCCGATCGTCGGGCATGCCACCGCTTCGGTGATGCGGATCGCGATCGGCTCCATCACGCCCTCGATCACCACCGCGAAGGCGCCGGCGTCTACCACCGCAGTCGCATCGGCGACGATCTTCACGGCTTCGGCATCGGTCTTGCCGCGGGCGCCATAGCCGCCGAGCACGTTCACCGCCTGCGGCGTCAGTCCGACATGCCCCATCACCGGGATACCGCGTTCGGACAGGAAGCGCACCGTCGGTGCCATCGCCTCGCCCCCCTCCAGCTTCACCGCCGCCGCGCCGGTCTGCTTCAGCAGATAGGCCGCGCTCTCGAACGCCTGTTGCGGTGAGGCTTCGTAGCTGCCGAACGGCATGTCGATCACCACCACCGCATGATAGCTGCCGCGCACCACTGCTGCGCCATGCGCCGCCATCATCTCGAGCGTCACTGGCACCGTCGATGGCAGACCATAGATTACCTGCCCCAGACTGTCGCCGACCAGCAGCATGTCGCAATGCGGATCGAGCAACTGCGCGGTCCGCACGGTATAGGCGGTCAGCATCACCAGCGGCTCGCCGCCCTTGCGCTTGCGGATCGCGGGCACCGTCAGCCGCTTCAGCGGCGCCGGCGTCGGATTGGCGCGACTGGTCGCGGTGTCGATCGTGTAGGTGGTGGACATGTCCTGCTTTACCGCGCCCCGCTCACCCGATCCATCCCCGCCGCCCTGCATGATCCGACAGCCACACTCCGAAAGTTGCGACCATGGCGATGAACGCCGGGAACGGCACCACCTGCGCTACGCCACGTACCGCGATGATGTCGGTCGCGAGGAACAGCCAGCCGAACTGAACGACGATGGCGATCAGCGACACCACGAACAGCGGCCGTGCGAGCCGCGACCCGAACAGCAGCGCCAGCGCCGCAAGCAATCCGCTTCCCGTCGCCACCGCATATATCCTATTGTACCATGCCGGAAACGTCGCATAGAGCCGCCGGTAGTAATCGTCCGCTGGACCCATCGCCTCCGCGCCCAGCCGGAACTGCTGCACGCACGCGAACACCCCGACCACGCCCCAGATCGTCAGCATCACCGCGATCACGCGAAACCATCCCGGTATCGGTTTGTGAAAGCCGGTCATTCCACCCCTCTCCTTGGCTGGGGCCATGCTGCTCCGTTCGTCGTGGAAGCGCAACCAGTCAGGGCGGGGGTCAGCGTCCGAATGCAGCCGCCCATTCCGCCGGTCTAAACCCGACAAGCAGCGTATCGCCATGCGCGACCACCGGCCGCTTGATCATCGACGGGTGCGCGAGCATCAGGTCAACCGCCTTGCCGGCATCCAGCCCGACCTTGTCCGCTTCGGGCAATTTGCGAAACGTCGTCCCCGCGCGGTTGAGCAGTGCTTCCCAACCGATCCGGTCAACCCAGCCTTCGAGCGTGGTGCGATCGACCCCGGCGATCTTATAGTCGTGGAAATGATAGGCGATGCCCTCGGCATCCAGCCACGCCCGCGCTTTCTTCATAGTGTCGCAATTGCGGATGCCAGATACCGTCGTCATCATCACTGTATTACTTCCCCTCAGTCACCCCGGACATGATCGGGGGTCCACCCGACCGCGAAGGAAGGGCCAGATGCTCGAACTGATTCCCTTGCCGCCCGGCGGACCTCGGAACAAGTCCGGGATGACCGAGCAGGAGCGAACCTCATCCCTGCGTCGGCGATGATCCCCTCCCCGCTTGTGCTCCTGCTCGCTACGCGTTCACGTACGCGATGACCCGATTCCTTCGGCCCGGGCGCCGACGATCATCCGCCGCGCCACCTCGCGAACCGCTTCGTCATCCTTCGTCCCATCCCTGGCCGGATCGCCGAGATGCCCCAGACTTGCTTCCAGAAAATCGAGCAGCCCGGGATGCCGCGCCTCGACATATTCCATAGTCTTGAACAGCAGATGCTCGGTCGCGATCTCGCGGCGGCGGGTGTCGATGGCGGTGTCGTCGGTCATGTCATGCTCCGTTGATGCGACGACCTGAACGCCCGAGTTCGCGGAAGGCAACATAAGGCGAAAGGATCGCGCCACGGCCACGGGCGTTCAGCGATGGAACCCTCGATCCAACCCGGCTAGCAAGACCCTCCATGACCGACTTCCATTCGATCCACCGCCACCAGATGGTCCGCGTCGCCGCAGCGACTCCGCTCGCGACCGTTGGCGACATCACCGCCAATATCGATGCGACCGTGGTGATGGCAAAGGATGCCGATGCACGCGGAATCGATCTGGTCGTGTTTCCCGAACTCAACCTGACATCTTACGCGATCGACGACCTGCACCTGCAATCGGCGCAACAGCGCGCCAGCGAAGCGGCCGTGCTCGCCGTAGCCGAACAGACGGCTGCGCTTGCCCCGATGCTGCTCGTAGGCGCGGCACTCGTCCGCAACGGGCGGCTCTACAACAATGCCGTCGTCATCCACCGCGGCCGCATCCTTGGTGTCGTGCCGAAGAGCTTCCTGCCCAACTACCGCGAATATTACGAGAAGCGCTGGTTCGCGCCCGGGCTCGGCCTGCGCGACCTGACGATGCGGATCGGCGATGCCGACGTCCCGTTCGGTCCCGACCTGATCTTCGCCGCGGACGATATGCCGGGCTTCGTCGTCCATGCCGAGATCTGCGAGGATTACTGGGCGCCGACCCCGCCATCGACCGCCGGTGCGCTGGCGGGCGCGACGATCTGCTGCAATCTCAGTGCCTCCAACATCATCATCGGCAAGGGTCGCGAGCGGATGCTGCTCGCCGAGGCGCAGTCCGCGCGCGCCTCGTGCGCCTATATCTATTCCGCCGCAGGGCCGGGGGAGAGCACCACCGACCTCGCCTGGGATGGGCAGGGGCTGATCTACGAGCTCGGCGACCTGCTGATCGAATCGCGACGGTTCGTGCAGGAGCCCGAGCTGGTCGCCGCCGACATCGACCTCGAGCGTATCGTGCAGGAGCGACTGCGCAACGGCACGTTCAACGATTCGGCGATCGCTGCCGGTCATCCGGAGGCCCGTTTCCGCCGGATCGGCTTCACGCATCGGCCGGCGCTGGCCGACACCGGGCTGGAGCGCCCCGTCCGCCGCTTTCCCTTCGTCCCCAACGATCCCGGCCGCCGCGATGAGGATTGCTACGAAGCCTTCAACATCCAGGTCGAGGCGCTCGCCAAGCGGCTGTCCGCGACCAGGTCGAAGACGCTCGTCATCGGCGTCTCGGGCGGCCTCGACTCTACCCACGCGCTGATCGTCGCGGCAAAGGCGATGGATCGGCTGGGCCGTCCGCGGTCCGACATCCTCGGCTTCACCATGCCGGGCTTCGCCACCGGCGACGCCACCAAGGGCAATGCCTGGGCGCTGATGCGTGCGCTCGGCTGCACTGCGGACGAGATCGACATCCGCCCTGCGGCGCGCCAGATGCTCGCCGACATGGACCACCCCTTCGCGAAGGGCGAGGCGGTGTACGACGTCACCTTCGAGAATGTGCAAGCGGGCCTGCGCACCGATTATCTGTTCCGCCTCGCCAACCAGCGTGGGGGCATCGTGCTCGGCACCGGCGACCTCAGCGAGCTGGCGCTCGGCTGGTGCACCTATGGCGTCGGCGACCAGATGAGCCATTATGCCGTCAACAGCGGCGTGCCCAAGACGCTGATCCAGTTCCTGATCCGCTGGTGCATCCGGACAGGGCAATATAACGAGGCGACCAACGAGGTCCTTTCGACCATCCTGTCGCAGGAAATCTCGCCCGAACTCGTCCCCGCGGATGCCGACACCGGCGCGATGCAGAGCACCGAATCGATGGTCGGGCCGTACGCGCTCAACGATTTTTTCGCCCATTACGTCGTGCGTTACGGCCTCGCCCCGTCCAAGATCGCGTTCCTGGCGTGGCATGCGTGGCGCGATGTCGAGGCGGGGCAATGGCCGGAGGACTTTCCCGCCGATGCCCGCGTCGCCTACGACCTGCCTACCATCAAGCATTGGCTGGAGCGCTTCGTCGTGCGTTTCTTCCAGCTCAGCCAGTTCAAGCGCTCGGCGATCCCCAACGGTCCCAAGGTCTCGGGCGGCGGCGCGCTCAGTCCGCGTGGAGACTGGCGCGCGCCGTCGGACGGCACGGCGGCCGTGTGGCTCGACGAGTTGCGGCGAAACGTTCCATAGAATATTGCGTTTGCGCCGTTACCGGCGCATTATGAACGCCTGATGACACCGCCTCCCCGGGATGGCTCACGCGATCGCCGGATCGAGGACCCATCGAATCTCTACCTGATTCACCCCGCGTCGCACGCCTTGCTCCCCTTTGCCCTGCGGCATGGGATTTCGGCCAATATGGTCTCTCTGGCGGGGCTTGCATGCGGGACGGTGGCGGCAATCGCCTATGCCAACTGGCATTATCCCGCCCTCGCGCTGGTCGGGCTAGTCTTCTCGGTCGCCTGGCTGGTCGCCGACGGCCTGGACGGCATGATCGCCCGCGCGACGCAGACGGCGAGCGCGCTCGGCCGTACGCTCGACGGGTTGTGCGACCATGGCGTCTTCGCGCTGATCTATCTTTCGCTCGCCTGGACGGTGGGAACGGTGGAGGGCTGGGTCCTCGCGCTCACCGCCGCCGCTGCGCATGCGGTGCAGTCTAGTCTGTACGAGGGCGAGCGCGCGCGCTTCCATCGCCGCGCCCGTGGGTTGCCGCTCGCCGTGGTGCCGCAGCCGACCGGCATGGTGCTCGTCCGCCTCTACGACAGCGTCGCCGGCAGCGTCGATCGCCTCTCGATGCCGTTCGAACGCCGCTTCGGCGCCGCGGAGGACCGTAGCGCCTTTGCCGCCGCATATGCCGCCGCCGCCGTGCCGATGATGCGGCTGCAATCCTTGCTCACCGCCAACGTCCGGGTATGGGCGATCTGCATCGCCTGCCTCGCGGGCGATCCGCGCATCTTCTGGTGGTTCGAAATCGTACCGTTGACGGTGATCGCCGCGCTCGGCCTCTCCGCTCACCGGCGCGTCGAACGCCGCTTCGTTCACGGCCTCGCGCCGCAATCCATTCTACTTTCAAGCGAACAGGGTCATTCATGAAGAGCATCAACATCGCCATCGTCGGCATCGGCAACTGTGCGAGCTCGCTCGTCCAGGGGCTGGAGCATTATCGCGAAGGCGCCAACGATCTCGTCGGCCTCATGCACTGGGAACTCGGCGGCTATAAGCCTTCGGACATCAAGGTCGTCGCCGCTTGGGACGTCGACGCACGCAAGGTCGGCAAGGACGTCGCCGAGGCGGTGTTCGCCAAGCCGAACTGCACCGCCGTCTTCGCCGCGAACCTGCCCGCCACCGGCACGATCGTGAAGATGGGTGCGGTGCTGGACGGCGTCGCCGAGCACATGTCCGACTACAAGGACGACCGCACCTTCATCGTCGCCAACGACACCCAGCCGACCAAGGCCGAGATCGTCGCCGAGCTGAAGGCGTCGGGCACCGACGTGCTGATGAACTACCTGCCGGTTGGCAGCCAGGAAGCGACCGAATTCTACGCCGAATGCGCGCTGGAAGCCGGTGTCGCCTTCGTCAACAATATCCCCGTCTTCATCGCCTCCAACCCCGTCTGGGCCAAGAAGTTCGAGGACGCCGGCGTCGCGATCATCGGCGACGACATCAAGGCTCAGCTGGGTGCGACGATCGTCCACCGCGTGCTGACCGACCTGTTCGCCAAGCGCGGCGTCAAGCTGGACCGTACGTACCAGCTCAACACCGGCGGCAACACCGACTTCCTCAATATGTCGAACCACCGCCGCCTCGAATCGAAGAAGATTTCGAAGACCGAAGCGGTGCAGTCGGTCGCGGCCGAGCGCATGGACGACGACAACGTCCACATCGGTCCGTCCGATTACGTGCCGTGGCAGAACGACAACAAGGTCTGCTTCCTGCGCATGGAAGGCCAGCTGTTCGGCGGCGTGCCGATGAACCTCGAACTGCGCCTGTCGGTCGAGGATTCGCCCAACAGCGCCGGCGTCGCGATCGACATGATCCGCTGCGCCGCCATCGCCAAGGACCGCGGCATCGCCGGCGTCATCGATCCCGCGAGCGCGTATTTCTGCAAGCACCCGCGCCACCAGATGACCGACGACCTCGCGCAGATCGCGGTCGAGGACTTCATCAAGGCCGCATGATGATAACCACGGGCCTGCTGCTCGCCGCCGGACAGGGCAGCCGGCTCCGTTCGGTCACGCCGTTCAAGCCGCTCTGCCCGGTCGCCGGGCGCGCGCTGATCGATCATGCCCTCGACGGCATGGCGGCAGCGGGTCTGACGCGCGCGATCGTGTCGCTCGGCTATGGCGCCGACGCGATCGCCGCGCATCTCGCCAGTCGGCAATGGCCACTGGAAGTGGTGACGGTGATGACAGACTATCACCAGCCCAACGGCGTGTCGGCGCTCGCCGCCCGCGCGCTCGTCGGTGAAGAGGGCGCGGTGCTTGCGATGTGCGATCACCTCGTCCAGCCGCGCCACTACCGCCGCCTCGCCAGGGCCGGTGCCGGCACGGGCCTTCGCCTTGGCATCGACCGCCGTCTCGGCCATCCGTGGGTCGACCCGCTCGACGTCACCAACGTCGCCACCCGTGGCGATGCGATCGTCGCCATCGGCAAGGGCCTGACCCCGCACGATTGCTACGACACCGGCATCTTCGCCGTGTCCCAGCGCTTCTTCGGAGCCTTGGCGACGCTCGACAGCCCCTCGCTCACCGAAGGCGTCCGCATCCTCGCCGCCGAGGGCTCGGCGAAGATCGTCGATTGCAGCGATCTCGACTGGCTCGACGTCGACGACGCCCCCGCATTCGCGCATGCCGAGGGCTGGATGACGCAACTCGCGGCCTGAACCGCCGTGACCCTCATCCTGTTCAACAAGCCCTACGACGTCCTCAGCCAGTTCACCGACCGCGGCAGTCCGACCACCCGCGCCACCCTGTCGGACTATATCGACGTGCCGGGCGTCTACCCCGCCGGCCGCCTCGACCGCGACAGCGAGGGCCTGCTCCTCCTCACCGACGACGGCCGCCTGCAATCCCGCATCGCCGACCCCAAGTTCAAGCTGCCGAAAACCTATTGGGTGCAGGTCGAGGGCGTTCCGGACGACGATGCGCTGCACCGGCTGCGGTCCGGCGTGATGCTGAACGACGGCCTCACCCGCCCCGCCGAAGCCGAGCGCATCGCCCCGCCCGACATCTGGCCCCGCACACCCCCCATCCGCGTCCGCCAGTCGATCCCCGACACCTGGCTGTCGCTGACCATCACCGAAGGCCGCAACCGCCAGGTCCGCCGCATGACCGCCGCCGTCGGCTACCCGACGCTGAGGCTGATCCGCTGGCGTATCGGAGACTGGATGCTGGACGATCTCGCACCGGGCGCATGGCGCGCCGCCTGACGTTCAGCCGGCCAGCAGCGCCAGCTGCAATCCGATCACGTGGAGATTGTGCCGGGCGAGACGACTCCCCCGCCCCGCGACGCTACCCTCCAGCGCAGGCTGCTCGCCGATCGCCAGACAGCGCTCCCACGCTCCGACCGCCAGCGGTAGCCACTGGTCGACCGCCCGTGCCGGATCGGCGATCGCACGCGCGAGCAGCAGGTCGCCGAGCACGAAGAAGAAATCGGGTGAGCCGGTCCAATACGGCATCTCCGCCTCGGCCAGCGCCATCGCCTGCTCCAGCCGTCCGGCCTTAACGAGCGCAGGAATCGCGCAGGTGATCAGCGCGTGCCGCCATGCCGCCGATCGCGGCGTTACGGGCACGGCATCCGCATAGTGGCGCGCCGACTCAAGGGCATCGCCGCGCATGTCGGCATCCTTGCCCAACTGATAGAGCAGATACGGGTCACCGGGTTGCGCCGCAAGTTCGGCCAGCAGCAGCCGGTGGTTGCGATCCTGTTTGCGGGCGATCTGCGCCAACCGATAGCCGTCGTGGCCGACGTGCAGGCCGGTTCGCACCCGAGGCAGAGCAGAGGCGACCTGTTCGTGAACCCGCCCTTCGAACCACACGCCCCGCGGTAAGAGCCGCGTGATCCAGCTGCGAGTCGTGGTTGCGCCGTCACCGTCGTCGCTGTGGATGCACGCCTGCCCCAGCCGCGCCGGCTCCCTGCACCAATCGCGCAGGCTATCGCCGCCCGACACGATCCATTCGTCCGCATCGAGCACCAGATGCCAGTCCGACGCAGCCAGTCGCAGCGCTTCGTTGCGCGCGGACGAGAAATCGTCGGACCAAGGCACATGATGCACTTCTGCCCCCGCTCCCAGCGCGATCGCCACGGTATCGTCGACCGATCCCGTATCCACGACCACCATCCGGTCCACGAAGGGTGCGACACTGTCCAGGCACCGCAAGATACACCTTGCCTCGTCCCGCACGATCAGGGTCGCGGCGATGGTGGGAGTATGGGTCATCGGGCTTCTTCCAGGACGAACGAACGAAATCGGCTGTCGCAGCTTATGGTTAATCCATTACGCACAATGAGACGCGTTCGCAGAGCGCGTCGTGTGGACGTCACCCGCTTGACCCTCCCCGCCCGATCCCCGACACGGCGCTGCGTGACGCACCTCCCTCCGCCCCCTGCCGATCTGCTCCGCGATGCGGCGCTGTTCCTCGATTTCGACGGCACGCTCGTCGAGTTGCAGGGCCATCCCGACGCCGTCGCGGTCGACACCCGCCTCGCCGCCCTCATCGATCGTCTGGGCGACGCGCTCGACGGTCGCGTCGCGATCATCTCCGGGCGGCCGGTCGCCGGCATCCGCGCGCTGTTCGGCAATCCTCATTTCGCGATCTCGGGCAGCCACGGACTGGAAGTCGCATGGCCCGATGGCCGGCATGCCCGCGCGGAACGTCCCGCTGCCCTCGACCGTATAGTCGACCAGATGCATACCTTCGCAACCGCAACAAACGGGGTGCTGGTCGAGGAAAAGCCGCTCGGAGCCGCGCTTCACTACCGCGCCGTCCCGACCGCCGAGGCCGCCGCCCGCGATCTCGCCGCGACCCTTGCCGCTGATGCCGGCCTGCATCTGCAGACCGGCAAGATGATGATCGAGGTTCGCGTTCCCGGTGCGGACAAGGGCACCGCGCTCCGCGCCCTGATGCAGGCGCCGCTATTCGCGGGTCGCACCCCCGTGTTCCTCGGCGACGACGATACCGACGAACCGGCGATGGTCGCCGCCCGCGACCTAGGCGGTGCCGGCATCCTGATCGGCGCCCCCCGCGATACCGCCGCCGCCTGGCGCCTCGATGATGTCGCCACCACCCTCACGTGGCTCGAAACCGCAACCGAAAGCCTGACCGCATGACCGCAGAGTCGACCAGCACGCCCTCCAGCACCAGCGTCGACCTGTGGCCGATCGGCAATTGCCAGGTCAGTGCGCTGATCGACCGGGCGGGCCGCTTCGTCTGGGCCTGCGTGCCGCGCGTCGATGGCGATCCCCTGTTCTCCGCTCTCGTCGGCGGTGCCGAACCGGACAGCGGTTATTGGGGGGTCGAGATCGAAAACTCGGTCAGCGTCGAACAACATTACATCCGCAACACCCCGATCCTGGTCAGCACGCACACCGACAGCGCCGGCAATGCGCTTGAGGTGATCGATTTCTGCCCGCGCTTCGTTCGCTCGGGTCGCACCTATCGCCCGGTCGCATTCGCCCGCATCGTCCGGCCGCTACGGGGCAGCCCGCGCGTCACGATGCAGTTGCGCACCACCTGCGGCTGGGGCGGCACCTGCCGCGAACAGATCGGTGGATCGAACCATCTGCGCATCCTGCTCGACGCGATGCAGCTTCGCCTGACGACCACCGCGCCGATCGGGATGGTGCAGGAAGAGCGCACCTTCCGCCTCGAACGCCCGCTGCACTTCTTCCTGGGGCCGGACGAAAGCTTCAGCGGCGACCTCGCCGACACGCTCGACGCCATGCTCGCCCAGACGATCACCGAATGGCAGGAATGGGTGCGCGGCCTCGCCATCCCGCTGGAATGGCAGGACGTCGTCATTCGTTCGGCGATCACGCTGAAGCTGTGCCAGCATGAGGAGACCGGCGCGATCGTCGCCGCGCTCACCACCTCGATCCCCGAACATGCCGGATCGGAGCGCAACTGGGATTATCGCTACTGCTGGGTCCGCGACGCCTATTACACCGTGCAGGCGCTCAACCGCCTCGGCGCGCTCGACGTGCTGGAGGGCTATCTCGGCTACCTCCGCAACATCGTCGACAGCGCGGCCGGCGGTCACATCCAGCCGCTCTACGGCGTGCTCGGCGAAGCGACGCTGGAAGAGCGGTTCGCCCCTGCCCTTGCCGGTTATCGCGGCATGGGACCGGTGCGCGTCGGCAATCAGGCCTACGAGCAGATCCAGCACGACGCCTATGGCCAGATCGTGCTGTGCAGCGTCCACGCCTTCTTCGATCAGCGCCTGTTCCGCCAGTCCGGGATCGAGGATTTCCAGAGCCTCGAACACGTCGGTGAGCGTGCGTGGAAATATCACGATCAGCCGGACGCCGGCCTGTGGGAATTGCGTACGCGTCAGAGCGTCCACACCTATTCGTCGGCGATGTGCTGGGCAGCGTGCGACCGCCTTGCCAACGCCGCGCACGTCCTCGGTCTGCCCGATCGCCGCGACTTCTGGCAGGACCGCGCCGACAAGATCCGCAAGGAGATCGAGGTCAATGCGTGGCGCCCCGAAACCAACCGCATGTCGGCGACCTTCTCCGGCGACGACCTCGACGCCAGCCTGATCCAGCTGCTCGACCTGCGCTTCTTCGAACCCGGCGATCCGCGTTTCATCGGCACGCTGGAGGCGGTGGAGAAGGGCCTGCGCCGCGGCAGCCATATGCTCCGCTACGATACCGAAGACGACTTCGGCCTGCCGGAGACTGCGTTCAACGTCTGCACCTTCTGGCTGATCGAGGCACTGCACTTCACCGGGCGAGAGGCGGATGCCCGTGCCCTGTTCGACGAGATGCTGGCACGTCGTACCGCAGCGGGCCTTCTTTCTGAAGACATTGATCCAACATCAGGAGAACTCTGGGGAAATTATCCCCAGACCTATTCGTTGGTGGGCATGATCAACTGTGCCGCCCTGTTGTCCAAACCATGGAGTTCGATCCGCTGAGCCGTCTGATCATCATATCCAATCGCGTATCTGCCCCGTCGGGCTCCAAGTCCGGCGCACAGGGCGGGCTCGCCGTCGCGCTCGCTTCCGCATTGCGCGAGTACAAGGGCATGTGGTTCGGCTGGTCGGGCGAGCAGACTGATGAATATACCGGCCAGATCACCTTCCAGCGCAGCGAAGGCGTCACCACCGCAACGGTCGATCTCGAAGAGCAGGATATCGACGAATATTACAACGGCTACGCCAACCGGACGCTCTGGCCGCTGTTCCACTATCGCGTCGATCTAGCGGAATATGAACGCGAATTCGCCGGCGGTTATCAGCGCGTCAACGAACGCTTCGCCGACACCGTCCAGCCGTTGATCGAGGAAGACGACTCGGTCTGGATTCAGGACTACCACCTGTTCCCGCTCGGTGAGGAATTGCGCAAGCGGGGTGCGAGCAACCGCCTTGGTTTCTTCCTCCACATCCCGTGGCCGCCGCGCCGCCTGCTCGCGATCCTGCCCGAGGCGCAGGCGCTGGTGCGCAGCCTGTTCGCCTACGACGTCATCGGCTTCCATACCGACGAATGGCTCCAGTCGTTCTGCGATTATGCGATGCACGAACTCGGCGCGCATATGGAGGATGGCGACCTCGTCCTCGACGACCGCCGGGTAAAGGTGATGGCCTGCCCGATCGGCATCGACGCCAGGGAATTCGCCGACCTCGCCACCAGCACGCGCGGTCGCCTGTCGTTCCGCCAGATGCGCGACGCCGCGGTCGGCCGCGACATGATCGTCGGTGTCGACCGGCTCGATTATTCCAAGGGCCTCGAAGAGCGATTCCTCGGCTACGAACGCTTCCTCGTCGAGCATCCCGAAGAGCGGAAGGAGGTCACCCTCCTCCAGATCGCCCCGCCCAGTCGCGCCACCGTCGGCAGTTACCAGAAGATCCGCAGCAACCTTGAAGGGCTCGCGGGCCGGATCAACGGCGCTTACGCCGATATCGACTGGGTGCCGATCCGCTACGTCAACCAGGGCTATCCGCGCGACGTGCTCGCCGGCATCTACCGCGCCGCCAAGATCGGCCTCGTCACTCCCTTGCGCGACGGCATGAACCTCGTCGCGAAGGAATATGTCGCCGCACAGAACCCGGAAGACCCCGGCGTCCTGATCCTGTCGCGCTTCGCGGGTGCCGCCTGCCAACTGACGGATGCGGTGCTCATCAACCCCTATTCCGCCGAGGAAATGTCCGACGCGATCATGCTCGCCCTGCGCATGCCGCGCGAGGAGCGGATCGAACGCTGGCAGAAGATGATGGACATCATCACCCGCGAAGACATCGGCTGGTGGCGCAAGACCTTCACGGATGCGTTGATGGAAACCCCGTTGGAGATGGAGCCGCAGGAGCAGCCGGAGCACGCATGAACCGCTCGCGGGGCAACGCCTCCGGCATCTCGTCGCGAATGAAGGCATAGATCGCCTCGCGCACGTCGCACCGCAGGTCGAACGCGGTCGATGCGTCCTTCGCAGTCATCAGCCCGCGTAGTTCCATCGTCCCACCAGGCTTCGAATCGGTCACCTGAAGGTTGAAGAAACGCTGATCCCACCGGGGGTTGGCGCGCACCACCTCCTCCAGTTTCGCCCGTATCCGCGGCACGTCGGCGGCGGGATCGAGATACCAGAACACCGATCCCAGCAGCGCGCTCGTCTCGCGCGTCCAGTTCTGAAAGCTGTTCTCCAGAAACTTCGACACCGGCACCACCAGCCGCCGGTCGTCCCAGATCCGGACCACGACATAGGTCAGCCGGATATCCTCGATCCGCCCCCATTCACTGTCGATGATGACGACATCGTCGATCCGGATCGGCTCGGTAAAGGCCATCTGGATGCCGGCGATGACGTTCTTCAGCGCGGGTTGCGCGGCGGCACCGATCGCCAGACCGGCGACACCCGCCGACGCCGCCAGCGTGACGCCGATCGTCCGGACACTGGGAATGCTCATCAGCATCATCATGACGGTCAGCATCACCAGCACGAACACGCCGATCCGGTGCAGGATGCTGATCCGCGTCCGCCGCCGCCGTGCCCGCAAATTATCGACGGCGGTGATGTCGAACCGCACTTCGCTGATATCGCGGTAGACCGTCAGCGCTGCGAGCAGCATCCAGCCGAACACCGCCGGCGTCAGCAACCCCAGCACCCGCTGCCAGATGTTCTCCCAATAGCGTGGCAGGTCCAGCCCCGGCCCTGATGCGGCGAGCGCGATGACGATCACCAGCCAGAACGAAGGCCGCCCGAGACGGTCGATCAATATGTCGTCGGTCTTGGTGGTCGTCCGCTTCGCCAGCCCTCGCAACGCCGCCAATACGATACGATGCAGCACCGCGAGCACCAGCACGAACACCGCGACTCCGGCGAGCCGCTGCGCCCACCCGGGCAGGTCGATCTCCAGATATGGAATATGCATCCGGGCTACACGCGCGACGGCGGCGAAAGGCTCCCATCAGAACTGAGAAATTGCTGCAGCCGCGAACCAAAAATGCCGACGCACGATTGTGTTACGTCAGTGTGCCTACCATGTAGCAAAATTAGGCCCATCGCCGCGGTTGGATCAAAATGCATCCCGCGGCTTATTGCTGACAAACAAGCTCCTGCGAGACCTTTCAGAATCATGAACGAGCGACCTGTGTTCGTCTCAATGTAACGATTTTCGACGGTGCAGTGGGGGTGACCTAATACCCTCTCCTGCACCTGTAACGCAAACGCAACACCGGAAGGAAATCTGCCACAAACCGGATACTTCGCCCTCGTCTGCGCGATTTTCCGCAGCTACCCGGCCTGCTCTTCGGGACAGGTTTGCTGCCATTCTGAGGCTTTAGTGACAGGACGATGATCATGACCCTCGCGTACCGCCGGCAGTTGCTGGCAACTTCCCTCTTCGTCGGCGCCGCGATGCTCGCTACGCCTGCCATGGCGCAGGATGCTGCTCCCCCGACCACGCAGGATACTCCGGCCCAGACCACCAACGACCAGGCTGCCGGCCAGTCCGCGACCGGCGTGACGCCAGCCGGCGACGGCGCAACTGCGATCGGTCAGGACACACCGGGCGGCGCGGATATCGTCGTCACCGGCTCACGCATCGCCTCGCCGGCCGCTGCATCGGCCTCGCCGTTGCAGGTGATCGGTGCAGAGCAGATCCAGCAGCAGGGCGCGATCAACGTCCAGGAAGTGCTGTTGCAGAACCCGGCGTTCGGTTCGCCCGGTATCAGCCGCACCAACTCCAGCTTCGCGACGCAGGGCGCCGGTGCCGCTACGGTCAACCTGCGCAATCTCGGCGAGGATCGCACGCTTGTTCTCGTCAATGGTCGCCGGTTCGTCTCGGGGCAACCCGGCAGCCAGGCCGTCGACCTCAACGTCATCCCGACCCAGTTCCTCGAGCGCGTCGATGTCCTCACCGGCGGTGCGTCGGCGGTCTACGGTTCCGATGCCGTCGCCGGCGTGGTGAACTTCATCTACAAGACGAAGTTCGACGGCCTGCAGATGGATGGCCAGATCGGCATCTCCGAACGCGGCGATGGCTTCGATCGTCAGGTCAACCTGCTCGCCGGCAAGAACTTTGCTGATGGCCGCGGCAACATCATGCTGTTCGGCGGCTATTCCAAGGAAGGGACGATCTTCAAGAAGGATCGCTCGACCGAGGCGGGTTCCAGTGCCGTCGATTCGAGCAGCCTCGCCTTCTCGTCAGGCCGTGACGAAGACCTGTTCACCCCGCAGACCCTGCTGTCTGGCTTCACGCCCGGCGGCCGCATCTATGCCGGCGACCAGACCTTCAGCTACAATAGTGGCTCGCTGGTCAATTGCACGGGCGTGAGCTGCGGCGGCTTTAACCGCTCTGACTTCCGCTATCTCGCCGTCCCGGTCGAGCGTTACGTCGCCGCGGGCCGCGCCAACTTCGAAGTGTCGGATGCCGCCAACCTTTGGCTCGAGGGCAATTATGCCAAGACCAAGGTCAACACGGTCATCGAGGCATTCCCCCTCAGTTCCGATCTGGTCGCGATTGCGTCGGGCGGACAGGTGCCGATCCAGTCCGTCGTCGGCGGTGTCACCTATCGCAATCCGTTCGTGCCGGATGCGATCTTCAATGCCGCGACCGATACCAATGGCGATGGCCTGCGCGACGTCTACTTCGATCGCCGCCTCGCCGATTTCGGTCCCCGCACGCAGTCGGCCAGTCGCGACCTGTTCCGCATCGCGGGCGGCGTGAACGGCAAGTTCCTCGAGGATCGCTTCAGCTACGAGGTTTACGGCATCTACGGCGAGACCAAGGAAGACCAGCGCGGCAGCGGCCAGTTCAACAGCGCCAATTTCGTTCAGGCGCTGAATTCCTATCGCGATCCGGCCACCGGTCAGATCGTCTGCGCCGATCCGGCCGCTCGTGCCGCCGGCTGCATTCCTGCCAACATCTATGGCATCGGTACGCTCGCCAACACCGCGGCCTATCTCGCCGCGCCGACGACGCTCGACACGAAGGTTACGCAGACCGTTGCCGGCGCCAACGTCACCGGCAAGCTGTTCTCGCTGTTCGGGGCCGATCCGATCGGCGTCAACGTCGGCACGGAATATCGCCGTGAGACCAGCTCGAACGTGTTCGATCTGCTCACCCAGCAGGGACTGAACGGCAACAATGCGCTGCCGTCCACCGCGGGCAAGTTCGATCTGTGGGAAGGGTTCGGCGAGGCGATCGTCCCGATCATCCAGGACAAGCCGTTCTTCCGCTCGCTCAGCCTGCGTGGCGCGGTGCGCGTGTCCGACTATTCGACGGTCGGCACGACGTTCAGCTATAACTATGGCGGCGAATGGGCTCCGGTCGAGGACATCCGCTTCCGCGTCATCAAGGCCCGCTCGGTCCGCGCGCCGAACATCAACGAGCTGTTCCAGGCCCCGCAACAGGATTTCCCGTCGGGCTTGCAGGACCCCTGTCTGGGCGTCACCGCGACCAGCACCGGCACCGTCTCGACCAATTGTCGTGCCGCCGCCGGGGTAGCCGCCAACATCGCCGCCAACGGCCGGTTCACCGCAAACCAGGCGGATCTTCAGGGCATCACCAGCTTCGCTGGCGGCAACCCCGCCTTGCAGGAGGAGAAGGGCGATTCGTTCACCGCGGGCGTCGTGATCAATCCGCGCTCGATCCGCGGTCTGCGCAACCTCGTCGTCACGGTCGACTACTTCAACATCCGCATCAAGGATGCGATCGTGTCGACCCCGCTGCAGTTCATCCTGAACCAGTGCTACGCCAACTCGATCCAGTCCTATTGCGACCTGATCACGCGGCGTGCGACGGTCGTCGGCCCGAACAGCGCCGGTTCGCTGGACGAGGTGAATTCGGGTCCGTCGAACAGCGGCGGCGTCAAGACGTCGGGTATCGATACCACGGTGACCTGGCGTCAGAACCTGGCCGATTGGGGTCTGGGCGGTACGCTGGGCCTGCGCGGTTCGTACACGCACCTGATCAGTGGCTATTCGGTGCCGCTGCCCGATTCCGACCGCGACTATTTCGCGGGCGAGATCGGCGCGCCGCGTGACAAGTTCACGATCAACGGTTCGTACGACATGGCGGGCGTCGGCCTGACCATGACCGGTACGTGGCTCAGCCAGTCGAGCCTCGACGACCAGCTCGTCGGCGCACGGCCGGGCAGCAATCCGCTGTACCGTGTCCGTCCGCAATTCTACCTCGACTCGCAAATCCGCTTCCGCACCGCCGACAATTTCGAATTCTATATCGGCGGCGACAATCTGCTCGACAACAAGCCGCCGTACCTCGCCGACATCGGCGCATCGGCAGGTCAGGATACCGATGCCGGCACCTATGACGCGCTCGGCCGTCGCTACTATGCCGGCGTTCGCATCGGTCTCTGATCCGATTACGACCCGAACGACCGGGGGGAGCGACCGAAAGGCCGCTCCCCCTTTTCGTCTCACACGCGCGTGATCCCCGCCTCGCGCACCGCGGCCAGTGTGGGCCAGCCGTTCACCGCCATCAGCAGGTCCGCCTCCGCCAGCAGGCAGCGCAGCACATGCGATGCGCCCTCTGCCCCGCCGATCGCCAGTCCATAGGAATATGGGCGACCGATCCCGACCGCATCCGCGCCCAGCGCGATCGCCTTCACCACATCGGTTCCCGATCGCACACCGCTGTCGAACAACACCGGCACTCGGCCCGCCACCGCCGAGACCACGGCCGGCAGCATGTCGATCGCCGCGATGCCGCCATTCGCCTGCCGTCCGCCATGGTTCGAGCAATAGATCCCATCCGCCCCCAGATCGACCGCATGCCGTGCATCCTCGGGGTGGCAGATGCCCTTCAACACTACTGGCAGCGACGTGATCGACTTGAGCCAGGCAAGATCGTGCCATCCCAGCACCTTGCCGAACAGCCGCGCCCACAGCCCGACTGCTTCCGCCATATTCTGCGAGATATCCTTACCAAGCCTTTGTTGAAACACGGGATCGCTGAAGTAATTGCTCAGTACGTGGCCACGCAGCTGGGGAAAGTTCGCAACGTTCAGGTCGCGTGGCCGCCACCCCGTCACCCACGTATCCAGCGTCACCACCAGCGCCTTCGCCCCCGCGGCCTCGGCACGTCGGACGAGGCTTTCGGCCAGTTCCTGGTCCTTGGGCGTGTACAGCTGGAAGAACGACGGCACCGCCCCCGCCGCCGCGATCACGTCCTCGACCGGATCGTTGGCCAGCGTCGATACGCACAGCGGCACCCCCGTCGCTGCGGCCGCCCTCGCCGCGGCCAGATCGCCATGCCCGTCCTGCGTGCACAGGCCCGTCACTCCGATCGGCGCCATGAACAAGGGCGTCGGCAGCGTGCATCCGAACAGCGTGATCGACAGGTCGCGCGCGGTACAATCCACCATCATTCTGGGCGTCATACCCCAATGGCCGAATGCTTCGGCATTGCGTTGCTGCGTCAGTTCGTCCCCGCACCCGCCCTGCACATAGCCCAGCACGCCCGGCGCCATCGCCGCCGACGCGCGTGCCTCCAGCCCGGCGAAGTCGACCGGCCAGCGCGGCATCACGCCTTGCAAGCCCGCGCCGTAGATCAGGTTCTGGTAATCGCCGTACTGCGCCACGCCGCCTCTCCTTTTCCGGTTGCAAGCCAAGCTACACTTCCCCCGGCGCCCGTCGATCCGCTAAGTTCCTCCTGACATGACCGATCTTGCCATCCTCTACGAACATCCGGCGTGGCTCGCGCCGCTGTTCGCCGCCCTCGACCGCCGCGGCATCGCCTATTCTGCGCTGAAGCCGGATGGTAACTGGAACCCTGCCGATACGGCCTTGCCCGCGCCGCTGGTCTTCAACCGCATCGCGATGTCGAGTTTCCTGCGCAGCGACGAACATCCCATCTTTCACGCCGCCGCCCTGCTCGATCACTGGCGCCGGGCAGGCGCCTCGATCGTCAACGGTCCCGATGTGCTCGCTATTGATTCGTCCAAGGCGCGTCAGCTCTCGCTCATCGCGAGCCTGGGCCTCGCGATTCCGGCCACACGTGTCGTTCATCGCGCAGTCGACGTAGAGGCCGCCGCGAACAGCATCGGCTTTCCCCTCGTCGTGAAGGCGAACATCGGCGGTTCCGGTGCAGGCATCGTGCGCTTCGACAGCGCCTCGGACTTGCGCGCCGCGATCGCCGACGGAGGCCTGCCGACCAGCATCGACGGCGTTTTGCTGGTGCAGGACTACGTCCCCGCCCGCGCCGGTACGATCACCCGCATCGAGACGCTCAACCGCAACTTCCTCTACGCGATCGACGTCGCCGGCGGTGGTGCGTTCGATCTTTGCCCCGCCGACGCCTGCGTCGTGCCGGGCAGCGGCATCGCGATGACCGCCGTCACCCCCGCGCCGGAGATGATCAAGGGTGCGGAACGGATAGCCCGCGCGGTCGACCTCGACGTCGGCGGGGTCGAGGTCATGGTCGACGACCGTGATGGCGTCGCCCGTTTCTATGATATCAATGCCTTGTCCAACTTCGTTGCCAACCCACAGGAGGTTCTGGGTTACGATCCCCATGATAACCTAGTCGATTATCTCGTCACCCGCATGAAGGACGCCTGATGCGTTACGGTTATTGGATGCCTGTCTTCGGCGGCTGGCTGCGCAATGTCCCCGACGAGGGGATGGAGGCGACCTGGGAATATTCCAGACGGCTGACCCGGAACGCCGAACGCTGGGGCTATGACCTCAGCCTGATAGCGGAGCTGAACCTCAACGACATCAAGGGCGTGGAACAACCCGCGCTCGATGCATGGTCGACCGCCGCCGCCCTTGCCGCGGTGACCGACACCATCGAATTAATGGTCGCCGTTCGCCCGAACTTCCATCATCCCGCCCTCTTCGCCAAGGCTGCTGCGAATATCGACCGCATCTCGAACGGTCGCCTCGCGCTCAACGTCGTCTCCTCCTGGTGGGCCGATGAGGCGAAGCAATATGGCCTGCAATTCGACCAGCACGACGACCGCTACGCCCGTACCGAGGAATGGCTCAGCGTCGTCGACGGCCTGTGGACGCAGGAGCGCTTTACCTTCGAAGGCGCATATTACCGAACGCAGGACGCGATCTGCGCTCCCAAGCCGGTGAAACCGCCCACCATCTACGCCGGCGGCGAGAGCGAAAAGGCGAAGACGATGATCGCCGCGCGATGCGATGCCTATGTCATGCACGGCGATCCGGTCGCGGCGATCGCCCCGAAGATCGCCGACATGGCCGCGCGCCGCGAAGCCGCAGGCGGTGCGCCGATGCACTATGGCATGGCCGCCTATGCCATCGTCCGGGATAGCGAGGCGGAGGCGAAGCGCGAACTCGACCGCATCACGCAGATCAGCGATCTGCCGGCAGGATACGCGAATTTCGACCAGTGGCTGTCCGGAACGCAGCTTGAGCGCGAACTGAAGATCCAGGAATATTCCGTCTCCAACCGTGGCTTGCGCCCCAATCTTGTCGGCACGCCCGAACAGCTGAAGGAACGGATCGCCGAATATGAAGCGGCCGGTCTCGATCTGCTTCTGCTCCAGATGAGTCCGCAGGAAGAGGAAATGGAACGCTTCGCCGCGCAGGTGATGGGAACGGTGTAAGCCGCCGCTTCGCCACTACGCCCAACCCATGATAACATCCGTCCTGTCACGAACCCGTCACATTGCGGGTCCACCGGCGGTGTCATGGCTACCATGGTCCACGCAGCACCTTCTTCCACGGCGGCGCGCGGTCCCCGCCTCGATGGCCACCTGCATCCGGCGGGGCGCTGGATATTCCTCGCGGTCCTGATCGGTGCGCTCGGCTATGCCGGGGCCAGCATCATCGCCGACACGGCAGAGGTCGGCGAAACGCTGGCCACCGGCGTATTCATGTTCCTGGGGCTGGCGCTGCTGATCGCGCTCGGGTTCGAATTCGTCAACGGCTTCCACGACACCGCCAATGCCGTTGCCACTGTCATCTACACGCATGCCATGCCCGCGCCGCTCGCGGTCGTCTGGTCTGGTTTCTTCAATTTCCTCGGCGTGCTTTTCTCATCGGGCGCCGTCGCCTATTCAATCATCACGCTGTTGCCGGTCGAACTGATCCTGCATATCGGGTCCGCGGGCGGGTTCGCGATGATCTTCGCGCTGTTGCTGGCGGCCGTGCTGTGGAACCTCGCCACCTGGTACGTCGGCCTGCCCAACTCTTCCAGCCATGCGCTGATCGGCTCGATCCTCGGCGTCGGCCTCGCCAACCAGCTGCTGTCGAACACCGGCGGCACCTCCGGCGTCGACTGGCATCAGGCGGAAAAGGTCTTGTCGGCGCTGATGGTCAGCCCGCTGATCGGCTTCGGCGGAGCGCTCCTGCTGCTGCTCGTGATGAAGCGCTTCCTGCGCGACCCCAAGCTCTATCGTGCGCCCGACGTCGGTGCGCCGCCGCCGAAAGGCATCCGTGCCACGCTGATCCTTACCTGCACCGCGGTCAGCTTCGCGCACGGCAGCAACGACGGGCAGAAGGGCATGGGTCTCATCATGCTCATCCTGATCGGCTGCGCCCCCACCGCCTACGCCCTCAACCGCACGGTGCCGGAGAGCGCGACACCCGCCTTCGTCCAGCAGGCGCGCGCCGCGCAAGCCATCTTCGCACGTCAGCCGGGGCCCGAGCCCACCTCGATCGACGCCGCCCGTGCGACCGTGACGCAGGGTCTGGCCAATCGCCTTATCGACACCCCTGCCGTGTACGGGGCGTTGTCGTCCCTGTCGCGGGACGTCGGCGACCGACTCGAAAGCTACGGTTCGCTCGGCAAGGTTCCCGCCGCCGCCACGCCGAACTTGCGCGGCGACATGTATCTCGTCCTCGATGCCAGCAAGATGGTCGTCGCCAGCGAGGGCGCCAAGGGCCGCTTTACGGCACAGGAGATCGAGGGGATCAAAGGGTACGGCAACGCGCTGGAACAGGGCACCCGCTATATCCCGCTGTGGGTCAAGGTCACCGTCGCGATCGCGCTCGGCCTCGGCACGATGGTCGGCTGGCGGCGCATCGTCGTCACCGTCGGCGAGCGGATCGGCAAGACGCATCTGACCTATGGCATGGGCATGGCGGCGGAACTGATGACCGCCGCGACGATCCTGCTCGCCGAACGCTTCGCGATGCCGGTCTCGACCACGCACATCCTGTCCTCGGGCGTCGCGGGCGCGTCGGTCGCCAACGGCGCGGGACTGCAATGGCGCACGATCCGCAACATGGCGCTCGCCTGGGTCATGACACTGCCGGCCGCGATGCTGCTGGCGGGAACGTTGTACTGGCTCCTGCTGACGGTACTGCGCACGACGATGGGTTGAGGCGCCCGACCAGCGCTCATCGACCGCCACACATCCGTAACGCTGCCGTGACCGGGCCGTAACATCGCACGGGCATAGCCTTCGTCAGGAACAGCGCGTTCCGGGGGGCCATGCATGACCACCGACGATCAGATCACCGCCGACATCATTGCGTTCACGCCGCAGCGTCCGACGCTGCCGGAGCGCACCGGCGTCACTCGCCGCCGCTTCCGCACGATCTGGATCAGCGACGTCCATCTCGGCACACGCGGCTGCAATGCCGGAATGCTGATCGACTTCCTCGACCACGTCGACAGCGAGCAGCTTTATCTCGTCGGCGACATGATCGACGGCTGGCGGCTCAAGAAGCGCTTCTACTGGCCGGCCGCGCACAATGACGTCGTCTGGCGCCTGATGAAACGCGCCAAGCGTGGCACCCGCGTCACCTACATCCCCGGCAACCACGACGAGGTCTTCCGTCAGTTCGCCGGTCTCGACTTCGGCGGCGTCAGGATCCGGCGCAAGGCGATCCATACCACCGCCGACGGCCGTCGTCTGCTCGTCCTGCACGGTGACGAATTCGATGCGATCACCCTCGCGCACCGCTGGGTCGCACTGGTCGGCGACAGTGCCTACACCGCGCTGATGGTCGTCAATCAATGGGTCAATTTCACCCGGCGGCGACTGGGCCTTCCCTATTGGTCGCTGTCGAAGCACGCCAAGGCCAAGGTCAAGAACGCCGTCGCCTTCATCTCGCAATTCGAGGAGGTCGTTGCGCACGCCGCCGGATCCCGCGGCGTCGACGGGGTCGTTTGCGGCCACATCCACACCGCCGAAATCCGCCAGATCGGCGATGTCGCTTACTATAACGATGGCGACTGGGTGGAAGGCTGCACCGCATTGGTCGAACATTTCGACGGACGCATGGAATTGCTGCACTGGGCGGACGAAATCGCCAGACGCGACGCGGGCGACCGCGCCGGAACGCTGGCCGCCTGATGCGTATCGCCCTCGTCACCGACGCCTGGACCCCGCAGGTCAACGGCGTCGTGCGCACGCTGACCGCGGTCACCAAGGAACTGGAGGCGCAGGGGCATGCCGTGCTGACGATCTCGCCCGATCGCTTCGTCAACCTGCCCTGCCCCAGCTATCCCGAAATCCGGCTGGCGCTGGCACGGGGCAGCACGATCGGTCGCCTCATCCGCGCCTTCGACGCCGATGCGATCCACATCGCCACCGAAGGCCCGCTCGGTCTGGCCGCCCGGCGTTGGTGCGTCGCCAGGGGGCTGCGCTTCACGACCGCCTATCACACCCAGTTTCCCGATTATGTCGCGACGCGCACCGGCGCGAATCCCGAATGGATCTGGCGTTATATCAGGTGGTTCCACGCCCCCGCCGACGCGATCCTGACCTCGACGCCATCGGTCGATGCCATATTGCGTGCGCACGGCCTTTCGTCGCTGCGACGCTGGGGCCGTGGCGTCGACCTTTCGACCTTCTCCGCCGACGGCGCGCACGATCCCGCGATCGAAGCGCTTGCTGGCCCGATCCTGCTCTACGTCGGGCGCGTCGCGGTGGAGAAGAACGTCGAGACGTTCCTAGAAACGCCCGTCACCGGCACGAAGGTCGTCGTCGGCGACGGCCCCGCACGCGCAATGCTGGCCACCCGCTATCCCCACGTGCGGTTCCTCGGCGCCAAATTCGGCGCCGATCTGGCGGCAGCCTATCGCAGCGCCGACGTGCTGGTCTTTCCCAGTCTCACCGACACCTTTGGTCTGGTGATGATCGAAGCGCTGGCATGCGGCACGCCTGTTGCCGCCTTTCCCGCTCCGGGGCCGCTCGACATCCTCGACGAGAGCATCGGCGCGATCCACGCCGATCTGGCAACGGCGATACATCGAGCCAACACCCGCGATCGTGCCCGATGCACCGCCTATGCCAGCCGCTTCACCTGGGCGAACAGCGCGGCGCAGTTCCTCGACAACCTGGCGCCGATCCGGGCGCCGGCCGTCAACGCGGCCCGAGCGGGATTACTCCAGCCCGCCACCCAGTGACCGATACAGTTCGACCAGATTGCTCCCCCGCGAAAGTCGCGTCGTCACCAGCTGCTGCTGCGCCGTGTAGAGGTTGCGTTGCGAGTCGAGTGTGGTGAGGAAGGAATCCACCCCCGCCCGGTATCGTGCATCGGAAATCCGAAACGCGACGTCGGCCGCATTCGCCCGGGCCGTCTGTGCGGCGATCTGCTCGTCGATCGTGCCGCGCTGCGCCAGCGCATCCGCAACCTCGCGGAACGCGGTTTGCACCGTCTTCTCATAGGTCGCGACCGCGGACTGCTGTTGCGCCCGTGCGACGTCCACGTTGCCGCGCAGGCGTCCGCCATCGAACAGCGGCAGCGAAACCGAAGGCGCTCCGGTGTAGGTGAAGCTGCCGCCCGAGAACAACCCGCTCAACGCCGTGCTGATCGTACCCAACGTCGCTGTCAGCGAGATGCGCGGAAACAGGGCTGCGCGCGCCGCACCGATATTGGCGTTCTGTGCGATCAGCTGATGCTCGGCCTGCAACACGTCCGGCCGCCGCAGCAGCACGTCGGATGCGACGCCTGCCGGCAGCACCTGCAACGCGGCATCGCCATTACCCAGCCCCTGCGGCAGCAGTTCGGGGCCGACGGACGTGCCGACCAGCAGGTCGAGTGCATTCTTGTCCCGCGCAACCCGCGTCTTCAACACCGCGATATCGTTGCGCGCCGTCTGGTAGGTCGTCTCAGCCTGCCGCGCTTCCAGTTCAGACGCTACGCCGATGCGGAACTGCGCCCGCGTCAGCTCCAGCGACTGTTCGAACGACTTCAGCGAATCCTGCGAAATACGCAGCTGATCCTGATCCGACGCCAGCGTCAGCCAGGCCGTCGCAATCTCCGCGATCAGGCTGATCCGCGTTGATCGTTGCGCCTCTTCCGTCGCGAAATACTGCTCCAGAGCCGCGCGGTTCAGGTTGCGCACCCGCCCGAACAGGTCGAGCTCGAACGCCGAAAAGCCGGCATTGACGGAATAGAATTCCAGGTTCGACGATGCCCCGCCTACGCCGGTTCCAACGCCGGCGCCGCCGCCGCCCGCCCCGGCACCTGCTCCAGCACCCGCACCACCCCCGGATGTACCGCCACCAGCCGCACCGCCCAGCGCACCGGCCGCACCCTGGATGTTATTGGTGTAGGTTCCCGATCCGGACACCGTGGTCGACGGCACCAGATCGGCGCGTGAAACACGATATTGTGCCCGAGCCTGCAATACGTTCGCCGCGGCGACGCGCAGATCGCGGTTGTTCTCGAGCCCCAGCGCGATCGTGTCGCGCAATCGCTCGTCCGTGAAAAACGTCCTCCAGCCGATCTTCGTCACGTCGGGCGCGTCGGTCGCCGCCGCCGGATAGACGCCGCCCTGCGGCAGCGCCGCCGGGACCGCGCCGACCGGGCGTACATACTTCGGCGCCAGGTTGCAGCCGGCGAGCGCCGTGGCCGCGAGCAGGCCGAGGACACATTTACTATTCATCACACTCACGCTCCCTGCGGCGCGGGAACTGGCCCGCGCGCGCCGTCATCAGGCGTATCGTCATCATGCGGTCGGTCCTCGACCACCGGCTTCGCCTCGCCACCGTGCCCGAACAGGCGCAGCACCACGACGAAGAACATTGGCACGAAGAAGATCGCGAGCACCGTCGCCGACAGCATGCCGCCAACCACGGCGCGACCGATCGCATTCTGCCCGCCCGCGCCCGCGCCGGTCGAGATCGCCAACGGCAGCACGCCGAAGATGAAGGCCAGCGACGTCATCAGGATCGGGCGAAGGCGCAGCTTGGCGGCCTCCACTGCCGCGTCGAAGGGCTTCATCCCCTCGTTGATCCGCTCCTCGGCGAATTCGACGATCAGGATCGCGTTCTTCGCCGACACGCCGATCGTGGTGATCAGGCCGACCTGCAGATAGATGTCGTTGTTCAGCCCAGTCAGCCATGCAGCCAAAACCGCACCTAGGACGCCGAGCGGCACGACCAGCAGCACCGAGATCGGCACCGACCAGCTTTCGTACAGCGCGGCGAGGCACAGGAACACGATCAACAGCGACAGGCCGTACAGCGCCGGAGCCTGACCACCCGACAGCCGCTCCTCGAACGAGAGACCGGTCCATTCGAGCGAAGTCCCCGGCGGCAGCTTGGCGTGAATCTCCTGCATCGCCGTCATCGCCGCTCCGGTGCTCAGGCCCGCTCCCGGCGAACCCTGTATCTGCATCGCCGGCTGTCCGTTGTAGCGGGTCAGCTGCACCGGGGCATTGGCCCATTCCAGCGTCGAGAATGCCGTGAACGGTGCCATCTGCCCGTTGCTGCTGCGCACGTACAGGTCGCCGACATCGTCCGGCGCGAGCCGGTAGGGCGCATCCGCCTGGATGTAGACCCGCTTCACCCGCCCGCGATCGATGAAGTCGTTGATGTAGCCCCCGCCCCACGCGGTAGAAATAGTCGTATTGATGTCGGAAAGGTCGAGCCCGAGAGCCCGCGCCTTGTCCTCGTCGATATTGACTTTCAACTGCGGTGCGTCGTCGAGGCTGAGAGGACGGACCTGCGCCAGGCGCGGGTCCTGCGCGGCCATGCCGAGCATCATGTTGCGTGCCTGCACCAACTTTTCGTGACCGATCCCGCCGGTATCGACCAACTGCGCATCGAAGCCCGTGGCATTGCCTAGCTCCTGCACCGCCGGCGGCACCAGCGCGAAGATCATGCCGTCCTTATACTGGCCGAACGTCCCCATCGCACGCCCGACGATCGCCTGCGCCTTGTTCTCGGCACCGCCGCGGTCTTCCCACGGCTTGAGATTGACGAAGACGAGGCCGGCGTTCTGGCCCTGGCCGGCGAAACTGAAACCGTTGATGGTGAACACGCCGGCGACGTTGGCGCTTTCCTGTTTCAGGAAGTGGTCGCGGACGAGATTCAGGCCCTTCTCGGTACGTGCGCTGGTGGCACCGGCCGGCCCCTGGACCAGCGCAAGCACCGTCCCCTGATCCTCGTCAGGCAGGAAGCCCGACGGCAGGCGCGTGAAGAGGAAGACCATGCCGGCGACGATCAGCACGTACACCAGCAGTGACCGCTTCCAGCTGCGGGCGGTGCGTTTCACACCGCCCTCGTACTTGTGCTGCGCCTTATCGAAATTGCGGTTGAACCAGCCGAAGAACCGCGACAGCAGGCCATTGCCCTGCTTCTTGTCAGGATCGTGGGGCTTCAGGATCGTCGCGCACAGCGCCGGCGTCAGGATCAGCGCGACCAGCACCGACAGCACCATTGCAGAGACGATCGTGATCGAGAACTGACGGTAGATCACGCCGGTCGAGCCGCCGAAGAACGCCATCGGCAGGAACACCGCCGACAACACAAGACCGATGCCGATCAGCGCGCCGCTGATCTCGTCCATCGATTTGCGCGACGCTTCCTTCGGGCTGAGATGTTCGGTGACGATCAGACGTTCGACGTTCTCGACCACGACGATCGCGTCATCGACCAGCAGTCCGATCGCGAGCACCATGCCGAACAGCGTCAGCGTGTTGATCGTGAAGCCTGCCATCGCCATCACGCCGAACGTGCCGAGCAGCACCACCGGCACCGCGATCGTCGGAATGATCGTCGCGCGCCAGTTCTGGAGGAACAGGAACATGACAAGAAAGACGAGGATCACCGCCTCGACCAGCGTGTGGATCACCTGTTCCACCGACAGCCGCACGAACGGCGTGGTATCGTAGGGATAGATGACCTTCACGTCGCTCGGCAGCGTCTTGCCGATCGACTGCGCCTGCTGCTTGACCAGTTCGACGGTGTCGAGCGCATTGGCCCCGGCGGCGAGACGGACGCCGAAGCCCGATGCCGGCTTGCCGTTGTACTGGACGTCGAACCCGTAATTCTCGGCGCCGAACTCGACGCGGGCGACATCGTTGAGTCGGACGACTGCGCCACTGGCGGACGTCTTCAGCCGGATGTTGCCGAACTGCTCCGGCGTCTGGAGGCGCGACTGCACAGAAACGGTCGCGTTGAGCATCTGCTCCTTGGGTGCCGGCTGTGCACCGATCTGGCCCGCGGAAATCTGAGCATTCTGCGCCTGCACCGCCGCGGTAACGTCGGCGATGGTGAGGGCAAAGCTGTTCAGCTTGATCGGGTCGATCCAGATCCGCATCGCATATTGCGCGCCGAACACCTGAAGCTCGCCGACGCCGGACACGCGGCTGATCGGGTCCTGGAACTTCGACACGACCATGTCCGACAGATCGGTATTGTCATGCGAACCGTCGGTCGAGACGAGACCTACGACCAACAGGAAGCTGGCAGCGGACTTGGTAACCTGAATACCCTGGCGCTGCACTTCCTGCGGCAGCAGCGGGGTCGCCGCCTGTAACTTGTTCTGCACCTGCACCTGAGCGATGTCGGGATCGGTGCCCTGTTCGAAGGTCAGCGTGATCGTCACCGTACCTGCCGACGAGGACGAGGACGAGAAGTACCGCAGGTTGTCGATTCCCTTCAGCTGCTGCTCGACGATCTGCGTCGTCGTGCGTTCGAGCGTCTCGGCATCGGCACCCGGATAAGTGGCGGTGATCGCCACCGCCGGCGGGGCGATTTCAGGAAACTGGGCGACGGGCAGGCTGCGGATCGCGATCACGCCCGCCAGCATCAGCACCATGGCGATGACCCATGCGAAGATGGGCCGATCGATGAAATAGCGTGACATCTGGGGTTACTTCGCCTGCGCTGCGGGTGCACCGGCGCCGTTGCCCGGCTGGGCTCCGGCGGCGGGCGCGTTGGGGTTCCACGGCTTGCCCTGCACGGCCATGCCGGGGCGCAGCATCATGCCGCCCTCGACGATCACCTTGTCGCCCGCCTTCAGACCGCCGGTGACGAGCCAATTGTCGCCGATCGTCCGTCCGGTCTGGAGCACGCGCGGCTGCACCTTGTTGTCCGCCCCGATGACCATCACGGTCGCATTGCCCTTTTCGTCACGCGTCACCGCGCGCTGCGGTACCAGGATCGCATTCTGATCCGTTCCCTGCGCCAGCGAGGCGCGGACGAACATGCCCGGCAGCAGCAGGCCGTTGGGATTGGGGAACAGCGCACGGATGACCTGCGAGCCGGTCGTCGGATCGACGGTGACGTCGGCGAAGCGCAGCGTCCCCTGCGGACCGTAATCGCTGCCGTCCTCCAGCTTCAGCTTGACCGGCGCATTGCCGTCGCGCGTCAGCTGGCCGTTCATGATCTGCTGGCGCAGCTTGAGCAGATCGGCGCTCGACTGCTGGATATCGACGTAGATCGGGTCGATCCGCTGGATCGTCGCGAGCGCATCGGTCTGCGCGGCGGACACCAGTGCACCGGTGGTGAAGACCGAGCGGCCGATGCGGCCGGTGATCGGCGCGCGGATGGTGGTGCGCGCAAGATCGATCTGCGCGGTACGCAGCGCCGCCTGCTGCGCGGCCACATCCGCCTGCGCCTGTTGCGCCGTCGTCTGTGCGTTTTCGAGATCCTGGCGTGAGATCGCGTTGATCTTCACCAACTCGCCGTAGCGGCGGGCCAGCGCCGCGCTGGAGGCAATGCTGGCACGCGCACGCGCCAGCGCCGCGCGGGCGCTGGCGACCTGCGCCTGATACGGCGACGGGTCGATCCGGTACAAAGGCTGGCCCTTGCGGACGACATCGCCCTCGACGAACAACCGGTCCAGCACGAGACCGTTGACCTGCGGGCGGACTTCGGAGGTTTCGAACGCGGTGGTGCGGCCGGGTAGCTCGTTGGTGAGCGTCACCGCCTGCGGGCGAACAACGACATAACCAACGCTGGGCGGGCCCTGCGGCGCCTGCTGTTGCTGCTCGTTGCCGCCCCCGCACGCCGCCAGAGCCAGTGCCAACGCGAGCACCGCCACTCCGTGTCGCTTATTCGCCATGCCAAAATGTCCGCTGATAAAATTGTGAGTGATCGATCACTCACGCCCTGCTACTACCTCTTGTGAATTGGCGTCAAGGCTCGCCGGGACGAGGATGGAATGATCGGATCGGAAATTTGTTGCGGTGCGTCAAAAAACAAGCTGGAGATGCGTCGCCAGCTCGTCATCGACGCAGCACGTAAGCTATTCATCGCAAACGGATTTCACGCGACCGGGATCGCCCAGATTTCCAAGGAATCGGGTGTCGCGGTTGGCCAGCTGTATCGGGATTTTTCCGCCAAGGAGGATATCGTCGCTGCGATCGTCAATGCCGATTGCCGCACGTTCATGGCCGCTAATTCGCTACGACTCGCGATCCAGCAGGGCGATGACGAGCAGGTTCGCGACTGGCTGCATCAGTTCGTTCAGCCCGACGACGATGATGAGGACGGCGAGCAATTGTTCGCGGAGATCGTGGCCGAAGCCGCGCGTAACACGCGGATCGCCAATATCTTCAATGTCATCCACGAGGATGTCCGTGCGCAGATGCTGAAAGCGGTCGAGATGCTCGCGCCGGGCGACCATCTGGCGGAGCGGCGGGCAACGCTCGCCGATACGATCCTGACGATGAGCCTCGGGTTGATGCACCATCGGCTGGTTCGACCGCACATTCCAACAGATCAGCTGATCACATCGCTGATCGCGATTGTCGACCGGGAGATCGACGTCCTGCGCGCAGAGGCGCGGGTTCCAGCGTAAGAAAGCTCAACCTTCGTCCGATTCCGGATCTCAAGCTCTTTAGCGGAGACGAGAACCGAACGGCTGGATAGCAATGATGAAACCGCACCTATGGCCGCGTCTACGATCGGAACGCGTCGGGATCGATGCCGTAGCGTGTGAGCTTGTAGTATAGCGTCTTGCGCGGGATGCCGAGCACGTCGACCGCCCGCACGACGTTGCCGCCGCAGGCGCGCAGGGCGTCGACGATCGTCGCGGCCTCGAAATCGGCGACGCGGGTCGGCAGGTCGCGGATGCCGGCATCGCCCGCCGCCGCGCCGCCGAAGCTCAGGACGCGATCGAACGCATAGTTGCGCAATTCGCGGACGTTCCCCGGCCAGTGATGCGTCAGGACGTGGCGGCGGTCCGCCTCGTCGATGACGTAATCCGGCTGCGCCAGCTGATCGCGCGCCTGATCGACGAAGGCGACGAACAGGATCATCCGGTCGTGTTCGCGCTCGCGCAACGGCGGAATGTGCAGGCGGGTCGCGGCGAGACGGTGATACAGGTCGCCACGGAACCGGCCGTCCTGCACCGCCTTCGCCAGATCGACGCTGCTGGTCGCGACGACGCGAAGGTTGAGCGCCTCCGCGCGCGCGGCACCGATCGGCTGCACCTCGCGCTCCTCGATCACGCGCAACAGTGCGGCCTGGCTGGCCGGCCCCAGATCGCCGACCTCGTCGAGCAGCAACGTGCCGCCGCTGGACAGCGCGATCGTACCGGTCCGCGCCAGCCGGGTATGCGGCACGCTGTCCGCCGCATGGCCGAACAGCTCTATCCCGGCATTCTCGTCGGTCAATGCCGCGCAATGCGCCGCCATGAACGGGTGCGACCGACGCGGCCCCAGCCGATGCAGCATCAATGCCGCCAGCTCCTTGCCGGTCCCTGTCTCTCCCTCCACCAGAACGTCGACGTCCGCCTGCGCCAGCTGACGGATCGTGGCACGCAATTGCACCAGCGCTGGACTGTCACCGATCAACGGGCTTTCCGCCTCGCCTGCCGCCGCCGCCGCGCGCAGCCGGCGGTTCTCCACCAGCAACCCGCGCCGCTCCAGCGCACGGCTGACCGTCGCGATCAGGTGATCGGTCGCGAACGGCTTGGTCAGGAAATCCCATGCGCCATCGCGCAGCGCCGAGACCGCCATCGGCACGTCGCCATGCCCGGTAATGAGGATCACCGGCAGATCCCGGTCGATGTCCCGGAGGCGGGCGAGCAACTGCAGTCCGTCCATGCGCGGCATCCGGATATCGGACACGACGACGCCGTCGAGATCGGGCGTAATCGCCGCCAGTGCCGCTTCCGCCCCGGCGAAGGCGCGCACGGTCAATCCGGCGAGCTCAAGCGCCTGCGTCGTCGCAAAGCGCAGGGCGTCGTCGTCCTCGACGAAGTAGACGGTCTGATCGGCGCCGGCCGTCATGCGATCGACAACGTCAGTTCGAACACCGCGCCCTGCCCGGCAGTCTCGACGAGCGCGAGCTCGCCACCGAATTCGCGCGCGATGTCGCGGGCGATGGCGAGACCAAGCCCGAGTCCTTCGGGTTTGGCCGATGCGAACGGGGTGAACAGCGTGTCGTCCAGACTGGCATCGACCCCGGGACCGTTATCGGCGATGCGGACCAGCAATCGCTTAGCCCCCTGCCGCTCCGCCGACAGCGTCACCCGCGCGTCGGGCCGGCCTTCCACCGCGTCCAGCGCGTTCTGGATCAGGTTGACGAGGATCTGCTCCAGCCGGATACGGTCGCCGTCGACACACAATGCACGCGTCTCCGCCGCAATGTCGTCCACCACGACTGGCCGGGCGCGATCGCCGATCAGCAGCATCGTGCCATCGATTGCCGAACCGAGGGTCGGCGTCCCGCGCGATGGCGTGCGGCGGCGTGCGAAGGCGCGCAGTTCGCCCGTGATCGTGCCGATGCGTTCGGTCAGGCCGACGATCCGCCCCAGATTTTCCCTCGCCAGATTGGGTGCACCGCGGTCCAGCAACCTCGAGCCGTTCTCGGCGAAAGTGCGGATCGCGGCGAGCGGCTGGTTGATCTCATGCGCTACCCCGGCAGTGATCTGGCCCAGCGATCCCAGCCGGTTCGCCTGCGCCAGTTCCTCGCGCGCGGCACGGAACCGCCGGTCCGCGCCGGCGCGCTCCTCGGATTCGATCACCAGTCGGGCGTTGGCATCGCGCAACTCGGCGGTCCGGCGGATCACCTCTTCCTCCAGTGCTACGCGCGCCCGGCGTTGCAGGCGTCGCCGCTCCGCCGCCCGCAGGCCGATCCCGCCGGACAGGCCGAGGATCAGCAGCAGTGCAAACCCCAGTGACAACGCCTGCGACCGCGCGGCGGCGAGCGGCGGCGCAAGGGGGGACAGATGCATCAGCGTGGCGCCCGCGAGCGGCGCCGTCAGCATCGCGAGCCGGAAGCGTTCGGTTCCCCGCCGGCCCGGTATCACCACGTCGCGCCCGTCGCGCGTAAAGGCGGCGTCGGCAGACAGCATCGCACCGAACTGGCGCGACCGTCGCATCGTCGCGAACGTGCGGGGATCGAGCGGGCGGGTGGGATGGAACCGCCAGCCCGGCACGCTGGTGATCAGCACCAGACCGAACTGGTCGGCGACGATCGTCGCGCCGGGCGATCGCGCCCATTCACGTTCCAGCCGGTCGAACTCGACCTTGACGACGATCACCCCCAGCTTGCGTCCATTGCGGTCGATCCGCCGCGCGAGATACAGGCCGGGCCGGCCGCTAACCGACCCGAGCGCAAACAGCTCCGAACCGCCACGCGCCATCGCCTCGGTGAAATAGCCGCGAAAGGTATAATCCTGTCCGACGAAGCTCGTGGGTTGCTGCCAATTGCTGGCGGCGCGCGCGCGTCCTTTCGCGTCGATGGCATAGAGGGCGGCGGCGTCGGTACGTGCCGCGAGCGATGCCAGCGTGCGGTCGAGCCGGCCCACCGCGGCGGGATCGCTGCCGCCGATGGCAGAAGCGACGTCGGGGTATTCGGCGAGCACCAGCGGGAGCAGCCGGAACTTCTGCAATTCGCTTTCGAGCAGGCCCCGATGGGTGCGCGCCAGGGCCAGCGCATTGCGATCCGCGGCCGCACGTGCCGATGTGTCGACCCAGCGGTTCCCGATCGCCAGCAATGCGGCGATCACCGCCGCCGCGAGCAGGCCCAACCAGATCCGACGTGGCACGTTCATCGACTACCGACCTGCCACAGATGGGTCTGGAAGGTTCAGGAAATCGTCGGCGGCCGTGCGATCAACGGCTCGGCCAGACCGCGAGACTGGTGTCGACCAGCCGCTCGAGTTCGGCACGGGTGGCACCCGATCCGGCCTGCACCGCCATGCCCTGCAACAGGGCGTAGAGATAACTGGTCAGGCCAAGGGCATCGACGTGCGCGGGCAGGTCGCCGTCGCGTTTCGCCTGTTCGAATCGGTCTACCAGTGCCGCCTGCGACGATGCGCGGCGGGCGATCACGTCGGCCTTGATCGATTCGGCTTCCGCACCGCAGGCCATCGCGCTGATCACGCCAAGGCACCCCTTGGGATCGCATTGGCTGGTCTGCATCGCGAGCGCGCCGCGCATGAAATGCTCGGCGACGGCGCGCGCGGTCGGCTGTTCCAGTGCGACGCGGGTATATTCCAGCTTCTCGGCCTCGTAGAGATCGAGTGCCTTGTGGAACAAGGCCTCCTTGTTGCCGAACGCGGCATACAGGCTGGGACGCGTGATCTGCATCGCCTCCGTCAGGTCGGCGAGCGAGGCACCTTCATATCCCTTGCTCCAGAACACGCGCAGCGCCGCCGCCAGCGCGGCATCGGTGCAGAATTCCCGCGGGCGACCCTTGTGGGGCAGAGTTGCAACGCTTTCCATATCGCTCAGTATAGAACTTCGACCGTCGACAAACAAGACCGTTGCGGACTGAAACTCATTCGCGTCACGCGGCGGTTGCCAGTCGAGCGGAGCCGGCCCGTTCCGCCATCAGGCCGCGCGCCACCGCTTCCGCGATCTTGATGCCGTCGACCGCAGCCGACAGGATGCCGCCAGCGTAACCCGCCCCCTCTCCCGCAGGATACAGCCCGGCGGTGTTGATGCTCTGGAAGTCGTCACCGCGGGTGATCCGCACGGGTGACGACGTGCGGGTCTCGACGCCGGTCATTACCGCGTCGGGATGGTCATAGCCCGGAATCTCGCGACCGAACGCCACCAATGCCTCGCGCATCGCGGAGACCGCGAAGTCGGGCAGGCACGCGGCAAGGTCGGTCAGGTGCACGCCGGGGCGATAGGACGGGATCACGCTGCCAAGCTGCGTCGAGGGCCGTCCGGCGAGGAAGTCGCCCAGCCGCTGCGCCGGTGCCTTGTAATCGCCGCCACCGACCTCGAACGCCCGGCTTTCCCAATGCCGTTGCAGTTCGATCCCGGCGAGCGGATTACCCGGGTAGTCGCGTGCCGGATCGATGCCGACGACGATGCCGGAGTTGGCGTTCCGTTCGTTGCGCGAATATTGGCTCATGCCGTTGGTGGCGACCCGCCCCGGCTCGCTTGTCGCCGCGACGACGGTGCCGCCCGGACACATGCAAAAGCTGTAGACCGTTCGTCCGTTGGTGCAATGGTGCGACAGGCTGTACGCCGCCGCCCCCAGATCGGGATGGCCGGCGCACGGCCCGAACCGGGCCTCGTCGATCCAGCTTTGCGGATGTTCGATCCGCACCCCGATCGAGAACGGCTTCGCCTCCAGATGCACGCCGCGATCATGAAGCATGTGGAACGTGTCGCGCGCGCTGTGGCCGAGCGCCAGCACAACCGGCCCCGTCTCCATCCGTTCGCCGGTCTGCAGCGTCAGGCCGCGCAACCGCCGGCTGCCGTCCGCCGCCGTGTCCACCTCGATATCGTCGACGCGGTGCTGGAACCGGTATTCGCCGCCCAGTGCCTCGACCGTCGCGCGCATGCTCTCGACCATCGTCACCAGCCGGAATGTGCCGATATGCGGATGCGCCTCGGTCAGGATCTCGGGCGGCGCGCCCGCCTTGACGAATTCCGTCAGCACCTTGCGGCCGAGGTGGCGCGGGTCCTTGATCTGGCTCCACAATTTGCCGTCAGAGAAGGTCCCTGCTCCGCCCTCTCCGAACTGGACGTTCGATTCGGGGTTCAGCTCGCTGCGGCGCCACAGTCCCCAGGTGTCCTTGGTCCGCTCGCGTACCAGCTTGCCGCGATCGAGGATGATCGGCCGGAAGCCCATCTGGGCCAGGATCAGCCCGGCGAACAATCCGCACGGCCCCGCGCCCACCACCACGGGGCGTGGCCCGGCGTAATCCGCGGGAGCCCTTGTCACGAAGCGATAGCCGGTGTCGGGCGTGATATTGACGTCGCGATCACGTTTGAAGCGAGCCAGCACCTGCGGCTCGTTCTTTACCGTCACGTCGATCGAATAGACGAAGTGGATGTCCATCTTGTCGCGCGCGTCATGCGCCCGGCGCGCAACGGTGTAGCGGATCAGGTCACGCGGCGTGATACGCAGGCGATTGCGGATCGCCGCCGCCAGTGCCTCCTCCGGATGATTGAGGGGCAGCTTCAGTTCGGTGATGCGGAGCATGCCCCGCTATAGCGCCTGTGAAGGCTGCGGACCAGCGGAGCGCCGCTCAGTCCCCGCCGCCGCCTTCCGGCGTTTCGTCGGCATCCGCTGCCGCGCCCAGCGCGGCGATCGTCGCCGCGAAGCCCGGCCCCAGCAGCCCCTCTTCGGCGCGCGTCGTCTTGCTCGCCACGGCGCCTGATGGCGCGAGACCCCGAAATCCTTCCTCCAGCATCTTTGCCACCCTGCGGTCGCGGATCTGCACCGACCGCTCGCCGATCACCACCGCGATCAGGCGGCGCCCGTTACGCTTCGCCGATGCCGCCAGCGCGAAGCCCGCCTCCGCCGTATAGCCGGTCTTGATCCCGTCCGCGCCCTGAAACGCGCCGAGCAGATGGTTGTGGCTCTTTACACGCCGCTTGCCCCAGCTGAACGATCGCACGCTAAACGCCGCATAGCGATCCGGATGATCGCGCAGCAGCGCCAGCGACAGTCGGGCGATGTCCTGCGCCGTCGTCAGATTGTGGCCGGGCAGGCCGGATGCGTTGGTGAACGACGTATCCTCCAGCCCGAGCGCGCGAGCCTTGGCCGTCATCATCCGGGCGAACCGATCCTCGGTTCCACCCAGTGTCTCTGCCAGCGCCACCGCAACATCGTTGGCCGACACCACGGCGATCGCCCGGATCGCCTGATCGATCGTCATCGACGCCCCCGGACGCAATCCGACCCGCGACGGCGGCTGACTGGCGGCATAGCGAGAGATCCGCACCGGATCACCCGGTCGCAACGTCCCGGCGTCGAGCGCGTCGAACACCAGAAACAACGTCATCATTTTGGTCAGCGACGCCGGCCGCCGGACGATCCCGGCATTCTCGGCGTACAATATGCTGCCGTCGTCCGCATCCATCAGGATGGCGGATACCGGCCGCGTCGCCGCCGACGCCGGCGATGCCAGCGTCGTCACTGCCGACATCGCCGCCAGCATGCACCAGAACGCCGGCATGCCGCGCATCATACCCAATGCGCGTCGGAACATGGTCATCGCTACGCTACCCGATGGTTGTGGTCCGAATGGAAGGGCCCGGCTATCGAGCCCGTCGTTATTGCGCCGCCTCGTCGTTGCCCGGCGCGGACGGCGTCGGATCGGCGGCGGGTGCCTCGTCGCGCGACACCCGCGCCGTCATGCCCGTCGCGTCGGCATCGTCGAGCACCTGCATGTCGGGTGCGATCTCCTCGACGGGCGGTGGCGCGATCGCAACGCTGTTGTCGATCGCTGCCGGGGTCGGCGCGGCCGATGGCGTCTCGACCGGCGACGGCGCCTCGTCCGGAGCAATCTCCTCGACTGCCGCGTTTTCGACCGGTGGCTGTTCCGGTTCGTTTCGCGAGCAGGCCGCCAGCGCCAGCAGCCCCGCGGTCGCCGATACGGCGATCCTGATCCTGCGATATTGCATCATTCTCGTCCCCTTCACCGTGCCGCGATCAGTTGCGTCGCCGAGCGCGCCTCGATCTTCGACGCTAAAGTCGAATCCCAGCCATACGGATCGGCGCGGAAATTCATCTGGCCGTTACCGCTGGCGAAGGCAGTCCAGTACAGCAGATACACCGACACCGGCTTGGTCAGCCGCGCCCGCACCGTGTCGCCCTTGTCCACGGCGGCGGCGATCGCCTCCGGCGTCCAGGCAGGATCGCCCTTCAACAGCAGTTCGGCGAGGTCGGCGGGCTTTTCCAGCCGCACGCAGCCGTGGCTCGCCAGCCGGCTGAAGCTTGCGAACTTCGCACGCGACGGCGTGTCGTGCAGATACACCGAAAAAGCGTTGTCGAAATCGAACTTGTAGCGGCCGAGCGCGCTCTGGTCGCCCGCCCGCTGTTGCAGGCGGGTGCCGTCGATCACGCGGAAACCGTTGCGTTTGAAATAGCCCGGGCTGGCCTTTTCCTTCGGCCACAGCTCCTTCGTCGCGATCGACGTCGGCACGTTCCACGGCGGATTGATCACGACGCTGTGGATCGTCGACGACAGCATCGGCGTTTCATCCCCCGGTCGGCCGGTGACCGCACGCATCGACATGACCGGTGCGTCGCCATCGAACACGGTCAGCACCGCCGCGGCGATGTTCACCTGAATACGGTCCCGCGGCAGTTGCTGCGGCAGCCAGCGCCACCGCTCCATGTTCGCCATGATCTGCCGCACCCGCGCCGCCGCGGGGATGTTCAGCGCCGCCAGCGTCTGACCGGCGACCGTACCAGTAGGGTTCAGGCCGTAGCGCCGCTGCGCGCGGCGGACGCCTTCGACCAGTGCGGCATCGAAGCTGGAACCGCTCGCAGCGACGTCAGCGTCTTCCACCGCCAGTCGTTGACGCAGCGCCAGCACCCGCGCGCCGGTCGCACCCATCGCCAGATCGGGTCCCGCCGCCAACGTCGACCAGCCGCCCGCCGCAGCGATGCTGCGATAGCGTTCAAGCCCCGCCTTCAGCCCGTCATAGCCCGAATAGGGCGGCGGCAATGCCGCGAACCATGCCGCGATACGATCGCGCTTCACGGCATCGGCAAAGCCCGGCAACGGATCGAATACCGGTGGCCGCAATCCCCAGTCGCGCTGGAAATCCGCCTCGGCCAGTCGTCCGGCATGCACTGCGCGGGCATGATCCAGCGCATCGCGCACCAGCCGATCTCGAGCCGCCGCATCCATCGGCTGTGGCGCCGCCACGGCTAGGCCCTGCGCCAGCGTGTCGCGCGCCAGCAGGGCGGCTAGCTGCGACGCCTGCGCATCGCTCAACTGCGGCAGCGGCATCGTCGGCATCACCACCGGTGGCGCTACGGCAGCCGAGGGCGGCACCGGCACCTGCACCACCTGCGCCGTAGCCGGAATCGCCGGCAGGAGCATGGCGGCCATGGCCACCGTCGCTGTGGTTCTCATCATGCTGTTCCTTCCGGGACCCTCTCACGCGACACCGCGCCGGCCCTCGCACCATTCACCTCGCTCTAGGCTGAACGGGCCGGTGCTGACTACTGATAATGGGCTGAATTTTCAGCCGGTCTCCTCCCATACCCCGCCATCCCGGCGTTCGCGGGGACGATAGGTCGGAAGAGGATGATCCGCTCTGCCGATCAATATCCCGCGAAGTCGCTGAACTTCGTGATCGTCGGATCGAACTTCAGCACCACCTTGCCGGTCGCACCATGGCGCTGCTTCGCGACGATCAGCTCGGCGAGGCCGAACACGCGCTCCATGTCGCTCGCCCATTTGGCGTGATCCTCGAACACCCTGGCCTCGTCGCCTTCCATCGGCCGCTTCGGTTCGCGCTGGGCGGTGTAATAATCCTCGCGAAACACGAACCAGACCATGTCGGCGTCCTGCTCGATCGACCCCGATTCGCGAAGGTCGGACAGCATCGGCCGTTTGTCCTCGCGGCTTTCGACCGCGCGGCTCAGCTGCGACAGCGCCAGCACCGGCACGTTCATGTCCTTGGCCAGCGTTTTCAATCCGCGCGAAATCTCAGAGATTTCCTGCACGCGGTTCTCCTTCGATCCCTTGCCACCACCGGTCAGCAGCTGGAGGTAATCGACCACCACCAGCCCGATCTCGTTGTTGTGCCGCCGTTGCAGACGCCGCACGCGGGTGTGCAGCGCGCTGATGCTCAGGCCGCCGGTATCGTCGATGAACAGCGGCAACGTCTCCAACTCCGCTGCCGCTGCCGCCAATTGGCCGAACTCTGCCTTGCTGATCTTGCCCATGCGCAGCGATTCGGAACTGATTCCGGATTGTTCGGCCAGAATACGCGTCGCCAGCTGGTCGGCGCTCATTTCCAGGCTGAAGAACACCACCTTCGCGCCGACCGATTCAGCCGGCGGAATCCCGTCCTGCATGTCGCGCATCCAGCGCCGCGCCGCGTTGAAGGCGATGTTGGTCGCCAGCGACGTCTTGCCCATGCCGGGACGCCCCGCCAGGATCATCAAGTCGGAATGATGCATGCCGCCGATCTTGGAATTGACGCTGTCGAGGCCGGTGGTGACGCCCGACAGGTTACCGCCGGAATTCAGCGCGCGTTCCGCCATCTTGACCGCCATCGTCGTCGCCTGTGCGAAGCTCTTGGTGGCATTGTCCGCACCGCCGTCGCCGGCGACCTTGTACAATTCCTCCTCCGCCGCCTCGATCTGCGCGCGTGGGTTGACCTCTTCCGAGGTGTCCATCGCCCGCTCGACCAGTGTCCGGCCGACGCTGACCAGCGCGCGCAGCATGGCGAGGTCATAGATCTGGGTCGCGAACTGGCGCGCGCCGATCAGGCCGGCGCCCGATCCAGTCAGGCTGGCGAGATAAGACGGCCCGCCCAGCTCGCGCATCCCCTCGTCCGCGTCGAACATCGGGCGCAGCGTCACGGGCGTAGCCAGCATGTCGTTGACCCGCAGCGTCTTGATCGCGGCGAAGATGCGGCCGTGAACGGGTTCGTAGAAGTGGGCCGGCTCCAGCCGGTCGACCAGATCGTCGGCGAGGCGATTGTCGATCATCATCGCGCCGAGCATCGCGGCCTCGGCTTCGACGTTGCGGGGCAGCTGGAGCGGTTCGGCGGGAACCGCCGGAGTCGGGAATGCGAGAGTGGCCATACCCGCGCTTGTATCCGAAAATTCGGATGGCAACACGGTTTGTCGTATCGGCTGAACCCGACTATCGGACCATATGGCCGACCCACGGATCATCGACGTCACCCTGGACGAGCACAGCATCGGCTGGCGATCGGCCGACGTCGATCAGGAACGGCGGATCGCGATTTTCGACCTGCTGGAGGGGAATCACTTTGCGCCGCAGCGTGCGCATGCCGACGATTATGCGGGCCCCTACCGGATCAAGCTTGAATCGGCGGAGGGACGGCTCGGCATCCACATTCATCGCGAGGACGACAGCCATCTCGAGACGCTGGTGCTGGCGCTCGGCCGCTTCCGCCGGTCGATCAAGGATTACTTCGCGATTTGCGATAGTTACTATCAGGCGATACGGGCCTCCACCCCACAACAGATCGAGACCGTCGACATGGCCCGTCGTGCCGTCCACAATGATGCCGCCGAACTCCTGCGCGAGCGGCTGGAGGGCAAGATCGAGGTCGATTTCGATACTGCGCGTCGCCTGTTCACGCTGATCTGCGTTCTGCATCTGCGCGGCTGATGGGGTATGGACTGCTCAAGGCTGCGGGCGTGCTGATCGGCGCGGGTCTGCTCGGCATCGGTGGCTGGAGCTTCGCGACCGGCTGGCATCCCGCACAAAGCCAGTATCCGTTGCAGGGCATCGACCTGAACGAGAATCCCGGTGACATCGAATGGGGCACGGTGCGGGCGCGCGGTGCCGACTTCGCCTATCTCGTCGCGACATCGGGCGCGGACCGGCGTGATCCGGGGTTCGAAGCCAACTGGGCGGCCCTCCCCGATGCCGGCTTGCGACGCGGTGCGGTACACCTCTATTCGCTGTGCCAGCTCGCGGCGGATCAGGCGAATGCCTTCAATACCTTTGTCCCCCGCACCGCCGACGCCCTGCCCGCCGCGATCGACATCGGCTTCCACGACGATTGCACCGCCCGCCCGGATCGCGACGTACTGATCGGCGAATTACGGACCTTCATCAGGATGGTGGAGAGCCATACGCGCAAGCCGGTGCTGTTGCGGCTGACCAAGGCGGTGGACGCCGAATATCAGGTGTCCGCCGCGATCGACCGACCGGTCTGGGCGATCGCCAACCTCTTTCCCCCCGCGTATGCCGCCCATCCGTGGCGAATGTGGCGGGCAAGCGATATCCGCCGCATCGACGGCATCGAAGGCCCTGTGAACTGGAACGTCGTCGCACCATGACCGAAGACCGCCAACGCCTGATCCTTGCCGCGCGCGAAGCGGCGACGCGCGCCCATGCCCCCTATTCGCGCTTCGCGGTGGGCGCGGCATTGTTGATGACGGACGGCAGTCTGATCACCGGTGCCAACGTCGAAAACGCGAGCTATGGGCTGTCGCTCTGCGCCGAGACGGTGGCGATCGCCACCGCCAGTGCGGCCGGCCGGTTGCGCGATGTCGTGTCGATCGGGGTGATCGGAGGCGCGATGGATGCCGAAGGCCATGCCTCCGGCACCGCCCCCGTCAGCCCCTGCGGTCGCTGTCGCCAGATCCTCAACGAAGCCGCGCAACTCGGTGGCCGCGACCTGATGGTCCATTGCGGTGCAGCCGAGGGCGATGCGGTGGCCAGCTACCGCTTGTCGGAACTGCTCCCCCAAGCCTTCGGTCCGGCGGATCTAGGCATACACTAACCCCGTTCCTCCCCGTAACCGGGAGGTGGCAGAGAAGCTGCCGGAGGGTGAGGTAAGCAATGGCTCCGAATCAGCGAGCCACCAGCTCATCGAACCACCTGCTACCACCGGCCATCCCGTGGCCGCGCCCCGGCCAACTCGTCCACCCGCCGCCGCGTCGCCGGCGACAGCGTGTCCGGCAGGGCATCGAGTGCGAAGAACCGCGCCTCCGCCAATTCGACTGCATCGATAAACGGTTCGCCCGCCGTCAGTGCGCGAAACAGATGGACGGTGTCGCGCCGCCCCTCACTGCCCGATTCGTAGCGACCGATCGGCACCACCGCGTCCAGCCGACATCCGGTCTCTTCGGCCAGTTCCCGCACCGCTGCCACCTCGGGCGCCTCAGCCCGTGCGATCCCGCCACCTGGCAGCATCCACAAATCCGATCGCCCATAGCGATGCCGCACCAGCAGCAGTCGGCCGGCGGGATCGAAAGCCATCACTTTCACCCCCCGTGTCCGCCACCGCAGCAGCGCCAGTATGCGAAGGCGCATCCGGTACGCGAAGTCGATCAGTGGTCGCATGCGATAACGCTACACACCTTGCCCTCACCCGTCGAACCGGCAAAGACGCGCGTCGAAGGGGAGCCGTGATGTCCATATTGTCCGACCGCTGGATTCGCGAGGCTGCACTCGGCCAGCAGATGATCGAACCATTCGTCGAGAACCAGCGGCGGGAAGGCTGCATCAGCTATGGCTTGTCGTCGTACGGCTATGACGCGAGGGTCGCCGACGAGTTCAAGATCTTCACCAACGTCGACAACGCTCTCGTCGACCCAAAGGACTTCGCCGCGAACAGCTTCGTCGATCGCAAGACCGATGTCTGCATCATCCCGCCGAACAGCTTCGCGCTTGCCCGCACGGTCGAATATTTCCGGGTGCCGCGCGACGTGCTGGTCATCTGCCTCGGCAAATCGACCTATGCGCGATGCGGCATCATCGTCAACGTGACGCCGCTGGAGCCGGGCTGGGAAGGGCATGTGACGCTCGAATTCTCGAACACCACCCCCCTGCCCGCCAAGATCTATGCCAACGAAGGCGCCTGCCAGTTCCTGTTCCTGCAAGGCAACGAACCCTGCGAGATCAGCTACGCCGATCGGGCCGGCAAATACATGGGTCAGCGCGGGGTCACGCTCCCGCGACTGTAACAGCCGACGGCCCGCTCCATCGGGCGGGCCGCAGCCAGGTCAACGCGTCGCGAGCGTCGTCGTCATCCGCGACAGCCCGCGCGTCGCCACGTCGTGCGAAGACACGATGGCGCCATTGGGCATATCCATCGCCACCTCGGGTCGCTGCAGCACTTCGCTGTAGAGCGCGCGCGCATCCGACGTGCGTCCGGTCCGCGCATAGGCGACGGCCAGGTTGAGCATCAATTCGGGACGATCCGGAAAAATCCGCCGCTCCGCCTCGATCCGCTTTGCCGCCGCGGTGAAGTCCCCGGCAGCGATCGCCTGATAGCCGGTTCGGTCGGCAGCCAGCGCTGGCGTCGTCAGGCACGCACCCGCCAGCATCGTCGCGACAATCACACGCATTGCATCGTCTCCTTCTCCTGCCAGATCGACAGGTTTCATTTTTGTGACACTGTTGTGTCACTTCGAAGACATGCGCGCAAGCGGGATCGTCACCGGCGTCGACAACGATCACCGGCGGGCTGATAGTCTTGATCCCGCCTGGACCGCGATCGACGTGTGCTGAAGGCACGGGTGTCGACGATCATCGCCTTGGTGCCACGTACACGCGCTCCGTGGCGACCGTCGACGCGCTGTCCTTCGTGATGGGGCGGGCGCATGTTGATGCCGAGGCCGAGTTCGCGGGCTCGATCCTCGATGCCGCGCGGCCTGAAACGGGATGCGGGCCGAAACGGAATGCGGCCCGAAACGGGATGCGACGACGGCACACGTGCTTGCAGACCTGCGGCCATGTCACGACAGGTCCCGGTCGTAATACTCCTCCGCACGTGCTCGCCCCTGCCGTCCGGCTGCTGTGAAACCAGCCGAAGCTGGGTCCTTCGGCGATCGACACAGCAAAAGGGCGGCCCCTCGCGGGACCGCCCTCTTTCGCATCGTTCGGATCGAAAGATCAGAAATCGTTGCGGTATTGCTCGTTGCCGATGAAGCCGAGCTTGGTCACGGCCGAACGCTTGATCACTGCCAGCGTCTGGTCGACCTTCTCGTACTTCGCCGCCGGGTCCGGCTGGAAGTGCAGTTCCGGCTCCGGATTGATCGCTGCCGCCGTATCGAGATACTGGCGCAGCGTCACTTCGTCGACCGGCGTGCCGTTCCACGAAACCGTGCCCGCCGCATCGATGATGATCTTGTTCTTCTGCGGATCGACCGGAGGGGTCTGGTTCCGCGGGTCGTTGACCGGAAGATCGACCTTCACCGCATGGGTCGGGATGGGAAGCGTAATGATGAACATGATGAGGAGAACGAGCATGACGTCGATCAACGGCGTCGTGTTCATTTCCATCATCGGCTCGCCGTCTTCCGAGCCACCACTCATTGCCATATCAGATACTCCTGGGTCGGGCGGTACGGATCAGGACGCGCCGCCCGCGGGTGGCGGCTGCGAGATGAAGCCGACCTTGGCGAACCCGGCCTGCTGCATCGTGTAGACCGAACCACCAATGCACTTGTACGGCGTGTTGACGTCGCCGCGAATGTGAACTTCCGGAAGTTCGAGGTCGGGATTGCCTGCGCCACCCTGACGTTCGATTTCCAGCTTCAACTTGTCGACCGCACGGGTCAGCAGGTCCTTGCTCGTGATCGGGGACGTTCCCCAATACACCATGCAATTGCCGTCCGGGCCGGTCGTGACCGAGAGCAACACGTTCTCGGGCTTGGTCGTCGTCGGATCGAACGCGACCTTGGGCAGGACGATGCCCTTGACCGTCTGGATTGCGACCGGAACGGCGATCAGGAAGATGATCAGAAGCACCAGCATCACGTCCACGAGGGGCGTGGTGTTGATGTCCGATAGTGGTTTTTCGGAGGAACCTCCTCCTCCGCCAGCGCTCATCGCCATGTGCGAGCTATCCTATCCATTCCTCTTGCCGATGGCTTTGTGCCATCGACCGGTAGCGGGGCCGCCATCATGACGGCCCCGCAGCCTTTTGGTATTTACGGGCGGGTCTGCACGCCACCGGCCTGGCCGGCGGTCGTGGTTGCCGCTGCCGGCTTCACCGGAGCCTTGGCGGTCGTGGCGAGACCGGCCATCGTCGGCTTCACTGCCCCGTTCGAGGCGAGGAAGCCCAGTACGTCGTTCGAGAAGGCCGACAGGTCTTCGGCGATCGACTTGTTGCGGCGCTGCAGCCAGTTGTAGGCGAGCACGGCCGGAACCGCGACGACCAGGCCGAGTGCGGTCATGATGAGCGCCTCACCGACCGGACCGGCGACCTTGTCGATCGACGGATCGCCCGATGCGCCGATCTTGATCAGTGCGCGGTAGATGCCGACCACGGTGCCGAACAGACCGATGAACGGTGCGGTCGCGCCGACCGTCGCGAGGAAGGCGAGACCGCCGCCCAGCTTCGAGTTGATCGCCGCTTCCGAGCGGGCGAGCGAACCGTGCAGCCAGTCATGCGCCTCGACCGGATCGGTCAGCTTGCTGTGCTGGTCCTGCGCCTGCAAACCGTCGTCGACGAGCTGCTTGTAGGCCGAGTTCTTCTCCAGCTTCGCGGAGCCCTCGCGCAGATTGCTCGACTGCCAGAAAGCCTGACGGACGCGCTTCGCCTGGTTCATGATCTTCTGCTGCTCGAACAGCTTCGAGAACAGGATGTAGAACGACACGATCGACATGAGCACGAGGATGGTGAACACCGACTGCGAGATCAGGCCGCCTTCCTTCAGTGCGGCCTGGAGGCCGAACTGGCTTTCGGCTGCCGCGGTGCCGCCGGCCGCGAGAATGGTGGTGAGCATGGTGAAATGAGTCCTTATCAAACGGTGTAAATGTTCGCAGAGGACCCGTCCGTCGCTCCGGCCAATTCCGGGCGACGGACGGGGACCGCATCAGTCCTTCGGAATCTTCCAGACCACACGACGCGAAGATGACGTGCTGATCGGATTGCCCGACGCATCCTGGGCAGGGGTATAACGACCCCGCCGCGTGATCGCCTGGCATGCCGCCCGGTCGAGAGCGGCGGAACCGCTGGACGACGTGACGCGACAATTCTCGACCCGGCCCTGCGTATTGATCGTCCATGCAATCGCGCTGGTGCCTTCCTCGTTGGAACGAAGCGAGCTCGGCGGATAGTCGTCGGTCGAAACCCACGCGGACGGATCACCCTTCGCACCGGCAGCCTTGCTGACCGTCGGCGGTGCCGGCGGTGCGGGCGGCGCAGGCGGTGCGGGCGGCGCAGCGATCGGCGTCAGATTGACGGCGGGCGGCGGCGTCGAAACCGTCTGAATCACCACGGGCGGCGGATTCGGGTTCTGCACGATCGGCGGCGGCGACACCACGGGCGGCGGCGTCATCGGCGTGTCGGGCGGAGGGGGCGGCGGTTCGTCCGGCGGCGGGGGAGGCGGCTCCTCCACGTCGAACGTGTTAAGTTTTTCTTGGGCCTTCTTCACGTATTGGTACGCGAGCCCGGTGACGAAGGCATAGCCCAGCGCCGCATGGATGAGCACGACGATGACGATCGCGACCACCCTGCCACCGGACATCTTCTGGTCAGCATAGGCCATTCAGCAACGACACTCCCTAATCTCGTGGTCCTCGCAGCGCCCGGGGGAAGAACGCGCGTAGGCCCCTGCCCCGGCGTTACGCCGTGCTTGGCAGTGGGCGGACCCTATCGTCCCGTTTCCCGCCACGCAAACGCTTTGTCGGACGCAACAAACGTACAATCGGCGAAAGACAGAATTATTTCTGTATCGTTCATCCGCGCTCGGCTAGCCAAAGCGCATGATTCCGCGATTCCAATCCACCGGGCTGGCAGCCGCCGCGCTCGTGATGACGCTGTCTTCGATGCAGGCCCACGCGCAATCCGCAACGACCGGTGCAGCGTATGGGCCGGTCGCCGGCACCGGTTATGCCGACCTCACCGATCTGGTCACTGCCGCGCCCGTCATCGCAGACGCCACTATCCGCTCCACCATCAAGCTGAAGGGAACCGATGCCGTCGGCGCCGCACCGGGGGCGACACGTTATTATATCGAGGCGGATCTCGGCGCCCTGGTGAAGGGCGCCGGCGGCCTGCCCCCGCGAATCGGCTATCTGCTCGACCTCATGCCGGATGCGAGCGGCCGTCTACCGAAACTGAAGAAGCTGCGCGTCCTGCTGTTCGGCCGGCCGGTGCCCGGCGTGCCGAACCAAATCCAGCTGGTCGCGCCGGATGCGCAGATCGCGTGGACTCCGGCGGACGACCAGCGCGTCCGCGGTATCGCGCAGGCGCTCGTCGCCGCCGACGCCCCACCGGTGATCACCGGCATCGGCAACGCCTTTCACGTTCCCGGTGCGCTGCCCGGCGAAGGGGAGACGCAGGTTTTCCTGACTACCGCCAACGGCGCGCCCGTGTCGCTCACCATCCTGCGTCGACCGGGCGAGCAGCCGCGCTGGGCAGTGGCGCTATCCGAAATCGTGGACGAGGCGGCCGCCCCGCCGGCGCGCGATACGCTGCTCTGGTATCGACTCGCCTGCGCGTTGCCCGGTACGCTGCCGCCGAAGAGCACTGCTTCGCTCGATGCCGGGAACAGCGCGATCGCTCAGGAGGATTACGCCTTCGTCGTGCAACAGCTCGGCCCGTGCGGGCGAACTCGTGCGCTTCGCTGAACGGTCAGCGCCGATGGCGGACGAGCGTGATGCCGATCGATTCGCCCGCTTCCGCGATCGCCAGCTTCACGATCTTCACCTTGATCCGGAGCACGCGCTCGTCGGTAACGAACAACGTTTCGCAAATATGATCCGCAACCGCCTCGATCAGCGTGAAATGCAGCCCCTCGGGCAACGCGCTGGTCGCGGCATGTTTCAGGTCGAGGTAGTTCTTGGATGCGGACAGCGGCGTGTCGGGCGCGAAATGCTCGGGGCAGCGCAGATCGACCGTCAGATCGATCCGCAGCGGCTGCGGCAGATGCGTCTCCTCCGAATAGATGCCGGTGAGCACCTGAACCTCGAGATCGTGGACCTCCAGCTGTAGACTGTCTTGCATGGCGATGGCCTTTAGCAACGGTGGCACGCCACGGACAGTCACCACTTGCGAATCGCGCGCGCATTCCGCTTGCGTTCAAAGCGTCAACGTCTCATGCGCGCGGCCCGCCCGCATCGGGCCGACAAGGACAGCCGCCGTGATCGCTTTCGTGCCGCTCAGCACCGTCGACGGAGCCGCCGTGGAGGCGCTGCTCGACCGCGCATTCGGTTCCGATCGCCACGCACGCACGGCCTACAAGGTCCGCGGCGATGCGGCCCCGCTTGCCGGTCTCAGCCTCGCCGCACGGGACGACGACGTGCTGATCGGCACGGTCCAATGCTGGCCCATCCATCTGCATGGCGATGACGGCAGGCGCTACGATCTGGTGATGATCGGCCCCGTCGCGGTAGAGCCGGAGCGTCAGCGCGACGGCATCGGCCGGCAATTGATGATGCAGGCGCTGGCGGCGGCGAAGGTCGAAGGGTCGGATGGCGCCTTGATGCTGATCGGCGATCCCGAATATTATGGCCGTTTCTTCGGGTTCGACGCGACGCATACCGGCGGGTGGCGGTTGCCCGGTCCGGTCGAGCGCCACCGGCTGCTGGCGCGTGGCGACGACGTGCCCGCCGTTGCGGGAATGCTCGGCCCGGTCGTCACCGCGCCCACCTGAGCGCCTTTACGCAAGGCCCTGCACACCCTACCTCGCCAGCATGCCGATGGAGGATATCCCCGATCTCGCCAGTCTCGACCTTGCCGGGATCGCCGCGCTCGTCGAACAGCGGCGATTGCCGCCGGTGGAACAGTGGAACCCGACGCATTGCGGCGACAGCGAGATGCGGATCGCGCGCGACGGAACGTGGTTTCATCAGGGATCGCCGATCGGCCGGATCGCGATGGTACGCCTGTTCTCGACGATCCTGCGACGCGAGGCCGACGGCGGCTATGTGCTGGTCACGCCGGTCGAGAAGCTCGACATCGTGGTGGAGGATGCCCCCTTCGTCGCGGTGGAGATGAAGGTGGATGGCGACGGTGCCGACGCGCGCCTGATTTTCCGCCTCAACACCGGCGACCTCGTCACCGCATCCGCCGCGCATCCGCTGCGCTTTGCCACGGATGCCGATGGCCCCCGCCCCTATCTGCACGTCCGTGGCGGGCTCGAGGCGCTGGTGGCGCGATCCGTCTATTACGACCTTGCCGCCCGCGCACTTGATGGGGAAGACGATAGACCGGGCGTCTGGAGCGATGGCGCCTTCTTCCCGCTGGAACCCGGCGCGTGACACTCGCCCGACGGCTGACGGCAGCTCTCGACCGCGGACGCACGTCCAAGCCCGTGCTGCTCACCGGCGATTTCCGCGAACTGGACGCACGCGACGAGTCGGATATGACCCCCGCCGCGGTGCTGGTCGCGATCACCGACCGCGACCGGCCAGGCGTCCTGCTGACACAGCGGACCGATACGCTGCGCAACCATGCCGGACAGGTCGCCTTTCCCGGCGGGCGGCTCGACCCGAACGAAACCTCGATCGCGGCGGCCCTGCGCGAGGCGGAAGAGGAGATCGCCCTGCCCCGGACACTGGTGACGGTGTTGGGAGAGGTCGACCGGTATCGCACCGTCACCGGCTTCACCGTCACACCGGTGCTGGCGGTCGTGCCGCCCGATGTGCCGCTGGTACCGAGCGAGGCGGAGGTCGCCGCGGTGTTCGAGGTGCCGCTCGACTTCCTGCTCGATCCCGCCAATCAGGTCGAGGCGAGCGCGATGTTCCGCGGCGAGATGAGACATTATCATGAGATCATTTGGCAGGACCGCCGCATCTGGGGCGCGACGGCGGCGATGATCGTCAACCTGTCGCGGCGGCTCGCATGGGCGTGACGCTCGATCTCGACCGCATCCGGGCGTTGCCGGGTTTCGAGGGGCTGGTCGACGCGCTCGGCGGTCCGGCGATGGTCCGGCTGGTCGGCGGTGTCGTGCGCGACACGCTACTCGGCATCGAACCCGCCGATGTCGATCTGGCGACATCGCTGCTGCCCGAAGCGGTACTGGCGGCGCTGAAGACCGCCGGCATACGCGCGGTGCCGACCGGGCTCGCGCATGGCACCGTTACGGCCATCCTGCCGTCGGGCCCGATCGAGGTGACGACGCTGCGGCGCGACGTATCTACCGATGGGCGGCACGCCGTCGTTGCGTTCACCGACGCCTGGGTCGACGATGCCGCTCGGCGCGATTTCACGATCAACGCGCTCTACGCCGATCCCCGTACCGGGCAGATTTACGATTATTTCCACGGGCTGGACGATCTCGCTGCCGCCCGGGTGCGGTTCATCGGCGATCCCTACGGGCGCATTGCCGAGGATCACCTGCGGATCCTGCGCTTCTTCCGCTTCCATGCCCGCTTCGGCGAGACGATCGATGCCGATGGCCTGGCCGCCTGTGCGGCACGCACGAACGATCTGATGGCGCTGTCACGGGAACGGATCGCCGCCGAGGTGCTCAGGCTGCTGGTCGCGCGACACGCCGTACCCGTGGTGGCGCTGATGATCGAGCATGGCATCTTTCGCGCCGTCCTGCCGGAAATCACGGATGGCACCCGGTTCGCGGCACTGGTCGCGCATGAGGCCGCCGCCGCCATCCCGCCCGACCCGATCCGCCGGCTTGCCGCCCTGCTGCCGCCGGACGCCACGGAGTCGGTCGGCGCGCGATTGAGGCTGTCGAACGCGGATCGGAAGCGCCTGATCGGTGCGGCTTCCGGTGTGGGAGACGAAGGGCCGCACGCGCTCGCCTATCGGGTCGGCGTCGCCGGGGCGATCGATCGGTTGCTGCTGGCCGGCGACCCCGGTGTCGCATCGGTCCGCGACTGGATTCCGCCGGTGCTACCGATCGGCGGCGGCGCGCTGGTACAACGCGGTCTGCGCAAGGGGCCGGAGGTGATCGCGACGCTCCGCCAGATCGAGACTGCGTGGATCGCCGAAGGTTTCCCCGAACAGCCGCGCGTCGATCAGCTGGCCGACGAGGCGGTCGCCGATGCCCGCGCGGCGACGATCATCGACAACGCATCGGCCGCCTCCAGCGGACGCGCATAAAGATAGCCCTGACCATAGGTGCAGCCGAGCGCCGCCAGCGTTTGCGCCAGTTCGTTGCTTTCGACGCCCTCCGCCGTCGTCTTCATGCCGAGCGCCTGCGCCAGGCTGAGCACGGCGCGTACGATCGCGATCTTGTCGCGGTCCGCCAGCATGCCCGACACGAAACTGCGGTCGATCTTCAGAATATCGATCGGCAGCTTCTGCAGATAGGCGAGGTTCGAATAACCGGTGCCGAAATCGTCCATCGCCAGTGTCGTGCCGAGCGCCTTCAGCGCATGCATGATGCCGGCGATACGGTCGGGATCGCTCACGATCGCGCTTTCGGTCAGCTCCAGATTGAAGCGGCTGCCGGCCAGGTTATGGCGGATCAACGCTGCCTCGACCACCGGGGCTATGTCGTCGCGCTGCATCTGGATAGCGGACAGGTTGACGGCGACGCGCATCCCGCAGTCACCGCCGCATTCCTCGTCCCACCAGCGCAGCGTTCGCGCGGCTTCGTCCATCGCCCAGCGGCCGAGCGGGACGATCAGTCCCGATTCCTCGGCGACGGGAATGAACGCACTGGGTTCGTGCTCGACACCCGATTCGTCGCGCCAGCGGGCCAGCGCCTCGAACGAGACGATCGATCCGCTCGCCAGATCGCAGATCGGCTGGAAGGCGAGGCGCAGCTGGCGTTCCTCGATCGCGCGGCGCAGCGCGGTTTCCATCGCGAACTGTTCCCGCGCCAGCGCGAACGCCTGTGTTTGATAGCTTTCGACCTGCCGGCCCGTCTTCGCCCGCTTGACCGCGAATTGCGCGTTGCGGATCAGTTCCTCGACATCGTCGATCGCATCGTTGCCGTGCGCGATGCCGATCGAGCATTCGACCCCGATCTCGTAATCGCTCAGGCGGAACGGTGCTGACAGCGCCCGCTGGATGCGTTCGGCGAGCCGCGTCGCTTCGGCAGGATCGTCGTCGACCGCCATCAGGATGCCGAATTCGTCGCCGCCGATCCGCGCCAGCGAATCGCGCGCGCGGAGCGCCCCCTTGATGCGCCGCGCGACCGTGATCAGCAGTTCGTCGCCCGCAAGGCCGCCCAGGCAGGCGTTCAGTCGCCCGAACCGGTCGAGGTCGATGACCAGCACGGCATGCCCGCCGCGATCGGCCTGCACCGCCTCGATCATGTCGCTGAAGCCTTCGCGGTTCGGCAGGCCGGTCAGGCTGTCGGTCGTCATCTCCCGCCGCAGCGATCGTTCGGTATGGACCTGCGCGGTCAGGTCGATGAAGGCGACCTGGCATCGGTCGCGCAGGGCGGGTGTCGGCCGCGCCAGCGTAACCCGATAATAACGCGAATCGATCACCTGTCCGATCGACCAGTCGAAATCGCTGCGGACGTCGGTGGATCGCAAAAACGCGTCGATCCGGCTGCTGAGCAGCGCCAGCATCGGCGACCGGTCCGCATTCACGCCCAGTCCGGCCAGCCGATAGGCGCGATTGACCGCAAGAAATTCGAACGCCGGCCCCGCGCGAACGACCTGCACCGTCGGGATCGGGATCAATTCTAGATCGCGCTCGAACAGATCCGGCCCGTCGATCGGTTGGGGGAACATGTCGGACGAGGCGGTTGCCATAGAGCCCGTGTAGGCATGGTTCGTTAAGAGCGACTGAAAATCCCGCTATTATGTCAGACAGCGGCGCCCGTCGGGCCGACTGACGTCAGCTGCCGAACCGATTGTCACGCGGAAAACCGGTCGGCGGCGTCCGTCCCGCCGCACCGCGGGCGGTCCGCCACAGCGACAGATCGCTTTCGGTACGCGTGCGTCCGGTGCCCCCACCCATCGGCCAGCTCATTCCCTCGGCGAACACGAACGTGGTCGCGTCCGACAGGCTGCCTTCGCGGAAACGCTGGATCTGCACGCCCTGTCCGCGGCTCATCACCGGCAGTTCGGCAATCGGAAAGACCAGGAATTTGCGGTTGTCGCCGATCGCCGCGACGTAATCGGCGTTGGCGACGACCGGCCGGACGATCAGCAGTCTGGCACCGACACGCGGCGTCATGACCGTCTTGCCCTTGCGCGTCTCGGCAATCACCTCTGCCACCGGCACCCTGAAACCGCGCCCGTCGGTCGCGGCGATCAGCAATTGCTCGATCCCGCGCGCATTCAGAAAGGCGGTGATACCGATGGACCCGTCGAGGTCGATCATCGCCCGCACCGGCTCGCCGAATCCGCGCCCGCCCGGCAGCTTGTCCGCGCCCAGCGTAAAGAACCGGCCGTTCTCCGCCGCGAGCAGCAGCTTGTCCGTCGTCTGCGCGTGAAAGGCGAAGGCGGGACCATCGCCCTCCTTGAACTTCAGCGTCTCGGCCGACGAGAGATCGCCATGCCCCTTCATCGCGCGAATCCAGCCGCGCTGCGACAGGATGACGGTGATCGGCTCGCGCTCGATCATCGCCTCCAGCGGAATGTCGCGCGTCGGCGCGGCTTCCTCGATCGTCGTTCGCCGCGCCCCCAGCGCCGTTTCCGGCCCGTAGCGGTCGCGCACCTTCTTCAGGTCACGCTTCATCCGCCGCTTCTGCTTGGCCGGATCGGCGAGCAGGCTCTCCAGCTCGCCGCGTTCCTTGTCGAGCTTGTCGCGCTCGCCGCGGATCTCGAATTCTTCCAGCCGACGCAAACTGCGCAGCCGCATGTTGAGGATCGCCTCCGCCTGCCGGTCGGTCAGGCTGAATTCGGCGATCATCACCTGCTTCGGCTCGTCTTCGGTCCGGATGATCTCGATCACCCGGTCGAGGTTGAGATAGGCGACCAGATAGCCTTCGAGCAGCTCGATCCGGTCGGCGATCTTGCCCAGCCGATGCCGCGTGCGTCGTTCCAGCACCACGAACTGATGCTCGACCCAAGCCTTCAGCGCCCCGCCCAGCGACATCACCCGCGGCGTGCGATCCTTGTCGAGCACGTTGAGGTTCAGGCTGATCCGCGTCTCCAGATCGGAAAAGCGGAACAGTCCGTCCATCAGCACCTGCGGATCGACCGTGCGGCTGCGCGGCTCCAGCACGATGCGCACCTCGGCATCCGATTCGTCGCGCACGTCGGTCAGGATCGGAAATTTCTTGTCGTTGATCAGGCCGGCGATCTGTTCGATCAGCTTGCCCTTCTGCACGCCGTACGGAATCTGGCTGACAACCACCTGCCATCCGCCGCCCTTCTCACGCTCGATTGACCAACGCGCGCGCACCCGGAAGCCGCCGCGCCCGGTGGCGTAGCTTTCCGCGATCACCGCTGCCGGATCGACCACCAGCCCGCCGGTCGGAAAATCCGGACCCTTCACATAGTCCAGCACCGCCACGTCGGGCGCGTCGGGCTTGTCGACCAGCATGATCGCGGCATCGAGCAGTTCGGCGGCATTATGCGGCGGGATGCTGGTGGCCATGCCGACCGCGATGCCACTCGCGCCGTTCGCCAGCAGATTGGGGAACAGGCCGGGGAACAGCTCCGGTTCCTGATCCTCGCCATTATAGGTCGGGCGATAGGCGACGGCGTCTTCGTCCAGCCCGTCCATCAGGTCGATCGCGACCTGCGTCAGCCGGGCCTCGGTGTAGCGGTAGGCAGCGGCGTTATCGCCGTCGATGTTGCCGAAATTGCCCTGTCCGTCGACCAGCGGATAGCGCAGCGAGAACGTCTGCGCGAGGCGGACCATCGCATCGTAGACCGACTGGTCGCCATGCGGATGGTATTTGCCGATGACGTCGCCGACGACGCGAGCGCATTTCTTGTAACCCTGCGATGGATCGAGCTTCAGCAGCCGCATCGCCCACAGAAGACGCCTGTGAACAGGCTTCAGGCCATCGCGCACATCCGGCAACGATCGCGCGGTGATCGTCGACAATGCATAGACCAGATAGCGGTCGGACAGAGCGGTATCGAACGGCGCATCGAGGATGCCGATCGGGGGTTCCTGAAAGTCGGTGGCCATATCGGGAACACCCTAAGCGGCAGGGCCGGAAACGGCAACGTCCCCTACTGCGGCCGCCAATAGCGCCCGATGTTGCCGCCCGGTCTCGCGCCAGTCGTAGCGTTCGGCATAGACCCGCGTCGTCGCCCGATCCGGCAGCGCGTTCAGCAAACGCGCCACCGCATCCCGAATCGCACCTGCGGACCGATCCGCGCTCAGCAATCCCGCCTCGGGCACTTTCACCACCTCGGGCGAACCCCAGACCGGCGTCGCGACCAGCGGCGTGCCGCATGCCAGCGCTTCCAGCAGCACGTTGGCGATCCCTTCGCGATCCGCGCAGTTCAGCGCGACGTCCGCCGCACCGTACAGGTCGGGCAACTGCTGCTGCTCGACATGGCCAAGGAACCGCACACGATCCGCCACGCCCAGCTCGACCGCCAGCGTCCGCAGCGCCGTGTCGCGCGGCCCGTCGCCCGCGATCATCAGCGTGCATTCCGGCAGGTCCGCCACCGCCCGGATCGCCAGATCATGCCCCTTGCGATCGATCAGATGCCCGACCGAGAGCAATGCAGGTCCCTCGATCCCCAGTTCGCGGCGCAACGCCGCCCGATCCGCCGGCGGCCGGAACAGAACGAGGTCGACGCCATGTTCCACCACGCTCACCTTGTCCGCCGCCGCACCCAGTGCCAGCAGTTCGTCGCGCAGCGCCCCGCACACCGTCGTCACCGCCGCCGCCCGCTCCACGGCCCGCAGGATCATGCGCCGCTCCGCGCGATGCTGCGGGATCAGGCTGACGTCCGTGCCGAGCGCGCTCATCAGATACGGCCGCCCGAACGCCCGCGCCAACAGCCCCGCAGCCACCCCGTCCGGGTACAGGTAATAGCTGTCGATCACATCGAAATCGAACGTCCGGCGCAGCTTGGCGATATGCGGATACAGCGCCGCCGCCATCAGGCCGGGTGCCGCCATCATCCCGACCTTCGGCACCACCGGATACCGCGGATGGCTCACCGCGACCCCGCGCCGCACCGCCTCGCGCGGCGCCTGCGCGAATGCCGCGTAGCGACCGAAGATCGCATTCACGCTCGGGAACCACGGCACCGGTGCGACCACCCGCACCTCGTCGCCGGGTGCGACCAGATGCGCAACGCGGTGCTCGATGAAGATGCCGTGCCGCCGCTGCGCGTCGTTCGGGTACAGGCTGGACAGAACCAGAATCTTCATCGCCGCCCCCTTGCGCTCGCGTAACGAAAGATTGCGTAGCCGCGCCACCCTTAACAACTCGCCTTCGCGCAGGGCAGTGGATGGTCGCCACCACATCGGCTAGCGCGAGAGTCGCCCATGACCGACTATCTCACCTGGCCCGATCTGACCGCCCGTCCGCGCGAAACCCCGGATGCGACGATCGCCTACGGCCCCGATCCACTCCACCGCATCGACCTGTGGCGTCCCGCCGGTGCGGGGCCGCACCCGGTCGTGCTGATGGTCCACGGCGGCTGCTGGCAGACGGGTATCGCCGATCGCCGCCTGATGGACTGGGTCGCCGCCGACCTGCGCAGCACGGGCGTGGCGGTATGGAACATCGATTATCGCGGCGTCGATCGCGACGGCGGCGGCTATCCCGGCACCTTTCGCGACGCGGCAGCCGCAGCCGACCGCCTGCGCGGCGACGCCGCCGCTTATGGCCTCGACGTCAGCCGCATGGTCGCGGTCGGCCATTCCGCCGGTGGCCATCTCGCGCTCTGGCTGGCGGCACAGCCCCGCCTGCCCATCGACAGCCCGCTCCACGATCCCGATCCACTGTCGATCCCCTATGTCATCGTCCTCGGCGGCCTGCCCGATCTCGAAGCGGTCGCTGCCAGTCCCGACAATGGCTGCGGGACGGAGGTGATCGCGCAGCTCGTCGGCGACCGTCCCGCGCCCTTCGCGGACACCTCGATTCCGCCGCTCCTGCCGCTCGGCGTGCCGCAGGCACTTGTCGCCGGCCGCGAGGACAGGATCGTGCCGTATCGCATGGCGGAGGACTATGTCGCCCGCGCCCGCAAGTCCGGCGATGTCGTCAGCCTCCACACCGTCGCCGAAACCGGTCATGTCGAATTGATCGCCCCCGGCACGCCCGCCTGGGCACAAACCCGCACCCTGATCCTCGCCGCCCTCGGAGCCACCGCATGACCCGCGAAGACGCACGCGCCCTCGATGCCGCCGATCCGCTCGCACGCTTTCGCGACCGCTTCGCCTTGCCGAATGGCATCATCTATCTCGACGGCAACTCGCTTGGCGCCCTGCCCCGCGCGGTGCCGGCCGCCATCGCCGACGCGACCACCCGTCAATGGGGCGATCGCCTGATCCGCAGCTGGAACGAAGGCTGGATCGACGCGCCGGAGCGGCTCGGCGCGAAGATCGCCCCCATCATCGGCGCGGCGGCGGACGAGGTCATCGTCGGCGACACCACCTCGACTCATCTGTTCAAGGCGATCGTCGCCGCGCTCCGTCACGATCCCGCCCGCCGGACGGTGCTGAGCGAGGCCGGCAACTTTCCCACCGATCTGCACATCGCCGAGGGCGCGGTCGCCTGCGTCCCCGGCGCGCGGCTGAAGGTGGTCGATCGCGCCGCGCTGGCCGACGCACTGGACGACGACACTGCGCTGCTGCTGCTCACCCATGTCCATTACAAGACGTCCGACCGTTTCGATCTCGCGGCCTGGACCGCCCGCGCGCACGCCGCCGGCGCCCTCGTCCTGTGGGACTTCAGCCACAGCGTCGGCGCGATCCCGCTCGACGTCACCGCCGCAAATGCCGATCTCGCCGTGGGCTGCTCGTATAAATACCTCAACGGCGGCCCCGGCGCACCCGCCTTCCTGTACGTCGCGCGCCGCCATCAGGAGGCGTTCGCCAACCCGGTAAGCGGCTGGATGGGCCATGCCGAACCCTTCGCCTTCCAGGATGGTTATCGCCCTGCCGCCGGAATGAAGCGCTGGCTGGTCGGCACCCCTTCGATCCTCGCCATGGCCAGTCTCGAAGCCGCGCTCGACCTTTGGACCGACATCGACATGGCCGCCCTCACCGCGAAAAGCGCCGCTCTGTTCGATATTCTTGCCGCCGCCGGCGCGCTGGCCGGCCTCGCCTGCGTCAGCCCTGCCGACGCAGCATCGCGCGGCAGCCACATCAGCTTCCGCGCGCCCCATGCCTACGAGCTGACGCAAGCGCTGATCGCCCGCGGCGTCATCGGCGATTTCCGCGACCCGGATATCCTTCGCCTCGGCTTGACCCCGCTCTACCTCAGCCACGAAGACGTCTGGCAGGCCGGCGAACACCTCCGCGCGATCGTCGCGAGCGAGGCATGGCGTGCCCCGGAATTCGGCGAGCGCAACACGGTAACCTGAACTCGCTTTTACATTTTATTGCGCGGCGAAAACGCAGCAACCAACATCCGCTATGCCGCATTGATGGACCATAGGCCCATCGGGCCACCCAACCGATCGGCATGGATCGGACAGATATGAGGAGAGAAACGATGGCCTATCTCTTGACCGCCGGATTGCTGCTGGGCGCCGCGAGCGCCGCGGTCGGCATGACCATCGATCATCAGAGCCGTGTGGATCACCATAGCGGCCCGGTCGCGGCGCAATACCGCGGAACGATCGCGGTGTCGCACCAGCAGGTCGGGGCGGTCGCCCCCGCAGGCAAGATGTCCACCCTGCGCTGCCGATGGGCAGCGAACATGGTCGTCGATCGTCACGCCGTCGCTGCATCGGGTGCGACGATGACCCGTCAGATCGAACGCGAGGCCGTTCTGAAGGGCACGCGACCCGGTTGGTGCAGCACCCACCGCGCCGCCATCGCGCAGGAGGTGGCCGACCGCGCCGCCGACATGAAGGGCCATTTGATCGATCTGGCGCAGGAGGACCATGAGGCACTCCGCAACGAACTCGATCGCATTCATGGCGCGCAGCGTGCAGGCTGACCGGACGCGGGCATGATCGGGCGGATCGCGGGACTGATGGGTGCGCTCGCCTGTGGGCTTGCCGTGCCGGCCCGGGCGCAACTATCACCCTCGGCCGGTGTCGAGATATCGACCGACGAGGTTCGCCGCGGTCTCAGCTGGACGGGTGGCCGCGCGGCGGCCAGTGTGGACGGGCAGGCTGTGGTCGGCCCGATCGACGGCTTGGTGCGGATCGTGACACTTCGCAACAGCGCGCGGCACGGTGATGCCGATGCGGTCGTCGACCTAGGCCTGTCGACGAACTGGGATCTGGGCGGGTTCACCGTTCGGGCGGAAGCGGCCAGCCATCTGTTCGCAGGCGCACGCGGCGGCATGGATTATCACGAGATCGGCGCGTCGGCGGGATACGGCCTTGGCCCGGTCTTCGCGACGCTCGGCACGATAATCGCCCCGTCGCAGCGCGCCATCGGCGGCAGCAACGTCTATGTCTACGCCGCCGCCAATGCCGGCGTGCCGGGCACCCCGTTCACCGTGCTGACGCGGCTGGGGCGATCTTCCGGAGACGTCGACGATCCGGATCGCGCCCGCCGGCTGCGCCCGGACGGTTCGTATATGGACTGGCGTCTTGGCATCGAGCATCGCCGCAATGCGCTGACGCTGGGCCTCGATTACACCGGCACGGATATCGACCGCGACGCCCGGCCCGGCCGCTTCACCGATCTGCGCCACAGTGACGATCGGCTGGTCGGCCGGGTCATGCTAGGCTTCTGAACGCGGTAAGCCCCGGCGAACTCAATCGTTCAGATGCGGGAACAGGACGCCGCGGATATTGATCGTCAGCTGCAGGTTCAGCGCATGGTCCATCTGCGCCCGCGATCCGGAACGTCCCGGTCGGAACTGGTTGAGATACCCGATATCCGCCATCATCTGCTTGCCGATCGGCAGCATCACGCCGACGATGTTGCGCATCCGCTCATAGCCGCTGCGCTGGCCCCAACGCGTTGTGTTGGGCAGGAAGAAGCTTTCGTGGCTGACGAACACCGCGGTCTTCCCTGCACCGATCCGATGATTGTACCGCACCAATGGTCTGATCCGGAATCCGATCTCGTCGCCGCGCGGGCTGAAGCGTTCATCCACGCGGAACCGCGTCGTGATCGGCCCGAACGTCCCCACGACCTGCTGTCGAAACCGGTCCTCGTTGGTTCCCGAATTGCCATTATGCGCACCGACCTTGCGATAGCCGAGGCCCAGCTCAAGGCTCTTGGTCGCCTTGATGCCCAGCAACGCCCCGAATTCGGTCTGGTACAATCCATCCTGGCGATCGCTGAACCGTGCGATCTGTTCCAGCGTGACGCGCACATCCTCGGTCAGCGGCACGTTGGTGTTGATCTGCGTCCACAGCTGCTCGTCCTGCTGTTGCGCGCTTGCGGGCAGAGCGACGATCGCTAGCCCCGCAGCGCAGATCGGGCGCCATGCGGCGCGCAGGATGGACGGATGGGTCACACCTGCCCGTTACGCCGGGGCAACAGCGATGTCACCGCTCATCGCACCTGATGCCCGGCTTGACGCGATATCCTATCAAGCCGATGGTGTATCGACATCGCGGGAGAGAATGCCATGCGCAGGTTCGTTGCAACGGTCGGTATCGCAGCACTCGCGCTGGCAGGATGCAGCAGGGCGCCCGACAGCGCCGAGACCGGCCCGGTATTGGGCAATGCGACCACGGCCGGACTGGCCTTTACCTACGGCTACAGCCTCACTCTTCCTGCACGTGCGATCGACGAATTGCAGGAAGCGCATGCCGCTGCCTGCGAAGCGCTGGGCTCCGAACGCTGCCGTATCACCGGCATCACCTATAACGTCGACCATGCCGGCGACGTGTCGGCCAGCCTGTCCGCCAACGTCGCGGCACCGCTCGCCCGCCGCTTCGGCCGCGACGCGATCACCGCTGCCGAACGCGTCGGCGCGACGCTGACGGGTGCCAATATCGGCGGCACCGAAGCGGCGGAGGAGGTGTCCGCGGCCACTGGCCAGTCCGGCGAGGCGCAGGTCGACCTCGCCCGCATCGACCGTGAACTTGCCCGTTCCGACCTGCCCGCCGCCGAGCGCGCCGAGCTCCAGTCGCAGCGCGCCGTCCGCCTTGCCGATCTGCGCACCGCAGCGGGCACCCGCACCGGAGCGCGGGCCAGCATCGTCACCGCACCCGTCCGCTTCACCTATTCCACCGGTCGCGGCACCGGCTTCGTCAACCGGCTGCGCGATTCGGGCGACACCGCCCTCGGCTCCACCGCCGCCACGCTCGGCGCGGCGCTATGGCTGCTCGCGGTCCTGGGGCCGCCTTTCCTGGGGCTGATCATCCTCGCGCTGCTCTGGCGCCGGTTCGGCCGTCCACTTTGGGCGCGCCTGCTCGCCGCGACGGATCGGCCAGTGGCGCAACCTCGCGATCCGGCATGATCCACACCGATTGCACCCCCGCCCCCCTTCCCTTATAGCCCCGCCCATTCCGGCCCCGGCCCGCGATCCCTCGCGCCGCCGGGGCTGCTCTATTCAGGGGACATGCGCATGGCTCGGCGCCGCCAGATCTACGAAGGCAAGGCCAAGATCCTGTACGAGGGTCCCGAACCCGGCACGCTGATCCAGTATTTCAAGGACGACGCCACCGCCTTCAACGCCCAGAAAAAGGGTACGATCAACGGCAAGGGCGTACTCAACAACCGTATTTCCGAGCACATCTTCACGCTGCTCGACGCGATCGGCGTGCCGACGCACTTCATCCGCCGCCTCAATATGCGCGAACAGCTGATCCGCCAGGTCGAGATCGTGCCGATCGAGGTCGTCGTGCGCAACGTCGCCGCCGGCTCGCTGTCGAAGCGGCTGGGGATCGAAGAGGGCGTCAAGCTGCCCCGCACGATCATCGAATATTATTACAAGGACGATGCGCTCGGCGATCCGATGATCTCCGACGAACATATCGCTGCGTTCGGCTGGGCGAGCCAGGAGGAGATGCACGACATCGCCGACCTCGCGATCCGCGTGAACGACTTCCTCACCGGCCTTTTCGCCGGCGTCGGCATCAAGCTGGTCGACTTCAAGCTCGAATTCGGCCGCATCTGGGACAATGATTACGGCCGCATCATCCTGGCGGACGAGATCAGCCCCGACGGCTGCCGCCTGTGGGACATGGACACCAACGAGAAGATGGACAAGGACCGCTTCCGCCGAGACCTCGGCGGAGAGGCGGAGGCCTATCAGGAGGTCGCGCGCCGCCTCGGCCTGATGCCCGAAGGCGAAGACAGCGCCGTCCTCGATCTCGACAGCCATCGCAAGCGGCGGGGTAAGTAAGCTCATGAAACTGCGTATCTTCGTCACCCTGAAGCCCGGCGTGCTCGACCCGCAGGGCCGCGCCCTCCATCACGCGCTCGGATCGCTCGGATTCGAGGGCGTCGAGGACGTCCGCGCCGGCAAGGTGTTCGAAATCGAAGTCGCCGACGCGACCACGGACGAGGCGATCGACGGCATGTGCCGCCAGTTGCTCGCCAACACCGTCATCGAAAACTACCGGGTGGAGCGCCTGTAATGCAGACCGCGGTCATCGTCTTTCCAGGCTCCAACTGCGACCGCGACCTTGCCGTCGCGCTGGAAGCGGTGACCGGCGTCAAGCCGGCGATGGTCTGGCACGGCGACAGCGAACTGCCGGACGGCATCGGCCTCGTCGCCGTCCCCGGCGGCTTCTCCTACGGCGATTACCTTCGCTCCGGCGCGATCGCTGCCCGCTCGCCGATCATGCGGGCGGTCGTCGAACGGGCGGGTAAGGGACTGCCGGTGCTCGGCGTCTGCAACGGCTTTCAGGTGCTGACCGAAGCCGGCCTGCTGCCCGGCGCGCTGATGCGCAATGCCGGGCTGAACTTCGTCTGCCGCGATGTCGCGCTGACGGTGGATAACGCGCAATCGGCCTTCACCAGCCGCTATGGCGCCGGCGAGACGATCACCGTTCCCGTCGCGCACCATGACGGCAATTACTTCGCCGACGACGCGACGCTCGACCGACTCGAAGGCGAAGGCCGCGTCGCCTTCCGCTATGGCGAGCAGGTCAACGGCTCGGCGCGCAACATCGCCGGTATCCTCAACGCGGACGGCAACGTCCTCGGCATGATGCCCCACCCCGAGCGCAAGATCGAGACTGCCCACGGCGGGACCGACGGGCGACGCCTTTTCGAAGGCGTGCTGGAAACGATCGGGGCCTGAGCCCGTCCTACACACGTGCGCGGAACGGCGTGAAGTCGGTCTCGCGATCGAACACATCCACACCCTCCGCCCGCTTCAGCGCTCCCACGATGGCGTAGGTCAGCGGCGTCAGCACGACCTCCCACGCCACCTTCAACGCCCATTGCGTCAGCATGACCGTCACCACCAGACCCGGTGTGAACCCCTCCGCGCGGAGGAACGCGAGCGGGTAGAAGATCAGGCTGTCCACCCCCTCCCCCAGCACCGTAGAACCGATCGTGCGCGCCCATAGATGCTTGCCGTCGCTCCACAGCTTCATCCGCGCCATGACGTAGGAATTGACGAATTCGCCCGCCCAGAAGGCGCAGACGCTGGCCAGCACGATCCGCGGCACCTGGCCGAAGATCGTCGCATAGGCCGCCTGGTTGGTCCATGTCGGCGCCGGCGGCAGCGCGACGACGATCCAGCTCATGAAGGCCATGAACACCACGGCGGCGGTGCCGGCCCAGATCACGCGGCGCGCACGCGCATAGCCATAGACCTCGGTCAGCACGTCGCCGATGACATAGCTGATGGGGAAAAAAAGGATGCCGGCGCCGAACGGCCACGGCCCGATCCCCGGCAGTACGATCTGCGCGACCTTGCCCGCGCCGATCACGTTCGACAGCAGCAGGATCGCGACGAACGCCGCCATGACGAAATCGTAATAGCGAAACACCCGTCCGCTCATCGCGCCCGCGTCAACCGCCGGATCAACCGCATCGTTCATGGACCGCGACTATATGGCTGTTCCCGTTCCGCGCAATCCGCGCTATCCGGCCCCGGCGCGCGCCCGTAGTTCAACTGGATAGAGCACGAGCCTTCTAAGCTTGGAGTTGCAGGTTCGAGTCCTGCCGGGCGCGCCAGCTCATTCCCACTCGATCGTGCCGGGCGGCTTCGACGTATAGTCGTAGACGACGCGGTTGACGCCCTTCACCTCGTTGACGATCCGCGTCGCCACCCGAGGCAGGAAGTCGCTGGGGAAGTCGAACACCTCCGCCGTCATGCCGTCCGTGGACGTTACCGCGCGCAGCGCGAGGACGTAATCGTAGGTGCGGCCGTCGCCCATCACGCCGACCGTGCGGACCGGCAGCAACACCGCGAACGCCTGCCAGATCGCATCGTAGAGGCCGGCGTTGCGGATTTCTTCGAGATACACCGCGTCGGCCTTGCGCAGGATGTCGCAACGTTCCCTTGTGACCTCGCCGGGTATGCGGATAGCGAGGCCGGGTCCGGGGAACGGATGGCGACCGACGAACACGTCGGGCAGACCCAGTTCGCGACCCAGCGCGCGCACCTCGTCCTTGAACAATTCGCGCAAGGGCTCGACGAGCTTCATGTTCATGCGTTCGGGCAGGCCACCGACATTGTGGTGGCTCTTGATCGTCACCGACGGACCGCCGGTGAAGCTGACGCTCTCGATCACGTCGGGATAGAGCGTGCCCTGCGCCAGGAACTCCGCGCCGCCGATCTTCTTGGCTTCGCCTTCGAAGACGTCGATGAAGGTCTTGCCGATGAACTTGCGCTTGGCCTCGGGATCGGTGACGCCGGCAAGGCCGTTCATGAACAGCGTCTGCGCCTGCACATGGACGAGCGGGATGTTGTAATGGCCCCGGAACAGGCCGACGACCTGCTCCGCCTCCCCTGCCCGCAGGATGCCGCCGTCGACGAAGACGCAGGTCAGCTGGTCGCCGATCGCCTCGTGGATCAACAGCGCAGCGACCGAGGAATCGACACCGCCGGACAGGCCGCAGATGACCTTGCCCTTGCCGACCTGTTCGCGGATCTCCGCGATCTTCGCGTCGCGGAATTCAGCCATCGTCCAGTCGCCCTTGAGGCCGCAGACGTGGCGGGCAAAGTTGGCGATCAGCTTGCCGCCATCCGGGGTGTGGACGACCTCGGGGTGGAACTGGACGCCGTAAAACCGGCGCGCCTCGTCGGCGACGATCGCGAACGGCGCGCCTTCCGAGGTGGCAACGGGGACGAAACCGGGGGGAAGCGCGTCGACCTTGTCGCCGTGGCTCATCCACACCTGATGGCGCTCCCCCTCCGCCCACAGGCCGTGGAACAACCCGCAGTCGGACTTCACGTCGACGAACGCCTTGCCGAACTCGCCGCCGTCGCCGGAGATGATCACGTTGCCGCCGAGCTGTGCGCTCATCAACTGCTGGCCGTAGCAGATGCCGAGGATGGGCACGCCGGCTTCGAAGAACCGCTGCGGGGCGCGGGGCGACGTGGCGAGCGTGACCGATGCGGGGCCTCCGGACAGGATGATCCCGGCCGGCTGCATCCGGTCGAAGGCTTCCTCGGCGGACTGGAAGGGAGCGATTTCGCTATAGACGCCGGCTTCGCGGACGCGACGGGCGATGAGCTGGGTCACCTGGCTGCCGAAATCGACGATGAGGATGCTGTCGGGGTGCTGCATGGGCGCAGGCCTTAGCGGCGCAGCCGCACAAGGCCAAGCCCGGCCGGCGGGGCATGGCCCCGTCTGACGACGCGGCTTTACCGCGACGCGATTGGGATACGCCCTCACATGCCGCAAAACGAAAAAGGCCGCACCATCGCTGGTACGGCCTCCTCCTATTGCAGCGACCCGGCAAAGCCGTGTCGTCGGACGTCGCTTTTCGCGACGCCGGCCGGACGAGGCTTTGGCCTCGACCCAGCTTCGCCGGCTTTTATGCCGCCTCGTCGAAATCCTCGTCCGACTGGACGGGACCCGAATCCTGGCCCTTCGCCGACACGTCGCGATCGACGAACTCGATGATCGCCATCGGCGAGGCGTCCGATGCACGGATGCCGGCCTTGATGATTCGGGTGTAGCCGCCGTTGCGATCGGCGTAGCGCGACGCGAGAACGTCGAACAGCTTCACCAGCTGCGCATCGTCGAGCAAACGCGCATGCGCCAGACGACGGTTGGACAGGCCACCCTTCTTCGCCAGCGTGATCAGCTTCTCGACGTAGGGACGCAGTTCCTTCGCCTTGGCGACGGTGGTGGTGATCTGCTCATGCTTGATGAGCGCGGCCGACATGTTGCGGAACAGGGCCGTACGATGGGCCGAGGTACGCTGCAGCTTACGACCGCCAACGCGATGACGCATGGGTAATTCCTTCGTTCGTTAAGGGGCCGTTCGAGGTACCCCAGAGCCGGTGGCATATGAGGCAGCCACCCTTTGCCTGTCTTGTTACCTCTCCCGCACGAGCTTGGGAGAGGGTTGGGAAAAGGCGGTACGGCAAAGCCCCGCACCGGTCACGTCGAACGGGTCAGTGTCGCGGCTTGGCCGCTTCCCTGCCCGTCGGCCGTGCTGATCGCAGGCGGATAGCTCGCGCTATCCGCCTGCGATCAGCCCATGATTTCCTGCTCGAGCTTCTTCGCCATCTCTTCGATGTTCTCGGGCGGCCAGCCCGGGATTTCCATGCCGAGGCGCAGACCCATCGAAGACAACACTTCCTTGATCTCGTTCAACGACTTGCGGCCGAAGTTCGGGGTCCGGAGCATCTCGGCCTCGGTCTTGCCGACCAGATCTCCGATATAGATGATGTTGTCGTTCTTGAGGCAGTTGGCCGAACGCACCGACAGTTCGAGCTCGTCGACCTTCTTGAGAAGGTAACGATTGATCTGCTGGGTATCGCCCGCCGTCTCGCCGCCAGCCGCCGGAGCAGCCGCCTGGCCGATCGGAGCGGACGAACGCGTGATCGACGAATCGTCGAAGTGAACGAACAGCGCGAGCTGGTCCTGAAGGATGCGGCCGGCATAGGCCACCGCGTCTTCCGGGGTCACCGTGCCGTCGGTCTCGATCGTCAGCGTCAGCTTGTCGTAATCCAGGTCCTGTCCGACGCGGGTCGGGTCGACCTTGTAGGATACCTGACGTACCGGCGAGTATAGCGCATCGACCGGGATCAGACCGATCGGCGCATCGGCCGGACGGTTTGCGGTCGCAGGCACGTAGCCCTTACCGATGTCGGCGGTCAGCTCCATGTTGAGCGTCGCACCTTCATCGAGATGGCACAGCACCAGCTCGGGGTTCATCACTTCGATGTCGCCCGACACGGCGATGTCGCCGGCCTTCACTTCGCCGGGACCCGTTGCGGAAAGCTGGAGGCGCTTCGGCCCCTCGCCCTGCATGCGGATCGCGATCTGCTTGACGTTCAGAACGATGTCGGTGACGTCCTCGCGAACGCCCGCCAGGCTGGAGAATTCGTGCAGCACGTTCTCGATCTTGATCGAGGTCACGGCGGCACCCTGCAGCGAGGAGAGCAACACGCGACGCAGCGCGTTGCCGAGTGTCAGGCCGAAGCCACGCTCCAGCGGCTCGGCCACGAAGCTAGCCTTGCGCTTGCCATCGCCGCCCTTCTTCTCAAGGCCGTTGGGCTTCTTCAGTTCCTGCCAGTTCTTTGCATTGACAGACACAGGTGTCCCCTAATTTGGGCCGGAACAGGGGGCAGCTCCAGCCGGGAGAAAAACGCGCCGACTCGTCAGCCGGCGCGTGAAAGATCAGACGCGACGACGCTTCGAAGGACGCACGCCATTGTGCGGGATCGAGGTGACGTCGCGGATCGACGTGATCTGGAAACCGACCGCCTGCAGCGCACGGAGAGCCGATTCACGGCCCGAACCCGGACCCTTCACTTCGACTTCGATGGTACGAACGCCGTGCTCGGCGGCCTTCTTGCCGGCGTCTTCCGCGGCCACCTGAGCGGCGTACGGGGTCGACTTGCGGCTGCCCTTGAATCCCATCGCGCCGGCGGACGACCACGAAATGGCGTTGCCCTGCGCGTCGGTGATGGTGATCATGGTGTTGTTGAAGCTGGCGTTCACATGCGCGACGCCAGAGGTGATGTTCTTGCGTTCGCGACGGCGAATACGCTGCGGTTCACGTGCCATGGATGATTCCTGACCTTGTTAGCTGAACGCCGGGCGATCGTTTCCGACCTGCTCCGGCGGAGAAGTGAGCGCGGCTGGCGCTTACTTCTTCTTACCTGCGATCGGCTTCGCCTTGCCCTTGCGGGTGCGCGCATTGGTGTGCGTGCGCTGGCCGCGAACCGGCAGGCCCTTGCGATGACGCAGACCGCGATAGCAGGCGAGGTCCATCAGGCGCTTGATGTTCATCGCGGTCTCGCGACGCAGATCGCCCTCGACCGTGTGGTCGGCGTCGATCGTCTCGCGGATCTGGAGAACCTCCTGATCGGTCAGGTCCTGAACGCGGCGCTCGGGCGCGATGTTCAGCTTGGCGGTGATCTCCTTCGACTTGGTCAGACCAATGCCGTGGATGTAGGTCAGCGCGATCACCACGCGCTTGTTGGTCGGGATGTTGACACCCGCGATACGTGCCATGAAATGTTTCTCCTAGCTCCACAGGGGTCGGCATGGCTAGCCACGACCCCCATCTCGTCGCATCCTCCGAACAACACCGCCCGCCCCTGCCATTGCATCTACGCAAAGCGCGGCGAGCGCAGACGAGCGCCGCCGGAGCATCCGGTATTTCGGAGGGATGTGCAGTTAGGCGCGCGCAAACGCGGTGTCAAGCAACGGGTTCCGCCGGACCACGGTCGATCATGCTCGGCGCCGCCGTTCCGCTACGCTGTCGCACGAGCGCCTGCCGCCAGCGATGAAGCGCGATGCCGGTCCACAACAGTTCGACCGCACCGAATGGCCATGCACCTTGCAGGAAGCCATAGGCGGAACTGAGCAGGCAGCCGAACGCGAAGCCCAGCGTCCACCACGGCGAGCGCGCCTCCATCATATAGCAGAGCAGCATGAACAGGATGGCGAACAGGCCGAACATGTTGAGCGAATTCATCGGGATATCCTGATCGATTCTCTGCCGCGATCATGGCCCGATACTGCGGCCGGATCGACGCCGTTAACCATTTGGTAGGTCGGAAAGCGCGATAGCCGGGGCTCGTTCAAAGGATTGCGCCATGGCCCTGTCACAGCATGCCTATAGCCGGATCGCCAAGAAGGTGCAGGCCCCCTTGCCGGCCACCGCGGGCTGGTCGCCACCGCCGATGCGGGACCTGATCGCGCGAATCGACGCCGCACTGCTCGAACGGCGCGCGTCCTGAGGTCGCGGGCACCGGCCTACATCAGCGGGAACGGCGCCCGGGCGGAGAAGGCCATCAGCAACAGCATGCCCGACAGGCCCGCAGACAGGCCGCACAGCACATAGCCGATATATTGCAGCATCGGTGGATTGGGCCGCTTGAGCCGGGCGTTGCGGGACGCACCCTGCAACACGAAGCTCATCAGCATGCCATAGGTAAAGACGATCGCCCCAAGCATAACGCTCCTTTTTGCCGAAACCGGCGCAAAGCCCCCGCGACCTGCCGGCCGCGTGTCGTAAGCGGCCCCCCGACCGCCATCGTCGAACACTATATCGTGCCCACGCTAGCAAGCGGTTAACCCTCAGCCGGGCGGGAAACGCGACGAATTCGCTCGCTTCAGATCGGCAGGACGATCCGTGCGATCAGTCCGGGCGCGTTGTCGGCCAGTTCGAAGCGGCCGTCGTGCAGCCGCGCCACCGCCTCGATCAAAGCCATGCCGAGTCCGGCCCCCGGCGTGGTCCGCGCGGCATCCAGCCGCCCGAAGCGCTTGCGTGCCTGCGCGCGATCCGATTCGGCTATGCCGGAGCCGCGATCCTCGACCTGGATTGCGATCGCCTGCCCGTGCACGACCAGCCGCAGCGTCAACACGCCCCCGTCGGCGGCATGCTTCAGCGCATTGTCGATCAGGTTGGTGATCGCCTGACTGAGCAACTCGCGATGCAGCGGCATCGCCGGCGCGGACGCGTCGATCGCGACGGTGAAGTCGAGCCCCGCCTCCTCCGCCACTGGCTCGTACAGTTCGGCGATTTCCCCGACGAGTGCGGCAGGCTCGACCATGATGAAGCGATCGCGTGAGACCGATTCGGAACGGCTGATTTCGATGACCATGGTCAGCATGCGCATGACGAGGTCGGTCTCGACCAGCAGCCCGCCCAACGCCGCCTCTCGTGCAGCAGGATCGGCGATCAGCACCGCCTGTTCGGTCTTGGTGCGCAACCGCGTGAGCGGCGAGCGCAGATCGTGTGCCAGGCTGTCGGTGACGAGGCGGAGTTCCACCATCAGCCGTTCCAGCTTGCCCAGCATCAGATTGAGTTGATGGCCGAGCCGATCGAACGAATCGCGGCGGGCGACCGCGACGGGAACGCGGCGCGACAGATCGCCCTCGCCTGCGGCCGCGATCACCGCCGCGATCCGGTTGAGCCGCCTGCCGACGTAGCGGGCCAGCACCAGCCCCGCAGCGACGCCGAGCACCAGCGACAGCAGCACCGCGATCGCCAGCGCGCCCTCGATCGCGCGCCGCTCCGCCTCGACGAGGTCCAGCCGACGTCCGGCGAGCAGCCAGTGTCCGCCGATCGGGCGCAGCGAATAGCCGATATCGCCGGTGGCGGCGGATGCGTCGACATCGGCGATGCGGAACAGGCTGGGGACCAGCGGCACCGCGATCCGCCGTGGCCCGAAGCCGGCGACGCGATCACCGTTGCGATCGAGCACCGCCAGCAGCAGCGAAGTATCCCCCGCGGCACGTGCATGCTCGATCGCCTCGATCACCGCCGGCAAGCCCCCCGCCCGGTAGAGCGCACGCATCGCATCCGACTGCTCGATCGTCTCGCGTCGCACGGTGCCGATCACCGCCGCATCGGTGCGGGTCCAGACGAAACCGACCAGCACCAGATTGGAGACGAGCGCCAGACCGATCGAGAGCAAGGCGATACGGGCGGTGACCGACAGGCGCATCGCCCCTCCTAAACCCGGCCATGACGAATGGCGACAGCCCGTTACGCGGATCAGCCCCGGCCTTGCGTCCCCACCGGGCTTCAGCCGGCGTCGGCCGCCAGCCGATAGCCGGCACCGCGCACCGTATGCAGGATCGGCGAGGCGAAGCCATCCTCAAGCTTGCGGCGCAGCCGGCCGATATGGACATCGACGACGTTGCTGCCCGGATCGAAATGATAATTCCAGATCTTTTCGAGCATCATCGTGCGGGTGACGACCTGCCCGGCGTGGCGGGCCAGGAATTCGAGCAAGTTGAACTCGCGCGCACCCAGCGGGATCGTGCGACCGGCGCGGGTGACGGCGCGGGAAAGCAGATCGATTTCGAGGTCCCCGACCGCCAGCCTCGTCCGCGCCGGTTCGGTCGCGGCACGATCCGAACGTCGGACGAGCGCCTCGATCCGCGCGGACAGTTCGGCGAACGAGAAGGGTTTGCAGAGATAATCGTCGGCACCCGCCTTCAACCCGTCGACCCGGTCGTCGACTGCCGCAAGCGCGGAGAGGACGAGCACCGGCGTCGCGATGCCCGCGCCACGGATCGCGCTCACCATCGCGAGGCCGTCGAGCCCCGGCAGCATGCGATCGGCGATGATGAGGTCGAAGATGCCTTCGCTGGCAAGGAACAGGCCATCGCGCCCGTCATGTGTCACCTCGACCGCATAACCGGCCTCCGACAGCCCTTTCGCCAGATAGGCTGCGGTCGAGCTGTCATCCTCGACGATCAGGATCTTGCGGCTCACGGGACCCTCCTCACGAATTTCCGATACAGGAAAGGCCGGCGGAAAGCATCCCTTCCGCCGGCCCCCTACGGCACCCCCGGGAGTGTCGGGTACCGATCTCGCTGGCCGCATCGCGACCGTGTAATCGCTTTACCCGGATCGGAGTGGCTGCGGTGTGACCGCGACATGACAAAAGCGTCATGGAGGGGCGGGAGGAGTGGCTGGAGCCGCACCATCATTCCTCCCCCGCAAGGGGGAGGTGGCGCGGCGTAGCCGTGTCGGAGGGGGAGGTAAGCGACGTCCGTCGTCATGCAACGCGTCGCTTACCTCCCCCTCCACCATCCGCTGACGCCGGGCGTCCCCTTCCCCCTGGCGGGGGAGGACTTGAACGGTCGTTAAGGTCGGTTTGGGATGGAGCTTCCGGAGTCGTACCACCATTCCTCCCACGCGAGGGCGAGGTGGCGCGGCGAAGCCGTGTCGGAGGGGGAGGTAAGCGACGTCCGTCGTCATGCAACGCGTCGCTTACCTCCCCCTCCACCATCCGGCTGACGCCGGACGGTCCCCCTCCCCCTGGCGGGGGAGGACTTGAACGATCGTTAGGATCGGTTTGGGGTGGAGCTTCCGGAGTCGTATCATCATTCCTCCCCCGCGAGGGGGAAGTGGCGCGGCGTAGCCGTGTCGGAGGGGGAGGTAAGCGACGTCCGCCGCTATGCAACGCGTCGCTTACCTCCCCATCCACCATCCGGCTGACGGTCCCCCCTCCCCTGGCGGGGGAGGACTTGAACGGTCGTTAAGGTCGGTTTGGGGTGGAGCTTCCGGAGTCGAACCACCATTCCTCCCACGCGAGCGCGAGGTGGACTGGCTTAAGAGGCCTCACCCGTCCAGAATGCTGGCGATAGCCTGTGACACATGGTCGATATCCGCCATGCCGTTCACCCGTTCCACCAGCCCGCGCGCCTGATAGATCGGCAGGATCGGCGCAGTCTTGGCGCGATATTCCTGCATACGGGTGCGGACGGTCTCCGCATTGTCGTCCGGGCGGCGCTTGAACTCGGTCGAGCCGCAGACGTCGCAGACGCCCTCCTGCCGGGGCAGCTTGAAGCGATCGTGATACCCTTCGCCACATTTGGCACAGGTATAGCGACCCTCGACGCGCTCGATCAGCGCTGCCTCGTCGACTTCCAGCTCGATGACATGGTCGAGCGTCAGGCCGCGCTCCTCAAGCAGCAGATCAAGCGCTTCGGCCTGAGCCGCGGTCCGTGGATATCCATCGAAGATCGCGCCCCCGGCGACACCCTGATCCAGCCGTTCGCCGATCAACGCGGATACGATCGCATCCGACACCAGTTCGCCCGCTTCCATCACGGCCTTGGCCTGCAACCCCACGGGCGAACCCGCCTTGACTGCGGCGCGCAGCATGTCGCCGGTCGACAATTGCACCATGCCGCGCTCGGCCATCAGCCGCTGCGCCTGGGTGCCCTTGCCTGCTCCCGGCGGCCCGAGAAGGATGATGTTCACGCGAGCTCTCCCTGTTCGCCCGTTGTCACGACCGCGTTAGCGGAGACGCCCGCCCTTCAGCTTCGCCTTCTTGATCAAATCGCCATACTGGTGCGCCAGCAGGTGCGACTGGATCTGCGTCACCGTGTCCATCGTCACGTTGACGACGATCAACAGGCTGGTGCCACCGAGGTAGAACGGGATCGACAGCGCCGACACCAGATATTCCGGCAACAGGCAGATGATCGTCAGATAGGCTGCGCCGATGACGGTGATGCGGGTCAGCACGTAATCGAAATACGTCTCGGTGTTCTTGCCGGGACGGATGCCGGGAATGAAGCCGCCATAGCGCTTCAGATTGTCCGCGGTCTCCTCCGGGTTGAACACCACCGCGGTGTAGAAGAACGAGAAGAAGATGATGCCCGCGGCGTAGAGCGCCATGTACACCGGCTGCCCGTGAGCCAGATACTGGTTGAGGCTGATGATAAAATCGCCCCACTTCGATTCACCCGCGACGCGCTGGCCGGCGAACTGGCTGATCGTCAGCGGCATCAGCAGCAGCGACGAGGCGAAGATGGGCGGGATCACGCCCGCGGTGTTGATCTTCAGCGGCAGGTGGCTGCGATCCGCCTGCATGCCGCGCTGCGTTTGGCGCTTGGGGTATTGGATCAGGATGCGACGCTGCGCGCGCTCCATGAAGCAGATGAACAGGATCAGCGCGACGACGGCGATGACGATGCCGATCAGACGAACGGCGTCGATCGAGCCCGAACGGCCGCCCTCCAGCAGGTTGACGAGCGTCGTCGGCAGATGCGCGACGATGCCGGCCATGATGATGAGCGAGACGCCGTTGCCGATGCCGCGGCTGGTGATCTGCTCGCCCAGCCACATCAGGAACATCGTGCCGCCGATCAGGCTGATCACCGCCGCGACGCGGAAGGTCATACCCGGCTCGATCACCGCAGCGACGCCGTTGGTCGCCGACAGCGCCTCGAGCCCGACGGCGATGAAATAGCCCTGGATCGCGGTCAGCGCGACCGTGCCGTAGCGCGTGTACTGGTTGAGCTTCTTGCGGCCCGATTCGCCTTCCTTCTTGATCGCGGCGAGCTGCGGCGACAGCGAGGTGGCGAGCTGCACGACGATCGATGCGGTGATGTACGGCATCACGCCGAGCGCGATCAGCGACATGCGGCTGAGCGAACCGCCCGAGAAGGTGTTGAAGAAGTCGAGCACGCCACCGGTCGTGCGCTCGCTCAGCAGGTTGAGCGCGGTCGGGTCGATCCCCGGCAGCGGCACGTAGCTGAGCAGGCGGAAGACGATCAGCGCACCGATCGTGAACCACAACCGCTTCTTGAGGTCGGTCGCCTGTGCGAATTTCGACAGACTGATGCTTTGCGCCATCTGGTCGGCTGCGGATGCCATGCGTGTCGGTGTCCTGAAACGAAAAGCGGCGGGATGCGTTTTAACCCGCCCCGCCGCTCATATAGGCGCTCGATGCGCCTTGTCTAATCGCGACGCTATCCTTTCGGCCCATTCATCGGACCGAACCGCCGCCCCAACCCCTCCGTCACACCGGACTGGTTCCGGGGTCCACCGCGCCGCGAGGGAATCCTCAGCGGATGAGTGGATGCCGGAACAAGTCCAACATGACGGAGGGGCTAGACAACGAAGAGAACGGCTTACGCCTTGAACGACGCCTTCTTTTCCTGACGCGCCTTATACTGCACGCCCTTCTTGGCGGCGGCCTTCTCGGCGGCCGGCACGACGACCGGGATTTCCAGCGCGCCGCCGGTCTTTTCGACCTGCGCCTTCGCACCGGCCGATGCGCCGGCAACCAGGAACGACAGCTTGGTCGTCAGTTCGCCCTTGGCGAGCAGACGGACGCCGTCCTTGCCGCCACGCACCAGACCGGCTGCCTTCAGCGCCGCCTGATCAATCGTGCCTTCGGCCGACATCTTACCCGAATCGATCGCCTTCTGGATCGCGCCGGTGTTCACCTCGGCATAATCCTTGGCGAAGATGTTGTTGAAGCCACGCTTCGGCAGACGCATGTGGAGCGGCATCTGGCCGCCTTCGAAGCCGGCGATGCTGACGCCTTCACGGCTCTTCTGGCCCTTCTGGCCGCGACCGCCGGTCTTGCCCTTGCCCGAGCCGATACCGCGTCCGACGCGGATCTTGGACTTACGGGCACCCTGGTTGTCGCGGAGTTCGTTGAGCTTCATGATATGCACTCGCTTTCGCTTTTGTCGCGCTCCCGGCCGGGGCCGGGCTGTGGAAACTGGAAAAAGGAAGGGGGCCGGTTAGCCCCCTTCCCCGTATTTGTCACGTGGTGAACGCGGAGGGGGTTAGCCCTGCACCTCGACCATGTGCTGCACCTTGCGGATCATCCCGCGGACCTCGGGGCTGTCCTCCAGCTCCGAAACCTTGTGCATCTTGTTGAGGCCGAGACCGATCAGCGTCGCGCGCTGGTCCTTGGTCCGGCGGATCGGCGAGCCGGTCTGCTTGATCTTGACGGTTGCCATGTCAGTTACTCCACGACGGCCGCAGCATCCGCCTCGGCGGTCTGCGAACCACCGCGGCCGATCAGGTCGGCGATCTTCTTGCCACGACGCTGTGCGACCGACTTCGGCGAAGTCTGCTCACCCAGTGCCTCGAACGTGGCGCGGATCATATTGTAGGGGTTGGACGTACCGATCGACTTGGTCACGACGTCCGCGACACCCAGGCTCTCGAAGATGGCGCGCATCGGGCCCCCTGCGATGATACCCGTACCCTGCGGCGCCGAGCGGAGCGTCACGCGACCGGCACCGAAGTGGCCGTTGCCGTCGTGATGCAGCGTGCGACCGTCCTTCAGGGGAACGCGAACCATCGCCTTCTTCGCAGCCGCAGTGGCCTTGGAGATGGCTTCCGGCACTTCGCGCGCCTTGCCGTGGCCGAAGCCGACACGACCCTTGCCGTCGCCCACGACGACCAGCGCCGCGAAGCCGAAGCGCTTGCCGCCCTTCACCGTCTTCGAGACGCGGTTGATGTGGACCAGCTTCTCGATCAGCTCTTCGCCGCCGTCGTCCTGACCCGGACGACCGCCACGACCGTCGCGACCGCGACCACCGTCACGACCGCCGCGATTGCCGCCGGGGCCACCCGGACCGCGACCGCCACCGCCGCCACCGCGACCGCCGCGGGGACCACCACGGCCACCGCCGCCGGGACCGGCATAGCCGCCGCCCTGCTGGCCACCCTGAGGTGCCTGTGCCTGCGTATCCTGGGGAGCGCCTTCAGCCGCTGCGGGCTGCACGTTGTTCTCGTCAGCCATTATTAGAACTCCAATCCGGCTTCACGCGCGGCTTCCGCCAGCGCCTTGACACGGCCGTGGAACAGGAAGCCGCCGCGGTCGAACACGACCTGCGTCACGCCGGCTGCCTTCGCGGCCTCCGCCACGCGGGTGCCGACTGCCGCCGCCGCCGCGATGTTCGCACCCGACGTGTCGCGCACGTCCTTTTCCAGGGTGGACGCCGACGCGACGGTCTTGCCGGCGACGTCGTCGATCACCTGGGCATACATGTGCTTGCCCGAACGATGAATGGACAACCGCGGACGGGTGCCCGAACGCGCCTTCAGCGCGGTACGGTTGCGCCGACGGCGCTTCGCGAAAAGAGAGAGACCCTTGGTCATTACTTCTTCTTCCCTTCCTTGCGGAAGATGAACTCGCCGTCGTACTTGATGCCCTTGCCCTTGTACGGCTCGGGCTTGCGCCACTGACGAATCTCGGCGGCCAGCTGGCCGACCTTCTGCTTGTCGGAACCGCTGATCTCGACGGTGGTGGCGTCCGGCGTTTTCACCTCGATGCCTTCCGGCACGTCGATGTTGACGTCGTGGCTGTAGCCGAGCTGCAGCTTGAGGTTGCGACCCTGCGCCGCGGCGCGGTAGCCGACGCCGGTGATGAGCAGCTTCTTGGTGAAGCCGTCGGTCACGCCGGTCACCAGGTTCTGCACCATCGTACGCTGCATGCCCCAGAAGGCACGGGCCCGCTTGGTGTCGTTCGCCGGCTGCACCGAAATGCCGCCGTCCTCGATCGTGTAGCTGATCTCGTCGCGCATCGGCATCGTGAGGGTGCCCTTGGGACCCTTCACGCTGATGATGCCCTTGTCGATCGACGGCGTCACGCCGGCCGGTACGGGAACCGGCTTCTTACCGATGCGGCTCATCAGAAGACCTCCGCAAGGACTTCGCCGCCGACATTCTGCTCGCGCGCTTCCGCGTCGGACAGAACGCCGCGAGGCGTCGAAACGATGGTGATGCCGAGGCCGTTGCGGACGCGCGGCAGTTCCTGCGAACCGGAATAGACGCGGCGGCCGGGCTTCGAGACGCGCGCGACGTGCTTGATCGCGGGCTGGCCCTCGAAATACTTCAGCTCGATGCGGACGCCCGCTGCCGGACCCATCTGCTCGTCGCTGTAGCCACGGATGTAGCCTTCGCGCTGGAGCACGTCGAGAACGCGGATGCGGAGCTTCGACGACGGCGACAGGACGGAGTCCTTCTTCGCGCGCTGGCCGTTGCGGATGCGGGTGAGCAAATCACCCAGGGGATCGGTCAATGCCATGATGGAATCCTTACCAGCTCGACTTGGTGAGGCCCGGGATCATGCCCTTGTTGGCCAGATCACGAAGCATCACGCGAGCGAGACGGAACTTGCGGTAGTAGGCGCGCGGACGACCGGTGATCTCGCAACGGTTGCGGATCCGGGTCGGGTTCGAATTGCGCGGCAGTTCCGCCATCTTGAGGCGGGCGATCAGACGCTCGCTCTCGTCGAGGCTCTGGTCGTTGGCCATTGCCTTCAGCTTCGCCAGCTTGGGAGCGTATTGCTTCACAAGCTTCTTGCGACGCTCATTCTTGTTGATCGAACTCAGTTTCGCCATGGACTTAAGCTCTCTTCCTTACTTCGACAAAGCGAGGCTGCTCACGCAGCCTGCTTCTGCTCGTCAGCCTCGGGCTGCGGGAACGGGAAGCCGAACAGGCGGAGCAGCTCGCGCGCTTCGTCGTCGGTCTTCGCGGTGGTGGTGACGATCACGTCCATGCCGCGCACCTTGTCGATGCGGTCATAGTTGATCTCGGGGAACACGATCTGCTCCTTGATACCGCAGGCGTAATTGCCGCGGCCATCGAAGCTCTTCGGATTGAGCCCACGAAAATCGCGGACGCGGGGAAGAGCGATCGTGATGAAACGGTCGAGGAATTCGTACATGCGCTCGCGGCGAAGGGTGACCTTCACGCCGATCGGCATGCCTTCACGCAGCTTGAACTGCGCGATCGACTTCTTCGCCTTGGTGATCACCGGCTTCTGGCCCGCGATCAGCTCCATTTCGGAAGCAGCCTGATCGACGCGCTTCTTGTCCTGGGTCGCCTCGCCGACGCCCATGTTCAGGACGATCTTGTCGATCCGCGGAATCTCGTTGACGTTCTTGTAGCCGAACTTCTCGACCATCGCCTTGATGATCGAGTCTTCGTACATGCCCTTCATGCGGGGCTTGTAAGCTGCATCAGCCATCGATCTTGTCCCCCGTCTTCACGGCCACGCGGACCTTCTTGCCGTCCTGCGTCTCGAAACGAACGCGGGTGGGCTTGCCGTCGGCGGTCACGTGCGCAACCTTCGAGATGTGCATCGGCGCTTCGATCTTCTCGAGGCCGCCCTGCGGATTCGCCTGGGTCGGCTTCTTGTGGCGGGTGGCGATGTTCACGCCCTCGACGACGACCTTGCCGTCCTTCGGCATCGCCAGCGTCACGGTGCCGGTCTTGCCCTTGTCCTTGCCGGACAGAACGACGACGCGGTCACCCTTCTTGATCTTCGCGGCAGCCATTACAGCACCTCGGGAGCGAGAGAGATGATCTTCATGTGCTTCTTGCCACGCAGCTCGCGCACGACCGGGCCAAAGATACGGGTGCCGATCGGCTCCTCGTTCTTGTTGACCAGAACGGCAGCGTTGCCGTCGAAGCGGATGGTCGAGCCATCGGCACGATGGATGTCCTTGGCGGTGCGGACGATGACGGCACGATGCACGTCACCCTTCTTCACCTTGCCGCGGGGCTGTGCTTCCTTGATGCTGACGACGATGATGTCGCCGACCGATGCCGTGCGACGCTTCGAGCCGCCCAGCACCTTGATGCACTGCACCCGCTTCGCGCCGCTGTTGTCTGCGACGTCGAGATTGGATTGCATCTGGATCATGGATCCATTTCCTTCTCGTCTATGGGGTGGATACCGACCCAACCCCGCCTAAAATAATGACCCCGGCGCAGCGAACTGCACCGGGGGAGCGGCCCTGTAACCACTCCGCTGGCAGGACGCAAGCCCTGCCCTCTTCATCCGCCGGCCGGGGCCGGCGGCGAATTATGCGTCGACGTCGACCCGCTCGGGCGTCGCGTGGGTGTTGACCCGATCGACGACCTTCCAGGTCTTCAGCTTCGAGATCGGCGCAGTCTCTTCGATGCGCACGGTCTCGCCCTGCTTGTACTCGTTCGCCTCGTCATGGGCGTGGTACTTCTTCGAACGACGGATGATCTTGCCGTAGAGCGGGTGCTTGACCTTGCGCTCCACGTTCACGACCACCGTCTTCTCGCCCTTGTCGGACACGATCAGTCCGGTCAGCACGCGCTTCGGCATGATTGTATCCTTACTTGGCAGCCGCGGCGCTGGTGCGCTGCGCCTGGAGGGTCTTGATCCGCGCGATGTCGCGACGGACTTCCTTGACGCGGCTCGGCTTTTCGAGCTGGTTCGTCGCCGCCTGGAAGCGGAGGTTGAACTGCTCGCGCTTCAGCTGGCCGAGGTTCTCGGACAGCTGATCGTCGCTCTGGCTGACGAAATCGGTCTTAGCCATGTTTACTCGCCTCCGAGGTGGCTGGTGTCACCCAGGCGGGCGACGACCTTGACTTTGATCGGGAGCTTCATCGCGGCGCGCTCGAACGCTTCGGCAGCGATCTTGCCTTCGACGCCGTCGAGCTCGAACAGGATCCGGCCCGGCTTGACACGGGCGGCCCAGAACTCCGGCGAACCCTTGCCCGAGCCCATGCGGACTTCGGCGGGCTTGCCCGAGACGGGGACGTCCGGGAAGATGCGGATCCACAACCGGCCCTGACGGCGGATGTGGCGCGTGATCGCGCGGCGGGCCGCCTCGATCTGGCGGGCGGTGATCCGCTCCGGCTCCATCGCCTTCAGGCCGTACGACCCGAAGTTGAGCGAAAAGCCACTCTTGGCGTCGCCGGAGATCTTGCCCTTGAAGGCCTTGCGGAACTTGGTCTTTTTCGGTTGCAGCATGTCTGTTGCCCCTTAACGACGGTCGTCGCGGGCCGGGCGGACGCCGGAAGTCTGTGCTTCCATCATCAACCGGTCCTGCGCCATCGGGTCATGGCCGAGAATCTCGCCCTTGAAGACCCAGACCTTCACGCCGCACACGCCATAGGACGTGTGGGCCTGGGCTTCGGCATAATCGATGTTCGCGCGCAGCGTGTGCAGCGGAACCCGACCTTCGCGATAGCTTTCCGAACGCGCGATCTCGGCACCGCCGAGGCGGCCGCCGCAAGCGACGCGGATGCCGTCGGCACCCAGACGCATCGCCGACTGGACCGCACGCTTCATGGCGCGGCGGAAGGCGATACGACGCTCGAGCTGGTCGGCGATACCCTGTGCGACGAGCTTCGCGTCGATCTCCGGCTTGCGGATCTCGACGATGTTCAGCGACACGTCGGACTTGGTCATCGCGCCGATCGTCTTGCGCAGCTTCTCGATGTCCGAGCCCTTCTTGCCGATGATGACACCGGGACGGGCTGCGAAGATCGAGATGCGGCACAGCTTGGCCGGACGCTCGATGACGACCTTGGAGATGGCGGCCTGCGGCAGCGTCTTCATGATGAAGGCGCGGATCTTCAGATCCTCCAGCAGCAGCTGGCCATAATCATGGCCCTCGGCGAACCAGCGGCTGTCCCAGGTCCGGTTGATCTGGAGACGCATGCCGATGGGGTTGCTCTTGTGACCCATTATGCTTCTTCCTGCTCGCGCACGACGATGCGCAGACGGCTGAACGGCTTCAGGATGCGGGTGGACTTGCCACGGCCGCGGGTCGCGAAGCGCTTCATGACGATCGACTTGCCTACCGACGCCTCCGATACGATCAACGCATCGACATCGAGGTTATGGTTGTTCTCGGCGTTGGCGATGGCCGAAGCCAGCACCTTGCGCGCGTCGACTGCCATACCCTTGGTCGAAAAGGCGAGGATGTTCATCGCATCGCCGACCGGCTTGCCCCGGATGAGCGCGGCGACGAGGCCCAGCTTCTGCGCGGAGCCACGGATCTGCGTGCCGACCGACAGCGCTTCCTTGTCACCGACCTTGCGGGTGGATTTTGGCTTGCTCATCAGCGCTTGCCCTTCTTGTCGGCGGCGTGGCCGGGGAAGTAGCGCGTCGGCGCGAACTCACCCAGCTTCATGCCGACCATGTCTTCATTGACCGACACCGGCACGAACTTGCGGCCGTTGTAGACGTTGAACGTGAGGCCGACGAACGACGGCAGGATCGTCGAGCGGCGCGACCAGGTCTTGATCGGCGAACGCGCGTTGGTGTCCTGAGCCGTCTCGGCCTTCTTCAGAAGGCTCAGTTCGACGAACGGGCCCTTCCAGACTGAACGAGCCATGGTTAGCCCTTCCTCTTAGTCGAATGACGCGACCGGATAATCATCTTGTCGGTCGACTTATTGTGACGGGTGCGCGCACCCTTCGTCGGCTTGCCCCACGGGGTGACCGGATGACGGCCGCCCGAGGTCCGGCCTTCACCACCGCCGTGCGGATGGTCGACCGGGTTCTTGGCGACGCCGCGGGTCAGCGGACGCTTGCCCATCCAGCGCGAACGCCCGGCCTTGCCGAGGTTCTGGTTCTGGTTGTCCGGGTTCGACACCGCACCGACCGTCGCCATGCACTCGCCACGGATGTAGCGCTGCTCGCCCGAATTGAGGCGGACGATGACCATGCCGCGGTCACGACCGACGACCTGCACGTAGGTGCCGGCCGAACGCGCGATCTGACCACCCTTGCCCGGCTTCATCTCCACGTTGTGGACGATGGTGCCGACGGGGACCTGACCGATTTCCATGGCATTGCCCGGCTTCGTGTCGGTCTTCTTGGCCGCGAGGACCTTGTCGCCCGGCGCCAGCCGCTGCGGCGCGATGATGTAGGCCAGCTCCTCGTCGGCATACTTCACCAGCGCGATGAACGCGGTACGGTTCGGATCGTACTCGAGCCGCTCGACGGTGCCTTCGACGTCCCACTTGCGACGCTTGAAGTCGACGTAGCGGTACTTCTGCTTGTGGCCGCCCGCGATGCCGCGGCTGGTCACATGGCCCTTGTTGTTGCGGCCACCCGACTTGCGCTTGCCCTCGGTCAGCGCCTTGACGGGCTTGCCCTTCCAGAGCGACGACTTGTCGACGAGGACGAGACCGCGCTGCGCGGGGGTCGTCGGATTATAATGCTTGAGTGCCATCTTACTTGGCCCCCTCGGTTACGTCGATCGACTGGCCGTCCTTCAGGGTGACAATGGCCTTCTTCATGTCGGAGCGCTGATAGGGAGCGCCCTTCCACTTCTTGGTCTTGCCCTTCTGGACGATCGTGTTCACGCCGGTCACGTTGACATCGAAGATCGCTTCGATGGCAGCCTTGATCTGCGGCTTGGTCGCGTCGTTCGCGACCTTGAACACGACGGCGTTATGCTCGGAGAGCAAGGTCGCCTTCTCGGTGATGTGCGGCGCGACGATCACGTCATAATGACGGTTGTCGACGGCCTTCTGCTGCTTAGCCATTGAAGCGAGCCTCCAGCTTCTCGACCGCCGCGCGGGTCAGCACCAGCGTGTCAGCCTTCAGGATGTCATAGACGTTGGCACCGGCGGACGGCATCACGTTGATGCCGTGCAGGTTGCCGGCGGCCAGCGCGAAGCTCGTCTCGACGGCGTCGCCGTCGATGACCAGCGCGGTCTTGCCGAAGCCGACCTTGGCGAGATCGCCGACCAGCGTCTTGGTCTTGTTACCCTCGACCACGATGCTGTCCATGATGATCAGCGAGCCGGCCTTGGCATGGCTCGACAGAGCCATCTTGAGACCGAGCGCACGAACCTTCTTGTTCAGGCCGGGGTTGAAGTCGCGGACGCGGGCGCCGTGAGCCTTACCACCGCCGATGAAGACGGGGGCGCGGCGATCGCCGTGACGTGCCGTACCGCCGCCCTTCTGGCGACCGAACTTCTTGCCGGTGCGGGCGACGTCTGCACGCTCGCGCGTGCCACGAGCCGTCTCGCGACGCTTCTCGAGCTGCCAGGTGACCACGCGGTGCAGGATGTCGGCGCGCGGATCGAGGCCGAAGACCTCGTCGTTGAGCTCGACGTCCGCCGCGTCGGTACCGGCGAAGGATTGAACCTTGACCTTCACGTTCAGCCCTCCTGGCCGTCGGTAGCTTCCGGCGCGCTCGTCTCAACGGGCGTGTCGGCTGCGGTGTTGCTGTTGGCAGCCTGCTTCAGGCTGGCGGGATAGGGAGCCTCGGCATGCGCCTTGACCTTGACCGCGTCCTTCACGAACAGCCAGCCACCCTTCGAACCGGGGACCGAACCCTTCACGAAGATCAGACCACGCTCGGCGTCGGTGCCGACGACCTCGAGGTTCTGCTGCGTGCGGTATTTGTCGCCCATGTGGCCGGCCATCTTCTTGTTCTTGAAGACGCGACCCGGATCCTGGCGCTGACCGGTCGAACCGAGCGAACGGTGCGAAACCGAGACGCCGTGCGTCGCGCGCAGACCGCCAAAGTTCCAGCGCTTCATGCCGCCGGCGAAGCCCTTACCCTGGGTACGACCCTGGATATCGACCAGCTGGCCTGCGACGAAATGCTCTGCCGAAATCTCAGCGCCGACATCGAGGAGGTTGTCCTCGGTCACGCGGAATTCCGCCACCATCGCCTTGGGCTCGACTTCGGCCTTGCCGAAGTGGCCACGCTGCGGCTTGGCGACATTCTTGGCCTTGGCGACGCCAGCACCGAGCTGGACGGCGGTGTAGCCATCACGATCTTGTTCGCGACGGGCAATGACCTGGAGGCCTTCGAGTTGCAGAACGGTAACCGGCACGTGGCGGCCGTCGTCCTGGAACAGGCGGGTCATACCCATTTTCTTCGCGATCACGCCAGTACGCATGATCCTGCACTCCTTTTACAGAGGCACGTCCGGGACCATTCCCGCACGTGCTTGCGGCCACTCGAAAGCGACCATCCATCCCGAATTGTACTACGTCGGCCCCGTCCCGGGCTGGTCGCTCCCGTTACCGGGAACATGACGGGAGACGCTGGCCCGGCCCCGAAAGGCCGGCGGTATCTCGTGTCTGTCAGGCACTTCGCAAGGCGGAGCACCCGAACCGGCCATCCCGCCGGAGCGGAAACGGCAAACCCGCGGGACTCACGTCGACCGCGGGGTTGCGGGCCATTACGCCAGCTTGATCTCGACGTCAACGCCTGCGGCGAGGTCGAGCTTCATCAGCGCATCGACCGTCTGCGGGGTCGGCTGCACGATGTCGAGCATGCGCTTGTAGGTGCGAACCTCGAACTGCTCGCGCGACTTCTTGTCGATGTGCGGACCGCGGTTGACGGTGAACTTCTCGATGCGCGTGGGCAGCGGAATCGGACCGCGGATGAGCGCGCCGGTACGACGCGCGGTGTCGGCGATGTCGCCGGTCGCCTGGTCGAGCACGCGATGATCGAACGCCTTGAGGCGAATGCGGATGTTGCTGTCCATGATCCCTACCGATGCGATGGAGCACGACCCCGGCCGTCTCCTCCGCCGAAGCGAAAGACTCGTGCCGCTGGTGCTGGACCGGCGGGATGAGACCCCCACAGGCGCGGGGGCGACGAGAAAGAGCCGTAACTCAGTAAAACTGGAAGCGCGCCCTTAAAGGAGCCCTCATTAAATGGCAACGGCCCGACTCTCCTTTTTTAGGAGAGCCGGGCCGCTGTGGTTCGGGCCGGCGCCGAAGCGCCGATCCGTTTCCTTACTTGGCGATTTCGCTCACGACGCCCGCGCCGACGGTACGACCGCCCTCACGGATGGTGAAGCGCTGGCCGACGTCCATGGCGATCGGCGCGATCAGCTTGATGCCGAGCGAGATGTTGTCGCCGGGCATGACCATCTCGGTGCCCTCGGGCAGCTCGACGGTGCCGGTCACGTCCGTCGTGCGGAAGTAGAACTGCGGACGATAGTTGGCGAAGAACGGCGTGTGACGGCCACCCTCTTCCTTCGACAGCACGTACACTTCCGACTGGAAGTCGGTGTGCGGCTTGATCGAGCCCGGCTTGCAGAGCACCTGGCCACGCTCGACTTCGTCGCGAGCGACGCCGCGGATCAGCGCGCCGACGTTGTCGCCAGCCTGGCCCTGGTCGAGCAGCTTGCGGAACATCTCGACGCCCGTGACCGTGGTCTTGCGGACGGTCGGGTGGATGCCGACGATCTCGACTTCCTCACCGACCTTGACGATGCCGGTCTCGACGCGGCCGGTGACGACCGTGCCACGACCCGAGATCGAGAACACGTCCTCGATCGGCATCATGAACGGCTTGTCGAGCGGACGCTCGGGCTGCGGGATGTATTCGTCGACCTGCTTCATCAGCTCGATGACCGCGTCCTTGCCGAACGTGTCGTTCGAACCCGACAGTGCGCAGGTCGCCGAACCCTTGATGATCGGGATATCGTCGCCCGGGAATTCGTACGAGCTGAGCAGCTCGCGGATTTCCAGCTCGACCAGCTCGAGGATTTCCTCGTCGTCGACCAGATCGACCTTGTTCATGAACACGACCATCGCCGGCACGCCGACCTGACGGGCGAGCAGGATGTGCTCGCGGGTCTGCGGCATCGGGCCGTCGGTGGCCGACACGACCAGGATCGCGCCATCCATCTGCGCCGCGCCGGTGATCATGTTCTTCACATAATCGGCGTGGCCGGGGCAATCGACGTGCGCATAGTGGCGGTTCGTCGTCTCATACTCGACGTGTGCGGTCGAGATGGTGATGCCGCGCTCGCGCTCTTCGGGAGCCTTGTCGATGTTCGCGAAGTCGACCGCGGTGCCGCCGGTCGTCTCTGCCAGCACCTTGGTGATCGCGGCGGTCAGCGACGTCTTGCCGTGATCGACGTGGCCGATGGTGCCGATGTTGAGGTGCGGCTTGTTCCGCTCGAATTTTGCCTTAGCCATTTTCCTACCTTCTGATTCGAATTCGGTGCCGCCGGGGCCACGCGAACGCGGCCCTTTAACGGTAGTTCGTATGTAACGCCAGCCCCTGTGCGGCGGGGCCGACGACGGAGTAAATCCGCCGTCGGACGGGTTCGACTTCGTCGCCCCGCCGTCCGGCCTTCGGCGTCTCGGGGCCAGGTTGCCCTAGCCCCGCGCGCCTCAGGCGAGCTTAGCCTTCACTTCGTCGGCCACGTTCTGCGGCACTTCGTCATAGTGCGAGAACTGCATGCTGTACTGCGCGCGGCCCTGCGTGAACGAACGCAGCGCGTTGACGTAGCCGAACATGTTGGCCAGCGGCACCATCGCCTCGACCGTCTGCGCGTTGCCGCGGCTGTCGGTGCCCTGGATCTGGCCACGACGGCTGTTCATGTCGCCGATGACGTCGCCCAGATAATCCTCCGGGGTGACGACCTCGACCTTCATGACCGGCTCGAGCAGCGTGATGCCCGACTTCTGGGCCGCTTCGCGCATCGCGCCACGGGCACAGATTTCGAACGCCAGCGCCGACGAATCGACGTCGTGGTACGCGCCGTCATAGACCAGGACTTCGAAGTCGATGATCGGGAAGCCGACCAGCGAACCGGTTTCCGCGGTCTCGCGGAAGCCCTTCTCGATCGCGGGGATATATTCCTTCGGAATGTTACCGCCCTTGATCTCGTCCTTGAAGACGAAGCCCGAACCGCGCTCGCCCGGCGTCAGCTTCACCTTGACGCGGCCGAACTGGCCGGTGCCGCCCGACTGCTTCTTGTGGGTGTAGTCGATGTCGACGGGCTTCTTGAGGTATTCGCGATACGCCACCTGCGGCGCACCGACGTTCGCCTCGACCTTGAACTCGCGCTTCATGCGGTCGACCAGAATCTCGAGGTGGAGCTCGCCCATCCCCTTGATGATGGTCTGGCCGGATTCGGCGTCCGACGACACGCGGAACGACGGGTCCTCGCGCGCGAGACGATTGAGCGCGACGCCCATCTTCTCCTGGTCGGCCTTGGTCTTCGGCTCCACCGAGAGCTCGATCACGGGCTCGGGGAATTCCATCCGCTCGAGGATGATCGGCGCGTTCTGCGCGCAGAGCGTATCACCGGTCGTGGTGTCCTTCAGGCCCGCGAGAGCGACGATGTCGCCTGCGAAAGCCTCCTGGATATCCTCACGGCTGTTCGCATGCATCAACAGCATGCGACCGACCTTTTCCTTCTTGTCCTTGACCGAGTTGGTGACCTGCGACGCGGTCTCCAGCTTGCCCGAATAGATGCGGGCGAAGGTCAGCGTACCGACGAACGGATCGTTCATGATCTTGAACGCCAGCGCCGAGAAGGGAACGTCGTCCGACGACGGACGCTCGTCCGGCGTCACGCCGTCGAGCTTCAGACCCTGGATCGCGGGAACGTCGAGCGGCGAAGGCAGGTAATCGACCACCGCGTCGAGCAGCGGCTGGACGCCCTTGTTCTTGAATGCCGAGCCGCAGACGATCGGCACGAACGCCATTTCGAGCGTACCCTTGCGGATCAGCTTCTTGAGGTCGGCGACCGACGGCTCGTTGCCCTCGAGATACGCTTCCATCAGCGCATCGTCCTGCTCGACCGCCATCTCGATCAGCTCGCTGCGATACTTGGCGGCCTTTTCGGCCATGTCCGCAGGAATGTCCTGATATTCGAACTTCGCGCCCAGCGACTCTTCGAGCCAGATGATCGCACGGTTGTTGACCAGGTCGACGAGGCCCTTGAAGCCACCCTCGATACCGATCGGCAGGTACAGGACCGCCGGACGCGCGCCGAGGCGCTCGATGATCGAATCGACGCAGAAATAGAAGTCGGCGCCGGTGCGGTCGAGCTTGTTGACGAAGCACATGCGCGGCACGCCGTACTTGTCGGCCTGACGCCACACGGTTTCCGACTGCGGCTCGACGCCGGCGACGCCGTCGAAGCAGGCGACCGCACCGTCGAGGACGCGCAGCGAACGCTCGACTTCGATCGTGAAGTCGACGTGGCCGGGCGTGTCGATGATATTGATGCGGTGCTCGGGGCCCTTGCCCTCTTCGGCAGACCAGAAACAGGTCGTGGCAGCCGACGTGATCGTGATCCCGCGCTCCTGCTCCTGCTCCATCCAGTCCATCGTCGCGGTGCCTTCGTGCACTTCGCCGATCTTGTAGGACTTGCCGGTGTAATAGAGAATGCGCTCGGTCGTCGTCGTCTTGCCGGCATCGATGTGCGCCATGATGCCGATGTTGCGGTAACGGTCGAGCGGATGGCTGCGGGCCATGATCGTGCTTCCTTAGCGATATGGGGAGCAGGCCCTTCTGGCCCACTCCCCAATATATAGGTGTCTAGGATGCCGGTGAAAAGTCACCGGCGACCGGTTACCAGCGGTAGTGCGAGAACGCGCGGTTGGCTTCCGCCATCCGGTGCGTGTCTTCGCGCTTCTTCACCGCGTTGCCGCGGTTGTTGGCGGCATCCATCAGCTCGCCCGACAGCCGTGCGGCCATCGTGTTCTCGCTGCGGGCGCGAGCGGCGGTGATCAGCCAGCGGATCGCCAGCGCCTGGGCGCGCTCGGGACGAACCTCGACGGGGACCTGGTAGGTCGCACCACCGACGCGGCGCGAGCGCACTTCGATGCCGGGCTTGATGTTGTTCAGGGCGTCGTGGAACACACCGATCGGCTCGCGCTTGGCGCGCTGCTCGACGGTTTCCAGAGCACCGTAGACGATCAGTTCCGCGACGGACTTCTTGCCGTCGAGCATGACCGAATTCATGAACTTCGAGAGGACCTCATCACCGAACTTCGGATCGGGGAGGATAATGCGCTTTTCTGGGCGACGACGACGTGCCATTTCAAAAACCTTTCTAACTTCAGCCTGTTGGTCGAGCCTCCATGAAGGAGGCCAACCGGCTTACTTCGGACGCTTGGCGCCGTACTTGGAGCGGGACTGGCGACGATCCTTGACGCCCTGCGTATCGAGCACGCCACGCAGGACGTGATAGCGAACGCCGGGAAGATCGCGAACGCGGCCGCCGCGGATCAGGACCACCGAGTGCTCCTGAAGGTTGTGGCCTTCGCCCGGAATGTAGCTGATGACTTCGCGCTGGTTGGTCAGGCGAACCTTGGCCACCTTGCGCAGCGCCGAGTTCGGCTTCTTCGGGGTCGTCGTGTAAACGCGGGTGCAAACGCCGCGCTTCTGCGGGTTCTGCTCCATCGCAGGGACCTTGGACTTGGCCTTCTGCGGTTCGCGGCCCTTGCGGACCAGCTGGTTGATCGTTGGCATGAAGCCTTCACCTCGTAAGTGGGTTACTTTGCTGGAGCCATCACAGCACTTCGGAATACAAAAAGGGACGTAGGCGGCGCTATACGCCACCCCGGCCCCACAACTTTGCATCCAGCAATGTTCAAGCTTGCCCACCGGATGACTCCGATGGACGGGGCGGGCCTATACGCAGAGTCGCACCGATGGTCAACGGGCCGGCCTTTAACCTGCTCGCAACGCGGGCACGTGCAGGGTGGCACCATGCCGACCGTTTCGCCCGTACGCCAGCCTGCCATCACCCCTGCCCTGCTCGTCGTGGCGCTCGTCGGTGCGGCATTGCTCGCCGGCGTGTTGCCGGGCGGCACATGGAACGACACGCTGGCGCTGCTGGCAAGTGCCGCCGCGCTGTTCGCCGGGCACGAGCGCCGGGATCGCGACATGATCGTCGCGGCCGCGCTGGCGGCGGGGCTCGCACCGGCCGGATGCTTGCTCGCGCCGCTCTGGCTGGGATCGGCGATCTGTCGCGCCCGCGCCCGGCGTCACCTGCCCGTGGCGGCGCTCGCCGGCGCGACGGTCAGCCTGATGCTGCCCTGGCCGACACCCGACGCCGCCCTGCCCAATCTGGCGCTGCTGGGATCGCTCCTGCCCGCCACGTTCGCACTGGTCGTGGCGCTTGGCGTCGGCCTTGCCGCATGGCTCGGTGCACGCGCGTCCGTGTCACCCCCGGGCGCCCTGTTCGCGGAGGCACGGCTGGGCGCGATCCTCCTCGCGGCCGTGCTGCCGCTGCCATCCGGCGTGCTCGGCTTCGTCCTGATACTTGCCGCCATGCCGCTGCCATCGCCATCCCGGTTGCGAGCGGCGAACGACAATCTCATCCTCCGCCGAACGGTACGGCTCGCCGCCTAGCGTCGCGCAGCCAGCGTCGCCAGCAGCACCTTCTCGAACCGGGCGGGGTCCTCGACCTGTGGCGAATGACCCAGCCCGTCCAGCTGAACCAGCGTCGCATTCGGCATCGCCTTGACCGCGTCCACGGCCAGCGCCGGGATCGGCCGCAGGAACTGCCGCAGATTGGCCGGCATCTGCGCCCGCCCGAACGCGGTCTTGTCGAGCATGCCGACCAGCAGTGTCGTCGGGGCTTTGATCCGGTACAATTCATGTGCGACCGGCTGCGTCTTGATCATCTCGCTGGTCTTGGCCTGCGCCAGCGCCACCGCATCGCGCCCAGCTCCCTGATACATGCCGGCAAGCATCCAAACCCAACGATCGTACGCCGGCCTCCACGTCCCGTGAAAATAGTTCTGCAACTGATAAGCCTTGATACTGGCGTAGTTCGTCTTCTTCTCACCCGCCCACAGCGTATCAACATCGGCATAGGGCAGCCCCTCTTCAGACCGGTCCTTAAGGCCGAGCGGGTTGACGAGAACTAATTTTTCCACGCTATCGGGATACATGATGGCGAACCGCATCGCGAGCATACCGCCCATCGAATGTCCGACCACCATGGCCCGCGTGATCCCGCGCGATTCCATGAGCCGGCGGGTATAGGACGCCAGCATCTCGAAACTGTACTGCGTGCTACGCAGCTTGGCGGATTTGCAGAATCCGATCTGGTCGGGCACCAGCACGCGATACCCGGCGCCGGACAAGGCGCGCGCGCTGCTCTCCCACGTCGCGCCGCAGAAGTTCTTGCCGTGCAATAAAACGACGGAGCGCCCGTTCGGTCGCGCCGGCGCGATATCCATGAAGCTCATGGATGCCGGTTGGCCGATGATGTCGAACGTCATCGTCTGCACCGGCCACGGATAGGTGAAGCGTTCAAGGTTCGGCCCGAAATCAGGCACGTCAACGGGATCGGCCGCCCCGGTCATCGGCAGGCATGCGAGCGCCAGTGCCGCGCCGACGATCAAATGCTTCACTACGCCTGTTCTCCATTGCCCGATATCGAAGGCCGCATACCGGTATCGCGGCGGGCCGTCATCCACCCGGACACGATTCGTCATGATCCCGCACGACCATCTTGCCCTTTCATTTCGGTGGGGGTAGAGGCCGCGGCGCTGCAGGAGTGTAGCTCAGTTGGTAGAGCATCGGTCTCCAAAACCGAGGGCCCACGGTTCGAGTCCGTGCACTCCTGCCAGTCTTTACAGTAACTTAGCTGTGATTGACTGCCGCGCGACTAGCCCGCTTTCAGGCTAGATAAGCACCAGCTAAGCACCAGATGAAGGTTGGCTTTTGAGCTGATCGAATCGGGCAGCAACCCCCTTCCACATCGCGACTCCGGTCCAATCACCTGCGATGGCTGCGGCTCCGATCTTCTCCGCGATGTACCGGGGCGCGCCCTGCCCGTGATCGCGCTCGACCATCAGCGTCAGCGCCCAAAGCTCGCGATCGGTCGCCATTCAGGAGGGAAGCGCGGCCAAGTCGGCATATGCGCTAACTGCCGCTGACACCGCGGCGATCACCGCGCTTGCTGTCACTGTCACGGCACCTACGCGCTGCCAGGTTGTAAGGGTCCGCCGCACCTCGATAGGCTTGCCGTCCCAATAGATCGCACCGTCATTGCCGACGCCGAGGTGCGACATCCCGCCCATTGATATTGGATAAACGCCCGCCGGCCAGTCTTCCGGAGGCTCAGCGGTACTTTGCGCGGCGTGCTGGCGGAGTTCGGTCATGTGGCATCGTAGATCGCGAATAGTGCGCTTGTCATGCCCCTGGCGGGTGGTCTGGCGACCGACCGCCTGTTCCGATATGAACCCACCATGCAGATGGAGTCTACCGGCACAGATCGAGGCGACAAACGGACAGCGGTGCTGATCGCGACAGGCGGCGGCATGATCGCAGCCGCAGCGCTCGCGGTGTCATGGTTCGCTTTGCCCTCCCTGTTTACCGAGCAGCAGTTAGCCAGCGCCGGCATTCTCGCCCTCTTCGTCTTCTTTGCGACATCCGCCGTATCGGCATTGCTGCCACCGGCCATAGAGCGAATGGGCTTGCCGGTGAGCTTCTATGCCTGTTGGGAGGCCGCCACCCTCATGCTCGCCCTCGCCATCATTGGCATGGCGGCCGGGGCCATATTGGCAAACACGTCGGTAGGCGTCCTGATCCTATTCGCGTGCATGGGGCCGCGGGTCTATCTCAAGAACCTGCGGCCCACCCCTTCTACTGCACGACGGTAAAGCCCGGCGGAGGCGGCGGGATCGCATCACGCGCCGAACCCCCGCCGAGGAACACCTTCCGCGCTTCCTTCCGCGCCTTGCTCACCACGTCGTCAATCATCTCCTTCCGATCCTCGACCGGCAGGGCATTCCACCCGCCGACCCCGACCAGCGCATCAAGCTGCGGCTTCACAGTCCCGCCGACGATCTGTTGCCACCGATCGTATTCCGCTGGCGTCAGTTCGCGCCCACCTACCTTGCGGTTCGGGGCGGTGACGTGGGCGCCGGCATCTAGCAGCGCGTCAACAGTGCGATCCGGGCGCGCCGTGCTGGACCAGATGGGCGAGATGACATCAGGCCCCAGCCCGCCCTCCGTCGTGATCGGACGACCGAAGGCGTCGCGGCGGGGGTAGAGGCTGGTGGACAGGCCCGGCACGCGAGAGCGGATGCGATCGAGCGGGGCGCGGGCCTCACGCAGCACCGGGTCGGCATAGCGCGCAGCCTGAGCAACAACAGCCGGCACAGCCAGCGACCCGGCCATGCGCGCGGTAAAGTTGCCAAGGCTCCGGTCGGGATCGTTCACCGCCTCCAGTGCGTCGCTCAGCCCCGACAGCCACGTCTTGCTGCCGAGATTGTGCAGGATCGCGGTGCCGACCAGCATAGCGGCGTTGTCGCGCTGCTTGTCCGTCATGTGGCGCTGGAGGTCCACGACGTCGGCCGCGGTGCCGATCGTCGTCGAATACGGGTCCATCCGCTGATAGCTGATGTAGCGATCCCCGATCTTGAAGCTGTACGGCTGCCAGCCCGTCGTCATCAGCAGGCGCTTGGCCTCCTTATCGGCAGGCCCGCCGCCGGTGATCTTCCCATCCTGCGCCATCTGGAACACGGTCGCGGCTACGCCGGTACCGACCATCACGCGAGCGATGGCAAGATCAGCCTTAGCGCCCCCAGCGCGCATATCATTCCACCACGTTTTCATCAGTGGTGCGGCCGGCGACCGCTCAATGGCGAACTTGAGGATATTGGTTGGCGTGCGGACGAAAGGCAGGATCAGCTTCAGGCCAGGCATCGCCTCCGTGATCGCGGTGACGTGCCGCCCGACAGGACCAAGCGCATTCTGGAACGTTAAGTAACGGCCATAGTCGAACGACCGCGCCAGCATATCGTCGGTCGGGTTCGCCAGCAGCTCCGCCGCCCGAGCTTTCGCAGCATCGCCGCTCAGCCGTTCCTTCGCCGCCTGCCGCACCGAGATGCCAGCCAGTTCCATCCGGCGGGCGATGCCCTTGAACAACTCGTCTTCTGCGGCGAGGAACCGGGAGGGCGTGCGGATGATCGAGCCTTTCACGCCCGATATGGCGCGCTGCGTCTGCTGCTCCACCTTCGTCACCGCGTCGGCAGCCTCGCCGGTGCGCAGCGTCTTTGCCGCCGCCGCCAGCCCTTCGCGTGCGCCCTGCATCATGCCGACCGTCCGCGCGCCAAGCTCCGAGAACAGGACGCGATCAGCATCGCCCTGCCCGATGGCACGACGCGCGCCGCCGATTACAGCCGCCGCCGCATGTTCGGGGATCTGGCCGATAGCCGTCAGCGTGTTGCCGAGCATGTTGGTGACGTGCGTCTGCGGACCCGACAGGAGGCTGTTGTAATAAAGCTCGATCAGCTTGTCCTGGAACCGCGGCTTGAGGGCCTGCACCGCGAACTTGTTGACCCCGCCCGGCCCGACGCCCTGCGCCTCCAGATCAACGATCCGATCGGCCACGTCCTTCAGGCGCGACGCACCGCCGGCAATGTCACCGAGCGACGGCAGCACCCGGTCTACGGCGCTGGCATTCGCCGCCATGCGGAAGGCGGACAGAGCGCGGCCGGCCTCAGCGGTCATGCCGGACACCTGCTCCTGAATAGCGACGTGTCGGAGCCATGCCTGTTTGAATGCGGCCTCCGCTTCCTCGCCCGGCGTGTCCATGCGCTGGATGTGCTTCGCCATGTTGACCAGATCGGTGCCGGAACGCGCGAGCAACTGGCGAGCGGCCAGCGCCTCCTCCGCATTGAAGGCTTGCCCCTTGCGGCGCTTCAGCAGATCATCGGCCTTCATCCCCAGATCGGCTGCGAGGCGTTCGGTTTCCGCGTGCGTGATCCGGCCCCGAGTCGCGGCATCGAAGCCACCAACCCGGCGATCGGCGTCCACCAGCGCCCGCTTGATGTCCTGCGGGCTGTCGAGCTTATCGAGGCGGATGTTGCCCGCGAGGTTCGGCGCGTTCTCGCCCCATTCCTCATAGGCCTGCACTGGCGCGGCGTTGGCGTCGATGTCATCAAGCCCAACCGCCTCGCTGCGATCCTCGCTCAGCGGCGCACCCTCGTCCCGCGCCCGCTCCACGTCGAACCGCTGACGACGGGCCGCTTCGAAGGCGTCCACCTCCGCCAGATCGTCGGGACGGAAAGCCCGGTTGCCGCCGCTGTGGGTGGCCTGGAGCGTGTCGAGAAATTCGTTGATCGTCGGACGTTCGGCATGATCGGGGAAAAAGCCGGCTTCCCATGCGCGCTGCGCCGCTTCGTCGTACCCCATGCCATCGTTGCGGACGAGCGCACCGAACCGCCCCTCCCCGCCCGCGAAGTCCATGCCCTGCCGCGGCGTGTTGTCGATGCCGTAGTGCTGAAGCTCGCCGCCCTGCGTCCGGATGCCGCCCTCCGACCGGAGCCACGTCACCAGATCGGCAGGCCCGCGCTTGCGGACAGGCGCACCCGTCGTGCCGGAAGGCAGTGTGCGACTGGACAGCGCCGCATCCTCGTTCGGCGCACGGACGGGGGCATAGCGCCCAGCCTCAATGCGTGCGGCCTCGTCTACCCCATTGACCGTGTTCGCCGGCAACGGGAGGACATCGGTGGGGCGAACCCCATCGGCCTGCGCTGCACGCTCAGCGGCGGTGACGTCATCCAGCAGCGGGCGCGGGGTTTGATTAAGGCCGTCGATTACACGGGCTGCCTCGTCGCCCTCCAGCAGCGTAAACCCGGCCGGGGGCGGCGGCACGTCGTCAGGCCCGTAGAGCATCGGGGTGGCTGTCTCGTTCGCCATAGCCTGCGGACCGGAGGCGGCGGGAGCACTCGTCGGCAATGCGGAAGGAGCTTGCAGTTCTGCCGTAGAGATGTCGTTGGATGCTCGGCTCTTGGCGCTATCAATCGCACCGTCAGTCAGGTCCTGTGCCGCTTCCTCGCCCTCGCGCCCAGCCAGTCGGTTGAACGGGCGCCCGATCAAGCGACCCAATACCGGGGCAGCAGCGCCCGCAGCCGTACCGAGCGCGAGGCCAGCAGGTCCGCCGATCAACGCGCCCTGAAAGCGTCCGCGCGCATCCTCGCCCTGCCCGATGCCGGCCAGCGTCCCCTCCGCGGCTCCAGCGATACCGAGACGACGCACCACAGCCGATCGCGCCGCCTGCTCAGCAGCGAATCTGGTGCCGCCGTTGCGCATGACTTCAGCCGCCGTGCGATAGCCCAGCCCCTCGATCGACGCGCCGGGAGTGATGAGGCCACCGGCAAGCTGTCCGCTGAATCGGGCATAGGGATGCGTGGCATCATCGAAGGCAAGGATGCTGCGGTTCTGATCGAGGTTGTTGGCGAGGATGTCACCGAACCGGCGATCGGAAGACCACACGTTTTCTCGATCGTTCGGCACGACGGTATCGACCACCGCGCCCAGCTCATCGAGCATGTTGATAGGATCGGCCACACCACGACCGAATGAGCCGAGCGCGCCATCCTTGCTGTCGGTCAGGACGCGGGGCGCATCCTTGTAGCTGACCACACCCCCCGCGCCGCCGGACTTGGCGCGCTGTGCGTACCGCTTGCGGGTGTCGCCCTCATCGATCTGGAACCCGTTGGCCTTCGCGTAGGCGATCAGGTCTTCAGGCTTGGAAGCCATGTCCTGAAAGATGTCGGCGTAGCCCGTGGCGACGTCCGGCCGCAGCCCTTGGAACGGCATGGCCTCATCATTGAACACGGCAACGGCATCACCAGCCTGTGCCGACTGAGGCTTGGCCCAAGGGTCCGGCGTTTTGTGCCGGAAGCTCGCCGGCTGCTGGAACGCAGTTGACCAGGCACCCTTGCCATTGAGCCGGGCGAACCGTTCGGCCTCCATATACTGACCGAGCCGATTAGGATCAGCCCGCAGGTACTCAGGCGTGGCGATGCCGTAACCTGACCGCAGCAGGGCATCGCCAGCGTCGCCGCCGTTGTTGAGCGACACGACCGGGCGGCCATAGGTCGAGGCCCCCGTTGCCGTCACCAGCGCGTCAGGCTGCGCGAACGGCTCCAGAACGCCCCGCGCCTGCGTCCCCAGCGGCACCAGCGCGCCGCGGCGGTCCGTGCCGGTCTGGTTCAGCTCGAACGCATCAGCACCGTACAGGCGGGCGTTCGTACCGGTGTTCATGCGGAAGGTGTCGCCGTCGTGAACCTCGCCAGTCGGCTTGCCGATCAGGTCGCGCGCCTCCGGGTGGTCGTCGTCCAACACCTCGAAACCGGGAGGCGGAGGCGGCACAGTGTCGGTGCGAGCCTTCGCCCGACGAGGACGCGGCGCTGGCTCATCAATCAGCGTGAAGCCGGGCGGCGGGGGCGGGATGTCGCTCATTGTGCCGGCACCCATGACTTGCCGTTCCAACCGATCTTCTTGCCGTCAGCGCCAACGGCGATGCGCGTCAGTTTCGCGCCGGCCGAAGCCGCCCCGCCTGCCCGCGTCGGTCGGTCCCGCTGGATGTCCTGCCCGCGCCGACGGTCGGCAGAGGCGACGCTGATCCCGTAGCGCCCGCGCGAGTCGGTCAGGTTCTGGCCCCGTGCGGTCAGACCGCGACGTGCGTCCCGATCAGAGATGACGCTGTTGGTGTTGCGATCGGCGCGGGCGTTGTCGATCTCATCATCATCGCGCTGCCACTCGAACTTGCGTTCGCGCAGAGCCGCCGCAATCTGGTCCTCAAGATCAAGCTGGCCCATCTGGAGATCCCGCACGACCTCTGGGGAGTATTCCTCCGGCAGGTTCTCGGGGAACGGCACGCCATAGGTGTCGTAGAGATGGCGGGCGGTGGTCACGCCGCGCTCCCAGCTATCCTGATCCCGCACGCTGCCGAGCAGGCGCATGCCCGCCTGTGATACGTGCTGCCAGTCCTTCAGGTGGTCTTCACGCGCGCCGTACATGGTGTGCTGCGCCTTCATCGCCTCGCCGGGGTCGGCGCGCACCACCTCATCCCAGCCAGCGCCGCCCGGCGCTGCCGGCACGCGCGGGATTGAGGCTGGACGACGGCCCTGCACTACGATGTCGTCAGGCAAGCCTTGGCCCTCAGCGAATGCGCCGAGCGAACCCGGCACGTCGGTAGCAAGGTGGCTGTCGGGCGCACGCGGACCCGAAGGAGTGTTGAACGGCGTCATCGTCGGTGTGGCCGGGTTGCGGTTCAGCACGCCGCCAGTGAAAGGCTGACCGACATCGGCCAGCGCGTTCGGCTGCGGAGGGCCGCCCGGCGCAAGGTAGTTGCTCAGCGCCCCACGAAAACGCTCGCCGCGATCATAGGTGGCCTGCGTCCGATGGGCCTCCTGAAACCGATATGCCTGTTCCGGTGCGACCGACGTCAGGTTGGCGAGCGCATCCACGTTCGAGGGATCGCGCGCCAAAGTTCCGAGCGCCGATTGTGCCTTGCCCCTGTCCTGCCCCGCCTGAAATGCTGCGCCGAAGTCAGGCGCGTTGCGAAGCATGCCCCAGTCGATAACCGTACCCATGGCCGGCTCCTTTAATTCAGAGTGACAGAGAGATGCGACGATCCCGGCGTCAGCATAGACAGTCCGAGAATGACTTGCCCGGTCGGGGAGTTGACCAGCCCCGAGACGTTCGGGCCGAGCTGATCAAAAGCGACTTCAGCCGCCGAGTATTCGCACCCGGCATGTTGCGCGATCTGCTGAATGAAATGCTGTTCGATGATCGATTGGCAGGCGCGCTCATGCTTCGTGCGCGCTTCCTGCGCTGCAATAAGCCGCGCGAGGGTGTCGAATGCTGCTGACATTTGGTGGCCGATGCTGCTGAGCGTTCGCGCCGATCCCGGCAGAAAGTATCGCGTCAGGTGTCAGGCATGAGAGGGCAGCGGAATAGTAGGCAATTCATCACCTATGCCTACTATTTACCGCCACCGATGACGCCTATCATTCTGGCATGCTGAAGACACAATACAGGGTGCCGCCCCCTCGTCAGCGGCGTTACATCGAGGTGGTGGAATATTGCCGCGCCATGTTCGCGCAGACTGGCAGCGTGCCGAGCTACAGCATGATCGCAGACGCATTGCGCCTTGCCGACAAGGGATCAGTCCGGCGCTGCGTGAAGGAGGCGGAAGCCGCCGGCCTCATCACGCTGGCGGACTACAAGGGCGGGCGCGGTCCTCGCGGCGGCCAGCGCATCCGCCTGGGTACGCCAGAGGAAGCCGCGGAGGGGCGGCAGCGCATCAAGATGGGGTGCGAGCTTTAGCCGCGCAGGCGAACGCCCACGCCAGCAGGCCCCTTGCCGTCCTTCACCGTTGCGCCCGCTGAGATAAACTCCACGCCGCCGCGCTCTAGCGCACCCCGCATACTGGCGATGCTATCGGCTTGCACTGTTTGCCCGGACTCGAACCGCGCGACTGTGGCGTAACCAATCGCTGCCTCCCGCGCGAGATCAGTGGCTGACCACTTGAGCGCAGCCCGCGCCATACGGCATTGTTCCGATGTCATGTGATAGAGATTATCTCACAAAGGGGGTTGTGACAACCCACCTTAACTGATAGAACCTCTATCACCGCTTCTAGCGGTAAGCGACCGAACGAGAGGCTTAGGACCCTCCCGCCCGGTCTGACCTCAACCGATCCTATGGAGATCGCTCATGGCTACTCGCGCCCTTAGCATCATCGTGCCTGATGCTGCCACCCCGGCCCCGCTGTTCGTGCTGCCGACCCCCACCAACGACAACCTGCGTAGCTGGACCGACGACCGCCGCGCCAAGCTGCTGCTGGCGTCCTGCGCCTCATCCATGCCGCTCGGCGAATGGAACCGCGCCTATCACGCCTACGGCTATGGCGAGGGCTTCCGCTACATCGGCTACCGCGTCGATGCACTGACCGCGATCCGCGACGAACACGGCCAGAGGGCGCTTGACCTGTACCATGCCGAGGGCGACCCGGCTTATGCCGTCTTCGCGATGCACTGCCAGTCCGCCAGCGTCACCGACGCCATCGACGCAGCCGCAGAAGCAGCCCTTGCCGCGAAAATGGAGGGCTGATCCGATGGCCTTCCACAATCCTATCAACGGAGGGGCAGCGCTCGCGCCCCTTCTCACCCGCGAAGATCGCCGCGCCATCGCCGCGCAGATCGAAACCCTGATCGCCGTTCTCGACGCAGCCGGTGGTGACTGCGATCTGGAAGACGACGACCCGGCCGGCGGGAACCCGGACGATGAGGGCGAGGTGCCGGACTGGCTGCCCCGCTTCCCGCTGCCTGTCTACGGCATCGACCAGCGCTGCGGGCCGACGAACGGTGAGGCGCACTGGACCGCCATGCTCCTGCGCGATCGGGAGGGCTGAACCATGCTCAACCGTCGTCACATCATCGGGGGTGCTGCGGCACTCCCCGCCATCGTCATCGCGTCGTGCGGTGCCACCCCGGCTGTCGCTGGCAGTCTGTCGCCGGACTTTGCTGCGCTGCTGGACAAGGCAGCACAGGCCTCTCTCGCGTTGGAGGCTCATGAGCGCGACGTGTACCTGCCCGCCAAGGCTAAGGCACACGCGGCTATCGAGGCGCTGCCACACACGACCGTCCATGCCGGCTCGGGCGTTACCGGCGGACAGGTCATCTGGTCGACCGACAAGCCCACGTCGGTCGCAATCGCCCGCTCAATCGTGGACATGGCACGCGAGGGCAAAGACATGGTCGGTGCCGGACTGGTCCATGCCCGCGCCGTTACCGCAGCGCATTTGCGTCGCGAGCGCGCCGCCAAGCGCATCAGGCGGGCCATCGGATGCACCGCGGCTGTCGAGCGCAGCGATGAGCTGGGGAGCGAATGCTGCACCGCGCAGTACGCCGTCGCGCTGCACCCCGTCACCACCGCCTACGATCTCGCCGCCAAACTCGCCTTCATGATCGAGAAGGACATGGGCGACGGCATGGACTGGCTGGAAGAACTGCACGCCGATGCCCGCCGTATTGCCGGATTGGAGGCATGAGCATGGACACGAACACAACCCGCCGCTCCCTCCTGCGTCTCGGCACCGGCGCTCTTGCCTACGGGGCCGGTGCTGCTGCCGTTGCCGGGGGCGTTGCCCTCGCCGGTGAAGCCAAGGGCGCAACCCTTTCACCCGATCGCCGCGCATGGGATGCAGCGTACAAGCGCTGCGCCGACGCCAAGCTGGCGTTTGATTGCGACTATGCCGCTTATGATCGGGTGTACGAGGCTTGGCACGCCACCCAGCCGATAGGCCGCGATGTTGATCTGACTGCCTTTCACATGATCCCGCTGCCCGTCGTTCTGCGCTCGATCGACCCCGACGAACACGAACGGGGAATGTTCGCCAATATCGGGCTGTCGTGGTTCCCCAACGAGAAGGAGAAAGCGCAGGCCCGCGCAAGCATCGAAAGCCTGCGCACACATCGCCGCGCCGTCAAAGCACATGCCGACCGCTACCACGTCCATGAACTAGGCGAGCGTAACGACCGACTGCTTGACGCTTGGACGGATGCACAAGACGATCTGATAAAGCTGCCCGCGCCCGACCTCGCAGCGGTCGAGTGGAAGCTACAGTATCTGTTCGCCCTCAACAGCGACGGCGTAACCTCCGGTTGGGCTGGGCGAACGGTTGCCCCTGTTCTTGCGGATGTGCGCCGCCTCTCCGGCGGGGAGGCGTGAGCATGGCGACGATCCACAACCTTGCCGATCATCGGCCGGCTAAGGTTTCGCTACAGCCTGACGCGAAACCAACGCCGCCGCTCAACTTTACCCGCTCGCCCGCCCTGCTGCTGGTTATGGCGCTCTACGAACAGATGCCGCGCAAATATCGGGGGCCGGCATTGACGAAGGTCATGCAAGCCGCCGAGCGCTGCCCGGACTGCGAAGCCTCGCAGGAGGCGGCGAACGTCGCGGCGCTGCTGACCTTGGCCCTCTCCGCGAAGGAGGGCCGCTGACATGGCAAGCCAGCCTTGTTGCGAATCGCCCCCTCGCTGTTGCGAACGGGAGCCGTTCAACGCTGCCGACTGGTTCGCGACGTGGTGCGACCATGGCGGGATCGCGATGCTGATCGGGAACCGCGTCTGGATCGGGCGCTCCGCCGCGCTCGATCGCGAGGCCACACAGCGCCTCAACCAGCTTCGCGCACCGATCACCGCCCCCGACGCGCAAATCGCGCTGGTGGGGCTTCTCCGGGCGAATGCCGCCTGTTCCGAACCAATGATGGAGGGCTGACACCATGGCCACCGTTCTCAAAGCACAGCAGCCGACGCTTCGGTCCTTCATCGTCTACGATCGCCTGCCCGCCGGGTGCCTCGCCTACCCGGTAACAGACGAGGCCAACGCGCCGCACCTCCGCCCCGGTGACATCGCCATCATTGACACGGCCGACCGCGAGCCGGCGAATGGCGATCTATTCGTGATCGACTGGCAGAGCGGCGGGTCGGACATCGTGGAGACATGGAGCCAGCGCATGCAGGCGGGCTGCGGCCCCAATCGGGAGATCATCGATACCGTGTGCTGGAAGGTGGCCGGATCAAACCGCGCACGAACCGCCGCCGGTGTGATGGAGCGCATGCGCGCCGGCCGCCTCGTCGGCTGGGTTGATGGTCCCTACGCCACCGAGGGGCCGAACGCGGGGGTACTGAACCGCAAATTGCGTGGCCGGGTGGTTGGCATCCTCCAGCCGGCAGCAGCCGAACCGCTCCGGCTCATCAGTTCGGAGGGCCGCTAACATGGCGCTCACCAACCTGCTGTCGGCAGCCTCTAGCCACTGCCGCCGCACCGGCCTGTCCGATGCGCAGTTCGGACGCGCGGCCCTTAACGATCCCGGCCTGATGCGCGACCTGCGCCGGGGTCGGACCCTCCGACCAGCGTCCGCCGCAAAGGTCCGCGCCTATCTGGAAGGGGCGGCATGATGGCGACCCGCCCCATATCCGCCGAGCAGATGCTTGCCGCGATCCCCAGCCTGCCGCGCCCGATGCTCGCCCGGTTAGTGGATCAGATGATCAACCGCCTGGACGAGCTGGACGGCGATGCGGACGAGGAAGAGAATGGCGACGCCGAGCCGGTAGACGAGCGCGAGCCGAACGAGGAATACGGGCTGGTGGTGGGATCGCCAATCGTGACGACACCGGCACGCCTCGCCACCGTTTCGATACCGACACGCTGGCGCTTGTCGATCAGCACGCGGACGGCGTTGCTGGAGGTGATGCGGGGCAACTGACCGCCGGAATCTATCACCTCACACCATTGTCGTTGAGCAGCCCCTGCGTTCGTGATCCCTCATGTCCGCGGGGGATTGGCAGGAGTGCCATCCATGTTGGAACAGCCTAACGCCTCGCCCTTGATCCTCGATCGAATGGTCCAGCGTGCTGAGCTATATGCCGCCGGCTATAACGATGCAGAAATAGCCTCGCAGCAAAACTCTTCCGCAGCCGTGATCGGCAACTGGCGACGTTTCCACGGACTACCATCCCACCGACCGCACGGTGCCGTTTTTCGCGAAGCGCTGGCGGCCGCTAGGCTGTCTCTATACCACGAAGGCTTAAACGACACCGAGGTGGCCAAGCGGCTCGGAACGTCTGCCGATGCAATTCGCAAATGGCGTGGCGTTCGAGGCTTGGCTACAAACTGCCCAGCCAACCAACGGCGAGAATCAAATAAATCTCTTGCAATGGTCACGCCCGACTTACGCCGACGAGCATTAGCGTTGCTTGAGCGAGGCGTTGGCGGACGTCTTATAGCTCGAGAGATGAACACCTCGCTAAAAACACTTTCGAAGTGGCGCACCCTTATGCTTCGGGAACGTCCCGAATTACGACGTGAGCAACCGAAAGGATCAAGAAAGGCGCCCCGCCATCCAGGCGGAAAGGCATATTCGAAGATGCTCCCCCATCGCCGGGCTAGAGCCTTCGTACTATACGCGGATGGCTTAGATGACGGGCAGATAGCGCGCGAACTTTGCGTCAAGAGACAGCAGATATGGGAATGGCGCAATGCGCTTTTCCTCCCCGCCATCGTCAAGCCCCGGAGCGACCCTGCATCCAAGCGTAAGCGGCAGGCCAAGCGCTATAGCAAACCGGTTGGGCCTGCTATTTCACCCATGTCGAACCCGCTCTATGCCCATATTGCTAGCTCGATCGGACGCGGCATCGCACCTGATCTTCTAGACGACGCCGTGTCGGACATGTGGCTGGCCATCGCGGAGGGGCGGTTGTCAGTGGAGCAAGTGGCTGGTCAGGCCTCCCGATACCGAAACAAGGTTGTGGCGAGCTACGCCAGTCGGTTTGGAACCCGATCGTTGGACGAGGAGATTGGCGATGGCGACGGCTTCCGCATGATCGACATGCTGAAGGACGACAGGTCGTCGGATTGGCTGGAGGAAATGGGGGCGAGTGTCTGGTGAGCGCCCCTGTGCCGAGGGGTGTGCTGATGCAAGCGATCGTGGAGGCGATGTTTGTGAGCTGAAGTACAGATCCCACTGAGATGACGCCGTGTGCGGCTTTGTGCTGCCGCGAGACATGCACAAAGCCGCAACAAAACTTGCCACACCTAGTATATGCGTGCTCGTAGCTCTTGCAAAAGTTCACGCAGTTCCGGGGTGGAGCCTCCGGAATCCAATTCTGACGCTAAGTTTCCGAAGCTCAGCTTGAGCCGGATTCGGAGCTTTGCGGGGCCCGCTGCTTGCATCGGACTCGTCTCCGCAAAACCGTGCGAGACCAACGTTGCTATCAGCGCCTTGAAATTCTCGGGCGACCGTTGATATACGGAGTAGAGGAAGTCGTTAGGCACGCCGCTGTAATCCGTCAGCGTTGCTATGGTCGTCCCTTGCGTTTTTGCTGAGCACGCTACGAGCAAAGTATAGAGTTGATCATCGAGTGGCTGAGCGCCCGGTTGGGAGCGATTACCGTCGTTCTTACTAAAGGGATATTTATTGATCAGAGACTCGCCCCAGCCATATACGGTTCCAGGCTCTATGTTGAGGGACAGCTGGCCAGTTAATAGCGACATGTCGGTGTCAAGCCAAAGGTCGCCGCGGACGCGCATCTGTGAAGCGTGAAGCGCAGAAACCCCCGCTACGAGGTTGTTCACGCCTTCGAAAATGAACGCAGCATTATCATGTCCTGCACCGATGAAGCTAGCAGCATCGTGGATGCTCACGGTCGTATTCCGGACCCTGCCATAAAACATAACTGGCGTCGTTACCGGGAACGCAACGTCTAGACCGTCTGCACGGATCGAAACTGTGGTGGCCTCATGCCCATCGATTATCGAAGCGGCATCGGCTTGTGTCAGTGGGTCACTCCAGAAGGAATTCAGGACATAACCAAGATAGCTGCCGTCGATCAGAATATTTTCGGACAGCTTGCCGCGCATCGACCGCCAAAGGAAGGGTTGACGTGCTGCTTCCTTTAGCAGCAACTCATCTTCGAGTCTCTGACCCGCGAGAACTGACTTTGAGAGAAGGAACGAGGCTATGACGTTATTGCTGAACTTCCCCTCGCGAATGAAAGGATGTTCCGGGAGCCATTGTTGGACGAGCCTGTCGTAAAGTCCCGCGTCTGCTCCGGCCAACTTGATATGCCCGGCGCCGCTGAGGGGTAGCTTCTGCACATGCTGGAGAAGCAAACTGACCTGCTCTTCGGCATCATAAAGACCGGGCGAGTCTGCCTTCCCGCCTGCTTTTACGAACAGATCACGAATCTTACCCTGTTCACGCTCCACGATGGCAATCAATACACCTTCGATTACGCCCCACGCGTCCTCTGTGCCGGCATCGTTGAGGCGCTGCTGCGCGTCTGCGAAGTTATCGATCTCCGGCAAAAGGGAGCCGATCGCGGCTAGCACGGGAGCATATCCCGCGAAGCTTCGGCCTTGGTCGTCTTCCCACAAATTACCCTCGGTGATGCCTAACGCAGCCTCGATTTTCTGGAAGTACGTAGTGATGAACTCTTCGGCAGGCTTCTGGTGCACGAGGTATAGCGAGTCGCCTTTCGCAAACTTCGTGGCATATGCGTGGATCAGCTTTCTAGCGCCGTCTTCTTTAAAGAAGCCGACGTCTAGATGGCTGATTGTGACGCCTTTGTCTGCGAAGTAAAGCTGTGCGTATGCCACGGCGTCGGGGCGACCAAGCAATATTAGTTTAGGGGCGTTAACGGTCGACCGATCCTCTGCGATGGTTTCGGCCGCAGTTTCGAAGAAGCTAAGCAAGCCATTTTCGCCAGAGAGCAGTCGCCCCTCGTCGAGCGCGTCGATTATGATCGGCAGGCGCCCCGCGTGAAACGCCTCGGTTGCGCTGACGCCATTGCGCAAGTCACTCAGGAGCCCGGCCAAAGACCCTGTGGCAACGGCCGTCTGAGAGAGATCGAGGACTGGCACTTGCCGGCTCGCCGACAACGCGTGCGCGATCGTTGATTTACCTACCGCGGCCGAAGCGCGGATCAACACCACTTCCCGAAGGCCGAATCCGTCATCGGACTGGTCATGGAATATAGGCGGAACGAACGGATCGGGAGCTGACGCGATGTTAAGGCGCCCTCCCACCGGGCGGTGAGACGGTGTAGCGATGCCGCTTGCGATCGCGTCGAAGGTTATGTCTTTCATGCTCAATCTTTCAAATCTGTTTTTAGGTATAAAATTGAGCGCAGCGTTCAATCGCCGGGGTCGAGCGGTCATACATCATGACAGCTCACTAATCGTTTTTGACACACGGCGAAAGGATGCAGATTCTGACACGAGGCGAGTGTCGTTCAGGCAGATCTAACGTGATCACCAGCAGCTTGTTGGCCCGCCACCAGATGACGCGGCACAGCGAACATAAGATGAGTGACCGGGCAGGCGTTCTCTGGGTAGGCATCGATTGAATGCATGGGCATTACCGGCCGCTCCGCGGATCAGGGGGTCGTCTCTACGAAATTAATGCTAAAGCTGTCGGTGATGTCCTTAGCCGCAGCTTCTTGCGCAGTGCGGTGCGCCTCGTCGTCTGGTTCGGCCGACACAAACTGCGGGGCAACGGTGTTGATGATCTCGTAGCTGCCGAGACGCTCCACCTTTAGGAGAGGTGCCTCCCACGCCACCACGGTGCCTGAGCTGGAGCCCGTGCCATTGTGGTCTGACGTGGTGATCCGGTATTGCCGACCGACTTCGAACATGCTGTTCTCCCTTGTTGAGGGGCGTAGACCAGTGGTTCCGAACAGCACAATAGCGCGCACGGGGACGCACTCGCGCCGACAGCGCCGGCTTGGTTTTGCTCGCCCGTTTTGGCGTGAATGCAGGATGGTCCAAATTTTGGCGATGGTGGCGCGGAAATACGCCTCCCATTTCCGACGTGTACCAACGGTGATACCTGATTGCTTAAAGCAGCGAGAGGGCAGCGCCCAGCATGGCAATCCGCATTCCAGTTGATCTTGGCCGCCCCCGCAAGCGGCCATTCCAGCCGCTGACTACCGCCTCGGGAAAATTCTTCGGAGTTAAAGCCCCGCTTCACCGATCCGACTGGACGGACCAAATATGGATGATGGCCGACGGATTTGCTCATGTCCTTGGCGTCGAAAATCCGAAGGCGTACCCTCAAACATGGACTGCCGTGACGGCGGGTGTAGATCCAGCGAAGGCTATCGTTGACCATCTGGAGAATATCAGGGGCGAGGGATGGATGATCCAGCCATTGAACATACCCCCAGGACGGTATTTCCCACGCATAGCGCGACCATACCTGCGATCAGATGAAGGGTTCCCGGCACCCTTCTATGGCGGGACTGAATTCCCTCATGAGAGGGCAAGTGCCAGCATCCAAATTGGCTCGCTTGCTGATCGACTCCGCATGTGCTTCCAGGTTGTAGGTCCATCTGCCCCGAACTTCAACGTTTTCGGCAGTGAGTTTCGGAACATTCTTTTGCTCGCGTGCACCGAAGTCGAGGCGCAATGGAAAGGTATTTTACGGGCAAATTCCTATTTGCCTCACAAAGACCAGAAACGCTGGACTACAGCCGACTATGTGAAATTGGAACCAGCACTGCGACTAGGTGACTATGCCGTCGAGTTTCCTGAGTATCCTTGGCTTTCTCCCATCGCTCCATTCAGAGGATGGGACGCCTCCAATCCGAGCGCATCATTGCCTTGGTACGCTGCCTACAACCTCGTCAAACACGACCGTGAACTAAACGGAGAAAGCGCGACGCTCATTCGGAGCCTCGAAGCGGTGGCCGCCGCCGTTGTCGTTGGAGTTGCACAGTTTGGAATAAGCTTCGTGCGATCTGCCCCGCGCTGGCGCGACTTGTTCCAAATACACGAGCATCCCGAATGGCCGATTGGTGACACTCACGGGCCATACTTCGGGCCGGAGGTAGCTGACTGCGGGGAGTCGCTCCCCTATCCTTTCAGCTGAGGATAGGCGCACCGACTGACGTCGGGAGCGGGAAACGCGCGCCCTATGCTCAACATAGACCGTCCGGCTGGACGCCGGGCAATTTCTATCCGGCACCTACTTTGGAAATTCGACGGCGCGGCGGGGTGCCGTGTCGCCCTTTTTATGGCCTGACAAAATTCGCTACTCGCTTGCTACTTTAGCAAACCGCCGAGGCTAACAATCGCTAACACCCGGCCCCCGCAGCATCAGGTTCCTTCAGGCCCGCATGGGGTTCCGACGACCAGCGCAGCCCGAGGTTGACGCGCGCCCTACCCCTCCCCTCCGCAGTCTTCGGCCCGGTACTCAGCCCGCCATGATACTTGCATCGGCCGTTGCGGTAGATGTCCGATCGCTTGCACGGGTCGCCTCGCCGGTTGAGCGCACCGCACCGAAGCCCGCGCAGATCGTCGGGCATCGCCGGCAGCGGCAACGGCTCAGGCCGGAAACCCCGCGCATTGCACTGCCACCGGTGCAGCGCCTCCCGGTTCTCACGCTCGATCCGGCCGCACGCGTCGAGGTGTTCCCGCCAGCGCCGCTTCGGATCAGCGTTTGATAAAGGTTGATCGTTTTTCAAAGCCGCCCCTCCGATCGGAACCCCACCACGAGCGCGCGGGTGCGCGATGGCCCGAAAAAGTGGATTCGCCCCTTATCGCGCGCGGGCGCGCGTACTGGTCCCAGAATGCCACCGACGTCATCAGAACCGCCCCTTGCTCAGATCGCGATCCGACACCCCAAGAGCCGGATTGCCTGCAACGTAACGGTCAGTCTTTCCGCCCTCGCTATCGACTACTGCAACACCCGCACCCCTAAAGGGGGCGGGGTGTAGCGTAGCACTCGATGGCTCTGCTGCTACACCTTGCGATGCTACACTAGATTTAGGTGTAGCAGAGTGATCGTCAGCCGCCCTGCCGACCACCACAAACTTCTTCATCTGCCGGTTGCCGTCTTTGCTTTCCTCGACCCGCAGCATGTCGTTCTCGATCCACGTCCCGAGCATGCGCAGGATGCGGGCTTTGTCGCCCTTGTCGTTAACGTTGAGGCCCAACACGTCCGCTATGGCGTTGCCCGCCCAATCGGTGGCCGAGTGATGCGCCTTGTAGCTGCCGGCCTCAATCGCCGCCTGCACCTGCCGCAGATGCTCGACCGAGATCCCCTCGAACGCATCGGGCGGCGACCACGGGATGACGACACCCATATTGTCGCCTTCGTCGTTCTCGCCATTCCCAAGGCTCACCGATGCCATGGTAAACCAGTCGGATTTATCGGAGGGCGGCGCACGGTTGTTCTTGTCGTCGTAGGTGCGGAAATACCGGCGACGCTTTTCGTCATCGATCCCGTACCGCTTGGCCTCATCCTCTCCCATGCGGTTGAGGACCAGCACCGACCGGCAGGCATTGATAAGCGCGATTGCACCGCGGCCGGACAGCGCCGTGACTTCTGCCGCGCCGGCCTTGCTGACGTGGTGGGCCAGTCCGACGCCCGCCTTCGCGTTCTTCGCCACCAGCGCCCATTCCTTGGCGATGGCGTCTATTTCCATGTTGTCGTTTTCGTTGGCCGCATGTGACGACACGAACGGGTCAACGTGCAGATAGTCGATGCCCCGGCCTTGCAGCTCATCCGTCAGTGCCGAGACTAGCGGGCGGTTGATCGTCAGCCCTTCCGCCGCGGTCGACGTGGCGAGCTTCAGGATTGCGCCCTCAAGCGCGCTGTCCACGTAGAGCTGATCGCGGATATGCTCGGGACCGATCGACCAGTGCTTGCACGCCGCCTGGATGATGCGCGCCAGTTCCTCGCCGTCGTCTTCGAGGTTCCACAGCCAGACGCGCTTCGGACCACCCGGCACCTCCTGTCCCAGCAGATTGCGCCCGGTCGCCATCGCCAACGCCTCACCGACGCTCAGGATGGTTTTGCCCGCCGCACCCGGCGCAAGGATCGCCCGCACATGGCCGCGCTGGATCGATCGGCCATAGACCCATTCTCGCGGCTTGATCGTGGTGGGGTCGCGCCAGACGTAGGGTGTGGCGACGACGGACACCGGCGCGGGATCAGCCTTTGCGCTGCCGACAAGCGGACTGCTCGGGCGGAACGGCGTGGCTTCTGCCGCCAGCGCCGCGAAAGGACGCGCGCTCATGCTGCCGCTCCCATCATCTGATCGTTGAAGTCGGCATACGGCGGATCAGGCCGCATGATCCGAACCGCCAGTCCGAGCGCCGAGTATGCCGCCGCAGCCTTCTGCGCCGCAGCCTCCCCGGGTGCATTGCCATCCGCACCGATCACGACCGCCTTCGTGTCTTCATGGAAGACCATCTGCGGCATCATCGACGTACCCGCTGAAACCCACACCGACCGCCCAAGCGCCTGGGCGAGTGTCAGGCCATCCTCCAGCCCTTCGGTTACGAGGATGCTGGCAGCGGGCGAGCCGAGCTGGATCGAACCGCCGATGACATTGCCTAGTGAGTATTTGACCTTCGGCTTGCGGTCGCTCTCCGTCGCTATCACCGCCGCCTTGCGCCCGTCCTCCGTCAGATAGGTACGCTGGAGGCCCACCAGCGCGCCTGTGGGATCGGTGACGATCGCAACCAGCGCCGGCAGCAGTCCCGGCCCGTTAGCAGCCAACACGCCGTTACCCTCGATCAGAGGCGGCGCGAGGCGAGCGAACCGCAGGGTATGCGGCAGGTCCATCGTAATCCCGCGCGACCGCAGGTATACCGCAGCCGGCGTCCCCTCGATCGGAACAGAACCGTTGACGATCCGCTGCGCCACCGGCCGCATGTCGGCCTTCGGCTTCGCGGGCGCACGCTGCTGCTCCAACTCCCGCAGTGCGCCACCGTCGAGCATCTCGATCGCGCCGGGCAGCTTCACGCCATAGGCCTGCTGGACAAAATCCAGCACGTCGCCCGACCAGCCACAGCCGAAGCAATGCGCGCGGCGATCGTCCGCGTAGATCGTGAAGGACGGGGTGCGATCCGCGTGGAAGGGGCAACAGGCCTTCAGCTCGTTGCCCGCCCGGTGCAGTTTCACGCCTGCCTTCGACGCCACACCCGAGAGGGGGAAGCGGTCGCGGATGCCGGCGACGATGCGCGCCAACTCGTTGCTGTCCATGCGACGGCTCATGCGTACCTCTCCCGGATCAGCATGCCATGCTCGACAGACAGCCGGCGGGCATAGTCGGAAGCCTTATGCGACAACCGCCAGAACACCCCGACACCGCCGCCGCCCGCCGGGGCCTTCACCCCGACGACGTAGCCGCCCATAACCGGGAAGACGGCGACGGACCAATGATCCACCTCGTCGCCCAATCCGCGTAGAGCGATCAGCCGCGCAGACTTCGGCAGGCCATAGGCCCGCTTCTCGTCGTCGGTCAGCGTGAGACGCGGGCTGATCCGGCCCGGCTTGACCGGCTGCGATCGATACCATGCGTCGAGGCTGGCAGGCAGATCACTACCCTGATCGGTTTGCACCGGAACGCCGCCCTTCTTCACGACCCGTGCGTGCTCGATCTCACGCCAGCGCTGGAGGCTGACCGCGGCGACCGCACGACGCTGCACGTCTTCCGGCTGGCGATCGGCTATGGAGAGGACGTTGCCGCTCATAATTCGATCACTCCGATAACGACGCCCGTCCGCTCCGACAGACGCCGGACAAACTCGTCACGGGCGAGCCGGTAGGCTGGGAGATACCGCCGGGCTTTGCGCCCTTTCGGAACGCGGGGCGACCACTCGCAGTCCAGCCGTCCGGCCTTCATGGAGAAGCTGACCGCGAAGCCGTCGCCTACCGGCATGGCCTCGCTGCTCATGCTGATGTTGGTTGCGACGCTCATGCCTTGCCCCCTTTTGCAGCCCTATCCATCAGACAGGCTGTCGCATCAGACGCTTCCCGCTCCCGGCGGGCCATTTCCACCATCATCCCACCGATCGCTGCCAGCAGCGCTGCATGGTCCAGCGACATGTGACCCCGCATATCGGCCATTAGCTGTGCGAGCTGCTGAGCATGCGTCAGCCAGAACCCCGATGTTTCCCAATCGGGCGGCAGGATTACCTCATCGGTCATGAGCATCAGCATCTCGCCCGCTTCTGGCGTTACGTAACCGCTCACGACGCCTTCTCCTGCTGGATGGTCAGACGCCAGACGATCGCCTTCGCGCCGCTGACGTTGCGGCGACGCAGGCCGGTGTCGTAGATCACCCGGCGGTCGCGCAGCTCCGTGAACCGGGGCTGGAGCGAGTACCGCGGATATTCCGCCAGCTTGCACGTCTCATCGACCGTCAGGCCGCCGGGATTGGCGTATAGCGTTTGGTACACCACGGCGCGCAGCCGCTCCGAGGCGCGGACGATGCCGTTATAGGCGGCAGTGCTGGTGTCGGTGTGTCGATGCGTCATGCTTCGTCCTCCGAAGCCAAAGGGGGAAGACCGTGCTGGTCGAGCAACTTCGACAGCCAGCCGGCTTGCTTGTCCGTCAGGGGCCGATCGCTGAACGCGATGCCGCCGAGGAACTGGCCGATCCGATAATTGAGCTGGGCCTGCGGGTGGTTCAGCACTGCCAGCGCGGCAGGCTTGTGATCGGTATAAGAGGCCATCACAGCGCACCCCCGATCAGCGAGCCTGCACCATCCGTTCCCCAGATCAGGGAAGCCAGTAGCGCGGCGCTGCTGCCGCCTACGCCGAGTGCGGCTAGACGTTGCAGCCGGAGGGCGGATGCGGTATCTGTGTTGGCGCTGATGTTGTGTAGTTTCTGGAGAGGCCGGACCGCCACAGTCCGGCCTTTCTGCTTATTGGGCTTCGGCGTTGCCCGTGCCGATGTTGCTGGCATAGATCACGCAGCGACCCGTTCGGACGTGCTGTTAAGCACCTGCTGCGAAGCCCAGGCATCAAGATCGGCCACCGAATAGGTGACGATCCGCGCGCCGAGCTGGCGGAACTGTGGGCCGCTGCCGTCGATGCGCTTTCGTTCGAGAGTGGATTGACCAATGCCGAGATATTTCGCGGCGTCAGGCGTCCTGAGATAACCTTGCGTCATGAAAGGGTGTCCTAGTCATGCGGCCCGAGAGCGTCGGGTTGCGCATCACAAGGCGCGGTGCCTCGTGACGAGACGAGGTTTCACCCCTCCAAAATGTCCCGCCTAAATGTCCTGAGCGCCGTTTCTACGAAGCGGCCGGGACATTGGATTTTCGCCCCCGGCGACGATCTGGGAACAGGCGCTGGCAAGCGCTTTCCACCATGACTTTCGTTGCATTATGGCCGGGAAACGCAGATCGAACCGCCTCATAAGCTTCGCGTGTGTTTGGCTGGTGCTTGAGCAAATAGGCGTCGAGCATCTCCGCAGGAAGGATCGCGGTTCTCAGAGCTTTGTTCGTCCAGCCCTCAGGCCAGAGCCGGCGAATGTCGGCTGAAACCAGCGTCACCCCAACCGGGCGACCCGCCGCCAAATCGATAGGATCGAGGGCTTGCCAGTCGGTTGCCTTATCTTCCGAGATCGTAACCCGCCCTTCGCGCAGAGACGACAGCAACAGTCGTGTCACCCGATCGAGGCATAAGCACCACCTGTCTTCCGCGTCTTCGCGCAGCCACGAATAGCAGGGGTCAAGCTGGGCGTCCGGTGTGAGGCGCGCCCACGCTCGCGCGGCTGCGGCGTTGCTACCGCTCCGATCGCAGCGGCAGGCGTGGGCCTCAATGTGGTCTGCGACTGCGACCGCAGCGGCGCCCGCGCGCGTGTCCTGCGACCAATCCATCCATTCGTCTGAGGCCATAACTGCCCCCAATCCCTGTACGGTTTGGACGTCGCCGGTTGCGATCCATAGGGCGGCTTCAAGAACTGACCAGCTTTTGCGGTACACGCCGCCCGCGCCGGCATCCTTAAGATCGAGAGTCACGCCCGCCGCTCCAAGGCTATGACGTTGCTTTCCGCAGGCCGACCGGACACCGCTTCCAGCACATGCCGTGCCCACGCCTCCAGTGCCGCCCGCTTTTCCTTCTCGTACCGGTATGTCTGATAGACGCCGACGATCCCGGCCCGCGATCCGCTAACGTGGTTGATGACGGCCTCTGTGACCTCCGTAGGAAAGCCGAGGCGCTGGCAACCCGTGGCGAGGGTGCGGCGCAGATCGTGCAGCGTCCACGGCTCAACCTTCAGGCGCTTTAGGGCTGCGTCCGCCATGCCCGCCTCCGCAGCTTCCTTGCGCATCAGGTCGAGCATGGAGGCATCGAGCCGCGCCTTGACCTTGGAGAAGCCGGAAACCGCCGTGTCGCCCGTCGTCGTGAACAGCAGGCCCGCATCGCTCTTGATGACTGGCAGGTCATCCACGATGGCCCGCGCCGAGGGACTGAGCGGCACAAGGTTCGGCAACCCGTTCTTCGATCGCTCCCCCGGCAACAGCCAGTGGTTCGCAGCCTTGTCTATTTCCTGCCACGCCAGCCCGGCCACCTCGTCGCGGCGCTGCCCGGTCAGGATCAGCAGGCGGACGATCGGGCCGAACGGCCAGCCCAGCCCGCCCGCGGCCATCCACGCCAGCCGCAACTCCGCGTCCGACAGGGTACGCTCTCGCTTGCCCGCCTTCGACGGAGGCTTGATGCCGAGCATGGGCGATTTTGCCGGCGGCATGTGACGGCGTTCCTTGTCGCAGGCATATCCGAATATCATCCGCAGCGTCTTGTACGCTTTCAGCCCGGGCGACGCGCCGCGCTCCCCTATCGTCTCGATCAGCTCGACCAGATCGGCGTCGGTGATCTCGGGCAACGGACGTTCACCCAGCGCCGGCTTGAGATCCCGGTTGATGATGCCCTGCGTCTCTTTCCAGCTACGCTGCTGGTTCACCATCGCATAATTCTTCACGAACCGATCCGCGAACGTCGAGAAGCCGAGTCGTTCCGATACGACAGCACTTGCCGCCTGCTGCGCCTTCACGGCCTTGTCAGCGGCGACCTTGGCCTTCGCGGCGTCAAAGGGATCATCCTTGCGCCGGACCTGCTCCAGCAGCTCTGTAGCGCGGATGCGGGCTTTCTCAGCCGTCCAGGGCGATCCGTGCTTGCCGATCGTCACCCGGCGGCTGGGCGCTCCCCTGCCCCCGATCCGATACTGGACGAGGTAGGAACGCGCCCCCTTGTCCGTCACCATCACGCCGAAGCCCTTTAGCGTGTCATCCCATAGGTGTTCACGCTTGCCGCGATCCGGGACCGGTATGGCGTCAACGCTGCGCTTGGTGATTTTCCCCGTCGCCATGATCGCATCCAGTCCCGAACAGATAAGCACGGGAATAACACGTCAGCGGCAACGCACAAAGCCTTATGACGACGCATAGCGAAACGGACATGGAACAGGAAGGGAATGCAATGGCATCCGGTGTTGCTTGGCGATCCCCGGCGAGACGTAGCACCGTCCTCCAAAACCGAGGGCCCACGGTTCGAGTCCGTGCACTCCTGCCAGCCGCAGAACGCTATCGTCGCGGCTCCCTACAGATTAAGCCTGACAAATGACATGCTTGTCATTTCGACCGTGACGCACGCGTCGGGGGTGCTATAGGCTTGGATATGGACGAGACGACCCGACACACTGTTGTGTATGTAATCGTTGGATTTTTACTGGTGACCGGCGTCCCCGCGCTGATCCTGTACCTGCGCCGCCGCAAGCGAGAGAAATTGCGGCGCCGCGGGATCAAGCGATACGGCCACTGAAGGCCGCGGGCGCACCCGTGCGTTACACTTGCGTTCGGACCGCCGCACGGCTATCTGCGCAGGCCATCCGATAGCGAGGACGGGCCATGCCGGTTCCCCCACATGAGGGGAAGCGGCGGCGGCTTTATGCCTCGACGAATCGGATTTCGTGATTCCAGCGGGTTTTGAGAAAAAAACAGTGGCGAAGACGACCCCTATCGAATTCATCCGTCAGGTGCAGGCCGAGACCAAGAAGGTCGTCTGGCCGACCCGGCGCGAAACGATCATGACGGGCGTCATGGTGGTCATCATGACGACCATACTCGCGCTGTTCTTCCTGGGCGTCGACACGTTCTTCAACGCGGTCGTCCAGGCGCTGCTCAAGCTCGCGAAGTAAGGGTTTTTAGCATGGCGCGCTGGTACATCATTCACGCCTATTCGGGCTTCGAGGGCAAGGTCCGCGACGCGATCATGTCAGAGGCGACGCGTCTGGGCCTCGAACAGCTGGTCGAGCAGATCGAGGTTCCGACCGAGACGATCACGGAGGCTCGCCGCGGCAAGAAGATCGCAGTCGAGCGCAAGTTCATGCCCGGCTACGTCCTCGCCAAGCTCAACATGAACGACGACGTCTATCACCTCGTCAAGAACACGCCCAAAGTGACGGGCTTCCTTGGCAGCATGGGCAAGCCGCAGGCGATCAGCGAGTCGGAGGCGACCCGCATGCTCAACAGCAAGGAGGAAGCCGCGGCGGCACCGAAGACCAAGGTCAAGGTCGATTACGAGATCGGCGATGCGGTCAAGGTGCTCGAAGGGCCGTTCGCAAGCTTCAACGGCATCGTCGAGGAACTCGATTTCGACAAGTCCAAGGTCAAGGTGTCGGTGTCGATCTTCGGTCGCGCCACTCCGGTGGAGCTGGATTTCGAACAGGTCGAACGTTCGAAGTAATTGCAGATATGGCAAAACAGAAACGGCCGGAGCGGCGACGCTCCGGCCGTTTCGTTTTGTCGATCTATCGCGCTCAGCGGATGCGGCGCATCGCCATGCCGCGCGACGGGGCACCTTCGGGAACGCCGATCGCCTGCCAGTGGGTGACGATGCCGTTCTCACCACGCGTCAGCGTCAGCAGCGGCTGGCCGTTGTAATAAGGCGCACGCGGACGCAGGTTGAAATACTTGACGATCAGCGAGCCCATTTGCGGGGTGGCGGTGCACTGTAATTGCTGATCGATCTGATAGCCCGTCACCGTAACCGTACAACCCGTTCCCCGTGTCGGCGGTGCGAGGCGCAGCGTATAGGTCCGGAAGGCGACCGGGCCATCACCGTTGGCGCCCGTCGGTCCGATCTCATGCTCGTACTGGAATGTACCATACCATTGGCCGATACCCTGCGCGCCCGCGGCGGTGACGGCGAGGCCTGCAGTGGCGAGTGCCAGGACGGTCTTCGTCTTGATCGACTTGAACATCGTTTCTCTCCCGTATCAAGCCGCGACAACGCGTCGCGATCTGGAATGCTCCGATCGAAGGATCGGGGCGGTACGGCCAGACCCGGTGTAGCGGCGCACCGGAAGGTTGCTGCGCTGCGACTCCGGAGCCGCAAACACAATTAAGCACCGCTCACTTTAACGTCAAATGAACATTGATCATTTTATTGACGAAAGGCGTCTGGCTTCAGGCCGCCTTGGCAATCTGCGTATCCTCGGCCGCCTTGAGCGTCAGGATCGCCACCGCGCCCCTGCCCTTGCCTTCGCTTTCGAGGCGCAGGCTGCCTTCCATCGCATTCATCGAGTTCGCGCACCAGTGAAGGCCCAGTCCGCCCGATTTGTGTTCGCGCGTGGAGAACCCACGCTGGAACAGCGTCGCACCGATGGCATTGTCGAATCCTTCGCCGTCATCGCGAATATGCACGACGACGGTGTCGGCGGCTTCGTGAATGGTGACGTTGATCGTTCCGCTGCCACGTCCGTCCGCCGCGACCGCTTCCGCAGCGTTGCCTAATAGATTGCCGATCACCTGACTTAGGATGACGCGATTGGCCAGAGCGTAATGCGACCCGGCCGGGAAGCTGAAGGCGATCGAGGCAGCATCGGAATAGCGCGCGATCGCAGCATTGCGCGCGACAATCTCGCTGAGGTCGCAAACCTCCAGTGTCGGCCGCTCATGCGCCTGCTTCTGCTGCTGACCGATGATTTCAAGCACATGCGCCATCGCTTCGCGACCGACCTGCAATTCGCCCCGCATCGTCTCACGGCCCTGCACCTCGGCAGCAAGCGCTGCGGTGACAAAGACGGCGAGCTTGGCGCGACGTCCGGGGGCGAGGTCGTCCTTGCCAAGTTCGGCGAGCGCGCGATCCACCGTGGCACGGTCGATCGGCGGCGCCTGCGCGATGCCCTGGCTCAGGATCGTACTGATAGGATTGAGCGCGTTACGGACGTTGTGCATCACCGCAACCGCGCTCTCGCTGCGGCCAAGCGCGAAGCTCTGCACCTCGATCTGCTCGCGCAGATCCTTGAGTTGCGACAGCATCGCATTGAGGCTGCGCCCCAACGAACCGAATTCGTCCCGGCGGCCGTCGTCGTCGAACAACGCCATCGACCCGGAGGCGCGAACCCGCTGCATATGGCGCTCCACCCGCTGTAACGGTGCGAGGACCAGCCGTGCGATAACCCGGCGTAGCACGACGAGCACGATCAGCAGCAGCAACGTCGATCCGGCGACCGCCAGCAACAGCATGCGACGCCCGAGCAGGGAGATGTCGCGGACGACATGGAAGCGTGCGGCCGCGATGGCATGGCCATCGGCCCCGCGGATCGGCACCGCGATCGCCATGGTGTTGCGGCCGGGGACGATCCCTTCGCGATCCCCGGTCGCGGACCGGTCGATCCGTGCATCCAGCTGAAGCAACTCGGAGATTTGGTGCGACGTCACCTGGCGCGCCATCAGAACATAACCGCGCGGTTCCCCCGTTCCATCGGAGCGGCGCACCTGCGCGACCCCGACCGCGGCGACCACGGGCCCCAATCGCGCATAAAAATGCCCGGAATTGCTGCGACCGACGATGCGGTCCAGCTCCGTGTGGGTCGCGACCCGGATCATCGCCGCGCGAAGGTCAGCACGCTCCCGGCCGGTACCGGGATCGAGCCAGCGCGCGATCTGGATGCGGCCGTCGGGGCGGACGTATGCCATGCCCTGCACGCCCAGATTGGTCATCGCGAGTGGCGAGAAACTGTCGCGTTCGAACGCCGCCGACATCGTCGACGATGGTGCGCCCATATAGTCGTAGCTTTGCGTCCAGTCGCCGTAGTCGCGCACCGCATTTTCGACCTTGGCGGCATATTCGCCCAGAACGGCGCGTGTCCGTTCGACATGGCCGCCGATCGCCTTGGCTTCCAGCGCGTTGAAGTTGGGCGTTATCACGCTGGCGAGCAGCAACGTGATGGCGAGCGCGCCGGCGACCCCGACCGCGGTCAGGATCAGGACGAGCTTGGCGCCGAGCGAGGCCGGGCCGTGGAACCGCGCGCCCCTAGAGGCGGGGCGGGCCATCAGCCGATCGTTCCGGTGCCCGGCTCTGCCTCGTCAGCCTCACCGAAGAAGCGTTGCGCGGCGAGCTCCAGTGCGAACTGTGGTGCGACCGGACGCGAAAAGAAATACCCCTGCAAATGGCTCGCGCCCGCCAGGCGCAGCGCCTGCACCTGCGCCGCCGTCTCGACACCCTCGGCGATCACCTCCAACCCCAGCGCCCGGCCGAGATGGATGATCGAATGGACGATCGCCGCGCTTTCGCGCTCGCGACCCATGCCGTCGATGAAGCTGCGATCAATCTTCAGGCTGTCGAGCGCGAACTTGCGGATGTTGTAAAGCGAGGAATAGCCGGTGCCGAAATCGTCCAGCGCGATGCGGAATCCCATCTGACGGAGCTTGTACAACGTCTCTGCGGCACGCTCCGCGTCGTCGAAGATCGCAGTTTCGGTGATCTCGATCTGCACACGGCCCGGCAGCACCCCGGCGCGCTGGACGCTTTCCATGATGTGACCGACGAAGTTGCTGCGACGAAACTGGCGCGGCGAGAAGTTCACCGACACGTACTGGCCGGGGAATTGCTGCACCATCGCCAGCGCCTCGTCGAGAATCCAGTCGCCCAGTTCGTGGATGACATTCGATTCCTCGGCGATCGGGATGAACGTCGCCGGGCTGATCGGCCCATATTCCTCGGTGTTCCAGCGCACCAACGCCTCGAACCCGATGACCTCCAGTTCGGTCCGGCTGATGATCGGCTGATAGACGAGGCTGAGTTCGCCCTTGGCAATCGCCTGGGCCAGCCCGTCCTCGATCCGGCGGCGGAAGCGGATGCCCTCGTCCATGCTCTCGTCGAACAGGCGGGTGACGCCGCGGCCGGCACGCTTCGCATCGTTAAGGGCGAGGTCGGCGCGGCGCAGCGCATCGATCGGATCGCAGCCGGAGCCTTCGACCACGACGACGCCGGCGGAGGTGCCACTCTGCACCGAATTGCCGAACACCTGATGCGTGCCGGCGCAGGCCGCAACGATCCGGTCGCACGCCATCACCGCCGCGTCCTCGCCCGGGGCGTCGAACAGCACGCCGAATTCATCGCCACCCAGCCGCGCGACGACCGCCCCCTCCGGCGCGTGCGCATGGAGGATGCCGCACACCTCACGGATCAATGCGTCGCCGGCCAGATGCCCCAGTGTGTCGTTGACGATCTTGAACCGGTCGAGATCGAACATCGCGGTGGCGAACAGCCCCGGCCGCTTGGCCCGCTCTCCGAGCGCACGCAGAAAGGCGAGCCGGTTCGGTGCGTCTGTCAGCGAATCGTGCGTCGCCATGTGGATCGCGCGGCTCTCGTTGGCGGCAAGCTCGGCACCCTGCTCCTCGAGCTGGACGATCTGCGCGGCCAGCTGCGCGCGTGCGGTGGCGAGTTCGCGGTCCACCTGCCATCGGTGCGACAGCGCGGTCGCGGTCTGAACGATCTCGGCGACCTCGAACGGCTTGGCGATGTAGAAGATCTTGTCGGCGGGACCGGCGACCTTGCTGATCTCGATCGGCGAGAAATCACTGAATCCGGTGACGATGCAGAGGTTGATCTCGGGATCGAGCGCGCGGATCCGGCGAGCGGTCTCGCGCCCGTCGATACCCGGCGGCATGCGCACGTCGATGAAGGCGACGGCGTAGGGGGTGCCGGCGGCAAGTGCGGCCTCCACGGCAGCGACCGCATCGAGTCCCTGATGGCAATGGGTAAGATCGAACTCTTCGGCAACGTCGACCGTATCGGACGCGTCGTCCCCGAACAGTTCCGCCGCCATCGCGCCGAGCGCATCCTCCTCGGCACCGCGCTGCACCGCGAAGCTGCGGGTGTAGCTGTCATGCATCGCCGGTTCGTCATCGACGATCAGCAGACGCTTTGGTGCAACAGCAGTCAGGGCGACGGTCATGGGTAGGAACTTCCCTCGAATGGTTGACGAGGGAGTAAGCGGACGCGGTTAAAACGCTGTAAACGAGTGCAGCTGTCCCTCCAGCGCCTGCCCGCCGAGAACGATCGCGCCGAGCGGCCCGGCATTCCCGCCGAGCGCAGGCGGCACGACGAAATTCGCCTCCGCGATCTCGGGCAAGGCGATGTAGCCCGCGAGGCTCTTGACCATCGCGGCACGGACGCGGGGGAACAGGTGATCGTTGCCCACCATCACGCCGCCGCCCATCACGATGCGCCGCGGCACGCCGGTGAGGACGAGCGTGTGGCACAACTGGCCCAGGACATACGCGACCGGATCCCATACCGCATCGTCCGCGGCAATATCCTCGCCCTTCCGGCCCGCCCGCGCGCCGATCGCCGGACCGGCTGCAAGGCCCTCCAGACAGCCGCCGTGGAAGGGACAGATGCCCATCCAGTCGTCGCCCGGCAGACGATCGGGGCGGATATGGCCGAATTCACTGTGGGTCAGGCCGTCGACGGGTTTGCCCCCGGCGATCAGACCGACGCCGATCCCGGTGCCGACCGTGGCATAAGCGATGTCGCGCAGCCCCTTCGCCGCACCCCAGCGTGCCTCCGCCAGCGCGGCGCCCACCACATCGGTGTGAAACCCGGTCGGCACCGCATAGCGCGCGCCCAGCCGCTTCGCGACGTCGGTGCCCGCCCAATGCGGTTTCGGAGTCGAGGTGATATGGCCGTAATCCGCCGCATCGCGATCGATCGAGATCGGCCCAAAGCTGGCGATACCGAGCGCGTCGAACGCACCCCAGCCATCCAGCACGCGCTCGATCGCCTCGAGCGTCTCGTCGGGCCGCGTCGTGGGCAATTGAATGCGATCCTCGATCGCATCGGGCCCCCGCGCCAGCAGACAGACGATCTTGGTCCCGCCCAATTCGATGCCGGCTATCAACGGGGGGACGCTTACCACGGCTGCATTCTCCTTTGCGCGCGTGGTTAGACGAGAACGGACGGTTATGCGAGAGAGCACGGCGCGCCATCGTCAGGGCACCGTCCCGGCTGCCGATCGTTACCCTGGTCGATCATAGGGAGTGGCACGATGCGCCTTCGTTTGTCCTGGATCGTCGCGGCTATGCTTGCGCCGGGATCGCCCGTTTCGGCGCAGGACGTACTCGGGCCGGTCAATCCGGTCGACTATACCGGCGCGATCGCACTCGGCTCCGCCATCGATGCGCAGGCGAAGCAGGGCGGCGACGACTTTCGCGGCACCGGCTTCTCTGAAGATTACGTCCGCGAACAATGCGCCGGATTGCCGCGCGACCGCAGCCGCCTCGGCAATAACCATCGCCGCGTGATACGATGGAGCCGGATCTGCCGATCGGCTCGGCTGATGTAAGGAACGGCCTCAGACGGTCAGGCCAAGCGGCTCCAGGGGCTTGCCGATCAGGCCACTGACCATCGCCGCCTGAATGCGGTTTGCAGGCCACGATCCTGAGAGCGGACCGACCAGCCGATCGCGGACGAACGGCAGTGTCCGGCTGTCCGACTGATACACCGGCGTGAATACCGCCGTCAGCGCCTGGTACAACCGGACATGCCGTCTGCGCATCCTGACCGCGGCGGCGATCCCTGATAGCACGTCCGGGGCATTGCGCAGACCGCGTGCCAACGCGAAGGCGTCGAGCAACGCCATGTTCGCGCCCTGCCCCAGCTGCGGACTGGCCGAATGCCATGCGTCGCCGATATGGATCAATGCGGCGTCCACCGGCCGGCGGAGCGTGCGGTGGGCGTACCTCGCGAAGGTCAACTGCCCCGCGTCCCCGATTTGATCCAGCAACGGCGCGGTTGCCGGCCAGAGCGCACGCACCTCCTCCTTCCATGCCTCCAGCCCGGCATCCCGCCAGCGTTCGAGCCGGTCGGCGCGGATCGACCAGAAGAACGCCGCATGATCCGCACTCGCGCCCCGCGGCCGACCGATCGGCAGCACCCCTGCCATCGCGCTGGCACGGCGATAGCGCTGCTCCAGCGCATTCGTCGCAAAGCCTTCCGTCCGGCGCAGGCTCGCCCACAAGGCGCCATAAGGCAGCGCCCGGCCGCACGGTGGTGCCAGCGGCGTTCGCGTACCGAGTGCATCGACGATCAGGTCGAAGGCCGCCGACCGGGTGCCGTCAACGAACGCCAGACGGCGGCGGCCGTAACCCGACAGCTCACTTCCCGCGATCGCGCGGCCGGTCTCAATCGAAATGCCCGCCGCTGTCACGGCATCGTGCAGCACCGCGAAAAGCGTCGCGCGATGCACGCCGAAACCGCACAGGCCCGCCTGTCGCAGCGTCGCATAGCCGACATCGAGCACCACGCGCCCGTCCGCCGCCCCGAACAGGCGATCGATCCGCGCGCTCCGGGCGATCAACGCGCCGTCCAGCCCCAGCGCGCGGAGCACCGCAAGTCCGGTCGGCTGGATCATCAGCCCCGACCCGAGCGGCGCCGGCGCGTCGAACCGTTCGTATATGGTGACGTGATGGCCGTCCCGCGCCAGCAGCAACGCCGCCGCCAGCCCCGCCGGGCCACAACCGGCGACCGCGATGGCGAGCGGATCGGCTATTTATTCCACCGTCACCGACTTGGCGAGGTTGCGCGGCTGATCCACATCCGTCCCCTTCGCCACCGCGACGTGATATGCCAGCAACTGCACCGGCACAGCATAGACCAGCGGCGCGATCAGCGGGTGAACCTTGGGCATCGTAATGGTCGCGATGCAATTCTCGCCCGCCGCCTGGATGCCGTCGTAATCGCTGATCAGCACGACCTTGCCGCCCCGCGCCTGCACTTCCTGCATATTGCTGACGGTCTTGTCGAACAGCGGACCGGACGGCGCGATGACGATCACCGGCACATTCTCGTCGATCAGTGCGATCGGACCGTGCTTCATCTCGCCCGCCGCGTAACCTTCGGCGTGGATGTAGCTGATTTCCTTCAGCTTTAGCGCGCCTTCCAACGCCAGCGGATAATTAGTGCCGCGCCCCAGATACAGCACGTCACGGGCGCTTGCGATTACGCCAGCCATCGCCTCGATCGCCTCGTCATAAGCCAGTGCGCCGTTGAGTGCCGCCGGAGCTTCGGCGAGATGGCGGACGATCTCGCGCTCCTCGCCATCCTTGAACTTGCCCTTGGCGCGGGCAAGGTTCGCGGCGAGCGCCGCGAGAACCGCCAGCTGGCAGGTGAACGCCTTGGTGCTGGCGACGCCGATTTCCGGGCCGGCATGTGTCGGCAGCAGCAGGTCCGCCTCGCGCGCCATGCTGCTGGTCGGCACGTTGACCACCGCGGCGATCGTCTGCCCTTCCAACTTGGCGTGGCGCAACGCCGCGAGCGTATCGGCGGTCTCGCCGGACTGGCTGATGACGATCATCAGGCCACCCGGCTCCATCACCGGCGCGCGATAGCGGAATTCGGAGGCGACATCGATATCGACCGGCACGCGCGCGAATTGCTCGAACCAGTATTTGGCGACCATGCCGGCGTAGTAGCTCGTACCACAAGCGACGATGGTGACGCGCTTGACGCCAGCAAGGTCGAAGTCTGGGATCGGCAGGGTTACCCGCTCTTCCATTCGCTGCAGATAGGATCGCAGCGTCTGGGCGACGACGATCGGCTGTTCGTAGATCTCCTTCAGCATGTAATGGCGGTGATTGCCCTTGCTGACGAGTTCGCCGGTGATGCCGGAGATGGTGATCGGCCGTTCGACGGGATGATTGTCGCGATCGTAAACCTGCGCACCCTCGGTGGTGCAAACCACCCAGTCGCCCTCGTCCAGATAGGCAATCCGCTGCGTCAGCGGCGCCAGCGCGAGCGCGTCGGAACCGAGATACGTCTCGCCCTCACCATGGCCGACGACCAATGGCGAGCCGAGGCGCGCACCGATCAACAGTTCGGGATGCTTGCGGAACAGGATCGCCAGCGCAAACGCACCGTGCAGCCGCGGCAGGATTTCACGCACCGCCGCGATCGGTTCGATACCTGCTTCGACCTTTTCGCTGATGAGGTGTGCAACCACCTCGGTATCGGTCTCACTGGTGAACACCCGGCCGCGGGCGATCAGCTCGTCGCGCAACGGCTTGAAATTCTCGATGATGCCATTGTGCACCACCGCGACCTCATCGGTCGCATGCGGATGGGCGTTATTCGTGGTCGGGCCGCCATGCGTCGCCCAGCGGGTGTGGGCGATGCCGGTGGTGCCAGGTAGCGGGTCAGCCGCCAGTTCCTTCGCCAGATTGACCAGCTTGCCCGATGCGCGGCGACGTTCGATCCGGCCATCATGGTCGGTGGCGATACCCGCTGAATCGTAGCCGCGATATTCCAGCCGCTTGAGGCCGTCGAGCAGCCGGTCGGCGACATCCTGGGTGCCGATGATTCCAACAATTCCGCACATTTTACTTGTCCTTCTTCGCGCGCATTACGGCGCGGAATTGCGTGGCCCAGCCGGACTTGGCGACTTGAGGGGGGCGGACGAGGGCGAGCGCGCCCGCCTCGACATCCTTGGTCAGCACCGAGCCGGCAGCGACGATCGCTCCGTCGCCGACCGATACCGGAGCGACCAGCGCCGAGTTCGAGCCGATGAATGCTCCCGCCCCGATGCTGGTCTTGTATTTGAAAAAGCCATCGTAGTTACAGGTTATCGTGCCCGCGCCGATGTTCGCCTTCGCACCCACTTCGGCGTCACCGATGTACGACAGATGATTTACCTTGGCACCTTCGCCCAGCGTAGCCTTCTTTACCTCGACGAAGTTGCCGACCTTCGACGCCGTACCCAGCACCGCACCGGGTCGCAGGCGGGCATACGGACCAACTTCCGCCTGCGGCCCGATCGACGCCCCTTCGATATGGCTGAAGGCATGGATGGTCGCACCGTCGGCGACGCTCACGCCGGGTCCGAAAACGACGTTGGGCGCGATCATCACGTCGCGGCCGATGCGGGTATCGTGCGCGAACCACACGGTATCGGGCGCAATCAGGGTCGCGCCGTCCGCCATCGCCTGCGCGCGTCGTGCCGCCTGCCAGCCGGCCTCCACCGCCGCCAGTTCGCCGCGGCTGTTGATCCCGGCGACCTCGTCCTCGCCCGTCTCGATGCACACCGCTTTGCCACCCTCGGCGATCGCCAGCGTCACGACGTCCGGCAGATAATATTCGCCCGCAGCATTGGCGTTGCCGACCGATTCCAGCAATCGCCACAGATCGCGGGTGCGAACCGCGGTGACGCCAGAATTGCACAGGTCGACCGCGCGCTCGTCGGCGCTGGCGTCCTTATATTCGACCATCTTGCGGATCGTGCCGTCAGCATCGGCGACGACCCGACCATAGGCACGCGCATCGGCAGGGCGAAACCCCAGCACTGCGACGGCCGGCGTATCCGGCGCCTGAAGCCGGGCAGCAAGGCGCGCGACGGTATCGGTGGCGAGCAAAGGCGTGTCACCGAAGCAGACGATCGCGATCCCCTCAAACCCCGACAGCGCATCCTTTGCCTGCAACGCGGCGTGCGCGGTGCCGAGTTGTTCGCGCTGCCACGCGATCTCGACCCCGGTCGCGGCGACGGCGCGCTCGACCTGTTCCCCTGATGCGCCGACGACGACGACGCGCCGGGTCGCGCCCGCCCGGTCGAGGCTGTCGATCAGGTGCAGCAGCATCGGTCGCCCAGCGATGGGATGCAGCACCTTGTGCAGGTCGGACTTCATCCGCGTACCCTTGCCCGCGGCAAGGATGATGACGGCAAGAGGATCGTTCATGGTGGTGTCGCCTGCCATGGAAGTCTTGCCATTTCCATAGGGAGCGGTCACCCCGCACTGATATGACGCAGAATTCATCGCTTCGCGTGCCGTTCGATATCGTCGGATTCGATCTCGACGGTACGCTGCTCGATACCAGCGGCGATCTGGCGGCGGCCGTGAACCATGCGCTGGCATCCGTCGGAAGACCGCTGCTGACCGTAGAGCAGGTCAAGCCGATGATCGGCGGCGGCGCGCGCCACATGCTGGCGCAGGGCATGGCGGCGACCGGCGGCTGCGACGATGCGACACTCGATCGGCTGCACCGGCTACTGCTTGAGTATTACGAAACGCATATCGCCGTCCTGACCATTCCATATCCGGATGCGCTCGACGTGCTCGACCAACTCGCCGCCCACGGCACGCGGCTGGCGATCGTGACCAACAAGCTGGAGGGGCTTGCGCGCAAGGTGCTCGAAGCGCTCGACCTTACCCGCCGGTTCGACTGCATCATCGGCGGCGATACGATGGGGCCGGGCAACGCCAAGCCGTCGCCGAAACCGATCTACGAGATGATCGCCCGCTGCGGCGGCGGGACAGCCGCGTTCGTCGGCGATTCGATGTTCGACATCCGCGCCGGACAGGCCGCCGGCCTGCCGACCGTCGCCTGCTCGTTCGGCTTCATGATGCAGCCGGTGGAGGAACTGGGCGCCGATGCGATCATCCATGGCTACACGGAACTAATCCCTACGCTCGACCGCCTCGCGGTCGTCAACGGCTGACCCCGCCACGCCGCCACTTTGCCCATAGATGCCGGGCGAGCATCGCCGGCGGCATGCGCAGCCAGTGCGACCGGATATAGAAGGCGAGCCGCGTCAGCGGGCGGATCGGCCGCCCCCAATCGTCGCGGGCGAGCAGACGTCGCAGGTATAGCGCATCCGACCACCGTTGCCGATCGTCAGGCACCGGCGTGCCGAACAGAAGCCCGCTCAACCGCAATGCTCGCCCGACCTCGCGCGTCAGGCCGTGATGCCGTGCCCGCACAGCCAGTCCGTCGGTGCCATGCTCGTCGATCAGGCAGTGCACGTCCCACAGGTTGCGCAAGCCCCCCGCCAGATCGCCGTCCGCGAACAGATGCGCCGCGGCGTGCACCAGCATGTCCTGCGGCGACAGTACCGACAGCCCGTTGCCCAGCGGCAGCGCTTCCGCGATCAGACTCGCCGCATCGGGCGTGATCCGCGCGGTCAGCGGCAGAACGGTATGATGCACGTCGATCATCCGGTCACGGTCCCGATGGATCAGCGGCGGCAGCTCGTGCATCCAGCGCCGGTAGTAATCCTCGTCGTACGGATCGGGCTTCACCCATTCCCATCCCGCCTCGATCAGCGCGGCCTCGACGGCATCCAGCGACGCCCGCGGCACCAGAATATCGAGGTCGCCGATCGACCGCCCTCTCCCCGCCGACAGCCCCGCAGCGACGAAGGCAGTGCCCTTCAGCAACACCACCGGGCAGCCGAGGCGCGCCAGCGCCCGCCGCGCCATCTCCGCCTCCCACAAGGCCGCCCGTCGACCATTCTCCGCCGACATCCGCGCATCTGCCAACAGCAGCGCCACTTCCTCAGGCAGCGGCAATCCGTCCAGCCGATATGCCAGCGTTCCCAGCAATTGCTCGGCGCGCGCGGTGGTGATCAATCCGACCCAATCGGTATCGAGTGCCAGGGACTGCGGATCGGCAAGTGCACGGGCGAGGATCAGAGCGTCCGCCACAACGCCTCCACCTGCGCTACGGCCGCTGCGCCATCAGGGTAGTCGATCGCATGCGCCGGCGTTTCGCGTACCAGCCGCGTCAGCGCGCCGAAGCCGGCTTCGCCCATCGCGACGTAGTTGGTGGACGCCTGCGTCAGGCGGACGAACGACTCACTCGGTGCCACCGGCCGTATCTCGTTCGCGAATCCGTAGCGGGGGTACAGCAGCAACGCCGGCCGGGCAGGCTCGTCCATCGCTCCCACCGCGATCGCATCGGGCACCATGTGGCGAATATCGCCCTTGGGCGTCGCCGCCAGCAGCGGCCCCAGCCGGGCCTGCGGTTGCGCCCGGATCGCCGCATCGATTGCCGCATTCTTCAGGCTGATCAGTCGAGGAAAGGCGTGGACGAGGCCGGTATCCGGATCGATCAGCGCGAATTCGTCGCCCATGAACCGCCATCCCTTCGCCGCCAGCAGCGTTGCCAGCGTCGATTTGCCAGCACCCGATTCGCCGGTCATCAGCACGGCGCGTCCGTCGCGTTCGACGCACGATGCGTGCAGCAACAGATAGCGCCGCCCGCCCAGCGCCAGCTGCAGGTTCATCGCCATTTCGGCGGCGAGCAGCCCCTGCGCAAGCGGCAGCGGCGCCGCCTCGGGCAGCGTATAGTCGCCGGCGATCCGCACCGAAGGCCGGATCCAGCGCCGCCATGGTCGGGTCGCTTCCAGCCGTACCGTGAAATCGGGCAGGTTCGGCGCCGGGTAGTAACGATACAGCTCGCGCAACTGATCGATCGGTGCGCGCCAGTCGCTACCGACCCGAAAACCGATCGGGCCAATGCGAACCGAGAAAACGTGCCTCATACCGGCTCGACGAGTCCCGCATCGATCAGCTCGTCCAGCCGTGCCGCCAACGCGTCCGGGCCGGCGTCGGTCAGGTCAAACAGCTCGGTCAGCCGTATCAGCAGCGCATCGAGGTCCAGTGCGTCGGCTGCCAGCGCGTCGACGATCTCGCGCGCGGGACTCGCGAGCAGATGTGTGATTCCCGACGGACGGTGGAACACGGCTGTGAAGGCATCGAGGTCGGCGGTCAGCAGCGCCTCTGGCCGCGGGGCGCGGTACCGCAAATGCTCAGCCGCGCGGCATCTGCAACGATGCGAAGCAGGTGAAGCCGCCCTGCCCGCGCTGCAGGCGGCGGATATAGCTCACATAGGCACGATTGCTCTCGTAGGTCGTACCGGGCAACTGTGTGCCGGACAGCGCCCGCTTGACCTCTTCACCCTTGAACGGTCGCGAAGCTGGCGGAAACGCGCCCTTCGTACCCGACGCGACGACGTTCCCGGCGGGATCGATGAAACTGCCCGCGCGCCCCATGTCGGGCACCGGAATTTCGCAGTTCAGCACCGATCCGGCGGTCTGCGCCAGCGCCGGACGGATCGACACCACCGCCCCCGCGGTCACCGCGCCGAGCATCAACACGCGGCGGCGGCTTGCAATGCCCTCACCCGGTTCAGCCCGGTCTCGTTCGATCTGATCGTGGCCGTCGGTCGGCGTTTCGTCGCTCATGGCACCCCTGCTAGCGCATGCTGAGTTTCATATTCGCTAAGCCGAGGCAAGCACATGCCGCGTATCGTTGCGGGACTCGCAAGCGCTGACGCTCTTTCGATGCGGAGTCAGGGCGTGATCGTCCCGGATCACCTTCCGACGTTCGTCATGCCGTCCCCCCTGCCCCCGGTCGCTAACTTGGGCTAGCGCATCGCGCATGATGTCCCGATTCGTCCGACGGCTCAGCGGTGCGCTCACGATCGCGCTCTGCACCGCCGTCGGCGTCTATCTCGTCGAGGGGCGGATCGACGGTGCCGCCGTCGCCCTCGTCGGCACGGTCGCCGTTGCGCTTGCCGCGATGGGCCGCGGCGACGAAGGACAAGCGGTTACCGGCCACAATGCGCCGGATGCCGAAGCGCTGCTTGGCGAGGTGCTCGACGTGATCGCAGAGCCCGTGCTGCTGGTTCGCAGCGGCATCGTCACCTGCGCCAATGCCGCCGCCAAAGCATTGCTCGGCCGCCATATCGTCGGTGAGGACGTCCGCGTTGCGATCCGCCACCCCGCTGCCGCCGACCGGCTGACCTCGGGCGCGCCACTGCCCGGCCGTCCCGTGGAACTCGTCGGGCTCGGCACCCCCGATCAGCGATGGGAAATGCGGACGGGCGAAACCGGCGATGGTGCGCGGATTGTCCATCTCGTCGATCAGTCGGGCAATTATGCTGCGGAAAAGATGCGCGTCGATTTCGTGGCCAACGCCAGCCATGAACTCCGTACGCCGCTCGCCTCGATCCTCGGCTTCATTGAAACGCTGAACGAAGAAGCCGGCGAGGACCCCGGTCTGCGCAAACGCTTCCTCGACGTGATGTTCGCCGAGGCACAGCGGATGCAGAGACTGGTCGAGGATCTGATCTCGTTATCGCGCATCGAGGCTGAGAAATACCGGCTGCCCGGCGACCGTCTTGATCTCGGCGAATTGCTCGAGGATGTCGCTGCGGAGATCGAGGCGGCGCGCAGCCCACGGGCGGAGAATGTCGCGATCACCATCGAACCCGACCTGCCGCACGTGATCGGCGATGAGGCGCAGCTATCGCAGTTGCTTCACAACCTGATCGGTAATGCGATGAAATACGGACGCCCCGGCTCCCCCGTGATCGCGACGCTCGGCCTCGACCGCTCCGGGCTGCTGCGCCTCACGGTCACCGACGAAGGCGAAGGCATCGCCCCGCAGCACATCCCGCGCCTGACCGAACGCTTCTACCGTGTCGATGCCGGTCGCAGCCGAAGCGTCGGCGGCACCGGATTGGGTTTGGCGATCGTCAAGCACATCGTCGAGCGCCACCGCGGCCGCCTGGACATCGCCAGCAAGGTCGGGGTCGGTACTGTCGTCACCGTCGCGATCCCGTCAGCGGACGCACTTGCGGGCACACCGACCGGAACCGCTGTCATCAAAGGGTAACCGAACCGTCACACAGGCGGGGCGTGGGCAAGCGAATTCTCTTTTTTGGTCTGACGCTGTGCCTCGCGGGCTGTCAGGATCAGGCGAACGGCGGCGGTGGCGGATCGCGCGATCAGATCACCGCGGTCGGATCGTCCACCGTCTATCCCTTCACCACCCTCGTCGCCGAATCCTTCGTCGCCAACAATCCCGACGCGAAGGCGCCGGTGATCGAATCGACCGGCACCGGTGCGGGCATGAAGCTGTTCTGCGCCGGCGTCGGCGCGGGCCACCCGGATATCGAGGACGCGTCGCGCCGGATGAAGCGCAGCGAATATGCCGCCTGTCGGAATAACGGCGTCGGCCCGGTCATGGAGGTGCAGGTCGGCATCGACGGCATCGCCTTTGCCGAGGCGAAGAACGGGCCGGGTATGACCCTGACGCCCGCCGACCTCTATCGTGCGCTGGCCGCAGCGCCGCTCGGTCGTCCCAATACCGCGAAGGTCTGGCGCGACGTCAACCCGGCGCTGCCGGCGACACCGATCCAGGTCTATGGCCCACCGGCGACCAGCGGCACCCGGGATGCCCTTGCCGAACTGATCCTGACGCGCGGGTGCGAGGCGATCGACCCCCGCGCGAAGACGCTCGACCCGGAGGCGCACAAGGCGCTGTGCACGCGGGTGCGCGAGGATGGCGTCTATGTCGATGCCGGCGAGAACGACAATCTGATCGTCCAGAAACTCGCCGCCAATCCGAACGCGATCGGCGTGTTCGGTTACAGCTACCTCGAACAGAATCTCGGCACCGTGGACGGCGTCGCGATCAACGGCGTGAAGCCGACCTATGCGACGATCGCCGCGGGCGCCTACCCCGGATCGCGCCCGCTCTACGTGTACGTCAAGAAGGCGCACCTCCGCGCCATCCCGGGCCTCGCGACCTTCCTGAAGCTGTATGCCGCCGCCTGGGGGCCGGACGGCCCGCTGGTCCGCCGCGGCCTGATCGCCGCACCGGAAGCGGTGCGGGCGAAGGCGGCAGCGGTGGTGGCGAACGAGACGCCGCTGAACCCGGCGGAGCTGGGGTCGTGACCCCCGCCCCGCGCCCCTCGTCACCCCGGACTCGTTCCGGGGTCCACGCTTCGGCGAGGGAGATGCTTCGAGCTTCGAGGTCCACCGTTGTGGCTCTGTGGACCCCGGAAGGAGTCGGGGGTGACGGTGGACATGGGGCAACCACCCCGCTTTCCCGCGAACGCGGGCACCCAGAGCCAAGCAGCCGAGCGGCCCGGAACCCTGGGCTCCTGCGTCCGCAGGAGCACGTGCCTTCGGGCTTGGCCGGACCCGCCCGATGACCGGCCTCGCCATCGTTCTCGTCGTCTTCGGCCTCGCGCTGATCGGCTGGCTCGCCGCGCGCATGCGTGCTGCGACCTTCCGCAAGCCCGGCGTGGCGCGCTTCACCGCCCTCCCCGTCCACTACGGCTATTTCGTCGCGATCTGCGCCCTCGTGCCGCCACTGCTGTTCCTGGGCATCTGGAGCCTCACCTCGCCCGCGCTCGTCACCGATGCGGTGATCGCCACGCCCGCCGCCGCCGCGCTGCCGGCGACCGGATTCCAGCGCGCCTCCATCCTCGCCGAAGCGCGCGAACTCGCCGCCGGGCGCAGCTACGGCGCGTTCCACGACCTGTCGGCAAAGCTCGCGCCCGCCTATGCCGCCGCACAAAGCCGCTACGACTGGATCGCCACCGCGGTCGCGCTGCTGCTCGCCTTCGTCGGCGGCGGCTTCGCCTTCACCCGCGTGCGCCCGGATTTCGCCGCCCGTACACAGGTGGAGCGCGGCGTCATGCTGCTGCTGCTCGCCGCCTCGCTGATCGCGATCCTGACCACCGTCGGCATCGTCGCATCGCTGCTGTACGAATCCGCGCGCTTCTTCAGCATCGTGGGCGTCGGCGAATTCCTGTTCGGCACCCACTGGAGCCCGCAGGTGATCGACGCGCGCGATCCCGGCGCATCGCTCGGCGCGGTCCCGCTGTTCTGGGGGACGTTCTTCATCGGCGCGGTCATCGCGATGGCGGTCGCGATCCCGTTCGGGCTGATGAGCGCGATCTACCTGACGCAATATGCTCACGCCCGCACGCGTCGCTGGATGAAGCCGGTACTGGAGATGCTCGCCGGCGTCCCCACCGTCGTCTACGGCTATTTCGCCGCGCTCACCGTCGCCCCCGCGGTCCGCGAGCTGGGCCTGACGCTCGGCATCGCCAACGCCTCGTCGGAAAGCGCGCTGGCGGCGGGCGCGGTCATGGGGATCATGATCATCCCCTTCGTCTCGTCGATGGCCGACGATTCGATCGCCGCCGTTCCCGCATCGATGCGTGACGGCAGCCTCGCGATGGGCGCGACCAGCTCGGAAACGATCCGCAAGGTCATCCTGCCCGCGGCGCTGCCCGGCGTCGTCGGCGGCATATTGCTGGCGGTCAGCCGCGCGATCGGCGAGACGATGATCGTCGTCATGGCGGCCAGCGGCGTCGCGACGCTCACCGCCAACCCCTTCGCCAGCACCACCACGGTCACCAAGCAGATCGTCGACCTGCTGACCGGCGAGGCGGAGTTCGACAGCGCCAAGACGCTCGCCGCCTTCGCGCTCGGCCTGACCTTGTTCGTTATCACGCTGGCGCTGAACGTCGTCGCGCTCACCGTCGTGAAGCGGTATCGGGAAGCCTATGAGTAACGCCCGCCAGCCCACGGACTGGAAGGCCGCAGCCGTTCAGCGTCGCACCCGCCGCCGCTATGCCGCCGAGCGCCGTTTCCGGCTGCTGGGGCTGGCCGCGGTATGGTTGTCGGCAAGCTTCCTCGCCTTCCTGCTCGCGAGCATGCTGTGGCAGGGCGCCAGCGGCTTCCGCCAGACCCGCGTCGCCCTGCCGATCGACCTCGCCGCCGCGAAGCTGATGGTGACGCCCGCACAGCTGAAAGGCCGCGGTGCCGACCTCGCGCTTGCCGGCGCAGGGTTGGAAGGCATCGTCGATCGCGCGGCCGTGCAGGCCTACGGCGGCGCCGGCACCGACCTGCTGTCGGATGGCGCATGGCTGGTGGTGCGGGATGCGATCAAGCGCGATCCTGCCGTGCTCACCCGCCGGGTCACTATCGATGTGCCAGTCGACAGCGCCCTCGACGTCGCCGCCAAGCGCGACGGAACCCCGCAGGCCGAAGCGATCATCGCCAGACTGAAGGCGCGGGGTGTGCTCACCACGGGCTGGAACCTCGGCTTCCTCACCGCGGCGGATTCGACCGATCCGACCCGCGTCGGCATCTGGGGCGCGTTCAAGGGGTCGCTGCTCACCATGCTGGTGACGATCGGCCTCGCCTTCCCGATCGGGGTGCTCGCCGCGCTCTACCTCGAGGAATACGCCCCGCGGAACCGCTGGACCGACCTGATCGAGGTGTCGATCAACAACCTCGCCGCCGTCCCCTCGATCATCTTCGGCCTGCTGGGGCTGGCGGTGTTCCTCGGCACCTTCCACCTGCCCCGTTCCGCGCCGCTGGTCGGCGGGCTCACGCTCGCACTGATGACGATGCCCGTCATCGTCATCGCCGGTCGCAACGCGATCAAGGCCGTCCCCCCCTCGATTCGCGACGCAGCATTGGCGGTGGGCGCATCGCCGGTGCAGGTGGTGTTCGACCACGTCCTGCCGCTCGCGCTGCCCGGCATCCTCACCGGCACGATCATCGGTATGGCCAGAGCGCTGGGCGAGACCGCGCCGCTGCTGATGATCGGCATGCGCGCCTTCATCGCCGCCCCGCCATCGCGGCTGACCGACCCCGCGACGGTTCTGCCGGTGCAGATATTCCTGTGGTCCGACGACGTCGACGGCGGCTTCATCGAGAAGACATCGGCGGCGATCATCGTGCTGCTGGTGTTCCTGCTCGCGATGAACGGCCTCGCCATCTACCTCCGCAACCGTTTCGAGACCCGCTGGTGACCCACAAGATCTCTGCGCATGACGTCAGCGTCTTCTACGGCGCGAAACAGGCGATCGACCATGTCTCGATCGACGTCGATCAGGACAATGTCGTCGCCTTCATCGGCCCGTCGGGCTGCGGCAAGTCCACCTTCCTGCGCACGCTCAACCGGATGAACGACACCGTCGCCTCCGCCCGCGTGACCGGCGAGATCCTGCTCGATGGCGAGGATATCTACGCCAGCGGCATGGACGTCGTGCAACTGCGCGCCCGCGTCGGCATGGTGTTCCAGAAGCCCAATCCCTTCCCCAAATCGATCTACGAAAACGTCGCCTACGGTCCGCGCATTCACGGCCTCGCCACCGCGCGCGCCGACCTCGACGCGATGGTCGAACAGTCGTTGCGCCGCGCCGGTTTGTGGGACGAGGTGAAGGATCGCCTCACCGACAGCGGCACAGCGCTGTCCGGCGGCCAGCAGCAGCGGCTCTGCATCGCCCGCGCCATCGCCGTCGATCCGGAAGTGATCCTGATGGACGAGCCGTGCAGCGCGCTCGACCCGATCGCGACCGCCAAGATCGAGGAACTGATCCACGAGCTGAAGGGGCGCTACGCGATCGTGATCGTCACCCACAACATGCAGCAGGCGGCGCGCGTATCGCAACAGACCGCCTTCTTCCACCTCGGCCAATTGGTCGAGTTCGGCGCTACGAGCGATATTTTTACCAACCCGCGGGAGGAGCGCACCCGCGACTACATTACCGGACGGTACGGCTAATGGTGGAACATACGGTCAAGGCATTCGACGCCGATATCGGGCAGCTGCGGGGTATGATCTCGCAGATGGGGGGGCTGGCGGAGGATGCCATCGCGCTGGCGATGCAGGCGTTGCAACGCCCCGACCCCGAACTCGCCGCGCGCGTTCGCGCCGACGACAAGGCGATCGACGCGATCGAGGCGGAAGTCGAGCGGCTCGCCGTCCGCATCATCGCCCTGCGCGCGCCGATGGCGGTCGACCTGCGCGAGGTCGTCGCGGCGCTCAAGATCGCGGCGGTGGTCGAGCGCATCGGCGATTACGCCAAGAACATCGCCAAGCGTGTTCCCATGATCGACGGCGAACACCGTATCGAGCCGCTGTCGCTGCTCCCCGCGATGGCGCGGATGGCGAGCGACATGGTGCGCGCCGCGCTCGATGCGTTCGCCGCCCGCGACGCAGAATCCGCCGTCCGGGTCGTGGAGAGCGACGCGGCGCTCGATGATTTTTACGACAGCATCTTCCGTACGCTGGTGACCTACATGGTCGAAAACCCGCGGACGATCAGCCAGGTCGCCCACCTGCTGTTCGTCGCCAAGAATCTGGAACGCATCGGCGACCACGCGACCAACGTCGCCGAGATGGTCTATTTCGCCGCAACCGGCACCCAAATGGCCGACCGCGACCGCGGCGGCAATAACGAGGACAGACGCTGATGGCACGCGCATCCATGCTGCTGGTCGAGGACGATGCCGCCCTCGCCGAACTGCTGATCTATCACTTCAAGCGTGAGGATTTCGAGGTCGCGCACACTCCTGATGGCGAGGAAGCGCTGCTGCTCGCCAAGGAAAAGGCGCCCGACATCGTCCTGCTCGACTGGATGGTCGAGGGATTGAGCGGGATCGAGGTCTGCCGCCGCCTGCGCCGGATGACCGAGACGCAGAACGTTCCCATCATCATGCTGACCGCGCGCGGCGAGGAAGAGGACCGCATCCGCGGCCTCGAAACCGGCGCGGACGATTACGTCACCAAGCCCTTCAGTCCCCGCGAACTCGTTGCCCGCGTCAGCGCGGTGCTGCGCCGCGTCCGCCCGGCGCTCGCCGGCGAAGCGCTGACCTATGACGACATCGAGATGGACACCGTCGGCCACAAGGTCCGCCGCTCGGGCGAGGTCGTGCCGCTCGGGCCGACAGAATTCCGCCTGCTCAAGCATTTCCTCGAACATCCCGGCTGGGTGTTCAGCCGCGAACGGCTGCTCGACGCAGTGTGGGGACATGACAGCGACATCGAGAGCCGCACCGTCGACGTCCACATCCGCCGACTGCGCAAGGCGATCAATATCGGCGAACGGCCCGACCTGATCCGCACGGTGCGTTCTGCCGGATATTCGCTCGATTCGGGCGCGTAATAGAATCGGGCGCGAAACGAAGGAGAAAAGTCGGAACTGGGACGTTGGGCGGGGGCGCTGACGAAAAATGCAGCGCATGAGATTCCTAAGGAGACCCCGCAATGAAGCTCATTCTGCTGGCCGCCACGGCCCTGATCTCTGTTCCTGTCCTGGCACAGACCACTCCGGCGGCGCCCCCCGCACAGACCGCTCCCGCCGGCGCCGCCGATCAGAGCATGACGCCGCCGCCCGCCGATGCGTCCACGCCGCCGGCAGATGCGGCCGCTCCTGCAGATCCTGCCGCCGCAGCGGCCCCGGCCCCGGCGGACGCCGCACCGATGCCACAGGCATCGACGCCTGCGCCGATGACGACGGGTTCGGGATCGCCGGCGGGTGGTTACGCGCCGACCGGTTCTGCGCTGAGCGGTGGCACCCCGGGCAGCACGCTGCCACCGGTGTTCCGCCCGGCGCAGACCCCCGATCAGGCCTATCCCGCTCCCGCCCCACTCGCCAAATATCCGGTGTGCAAGAAGGGTCAGTACGACCAGTGCATCCAGCGCGGCGGCAAGTAAGGTCGATGTCGCGGCAACCGGCATGACCGGTTGCCACATCGCACCTAACGTTTAGGTAAAGGCGCTCCAACGATAGTGAGGAGCGCCTTTTCCATGTCCCCCATCCGCTTCGACGGCAAGGTCGCGATCGTCACCGGTGCCGGCAATGGCCTTGGTCGCCACTATGCGCTCGAACTGGCGCGCCGCGGTGCCAGAGTGGTCGTCAACGATCTGGGCGGGTCACGGGACGGCACCGGCCATTCCGACGCGGCGCTGGCCGTGGTGGACGAAATCCATGCTGCCGGCGGCGAGGCGATGTCCAACGGTGGCAACGTCGCGGAATACGACCAGATGGCCGAGATGGTCGCGAAAGCCAGGGAGGCCTGGGGTGGCGTCCACATCCTCATCAACAACGCAGGCGTGTTGCGCGACAAAACCTTCGCGAAGATGGACCCTGCCGATTTCGAATTCGTCGTACGCGTCCACCTGCTGGGCTCCGCCTTTGCTACGAAAGCGTGCTGGGATACGTTTCGAGAGCAGAATTACGGCCGCGTACTGATGACCGCATCGTCGAGCGGGCTGTTCGGCAATTTCGGTCAGGCAAACTACGGTGCGGCCAAGATGGGCATCGCGGGTCTGGCCCGGACACTCGGCATCGAAGGCGCGAAGAACGACATTCGCGTCAACACGATTGCGCCGACAGCGGGCACGCGCATGACCGAAGACCTGTTTCCCAAGCAGGCCTTCGACGCATTCGCGCCTGAAAAGGTCGCCCCCGGCGCGCTCTATCTCGTCAGCGAGGACGCCCCCAGCAACGTGATCCTCGGCGCCGGTGCCGGCGTGTTCCAGTCGTCCTACGTTACGCTTACCCCCGGCACACTGCTGACCGGCGATGATCTGTCACCCGAGGGCGTCGCCGCGCACTGGACTGCGGTCACGGATCGCACCGGAGAGATCGTGCCGAAGATGGGAGGCGAGCAGGCGATGGCGATCGGCAAGCTGCTCCAAAGCGGCTGAACGGCAGCCCAGGCGCGATCGTCTGACCACATTCCAGACCGTCATCCCCGCACACGCGCTGATCCGGACGCACGCTGACAGGAATAGACCGCGGGCACTGCGACCATGGGTGCCCGCCTGCACACGGATGACAGATCATCGAGAGGCTGGCGCACCATCCTCCCAAAGGTGTATTGATTCAATAACACACAGCTGGTACGCTCATGCATCAACAGGGAGGATCACCATGTACAGCGAAAGCGACATCGATGGTGCGGTGACGGCGGGGGCTATATCACGAGAGGCCGCGGCAGCGTTGCGCGCGCACATCGCGGCAAGCCATGAGACGCCGGCCGTGGACGAAGAGCATTTCCGGCTGCTCACCGGTTTCAACGACATCTTCGTTTCCATAGCGATCGTCCTGCTACTGGTCGCCCTTGGCCAGATCGGTCTTCGGCTGTCCTATCCGCTCGCTGGCGGGCTGGTTGCCGGCGGGGCGTGGCTGCTGGCCGAATATTTCACCGCGCGACGCCGCATGGCGCTGCCGAGTATCCTGCTGTTGATCGTCTTCGTCGGCGGTGTCGCGGGGGCGCTCGCCGGCGCGGTGGAACTGGTCGCACCGGACATCGATGGCCGGGAAGGTGCGCTGGCAGCTGCCGGTATCGCACTGTGTGCGGCGGGGGCGGCGTGGCTGCACTGGCGGCGCTTCATGGTACCGATCACCGTCGCGGCTGGTGCGGCCGCGCTGGTCGCCACAGCCATCGGCCTTGTCCTCGCAGCGGTTCCGCAGATCGAGAAAGCGGTCTGGCCGTTGCTGCTGATCGGTGGCCTTGGCGTCTTCGCCACGGCGATGCGCTGGGACATGAGCGATACGCAGCGCCAGACCCGCCGCTCCGACGTCGCGTTCTGGCTCCACCTCACCGCCGCCCCGATGATCGCGCATTCGATCTTCCAGATGCTGGGCGTATTCAGGGCGGATATCGGCGTCGCCATGGCGATCGTCGTGGTGGCGCTGTACATCGCGTTCGCTGCCATCGCACTGGCAGTCGATCGCCGGGCGCTGCTCGTATCCGGCCTCGCTTATGTTCTGGCTGCGCTCTACGCGCTGTTCCGCAGCGCGGGAGCGGTCGAACTGGGAACGGCGCTTACCGCCTTCGTGATCGGGTCGGCGCTGCTGTGCCTCTCGGCGTTCTGGCAGCCGATGCGTCGTGCGGTCGTGACCGCCTTGTCGCAATCGCTGCGCCATCGCCTGCCGCCGGTAGCGATGGCCTGATCGCCGCCGACAATCGCTCGTGCCAACCGAACGCAGCAGCCCGGAATCCATGACGGAATCCGGGCTGTTTCGCTCTGCCGGCAATGACGACTGCCGTTCTAGTCGACCAGCTTCATCAGCCGCCGCTCAACGGGTGCGAGCACCGGACCCAGTTCATGGCCACGCTTGAGCACCATGCCCTGTTCGCCGATCAGCGCCCACATCCCCTGTCGCCCGCGCAGCGCCGGGCGTTTCTCGATCCGGAATTCCGGGCGCTCGGCGGCACGGCGAAACGCCGCGAAAACCGCGGCATCCTTGCCGAGGTTCATGGCATAATCCTTCCAGTGCCCGGCAGCGACCATGCGGCCATACAGGTCGAGGATCCGGGTGAGCTCGGCACGTTCGAAGCCGATCTGCGATGGCTGCCCACCATGCGGAAACGGTGTGACGATCCCCATCAGGCGCGATCACGCTCCGCTTCGGGCGCCTGTTCCGCCAACAGCGCATCCAGCCGCTTGCGCATCGATTCCAGCTCGCAGCGCATGATCTCCATCTTCTGCGTCGCCGGATCGAACATGTCGCTGCACGGGGTGCCGTAAGGAACGAAGCGCGCCGGCGCAGCGGACGCCCCGCCTTCGACCATCGTCGCGCGTGCCGGGATGCCGACCATCACCGCGCCTTCGGGCACGTCCTTCGTCACCACTGCGTTGGCGCCGACGCGCGCGCGTCGGTCGACCAGAATCGGCCCCAGCACCTGCGCACCCGATCCGATGATGACGCCGTCGGCCAGCGTCGGGTGCCGCTTGCCCGCGACGCCGTTATCGGGGCTGGTGCCACCGAGCGTGACGCATTGATAGATGGTGACGTCGTCGCCGATCTCCGCCGTTTCGCCGATTACGACGAAACCGTGGTCGATGAAGAAGTTACGGCCGATCTTGGCGCCCGGATGGATGTCTATCGCGGTCCATGCCCGCGCGATGTGGTTGACCAGCCGCGCCATGAAGAACCAGCGCCGCCGGTACAAAGCATGCGCGATGCGGTGGAACCCCAGCGCCCATACCCCCGGATACAGCAGGATTTCGGCCCGCGAATGCGGTGCCGGATCGCGCGCCCGGATCGAATCGAGATAGGCGGCGAACCGTCCGAACATCCATCGTTCCCCTTGCAGACCTCCGCATGTAATCTTTCCGGCAACCGATTTCCATGCCCGCCCGGTCGCAACTTTGCCGTGGCAAACTCCAGCTTTGTTGTAGGGATTGCGTACGCCGTGCACGGTGCATGGGTCTGAACCGTTTCGCGTCCTTCCGGAGTTACCGTCGCCGATGCCCGAGTTTCTTACCGCCATCGACTGGAGCCAGGTGTTGCCGTTCATCGCGATCGGTTTCGCCGCGCAGGTCGTCGACGGCGCGCTCGGCATGGCATTCGGCGTCATCAATTCGACATTGCTGGTGACCGTGATGGGCGTGCCTCCCGCGGTCGCCTCGGCCAGCGTGCATGCCGTGGAAACCTTCACCACCGCCGCGTCGGGCGTCAGCCACATCGTTCACAAGAACGTCGACTGGAAGCTGTTTCGACGGCTGGTGATTCCCGGGGTGATCGGCGCGATATTGGGCGCGACACTGCTGAGCAACGTCGATGCGTCGGTCGCGAAACCGTTCGTGATGCTGTATCTCGCCTGCATCGGCATCTATCTGTTGTTTCGTGCGGTGAAGGGGCGGATCGAGCCGCGGAAGCCCAGAGTGATCGCGCCGCTCGGGCTGATCGGCGGTTTTCTCGACGCGGCGGGCGGCGGCGGCTGGGGGCCGGTGGTGACCAGCAACCTGCTGATCCAGGGCGCGACGCCGCGGCATACGATCGGCACCGTCAACACCGCGGAGTTCTTCCTGACCGCGACGGCGTCGGTCACCTTCTTCTTCGCGCTCGGTTGGTCGGCGTTCACGCTGCATACGCTCGGCATCCTGATCGGCGGCATCATCGCCGCGCCGTTGGGCGGCGTGCTGGCGAAGCGCGTACCGACCCGGGGACTGATGGCGCTGGTCGGCGTGCTGCTGACGCTCACCAGTGCCTGGTCCGTCTACGCCGCACTCGCGAAGTGATTCGCGCACGCAAGTGCATGGCCTAAGGTGCTACGATCGTTATTGATCGGCTGATCCGATCACGCAGTGCAAACAGATTAATTTTGCGCTGCGGCATGAGCACCTATATCCGGTTCACACCATTCAATACCGGAGACCAACATGGCCCTCATCGGCAGCAAGCTGAAGCCGTTCACCACCCAGGCCTATAAGGAAGGCAAGTTCGTGCAGGTCAGCGACGCTGACGTGCTGGGCAAGTGGGCGGTATTCTTCTTCTACCCGGCGGACTTCACGTTCGTCTGCCCGACCGAGCTGGAAGACCTCGCCGACGTATACCCCACGCTCCAGAAGATGGGCGTCGAGGTGTTCAGCGTGTCGACCGACACCCACTTCAGCCACAAGGCGTGGCATGACAGCTCGCCCGCGATCGGCAAGATCAATTACTTCATGCTGGGCGATCAGAACCACAGCATCAGCAACAACTTCGAGATCCTGCGCGAAGGCCAGGGCCTCGCCGATCGCGGCACGTTCGTGATCGATCCCGAAGGTGTGATCCAGCTGATCGAAGTGACCTCGGAAGGCGTCGGCCGCAACGCCGCTGAACTGCTCCGCAAGATCAAGGCCGCGCAGTATATCGCCGCGCATCCGGGCGAAGTCTGCCCCGCGAAGTGGGAAGAGGGCGAAGAGACGCTCGCCCCCAGCCTCGACCTCGTCGGCAAGATCTAAGGTTTTCGTGCCGGACCGCGGCGACGCGACATCCGGCACGCAACCCCATCCCCGCCCTTCCCCGAGGGTCAGGGTGATCGCGGCCCGGGGTGGACCTCCCTCCACCTCGGGCCGCTTGTTTGTGACGACCCGTACTTTCCAGGAGTTTCCGCCATGCTCGACGCCAATCTGACGCAGCAGTTGAAGGCCTATCTGGTCAACATCCGCCAGCCCATCGAGCTGGTCGCGAGCCTGGGCGACGACGCGAAGTCGCGCCAGATGGCCGAACTGCTCGACGAGATCGCCGCGCTGTCCGACAAGATCGCGGTCGTCACCGCCGATGACAAGCGCAAGCCCAGCTTCATGATCCGCCGCGCCGGCACCGATATCGGCGTCCGCTTCGCGGGCCTGCCGATGGGTCACGAATTCACCAGCCTCGTGCTCGCCCTGCTCCAGGTCGGCGGCCACCCGTCGAAGGCGGCGCTGGAGCTGATCCAGCAGGTCGAGGCGCTCGACGGCGATTTCCACTTCGAAACCTTCTTCTCGCTGTCCTGCGCCAACTGCCCCGACGTGGTGCAGGCGCTCAACCTGATGGCCGTCCTCAACCCGCGCGTCACGCACACCGCGATCGACGGCGCGCTGTTCCAGGACGAAGTCGCCACCCGCAAGGTGATGGCCGTCCCCACCGTCTTCCTCAACGGCGAACCCTTCGGTCAGGGCCGGATGGAGCTCGAACAGATCGTCGCCAAGCTCGACACCGGCGCCACCGCGCGTACCGCGGAGAAGATCGCGCAGAAGGACCCGTTCGATGTTCTCGTCATCGGCGGCGGCCCCGCCGGCGCGGCCGCAGCCATCTACACCGCGCGCAAGGGCATCCGCACTGGCATTGCCGCCGAGCGCTTCGGCGGGCAGGTGCTCGATACGATGGCGATCGAGAATTTCATCTCGGTCCAGCACACCGAAGGGCCGAAGCTCGCCGCCGAGCTGGAACGCCACGTCCGCGACTATGACGTCGACATCATGAACCTGCAACGCGCGGCAAAGCTGATCCCGGCGACCGGCGAAGGCGGCCTGCACGAGATAGTGCTCGACAGCGGTGCAACGCTGAAAGCGAAGACCGTCATCCTTTCGACCGGCGCCCGCTGGCGGCAGATGAACGTGCCGGGCGAAGACGCGTACAAGAACAAGGGCGTGGCCTATTGCCCGCATTGCGACGGCCCGCTCTACAAGGGCAAGCGCGTCGCGGTGATCGGCGGCGGCAATTCGGGTGTCGAGGCGGCGATCGACCTCGCCGGCATCGTCGCGCACGTCACGCTGATCGAATATGACAGCGATCTGCGCGCCGACGCGGTGCTCCAGCGCAAGCTCGCCAGCCTGCCCAACGTCCGCATCATCACCTCTGCGCTCACCACCGAAGTGCATGGTGACGGCGAGAAGGTGACCGCGCTGTCCTATCGCGACCGCAACACCGACGCGATGCACCGCGTCGATCTGGAGGGCATCTTCGTGCAGATCGGCCTCGTGCCCAACACCGAATGGCTGGCGGGCGCGATCGCGCTGTCGCCCCGCGGCGAGGTCGAGATCGACCACCGCGGCCACACCTCGCAGCCGGGCATCTTCGCGGCGGGCGACGTGACCACGGTGCCGTTCAAGCAGATCGTCATCGCGATGGGCGAGGGCTCGAAGGCGGCGCTGTCGGCGTTCGACCACCTCATCCGCCTGCCGGCGGAAGAGACCCACGACTGGGAAGAAGCGGCGGAGTAGCGTCCTAATTCCTCCCTCGCTTCAGCGGGGGAGCTGGCAGCGCAGCTGACGGAGGGGCGTTTCCGCGAGCCTTTAGGTTAGTCGCTTACCTCCCCCTCCGTCACCGCTTTGCGGCGCCACCTCCCCCTGGCGGGGGAGGAATAAGGTAGCGAGGGGACTGGCGCGGCCTGCCCCGCCCCTCTATCTCGCCCGGCATGGCGGCGACCTACCTCCCCACGCTCAAACAGCTCCAATATCTCGTCGCGCTGAAGGATGCGGGCCACTTCGGCCGCGCCGCCGAAGCCTGCTTCGTCACGCAGTCCACGCTGTCCGCCGGCCTGCGCGAACTCGAAACCCTCATCGGTGTCACCCTTGTCGAGCGCACCCGCCGCGTCGTCCGCTTCACGCCGCTGGGCGACCGCATCGCCGACAAGGCGCGCCGGGTCCTGCGCGAGGCGGAGGAACTCGGCGACATCGCCCGCGCTGCCGGCCGGCCGCTGTCGGGCGAAATGCGGATGAGCGTCATCCCTACGATCGCGCCGTTCATGCTCCCGCATATCCTCCCCCGCCTGCGCCGCGACTATCCCGACCTCAAGCTGTTCCTGCGCGAAGAACCCTCGGGCGCGGCCTGCGAAGGCCTCCACAACGGCCGCACGGACTGCGTGCTGCTCGCGCTGCCGTTCGCCTGCGGCGATGTCGCCTCATACCCGCTGTTCGACGACAAATTGTTCGTCGCCTATTTGCCACAGGATATGCCGAGTGATCCGCCCAGCATCCCCGCGTCACTGATCGACGAAACGCGCCTGTTGCTGCTGGAGGATGGCCACTGCCTGAAGGATCACGCGCTCTCCGCCTGCAACCGCCCCGAATTGCGCGCGGAGGCGACAATGCTCGGCACATCGTTGCACACGATCGTGCAGATGGTCGACAATGGCCTCGGCATGACGATGCTGCCCGAAATGGCGCTGAAGGCCGGTATCCTCGACCATACCGATATCGTAGCGCGGCCCCTCGATGCCGAAAATGCCATTCGCCGGATCGCACTGGTGTGGCGCAAGGCATCCCCACGCGAAAAGGACTTCCAGCTTCTCGCCGAGGCGCTGGCACAAGCCCGTTGATGCAACCCTGACGCCGCCCGGGCGTAGAGGAGCGTACGTGACCCAGACCATCCTCATCCGCGCGCGGCGCTTTGCCGTTCCCGTACTCCTGTCGCTGCTGGCCGGCTGCGTGCCGCCCGCGGCGTCGCCGGTCATCGCTCCACCACCGGTGGCCAGTGCACCGGTCGCCGTCGACCCGTCCCGCATGGAATCGGAGGCGACGATCGCCACGTCGATCGCCTCGACACCTGGACTCGGCATGCTGGCGATGGAATTGCGTACCGCCGAACTCGACCAGCTGCTGGGTGGCGATGGCCCCTACACGCTGTTCGCGCCTACCGACGCGGCTTTCGCCCACCTCGCCCCCGGGATCGCTCGCGACCTGCTGGCACCTGAGAACCGTTCGGCGCTGGTGGCGCTACTCCGCTACCATGTCGTTGCGGGCACGATGACCACGGAACAGTTGACGGACCGTATCCGCGCCGGCGGCGGACGCGCGACGCTGACCACGTTGGGCGGCCAGTCGATCACGGCGACGATGACTGGCGACGTCATCACACTGACCAGCGTCACCGGCAACCGCAGCTACGTCGAGGCGGCGGATGTCGCGCAGGTCAATGGCGTGATCCATGTGGTGAACGGCGTGCTGGTGCCGAAGCTGCCGTAAAGTCGATTTGGTCATACCGGCAAACGAACCCGGGATGACGTGGGAGAGTCTATATCTCCCATCGCTCCGCCGCTGCCGTATCCGCCGCACGCGCCTCGACCCACTCCGCCTTGCTGCCACGGGTCTCGCGTTTCCAGAACGGTGCATCGGTTTTCAGCCGATCGATCAAATAAGCGCACGCCTCAAGCGCCGCAGCCCGATGTGGCGCCGATGCCGCCACGAAGACGATCCGTTCGCCCGGCGCCATCGGCCCGACCCGATGCACGATCGACGCCGCGCCCAGCGACCAGCGCGCCACCGCCTCTTGCGCGACCCGCACCAGCGCGGCCTCGGTCGCGCCGGGGTAATGCTCCAGCTCCAGCGTGCCGACACCATCATCGGCACGGACCAACCCGCTGAACGTCGCGACCGCGCCCGCGCCGGCCGCCTGCTCGGCAAGCGCCATTTCCGTTGCCACATCGATCGGCGTGCGATCGACCACCACCCGGATCATCCGCCGGTCACCGGAGGGAATAACGCGATCTCACGTGCGCCGGCGATGCTGGCGTGCATCGTGACGAAGCCCTGATCGACGGCGGCCCGCAATCGGACGCGATCCGCCAGCGCCCCAGCGCTCACGTTGTCTCGCGCCGCCAGCCATTCGACCAGATCGGCAACGCTGGCCACTGCTGCCGGTGGATCGACCGTTTCCTGCGCCTTGCCCATCCGCTCCCGCACCCAGGCGAAATACAGCATCTCGATCGCCATCGGTTCAGTCCATGTGCTTCAGGCCGACGCGGAGGTAATCCCAGCCCGTCACCAGCGTCAGCGCCGCCGCCGCCCATAGACAGGCAAGACCGGTCGCCTTGATCCACACCTGCGCCGGCAGCGCGCCCGCGAGGATCAGCGCACCGAAGGCGACGAGCTGAAGCGTCGTCTTCCACTTGGCGAGCTTCGATACCGGCAGCGATACCTGAATACCGGCCAGAAATTCACGCAGGCCCGACACCGCGATCTCGCGGAGCAGGATGATGAGCGCGGCGATCAGGTGCACGCCGGTGATGAGCGCCATGTCGTCGTGCCGCGTGCCGACCAGCATCAGGATCACCGCAGCGACCATGATCTTGTCGGCGATCGGATCGAGGAACACGCCGAGCCGCGACACCGCGCCCTGCGCCCGCGCGAGATAGCCGTCGAAATAGTCGGTGATGCCCATCAGGCAATACAGCGCGAAGGCGATGCCGAACCCCGCCTCCCAACGCGGCCACCACAGGAAGGCGACGAGCAACGGCACCGCGACGATCCGCGACAGCGTCAAAAGGTTGGGCAAGGTCAGCATCCTGTTCTCCCTACTCTGGTGCGCGCGCCTGCGTAACCCCGTGCCGCACCCCGTTGCCCCCACATCCTGCCATCATTCCACATGGGTTGGCGGATCGCGTGGCCCCCATCGGCGATGCCCCGTTGGCGATGCTGGCCCGCTGGGCTATGCCCGCCGCAATATCGCCACGATCGAAGGCCGACTTTCGCATGCTGAATGCCATGGGGTTGCTGAGGCAGCGCCGCTTCCTTCCCCTCTTCGCCACCCAGTTCCTCGGCGCGTTCAACGACAATCTGTTCAAGACGTCGATGGTGCTGTTCGCGACCTATGCGATCTTCAACGATCCGCACATGGAAACGAACTTCAACGCGCTGGCGACCGGAATCGCCATCCTGCCGTTCTTCCTGTTCTCCGCGCTCGCCGGACAGCTGGCGGACAGCCACGACAAGGCGCGGATCATCCGAATCGTAAAAACGGCGGAGATCGGCATCATGCTGCTCGGCGCCGCCGGGTTGATGGTGGCGCGTGCGGGCTATCCGGGCGCGGGGATCGGCCTGATGCTGGGTGCGGTGCTGTTCCTCGGCGTGCATTCGACGTTCTTCGGGCCGATCAAATACGCAATCCTGCCGCAGCATCTGAAGCCGTGCGACGTGCTCGGCGGCACCGGGCTGGTCGAGGCGGGAACGTATCTCGCGATCCTGCTCGGCACCGTCATGGCCGGGTACGTACCGATCGAGGGCGCGGCGATCCTCGTCATCGTCGTCGCGCTGATCGGCTGGATCACCGCGCGGCAGGTGCCCCCTGCGCCACGCGAGGGCCCGCGACTGAAGCTCAACTACAATCCCTTCACCGCATCCTGGCGGCTGATCCGCACGACGATGCACATCCCGCGTCTGTTCCTCGCCATCTGTGCGATCAGCTTTTTCTGGACGATCGGTGCAGTGCTGATCATCATTTTTCCGCCGCTGGTGAAGAACGTGCTCACGGCCGACGAACGCGTCGCAAGCGGTGCGATCGCTGTGTTCTCGGTCGGGGTGGCGATCGGATCGGTGGTCATCAACACGATGCTGAAGGGTCGCATCAGCGCGCGCTATTCACCGCTATCGGTGATCGCGATGGGCGTGTTCGTGGTGATATTCTCATTCCTGTGCCGCAGCTGGATCCCCGCGGCGCCGGGCACCTATTACGACTGGAGCGAGTTCGTCGCGCAGCCGCGCGCGGTGCCGATCATGCTGAGCCTGCTCGCAATCGCGACCACCGGCGGCATGTTCGTGGTGCCGCTCTACGCATTCCTGACGACCACGGTCGAAAAGGATCAGACCGCACGCACCGTCGCTGCGAACAATGTCGTCAATTCGGGTGCTATGACGCTTGGATCGGTGGTGGCGATCGGCATCAACGTGATGGGCGTCCGGCCCGTCGACATGCTGTTCCTCGTCGCGGCGATGTGCCTGGTGTCGGCCTGGATCGCACAAAAACTGCATGCTGCCTGCGATTAGGTCGCAGATGCCCGATCAGAAGATCAGGGTGTAGAAACAGGTAAAGAAAGCAGCGAAGCTCAACAGGAACAGCTTCCAGTCGGAATCGTCGTTGCTGCCGGCATGCGCCACAACCGGTGGCGGCAGCGACCGGCGAAGCGGATGGCGAGCGGACTCGTTGGTCAGGACTAGGCGTCGGGTCATCATGAAGACGTTAACGCCGCGTTTACGATTGGGACCAGTCGCAAAGGTGGTTAAGCAGGCGCTGTCCGAAGATGGGACATTCCGGAAAAGGCTGATTTATGAGTGTCGCGTTCCGTCGCGAGAGCGATGAAGAGCATCTGGAACCGAAGTTCGAACGTCCGATCCCGGCCGGCCCGAACCTGGTGACGCGCGCCGGCAAGGCGCTGATCGATGAGCGGATCGCGGCGCTGGAGACATCGCTGACGGTGGCCGCTGCGGCGGACATCGACGCGATCAGACGTGACCTGCGGTACTGGCATACCCGGCGCACGACGGCGATCGAGACCGCCGCGCCTGCGGACGGCAGCATCGGCTTCGGCAGCCGGATCGTCGTCGACATCGCCGGCAAGCGGCGCGACATCGTCATCGTCGGTGACGACGAGGCCGATCCCCCGCGGGACCGGATCGCCTATGGCGCGCCGCTGGCGCGGGCGCTGATGGGTGCGGAGGCCGGCGACCGACTCCCGTTCAACGGGCGGGCCGATGCGATCGAGGTCATCGCCGTAAGTGCAGAGGCCTGAGCCGAACTACAAGGCCATCGCTGGCCCCGTAGTTCGACCGTCGGGCACCGGGGAGCGCCCTGCGGCCGGTGGGCCAATGTGGGAGAGAACGCCACCGACGCATAAACATAGCGACAGCGTGTTGCGGCGATGTGTCCATGTCGCGCGGGTCAGGACATCGCTGCGCAACACACGACGGTAAAAGCGCGCACGAAGGAGTTCGTGCATGTCCGTCGCCCATTCCGTGAATGCCTGCATCGCCACCCGGCACAAACCCGGTCGCGGACAGACCAGCAGCGGCGGCATCCGCCGGGCGCGCTGCACGTGCTGCGGCTTGCGCCTGATGCGGACGGCGATCAGCCGGCAGTGGATCATCGCTGACGAGATCGGCTGATCCCCGATATCCGGCCGGATCGGCGGGCGTCAGATCGGCAGGGTCACGCGAGCGATCGCGCCGCCGTCGGGATGGTTGCCGATCGTCGCGTCGCCGCCATGCGCCCGTGCCACGCCCCTGACGCTGCTGAGGCCCAGACCGATGCCGCCGGTATCCCGGTTGCGCGACCGCTCGCCGCGGTAAAAGGGGTCGAACAGATGGTCGAGATCGTCGGGGTCGATCCCCGCTCCGTGATCGCGCACCGCGATCACCGCATGTCCATCCGCCTGCGCGAGCGTCACTTCGGCATCCCCGGCATATTTCAGCGCATTGCCGACGAGGTTGCCAACCAGCGCCTTCAATCCCGCCGCATCGCCCTCGATCACCAGCGGATCGCCGTCGTGCAGCGTCACCGGCTCCCCGCGGTCGGCGAGATCGTCGGTCACGCTCTCGACCAGCGAGCGCAGGTCGAGCCGGCGACGTTCACCGATCTGGTTGCCATCGCGGAAGAAGCCGAGTGCAGCCTGCAGCATCGCCTGCATGTCGCGGATGTCCGATTCGCTGCGCGTGCGCAACGGCTCCGGCGCCTGTTCCAGCCGCAGGCCCAGCCGCATCAGCGGCGTGCGCAGATCGTGGGCGATCGCGGCGATCATCGTCGTGCGATCCTCGACATAGCGGTTGAGGCGCGCCTGCATGCGGTTGAACGCTTCCGCCGCCTCGGCAATCTCCGCGGGGCCGCCGAGCGGCACCGGCGCGGCACGCGGATCACGACCCAGCCGCTCCGCCGCCGCACCGAAGGCCGCGATCGGTTTGATCAAACGGCGTGCGAGCAGCCAGGCGAAGGGCGCTACCGCCAGCATCGCCGCGAGCAGCCACAGCAAGGCCCGCCAGCGCCAGCTCTCGAACCCGGTCCGCGCGCCGCGCACGCTCGTCCAGCTACCGTCGGGGCGCTGCACCGAGACGGTGAAATGCCCGAACAGGATCTGGTTCCGCGCATCGGGCGAGCGGCGCGTTGGGGACAAGCCCCTGAGGCGCGGCAACGGTCCGAACGCCATCGGTGGCGGACCGCCACCGAAATGAACGTGCACGCGGTCGGCGGCGATCCCCAGCTGACTCGCGATGGCGCCCGCCAACAGGTTGCCGCGTTCGTCGTACGGTGCGGCATTGTCGGCATCGTCCGACAGCAGCAATTCGCCACTGGCATCGCGCCCGGCCCGCAACGCCGCCACGACCTGCGCCACGGAATAGATGCGCGGCGTGGGCGGCGCGATCGACACTACCAGCGCGACGTTGAGCGCCTGTACTGCCGCTACGCTGAGCAGCATCACCAGAAATACCCGCCAGAACAGCGACCGTCGCGCCCATCGCCATGCAGCCCGACGTGGCTGCGTGAGGTCGGTCACAGGCGACCGACGGCGGGTACGAACAGATAGCCCTCGTTGCGGATGGTGCGGATGATCTCGTCCCCGCCAGTCCGCAGCTTGCGACGCAGGCGGCTGATCTGGACGTCGATCGCGCGATCGAACGCGTCCGAATTCGGACCGCGCGCCGTCTCCAGCAGCAGTTCGCGCGACAGCACCCGTCGCGGGCGTTCGGCAAAGACGCGCAGCAGCGCGAACTCGCCATCGGTCAGACCGACCAGAACGCCCTGCGCATCGACCAGTTCGTGTGCCAGCAGGTCCATCGTCCATCCGTCGAAGGTCAGGCGGGACCGGTCCTGCGGCTCGGCCTGCTGCCGGCTGCGCAGTGCGGCACGAACCGTGGCCAGCACCTCGCGCGCGCTGCACGGCTTCGGCAGATAATGGCTCGCCCCGATCTCCAGCCCGACGATCCGATCGCGTTCCTCGCCCAGCGCGCTCAGCATGATGACCGCCGGACCGCCGTCGCGAGTGATCCGGCGGCAGGCGGAAATGCCGTCCTCGCCCGGCATCATCACGTCGAGCAGCACCGCATCGATCCGTTCGCGCGCCAGCACCGCATCCATTTCGCGCGTGTTCGCCGCCGCCGATACGCGATAGCCGCGTGCGCCCAGACTGTCGGTCAACAACGTGCGGATATCACGGTCGTCGTCGACGATCAGGATAGAGGCGGGCTCGTCGACGGGTTGCGGGATCGCGCTCATCATCATGCCGCCTTCATGCCGATCATTTGTTGCAGTGGAATATCCAATCCGGGCCAGACAGAGCATGCGACTGGACATCCGACCGCAACATGGGGCTGGTTGATGACAGCTTCTGGAGAATCGTCATGACCCGCAAGATTGCCTGCGCACTATTCGTCGTAGCCTGCACCGCCGCCGCAACCGCACAGGGGAACCGCCGCACCTTCATCAGCCCGATGGGACAACCGTTCCACGGTAGCGACGCCGCGCCCGATCCCGAGCGCGCGTGGTTCACCGCGGCCGATGCGAACGGCGACGGGAAGATCACGATTGCCGAGTTCAAGAGCGACGCCGGCCGCTTCTTCGCCGCGCTCGACCGCAAGCGCGACGGCGAGATCGATCCGGACGACATCGATTATTACGAGAACACCATTGCGCCGGAGGTGCGGTCCAGCGACGGCGGCCGCGGCATCATCGCGCGCGGTTCCGATTCGAATGCGCAGGGTGGCCCCAAGGCCCCCTTGTACGATGCAGGCAAGTTCGGGGCAGCGCGGTTCAGCTACTTCGACCTGCCCGAACCGGTCACCGCAGCCGATCGCAACTTCAATCGCGGCGTCGACCCGCGCGAATTCGGCGATGCCGCCGACAAGCGTTTCGCATCGCTCGATACCGGGAAGGACGGGGCGTTGAGCTGGGACGAGCTACCCCATGTCAACGTCCGCGTAGAAGCGTCAGGCAAGCGGCGTGGGAAGCGTGGACGCGACGGAATGTGACCCGCGTGGGGAGCAGCACATGACGGCTGCTCCCCACGTAGTCGGTCTTCGGTGTCAGTCCAGCCGGCGTGCCAGTTCCTTGTTCAGGCCCAGTGCGACCAGTGTCGCGACCGCGCCCGACAGCAGATACCCGCCCGCGGCGATCAGGCCGAACTGGCTCGCCAGAACCAGGGCGGCCAGCGGCGCGAAGCCCGCACCAAACAGCCATGCGAGATCCGAGGTCAGCGCCGCGCCGGTGTAGCGCGCCCGCTTCGGGAAGTTGTTGGTCACCGCGCCCGACGACTGGCCGAAGGCGAGGCCAAGCAGGATGAAGCCGCCGATCATGAACGCCAGCTCGCCCGCATCCCCGCCGGCCAGAAGTTGCGGCGCGAATCCGCTGAACACCGCGATCGCCGCGGCGGTGTAGCCCAGCACCGAACGCCGTCCGATCCGGTCGGCGAGCAGACCCGAGATTACTACCGAGCCGAGCCCGAAGAACGCACCGATGATCTCGATCCCCAGGAAGCGCGCGATATTCTCGTCCGTATACAACGCGACCCACGACAGGGGAAACACCGTCACCATGTGGAACAAAGCGAAGCTGGCCAGCGGTGCGAACGCACCGATGACGATGTTGCGCCATTGCGCCTTCACCGTTGCCGTCACCCGCGACGGGGTCAGCTCTCGGCTCTTGAACTGTTCGGTGTATTCCGGCGTAACCACGATGCGCAGGCGCGCGAACAATGCCACCACGTTGACCGCGAAGGCGACGAAGAACGGATAGCGCCAGCCCCACGACAGGAAATCGACCATCTCCATGTTCGCGAGGAAGAAGGCGAACAGCGCGCTCGCCACGATCAGGCCAAGCGGGGCGCCGAGCTGAGGCACCATCGCGTACCAGCCGCGCTTTTCCGGCGGCGCGTTGAGCGCCAGCAGCGAGGCGAGGCCGTCCCATGCACCGCCCAGCGCCAGCCCCTGGCCGATGCGGAACGCCGCCAGCAGGAACGCCGAAGCAGCGCCAACCTCGGCATATCCGGGCAGGAACGCAAGCGCGACGGTGGACGTCCCGAGCAGGAACAGCGCGATGGTCAGCTTGGTGCCCCGGCCATATTCGCGATCGACCCACATGAAGATCTGCGTACCGAACGGGCGGGCGATGAACGCCAGCGGGAACAGCGCGAACGACCAGAGCGTCCCGGTCAGACGATCGACATATGGAAACACCAGCGCCGGGAACACGATGACCGATGCGATGGCGTAGCAGAAGAAGTCGAAGAATTCCGACGTCCGCCCGATGATGACGCCGATTGCGATCTCACCGGGACGGACCTCATGGTCGCCCCGCGTGTTGACGGCACGGGCATCGCGTTCGAGCGGTGCGGAATGGGCGGAAGCCACTGACATGTATCGCAGTCCTGTCGTCTCGCGGCCCAGCGGCCACCGGTCATCAACGCACTGCGTCCCCAAAAGGACGCAGCACGAACACGCGCTTCTACCGCAGACCGGGAGCATGCGGGATAGGACAAAATGTCCTATTTTGCGATGCAGCACACAGGCGTAGCGGACATGACGATGCGAACACCCCCGTTCCCCCTCACGCGGCTCCGGACCGCTGCCGTCGCGCTCTTCGCGCCTGCCCTGCTGGGCGGCTGCGACTGGGTGGTGATGAACCCGTCAGGCGACGTCGCCCGGCAACAGGCCAATCTGATCCTGTGGTCGACCGGCCTGATGCTGCTGATCATCGTCCCCGTGATCGCGCTCACCATCCTGTTCGCATGGAAATACCGCCATACGAACGAGGAGGCGGAATATGCGCCGAACTGGGACCATTCGACCGGGCTGGAGCTGATCATCTGGTCGGCACCGCTGCTGATCATCATCGCACTCGGCGCGCTGACGTGGATCAGCACGCACGCCCTCGATCCCTATCGTCCGCTCGCCCGGCTCGCATCGGGCCAGCCGCTGGCGAAGAACGACAAGCCGCTGGAAATCCAGGTCGTGTCGCTCGACTGGAAGTGGCTGTTCATCTACCCCGAACAGGGCGTGGCGACGGTCAACGAACTGGTCCTGCCGATGAACCGGCAGGTGCGGTTCCGGATCACGTCGTCGTCGGTGATGAACACATTTTACGTGCCCGCGATGGCCGGCATGATCTATTCGATGCCGGGCATGGAGACGCGGCTGCACGCGGTGCTCAACAAGCCCGGCCGGTTCGAGGGCTTCAGCGCCAATTACAGCGGTGCGGGCTTCTCGGAAATGCGCTTCACCGTCGACAGCATGGATGACGCCGGCTTCGCCAAATGGGCCTCGGAGGCGCGCACCGCGCAGAAGACGCTCGATCTGCCGACGTACGTCCAGCTGGAAAAGCCCAGCGAGAAGGTGCCGGCGATCCGCTATGCCTCGGTCGCGCCGACGCTGTTCGATCGCATCGTCGGCATGTGCACCAAGCCGGGTGAAACCTGCATGCAGGCGACGATGATGAAGGACGGTGCGCACGATCCGCGTCGCGACAGCGGCCATGGTGCCCCCGTCAACGACAGCGGCCACATGCGCGGCAGCGAGTCGAAAGGCGCACTGCAGAAGGAGCCGGAGGAGAAGGGCAGCAGCCCGCATCGTAACGCGCCCCGCCCCGCGGCGCCCGGCAGCAACAAGCCTGGCAACGAAGACAACCGATCCATGACTTCCATCGACCCGCTTCCGGCGCTGCTCGCCGGAAACGCGGCCGCTCGATCCTAGGACGAACCTGATGTCCGACGCTTTTCTGAAGACCATTTTCGGGCGGCTGACGCTCGAGAGCTTCCCGATCCACGAACCGATCCTGATCGCGACCTTTGCCATGGTCGCACTGGGCGGCGCGGTGCTGGTCGGCGCGCTGACCTATTTCAAGGTCTGGGGCTATCTGTGGAAGGAGTGGTTCACCAGTGTGGACCACAAGAAGATCGGGATCATGTACATGATCCTCGGCATCGTCATGCTGCTGCGCGGATTCTCCGACGCGATCATGATGCGCATCCAGCAGGCGATCGCCTTCGGCGCGAACGACGGCTACCTGCCCGCGCATCACTATGATCAGGTGTTCACCGCCCATGGCGTGATCATGATCTTCTTCGTCGCGATGCCGTTCGTCACCGGATTGATGAACTATGTCGTGCCGTTGCAGATCGGCGCCCGCGACGTGTCGTTCCCCTTCCTCAACAACTTCAGCTTCTGGATGACCGCGGCGGGTGCGGCCATCGTGATGGCAAGCCTGTTCGTCGGCGAATTCGCCCGCACCGGCTGGCTGGCGATGGCGCCGCTGTCGGGGCTCGATTATTCGCCGGATGTCGGGGTCGACTATTATATATGGTCGCTGCAGATAGCCGGCGTCGGGACCCTGCTGTCCGGCGTCAACCTGCTCGCGACGATCGTCAAGATGCGCGCGCCGGGCATGAGCCTGATGAAGATGCCGATCTTCACCTGGTCGGCGCTCGCCACCAACGTGCTGATCGTCGCCGCCTTCCCGGTGCTGACCGCCGTGCTCGCGATGCTCAGCCTCGACCGCTACGTCGGCACGCACTTCTTCACCAACACCATGGGCGGCAACCCCATGATGTACGTCAACATGATCTGGATCTGGGGTCATCCGGAAGTCTATATCCTGATCCTGCCGGCATTCGGTGTGTTCAGCGAGGTCACCTCGACCTTCTGCGGCAAGCGTCTGTTCGGCTATACGTCGATGGTCTACGCCTTGCTGGTCATCACCATCCTCGCGTACCTCGTCTGGCTGCACCACTTCTTCACCATGGGGTCGGGAGCGAGTGTCAATTCGTTCTTCGGCATCACCACGATGATCATCTCGATCCCGACCGGGGCCAAGATCTTCAACTGGTTGTTCACCATGTACAAGGGACGCATCCGCTTCGAATTGCCGATGATGTGGACGATCGCGTTCATGATCACCTTCGTCATCGGTGGCATGACCGGCGTGCTGCTCGCGGTGCCGCCTGCCGACTTCGTCCTCCACAACTCGCTGTTCCTGATCGCGCACTTCCACAACGTGATCATCGGCGGCGTGCTGTTCGGGATGTTCGCCGGGATCAACTACTGGTTCCCCAAGGCGTTCGGCTTCAAGCTCGATAAGAAGTGGGGCACGATCAGCTTCTGGTTCTGGGTGATCGGCTTCTATGTCGCGTTCATGCCGCTGTACGTGCTCGGCCTGATGGGCGTGACGCGCCGCCTGCGCCATTTCGAGGACCCGTCGTTGCAGATCTGGTTCATCATCGCCGGCATCGGTGCCGCGATGATCGCGGTCGGCATCGCTGCGTTCCTGATCCAGTTCTACGTCAGCTTCCGCAACCGCGAGGCACTGCGCGACTTCACCGGCGATCCGTGGAACGGCCGCAGCCTGGAATGGGCGACCTCGTCGCCGCCGCCAGCGTACAACTTCGCTTTCACGCCCGTCGTCCGCGATCTGGATGCCTGGTACGACATGAAGTCGAACAATGCCGTCCGTCCGATCAACGGGTTCCGCGACATCCACATGCCGCGCAACACCGGCGCGGGGATCATGCTGGCGGGCCTGTCGATGGTCTTCGGCCTGGCGATGATCTGGTACATCTGGTGGCTCGCGGCGCTGTCGCTGCTCGGCCTGGTGGCGGTCGCGATCGGTCACACCTTCAACTACGACCGCGACTATTACATCCCTGCCGATGAGGTCACCGCCGCCGAGGACGAACACACCCGGCAGCTGAACGCCCGCGCAGCCGTGGCGGGAGCCTGAGGATCATGAGCGAAGCGACCATCCCCCCGGGCACCCAGGCGCCGGTCTTCTACGAGACCGACGAACATCATCACGACGCCGGCGGCAGCACGATGCTGGGCTTCTGGCTGTACCTGATGAGCGACTGCCTGATCTTCGCCATGCTGTTCGCATCGTATGGCGTGTACGGCGGCAGCTATGCCGGCGGACCGCAGCCGCACGAGATCTTCAGCCTGCCGCTGGTGGCGCTGAACACCTCGATGCTGCTGCTGTCGTCGATCACCTACGGTTTTGCGATGCTGTCGATGAACGACGGCAAGGTGCGCGCCGTGCAGGGCTGGCTGGCGATCACCGGCCTGTTCGGCCTCGCCTTCCTGTGCATCGAATTGTACGAATTCTCCGAGCTGATCCATGAGGGCGCCGGGCCGCAACGCAGCGCGTTCCTGTCGGCGTTCTTCACCCTCGTCGGCACGCACGGGCTGCACGTCACCTTCGGCCTGATTTGGCTGGTGACGCTTATGGTGCAGGTCGGCCGCAAGGGGCTGATCGCCGCCAACCAGCGCCGCCTGCAATGCCTGTCACTGTTCTGGCACTTCCTCGACGTGATCTGGATCGGCGTCTTCACCTTCGTCTACCTGTTGGGAGTCCTGCGATGAGCAGCGAGAACCCGGTCGTGTCCGGCCAGCCCCATCACGATCATCCGAACGACAATGCCCACGGTCATGGCCATTCGTCGGACGAGGCGCACGGCACCCGCAAGGACTATGTCATCGGTTTCGTGCTGTCGGTGATCCTGACCGCGATCCCCTTCGGTCTGGTCATGAGCGGCATCATTGCCGACACGCGGATCACCGCCGGCATCGTCATGGTGTTCGCGCTGGTGCAGATCGTCGTTCACATGGTCTACTTCCTGCACATGAATTCGAAGTCGGAGAACGGGTGGACGCTGATGGCGCTCATCTTCACGATCATCGTGCTGACCATCTGCCTCGCGGGATCGCTGTGGGTGATGTATCACATGAACACCAACATGATGCCCGGCATGTCCTCCGGAGACATGGGCGCGATGTGACGATGCGCAGGGCGATCGTTACAGGCCTGTTGCTGGCCACGATCACCCTGCTGATCGGCCTGGGCGTCTGGCAGATCGAACGCCGGACGTGGAAGCTGGCGCTGATCGCGCAGACCGAGCGGCAGTTGCGCGCGGCTCCGGTCGCGGCCCCGCCGCCATCGGCTCCGATAGATGCGGACGACGCCTACAAGCCCGTCGTCGCCACCGGTCGCTATCGCGCCGGCACGGACACGTACGTTCAGGCCGTGACCGACCTCGGCGGCGGGTTCTGGGTGCTCACCCCGTTCGATACGGATCGCGGCTTCACCGTGCTGGTAAACCGCGGTTTCGTGCCGGCGGACCAGCGCGGCAAGGTCGCCCCGCCGACTGCCCCGCAGAGCATCCGTGGCCTGCTGCGCCTCACGGAGCCGGGCGGCGGTTTCCTCCGCTCCAACGACCCGGCCGGCGACCGGTGGTACTCCCGCGACCTCGCCGCCATTGCCGAGGCAAGGCATCTCGGTCGGGTCGCGCCCTATTTCATCGACGCGAGCGAACCCCGGACCGGCTGGCCCCGCGGCGGCATGACCGTCGTCCGCTTCCGCAACAGCCACCTGGTGTACGCGCTGACATGGTTCGGACTCGCGCTGTTGGTCGCCGTTATGGCCTGGCGCGTGCGGAGGCGAATTTAATCGGTCGAGCGGCGCGGTGCGCCACCCCCAACTCGTCACTGCGAGCTACCGGGCGTCTGGTTCCATGCGCCGACCGAGGTCCGATCGATATCCAGACTCGCAGGACGGGGACGGCCGCAGAGACATCGTCACCCCGGACTTGTTCCGGGGTCTACCGTGCGGCCAAGGGAGCAGGTGGAGCCGCTCGTCATTCCCGCGCGGCACAGTGGACCCCGGAACAAGTCCGGGGTGACGAACGAAGACAGAAGGATTACCGGTCCTGAATATCGAGTGGCGCCAATTCATCGGGGATGGCGGCCCAGTGTTCGTTCAGAGGCAGGCGATCCGCAGCTAATCGTCCAGCTTGGCTCCATCCAGCGTCCGCCGGACCCGCGCCTGCTCGACGGCATCCGCTTCCCGCTCCGCCTTCGTCCGCCCGAACTTCGCGCGGTTCGCTTCGGCCGTGATTGCCGCCGCCGTACGATCCCGCGCTTTCCTGATACGGCGCAGGTTGACGATCTCCGCCATCCTATCGCTCCGCTGCGCGCGCTTCGGCCGCGCGCTTCACCGCGCACCAGCGCTCCCATTCGTCGCGCGCATCCGCCAGCGCCCGATGCGTGGGCACATCGCGGTCGCGCACCTCGGCGAGCGTGATCACGTCCGCCACCGCCACGCCCAGATTCGCCGCCGGCACCGCATCGCGCAGGATCGCCGTCGCCGTTTCGCGCTGCGCATCCTCGGTATCGCGCAACCGCAGCGCGTGGCGCGGCAATTTCGCGGCGCGCAGCAGCGCGCTCAGCCATTTGCCGTCCCATGATGGTGCGCTGGCGAACAGTGCGTGGCCGCTGAGCACCTCGACCATCCGCCGCGCAACGATGTCGTGCGGCGTGCCCTCCGCCTCCAGCGTCGCGCGCGGGATGTGGTGGATCGCCTCCGCCTCGGCATCCCAATCGTCCCATTGCAGCGGTGGGCGGATCAGATGACTTTCGTCGCGGCCGTCCTCGAACACCCAGGCGACCTCGATCGGATAGCTCTTCTTGGCGAGCGACGAGGCTTCGAAATCGAGGAACACCAGCATGACGGTTGAACGCGTACGCGGCAAAAAGGGGTGCCGTCTAGTGGCCCGATCGCCGCCACAGGCCGCGCGCGAGCCGGCCAGCCAGCGCCGGCAGCCCTGGCCTCAGCAACAGCCAATCGCGGATCGCCGGCCCCTTGTCGGCGCCGATCACCTGTTTGTAGCCGCTGTCGCCCGCGCCCCAGTCGACCCGGCCGATCCCACGCCCCAACGCCTCGACGAGGTTGCGGTAATACAGCAACTTGCCCGGTGAATGCTTGGCGTAAGCGGGATCGTAGCTGTTCGCGATCGCATATTTCAGATCGCCGGCATCGAGATCGAACGAAAAGGCCGCCGGCTTGCCGTCGATCGTCAGCAGCGCCGCGCGAAGCATATCGGCGATCACCGGATCCGCCGCGGCCGCGCGCCAGAACGCACCATGACCGGTGGTGGTGAATTTCGCGTCGGAGCCATCGGTGCGCGCGGCGATCCAGCTCGCCTGTTCGATGTCCGCAAGCGCATCGAACGCCGCGGGCCAGTCGGCGCCCGTCAGGAAACGCCAGTCGGGCGCGCCATGGGCCGCCAGATGCTTTTCGTGGAAGCGGTTCTTGCGCAGCGTCGAACCGCGCGGCCACGTTCCCTCTGCCTGCAACGCCGCCATGTCGAGCAGCCAGCTGTCGGCGACGAACCGGTCGAGCACCGCCCATCCGCCCGCCCGCGCTGCCGCGATCAATGGCATCGCCGCGACATCGTCGTCGTACACCGGCCCGATCCGCAAGCCGTTGAGCGATCCGGCGAGCGTCGACAGCGCCGCTTTCACCGTGGCCTCGCCCGCAAACGTCGCAACCGGAAAACTGCGGAACGGCCAATAGGACCCCGGCACCGCCGCCAGTTTCAGCCACGTCGGCCCGACGTCGACTAGCGGCAACGCCAGCGATGGCTCGCCATCCTCCTCGACGAGCAAGGTACGGGCGCGACCGCCATAGGCATTCAGGGCCGCGGCATACCAGCCGTAGCGCAGGAAGGCCTGCCCGGGCGCCGCGGCATCGGCCACGGCGTCGATCGCTGCGGCAAGGCCATCGGCGACGCTGCCCCGCGCCACCGGGGGCAGGCGTTGGAAGTCGGCGAGGAACATCGGTTTGGTCACAGCGTGGGGCTGTAGCCGCGATCCGTTACCAACCTGTGCAGATTGCGACGGGCCGTGCACCCTTTCGCGCGCCGCGAAGTGACCTATGATGCGTCCCATGCCGACGTTCTTTCAGGTTTCGACGATCGCCCAGACGATCCAGCTGTCGCTCGCGCCGGTGTTCATGCTCGCCGCGATCGGTCAGATCCTCAACGTGCTCGCCGGGCGGCTGGCACGGGTGATCGACAGGGCGCGGGCGCTGGAAGATCGCGTATTGGGCAGCGAGGGTGCCGACCGCAAGCGGTACGTCCGCGAACTGAAGCTGCTCGACGAACGGATGTCGATCATCAACGGCGCGTTGTTCCTGGCGGTATCGAGCGCGGTGATGGCATGTATCGTCATCGCATTGCTGTTCGTTGCCAACATCGCGAGTTTTCACATCGGGACGTGGATCGCGTTGGCGTTCATCGTCGCGGTGTCACTGCTGATCTGCTGCCTCACCGCCTTCATGTGGGAAGTACGGGTCAGCCTGCGCGCAATCCACGTGCGAAAGGAAATCCTGTCGTGAACGTCCGGGTCGAACGCCGCATCCTGCAAATCGTCGTCGCGCTTGCCTGTATCGTGCCGCTGAGCGTCGGCGGGCAGAGCATCGTGCAGGGTCCAGCCTTCCTTGGCCATCCGCCGGTCGTCCCGACCGATCTCGACAGCCATTTCCGCTACATTTCCGGCATCTTCTTCGCAGTCGGCGTCTCGTTTGCGACCTGCATACCGCGGATCGAGACGAGCGGGCCGCGGTTTCGGCTGCTCGGCGCGCTGGTGGTGGCGGGCGGTCTGGCGCGCGTCGTGTCGCTGGTCGCCGTCGGTGTGCCGTCCGCCGGTCATGTCTTCGGGTTCGGCATGGAACTGGGCGCCGTCCCGCTGCTGATGCTGTGGCAGGCCAGCTTCGCCCGGCGATGGCGGGCGCACTTGCCATCGTCGCAGGCGTAGCGCGGCGCCGGCGGGTCAGCGCCCGTCGAGCCCCTTCCCCACGTCGGCCTGCGGCAGATAGCGCGGCGCAACCCGCGCCTGCGCCCGCTGTTCATAGGCATAACCGGCGCCCAGCACGGACGCCTCGCCGTTCCGCGTCGCGATGAACGACAGGCCGACCGGCAGGCCCTTCACCAGACCCATGGGCACGGTCAGATTGGGATAGCCCGCGATCGCCGGCAGCTCGGACGACGACGGCCCGTTATACTGGTCGCCATACACCGGATCGCTCAGCCACGCGCCCGCATAAGTCGGCTCGACCAGCACCTTCGCACCCGCACTGCGCAGCATGCCGTCGATCGCCTCGCTCGCCAATTTGAACGATCTGGCGCGCGCTGCCTTGTAGGCGGGATCGTCCAGTCCCCTCGTCTTCGCCGCCTCCTCGAAGATCTCCTGCTGGAAGAACGGCATCTCCTCGGCCGCATGCGCGCGGTTGAAGGCGATCAGCTGGTCGAGCGTTCGCGCGGTGACGCTCGGCGGCGTGGTCGCCAGATAGGCGTCGAGGTCCGCCTTCAATTCCGTCTTCAGCACCGTGAATTCGGCATCGCCGATCCCGTCGAGTTTGGGCGCCTTCACCTCGACCAGCACGGCCCCTGCGCTGCGCAGTACCTCGAGCGCCGCATCGTAGCGCGCCGCCACCTCTGCCGACAACGACGCCGGCCTCAACACAGCGACGCGTACGCCCGACAGCGCGCTGACCGACAGGCCGGCGGCATAGTCGGGTCCGCCGGCCGCCATCCCCTGCAACAGGATTGCGGCATCGCGCACGCTGCGGGCCATCGGCCCCGGCGTGTCCTGCGAATGGCTGATTGGCACGACATGCTCGCCGCTGATCAGCCCGATCGTCGGCTTCAGCCCCACCAGACCGTTGATCGACGAGGGACAGACCACCGAGCCGTCGGTCTCGGTCCCCACAGCCGCCGCCGCAAAGCTCGCCGCCACCGCCGCGCCCGATCCCGAGGAGGACCCGCAGGCGGTGCGATCAAGCGCATAGGGGTTGCGCACCAGCCCGCCGATGGCGCTCCACCCGCTCATCGCATGCGTCGAGCGGATGTTGGCCCATTCCGACAGGTTGGTCTTGCCGAGGATCACCGCACCCGCCGCCCGCAGCGCCGCCACTACCGGTGCGTCGCGCCCGGTGACATTGTCCTTCAATGCCAGGCTGCCCGCCGTCGTCGCCATCCGGTCGGCGGTTTCGATATTGTCCTTGATCAGCACCGGTACGCCATGCAGCGGACCCCGCATGCGCCCGGCGCTGCGTTCCACATCCAGCGCCTTCGCCTGTGCGATTGCGTCGGGGTTGACGGTGATGACGCTGCGCAACGTCGGGCCCTTGCGATCCATCGCCGCGATCCGGTCGAGATAGGCGCGCGTCAGCTCGGCGCTGGTCGCCTTGCCCGCCGTCATCAGCGCCTGCACCTGTTCCAGCGACACCTCTTCGACCTTCACGTTTCTCGCCGCAGCCGGCACGGCGGTGGCGGCGAGCAGAAACCCTAGAAACATCCGGCGCATTGGAACCCCCTGTCGTATCGAAACGATGCTACCGCGACGCGGCGCCCGCGCAAGCGAGCGGCGCGCGATTGACCCGATGGCGATCACGCGGCACTCCGTCCTCTTGATCTGCATCAATACCGAAGGACGTCCGTGGCATTCGCATTCAAGATCATCGGCGGAGTCTTGCTATTACTGATCGTGGCGGCAGGACTGGCCGTAACGATCGCGCCGCGCTTCCTCGATCGGATCTATTATCGGGGCGATGCCAGCGATCACTACGATGGCGAACGCTTCTTCAATCCCGACAAGGATGAGGACACGCTGCGCGTGCCCCCCGGCCGCGGTGGCCGCGCCGGCTTCTTCTGGCGGCAGTTCACCGGGAGCGACGGCCGCCCGGCCTGGCCCGCCAGCGTGCCCGTTGCCGCCTCGAAACCCGCTGCCCGCGTCGAGGGCGAACGGATGGTGGTGACGTGGATCGGTCACGCCAGCGTGCTGATCCAGACCCAAGGCCTGAATATTCTGACCGACCCGGTCTACGCCGACCGGGCCGGCCCGATGGGCTTCGGGCCGAAGCGCGTCGCCGCTCCCGGCGTGGCATTCGACGATCTGCCGCGGATCGACCTCGTGCTGGTCAGTCACAACCATTACGATCACCTCGATCAGGCGACGCTCAAGCGCCTGTGGCAGCGCGACCGGCCGCAGATCGTCACCAGCCTCGGCAACGACAGCGTCATCGGCCAGACCGGTGCGAAGGCGATCGCCCTCGACTGGGGCGGCAACGCCACGCTGACCGCGGCCGGGCTGAAGGACACCAGCACCGACATCCGTTGCGATCCCGACAGCTGGTGCCCCGGCGACCGCGCCCGCGTGTTCATCACCCGCAACCACCATTGGGGCAGCCGCTGGTTCACCGATCGCAATCGCGCCCTCTGGTCCAGCTTCGTCATCGCACTGCCGAGCGGCGGCAACGTCTTCTTCGCCGGCGACACGGGCTTCGGTGACGGCCTCTGGCCGGCGGAGGCTGCCGCCTACGGCCCGGTCCGTTTCGCGATGATCCCGATCGGCGCCTTTCGCTTCGCGCCCGGACAAATGAGCTCCGGCAGCCACATCGGCCCGGCGGAGGCTGCGCTGGTCCACCAGCGACTGGGTGCCGCGCGGTCGCTCGCGATCCACTGGGGCACGTTCCGCCTGTCGTACGAGGGATACGACACGCCGCCGAGGATGCTGGCTGCGGCGATGCGGTGCACCGGTGGCACGGGGTTCGCCGCCGCCGCGATCGGTGTGCCGTTCGAGGTCGCGCCATATGCAAAGCCACAAACGGGCAAGCCGCTGGAGCCGGCCGCAATGCTGGCGTGCATGGACACGCCCGCGGTGAAGGCGCTGCACTGATACGGGAGCGTACACGCCCCTCCCCATCGTTTCAGTTCTGTCGAAACGTCTGTGCCAGCCCGTGGTACAGCTTCTCGCGACACACCAGCTGGCTCGCCCAATCCGCCAGAAACGCGGTCGCGAACATCGGCAGCAGCAGGCCACGGCTCGCCGTCGTCTCCGACAGGATGATCACCGCCGTCAGCGGCGCTCGCACGACGCCTGCGAAATAGGCGACCATTCCCAGGATCACCACCGCCCCCGCCGGATCGTTCGGGAACACCGCGTGCAGCAGGTTGCCCACGCCCGCACCGACCGCGAGGCTCGGCGCGAAGATCCCCCCGGGCAGGCCCGCCACCGCGGTCGCCAGTGTCGCCAATGCCTTTGCCGGGCCGAACCACAAGGGCGCATCGACGCCGACGATCATCGCCCGCGCCGCGGAATAGCCCGTTCCCCACGTCAGCCCGGTGGTGAACACGCCGAGCACCGCCACCACCGTTCCGCACAGTCCGGCGAAAGCGACGGGGTGCGCCTTGCTCCAGCGCGTCACCGCATGCCGCCCGCTCGCCAGCCCCAGCACGACGCGCGAGAACAAGCCGCCGAACGCGCCGCCCGCAATCCCCGCTACCGGCACCACCAGCAGCGCGCTGGCGATCGGCATGTGCGCGCCGATCGCGCCGAAATAGACGTAGTCGCCGGCGAGGCTCTGCGCGACCATGCCGGCGATGACGATCGACGACAGCACCAGCAGCGTCACCTTCTGCTCATAGGCCGCTGCAAGCTCCTCGATCGCGAACAGCACCCCGGCGAGCGGTGTGTTGAACGCCGCAGCAACACCCGCCGCGCCGCCGGCGATGATTACCGCGCCCTGCAACGGCACGCGCAACAGCCGGTGGCTGACGCCCATCACCGCGGCGGCGATCTGCACCGTCGGCCCCTCGCGCCCGACGCTCGCGCCGCACAGGATCGCGCCCATCGTCAGCACGACCTTGCCGACGACGGTCTTCACCGCGATCAGCCCGCCGGTCGCCGCCTGCGGATCGGGTCGCGCCGCCATCACCTGCGGAATTCCCGATCCGCGCGCCAGCGGTACGAACGCGCGCGTCACCCACACCAGCGCCATGAAGCCCAGCGGCGTGGTGACCAGCGGTAGCCAGTGCCAGTGCCGCGCATAGGTGCTGAACAGCATCCCCATCTCGTCCGACGCCTCGGCGAACAGCACCGCGACGATGCCGATCGCGATCGCCCCGGTGATCAACGCGATCCGCCGCCGGAAGCGGACGCTGGTCGGCCCGCGGGACCGCAACAGGGCACGAAAACGATGGGGCGTCCACCGGCGGGACCGGGTCGCAGGGCGTTGATCGGGCATGGCTTTACCCTAACGCAGACCGTCAGTCCGCGATACGGGCGATGGATCAATCCACGAATATCGGCGCCCGGCGGGCCATGTTTGCGGCGACCGCCTCCATCATGTTGGACTTGCCGATCACCTTCAGCTGCTCCTCCGTCTCCGCCTCCAGCATGGTTCGCGGATCGGCGTCGTGCGCCATGTTGAGCAACCGCTTTGCCCCGCGGATCGCGTGCGGCGAGCGACCGGCGATCGCCTTTGCAAGGGAAAGCGCCTCCGTCAGCGGATCGTCCGCCAACCGCGTTACGAAGCCATGGCGCAGCGCTTCGTCCGCATCGAATTCGCGCGCGGTATAGACCAGCTCGCGCAGCACATCGTCGCGCACCAGCCCGCGCCAGATCGGGAAGCCCGCCATGTCGGGCACCAGCCCCCAATGCGTTTCGCGGATCGCGAACCGCGTCGCGGGCGCAGCGATGCGGATGTCCGCGCCCGACATGATCTGGAACCCGCCGCCGAAGGCGACGCCGTGCACCGCGGCGATCACCGGCATCGGCAATTGCCGCCAGCCCCAGGTGACGTGCTGCGGCAGGATGCTCCCTTGCGCATTGCGCTCCTTCGACGTGCCGGAGCCGCCCCGCGCCATGCTCTCCATGTCGAGCCCGGCGCAGAATCCCCTGCCCTCGCCCGACAGCACGACGCAGCGCACGTCGGTACGGGTCGCCAGCGCATCGATCGTCGCGCCGATGCCTTCGAACATCGCAGGATCGATCGCGTTCATCTTGTCGGCGCGCGTGAGACGGACATCGGCGATCCCGTCGGTGACGGTCAGCGTGACGCGGTCGTTCATGGCATCTCTCCTTTTGCGGCCAGGCTAGGCCAGCCACTCGCGTTGCGCTACCGCCGTCACCGTGTAGAGGAGCGCGGATGAGCGGCTTCAACATCGATGCTTTCCTCGCGCACCGCTTTGCCGGACACGCGGGCCTGCTGGGCATCACCTATCATGCCAAGGGCGACGGCTGGGTCGAGCTGGCGCTACCCTATGCCGATACCTTGATCGGCGACCCGGATAGCAAGGTGCTGGCGTCGGGTCCGATCATCGCGCTGATGGACATGGCGACCAGCGTCGCGGTGTGGGTGAAGCGGGACAAGTTCGCGGCTCAGGCAACGCTGGACCTGCGCGTCGATTATCTGCGCCCGGCGACGCCCGGCCGCACCGTGATCGGCCGGGGCGAATGCCTGAAGGTCACCCGGTCGATCGCCTTCGTTCGCGGCATCGCCTATGACGAAACGCCCGACGATCCGCTGGCGCATGTCGCCGGCACATTCATGCTGATGGATGCGCTCGCATGAGCCTGCCGCCCTATGCCGAGCTGCTCGGCATCACGCTGGAGCCGCGCGACGGCGCTGCACCGTTGTTGGAAATGCCGTTCGGGGACGACGTGCTCGGTCGCCCCGGCTTCCTGCACGGCGGCGCGATTGCCGGATTGCTGGAAGTGGCGGCGATCGTCTCGCTGCAACATGCGCTGACCGAGGAAGGCGGAGGCCGGATCAAGCCGGTCAACGTCACCGTCGACTTCATGCGCGGTGGTCGCGACAAGCCGACCCGTGCGGAAGGGATCGTCACCCGCCTCGGCACCCGCGTCGCCAACGTCGAGGCGATCGCATGGCAGGACGACCGCGCCAAGCCGATCGCGCATGCGCGGATGAACTATCTGATCGCGCGGGATTAACTCGCAACGGAGAAGCCCCTCCCAGTCAGGGAAGGTGTTGGGTGGGGGACATCTCACCGAGACCAGCGCCAGTTGACTCCTCGACCCCGCCCCCTCCTCTGAAGCGGAGGGGGTTCGGCATGGTTTACCCCCGCGCCACTGCGGCTGCATCCGCGATCTGCGCCTCTGTCGGCGTCACGCCGGTGTAGAGCACGAACTGCTCCACCGCCTGCAACACACCGATCGCCGCGCCGGTGATGACCCGCTTGCCCGCCGCCTGCGCCGTCCGCAGCAGCGGCGTCTCCGGCGGCAATGCGACCGCATCGAGGACGATGTCCGCCGCCGCGATCGTGTCGCTATCGAACGCCATCGCCTCGGCATCCGCGCCTTCCATGCCGAGCGGGGTGACGTTGGCGAGCAGTCCCGCGGTCCGTGATCCCACCTCGGCCGCGCAGTCCCAACCGACCGACTCCGCCAGCGCACGTCCCGTCGCCTCGTTGCGCGCCACGATCGTACCCTGCGTCAGCCCGGCGTCGCGCAACGCGGTTGCGACCGCCTTGCCCATCCCGCCCGAACCACGCAGCAGCACGGTCGTGTCGGCAGGCAGCGCCGCCTGCTCCATCAGCGTTTTGACCGCCGAGTAATCGGTGTTGTAGCCGGTCAGATGCCCGGCATCGTTGACGATCGTGTTGACGCTGTCGATCGCCGCCGCCGATCCCTTCAACTCGTCGAGCAGCGGAATCACCGCCTCCTTGAACGGCATCGACACCGCGCACCCCCGAATGTCGAGCGCCCGGATACCGCCGATCGCGGCGGGCAGATCGGTGGTGGTGAACGCCTTGTAGACATAGTCGAGGCCGACCAGCTCATACAGCCGATTGTGGAACCGCGTGCCGAAGTTGCTCGGCCGGGCGGAGAGCGACATGCACAGCAGGGTGTCGCGGCCGATCAGGGGTTTGGTCATGGTTTCTCTCTTCTCATTCCTCCCTCGCGTCTGCGGGGAGGCGCGGTGGAAGGGGCGTTTCCCCAAGCACCACGTCCGATGCTTACCTCCCCCTCCGTCAGCCTGCGGCTGCCACCTCCCCCTCGCGGGGGAGGAATGCAGGTCACTTCGCCGTTAGCCGGATCAACCGGCCCTGCGACTTGCCGCCGTCCTCGATCACCCAGATCGCGCCGTCCGGCCCCTGTTCGACATCGCGGATGCGCGCGCCCATCGGCCATTGATCGCCCTTTTTCGCGTTTTGTCCGTCGAGATCGACGCGAATCAGTGCCTGCGACGACAGCCCGCCGATGAATGCATCGCCTCGCCATTGCGGGAACATCGACCCGGAATAGATCATCAGCCCGCCCGGCGAAATCACCGGATTCCACCACACCTTGGGCGGCTCGTAGCCGTCGCCGGGCGCATGATCGGGAATGTCGCGGCCATCGTAATGGCTGCCGTTCGACACGTTGGGATAGCCGTAATTGCGCCCCGGCATCACGAGATTGAGCTCGTCGCCGCCCTTCGGCCCCATCTCCTGTTCCCACAACCGCCCCTGCGCATCGAAGGCGATGCCGAGCAGGTTCCGATGGCCATAGCTCCACACCTCCGGCGCGAAGCCCTTCGCCACCAGCGGGTTGCCCGGCGCCGGCTTGCCGTCGAGCGTCAGACGCAACACCTTGCCCAGCGTCGCCTGCGGGTCCTGCGCCGGCGTGAACTTCTGCCGTTCGCCGTTGGTAAAAAACAACGACTGGCCATCCGGGGAAAACGCGATCCGCCCGGAATAATGCCCGCCGCCCTCGACGAAGGGCCGCGCCTGGAACAGCGCCTCGATTTCGCCCAGCCGCTCGCCGCCGTTACCGTCGGCGCGCAGCCGGCCGCGCGCCAGCACCACGCCCTTGCCGCCCGCACCGGCGGTCGAATAGCTGAAGTAGATCCGCTTGCTGCTCGTGAAATCGGGGGCGGGCACCACGTCCATCAATCCGCCCTGCCCCGCAGCATCGACCGTGATCGTGGCGATCGTCTGGCGGCGCTTGCCGTCGGCGGACAGCAGGATCATCTGCCCTGCTTTTTCGGTCACGACGATGCGGTCGTCAGGCAGGAACGCCATCGCCCACGGAGAGACAAAATCGGCGACGACCGTCTCGCGGAACGGCTTGGCCGAGGGCGGCGTCTCGCCGGCCTGCCCTTCCACGGGGGCGTTGCCCGAACAGGCGATGAGGGCGATCGGCAGGGTGGCGAGCAGGCTTAGGCGCATGAATATCTCCCGGTTTCCACGGCGAACGCCTGACTAGCCGCGATGGATGCTTGTTTCCAACCCGGCCTCGACGTATATGGCTGATGCCTTCTCTAACATCGTCAGGTGAAAGAGGCTGCGGGGGACGACCTCCGCGGCGGCGAAGACCTGTTATCTGGAGCTTGCATGGCGGACGTCGCCCACCTCACGCAATTGATCGAACCCGAGGCCCGCGCGCTGGGCTTCGACCTCGTGCGCGTGAAGATGATCGGCGGCAAGTCCGACCCCACGTTGCAGATCATGGCGGAACGCCCCGAGACCGGGCAGCTGACGATCGACGATTGCGCCGATCTGTCGCGCCGCGTCTCCGATGCGTTCGACGTGCTGGAAGCCGAGGGTCGCGACCCGATCGAAGAAGCGTACCGGCTGGAAGTGTCGTCGCCCGGCATCGATCGCCCGCTCACCCGGCTGAAGGATTACGCGACCTGGGCGGGCCATGAGGCGCGGATCACGCTGGTCGAGAAGATCGACAACCGCAAGATCCTGACCGGCGACCTCGTCGGTATCGAGGGCGATCAGGTCACGATCGACGTGCGCGGCCACACCCGCATGACCGTCGGCCTCGATGCGATCCACGATGCCAAGCTGACGATCACCGACCGGCTACTCGCCGCCACCGCACCCCTTTCCAGCGAAGGCGCGGACGAATTCGAAGAGGTATCCGAGGATGCCGACACCAACGACAACGACTCCTTGAACGAAGGACAGAAGTAAGATGGCCACCGTCGCCACCGCCAACCGCGCGGAACTGATCGCGATCGCCAATTCGGTCGCATCGGAAAAGATGATCGACAAGAGCATTGTCATCGAAGCTCTGGAAGAAGCGATCCAGCGCGCCGCCAAGACGCGCTACGGCATTGAGAACGACATCCGCGCGAAACTGGACCCGACCACCGGCGACCTCCGCCTGTGGCGCGTCGTCGAGGTGGTCGAGGCGGTCGACGATTACTTCAAGCAGGTCGACGTCACACAGGCGCAGAAGTTGCAGCCGGGCGCGGTCGTCGGCGATTACATCGTCGACCCCCTCCCCCCAATCGAATTCGGCCGCATCCAGGCACAGGCATCGAAGCAGATCATCTTCCAGAAGGTCCGCGATGCCGAGCGCGAGCGCCAGTATGAAGAGTTCAAGGATCGGCAGGGCGAGATCATCACCGGCGTCGTCAAGCGCGTCGAGTTCGGCCATGTCGTCGTCGATCTGGGCCGCGCCGAGGGGGTTATCCGCCGCGACGCGCAGATCCCGCGCGAAGTCGTCCGCGTCAACGACCGCATCCGCAGCCTGATCCTCAACGTCCGCCGCGAGAACCGCGGGCCTCAGATCTTCCTTAGCCGCGCGCACCCCGACTTCATGAAGAAGCTGTTCGCGCAGGAAGTGCCGGAAATCTACGACGGCATCATCACGATTCAGGCCGCCGCCCGCGATCCCGGTTCGCGCGCCAAGATCGGCGTCATCAGCCGCGATTCGAGCATCGACCCGGTTGGCGCCTGCGTCGGCATGAAGGGCAGCCGCGTGCAGGCCGTCGTGCAGGAAATGCAGGGCGAGAAGATCGACATCATCCCCTGGTCGCCCGACATCGCCACCTTCGTCGTCAACGCGTTGCAGCCGGCGTCGGTCAGCCGCGTCGTGATCGACGAAGAGGAAGAGCGGATCGAGGTCGTCGTGCCCGACGATCAGCTCAGCCTCGCCATCGGTCGCCGCGGCCAGAACGTCCGCCTCGCCAGCCAGCTGACCGGCAAGGCGATCGACATCCTGACCGAGCAGGACGCGAGCGAGAAGCGCCAGAAGGAATTCACCGAGCGCACCGAGATGTTCCAGACCGAGCTGGACGTCGACGAGACGCTGGCGCAGCTGCTGGTCGCCGAAGGCTTCGGTGCGCTGGAAGAGGTCGCCTATGTCGAGCTCGACGAGATCGCCGGGATCGAGGGCTTCGACGAAGACCTCGGGCAGGAACTCCAGAGCCGTGCACAGGAAGCGCTCGATCGCCGCGAAGCCGCGAATCGCGAGGAACGTCGCGGTCTGGGCGTCGAGGACGCGCTGATCGACATGCCATACCTGACCGAGGCGATGCTGGTCACGCTCGGCAAGGCGGGCATCAAGACGCTCGACGATCTTGCCGATCTCGCCACCGACGAATTGGTCGAGAAGAAGCGCGTCGAACCGCGCCGCCGCAACGAGGACGCACCCAAGCGCCCTGAGCCGAAGGGCGGCATCCTGTCCGAATACGGCCTGTCCGACGAGCAGGGTAACGAGATCATCATGGCCGCGCGCCAGCATTGGTTCGCCGATGACGAGGCTCCTGCTGCCGAAGTGCCTGCCGCTGCTGCGTCGGACGAAACGGCCGAGGGTGAGGAAGCCTGATGCCGTTCGTCTCCATCCGCATCTCCGGCAGCGCGACTCGCGACCAGAAGGCGGGGATCGTCGCCGACGTGACGTCCTCGCTGGTGTCGCGCCTCGGCAAGAACCCCGCCGCGGTGCAGATCGTGATCGAGGAAGTGTCGACGGAAAATTACGGCGCCGGCGGGCAATTGCTCGCCGACCGCGACGCCCCCAAACCGAGGGAGGACGCGCATGCGGTTCCCTCACAATGATGCGCTAACGCTCCATCAGGTTCGCGCTGTGCGTAACGGCTCGCGGGTGACCGCGGGGACGATCGTGTGCGCGTCGCCCAGCCCCCCCCGTCACCCCGGACTTGTTCCGGGGTCCACTCCTCCGCGTGGGAAAAGCCCGCGATCAATCCAGCGGCGGCAACCCGAGCGCGACCGCCAGATCGGCCCAGTCGGGATTATCTCGCTCGATCAGGTTCTTCTTCCAGTCGCGACGCCAGGCCTTGATCCGCTTCTCGCTGTCGATGGCGGCTTCCATCGTGTCCGCCATCTCGAACCATACCAGGATCACGACGCCGTAGCGGCTGGTGAAGCCCTCGAACGCGCCATCACGATGCTGCATGATCCGACCGACGAGGTTGGACGTGACGCCGGTGTAAATCGTCCCATTGAAGCCGTTGGCGAGCATGTAGACGCACGGTTGCCTGTCCCTCACAACCTTCACTCTGCGGCCCCGTGGACCCCGGAACAAGTCCGGGGTGACGGAGTCGGTGTCGCATCCGGCGTTCCCTACCTCCGTCGTCACCCCGGACTTGTTCCGGGGTCCACCCGTCCACACGCGGAAAGCCTGCGCTTGATCCGACGACACCCCGGATCAAGCGTTGAGACAGCGGGGGCCACGGCATGACCGACCCCGTCCGCAAGTGCATCCTCACGCAGGACCGCGATCAGCGCGACAACCTCATCCGGCTCGCGCTGTCACCCGACGGCACGATCCTGCCCGACGTGCGCGCCAAGGCACCCGGACGTGGTGCGTGGATCGGCGTCACCCGGACTGAACTCGAAGAGGCGATCGCCAAGAAGCGCCTGCGCGGCGCACTCGCCCGCGCGTTCAAGGGCGAACCGCTCACGATCCCCGATGACCTGCCCCAGCGCATCGAGGACGCCCTGCAACGCAACGCGCTCGACCGGCTCGGCCTCGAATCACGCTCGGGCGGCCTGTTCACCGGTTCGGAAAAGATCGAGACCGCCGCCCGTTCCGGCCAGCTTCACGCGCTCTACCACGCCGCCGACGCCGGCACCGACGGCAACCGCAAGCTCGACCAGGCATGGCGGATCGGATCGGATCGCGAAGGTTCGCCGCTCAGGGGCTTGGTATTACCGGTGCCGCGCACCATATTGTCGTTGGCGCTGGGCCGCGAGAATGTGGTACATATAGGCCTGACCGACCGCGCTGCCGCCGCGCGGGTGAGCGATGCGCTCGACCGCTGGCTGCATTTTATCGGACCTGAACCCACTCCCGTGCCTTGCGAAACGGCCTCGCAGGGCGCATCGGCGCCCGGACATTACCCCGATACTTTCGGGGCCGAATCCGACGGGCATCGACCGGCCGTAGACGTAAACGAGGAATTTGAGTGAGCGACACCGACAACGAGAAGCCGAAACTTGGCATGCGCACGCCTTTGGGCGTCAAGCGCACGGTCGAGACCGGCCAGGTGAAGCAGAGCTTCAGCCATGGCCGGTCCAACACGGTGATCGTCGAAACGAAGAAGCGCCGCGTGCTCGGCCGTCCGGGCGAGGCACCGGCCGCGCCCGAACCGCAGGTGCAGGCACCCGTCGCCGCACCGGCGCCTGTCGCCGCCCCCGCGCCTGCCCCGCGTCCAGCCCCGTCGAACGAGACGGCGCAGGAGCGTCAGGCTCGCATGCTGCGCGAGGCCGAGGATCAGCGCATGCACGCGTTGGAGGACGCGCGTCGCCGCGAGGAGGCCGCCCGCGTGCAGGCCGCCGAGGACGCCCGCGTCCGTGCTGCCGAGAAGGCAGCTGCCGCGGCAGCGCCTGCTCCGACACCGGAGCCCACTCCGGAACCGACCCCTGTGCCGGTGGCAGCAGCGCCTGCCGCGCCGCAGCCCGCTCCGATGGTTGTGCCAACGCCCGCCGGCCGCGGCTTCCGTCCCGTCGAGCGCCCCGTGCCGCCATCCGCGCCGGTCGAAGCACCTGCGCCCGAGCCCGTCGCGGCACCCGCGCCGGCTCCGGTCGAGGCCGCTGCGCCCGCCCCGGCCCCGACACCCGCTCCCGCACCGCGTCCGGCCACACCAGCGTCTGCGCCTGCACCGACGCTGCAACTCGGCCGCGATCCGTCGATGCCTGCGCCGCGTCGTTTCTCGCCAGTCGCTCGGCCGGAGATTCCGAAGCCGCAGCCCAAGCCGGAACCGGCTCCCGCTCCCGCAGCGGCACCGACGACCGCGTCGGCTTCGTCCGCGGGCGGTGCTGCCTCGCGCAGCCTGCCGTCGGGTCAGGCCACGCCGCGCAACGCACCGCCGAGCCGGCCGACGCAGCGCGATCGCAAGGGCGACGAGCGTCGCGGCGGCAAGCTGACCGTCAATCGTGCGCTTGGCGACGATGGTGCGCGTTCGCGTAGCCTCGCCGCGCTCAAGCGTGCGCGTGAGAAGGAAAAGCGTCACTTCGGCGGCCCGCGCGAACAGCAGGCCAAGCAGGTCCGCGACGTCCAGGTGCCGGAGGCGATCACCGTCCAGGAACTCGCCAACCGTATGGCGGAAAAGGGCGCGGACCTCGTCAAGACGCTGTTCAAGATGGGCATGCCCGTCACGATGACGCAGACGATCGATCAGGACACCGCAGAACTGCTGGTGACCGAATTCGGCCATAACATCGTCCGCGTCAGCGACAGCGACATCGATCTGGCGCTCGACACGACCGAGGATACCGAGGGCGAGCTGAAGCCGCGCCCCCCGGTCGTCACGATCATGGGCCACGTCGATCACGGCAAGACGTCGCTGCTCGACGCGCTGCGCGGCACCGACGTGGTGCGCGGCGAGGCCGGCGGCATCACCCAGCATATCGGTGCCTATCAGGTCACGCTGAAGGACAAGTCGAAGGTCACGTTCCTCGACACGCCGGGCCACGAGGCGTTCACGCAGATGCGCGCGCGCGGTGCGGACGTCACCGACATCGTGGTGCTGGTGGTCGCGGCCGACGACGGGCTGATGCCGCAGACGATCGAGGCGATCAACCACACCAAGGCGGCCGGCGTGCCGATGATCGTGGCGATCAACAAGATCGACAAGTACGAGGCCAATGCCCAGCGCGTGCGCGAGCGCCTGCTGAGCGAAGAAGTGGTGGTCGAGGAAATGGGTGGCGACGTCCAGGACGTCGAGGTCTCCGCGCTCAACAAGACCGGGCTCGATACGCTGATCGAGAAGATCCAGCTTCAGGCGGAACTGCTCGAACTGCGCGCCAACCCCGATCGCGCCGCCGAGGCGACGGTGATCGAGGCTAAGCTCGACAAGGGTCGCGGCCCGGTCGCGACGGTGCTCGTCAACCGCGGCACGCTGAAGGTCGGCGACATCTTCGTCATCGGCGCGGAAAGCGGCAAGGTCCGTGCGCTGATCGACGACAAGGGTCGTCAGGTGAAGGAAGCCGGCCCGGCGATGCCTGTGGAAGTGCTCGGCATGACCGGCGTTCCCTCGGCAGGCGATCCATTGCAGGTCGTCGAGAGCGAGGCCCGCGCCCGTGAGGTAGCGGAATATCGCCAGGGCGTGCTGACGCAAAAGCGCACCACGACCGCACCGGCGAGCCTCGAGAGCATGTTCTCGGCGCTGAAGGCCAATGCCGCGATCGAATATCCGCTCGTCGTGAAGGCCGATACGCAAGGGACTGTCGAGGCAATCGTCGCGTCGATCAACAAGATCTCGACCGATCTCATCAAGGCACGCGTGCTGCACGCGGGCGTCGGTGGCATCACCGAGAGCGACGTTACGCTGGCCGGGGCATCGGGCGCTCCAATCATCGGCTTCAACGTCCGCGCCAATTCCAAGGCGCGCGAGATCGCCGATCGGCAGAAGGTAGCGTTGAAGTACTACGACGTCATCTATGACCTGACCGACGAGATCCGCGCCGGCATGGCCGGACAGCTCGGGCCGGAAGCGTTCGAAACCGTGGTCGGCCGTGCGGAAATCCGCGACGTCTTCTCGGCAGGCAAGCACGGCAAGGCCGCCGGTCTGCTGGTCGTCGAGGGCAACATCCGCAAGGCGCTCAAGGCACGCATCACGCGCAACGACGTCATCATCTACCAGGGTGAAATCGCATCGCTGCGCCGCTTCAAGGACGATGTCCCCGAAGTGCGCGCCGGTCTGGAGTGCGGCGTGACCTTCACGTCGAACTTCGTGGACATTAAGGCGGGCGACTTCCTGGAAACGTTCGAAGTCGAGATGCGCGAACGGACGCTGTAACCTTCTTCTCCCTCTCCCGGCGGGAGAGGGAGGGAGCCGGCAAAGCCGGCGGAAGGGTGAGGACGGGTGGGTGGCGCAATATGGCCCTCATCCTCCCACCGCCTGACGGCGGCGGGCCCCTCCCTCTCCCGTCGGGAGAGGGAATATGAACAAAGAACCCCAGGAAAAATCCGTCCGCACGCTGCGTGTCGGCGAACAGGTCCGTCACGTCCTGTCGGAAATTCTTGCACGCGGCGACGTGCACGACGCGACGCTGGAAAAGCACATGGTTTCGGTCACCGAAGTCCGCATGTCCCCCGACCTGCGCCACGCGACGGTGTTCGTGAAGCCGCTGCTCGGCAAGGACGAGGAGAAGGTGCTGAAGGCGCTGCGTACCAACACGGCCTACCTCCAGCGCGAGGTCGCGCACCGTATTCAGAATAAATATGCGGCTAAACTCAAGTTTCTGGCCGACGAGAGCTTCGACGAAGGCAGCCACATCGACGCCCTCCTCCGCAAGCCCGAAGTGGCACGAGATTTGGGCGAGAATTGACCGCCGCTTGACCAGCGTCACCGTCAGCAATGCCCTAGCTGTGCCTATGACGATATGGATCGAGCCATGGTGCGATGAGCTTGTACTTCCCTCTCGCGCTGAGGCAGCATTCAGGTCGGTTCGAGCAGGCGTTGCGCCCCCTGAACTTGAGATTGTCGATGAGACACTCGTGGTTTGGGCTGGTGGCCCGGGAACAATGATCGTGCTTGTCGATAACGTGGAGCAAGACACGGGATCGCGGACAATAGATTTGGACCCGGCGATGTTTGAGATGCCGGTCAAAACGTTCGTACAAACCGTATTCGGTAATCAGCCCGGTGCCCGCCCTGCTGGGGTGGCCGCGCCGAAAAAACACTAGGTCCGGCGCCTGATTTTCAGCCGCTAGCAGCGATCCGCAAGGGCGCTATGAAGTGGCATGGCCAAGCTCTATTTCTACTACGCCTCGATGAATGCGGGGAAGTCGACGACGCTGCTGCAGGCGGACTTCAACTATCGCGAGCGAGGCATGAACACGATGCTGTTCACCGCGGCGGTCGACGACCGCTTCGCCGCGGGGACGATCACCAGCCGGATCGGGCTGGAGGCGCCGGCGACGCCGTTCGACGCGACCACCGATCTCGCCGCCTGCGTGGGGGACCGACAGGCGAAGGAGCCGCTCGCCTGCGTATTGGTCGACGAGGCGCAATTCCTGACCGCCGAGCAGGTCGCGCAGCTCGCCCGCATTTGCGACGTGATGAACGTGCCGGTCCTCGCCTACGGCCTGCGTACCGACTTCCAGGGGCGGCTGTTCGAAGGATCGGCGCGTCTGCTCGCGACCGCCGACGCGCTTATCGAGATCAAGTCGGTGTGCGTCTGCGGCCGCAAGGCGATCATGAACCTGCGCGTCGATGCGGAGGGGCGTGCCATCGCCGAGGGTGCCCAGACCGAGATCGGCGGCAACGACCGCTACATAGCGCTGTGCCGCCGCCACTTCAGCGAGGCATTGGCCGACCAGCCGAAGCTCTAGCGCGCGGGCCTTCCCCACGCCATATCCGACCCATGAACCCCGACAACATCGTCTACCGCACGGCCATCTGGATCATCCCGCTGGTCATAGCGATCGTCTTTCACGAAGTCGCGCACGGCTGGATGGCGAAATGGCTCGGTGACCCGACGGCGCAGGAGCAGCGGCGATTGAGCTTCAACCCGATCCGCCACGTCGATCCGATCGGCACGGTGATCCTGCCGCTCGGCCTCGCCATCGCGGGCGCGCCGGTGTTCGGCTGGGCGAAGCCGGTGCCCGTGCTCGCGCATCGGTTGCGCAATCCTCGCTGGGGCATGGTCGCGGTGGCGCTTGCGGGGCCGGGCATGAATATGGTGTTGGCGACGTTCGCCGCGATCGCGGTCGGTGTGACCGCGGCGGCGTCTGGCGGCACCCAACCGATCGGTGTGGGGGCATTCCTGCTGGCGAACCTGTTCAACTTCCTGCTGGTCAACGTCTTCCTCGCATTGTTCAACCTGCTGCCGATGCCGCCATTCGACGGTGGCCATGTCGTCGAGGGGCTGCTGCCGCGCCCGCTCGCGGCCCAATGGGCCAAGATCGGGCAATTCGGTTTCCTGTTGCTCATCCTGGTTCTGGTCGTGCTGCCGATGATCGTCCCGAGCGCCAATGTCGTCGGCCGGATCGTCGGCCCACCGGCTGAAGCCGTCGTGCGAATGTTTATGAATTTGGCTGCTGCTATCGCCTAAGCCGTTGGAACGCATGCACTTGTCGCCGGTTCTGGTTTGCAACGTCGGGAGTGTCGACATGCAGAAAATGCTTCTTGGGACCTTGTCGATCATATTGCTGGCAAGTCCCGTTCTTGCCCGCGACGATCGTGCGATCGGACGCGAGACGGTCATCGGCTTCGCATCCGGCGGCGGATTGCGCGACTGGCAAGCCGGGCCACCGAACAGCGGCATCGTCTACGTGCGCGATCGTACCTTGCGCTGGTATCGGGTCCAGTTGACCGGTCCCTGCATCAAGGATCGCGCGCTCGACACGTTGACCTATACGACGGACCCGAACGGCACCTTCGACCGCTTTTCGCGCGTATCGTTACGCCGTTTTCCCAACCAGATCTGCGGTGTACGCAGCATCAAGACGAGCCTGCCACCCAAAGGCCAGCCCGGCGCGCCCCGCCCCCGCCGCTGACCCCCCCATTGCCGCTACTACGCATGCCCCCTAAGCACCGCGGCCATGCACGGCTGGATCATCATCGACAAGCCGCTGGGGCTCGGCAGCACGCAGGTCGTCTCCGCGGTCAAGCGGAGCTTGCGGCAAGGCGGCTACGGCAAGTTCAAGGTCGGCCACGGCGGCACGCTCGATCCGCTCGCGACGGGGGTCCTTCCGGTCGCCGTCGGCGAAGCGACCAAGCTTGCAGGGCGGATGCTCGACAGCGACAAGGTCTATGCCTTCACGATCCGCTTCGGCGAACAGACCGATACGCTGGATGCAGAGGGACCGGTGATCGCCACCTCCGACGTCCGGCCGACGCTGGCGGACGTGGAGGCGGTATTGCCACGCTTCACCGGCCCGATCGCCCAGGTCCCACCGGCGTATTCTGCGCTGAAGGTCGACGGCGAACGCGCCTACGACCTCGCGCGCGCCGGTGAGGAGGTAGTTCTCGCCAGCCGCAACGTGACGATCCACTCGCTCCATTCCTCCCCCGCAAGGGGGAGGTGGCACGGCAAAGCCGTGACGGAGGGGGAGGCAAGCGGCGAACTCGGTGCAAGCGGAAACGTCCCCTCAACCACGCCAGCGGAACGATCCCCCTCCCCCGCTGAAGCGAGAGAGGAGTTGGCCGAAGTCACCCTCACCGCCCATGTCTCCAAAGGCACCTACATCCGCTCCCTCGCCCGCGACATCGCCATCGCACTCGGCACCGTCGGCCACGTCACGATGCTGCGCCGCCTCAAGGCCGGTCCGTTCGACCTCGCCCCGGCGATATCGCTGGACAAATTGGCTGAGGCCGGTACAGCGCGCACCCTTGAACACTTACTCCTGCCGTTGAGGGCGGGGCTGGACGACATCCCGGCTCTACCCCTCTCCCCGGATCAGGCAGGGGCGCTCCGTCAGGGGCGCGTGCTGACCGGGATCGCCAAAGACGATGGCCAATATTTCGCGTGTGAGGGGGACACCCCGGTCGCGCTGGTAGAGGTCGAGGCCGAAGAGGCCCGTGTCGTCCGCGGTTTCAACCGGTGATGTCGAGGATGAACACATGACCATTACCGCAGAGCGCAAGGCAGAAGTCGTCAAGGAACACGCCCGCCAGGAAGGCGACACGGGTTCCTCCGAAGTACAGGTCGCGATCCTGACCGAGCGCATTCGCAACCTGACCGAGCATTTCAAGGGTCACAAGAAGGACAACCATTCGCGCCGCGGGCTGCTGATGATGGTCAACAAGCGGCGCTCGCTGCTCGACTATCTGCGCAAGACCGATGGCCAGCGGTATCTGGACCTGATCGCGAAGCTCGGCCTTCGCAAGTAACGCTAAGGGCGGCCTACGGGTCGCCCTTTTCTTATGGCCGTGCTATGAGCCGGCCTCCAATTTCAGAAATACCGGCCACGATGCCGGGTGAGCGGAAACGGGCAATTCGGCCCCGATCCCCCGGAGCGACAAGACGCTCCATACCGCCGCGGGCCGGCTTAGCCCGCAGATAGGCCCCCCGACGCATCTGGCGCGGGGAGTGAAGGAAAATACATGTTCAATGCCAAGAAGGTAGAGATCGAGTGGGGCGGCCAGACGCTGACCCTCGAAACGGGCAAGGTCGCCCGCCAGGCCGACGGCGCGGTGATCGCGACGCTCGGCGAGACGGTCGTGCTCTGCGCCGTCACCGCTGCCAAGACCGTGAAGGAAGGCCAGGATTTCTTCCCGCTGACCGTTCACTATCAGGAAAAGTTCTCCGCCAGCGGCCGCATCCCCGGCGGCTTCTTCAAGCGCGAACGTGGCGCGACCGAGCGTGAGACTTTGGTCAGCCGCCTGATCGATCGTCCGATCCGTCCGCTGTTCCCGGAAGGCTTCTACAATGAGATCAACTGCATCGCGCAGGTGATGAGCTATGACGGCGAGAACGAGCCCGACCTGCTGGCAATGATCGCCGCATCGGCCGCGATGACGCTGTCGGGCGTGCCCTTCATGGGCCCGATCGGCGCCGCGCGCGTCGGTTACCAGAACGGCGAATACATCCTCAACCCGTCGGATACGCAGGTCGCCGAGGGCGAGCTCGACCTGATGGTCGCAGCGACGCATGACGCGGTGATGATGGTCGAATCGGAAGCCAAGGAGCTGTCCGAGGACGTCATGCTCGGCGCCGTCATGTTCGCGCACAAGGCGTCGCAAGACGTGATCAACGCGATCATCAAGCTCGCCGAACAGGCTGCCAAGGAGCCCTGGGAACTCAAGGTCCAGGAAGACAAGGCCGCCGTCAAGGCGACGCTCAAGAAGCTGATCGGCAAGGATCTGGAGGCAGCGTACAAGCTGACCGACAAGCAGCAGCGCCAGACCGCGATCAACGCCGCCCGCACCAAGGCGCGCGAGGGCATGGCCGACCTGAAGGACAGCGATCCCCAGGCCTATCTCGCCAGCCTGAAGCTGGTGAAGAAACTGGAAGCGGACATCGTCCGCACCGCGATCCTGAAGACCGGCCGCCGCATCGACGGCCGCGACACCACGACCGTCCGTCCGATCGAATCGGAAGTCCACTTCCTGCCGCGCGCACATGGCTCCGCCCTGTTCACCCGCGGCGAGACGCAGACGATCGCCACGACGACGCTCGGCACCCGCGACGCGGAGCAGATGATCGACGGCCTCAACGGCCTGTCGTACCAGAACTTCATGCTCCACTATAACTTCCCGCCCTATTCGGTCGGTGAAGTCGGCCGCTTCGGTGCGCCGGGTCGTCGCGAAGTCGGTCACGGCAAGCTCGCATGGCGCGCGCTGCACCCGGTGCTGCCAACCAAGGAGGAATTCCCCTACACGATCCGCGTCACCAGCGACATCACGGAGAGCAACGGCTCGTCGTCGATGGCGACGGTCTGCGGCGGTTCGTTGGCGATGATGGATGCCGGCGTGCCGTTGAAGCGCCCGGTATCGGGCATCGCGATGGGCCTGATCCTCGAAGGCAAGGACTTCGCCGTCCTGTCGGACATCCTGGGCGACGAGGATCACCTCGGCGACATGGACTTCAAGGTCGCCGGCACCAGCGAGGGCATCACCGCGCTCCAGATGGACATCAAGATCTCCGGCATCACCGAAGAGATCATGAAGGTCGCGCTGAAGCAGGCACACGAGGGCCGCGCGCACATCCTCGCCGAGATGGCGAAGGCACTGGGCGAGACCCGCTCGGAGCTGTCGGCGCACGCACCGCGTATCGAAACCTTCACGATCGACAAGTCGAAGATCCGTGAAGTCATCGGCACCGGCGGCAAGGTGATCCGCGAGATCGTCGCGCAGACCGGCGCGAAGGTCGACATCGACGACGAGGGCGTGATCAAGGTCTCCTCGTCCGACCCGTCGCAGATCGAAGCCGCGATCAAGTGGATCAAGGGCCTCGTCGAGGAAGCCGAAGTTGGCAAGGTCTATGACGGCAAGGTCGTCAACCTGGTGGACTTCGGTGCGTTCGTGAACTTCATGGGTGGCAAGGACGGCCTCGTCCACGTCTCCGAGATCAAGAACGAGCGCGTCGAGAAGGTCTCGGACGTCCTGAGCGAAGGCCAGGAAGTCAAGGTCAAGGTCCTCGAGATCGATCCGCGCGGCAAGGTCCGCCTGTCGATGCGCGTCGTCGATCAGGAAACCGGTGCCGAGCTGGAGGACACCCGTCCTGCCCGCGAACCGCGTGAAGGCGGCGACCGCGGCCCGCGCGGCCCGCGCGCAGGCGGCGGCGATCGTGACGGCGGTGGTCGTGGCGACCGCGGCCCGCGCCGTGACGGCGGTGGCCGTGATGGTGGCGGTCGTGACGGCGGTGGCCGTGGCCCGCGCCGTGACGGTGGTGACCGTGGTCCCCGCGGCGAAGGTGGTGATCGCGGTCCCCGCAACGGCGGTGGCAACGACGCCAACGACGATCGGGGCCCGGCTCCGGAATTCGCTCCGGCGTTCCTGACCGAAACGCGCGACTGATCCTCGGCCTCAGGCTGAATCAGGAAGGGGCCCGGCAGCGATGCCGGGCCCCTTTTTCGTGCTCAGACCCCCTTTGACGGCATCTCCGGCGCCGACGTCACGATCACCGTCGGACCCGCCCACAGCGCCTCTGCCGCGCGGCGCAGCTTCACTGGCGACACCGGCTTCTCGCAGCGGGGTAGATGACGGTAGCGTTCCGGGATCATGGCTTCGTCATAGCCGCTGGTGATCAGCACCTTGACGCCCGCCGCGATCAGGTGATCGAGCAGCGGATATGCCAATGTTTCGCGCAGGTTGATGTCGAGTATCGCGGCGTCGATGGAACCGGCGTGCGCGATCGTTCGCATGCTCTGCGGCAGCGACGCGGCGGGCCCGATTACCTCCGCCCCCACCTGCCGCAATTCGCATGCAAGGTCGTCGGCGATCAGATATTCGTCCTCGACGATCATTATTCGCTTCCCCAGCAAGGGGGAACTTGTCGAGCTCATTAGCTTACTCCCTGTAAAACAAGGAATAATGCATGTATTCCATATGGCGCTAACATGGGTGAGCGAGCATAAGTGTCAAATGTTGTCAGATCGCGCGATGTCTTCTGTACCGCCCGCTCACCGTCTGATCAGTCGACTGCAGCATTACGTGCAGTTCAGCGATGACGAGCGCGTTGCGATCGAAACCGCGTGCGGCGGACCGGTCGTCACCGTGCGACAGCGGCGCGACCTGATCCGCGAGGGCGATCGACCGCGCGGGGTAAACCTGATCCTCGACGGCTGGGCGTTCCGCTACAAGACGCTGGAGGATGGCCGGCGGCAGATCATCGCCTTCTACCTGCCGGGCGACCTGTGCGACCTCCATGGCTACATTCTGAAGGAAATGGATCATTCCGTCGGCGCGCTGACGCCGGTCCGCTACGTCGAAATCCCGCGCGACCGGATCGAAGGATTGTCGATGCTGGGGCCGCGGCTCAATCAGGCCTTGTGGTGGGATACATTGACCGCCGCGGCGATCCAGCGCGAATGGACGGTCAATCTGGGCCAGCGCGATGCGATCGAGCGCCTGTCCCACCTGTTCTGCGAATTGTTCTTCCGCCTGCGCATCGTCGGGCTGGTCGAGGGCAATTGCTGCGAGATCCCGCTGACCCAGACCGACCTCGCGGAGGCGACGGGTATGACACCCGTCCACGTCAATCGCATGGTGCAGGAACTGCGGGCGCGCGGATTGATCCGATGGAAAGGTCGCGAATTCGAAGCGCTCGATCTTGACGGACTGTGCAATGTCGCGATGTTCAACCCGACCTATCTCCACCTCGATTTCGAAGGACGGCATCTCGATGCCAATGGGTGATCCGTCCCGGCGTATCGCCGCATCGCCGGGATCTCACGGGGGATCCTTCTCCCCGATCGCATGGCGCGCCACATCGGGTGGCGATTGCCTCTGGTTCTCGCCGGAATGGACGGCGCTGACCGGTCAGGCGGCAACCGATAGCCAGGGCATCGGCTGGATCGCCTGCGTCCATCCCGATGATCGCGGCCGATTGCTCGAGGCATGGCGCAGGGCGCGGACCGGCCGGGTGTTCACCGCCGATCTCCGCATCAGGATCGCCCGCGACGGCAGCTACCGCTGGTTCAGGACACAGGCGCTGCCCACCGGCGACGCCCCGCAGGTCGCGGACGGCTGGGCGGGCCATGCGATCGACGTGTCCGACCTCTACGATCGGCTCGAGGGAGAGGCGACACTGCGGGCGACGCTCCACCACCGCATCCGCAACACGCTCGCGGTGATTCGCTCGATCGCCCGCCGGACGGCCGAGAACAGCGAGACGGTCGAGGATTACCGCAATCACTTCGACGGCCGCCTCGGCGCCTTTGCCCGCACGCAGAGCCACATCATGCGCACCGGGGTCGAAGGTGTCGATCTGGAAGGCCTGCTCGCCGACGAACTACTGGCGCATCAGGTGGGCGGGCGCGTTACCTATAGCGGGCCGGAAGCCCGACTGCCGCCACGGATCGCCGACCAGCTCGGCATCGCGCTGCACGAACTGACCGAAAACGCGATGCAGCACGGCGCGCTGAGCCGCGAACATGGACGGCTGGAGGTTCGCTGGTGGATCACCGGCGATACCCCGGACCGGCTGCTGCATATCGACTGGCGCGAAGACGACCCCGACGGTGGCTTCGTCGCCCCCGATACGGAAGGCTTCGGGCTAGAGCTGCTGACCCGCAGTTTGCGCTACGAGGTGGATGCGGACGTCGATATCGTGTTCGCCGATCACGGCTTCGCCTGCACGATCCGGCTTCCGTTCGCCTGACCCGCGCTCTGTTGCCCGGCACGCCCGCGCAGGCGTGCCGGGCGACCGGCGTCAGTGTCGGAAGCCGGGATCGATACGATCGAGCTTGCGGAGCAGCGCCGGCCACGCGAGCGCCTTCGCCACCATCCCCATCCCCTTGGGATTGGTCTGTCCGGCGACCTTGTGCTCGACGCCCTGCGGCGGCGTATTGAGCCGGTCGCGCCCCGCCGCCAGCATCAGCACCTGCGCCTCGCATGCGCGTTCGAGGAAATAGAGCCGCAGGAAACACGAGGCTACGCTATCGCCCACCGTCAGCGTGCCGTGGTTGCGCAGGATCATCGCATTCTTGTCGCCGATGTCCTGCACCAGCCGCTCGCGTTCCTCCAGGTCGGTCGCGATCCCCTCATAGTCGTGATACGCGACATCGTGCCCCGCGATCATCGAGGTCTGCGTGTGCGGCAACAGCCCGAACTCCATCGCCGACACCGCCTGCCCGTGCGGCGTGTGCAAATGCATCACCGCGGCGGCATCCTCGCGCGCCATGTGGATCGCGGAATGGATGGTGAAGCCGGCAGGATTGACCGGGTGATCGCTCTTGCCGACCGGCTGGCCATCGACATCGATCTTGACGAGGCTGGACGCGGTAATCTCCTCGAACATCATGTCGTACGGGTTGATCAGGAAGTGATGCTCCGGCCCCGGCACGCGCGCCGACAGATGCGTGAAGATCAGATCGTCCCAGCCATAAAGCGCGACGAGGCGATAGGCGGCGGCAAGATCGACCCGCGCCTCCCATTCGCCCGGCGCCATCCCGGCGGACTCATCCTTGCGTAACGACGTGGCCATGGCATCTCTCCAGTTGCTCTTTGCTACCGATGCTACGCCCGTCCGGCGATCACATCAATGGGGCCGGATTGATCCAATTAAGCGAAGCGCCTTAAAAACATCGTTAAAGAACAGGTGCTTGTAACGAGTAGCCCGTTGGCGGCAGGCACAACTCCATGTCGGATCATCACGATGCCAAGCCATGTCGATGTCGAATATTATGTTTCCCGGGAACGCCAGGAGCGAGCGCTCGCCGATCGCGCCAGCCATATCGAGGGGCGCCGCGTGCATCTCGAAATGGCGAAACGCTATGCCCGGATGATCGAGGAGGCCGCACCGGGACCGCGCATGCGCATGCCCCACTGACCGTTCCCGAAGATCAGAGGAAGCCGGTCTGGTGAAGCCAGGCCTCGCACAAGGCCGGCCAGATCGCGACGGGCAGGCCGACCGTGTCCATCGCGAACCCGTGCGGCGCATCGGCGAAGACATGCAGTTCCGCCGGCCCGCCGGCCGCCGTCCAGGCATCATGCAACCGCCGTGCATTCTCCACCGGCACCACCGGATCGTTGCCCGCATAGACGATGAATGCCGGCGGCGGCGCCGGCAGCAACTGTCGATCGGGCTGCAATGCGTCGTACAGCGCCTGTTTCTCCGGCGGTGCGAGCGGTGGCTTGTCGGCGACGACGGTGCGTCCCGCGGCATTGGTCGAAATGGGCGCATAGCCGATCACCATCGCATCCGGCCGCAGCGCGTCGTCGCCCGGCCACGCGGATGGGCGCGCCGCCGCGAGGCAGGCCGCCAGATGCCCCCCGGAGGACAGGCCGACGACGCCGATACCGTCATGGCCCAGGGCGCGGATCGCCAGCATCGCCGCCGCCGCATCGTCGAGCGGTGCGGACGGGCCATGGTTGGCATCCGGAAAGCGGTGCACCAGCACATAGGCATGATAGCCGAGCGCGGTCAGCCAGCGCGCCACCTGCACCCCCTCGCGCCCGACCATCAGCGCGACATAGCCGCCACCGCCCAGCACCAGCATCGCCCGACCGTTCGGCACCGCCGGGCGAAACTCCAGCAGCACCGGCTGCGCGACCGCCGTCACCACGGCACGATCGTCCGGTTGACCCGCCTCGAACGTCACCGCGTCGGGAACCGGCGTATCCCCCCGCAGCGGCAGCACCGCGTCCGCGCCCAGCATCAGCATCCCGGTGTCGCTCCATCGAAAGAGGAATGGCCCGCGACGCAGGGATGCGTCGGATAGGCCTCGCCATCCAGCTCGGTCGCCTCGCGCACCACGGACAGCCGGTCGCCGTCGTCGCGCATCTCGTACAGCTTGCCGAGCGCATAATTGAACGGGCGATGCAGGATCATCATCAGCCGCCCGTCGAACGTACGGAACAGCATGCCATGGCCGCTGTCCCGCTCCACCAGCGTGCCGAGTTGCTCCCACGGCCCCTCGATCCCGCCGGACACCGATCGCGCCTGCGCCTCGACATAGCCCTTCTTGCCATAGCTCGACCACAGCATCAGCAGTGTGCCGGTCTTGCTGCGGTACAGCTCGGGGCCGTCGGTGACGTACACCGTGTCACCGTCCGGCTGCACCTGTCCGACCGCCCAGGGTGCATCACTCGCCTTGAACAGCTCCCGCGGCGGACCGGCGGCGGACAGGTCGTCGGCCAGCGGCACCGCTTCCATCGTGCCGGTGCCGGTCTGCCACCATTCGTGCGCATAGACGAGCCACGGCTTGCCCTTCGGATCGACGTACAGCGACCCGTCGAGCGTCATCCGGTCCTTCGCGACGATCGGCTCGCCGCCACGCACCAGCCGGTACGGACCGTCGATCCGGTCCGCCACCGCCAGCACGGTGCCGCGGCGATAGGTCGTCCGCTTGCCGCTGCGCCCCAGCGTGGCGGCGGAATCGTGGAAGGTGGTGAACAGATACCATTTGCCCTTCCACTGATGGATTTCCGGCGCCCAGCTGCCCGCCTTCGCCCAGATACCGGCGGGCAAGGTGAAGACCAGCTTCGGCCGGGTCCAGTGCTTCAGGTCGCGGCTGGCGTACATCATCGTGCCGAGCCGCCCGTCGCCCGTCATCGCGGCTTCGTTGCGGGTGAACAGGTAATAGGTGCGGCTCGCCCGGTCGGCGACGATCCATGGGTCGTGCAGGTGCATCGCCGTCATCACCAGCGGCGCCTCCGCCACCGGTCGCGGCGGCGTCGCGCCTGTCAGCGCCAGCAACGCGGCGGCGAGGGCCAGCCGCATCATACCGCGATGCTGTTGCCGTAGCCGATCACCACCGTCGCGATCAGCAGCAGCGCGACACCGGCCCAGACGATCCCCTTGATCCCAGCACCCACGTCCTTCCACTCGCGGAAGGCGAAGCCCCACAAGGTGCCGAAGATGATGATCGACGCCATATGCAGCGTCCAGCTGGAGAAGCCGAGCCGCCCCATCTGGCTCTCGCCCATCGTGTAGAAGAAGAACTGGAAATACCACGTCACGCCGGCCAGCGCGCTGAGCACGTAATTGCGCAGCAGCGGCGGGCGCTCGACACCGGGCTTCGTCCGTCCCGCCCATTCGCCGCCGCTGCGATTGCGGCTGACGAGAATGGCGCACCAGATGCCGTTGGTGATCAGCCCGCCGAACATGACGAGGCACAGCACCGGCAACCCGGTCCATAGCGGCCCCGTACCGGCGGCGGCCGACAGCCCCTTGATCGGCTCACCCGCCGCAAGGCCGAAGGCGAAGCACGCCGACATGATCCCGGCGAAGATCGCGACCGCGATCCCCTTTTTGAAATCGAATTCCGCGACCACCGCCGCCTTTTGCTCGGGCGTCAGCAACGCATCCTTGCGCGCGCCGGCGATGGCGACGACGACGATGCCGACCACGGTCAGGCCGATGCCCGCGAGCACGATCCTGCCGGACGTATTGGCGAGCAGCTTCTCGTGGAATTCGCCGGTAAACAGCGGCGGGATCAGCGTCCCGAACACGGTACACAGCCCCAGCACCACCGCCATGCCGAGGCTCAGCCCCAGATAGCGCATGACGAGGCCGTACCCCAATCCGCCGAAGCCCCACAGCAACCCGAACAGGATCGGCCACCAGAAGGCCGGCGACGGTGCACTGCCCAGCACGCCGAGCAGGTCGTTGGTCTGCAGGCTGGCGAAGAACCACGGCGCCACCACCCAGGAAAACACGCCGCCGGTCAGCCAGTAGATCTCCCACGACCAGCGCTTCACGCCGCGATAGGGGACATAGAAGCTGGCGGAGGCGAGACCGCCCAGCCAATGGTACATCACGCCCGTGAGCGGATTGGGTGTCATCGGACCATTCCTCTTTACTTCAGTCGTCCCCGCGCAGGCGGGGATGCATAGTCGCAGTACCGGCGGCTCTTGCGTGATGTCGGTATTTACGGATCCCCGCTCGCGCGGGGATGACGATCGTCACCGCAGCGTGGCGATCGCCTCAAACCCCCAGTCCCAACCGGTACACCCGGTCCGCATTGCGCCCGAACATCGCCCGCCGGTCGTCCTCGGCAAAATCCGCTGTCACCGCGTGATACGTTTCCATGTACCGGTCGATCGGCGCGAACAGCGTGTCGGTCGGCGCATCGCTCGCGAACAGGCAGCGGTCCGGACCGAACAGCTCGATCGCCTCCAGCAGCAGCGGTTGCACCCGTTCCGGCGTCCAGTCGCGCCAGACGAAGCCAAGCCCCGACAGCTTCACCGCGACCTGCGGCAACGCCGCCAGCGCGGTCATGCCGTGCCGCCAGTCGGCCAGCCCATCGGCATCGCTCATCACCGGCATCCCGAGGTGGTTGATGACGACCGGCACCTCCGGATACCGCGCGAACAGCGGCACCAGTCCCGGCATCTGCCCCGGATAGCATTGCAGGTCGAACGACAATTCGTGCTTGCCGAGCAGCGCGAACCCCGCCTGCCACGCTTCGTCCAGCGTCACGTCCCGCGGCGTATAGGTCCGCCGGGGATCGGCATGCCAGTTGACGATCTGGCGGATACCGCGAACGTGCGGATGCGCTGCGTGCTGCGCGAGCAGGTCGTCCGCGTCGGGCGCCGCCAGATCGGCATAGCCGACGATCCCGGTCGGCAGTCCGCTGTCGGTGGCGAGCGCTTCCAGCCATTCCGTTTCGCGCAGGGCATGCGCCGCGTCGGCCCCGGCATCGATATGCACCGCGCCGACGACGTTCCAGCGGGCAAGTTCGGCGCGATAATCGGCGACACCGTAATCGCGTGCGATCGCTTCCGCGCTGCCGTTGGGACCGTCGCCATCGAACGGCCCGGTCAGCCACGGATAGGATATATGGTTCAGGTCCCACAGGTGGATGTGGGCATCGACGAACGGGATCGTGGTCATCCGCCTCTCCGGTTTGAACCCGTGCCGTCTCGAAGCGGACGACTGCGGAGTGGTTCAGCAATCAGCGCCCCGCCCTCACCCCTTCGCACCCTCTTCCGACGAGAGTGGGAGAAGCCGCGCAGCGGCGGAAGGGTGAGGACAGCGGCGAACGCTCAGTAGGTCGTCCGCCCCCCGGAGGTGTCGAATACCGACCCCGTCGTGAAGCTGCATTCCTCGCTCGCCATGAAGCACACCATCGCGGTCGATTCATGCACCTCGCCCAGCCGGCCCATCGGGATCTTCGACCGCATGTAATCGACCTGGCTCTGCGGCAATTGCTCCAGGATCGGGCTTTCGAACGTCGCCGGGGTCAGCGCGTTGGCGATCACGCCCTTGCCCGCCAGTTCCTTGCCCAGGCTCTTGGTGAAGCCGATCACGCCCGCCTTGGTCGCGGAATAAGCGGAGGCGTTGGGATTGCCCTCCTTGCCCGCGACCGAGGCGACGTTGACGATACGGCCGTAACCGTTCGCCAGCAGCGCCGGCACGATCGCCCGGTTGCAATAGAACAGGCCGTTCAGATTGACCCCGACGACCTGCAACCAGCTGTCGATCGGGAATTCGTGCACCGGCACCGTTGCCCCGGTGATCCCGGCCGAACACACCAGCACGTCGATCTTGCCGAGCGCCGCCAGCGTCGTCTCCGCCGCCTTCGCCACCGCATCGGCGTCGGACACGTCGAGCGCCACGACGTGGCGGGCGCCGATCTCGTCCTTCGCCGTCGCCAGCGCATCGGCATTGAGGTCCCACAGCGCCACGGTGCCGCCCTCGGCGACGATGCGCTTCGCCACGTCCTTGCCCAGACCCGACGCGCCGCCGGTGATCACGGCATGACGCCCCTCGAACCGTCCCGCGAAGGTCATGCCAGCACGCCCTCGCCCAGGTGACGCCATGCGACGACCTGCTGACGCTGCGTGCCGAGCTTGGCGATGCCCAGCTCCATCACGTCGCCCGCCTTCAGGTAGATCGCGTCGGGCTTCTTGCCCTCGCCCACGCCCGGCGGCGTGCCGGTGATCAGCAGGTCGCCCGGCTGCAACGTGATATATTCGCTGACGTAGCTGATCAGCTGCTTCAGGTTGAAGATCATCGTGCGCGTATTGCCGGTCTGCATCCGCGTCCCATTGACGTCCAGGTGCATGTCCAGCTCCTGCGCATCGTCGACCTCGTCGGGCGTCACCAGCCAAGGACCGACCGGGCAGAAGGTGTCGTGGCCCTTGCCCTTCGACCATTGCGTGCCGCGCTGCTTCTGGTTGAATCGCTCCGACACGTCGTTCGCCAGCACGTATCCGGCGACCTTGTCCAGCGCCTCGTCCTCGCTGACGTAGCGGCAGGTCTTGCCGATGATCACGCCCAGCTCGACCTCCCAGTCGCCGTGCGTCGCGTCCTTCGGCAGCACCACGTCGTCGTTCGGGCCGGACAGGCTCGACAGCGCCTTCATGAACATCATCGGCTCGGTCGGGATCGGCAGGTTCGATTCGATCGCATGGTCGCGATAGTTGAGGCCGATCGCGACGATCTTGCCGATGCCCTTCACCGGCACGCCATAGCGCGGGCTGCCCTCGACGACCGGCAGCGACGCAATGTCGACGCCCTGCACCGTGGCGATCGTATCGACGGTGATGTCGTCCACCACGCCCGACAGGTCGCGGATGGTGCCGGCGTCGTCGACGACACCGGGCTTTTCCTGGCCGGGCTGGCCAAAACGGCAAAGCTTCATGGGGAGGATCTTTCTACAGGAATCAGTGGGTGTAGGGACGGTGCATCGCGATCTCGCGGTTCAGCTCGACGCCGAAGCCCGGCGCGTCGAGCGCACTCGCCTTCAGCTTTCCGTTCTGCGGCACCGGCTCGCCGATCAGCTGCGGGTGGAACATCGGCACCACCTCGGTTGGTCCGGGATGCATCATCAGATATTCCGCGAACGGCGAATTGTGGCGCGTGATGACGAAGTGATAGCTGTAGACCGACGACCCGTGCGGTACGACCATCTTGCCGTGCGCATCGGCCAGTGCGCTGATCTTCAACAATTCGGTGACGCCGCCGCACCAGCCCACATCGGGCTGGATGATGTCGCAGCAGTCCATCTCCATCAACATGCGAAAGCCCCAGCGCGTCGCCTCATGCTCGCCGGTGGTGACCAGCATGCCCTTGGGCACATTCTTCTTCAGCTGCGCATAGCCCCAGTAATCGTCGGGGCTGATCGCCTCCTCGATCCACTTCAGGTCGTATTCGTGCGCCGCGATGGCGAGGCGGGTGGCATAGTCGACGTCGAGCGCCATCCAGCAATCCCACATCAGCCAGAAATCCGGCCCGCACCGCTCGCGCATGTCGGCCAGTTCTGCGATATTCTTCTTGAGGCCTTCGATCCCCTCGGCCGGCCCGTGGTGCAGCGGCATCTTGCCGCCGATGAAGCCGAATTCCTTCGCCTTGTCGGGCCGCGCGCCGGTCGCGTAGAATTGCAGTTCGTCGCGCACCGCGCCGCCGAGCATATGATACACTGGCTCCTGCCGCAGCTTGCCGAGCAGATCCCACAATGCCAGATCCACGCCGGAGATCGCATTGATCACCAGCCCCTTGCGCCCGTAATATTGGGTCGAGAAGTACATCTGGTCCCAGATCTTCTCATATTCGGTGGGCGAACGCCCCTCCAGGAACCGCGCCAGATGCTTCTCGACGATGAAGCACGCCGGCTCGCCGCCGGTCGTCACCGCGAAACCGATCGTGCCGTCCTCCGCCTCGATCTCCACCACCAGCGTACCCAGCACGTTGATGCCGAAGCTCTGCCGCGACTGGCGATATTCGGGATAGCGCGACATCGGCGTCGCGATGTGGTTGTCGATCCAATGGCCTTCGCCCTGATCGTGATAATCGGCACCGCCGCCGCGCACCGTAAAGGCGCGGACATGCTTGATCTTGGGTAGAGACACGATTCCCACGGTGAGGCTCCCGTTCGTCAGCACAGGCTCGGATGAGGCACCGCCGATCGGCGATATGAGCATCCTCCCGAGCTTGTTACTCTTTTCACTTTATGGGATAGCTCGTTAGGTGATGAGAAAAGCCGCGTCAAACGGAGACTCGGGACAGGTGAGGATTTCGGGTTTGAACACGGCTCTGTCCTACACCGCCGCCGATGTGCAGGGTGCGCCGATGCCCCGTGCCGTCCTTGCCATGTCGCCTCCGCCACGACGGTGTGACGCGACGTTGCCATCGCGCGAGTGTCTCAACTTCGCCGACCGTGACACGCCCTTCGGCCAGTCCCACCTCCCCCGTCACCCCGGACTTGTTCCGGGGTCCACCCATCCACGACGGAAGCCCTCGCTCCTCCAGCTTTTCCACCCGACGCAAAGTGGACCCCGGAACAAGTCCGGGGTGACGAAGGGTTTGAACGCATGACCACCCCCCGCGTCGCCCTGTTCGTCACCTGCCTCGTCGACCTGATCCGTCCGCAGATCGGTTTCGCCGCGATCTCCGCACTCGAAGCCGCCGGCTGCGAGGTGATCGTCCCCGAAGCGCAGACCTGCTGCGGCCAGCCCGCGCTCAACTCCGGCGACCGAAAAACTGCGGAAGACCTCGCCCGCCGCGCCATCGCCGCCCTGGAGGGCTACGACCATGTCGTCATCCCCTCGGGCAGCTGCGCCGCGACGATCCGTGTCCATTATCCCGAAATCCTCGAACACGACACCACATGGGGACCCCGCGCCACCGCACTCGCCGCGAAGACCTACGAGATCATGGCCTATCTCGACGAGGTCCGCGGCTGGAAGCCGGAGGGCGTCGCCCTTCCCGCCACCGCCACCTATCACGATAGCTGCTCCGGCCTGCGCGAACTCGGCATCAAGCGCCAACCGCGCCGCCTGCTCGCCGCCGTCGACGGCCTCGCGCTCAAACCACTCGACGGAGCGGAAACCTGCTGCGGCTTCGGCGGCACCTTCTGCGTCAAATATCCCGCCATCTCCAACGCCATCGTCGCGGAAAAGGCGACCGCGATCGACGCCAGCGGGGCCGACCTGCTGCTCGCCGGCGACCTCGGCTGCCTGATGAACATGGCCGGCAAGCTCCACCGCGACGGCTCTCCCGTCCGCGCCTTCCACGCCATCGAACTCATCGCCGGCATGGGCGACGGCCCGGCGATCGGGGAAGAGGCATGACCACCACCTTCGATCAGCGCGTCGCCGAGGCGCTAGCCGACAAGAACCTGAAACTGGCGGTCGAACGCACCGCCGGCACCGCCGAAGCCAAGCGCACGATCGCCGTAGACGCCTTCCCCGACTTCGAGGCCGCCCGCACCCGCGCCGCCGCGATCAAGGATCACGTCGTCGCCAATCTCGGCCATTACCTCCATCAGTTCGAAGCGAACGCCACCGCCGCCGGGGCCAAGGTTCACTGGGCGCGCACCGCACAGGAAGCCTGCGACATCGTCATCCGCCTCTGCAAAGAGGCCGGCGCGAAAAGCGTCGCCCGCTCCAAATCGATGCTCGGCGAAGAGATCGGCCTGCCCCACGCCCTCGCCGAGGCCGGCATAGGCCGCATCGAAACCGACCTCGCCGAACATATCATCCAGCTCTCCGGCGAGCGCCCGTCGCACATCATCTGGCCTGCGATGCACAAGACCCGCGAACAGGTATCGGCCCTGTTCAAGACCAGCCACCGCAACCCGCATGTCGAGGAAACCATCGCGGCGATGGCGGAAAGCGCCCGCCGCCACCTGCGCGAAGGCATGCTCGCCGCCGATGTCGGCATCTCCGGCGCGAACTTCCTCGTCGCCGACACCGGCGCGGTCTGCACCGTCACCAACGAAGGCAATGCCGAACTCTCGCTGGTCCCGCCGCGGATGCACATCGTCACCGCGGGGATCGAGAAGATCGTCCCTTCGACCGGTCACGCCGTCCACATGCTCCGCATGCTGTCGCGCTCGGCGACCGGCGCACCGCTCAGCCAGTACACCACCTTCTACACCGGCCCGAAGCGCCATGGCGACCGCGACGGCCCCGAAGAGATGCACATCGTCCTTGTCGACAACGGCCGCACGACGATGCGCGAAGAGGGCCTCGCCGAGATGCTCCGCTGCATCCGCTGCGGCGCGTGCATGAACCATTGCGTCGTGTTCAGGCAGATCGGCGGCCACGCTTATGGCGGTACCTATCCCGGCCCGATGGGCGCAGTGCTCACCCCCGCCTTCGACGGGCTGAAGCAATCGCGCGACCTACCCAACGCCTGCACGCTCAACGGCAAGTGTCAGGAGGTGTGCCCGGTCCGCATCCCCCTCCCCACCCTGCTGCGCGGCTGGCGCGAGAAGAGCTGGCGCGAGGGGCTGGAACCCGCGTCCTTGCGCTCCGGCCTCGGCACCTGGGCCTGGTTTGCCCGCCGCCCGCGCCTCTACCGCGCCGCCACCGCCGCCGCGCTCAAGTCGATGCGGCTGATGGGCCGCACCGGCTGGCTGAGCAAAATCCCCCTCGCCGGCGGCTGGACCCAATACCGCGACATGCCCAAACCCGCCTCGGAAAGCTTTATGGCCCAGTATAAAAAGGGCCGCCGCTCGTGAGCGCCCGCGACGCGATCCTCGCCCGCCTTACCGGCGGCGCCAAGCCGTCCGCGATCGATGTGGAGGCGGCAGCGCTGCTGATCGCCCCCGAACGCCCGCCGGTCGATCCGGCGGCGCTGGAGGAGACGTTCCTCGCCCGCCTGACACTCCCCAGCGTCGCCGCCACCATCGACGCGGTCGCCAGCTTCGCAGACCTGCCCGCCGCGATCGCCCGCTATTGCGCCGATCAGGGTCTGCAACGCACGCTCTGCATCCCCCCCGACCCACGGCTGGCGGCGTGCGACTGGACCGGCTTCACCCTCCACGACAGCGCCGCGCCCGACGAACCCGCCGCGCTCGCCATCGCCCGCTGCGGCGTCGCCGAAACCGGCAGCCTCGTCTTCGAAACCGCGCCCGAAGCGCCGATGCTCCCCAACTTCCTCGCGCTCCACCACATCGTCGTCGTGCCGCAGGTCGTCGCCTATCTCGAGGATGCCGTCCTCGCCGGCACCCACCCCCGCGCGCATTACTGGGTCACCGGCGTCTCCGGCACCACCGATATCGAGGGCACCTACGTCCGCGGCGCGCATGGTCCCCGATTCCTCCACGTCATCCGTATCGGCTGATACGCCGCTGCCGTTTCGCGCCGTTGTACGATAACGGTTGCGGCGACGGGCGATTCGGGCAACGCGAAACGGCCGTCTGGGAGAGACCGTGAAGTGACCACCACCGCCACCGCGCGCCGGACCGCCGCCGCCGACGATGCGCCAGAGGAAGGGCGCGCCGCCAAGGCCGGCACGCAGACGCTCGATCGCGGGCTCGACCTGCTCGAACTCGCCGTGCAGGAACCGGCGTCGGTAATCCAGCTGGCCGAACGCAGCGGATTGTCGCGTGCCATCGCCTACCGGCTGGTCGGCTCGCTCGCCTCGCGCGGCTTCCTTGCGATGGGGCCCAACAATCAGGTTCGCGGCGGTCGCCAGCTGCTTCGATTGCGCCATCTGGTGCAGGACCAGACCGACCTCGTCGCTCTTGCGCGCCCCCAACTGGAATGGCTGGCGCAGGAAAGCGGGATGAGCGCCTTCATGGGCCGCCGCGAAGGCGACGAATCCGTCCATATGCTCCGCGTCCCCGGTCGCGAGCGCGTCGCCGTTACCACCCAGCCCGGCACCCGCCGCCGCCTTGGCGAAACCGGGCTCGGCAAGGCGCTGCTGCTGGACGATAGCGAAGGAGCGTGGCGTCGCCTGTTCGGTCAGGTCGACGAACCCCATCGACGCGGCGACTGGCTGGCGGAGATGCAGGGCGCAGCGAAACTCGGCGTCGTGCTGCAATGCGGCCCCGGCCCCGACCACATCCACTCGGTCGCCGCTCCCGTGCGCGACGCCGCCGGCACCATCGTCGCGGCGATCAACGTCGCCGCCGCCGCGCCCTATCTCGATGCGGCGAAGATGCAGGAACTCGTCCCCCTCCTCCGCACCGCCGCCACCGAGATCGGCACCGCACTCGGCCGCGAAGGCGCCACGGGTTGACCATAGCCCCCCGTGTTCCTGCGAACGCAGGAACCCAGAGCCAAGCAGCCGAGCGCTGGCGACCCTGGGCTCCTGCCTGCGCCGGAGCACGAACCGTTTACGCGACCACGCCATGAACCGCCTTTCCCCCGATGCGGACGATGCGCGATTCATCCGCCGCATCCTCTACATCCTCGTCATCGGTGCCGTCGCCGCCGCCTTGCTCAAGGCCGGCGACCTTCTCATCCTCGCCTTTGGCTCGATGCTCGGCGCGATCGCGATCCATGCGCTGGCCGACCTGTATCGCGATCACCTGCGCGTGCCGGAGAGGGCATCCCTCGGCTGCGGGATGGCGACCGCGTTCGGCATCGTCGCCTTCCTCGTCTGGCTGTTCGGCGTGCAGTTCCGCGAACAGGTCAACGTCCTCGTCACCCAATTGCCGGCGCTGCTCGACCAGCTCGCCGCCTGGGCGTCGCAGAGTCCGGTCGGCGCGAAGATCGTCGACGCGGTGCAACAGGCCTATGCCGGATCGAAGGTCGCGCAGGATGTCGGCGGCCTCGTCACCGGTGCCGGCGAATTGCTGCTCAACTGCATCCTGCTGCTCGTCGGCGCCGCCTTCTTCGCCGCCGATCCCGGCATCTACCAGCGCGGCTTCCTGTTCCTGATCCCGCCGACCAAGCGCCCCGCAATCGAGGACGCGCTGTTCGACGTCGGGTCGACGCTGAGGCTGTGGCTGCGATCATCGCTCATCCTGATGACCAGCATGGGCGTCCTGATCGGCATCGGCCTGTGGATCTCGGGCGTGCCCTCCGCCGCCGCGCTCGGCCTGCTCGCCGGCCTGTCGGAGTTCATCCCGTACATCGGCCCGACCGCGGCGATGATCCCCGCGCTCGGCCTCGCCGCGACGCAGGGGACCGGGCCGCTCATCGGCACGCTCACCACCTATGCGCTCGTCCGCCTGATCCAGACCAACTTCATCACCCCCTACGTGCAGGCCCGCGTCGTCTCGATCCCGCCCGCGATCACCGTGTTCGCGATCATCGGCATCGGCGTGATCTTCGGCATCTTCGGCCTGTTCTTCTCCGCGGCGCTGCTGGTGGTGATCTTCACCCTCGTCCGCAGCCTGTACCTCCGCGAGGTGCTGGGCGAGGATATTCCCCGCAGCCGCCACCAGACGTTGCTCGGCCCCGATCTGACCCCGCAGGATCCCGACAGGTGATTCGCCGGTAAACAGGCATTGCGACTCGCGGGTTTACCTCGATTAAATCCAAATTAACCTTTTGCCTTCAGATGTTCTTTGGTTAATGAATCTGGGCCGGCCGAAGCAGGGGTGCTGACGGTCTCGCCAACAGGGGACGTCGCGATGCGGGTGTTGTTGATCGAGGACGAGCCGACCACGGCCAAGGCGATCGAGCTGATGCTCGGGACCGAAGGCTTCAATTGCTACACGACGGATCTGGGCGAAGAAGGCCTCGATCTCGGTAAGCTGTACGACTACGACATCATCCTGCTCGACCTCAACCTGCCGGACATGCACGGCTACGACGTGCTCAAGAAGCTGCGTGTCGCCCGCGTGTCGACGCCGGTGCTGATCCTGTCGGGCATCAACGAAATGGACAGCAAGGTCCGCAGCTTCGGCTTCGGCGCCGACGATTACGTCACCAAGCCGTTCCACCGCGAAGAGCTGATCGCCCGCATCCACGCCGTCGTCCGCCGGTCGAAGGGGCATAGCCAGTCGGTCATCCGCACCGGCAAGCTCGCGGTGAACCTCGACGCCAAGACGGTCGAGGTCGACGGCAGCCGCGTGCATCTGACCGGCAAGGAATATGCGATGCTGGAGCTGCTCTCGCTCCGCAAGGGCACGACGCTGACCAAGGAAATGTTCCTCAACCACCTCTACGGCGGCATGGACGAACCCGAACTCAAGATCATCGACGTCTTCATCTGCAAGCTGCGCAAGAAGCTCAGCCTCGCCTGCGAAGGCGACAATTACATCGAGACCGTCTGGGGCCGCGGCTACGTCCTGCGCGAACCCGAAGAGGTCACCGCGGTCGCCTGATCGCCACCCGTTTCCTCCCCGGTCATCGGGAGTGAAGGCCGCGACATCGGGGGGTGCCGCGGCCTTTTGATTCGGGCGGCTAAACCCGCGCCGGCTCGAACACCGACCAGCCGGTCCGCTGCACCAGCCGCTCCAGCGCCAGCGTGCCCAATTGCGAATTGCCGCGCGCGTTCAGCCCCGGCGACCAGACCGCGATGCTCGCCCGCCCCGGCACCACCGCCAGAATGCCGCCGCCGACCCCGGACTTCCCCGGCAGGCCGACGCGAAACGCGAACTCGCCCGATCCGTCGTAATGGCCGCAGGTCAGCATCAGCGCATTGATCCGCCGCGCCCGCTGTGCTGACACGACCCGCCGCTGCGTCGTCGGCAGCATCCCGTCCGCCATCAGATAACGCCCGGCCAGCGCCAGTTGCCGACAGCTCATCGCCAGCGCGCATTGATGGAAATACACACCCAGCGTCCGTTCGACATCATGATGGATGTTGCCGAACGACCGCATGTAGCTCGCCAGCGCCATGTTGCGGTGGCCCGTCGCCAGTTCCGCCTCCGCCACCGCGCGATCGATCACGATATCCTCGTCGTCGGTCAGCATCCGCACGAAGCGCAGGATCTCGCCGATTGCCTCGCGCGGCTGGTGCCGGCCGAGCAGCACGTCGGCAACGACGATCGCGCCTGCGTTGATGAACGGATTGCGCGGGATGCCATGCTCGAATTCGAGCTGGACGATCGAATTGAACGCGCTGCCGGAAGGCTCCCTGCCGACGCGGGCCCATAACTGGTCGCCGACATGGCCCAGCGCCAGCGTCAACGCGAACACCTTGCTGATCGACTGGATCGAGAACGCCTCGTCGGCATCCCCGGCCAGATGGCAGGTGCCGTCCGCCTCGATCACCGCCATGCCGAATTTCGCCGGATCGACCGCGGCCAACGGCGGGATGTAATCCGCCGGCTTGCCCCGATCGGGCGCCGCCGCCATCTCCGCGGCGATCTCGGCGACGATCGTGGGAAGGTCTATTTCCGCTCCCACACCTTCTCGCCTCCGACCCACGTCTCCTGCACCCTGGTGGCGCGCAGATCGGTGGGGGATGCGAGCAGCGGGTCGCGATCGACGATGATGAAATCGGCGCGCAGTCCGGGCGCGAGCCGTCCGATGCGATCCTCGGCGAACCCCGCATAGGCCGCGCCGCCGGTGAACGCCCACCATGCCTGTTCGCGCGTCACCGCTTCCTCCGGACGCCAGCCGCCGAACGGCTGCCCGTCCGCATCCTGCCGCGTGAACGCCGCTGCCCAGCCGGCCCAGGGATCGGGCTTCTCCACCGGGAAATCGGATCCGAATGCCAGCTTGGCGCCGTTCTTCAGCATCGATGCCCAGGCATAGGCGCCGGTCAGCCGCTGCGCTCCCAGCCGCGCCTCCGCCATCGTCCGGTCGCCGGTCTGGTGCGTCGGCTGCATCGATGCGATCGTGCCGTATTTGCCGAAGCGCGGCAGATCGACCGGATCGACGATCTGCGCATGTTCAATCCGCCAGCGCCGGTCGCCCTTATAGGTCTGCGCCATCTCGTCGATTGCATCCAGCGCCTCGGCATTGGCCCGGTCGCCGATCGCGTGAACCGCCACCTGATAACCGTCCATCGCCGCGCGGCTCATCAGGTTGCGCATCACCGTATCGCTCATGAAACTGGCGCCCGACTGCCCCGCGGCGTCGGCGTATGGCGCCTTCAGCCATGCGCCCCGCGATCCCAGCGCGCCGTCGGCGTACAGCTTGACGCCGACCAGCTTCAGTTTGTCGCCATACAGCCACGGTGACGGCCCCGTGGCGCCGATCTGCACCGTCGTATCGACGCCCGCGCCATAGCTCATGATCCGCACGCGCAATCCGCCGAGGTCGCCGATCCGGCGATAGGTCAGCCAGTCGTCCATCGTCGTACCCATGTCGGCGGCGGCGGTGACGCCATAGCTCAACAGGATCGACTGCGCCTTCAGGAAGGCGGCGTTGCGATCCTTGCCCAGCGGCTGCGGCACCACCTTCGCGACCAGACCTTGCGCGGAATCGACGAAGACGCCGGACGGCTGACCCGCGGCGGTCTTTTCGATGCGGCCTCCGGGGGGCGAGACGCTCTTGGCGGTGATCCCCGCCGCCTTCAGCGCCGCGCTGTTGCCCCAGCTGGCATGTCCGTCGGCCCGCGACAGCCAGACCGGGCGATCGCCGACCGCGGCGTCCAGGTCGGCGGCGGTTGGGAACCGGCCCAGTCCCCATGCTTCCTGATTCCAGCCACCACCGATGATCCACGCCTTGTCGCCGTTGGCCCGCGCATGCGCGGCGATCTTCGCCTGCGCTTCCGCAAGGCTTTTGGTATCGGACAGATCGAGTTCCAGCGCGCGGAAGCCCAGGTCCATCACATGGCCATGAGCATCGATCATCCCGGGCAGCAGCGTCTTGCCCTTGAAGTCGACCCGCCATTCCAGCTTTTCCGGCCGCTTGTCCTTGGCGGACAGCAGCTTGCCGACCTTGCCATCGGACGTCACCAGCAGCGCCTGGAACCGGACGACCTTGCCGTCCTTGTCCAGCGTGATGCCGTTGACGTTATCGACGATACCATCGGCCTGCGCCGCACCCGAAAAGATGGTGATCGCCAGTGCGACCGCGGTCGTCTTGAAAGCCAGTCTTGCCATGCTTGCCCGCATAAGCGGTGTTCCCCCGTCGCACCAGATGGTCTAGCGGCTCCGGATGGCTACGAAACTCGCCGCGGCGTCCGCCCTTCCCGTCACCATCGACGACGTCCGCGCCGCCCATATGCGAATTCGTGATTCGATCGTCCGCACGCCGACACTGATCAGCAAGACGCTGAGCGACATGACCGGTGCCAGCGTCTATCTGAAGTTCGAGAATCTCCAGTTCACCGCCGCCTACAAGGAACGCGGCGCACTCAACACGCTGTTGCAGCTCTCGCCGGAGGCCCGTGCCAAGGGCGTCATCGCCGCCTCTGCCGGCAATCACGCTCAGGGCCTCGCCTATCACGCCAACCGGCTCGGTATCCCGGCGACGATCGTCATGCCGCGTACCACGCCGACGGTGAAGGTGACGCAAACCGAAGGGCACAAGGCGAACGTGGTGCTGGAGGGCGAGACGTTCGACGCCGCCTACGCGCATGCCCGCGTGCTGGAGGCGGAATGCGGCTACACCTTCGTCCATCCGTTCGACGATCCCCGCGTGATCGCCGGACAGGGCACCGCCGCGGTCGAGATGCTGGAGGACGTTCCCGGTCTCGACACGCTGCTGATCCCCATCGGCGGCGGCGGGCTGATCTCGGGCACCGGCGTCGTCGCACGCGACGCGGATCATCCGATCGAAATCGTCGGCGTGCAGGCCGAACTGTTCCCCTCGATGTATAACCGGATCAGGGGCACCAATCTCCCCTGCGCCGGCGATACGCTGGCGGAGGGTATCGCAGTGAAGGAGCCCGGCGGCATCACCAGCGGCATGGTCGCCGAACTGGTCGACGACATCGTGCTGGTCGGCGAACGCAATCTGGAAGAAGCCGTCAGCCTGTTGCTCCAGATCGAGAAGACGGTGGTCGAGGGCGCGGGTGCCGCGGGCCTCGCCGCGCTGATGGCCTATCCCGAACGCTTCAAGGGCCGCACCGTCGGCATCATCCTGTGCGGCGGCAACATCGATACGCGCCTGCTTGCCAACGTGCTGCTCCGCGATCTCGCCCGCTCCGGCCGGCTCGCACGCCTGCGCGTGCGGCTGAAGGACCAGCCGGGCGCGCTGTTCAACGTCGCCCGCATCTTCGATGCACAGCGCGTCAACATCATCGAAATCTATCACCAGCGCATCTTCACGTCGTTGCCGGCCAAGGGCCTCATCACCGACATCGAATGCGAAACCCGCGATCGCGCCCATCTCGACCGTCTGATCGCCGCCCTGCGCGACGGCGGCTACGAAACGAGCATGGTCGAACAGGCGTAACCCGTCCGCGACCGAACGGGCATAGCTCAGCCGATGACGCGGCTGTTGGGCATTGCCTCCAGTCGCCGCGTCAGCCACCGGCGCGTCCGGCTGTGTTCGATGCCGAACAGGTCGCCGGCCGGCATCAGCGCGTCGATCAGATCGTCCAGCACCTCGGTGCCCGTCCGCTTGCCCTTCGTCCGGAACACGACCACGATCTGGGTGCCCGACGACAGATCGCGGATACCGGCACGAAGCCAGCGCACCCCGGCGACGTCGCGCGCCAGATCGGCGAGCTCCGCACGTCTGGCCTCGTCCAGCGGCCTGAGCGTCGCCGCTTCGTCGATCGCCGACGATTCGACACGCGCCGCTTCCTCCTCCGCGATCGCGGCGTCGAGCGCGGGTGCGAACTCGGCAACCAGATCGGGCTGATCGGTGTCGTGGGCATGGCGTACGATCCGCTCGAGCGCGGCGATACGCAATTCGGGCACGGAATCGGCAGCGGCCAGAAGCGCGACGATGCCCGCATCGTCTCCCGTATCCAGCAACGCATCGCCGTACCGGAACCGCGATCCGTGCGAATCCGGGTAAAGCGCCAGCACCGCTGCGAAGGCCTCCGCACCGGGCTGCGCGCCGTCCAGCACTTCGATGAGTTGCGCCAGCCGGTGATGCGCGTCGACGTCCAGCACCTCGACCGCTGCCCGCCGTTCCAGTGCGTCGCGCTCCGCGATGATATCCTGCCGGGTCTGATAATCCTCGGCCCAGATCGCATCGGCCTGATCATGCCAGATCGCATCGAACCGGTCGGTCACATCCGCCAGTGCCGCGCCCAGCAATCCTTCCGCCCCCACGCCTTCGGCCGCCGGCAGACGTGCCGTCATGTCGAGCGCGTCGAGCCGCTGCAACAACGACGGATGGGTATCGTCCAGCCCCGGGCCTTGCCCCAGCGCCCAGGCCAGCGTTGCCATCGCCGCGTCGTCGGGCTCTTCCGGCAGGATCGCGCCCAACGTCCGATATGGCGACGCCGGCGGATCGGGCCGCTGCGTGGATTGCGGCCAGATCATCGACCAGCCGTCACGCCAGCGTCGGGTCTGGTATTCGGTCCGCAGCAGCGCATCCGCCATCGTCCGCGCGCCCGACACCGATGCCGCCATCGCATCCGCCTCATATTCCTGCTGCCGCGCCAGCACGAAGCTGTAGGCGGAGAACCAGGGGCCATACCATGCGAAGAAACGTCGCATGGCGCCGGCGACGATCCCCCTCGGCAGCCGGTCGGCGACCTGCCCCCAGCGCGTCCGGATGCGATAGACATATGCGGCGGATCGTCCGTGACGTGCCGCGGAATGCCCCATCTCGTGGGCGATCACCGCGCCGATCTCGCCTTCGGTCATCGCCTGTAGCAACGGCAGGCCTAGGAACAGGATATTGTGCGATCGCAGGAACAGCAGGCTCGGCCGCTGCGCGATCGCGGCATTCATGGCATCGGTGATCCGGACGTCATGGATACGCGGTCCCCGCGTGGCGGTGCGCACGTCGTGGATCAGGGCATATAGCGCCGGCGCCTCCGCTTCGCTCACCGCGATTCCGTCTGGCTCAGGCCATTCGATTCGCAGCGCGAGCATCAGGCTCAGCGCGACACCGCCGATCGGGATCAGCAATTTGATGCCGCCGACTGCCGCGCCCGGATGGGCGATCAACACGACGATCGTGCCGACGACGATGCCCAGGAACAGCACCAGCGTCGTCCCCAGAACGCCATAGCCGAGCATGCCCGCGGCGACGACCCGCCGGCGATATCCCGATGCATCGGCGGCGGCCAGCGCCTCCAGTCGTCCGACCATGGACGCGAAACGTGCTTCCAGTGCCTGGATTTCGCCCCAGCCATGCTGCGGGCGATCGTCGACGCGAATAGCCTTCATGTCCGTACCGCCCCCGCCTCACGCCGTGCGGCGCGGACCCGATCGTGCCGGGTCGCGGGCGATCCGTCCAGTCGATGTCCGGACGCGAAAACGGGGGCCGCACATCGGTGCAGCCCCCGCCTTCACGATCGATCGACAGATTAGTTGCTGTCGGAATCGTCGTCCTGGACGATCGCGACGACGCCGATCGCCACGACGCCTGCGGCGATCAGCGCCGCGATGAGACCGCCACCGGCGAGGTCGTTCTTCTTGGCCGACGGCGCGCTGGCACGAACCGACTTTGCCACCGACAGCGATGCCGCCGGGTTGGCAGGTGCGGCAAACGCCGGTGCGGCTGCGATCGGGGCGACGGTCATCGCCAGAGCGGCGAGCGAGCCCGCGAATTTCTTGGACATGGAGGTACTCCGAAATGATGGAACCCCTGCAACGGTTGGCTCCCCGCGTGGTTCCCGCAGTGCAGCATCGTCCCGAAATCGGGCGTTCCCGTCCGCACGAAACACTCTCCGCCACGGATTAACGCTCTTTGCCGGTAAAACCACTTCTCACACCCCAACACCTAATCCATATGATATCGACACCGCATTGCGGATTGTGCTTTCTGGAGGACTGCCGGCGGTGACTGCGCCTTTTCGTTTCCCGCGCTTTTTCGTCACCACGCCCGCGCCTTGCCCGTATTTGCCGGGTCGTCAGGAACGCAAGGTGTTCACCGAATTGAGCGGGCCGCATGCGGCTGAGCTGAACGATGCCCTAGGCCGGATCGGCTTTCGCCGCTCGCAGGGGGTAGCATATCGACCCTCCTGCGCAGGATGTACCGCCTGCGTTTCGGTACGGGTGGTTACCGACGATTTCGTGCCGAACGCGACCCAGCGCAAACTGCTGCGCCGGAACGACGATATCGTCGTCTCGGCTTGCCGGCCATGGGCCACGGACGAACAGTTCCAGCTGCTACGCCGCTACCTTGCGGCTCGCCACCCCGGTGGTGGCATGGCGGGCATGGACGAAGACGATTATGCCGACATGGTCGAACATTCGCCCGTAAACTCGCTCATCATCGAATACCGGACACGTTCGACCAACGGACGGCGCGGCAAGCTGGTGGGCGCGTGCCTGACCGATCGTCAAGCGGACGGATTGTCGATGATCTACAGCTTCTTCGCTGCGGATGACGATGGTCCATCGGGCAGTCGCCCCGGTCTCGGCAATTACATCATCATGGATCACATCACCCGCGCGCGCGACGCCGGCCTGCCGTATGTCTATCTCGGCTATTGGGTGAAGGGGTCCGCGCGGATGGCGTACAAGACGCGTTATCGCCCGCTGGAAGTGTTGGGGCCGAACGGCTGGCGCTTGCTTGCCGAGAATGCCATGCCCGATGGCGCGGTCCGCGAGGTCGCGCTGGTTCCGGCATAAACCGGACTCCCCGGGTTAGATCGGGTCGCTTTCCTCGCCGATCGTCGCGCCGTCGACAACCGTGTTCTTTGGCGCCTCGCTGCCCAGATGGACACGAACGCCCGCTGCGGTCAGCAGACGCGGACCCCGCACGATCGCAGTCGATGCCGCTGCGGCAGGCGCATCCACGCCAGCGACACGGGTCATCCTCCCACGGTGCACTGTGACGCCACCGTCGTCGCTGCTGTTCCGGTAGACTGCGGTAACCTGCGCCGCGGGATCGACGCCACCCGCCAGCCGCGCCACGCCCGGTTCGACGCCCGCGTAGGACGCACGGAAGCTTAGTGCATTCTCCATCGCTCCGCGCCAGCGGTAGAAGATATGCGCACCGACCGATCCAATCCGGGACAGGCTCGATGCCCACCACGGCAAGATCGTGCTGGTATGGTAGAAGGTCGCCGCCCCGATCGGCGCATAGACGCTGCCCGCCAACGCCGCCTCGGCGACAAGACGGGCGCGCGCCCACGAGGACGGATCGCGGCGATGGGCCATCGACCCGTCGCACGTAAACGAAAACTGGCATCCTGTACGCCGGTTCGATCCCTGATAGACCACGCCGCAGACGCTGTGTGGAAAGGCGCGGTCCCGCACGCGGTTGAGTACCACCTGCGCAACGGCGCGCTGGCCGTCGACCGCTTCCGATCGCGCCTCGTAATAGACCGCCGCGGTCAGGCATTCGGTCGCCCGCGTCGCGTCGTCCTGACTTTGCATCTGTGCGAGGAAGGGTGGTGCGGCATCGGTCAGTGCCGGTGCGGCGTCATCACCAATCGATGCGCGCAACTTCGCCGGCAGCCCTTCCAGTCCCGGCATGTCCCCCGGCACGTCGAGTGCCAGATCACGCAGCAACTGCCGCGGACTGGATGGCGGCACAACCTGCCCAATCCGCGAACCATTGCTCTTCGGCGGAACGCACGACGACGCCATCAGCATCGTTGCCGCAAGAAGCCCCTGCCCCAGATACGAGATACGAAACCGCCCCACGCTGCGGCAAATAGCGGGGACGGCTTATTATCTGGTTAACCCGCTGGTCGGGTTGGTCGTATACCGGATTATACCATCACGCGAGCGTGCGTACGTTGGGCTCGCGGTCCCAATAGCGCTTCTTCGCTGCCTCGACGAAACCGGCAAGATCGGTGATGCCCTCATCCGCCTCGACCCCAGCCTTGTCGAGCAGCGGTTTGGCCGCGGCATTATGGCCTATCGCCTTCAGATGCCCGAACGCATCCATCACCCATTGCACCGCGGCGCCCTCCTTCAGCAGCTTGGCGCAAGCGGCCTCGGACAGGATCACCGCGCAGGCGTCGACGGTGACAGAAGGCTGACCGAACAATTGCGCATCTGCGGCTACCGACGATCCGTCCGACAGCGGCACCTTGCCGACCTTGGGCGCGATCGTCAGGGGCGTGCCACCGGCGGCCTTCACTGCATCCTTCAACGTCTGCAATTCGCCGGCATCGCTGCCGTCCGCGAACAGGATGCCGACCGTGCGCCCCTCCAGCGTATGCTTCTCCAGCGGTCCCCGGATGATGCGCAGCGCCGGCGACGGGTCCATGTCGATGACCGGAGCGGCGGTTGGCGACGCCTTCGGCAGATCCATCGCCAGTCCGTCCGCGACACGCTGCGCCAGGCTCTCGTCGACATTGCGCAGATTTGCCATCACCGCAACGCGGATATGCTCCAGGCTCACCTTCGACAGCTCGAACACCAGAGCCGAGGCGATATGTGCCTGCTCCGCCGGGTCCATCGATCGGAAGAACAACCGCGCTTGACTATAGTGATCCGCGAAACTCTCCGGCCGGATGCGCAGCTTCTGCCCCTGCTCCTCAGAAGGGAAGGTCTTGTAACCACCCTCCGGATCCTCGCGCGCGCCGGCCTCCTCGCCCGCCTTCGCGAGGCTGTTCGGCTCGTAATTCGCCCGCCCCTTGGGCACCGCCATCTGCATATGGCCGTCGCGCTGCTGGTTCAGGAACGGACACCCCGCCGCTGCCGTGCGCCCCTTCGCGGAATTGATCGGCAGCTGGTGGAAATTGACCGACCCCAGCCGCGACAATTGCGTGTCGGTGTAGCTGAAGAGCCGGCCCTGCAACAACGGATCGTTGGAAAAGCCGATGCCCGGCACGACATGGCTCGGCACGAACGCCGCCTGCTCCGTTTCCGCGAAGAAATTATCCGGGTAGCGGTCGAGCACCATCCGGCCGACGATCTTCACCGGCAGCACTTCCTCCGGGATGATCTTGGTCGCGTCAAGCACGTCATAGGGCTGGCTGTTGGCGAATTCCTCGTCGAACAACTGGACGCCCAGCTCCCACGTCGGGAAATCGCCGCGATCGATGCTCTCGAACAGGTTGCGGCGCTGGAAATCGGGGTCGGCCCCCGCGATCTTCACCGTCTCGTCCCAGATCGTCGAGGCGAGGCCCGCCTTCGGCTTCCAGTGGAACTTGACGAAGGTCGACTTCCCCTCCTTGTTGATGAAGCGGAAGGTGTGGACGCCGAACCCCTCCATGTTGGCAAAGGTGCGCGGCAGCGTCCGGTCCGACATCGCCCACATCACCATATGCGTCGATTCGGGCATCAGGCTGATAAAGTCCCAGAACGTGTCGTGCGCGGTCGCCGCCTGCGGATAGCCGCGATCCGCCTCCATCTTGGCGGCGTGGATCAGGTCGGGGAACTTGATCGCGTCCTGAATGAAGAACACCGGGATGTTGTTGCCGACGAGGTCCCAATTGCCCTGCCGCGTGTAGAACTTCACCGCGAAACCGCGCACGTCGCGCGGCGTATCGACCGACCCCGCGCCGCCCGCGACCGTCGAGAAGCGGGTGAACACCTCGGTCCGCTGGCCCTTTTTCTGGAACAGGTCGGCGACGGTAATGTCCGCAAGGCTCTCGGTACATTCGAAATAGCCGTGCGCCGCAGAACCGCGGGCGTGGACGATCCGCTCGGGTATACGCTCATGATCGAAATGGTTCATCTTTTCGCGGAAGACTTCATCCTCGATCAGTACCGGTCCGCGTGCGCCGGCCTTCAACTGGTTCTGATTATCACTGATCGGCGTACCATGATTGGTGGTCAGGACGGGATGCTCGGCGTCGGTTACCTGGTGCGTTTCGCCGCCGTGGCCTGGATTACGGGCAAGAACATCGGTCATGAAGAAGGCACTCGCGGTGTGAGGGATTCTCCGCACAACGAAACTAACCTGCCTCAGTGCCTCAGGTTGATCTGCATCAAAGGAATAAAGGCGGAATGCCGGGCCGACGTCTGGTCAGCTATTGGGCGGCGGACACTTTTACCGCCACGTCCATCTCTTCCTCACCCTCACCCAATCGTGATCCGGCGACCGGAGCGGCGCCCGAGGCGTCTAGCGCGGCGGACACGCGCACGCTCTCCTCTTGTGGAGACCGTCCGGTGCATGGATCGAATCCCACCCAGCCGAGACCATCCACATGCGCTTCCGCCCAGCCATGCGGTGTCGGGCGCAGCGATCCCTCGACGATGCTGTACCCCGACACGTAGCGCGCAGGAATACCAAGCGATCGCGCCGCCACGACGAACATCTGCGCCAGATCGCGTGACGTAGCGGTAGGCTTCAGGAATGCGTCGGCCGCACTCAACCCCGCTGGCGGTCGCGCACGATCCAGCCCGAACCGCCCGTTGAACGCCCGGTTCAGGCGATGTAACATCCCGATCGGTCCAGTTGCGCCCGCGCTAGCCTCGATCGCAAAGGTACCGATCGCCGCATCGCGCGGCGTAGCATCCGTCGCGCGCAGGAATACGGCGGGCGGCAGCACCTCCGCCACCCCGCGCACGATGCCGTCCGAATGGCTGGTCAGCACCTCGCCGCGCACCGCGATCTCGATGTCGGCGATCGGCCCCTCGCAATAGAGCATGGTGATCGCATTGCCGAAGCCGTCGCGCCCCCGTCGCATCGTCGCGTCGCAATCGACGTCGATCCGCCAGCGCGCGACCGTCTGGTCGTGGCTGTTCTCCGGCGTCATGCGCAGCATCTGCACCAGCCGGGTCTGCGGCTCGCTGAAACGATAGACGGTGCGATGATCGATCGAAAGCCGCATCAGCCGAACCGGAACTGGCGGCCGATCGCCTCGTGCAGTTGGCCGTTTTCGCGGATGAAGGCTTGCAGATATTGATGCAGGCCGCTGGCGATTACCTCGCCCGATCGCGTCTTGACCAACCGCGCCGCCCGCATCCGCGCCATCCGATCTGCCTCGCCATGGCTGCCGGTGCGCTCGGCGAGCAGGCCGAGGATATCGACGGTGATCTCCGCCGACGCGACCAGACTGCGCGGCAGTTCGCGGCTGGCGATCAGCAGGTCGATGACGTTCGCCGGGGTCAGACCGTCCGAATAGAGCCAGCGATAGGCAGTCACCGCCGACACCACTTGCAGGATCGTCGTCCATTGGTCGCGATCGACGACGCCGCCGACGACTTCGCCCTCCGGCAGCAGGATGTGGTATTTCACGTCGAGCAGCCGCGCAGTATTATCGGCGCGCTCCACCGCCTGCCCCAGCCGGATGAACCAATGCGACTGGTTACGCAGCATCTGGTGCACCGCGCCCTCGAACCCGCGGGTTTCGTTCTTCACCGATTCGACGAGGCGCAACGTCGCCTGCGTATCGCCGACCTGATCCCGGTTCTCGAACACCAGCCACGACCGGTTGATCGCGGTCCACGCCTCGCGGCTCAGCGCGGTGCGCACCGCCTTCGCATTGTTGCGCGCACGGTCGAGGCAGCGGATCAGCGAGCCGGGATGGCTGGTGTCCACGGTCAGGAACCGCACCACGTCGGTCTGCGTCATCGCACCGCCGCTCGCCGCGAAATCGGCTTCGGTATCGGTGACCGCCAGCGCCGACGACCACGCGACCTCACCCGCCGGGCGCGACGACATCACGTCGAAGCGGACGGTCGCCTCGATCAACCGTGCGAAGAAATCCGCGCGCTCGATGTAGCGGCCCAGCCAATAGAGCGAGGACGCGGTGCGGGAGAGCATCAAGAGCCGAACCCCTGCGACTGCGTCATACCGCCCAGCGACTGGTTCTGTGCCTGACCTTGGCCCTGAGTCTGGTGCTGGCCATCGGCCATCAGCACGAAACTGTCCTTCGTGCCCCCGCCCTGGCTCGAATTGACGACCAGCGATCCTTCCTTCAGCGCCACCCGCGTCAATCCGCCGGGCACCACTTGCACGCCCTTCGACCCGCTCAGCACGAAGGGACGGAAATCGACGTGCCGCGGCGACAGCCCGCTATCCGCCAGCGTCGGCACCGTCGACAGCGCCAGCGTCGGTTGCGCGATATAGCGATGCGGCTCGGCGATCAGCGCACGGCGGAATTCCTCGATCTCCTCCCGGCTCGCGGTCGGCCCGACCAGCATGCCATAGCCACCCGATCCGTCGACCAGCTTCACCACCACCTGGTCGAGATTGTCGAGCACGTATTGTAACGCCTGCGGTTCCCGGCAGCGCCACGTCTCGACATTTGGCAGCTTCGCTTCGCCACCCGAATAGAATCGCACGATCTCGGGCATGTAGCTGTAGATCGCCTTGTCGTCGGCGATGCCGTTGCCCGGCGCGTTGATGATCGCGACGTTACCCGCGGCATAGGCGGCGATCAGCCCGGGCACGCCCAGCATCGAATCCGGCCGGAACACCAAAGGATCAAGGTAATCGTCGTCGACCCGGCGATAGATGACGTCGACGCGCACCCGCCCGCCGATCGTCCGCATCCACACCTGATCATCGTCGACCACCAGATCGGCCGCCTCGACCAGTTCGATCCCCATCGAATCGGCCAGAAAGCTGTGTTCGTAATAGGCCGAATTGAAATGCCCCGGCGTCAGCACGACGCAGACCGGCTGCGACGCGGACCCACGCGGCGCCACCGACTTCATCGTCTCCAACAGTCGATCGGGATAGCTGTCGACCGGCTCGACGCGGAACTCACGGAATAGCTCGGGGCACAGCCGCACCATCGCCTCGCGGTTTTCGAGCATGTAGCTCACGCCCGACGGCGTCCGCGCATTGTCCTCCAGCACGTAGAATTCATCCGGCCCGGTGCGCACCAGATCGATGCCGCAGATATGTGCCCAGATGCCGTGCGGCGGGCGCATCCCCGCGATTTCGGGGCGGAATTGCGGATTGCCGAGGATCAGGTCCTCGGGCAGCACGCCTTCCTTAAGGATGCGGCGCTCGCCGTAGATGTCGTCGAGAAAGGCGTTGATCGCCTCGACGCGCTGCACCAGCCCTTCGGACAGGCGCGCCCATTCGTCGGCCAGAAACACGCGCGGCACGATGTCGAACGGGATGATCCGTTCGCGGCTGTCGGTGTCGCCATAGACCGCGAAGGTGATGCCGAGCTGGCGGAACGTCGTCTCCGCCGCCTCCTGCCGCCGCCGCAGATCATCGTCCGGCGTATCGTCGAGCCATTTGCCCAAGGCCGCCAGTGCGGGGCGTGGGGGCGTATCGCCCGTCATCCCCATGATTTCGTCGAACGCCGGTCGTTTCCCCATCGATCGGTAAAGCTCCCCGCGGCTGCCAGGTTCCATGCTGTGCGGAATCGCTGCGCTGCACAAGCGGCGTTTTGTGTCGGAAGGGGACGGCTGCCCCTTCTGCTCCCTCTCCCCTCGGGGGAGAGGGCTTTCCCTACTTCAGCCCCGCAAGCATCCCCGGCGTCAGCACCTGCGGCAGCACCTGCGGCTCCGCCGCACCCGGCGCGTAATACAAATACAGCGGTACCCCGGCGCGATTGTGCGCCTGAATGAACCGCCCCAACGCCGGATCGCCGTCGGTCCAGTCGCCGACCAGCACCGCCACCTTGTTCTTCGCGAACGCCGCGCGCGTGCCCGCGGTGTCGATCGACGACGCCTCGTTAACCTTGCACGACAGGCACCAGTCCGCGGTGAAGTAGGCGAACACTGGCCGCCCGTCCTTGCGCAACGCCGCCAGCCGCGCCTCGCTGAAGGCATCGCCGTCGACCTTCGCGGGCCGGGCCGCGCCGCCGGTCAGCGCCGCCGCCACGCCCGCCGGCACCACCAGCGCCGCTGCCGCCAGCGCCCAGCCGAAGCCCTCCCCGCGCTTCTGGCGCTTGCCGCCGAAGCTCAGCACCAGCAACATCGCCACCATCACCGCGATGCCCGCGATCAGCCCGGGCGTCCCCGCCTGTCGCCACGCCAGCCACAGCAGCGCCAACACGGTCAGCGCCATCGGCACGGCGAGCACCCGCCGGAACCGCTCCATCCACAGGCCCGGCTTGGGCAACCGCCGCCGCAACGCCGGCACGAAGCCGATCGCAAGGAACGGCAATGCCAGCCCCAGCCCCAATCCGGCGAACACCGCCAGCGCCGCCGGCCACGGCAGTACCAGCGCTGCGCCCAAGGCCGCGCCCATGAACGGCCCCGAACACGGCGTCGCCACGAACGCCGCCAGCGCGCCGGTGGCGATCGATCCCGCCGCCCCGCCATGCGATGCGAATTGCGGCACCGGCACCTCGAACCGCCCGGCAAGATTCAGCGTGATCGCAAAGGTCAGCGCGATCAGCAGCACGACGATCCGCGGGTCCTGCAACTGGAACGCCCAGCCGACCACCGATCCGCCCGCGCGCAGGCCCAGGATCAGCCCGCCGAGCGCCACGCACATCAGCACCGCCCCCAGCATATAGCCGAGCGCATCGATCCGCGCCGCCCGCTCGTCCTCGCCGCCACGCGCAAGATGCAGCGCCTTCAGGCTCAGGATCGGGAACACGCAGGGCATGACGTTGAGGATCAACCCGCCCAGCACCGCCCCCGCGAACGCCAGCAACGCCGCCGACCAACCGCTGCGATCGGTCGGCAGCGCCACCGTCCCCGCCGCCGCGGTCACGCTCAGTCCTAGGTTCGGGCCGATCCGCAACACGCCCGCAATGCCCCCTTTCGGCGCACCCTCGGTCGCGATCAGCAGCCGGTCGCCGTCGCGCGTCACCGTCTGCGGCGCGGCGTATTTCACCATGTCCGGGCCATAGGGGAAGAAGGCCGCGTCCTGCACCTTCGCCGCCGCGGGCAGCGGCACCGCCAGCACCAGCCGGCCGTCCTTCACCTGATACGTCCCCGCCGCATCCAGCGCCTTGGGGATCGCAGCACGCCACGCATCGAATCGGCCGTTCCCGGCAGGCGCGCCGTCGCCGACGGTGAGGTCGAGCGTCAGATCCTGCGCCTCGGGCACGCAGATCGCATTGGTGCACACGAGATAATTGATCGCCAGCTTGACCGGCAATCGCGTGCCCTTCGCCAGCCCGGCGGGCACATGCAGCGTCGCCAACGGCGCATAGGGCGCTTCGTAGACGTAGTTCATCAGGCCCGCGATCAGCAGCGTCGTCGGCACCGGCCATTGCAGCTCGGCGTCCGCCCGCGCGCCCTTGGGCAAGGCCCACGTCAGCGACGGCGCGAAACCCGCATCGCCCGGATTGCGCCAATAGCCGTGCCAGCCCTTCTCCGGCCGCGTATCGATCGCCACCGTCAGCGTCTGGCCCGCGCGCGGGCTCGCCGTCTCCGGCACCAGCGTCATCGCCAGATGCGGCGGTCCGTTGGCGGGGGCGAGGTCGGCATGCGCCACCTGCGCAAACGCCAGCAGCGTCATCACCGCGCAACACAGCACGCGCATCGCCGCGGTCATTCGATTTGCCATTCTTGCCCCGTCCATCGCGCACCGCCATAGCGGCCGTGGATCATTTAAACGCCTATAAAACGAGTATCGCCGATGAAAGCGCTGATCGCCGCCGCCCTGCTCGCAACCGCTGCCCCGGTCGCAGCGCAACAGGCACCCGCGCCGGCTCCCGCACCAGCGCCTTCACCCGCGCCAACCAAGCCGCGGCGCCTGATCGTCGCGATCTCGGTCGATCAATTCTCCGCCGACCTCTTCGCGCAATATCGCAACCATTTCACGGGCGGCTTCGCCCGTCTGCTCACCGGCGCGGTCTTCCCCTCCGGCTACCAGAGCCATGCCGCGACCGAGACGTGTCCCGGCCATTCGACGATCCTCACCGGCATGCGGCCGGCGCACACCGGCATCATCGCCAACAACTGGATCGACCAGCGCACCGGCCGCGTCGACAAGAACGTCTATTGCAGCGAGGACGAAGCCGTCCCCGGTTCCGACCACAATGCCTATACCGTCAGCGATCGCCACCTGAAGGTCGCCACATTGGGCGAGATGATGAAGGCCGCGCGCCCCGCCACCCGCGTCGTCTCGGTCGCGGGCAAGGATCGCGCCGCGGTGATGATGGGCGGCCACAAGGTCGACGAGCTGTGGTGGTGGGACGGCAAGACCTTCACGACCTACGCCGGCCGCGCCGAACCCGCCGTCGTCACCCGCGCCAAGGCGGCGACCGCCGCGCTGATCGCCCGCCCCCAGGCCGCGCTGCCGCTGCCCGCCTTCTGCGCCGGCCTGTCGCTCCCCATCGCGGTCGGCGACCAGATGCTCGGCACGGGGCGGTTCGAACGCGCCGCCGGCGACGTGAAGCAGTTCCGCTATTCCCCTCCCTTCGACGCAGCGGTCTTCGCACTCGCGGCCGGGCTGATCCAGGACATGAAGCTCGGCCAGGGCGCTGCGACCGACATCATCGCGATCGGTGCCTCCGCCACCGATTACATCGGCCATGCCAACGGCACGCAGGGGTCGGAGATGTGCATCCAGATGGCGCAACTCGACGCGACGCTCGGCAGCTTCTTCGATCGGCTCGATAGCTGGGACGTGGATTACGAGGTCGTGCTGACCGCCGACCACGGCGCGCACGACATGACCGAGCGGCAGCAGCAGCGCGCGATGCCGATGGAGGCGCACGTGCCCGTCGCGCTGAAGGCCGACGCGATGAGCGCCGCGGTCGGCGGGGCATTGGGCATCGCCGGGCCGGTGCTGGTCAGCGCGGAATCGAAGACCGGCTTCGACAGCGACGTCTATCTCGCCCGCACGCTGACGCCCGCCCAGCGCCCCCGCGTGCTCGCCGAGGCGATCAAACTTTATGCCGCCGATCCGCGGGTGGAGGCGGTGCTGACCGCCACGCAGATCGCGGCGACGCCGATGCCGACCACCCCGCCCGAAACCTGGACGCTGCTCGAACGCGCCCGCGCCTCGTTCGACCCGGAACGGTCCGGCGACCTGCTGGTGTTGCTCAAGCCGCGCGTCACCTCGGTGGTGTCGCCCGGCAAGACCTATGTCGAGACCCACGGCAGCCCCTGGGACTACGACCGCCGCGTGCCGATCCTGTTCTGGCGCAAGGGCATGGCCGGCTTCGAACAGCCGCTGTCGGTCGAGACGGTCGACATCGTCCCGACGCTCGCCGCGACGATCGGCCTGCCGGTTAAGGGGCTCGACGGGCGCTGCCTCGATCTCGATCCCGGCGCAGGCGATACCTGCGCGATGTGAGGTGCGAACAGCCTTCCCGGAACAGCGTTTTCGAGCCGCATCTTGAACAACAACGGGGGTGATGATCGTGACCGGCATCTGGCGGCTGACAGCAAGCGTATCGTTCATTCTGCTGACCGGCCAGACGATGCCGCCTTCACCGAACGCCGTGACGGGCGACTTCTGCTCCCGGTTGGCGACGAATAGCGGCATCGATCGACCCGCGGCCCCCGACGGGCGGACGACATGGACGGTCAGCGCGATGAATTTCGGCCAGCGTTTCATCGTCGGCGGATCGTCCGCGACCGGGGTCGGCGTCTCGCCGGTCGAGCCCGCCACGGTGGAGGACTATCACCGATTGGAAAACATGTGCCTGCCGGACGGCAAGGGCGCAGTGTGCAAGCTCCTCGGCCCGGTCAACTTCAACTTCATCTGGAAGGGGAAGAAGATCGTGACGCCGATGTCCGCCGGCGAACACGCGACCGTCTCCGTCGTCGGCACCAAGACGACCTGTCGATCAGACGTAGCGCAATAGGTTCGCGACCACTTTCACCGCACCTCGAACATCCGCATCCCCGCGCCCAGCCGGTTCGCCCCCACCGCCAGCCGCTCATGGCTCAGGTCGGCGACGAATGCCGGATTGCCCGCTGCCCCCGGAGCCATCCGGGCATCGTTATCCTCCACCCGCAGACCGGCCGACGGGAAGCTCTTGCTCTCCGCCGCGACGACGATCAGCCCGCTGCCGTTCTCCTTGCCCTTGCCCTGCACGAACGTGTTCCGCGCGATCAGCCCGCGCGCGCCATCCGGCAGGTCGATCATATAGTTGGTCTTCTTGCCCGCGGTGTCGTCGAAGCTGTTGTCGGTGATCGTCACGTTGGGCACACGCAGCTTGACGTAATGCCCCCCGGTCCCGCGCTCGAATCGCGAGTTGGTGATCGTCACGCTGCCCTTGTTGCCGAGGTAGATCGAGTGCGAGCAGTTCACCGCCTCGTCGCACTGCCCCAACCCCGAGAACGTCGAGCGGTCGATCGTGATCCGCTGCCCCGTCGGCTCGCCGCCAAGGATGCCCTCCTGACTGTCGAGGAACATGGAATTGGTGACGGTCAGGTCGCCCATCTCCGCGCGGATGCCGGCGCCGTTGCCGTCCGGCACGCTATAGCCGCGGAACACCAGTCCATCGACCACCGATCCCTGCCCGCGCAGCACCAGCGCCGCCTTGTCCTCGCACGTCTCCTTCTCGAAGATCGCGGTGCCCGGCTCGGCCGCCTTGAACGTGATCCGCCCGCCCTGCTGCACCGCGCACTGGCGGTAGACGCCCGGCGCGATTCTGATCGTCGCGGTGCCCATTCGCACCGACGACACCGCCTCCTGCAGATCGTCGAACCCCTGCCCGGTCTCGGCGATGGTGAACGGCTTTCCGCTCTGCGCAAAGGCAGGCGCGGCGATTAGGGCGAGGGCGAGGAGGGCGCGGGTCATGCCATCGTCCTGCGCCTGCCTTCCGCTCCGGAACCAGTGACATTCACGGTTAACGCGCGCCCTCGGCTGCCCTGCCGGTTACCACCGCCGGCACCTGTCCCGAAATGAGGCGCGCGCAGGCCCGATTGCACTCCCGCGCCCGCATCGACTAGACGGCGGCATGACGAGACGGCGGCCGGGGGGCCGGCCAGGGGGAAGCAGGCCGACGATGCACGCGATGTCACCGACGGAGGTCTTCCTCCTCGCGATCCTCATCATCTTCACGCTGCCGTGGCTGGTCTGGCGGGTCGGGCGGACCGACTATTGGGCGCCGCTGGTCGTGGTGCAGATCATCGGCGGCATCCTGCTCGGGCCCGGCATTCTCGGCGCGCTGTTCCCGGACTATTACGCCTTCGTGTTCGCCGCGCCGACGATGGGCGCGCTCAACGGCATCGCCTGGTGGTCGGTGATGCTGTTCGTCTGGGTCGCCGGGCTGGAACTCGACGTGGGTGAGGCGTGGAAGCGCCGTCGCGAAACCGGCATCACCGCGGGCCTCGCATTGGGCGTGCCGCTCGTCGCAGGCGCGCTCGCCGCGATGGTGATGCTGCGCTTTCCTGGCTGGCGCGGCGTCGACGGGGCGGACTGGCAGGTGGTGCTCGGCATCGGCATGGCCTGCGCGGTCACCGCCCTCCCCATCCTCGTGCTGCTGATGGAAAAGCTCGACATCCTGCGCGCGCCGCTGGGCCAGCGCGTGCTGCGCTACGCCAGCCTCGACGATATCGCGATCTGGGGCGTGCTGGCGCTGATCCTGCTCGACTGGGAACGCGTCGGGCGACAGGCGGGCTTCCTGATCGGCTTCGCGATCGCGACCTGGGCGATCCGCAAGCTGCTGCGCGCGATTTCGGAGAACGACCGCTGGTACGTCGGGCTGATCTGGCTCGCGGCCTGCGGGTTCGCGGCGGACTGGGCCGGGCTGCACTTCATGGTCGGCGCGTTCCTCGCGGGCGCGGTGCTCGACGCGCATTGGTTCGGCGAGGAGCGGATGGATCGTTTCCGCGCCACCATCCTGCTCGCGATCATGCCGGTCTATTTCCTCTCGACCGGGCTCAAGACGCAATGGGGCGTCGGCGGCACCGCGGTCTTCGCCGCCGCCGCACTGCTGCTGGTCGCCTCGGTCGGCGGCAAGCTCGCCGGCATCCACCTCGCCGGCCGCATCCTCAAATGGCCGAAGGGCGATGCAAGGGCGATCGGCTGGCTGCTCCAGACCAAGGCGCTGATCATGATCATCTTCGCCAACATCCTGCTCGACAAGCACATCATCACCAACGAAACCTTCACCGCGCTGCTGCTGATGGCGGTGGCGAGCACGATGCTGACGATCCCGATCGTCGCCCCGATGCTGAAGCGCGATCCGGGCTTGCGCAAGCGGGGGTTCTGAAGCGCCGCCTCACCCTCACCCTCCCGCGGCTGACGCCGCTCCTTCCCTCTCCCGCCGGGAGAGGGAAAAGACGCCGAAGGCGGCGATAGGGTGAGGGTGAGCGCGATCAATCCAGGTTAGGCCGCAACCACCGCTCCGCCTGCTTCACGTCCACGCCGCGCCGCGTCGCATAGTCCGCAACCTGATCCTGCCCGATCCGTGCCACGCCGAAATACTCCGCCTCGGCATGCCCAAAGTAGAACCCCGACACCGCCGCCGTAGGCAGCATCGCGAAGCTCTCGGTCAGCTCCAGCCCGGTATTCGCCTCGGCATCCAGCATGGCGAACAGCGTCCGCTTCAACGAATGCTCGGGGCACGCCGGATAGCCCGGTGCCGGCCGGATGCCGCGATATTGCTCGCGGACCAAAGCGTCGTTGGTCAGCTGCTCGCCCGGCGCATAGCCCCACAGATCGGTGCGCACATGCGCATGCAGCCGCTCCGCGAACGCCTCCGCCAGCCGATCCGCCAGCGCCTTCAGCAGGATGTCGTTGTAATCGTCGTTGTCCGCCTTGAACCGCGCGATATGCTCGTCGATGCCGTGGATGCCGACCGCGAAGCCGCCCATCCAGTCGCCCGCCGGATCGATGAAGTCCGCCAGGCACATATTGGCGCGCCCCTCGCGCTTGGCGATCTGCTGGCGCAGGAACGGCAGCCGCACCGTCGCCTCCTGCGTCCGGTCGAGGTTGGGGATGTGGAACCCCTCGGGGATGCTCGCGCCATCGGGACTGCGGTGCGATTCGCTGTGCCGCGTGTAGACCCAGACGTCGTCGTCGTGACGATGGCACGCCCATAACCCGGCGACACCGCGGGCGGTCAGCCACTTCTCGGCGATGATCCGGTCGAGCATCGCCTGCGCGTCCTCGTACAGTCCGGTCGCACTTTCGCCGACGATCTCGTCGGTCAGGATCGCGGGGAAATTGCCCGCCAGCTCCCACGCGCGAAAGAACGGCGTCCAGTCGATATAGCCGCGCAGGTCGGCAAGGTCCCAGTCGTCGAACCGGTGCACGCCCGGTTGCGCCGCTGGCGGGGCCTTCAACGCCATGTCGACCTTCAACCCCCGCGCCCGCGCCTCGGCGAGCGGCAACAGGTCGTTCTGCCCCTTGTTGGCGCGCGCGATGCGCACCTTTTCATATTCGTCGGCGATCCCGAGCACATAGGCATCGCGCTGCGTATCGCTGACCAGCGTCGTCGCCACACCCACCGCACGGCTGGCGTCGAGGACATGCACGATCGGCCCGTCATAAGCCGGCGAGATGCGCAGCGCGGTATGCACCTTCGATGTCGTCGCGCCGCCGATCAGCAACGGCATCGTCATGCCCGCCCGCTTCATCTCCTCGGCGACGGTCACCATCTCGTCGAGGCTCGGCGTGATCAGCCCCGACAGCCCGATCATGTCGGCATCGTTCTCGTTCGCCGCCGCAATGATCTTCGACCACGGCACCATCACGCCCAGATCGACCACGTCGAAGCCGTTGCACTGCAACACCACGCCGACGATGTTCTTGCCGATATCGTGGACGTCGCCCTTGACGGTCGCCATCACGATCTTGCCCTTGCCCTTCGCGCCCGGCTCCTTCGCCGCCTCGATGAAGGGGAGCAGATGCGCCACCGCCTTCTTCATCACGCGCGCCGACTTCACCACCTGCGGCAGGAACATCTTGCCCGATCCGAACAGGTCGCCGACGACGTTCATGCCGTCCATCAGCGGCCCTTCGATCACCTCGATCGGCCGCGCGAACTGTTGGCGGCATTCCTCGGTATCGTCGACGACGTGCGCGTCGATGCCCTTGACCAGCGCATATTCCAGCCGCTTGGTCACCGGCAGGCTGCGCCATTCCGCTGCCTGCTTTTCGGCGACGGCATCGGTGCCACGATACTTCTCCGCCAGCGCAACCAGCCGGTCGCCCGCCTCGGGATCGCGGTTGAGCACCACATCCTCGCACGCCTGCCGCAGCTCGGGATCGATCGTGTCGTACACGTCGAGCTGGCCGGCGTTGACGATCGCCATGTCCATGCCCGCGGGGATCGCATAATACAGGAACACCGAATGCATCGCGCGGCGCACCGGCTCGTTGCCGCGGAACGAGAAGCTCAGGTTCGACAACCCGCCCGAGATATGGACGTGCGGGCAGCGCGCCTTGATCGCCTTGCACGCCTCGATGAAGTCGACGCCGTAATTGTTATGCTCCTCGATCCCCGTCGCCACCGCGAACACGTTGGGATCGAAGATGATATCCTCGGGCGGAAAGCCGATGCCCATCAGCAACTCATAGGCGCGCGAGCAGATCTCGACCTTGCGCTCCTGCGTGTCCGCCTGCCCGACCTCGTCGAACGCCATCACCACCACCGCCGCGCCATAGGCCATGCAGCGCCGCGCATAATGCAGGAACGCCTCTTCGCCCTCCTTCATGCTGATCGAATTGACGATCGGCTTGCCGCTGACGCACTTCAGCCCCGCCTCGATCACGCTCCACTTGGAGCTGTCGATCATGATCGGCACGCGCGCGATATCCGGCTCGGCGGCGATCAGCTTCAGGAACGTCGTCATCGCGAATTCGGCGTCGAGCAGCCCTTCGTCCATGTTGACGTCGACCACCTGCGCGCCATTCTCGACCTGCTGGCGCGCGACCTCGACGGCGCGGGTATAATCCCCCGCCATGATCATCTTCTTGAACGCCGCCGATCCGGTGACGTTGGTGCGCTCGCCGATATTGACGAACTGGGCGGAGGAAGTGGTGGTCATGTCAATCTTTCTAGCCCCTCCCCTTCAGGGGAGGGGTTGGGGTGGGGCCTGTCCCATCAGGCTATCGTTTCGGCAGAGGCGACGTCCCCCACCCCAACCCCTCCCCTGAAGGGGAGGGGCTTTTACTCAAGCCGCCATCGTAAACGGCTCCAGCCCAGCCAGCCGCGTCCGCACCGGCGGCACCGGCACGCGCCGCGGTGACACCCCGCGCGCCATATCGGCGATCGCCTTGATATGCCCCGGCGTCGACCCGCAGCACCCGCCGAGCACGTTGACCTGCCCCGCCTGCGCCCATTCGCCGACCAGCCCGGCGGTCGTCGCCGGCTCCTCGTCGTAAGCGCCGAGCTCGTTCGGCAGCCCGGCGTTCGGGTACACCATGATCAGCGTGTCGCAGATCTCGCTCAGCGTCTTCACATGCGGCCGCAACTGCTCCGCCCCGAACGAGCAGTTCAGCCCGATCGTCACCGGCTTGGCGTGCCGCACCGCATGCCAGAACGCCTCGACGGTATGCCCCGACAGGTTGCGCCCGCTGAGGTCGGTCAGCGTCATCGACAGCATCAGCGGCAGGTCGCGGCCCAGATCGTCGGCGGCATCCAGCGTCGCCATGATCCCCGCCTTGGCGTTCAGCGTATCGAACACCGTCTCGATCAGGATGAAGTCCGCCCCCCCCTCGACCAGCGCATCGATCTGCTCGCGGTACACGCCCTTCAAATGATCGAAGTCGATCTCGCGATAGCCCGGATCGTTGACGTCGGGCGATAGCGACAAGGTCTTGTTGGTCGGCCCGATCGCCCCCGCGACGAAGCGCGGACGCCCGTCGCGCGCCTGAAACTCATCGGCAATGCGGCGCGCCATCGCCGCGCTCTCGACGTTGATCTCGCGCACCAGATGCTCCGCGCCGTAATCCGCCTGGCTGATCCGGTTCGCCGAGAAGGTATTCGTCTCCGCGATATCCGCCCCCGCCTCGAAATAGGCGCGGTGGATCGACGCCGGCACCTCGGGCTTGGTCAGCGCCAGGATGTCGTTGTTGCCCTTCTGGTCGTGGGTCAGCCCCAGCGAGCCGGCATAATCCGCCTCGGACAGCTTCCAGTTCTGGATCTCCGTCCCGAACGCGCCGTCGGTGATCAGGATGCGCTTGGCCGCCTCGGTCAGGAACGTGTCGCGGATGGTCATGTCTTGTCCTTGAGAGCCCCTCTCCTTCAGGGGAGGGGTTGGGGGTGGGGGACGTCTCACCGAGACCGAAGCCCGCGGACAGGCCCCACCCCAACCCCTCCCCTGAAGGGGAGGGTCTTCTTCGTGTTAAGCCGCAGCCACCGCGGCAACCGGCTTCGATCGCACACCCAGCAGGTGACAGATCGCAAACGCCAGTTCCGCTCGGTTCAGCGTATAGAAGTGCAACGACTTCACCCCCCCCGCATACAGCTTGCGGCTCAGTTCCGCCGCCAGCGTCGCCGCGATCAGCTGCCGCGCCGCGGGATGATCCTCCAGCCCGTCGAACAGCCGCGCCATCCACGCCGGCACCTCGGTCCCGCACATCCTGCTCATCCGCACGACGCTGGCGAAGTTGGTCACCGGCATGATTCCCGGCACGATCTCCGCGGTGATCCCCGCCGCCGCTACCTTGTCGCGATAGCGGAAGAACGTCTCGGGCTCGTGGAAGAATTGCGTAATCGCCCTGGTCGCGCCCGCGTCGAACTTCGCCTTCAGATTGTCGATATCCGCCGCCATGTCCGCCGAATCCGGGTGGCATTCGGGGTAGGCCGCGACCGAGATTTCGAACGGATGCAACCGCTTCAACCCCGTGACCAGCGCCGCCGCATTCTCATACCCGCCGGGATGGCTGGCGAACTTCGCGCCCGCCGCGGGCGGATCGCCCCGCAACGCGACGATATGCCGCACGCCCGCCGCCCAATATTCCTCGGCGACCTGGTCGATCTCCGCCTTGGTCGCCTCGACGCAGGTCAGATGCGCCGCCGCCGCCAAAGACGTCTCGCGCTGGATCCGCGCCACCGTCGCATGCGTCCGCTCGCGCGTCGAACCGCCCGCGCCATAGGTCACCGATACAAAGCTCGGCGCCAGCGGCTCCAGCGTCCGCACCGCGTCCCAGAGCTGCTCTTCCATCTTCTCGTTCTTGGGCGGAAAGAATTCGAACGACACCTCGATGTCGCCCGCCACATCCGCATACAGCGGCGCCTTCAACGCGATCTGCGCCTCTTCCAGCTGGTTCACCGAGATCGTCATGCCGCTCCAACCTTCTTCACAGGCACCTCACGCAAATTTGCGCCCGACTTGCGCCCGAGCCACAATGTCACCGTCAACTCGCCACCCTTCAGCGTCTCGGTCCGCGCCAGCGCCAGCCCGGCATTGCCGAACCAGCCCGCGATCTGATCGTCCGCGAAGCCCAGCCGCGTATGCGCATCGCGCGTCCGCAGGTCCTCGCGATCATGCGGCGCGAAGTCCGCGATCAGCAACCGCCCGCCCGGCCCCAGCACCCGCGCCGCCTCGGCGATCGCCGCCCCCGGCTGCTGCGCGAAATGCAGCACGTGATGCAGGATCGCGACATCCGCCGCGCCATCCGCCATCGGCAGCGCATACAGGTCGGCCTGCCGCAATTCCGTATTGGGCCGGTCGTGCAGCTTGGCCCGCGCCAGCCGCAGCATCTCCGACGACCGGTCGATCCCCAGCGCGCTGTCCGCCTGCCCGCCGAACACCTCCAGCATCCGCCCGGTGCCGGTGCCGATATCGATCAGGCTGCCGAGCGGCCCGTCGCCCAGCACCCCCGCCATCGCCGCCTCGACCTCGCTTTCGGCGATATGCAGCGACCGGATCGCATCCCATTCGGCGGCATGCCCTTCGAACCATTGCGCCGCGCTCGCCGCACGGTCCGCGCGCACCGCCGCCAGCCGCGCCGCGTCCGCCACCGCCCAATGATCCGGCTCGGCCTTGCCCAGTTCGTCGATCGCCGCCGCCACCGGCTGCGTCGCCGCCGCCTTGCCCAGCGCCACGAACACCCAGCTGCCCTCCTTGCGCCGCTCCGCCAGCCCCGCATCGCACAGGATCTTCACATGCCGGCTGACCCGCGGCTGGCTCTGCCCCAGCACCTGCGCCAGCTCCCCCACCGACAGCTCCATCGAGCGCAGCAGCGAAAAGATGCGCAGCCGCGTGGCGTCGGCTAAGGCACGGAAGATATCGAGCGCGAGGGTCATGTCGCATCAACATATAAAGATATCTTTATATGAGGTCAACGCGGACCCGAACCGGGTCGATCCGCGTTTGCGCCCGGTTAGTTCTTGAGGGAGATTAAGATGAAACGCCTGCTGATCCTCGCCGCCCCCGTGGCCCTCGGCCTCGCCGCCTGCAGCCCCAGCGCACAGAACGAGACCGCCGAAGCCGGCAACGCGATCGCCGCCGATACCGAGGCGACGACCCGCAACGCGGTCAGCGACGTCGATGCCGCGACCGATCAGGCGTTCGGCTCGGCAGAGCGCAGCCTCGACAATGCCGGCGACACGGTCGGTGCCGCCGCCGATCGCACCGGCGAGCGCCTCGATGCCGGGGCCGACCGTGCGGGTACGGCGATCGCCAACGGTGCCGACCGCGCCGGGGCCGCCGCCGACCGCGCCGTCGATGCGACCGGCAACGCGCTTGAACGCGCCGGCCGTTCGTTGAAGGATTAAGCCTTGGATTCGGGGGAGTAGCGCCACATGTCACGTATCGTTTCTGCGGCGCTGCTTCCCCTGTCGCTTCTCGCCGCCTGCTCCGGCGGCGGCAGCGACGACCCCGGCGCGGTGACCACCGACGAGGCCGCACAACTCAACGACGCCGCCGCGATGCTCGACGCGAACAGCATCGACCTCAACGCCGCGACCGCCAACGACATGGACACCGGATCATGACCGCCAAACGCCGCTTGGGCTCCACCGACCTCCAGATCGCGCCTTTGGTGCTCGGCGGCAACGTCTTCGGCTGGACCGCGGATCGCGCCGCCAGCTTCGCCGTGCTCGACGCCTTCGTCGCGGGCGGCGGCACGATGATCGACACCGCCGACGTCTATTCCGCCTGGGTCCCCGGCCACAGCGGCGGCGAATCGGAAGCGATGATCGGCGAATGGCTGAAAACGAGCGGCAAGCGCGACCAGGTGCTGATCGCCACCAAGGTCGGCATGCTGCCCGGCGAGGGCGGCGAGAAACTAGCCCCCGCCCGCATCGCCGCCGCCGCCGAAGCCTCGCTCAAGCGCCTCGGCACCGACCGCATCGACCTTTATTACGCGCATCAGGACGACGATGCCGTCCCGCAGGAGGCGGTGCTCGAAGCGTTCGGCAAGCTGATCGACGCCGGCAAGGTCCGCGTCCTCGGCGCCTCCAATTTCCACGCCGCGCGCCTCAAATCCGCGGTGGACGCCGCCAAGGCGAGCGGCCTGCCCCGCTATCACGTCCTCCAGCCCGAATATAACCTCGTCAGCCGCCACAAGTTCGAGGGCGAGTTGCAGGATTATTGCATCACCGAAAATATCGGCGTCCTCCCCTATTACGGCCTCGCCTCCGGCTTCCTCACCGGCAAGTACCGGACGAAGGACGACCTCGGCCAGAGCGTCCGCGGCGGCCGCATGGGGGACCTGCTCGAAGGCAAGGGCGCTGAGGTACTGAAGGCGATGGACTCGGTCGCCGAGGAAATCGGCGCAACGCTGGCACAGATCGCGCTGGCGTGGCTCATCGCGCAGGAAGGCGTAACGGCCCCGATCGCCAGCGCAACGCGGGTCGAGCAGCTGGAAGACCTGCTCCCCGCAATGGAGCTGAACCTGACCAAGGACCAACTAAACCGCCTCGACACCGCCGGCGCGTAGAATAACGATAGCCCTCTCCCCAAAGGGGAGAGGGAGCTGCCATCAATGACCAACGCAACCGCCCAACACCACCGCCGCATAAAACAGCGATAGCCCTCTCCCCTCAGGGGAGAGGGTTGGGTGAGGGGCGGAGTCTCACCGAGACCACCCCTCTGCGAGGCACCAACCCCTCACCCCAACCCTCTCCCCAAAGGGGAGAGGGAGCAGGCCCCCTCAACCTCTACGCAGCATCAAGCCGCGAACTGGTTCATCGTGTTGTGCGCCCCGCCGGCCTTCAGCGCGGCCTCGCCAGCGAAATACTCCTTGTGATCGTCACCGATGTCCGACCCGGACATGTTCTGGTGCTTCACACAGGCGATCCCCTCGCGGATTTCCTTGCGCTGCACGCCCTTGACGTACCCCAGCATCCCCGCGTCGCCAAAATACTCCTTGGCGAGGTTGTCGGTGGACAGTGCCGCGGTATGATAGGTCGGCAACGTGATCAGATGGTGGAAAATCCCCGCCCGCGCCGCCGCATCCTTCTGGAACGTCCGGATGCGCTCGTCCGCCTCCGCCCCCAGTTCGGTCCCGTCGTAATCGACCGACATCAGCCGCGCACGATCGTACGCCGACACGTCACGCCCAGCCTCAACCCAGGCATCATACACCTGCTGGCGGAAATTCAGCGTCCAGTTGAAGCTCGGCGAATTGTTGTACACCAGCTTCGCATTCGGGATCACCTCGCGGATGCGGTCGACCATCGATGCGATCTGCTCGATGTGCGGCTTCTCCGTCTCGATCCACAACAGGTCCGCACCATTCTGCAACGACGCGATGCAATCCATCACGCAGCGATCCGCGCCGGTGCCCTCGCGGAACTGGAACAGGTTCGACGGCAGCCGCTTGGGCTTCATCAGCTTGCCGTCGCGGTTGATGATGACGTCGCCGTTGATCGTCGACAGGTCGGTCACCTCCTCGCAATCGAGGTAGCTGTTATATTGGTCGCCCAGATCGCCCGGCGTCTTGCTCACCGCGATCTGCTTGGTCAGGCCCGCGCCCAGCGAGTCGGTACGCGTGACGATGATGCCGTCCTCGACGCCCAGCTCCAGGAATGCGTAGCGGCAGGCGCGCACCTTCGCGAGGAAGTCCTCGTGCGGCACGGTGACCTTGCCGTCCTGATGGCCGCACTGCTTTTCGTCGCTGACCTGATTCTCGATCTGGAGCGCACACGCCCCCGCCTCGATCATCTTCTTCGCCAGCAGATACGTCGCCTCGGCATTGCCGAAGCCTGCGTCGATATCGGCGATGATCGGCACGACATGCGTCTGGTGGTTGTCGATTCCCTGCATCAGCCGCTGCGCCTCGACCTCATTGCCCGCCTCGCGCGCATGGTCGAGTTCGCGGAACAACAGGCTCAGCTCGCGCGCATCCGCCTGTCGCAGGAACGTGTACAGCTCCTCGATCAGCGCCGGCACGCTCGTCTTCTCGTGCATCGACTGGTCGGGCAGCGGCCCGAAGTCGCTGCGCAGCGCCGCGACCATCCAGCCCGACAGATATAGGTAGCGCCTGTCGGTCGTGCCGAAATGCTTCTTGATGCTGATCATCTTCTGCTGGCCGATGAAGCCGTGCCAGCAGCCCAGCGACTGCGTGTACGCCGCCGGATCGGCGTCATAGGCCGCCATGTCGCGGCGCATGATCGCAGCGGTGTAGCGCGCGATGTCGAGCCCGGTCTGGAACCGGTTCTGGAGGCGCATGCGAGCGACCGACTCCGCGTCGATCCCGCCCCAGGTCGCCTGCGCACCGATGGCCTGGCTGGCGGTGCCCATCTGCTGCTGATACGTCATATCCACGTCCTCACTCTGTACGAATGAGGCGATCTGTACTGATGTTGACAGCAGACACAGCCTGAACGAGGCTAGAAATGGCGTCGATCTGTAACACCAGCTTCGATATTTCTGTAATTTTGTATGGATCGTTACAGTCAATCTCCAGCGAAGGTGAACCCCGACACCCCCCGATCGCGCTCGTTGATCAGCAACGCCCGCCCCGCCGGCGGCGCCGATCGCTGCGGGCAATCGGTGCGATGGCAGGCACGACACCCCAGCCCGATCGGCGTCGCATCCCCCTTCAGGTCGACACCCCGCGCCACCGCCAGCGCTCCTCCCAATTCCGCCGCGACACCGATCCCCACCGCGAACTCGGCGAGCACCCCGCCATAACGTCGCCGCTGCGGCGTCACCGTCCGCGCGATCGTCAGCCAGCGCGCCTTGTCCTCCAGCTCGACGAGTTGCACCGCCAGGCTCCCCGGCCGGTCGAACGCCTGATGCAGCCGCCACAACGGGCACCGCCCCTCCGCCTCCGCCAGCGGCGACGCCGACGCCCCCGAGAAACGTTTCGAACATTGCCCGGCGCGATCGATCCGGATCAGAAAGAACGGCAGTCCCCGCGCGCCCACGCGGTGCAGCGTCGTCAGCCGATGCGCCACCTGCTCGAACCCCGCCCCGAACCGCCGCTGCAACAGTTCGAGGTCATACCCCGTCGTCTCGCACGCCCGCAGGAACCGCGCGTAGGGCATCATCACCGCCGCGGCGAAATAGCTGGCGAGATGCCGCCGGAACAACCGCTCCGACGATCGATCCGCAAACGCCGCGCCCTTGGCCAGCGCCTCGATCTCCGCCCGCGCCTCGATCTGCGCGAGCTGATACGCCGCGGCAAAGGTCCGCGACGCCGAATCGAGCACCTCGCTCAACTGCAACTGCCGCGCATGCAGGTCGAGCCGCCGCAACAGGTCGGGCATGACATCCACGGGCAGGATGCGGATGGTGAGCTGATGCTTGACCCGCAACCGCTCGGCGATCGCGCCATACAGATCGCCCGCACCCAGCCGCAGTTCGTCGGCCAGCGCCTCGGCGGTGCTGTCCAGATCGGCGAAATGCCCCCGCCACCGCTCGATCTCGCGCCGCACCTCGGCGACCGGATCGACGCCCTCCGAAGCGCCACCACCGCCACCGGCACCCAATTTATCATAAGCGCGCGCGAACGCCTCCGCCCCGCCGGGGGCGCCGGCGAGCCATTCGCCCACCTCGTTCCGATCGATCTCAAGGTCGGCGAATATCGGGTCTGCCAGCCGCCGCCGCATTGCCGCTTCGCCGCCACCCGGTTCTCCCGCAGTCAAGGCACGTGGATCGAAGTCGTAGGATTCGGCCAGCTTGACCAGCAGCGCCGCCGACAACGGCCGCTGGTTGCGCTCGACCAGATTGAGATAGCTCGACGAAATCGCCAGCACCTCCGCCATTGCCGCCTGCGTCAGCCCGGCCTGTCGCCGCAGCCGTCGCACCGCATGGCCAGCAAATAGTTTCCGATCCGCCACTCCAGCTCCTTCCGGTACAGAAGGTCCGGTATGCAACGCGACTTGTCAATTCCTTACAGCATGACCAGCGGCACTGTCTACGCGGTATACACCATGACCTTGCTCGCCGGTCACCGCCCACTGCCCCGAAGCCCACTCTCTAGCTAACGGAATTTTCGAAAGTTTCCTGGGGAGGAAAGGTGACCGCCGGCGCTTCGTGCTCCGGCGGTCATTCCGTTTCAGGGCTCGTGCGATATGATCGCGGCACAGACGGCGTGGCGAGGCGGCTGCGGATACGCCGGTCGGACCCCCATCGTCCCTTCGCGCGTATCGCCTCCGCGCCCCCCCGGACGCCGACAAGGACCCCGCATGAGTCAAGGACTGACCGCCCGCATCCGCGAGAATATCGTTCTATACGGTGCGCTCGCTGCCAATCTCGGGATCGGCGTCGCGAAATTTGTCGCGGCGGGCATCACCGGATCGTCGTCGATGCTGACCGAGGGCGTGCACAGCTGCGTCGACAGCGGCAATCAGATCCTGCTGCTCTATGGACAGCATCGCGCCAGGCAGAAGCCCGACGCGATCCACCCCTTCGGTTACGGTCGCGAGCTGTACTTCTGGGCATTTGTCGTCGCGATCCTGATCTTCGCGGTCGGTGCCGGCGTATCGGTGTACGAAGGCTATCTGCACATCGTCGAGCCGGAGGAACTCAGCGATCCGCTGGTCAACTATATCGTCCTCGTCATCGCTTTCGCCCTCGAAGGATCGTCGTGGTTCATCGCCATGCGCGAATTTCGCAAGGCAAAGGGCGACAGCGGCTGGTGGCGCGCGATCCGTCAAAGCAAGGACCCGGCAGGCTTCATCGTCCTGTTCGAGGATTCGGCGGCACTCGCGGGCCTGGTCATCGCCGGGATCGGCGTCTGGGCGAGCCATGCATTCGCCGATCCGCGCATCGATGGCGTCGCCTCGATCGTCATCGGCCTGATCCTGGGTCTGGTTGCGGTGCTTCTGGCGCGGGAGGCCAAGGGCCTGCTGATTGGCGAACGAGCCAACCCTAAGGTTGTCGAGACGGTGCGCAACATCATCGCCCGCCACCCGGCGGTGACGGCGGTGAACCACGTTCGCACGATCCACACCGCGCCCGATGCGATCTTCGTCGCGGTCAGCGCGGATTTCGTCGACAGCGTGACGATGGGCGATGGCGAGCGACTGATCGAGGAAATGGAGGACCAGCTCCGCATCGCCGTGCCGATGCTGAGCTCGATCTATATCCGCCCGGAAAAGCATGAAAATGCCGCGACGCTGGCGACCATCCGGCCGCCGGAGCAGCCGTGACGCTCAGCCGACGATCCTCGCCGCACCGCGGGTCAGCCGTTCGATGACCTGCGGATCGGTGATCCGGCGATAGACCGCCTCCACCGCGCTGAACACGCCGAACAGCAACAGTCCCGCCGCGACCAGCAACCGCAGCCATTCGGGAAAGCGGTCGAGCGCCTGCTCCAGCCCCCCGGCCGCCGAGGCGCGGCTGTTCATGCTCGCCTGCACCATGAACAATGCGGTGGCGGAGAACACGATGCCACGCGCCAGATAACCGGCACGACCGACCCAGCCGACCCAAGGTCTTGCCGCCGCCGCCGGCTCCAGATGCTTGAGGAAGCCCAGCTTAACCGCCTTGACCGCCTGATAGATGCCAAGACCGAGCAGCACGATCGCGACCAGGATCAACGCCACCTCGCCGCCGGGGAAGCGCAGCGCGGTCGATGCCCCCCATTCGGCGCTGTCGCCGCTGCTCCGCTCGCCCCATACCAGCAGCCGCACCGCCGCCCAGCACAGCCCCAGGTGGATTGCGCCGGAGATCGCACCCCCTAGCCGCTTGACCATGCCGCCCGCACCACTGCCCTGCCCTTCGCTGTCCACCGCCGCCTCGGACAATCGCCACAGGCCGTACCCCGCGAAACCGAGTGCCATCAGCGACAGCACGATACTGCCGCCGGTGCTCTGCACGAATCCGAGCACGCCCTGATTGTCCTCCGTCCGGCCAAGCCGCAGCGTCAGATAGCCGATCGCGCCATAGGTCACCGCACGCGCAGCGAAGCCAAGCCGCGCCGCCATCTCCAGTCCGTTGATGTCGTTCGTTTTTGCTTTCGCCGTCATGCCGCGTCTCCCGTTCGACGCCGCCAACCGCCGCGCTGCACGATCGTTCCGGCAGCGTGACGGCATCACCGCGCGAATCGCGATTGCGGGTGACGCGGCGATGCGGATATCATCGCCTCCATGCACCGCTCACTTCTGCGCCCGTTGCTCGCCACATTGCTGCTGCTCGGCTCGATCTTCGGATCTGCGCCGGCATGGGCGGCGGTGACGATCACCTTCTGGAGCCACGAACTCGGCAACAGCTTCCCGCATACCTTCTTCACGTTGCGCGGCGTGCCCGACGCAGGCGGTAACCCGGTCGACGTCAATTACGGCTTCACGGCCAAATCGGTGTCACCGAAAATACTGATGGGAACCGTCGCCGGCCGGCTCGACATATCCAAACCCGGTTATATCGCTGGCAGCGATGCCCAGTTCTCGCTCGTGCTCAGCGATGCGCAATATGCCGAGATACTGACGCTGATCGCCGCGTGGGACGAAAAGACGGGTGACGGGCACTACAACCTCAACAATCGCAATTGCGTTCATTTCGTCAAGGAAGCGGCACGAATCGCCGGCCTTTCGGGTCTCGACCAGCCCGGATTGATGAGGAAGCCGCGTTCCTACCTGAAGGCGGTAGCAGAGGCCAATCCGGGGCGGGTGACGATCGTCAACATGCATGGGAAGGCGTATCTCGCGTCATTGCCGCCGATCGGAGCGGGGCCGCCGATCGGAGCGGGGCCGCCGATCACCGCTGGGCCGACGGTCGCCCCCGATCCGGCGACGGCGCCCGCGACAGTCAACTAACCGCGCACGATTTCCATCACGTCCAACGTGGACTGGAAACCGGGGAACGGCAGCACCATCCGCCATCGATCCGGCCCGATCCGCTCGACCAGCCCCGCCATGTCGCGACGCGCATCGCGGCCGTAACGCATCGGCCTGTCCTCGTCGCCAAGCGCCAGAGTGCCGAGAAAGACGGTACGGGAGTCGGTGCTGTCGAACAGATTGCCGCTCGCCCGCTGCGCACCATCGGTCACGAAACGACGGACGAGGCCATTTTCCGTGACGCGGCATCCGGCCCATCCGCCGCTGAGCAGCACCCGCGCTCCCGCTCCGACACCGCCCAGCCGGTACATCCGGCAGCGATAGGACCCCGGCGTCAGCGCCGCTCCCTGAATCAACCGGTCGGGATCGAACAGCGCCGCGTCTTGCGCCAGTGCGGCGGCGCCGTCGCGCGTCGTACGCACCTTGCCCAGCGCTTCGATCCACGCATCACGCCAGCCGCGCAGCCGCTCGCGATCCTGCTTCGTCGCGACCTTGCGCCAGTCGACATCGACATCGCGTTGCGCACCGGTCGCCGGCGATGCCATCGCCGCGGCCAACAGCACGGGCACGGCAAGGCGCCATGCCGTCATGCCGCCGTCCAGCCGCCGTCCACCGACATGTTCGCACCGGTGATCGCCTTCGCCTCGTCGCGGCACAGGAACAGCGCCAACGCGGCAACCTGTTCCGGCGTGACGAATTCCTTGGTCGGCTGCGCGGCGAGCAGCACGTCGTTGATCACCTGATCGCGCGTCAGGCCCCGCGCCGTCATCGTGTCGGGGATCTGCGCCTCGACCAATGGTGTCCAGACATAGCCGGGCGAGATGCAATTGACGGTGATGCCCTGCTGCGCCGTCTCAAGCGCCAGCGTCTTGGTCAGGCCGGCGATCCCGTGCTTGGCCATGACATAGGCCGATTTGTTCGGGCTCGCGACCAGGCTGTGTGCCGAGGCGGTGGTGATCATCCGTCCCCATCCCTTCGCCTTCATATGCGGTATCGCCGCCTTTGCGACGTACCAGGCCGACAGAAGGTTGATGCGGATGATCGCCTCCATTTTATCGTCCGGAAAGCTTTCGATCGGCGCGACGTGCTGGATGCCTGCGTTGTTGACCGCGATATCGACGCTGCCCGTCTCCCGGGCCGCCCGGTCGACCATCGCCGCGATCTCGTCCGGCTTCGTCATGTCCGCCGCATCGTACAGCGCAGCCACGCCGCTGGTGGCGGCCAGCTCGGCCCGGATGTCCTCGATCTGGTCGGCGTCACCAAAGCCGTTGATCACCACCGCGGCGCCTTCGGCGGCGAAGGCGCGCGCATAGGCAAGGCCGATACCCGAGGTGGAGCCGGTGATGAGCGCGGTCTTGCCCTTGAGGAACATGGCGATGGGATCTCCTGATGAACGCGAGTCGTCCTGCGTCGTCACGGTAAACGTTGCAACCGTCGGTACGGTTCGCGCATTTCGTAACGCCAGCAAAACGGAGCCTGCCATGCGCCTCGACGATTTCGATCCCAATGATATCAATGTCGAGGATCAAAGGGGCCAGAGCTTCGGCGGTGGCGGCGGTGGCGGCGGCGGATTGCTGTTTGGTCTGCTGCCGCTGATCGGCAGTCGCTTTGGCTGCGGCGGCATCGTCGTGGTGCTGCTGTTGTTCGCGGTGTTCGGCGGGCTGGGCAACCTCGGCGGCATGCTCGGCGGTGGCGGCGGTCAGGTGTCCGCGCCGACCAGCCAGCGCGCCGGCACCGATGTCGCATCGAGCTGCAACCTGACGCCGCAGAGCAAGGCGGCCTGCAACGCGTTCCAGTCCGCGGAAAACACCTGGACCGCTTTGTTCGAAAAAGCCGGCCAGCGCTTTCAGGAACCCAAGCTCGTCTTCTTCGGTGGCAGCGGCAAATCCGGCTGCGGCGCGGCGCAGGCGGCGATGGGTCCCTTCTATTGCCCGACCGATCAGGGCATCTATCTCGACACCAGCTTCTTCGACGAGCTCGCCACGCGTTTCGGCGCCAAGGGCGATTTCGCGCAGGATTACGTGATCGCGCACGAATTCGGCCACCACATCCAGAATTTGCTCGGCACGTCCGATCAGGTGCAGCAGATCCAGCGCCGCGGCAGCGAGACGGAAGGCAACGCCGCTTCGGTGCGGCTGGAGCTACAGGCGGATTGCTATGCCGGGGTGTGGGCGGCGCAGAACCGCAGTAGGATGGAACCCGGCGATCTCGAAGAGGGGCTCACCGCGGCTCAGGCGATCGGCGACGATACGCTCCAGAAGCAGAGCCAGGGCCGGGTCGTTCCCGACAGCTTCACGCACGGCACGTCGGCGCAGCGTCAGGCATGGCTGCAACGCGGCCTGACGACGGGCGACCCGGCCCAGTGTGACACCTTCTCCGGCGCGATCTGATCCAGTCCCCCTCCCGCAGGGGAGAGGGCGATCCCGACTAGCGGCTTGCCAGTTGCCGCGCGAAATGTACTTCCACCGCCTTCGTTACGCTCTCCGCGATCCGTTCGCGCCCCTGCCGGCTATCCAGAAACGCCGCATCCGACGGATTGGAGATATAGCCCGTCTCGAACAGGATCGATGGCATGTCCGGCGCTTTCAGCACCATCAACGACGCCATGCGATGGAACACCGGCTTCGTCGGGATCAGCGGCTTGGCCTCACGCCCGAGCAGTCGGGCGAAACTGGCGGAGGTGTTCATCGTCTCGCGCTGCGTCAGATCGATCAGGATCGATGACACGTCCGCACCGGCATCTCCCAGGTTGACGCCGGAGATGACGTCCGCCTTGTTCTCGCGCGTTGCCAGCCGCGCGGCCTCCTTGTCGGACGCGACCTCGGACAGCGTGTAGACCGAGGCACCGGAGGCATCGCCACTACCGACGCTGTCGCAATGAACCGAGATGAACAGGCTCGCCTTCAGCCGGCGTGCGATGCCGTACCGTTCACGCAACACCAGATAACGGTCGTCGTCCCGCGTCAACGCCACGCGGACGCGGCCCGTCGCCAGCAGTTCGTCACGAATCGCCTGTGCGATCCGCAGCGTCACGTCCTTTTCGCGCAGGCCGGTCTCGGGATTGATCGCACCCGGATCGACGCCGCCATGACCGGCATCGATCACCACCAACGGGCGGCTGTCGTCACCGCGCACCCGTGGCAGCGCGACGCCGCGCGCGGGCGGCGGCACAGGGATCGATACCTTGTACTTCGGCTTGGCGGCCCAGTCGCCGAAGTCGAATGCCATGAAGCTGAGCGGCCCGGCCGCGCTGGCGGCGGCGAAACGCGCGGCGCTGACCGGCTCCAGCGACAGCGTCAGGCTCTGCCCGTCCGCGTCGAACCCGCCATCGCCCAGAATCGCCGGACGCGCGAGATCGAACAACAGGCGCGTGCCGCTTCCCTGACGCAGCTGGCGTACACCGCTTACTGGTCCACCGGTTGCGGCCCGCACGCCCGGTAAGGCGCCTGCGACATCGACGGCGATCTGGCGGGTCCCGTCCAGGATGATGCCGGTCGCATCGCCGACACGCCCGTCGAAGCGGATGACGATCGATCCGTCCTGCACCACGACGCTGCGAATGGCGGTCGCTGCCCACGCGGGCGCGCTCGTCAGCCAGCCGGCGATCAGGGCGAAGAGCGCGAACACACGGCGTCCTTGCCGCGCAGACGATGCGCGGGTCCAGCGAAAAGCCATTACCAAACCCCTTTTGACGATTCTCCTGCGATCGCCGGGGTTTGTTCTAGATGCCGGGGTGCGAACGCGGAGTTGCCCGGCAAGGTTAATCCGGAATTCGGCATTATTTTGCCGCGTCGGCCGGCAAGTTCCTGCCAGTTGCGGTGCGTCGGGTCCGATGCTACCAACGGACTGCACCCGTGCGACGCGCGCTATCCGTAAGACGCGAAGCACAGGTCCCCGGCCCTTCCTGGGTCGGGTTTAACCAGGTTGACGCTCGCATGACGCACTTTTCCAACGTTCGACACCGCCCGGCTTCGGCCGGCGGCGTGTCGAACGTGTGGGAGGGCCGAGCCCCCCGATGTGCCGGGCGAGCAGACGCATCTTTGCCATACATACGCGCCGGATTGCCCGGCGCGCTTTATCAATGCGCATGCGCGCCCTCCGGACCGGTCCTGTCAGGGCCACCCGCTGGAGCGCCACGCGCGCGGAGACATTTCAATGACCACGCGTATGCTGATCGACGCACGCCACCGGGAAGAAACCCGGGTCGCCGTCGTCAAGAATAACCGGATCGAAGAGTTCGATTTCGAGAGTGCCGAGCGCAAACAGCTCAAGGGGAATATCTACCTCGCCAAGGTGACGCGCGTCGAGCCGTCGCTGCAGGCGGCGTTCGTCGATTACGGCGGCAATCGCCACGGCTTCCTGGCGTTCAGCGAAATCCACCCGGATTACTATCAGATCCCGAAGGAAGACCGCGACGCGCTGCTCCGCGAAGAAGCCGAGCATGCCGCCGAGGAAGCCGCGCTGCGTGCGGAACATGACGGCGACGACGACGATCACGCCGACCATGACGGTGATCATCATGACGACGAGCATGACGATTTCGACGACGCCGACCATCACGACGATGACGCCGAGCACGACGAGGCCAACGGCGACGAAGGCACGTCGGACGGCACGTCGAAGAAGCCGCGCACCGCGAACGACGACCAGGTCGAGGCGCTGCGCCAGCGCCGTATGAACCTGCGCCGCCGCTACAAGATTCAGGATGTCATCCGCCGCCGTCAGGTGCTGCTGGTCCAGGTCGTGAAGGAAGAGCGCGGCAACAAGGGCGCGGCGTTGACGACGTATCTGTCGCTTGCCGGCCGCTACTGCGTGCTCATGCCCAACACGTCGCACGGCGGCGGGATCAGCCGCAAGATCAGCAATGCGTCCGATCGCAAGCGCCTGAAGTCGATCATGGCCGACATGCAACTGCCGCCGTCGATGGGCTGCATCGTCCGCACCGCGGGCCTCCAGCGCACCAAGGTCGAAATCAAGCGCGACTTCGATTATCTCGCCCGTCTCTGGGACGGCATCCGCGAAGCCACGCTCGGTTCGGCCGCACCGGCACTGATCTACGGCGACAGCGACCTGATCAAGCGCGCGATCCGCGACATCTACAACAAGGATATCGACGAGGTGATCGTCGAGGGCGAGGAAGGCTATCTCCACGCCAAGGAATTCATGAAACTGCTGATGCCCAGCCACGGCCGGCGCATCAAGCAATATGCCGACGCGGTGCCGCTGTTCCAGCGCGCACACGTCGAGGATCAGCTCGCTGCGATGTACCATCCGGTCGTGCAGCTGAAATCGGGCGGCTATCTGGTCATCAACCCGACCGAAGCGTTGGTGTCGATCGACATCAACTCCGGCCGGTCGACCCGCGAACACAATATCGAACAGACCGCGACTGCGACCAACCTCGAAGCCGCGCATGAGATCGCGCGCCAATTGCGGCTGCGCGACATGGCCGGCCTTGTCGTCATCGACTTCATCGACATGGACAACAATTCCAATGTCCGGAAGGTCGAGAAGGCGATGAAGGAGGCGCTGAAGAACGATCGCGCCCGCATTCAGGTCGGTCGCATCTCGTCGTTCGGCCTCATGGAGATGAGCCGTCAGCGTCTGCGCACGGGCGTACTCGAAGCCTCCACCCGCGCCTGCCCGCATTGCGAGGGCACCGGTCTGGTCCGCACCGCATCGTCGGCCGGCCTGTCCGCGTTGCGCATGATCGAGGACGAGGCCGCACGCGGTCGCGGTTCGCTCATCACGCTGCGCGCTTCGCAGGAAGCGACGATCTACGTGCTCAATCGCAAGCGTGCCGACATCGCCGAGATCGAGGATCGCTATGGCGTGCAGGTCGAGATCATCCCCGATCGCGAGGAAGAGGGCGCCCGCATGTCGGTCGAGGTCTCCGGACCGCCGCCCGCCTACGCCCCCAGGATCGAGGCGCTGATCGAGGAAGATTACGACGACGTCCCCGAGGAGATCGAGGACGAGGAAGAGGAAGAGATCGTCGAGGAGGCGGAGGAACAGCCCCGTCGCGAAGGCGGCCGCCGTCCCGAGCAACGCGAAGATCGTAGCGAGGGTGAAGGCCGCGGTCGTGGTCGCCGCCGTCGTCGCGGTCGTCGCGGTCGCAAGGACGAGAACGGCGAGACGGTGCAGGACGATGCCGGTGTCGAAAGCGACGCCGTCGAGGCCGACACCGGCGAAGGCGACGAGCCGGAGGCGATCGAAGGCAACGAGGCGGACACCGCCGATTTCGCCGGCGAACAGCCGCAAGGCGAAGGCCGTCGTCGTCGCGGTCGTCGCGGTCGTCGCGGCGGACGTCGTCAGGCGGGGGATCAGGTCGAAGGCAACGACGGCACGACGGAACCGCTGCTGTCGGCCGACGATGTCGAGGCCGACGCCGTGGAGCTCGAGCCGATCGCCGAAGCCGGCGATGCCGGTCCGGTCACCACCGGCCTCGACGCGCCCGCACCGGTCGCGGTTGAGGACGCAGCTCCTGTAGAAGCGCCCAAGACCCGCCGCCGACCGCGCGCGCGCGCCGCTTCGCCTGCGGTGGAGGCTCCGGTCGCCGAAGCGCCGGTCCCGGTAGAGGCACCTGCAACCGAAGCGGAAGCCCCGGCCATCAAGCCCAAGCGCACCCGCAAGAAGGCGACGCCTGCCGCCGCGATCGAGGAAGCGGCGCCCGTCGTCGAAGCCCCGACCGAAGCGCCCGCCGAGGAGAAGCCCAAGCGCCGCCGCACTCGCAAGCCCGCCGCGGCTACCGAGGCCGCTCCGGTGGAAACGGTCGCGGCACCGGTAGCGGAACCTGTCCCACAGCCGGAGTCGACATTGGCAGTTGCGCAGGACGGCACCGCTCCGGCCGACGCCGACGATACGGCCCCCGAAGACGGCGAAGCTCCCCGCCGCGGCTGGTGGCAACGCACCTTCGGCGCATGAGCTGAAACGAAAACCCCTCCCGCTCACTCGAGCGGGAGGGGTTTTTCTTTGTGCGCAGATTCTGCCGTCGCCATGACCGAACTGTTACCAGTCACCACTTCCGGAATGCCAGGCGCCGCACGCAATCATTGCGAACCGGCGCCCGCTATCCTTACACCCGCACCAACATCTTGCCCGTGTTCCCCCCGGTAAACAGGCCGAGGAACGCATCCGGCATCGCATCCAGTCCGTCGAACACCGTCTCGTTGCGCTTCAACTTGCCGTCCTTCAGCCAGCCCCCCATGTCGCGATAGAACTCGGCCGCGCGATCCATGTAGTCGCTGACGATGAAGCCCTGCACCCGCATCCGCATGCCGATCAGCCGCGCAAGATACCGCAATTCGGTCGCCTTGCCGCTGTTGTAGACGTCGATCATCCCGCAGATCGCGAAGCGCGCACCCTGATTGCCGTGCGCCAGGGCCGCATCCAGATGCTCGCCGCCGACATTGTCGAAGTATACGTCGATCCCAGTCCGGGCGACCTCTCCCAGCGCCTTCACCACCGGCGTTCCGCTCTTGTAATCGATCACCGCATCGGCACCCAACGATTCCACCCAGGCGCACTTCTCTGCGCCGCCGGCCGAACCGATCACGCGGCAGCCTTTGGCCTTGGCGATCTGCACCACCGTCGATCCGACCGCGCCGGCCGCAGCGGACACGAACACCGTGTCGCCCTCTTTTGCGCCTGCAACCTCCAGCAGTCCGAAATAGGCGGTCATCCCCGGCATACCGAGCTGCCCCAGATAGGCTTGCGGATCGACGTCGAGTTGCGGCAGCGACTGGGCCTGATCGGCGGGCAGCACCGCTTCGTCACGCCAGCCGGCGAAATGCTGGACCATCTCGCCTTCCTTGTACGTATCGGAGCGGCTCTCGATCACCTTGCCGATCGCGCCACCCTGCATCGGTGCGCCGAGTTCGAAAGGTGGTGTGTAACTCTTCACGTCGTTCATCCGTCCGCGCATGTACGGATCGACCGATAGCCAGCTGTTGGCGACGCGGATCTCACCATCTTTCAGGTCGCGGGTGCCGAGCTCGACCAGCTCGAAATTGTCCATCGTCGGCATACCCTGCGGCCGGGACTTCAGGCTCCATGCACGTGCCATTCTCGCTCTCCTGATCTGATGTACCCGCAACCTGACGATGTCAGTTGCAGTCTGCAACGAAAAAGGCCCGGGGCATCGCCCCGGGCCTTTTCGCTTCACGTCTCCCGCGCCTCAATAGGTGCCGGAAAAGCTCTTGTTCAGGGTCTTGCCATCGCCGGACGTGCTGCTGGCCGAAGACTGACCGCCCGTCGTGGACGACGACGACTGGCTTCCGCCCTGTCCGTATCGCGAGCGATCGTTGCCCTCGTCGCCGAACATCGCCTGATTGCGCTCCTCGTCGCGCCACGCCCGCTTGGCATCGGCGGCCGACTTGCTCAGCGTCACCTTGCTGTCGACCGACTGCAGCCAGCTCGACGGGATCGAATGGTGGCGACCGCCCGCATCCGCATCGTTCTTGGTCAGCAGGATACGGTCGCCACGCACCTTGTCGACCGTGCCCACATGCTCGCCGTCGCTGCCGACGACGTCCATATGCTCTTCGACCTTGTTCAGCGAATCACGCTGGGTCTGGCGCGTCGAGCGCCACGATCCGAACTCGTTCTCGAACTTCGAGCGGTTCTCGCGGCGGTATTCGTCGTAGTCGCGATCCAGCGACTGGATCTGCCCGCGGCGCCAGCTGTGATAGTCGTTGTCGCGATCGTTGTCGTACCGGTCGTCCATCCGCGAATCATACTCGCGTCGACGCTCGGCATCCTCGTCGCCGAACCACGACCGCACCTCGTCTCCTGCCCGCGCGAAGAAACCACGGTCCTCATAGTCGTAGCCCTGCGGCTGACGACCATATCCCTGCTGCTGCGATCGCCCGTAAGCCTGCTGCCGGTCGCGATTGCCGCTGCGGTAGTTATCGTCATCGGCATGGGCGTAGCGACCATGATCCTCGAACCGGCGACTGCCCGATCCATAGCTGCCGTGATATTCGCGGCTCTGGCCACGGCCCGCATCTGCGCCGTAACGGCTATGCTCGCCATAGCCGTGTTCGGACCGCCCGTAGCCGCGATCCTGCCGGTCGTCGCGATCGTACCCGCTGCCTGCGCCATAACGACCACGGCCGTCTTCGTCACCGCGCTGATACTGGTCGCGCTGGCCATAGCCCTGGTTGCCGTATTCGCGCGCGCCATAGCCCTGACGATCGCGATCGCCGGACTGCCCTGCGGCCTGATAGTCGCGCGCGCTCGAATAGTTGTAATCACGGCCGGAGCCGTAGTCGCGGCCATAGTCCTGCGGATCGGTGCGCCCGTAATAGTCGCTCTGCGGATTGGTGCCGCGCGGATAGCTTTCGTAGCCCATGCTCGTCTCCTGCATTAACATCCTGCGGGTGCGAGACGCGTCGTTGCTGCGCGCCCCTGCTCCTGAGTTAACAAAGGTCAAGCCGTCGCTTCGTTCCTATTGTTGAACGATCGCAACGACTTTGTGTCGTGCGCAGCGGGCGGCCGGTCGCAGGGGAATTTATGAACCGCCGATCGCGCCCTGTTGCATCGGTTTCGCGGGGCCGCTAATGGCGACGCTTCCGGGCGCTGCCCGGTCGGGGTGCGGGGCTGTAGCTCAGATGGGAGAGCGCTGCAATCGCACTGCAGAGGTCAGGGGTTCGATTCCCCTCAGCTCCACCACCACCCCGCAATCTCCCCGGATCGTCCGTCACCAACCGTGCCGATGCGCGTTATAGCGCGACATGCCCGATGATCCGATTCCCGCAGCGACCCTCGTCATCTTCCGCGATCGACCGGATGCACCGCCCGAACTGCTGATGGTCGAACGCGCGAAGGCGATGGCCTTCGCCGGCGGTGCCATGGTGTTCCCCGGTGGGAGGATCGATCCCGGCGACCACATATTGGCTCAAGCATCGGGTGCAGGCGAGGACGGCGCGGCTCGCATCGCCGCTATCCGGGAGACGCTGGAGGAAGCCGGCCTCGCGATCGGCCTGTCCCCGCAACCTTCGCCGGCGCAGGTGGTCGCGATCCGGGCGCGACTGCATGCCGGCGAGGGGCTGGCGGCGATCCTCGCCGACGAACGGCTGGCGATCGACCCCGACGTGCTGGTGCCCTTTGCCCGCTGGTTGCCGGCACACGCGCATATGCGGATCTTCGACACGCTCTTCTTCCTCGTCAGGGCGCCGGATGAAGCGGTCGCCACCGTCGACCGTACCGAGAATGTGCGACTGATCTGGACCGGCGCGGCCGAACTGCTGGCGCAGGCGGATGCGGGCCATGTGACGATCATCTATCCCACCCGCCGCAACCTCGAACGACTGGCACTCTACGCCGACTATGACGATGCCGTCGCCGATGCCCGCGCCTATCCGGTCCGCACCATCACCCCCTTTACCGAGGATCGCGACGGCGTCGCGCACCTCTGCATCCCCGACGACCTGGGCTATCCCATCACGGCCGAGCCGATGAGCGCGGCCATGCGCGGCTGATGGATGCGCGCTGGATCCGGGCGGTACGCCACGCGATCGGCTGGATCGTCGCATTGCTGGCGATCGGCGCGGCGGTCTTCCTGCTCTGGGCGTTTGCGAAGGGGCGGCCACAGGACATGCCCTGGACGCCGTTACAGCTCGGCGAACCGATCGGCCTCTTCACCGGGCGCAAACTGACGGCGCTGACAGGGGATTTTCCGCAATGTCGCGCACTGCTGAAGGATGCGGGCGTGCGCTACACCGCCTTGCCCGAACGGCGTGACGGTGACCGCTGTGGCTATGCCGACGGCGTGCGCCTGACCGACGGCGGATCGCGCAACATCGGCTTTCGTCCGGCGAACCTCGGCATCGCCTGTCCGGTCGCGGCGGCACTGGCGATGTGGGAATGGGACGTCGTGCAACCCGCGGCTCAGAAGTATCTTGGCAGCCGCGTCACTGCCATCGACCATTTCGGCAGCTATTCCTGTCGCCGCATCTACGGTCGCGATGCCGGCAACTGGAGCGAACACTCGACCGCCGACGCGGTCGATATCGCCGGTTTCCGCCTTGCCGACGGCGCCCGCATCACCGTTGTGGGGGACTGGCGCGGCGACGACGCCAAAGCCGCGTTTTTGCGCGACGTACGCGATGGCGCCTGCGATCTGTTCGCGACGACGCTGTCGCCCGACTATAACGCCGCCCACCGCGATCACCTGCACCTCGATCAGGCGAACCGCAGCAGCATGGGATGGCGAGCCTGCCGTTAGCGCAGCATGCTGATCAGTTCGGCAATGCCGCCGACCCGTTGTCGACCTTTTCCACCCAGTGCGGGAAGAATGCAGGCTGCCGGTTCGACCATCCCGACGCGGTGGCCGCGGCTTCGCTGATCGATTGCAACAGCTTGCGCCGCAATTCGGGGTGCAGGTGCGGCAACGCCGCCGCCGCACAGAATGCGCTCGGCAACCACGGTCGCGACTCCGCACCGATCAACCGTTCGTACAGGAAGCGGAACGCCGAAAAGGTAGTCAGCCGCCCCTGCCCCAGATCGAACCCGACCAGCGTGATCAATGGCGCAAGGAACGGGGCCACCGCACCCAGGTCCGAATCGTCGGGCACCATCTGCCGCAATTCGGGCAGCGATCGGTACAGCCGCGCCTGCGCCCGGATGCTCGCCGCCTCGACCACGTCGCGCGACCAGCGCGCCATCGCATCGTCGCGGTCGAGCCCGATATCAAGGCTGCGCCGGATGTAGCGCTGCGTCGAGCTCGGAAAGCCTGCGAACTCCTTCATCTCGGACAGCGTCATCGCGCCTTCGGCCGGTCTCATCTTGGCACCCATGATCGTTACCCCACCCCGCCAGTGAATTCGATCGCACTATGGCACAGGATAGTTAACGGGCAGCTTAACGCCCTCATCCCGGCCACGCTCTCGACGTCACAAATGCATCACGAAAGCTGTTGCACCGCAACATCGATGCGACGGATCGAATACGATTGATCGCGATGGACGCTCGCGGCGGCCGGCTAGCAACAATGCTGCGCCGGCCAATATCGATAGCCGGGATCACCAACGAAAACGGCGGCCCCTTCCGGGACCGCCGCTTGGCGATAACGACCGAACGGATTACCCCTGACGGGCGCGTTCCGCCTCCTCGTCATATCCCGACGACTGGGCCGGCCCGTTGCTGTGTACGGGCTGCGTCGACGATGGCGGATCGCTCGCGTCCATCGACTGGTCCAGCCCGGCATCGAGCCGCGCGTCCGAGCTTTCCGGATTCTTCTCCAGCCGCTTGTTGATCGATTTGTCTTGGCCGGCATCCTGGCGCGGGTCGCGCTCCTGATTGCCGGCGTTCGGCGCGACCGACAGGCTGTCCAGCGCCTTTTCGTCGATACCGGTCATAGTGACACCCTCCTGTGATTACAGGGAGAGAACGATTGCTCGAACGTTTCCGTTCCTGCCGTCATCGGCAGGCCGGATCAGACCTGTGCAACGCGGACATCCTGCCGGACGAATTGGGCTTCGCCGAATACCGTCATGAACGCGATATCGGTCGCATCGCGGCCGACGCAGACGCGGGCGATCGATTCCGCCGGCGCCATCCGCGTCGCATCCACCAACCGCCACGCGCCATCCAGCCACAGTTCGGCCACCGCATGGAAGTCGGGCGGATCGACACCCGGAGCATAAGCGGCAACGCACCGCGCCGGGATCTCGCCGGCCCGCACCAGCGCGACCAGCAGATGCGCATAATCGCGGCACACGCCCGAACGGCTGGCAAAGGTGTCCAGCGCCGTCGTTTCGCCACTGCTGGCATTCGATCGATATTGCAGCGATTCCGCCACCCACTCGCTCAGCGCGCTTACCAGCGCTCCGCCCTCCAGCCCGCCGAATTCACGACGGACGAACCCTTCCAGCCGGTCGGACTGGCAATAGCGGCTCGGCAACAGATACGGCACCAGCGCGCCGTCGAGCGCCCTGACCGACGTCGGCGGCAGGGACGCGAGATCGACCGGCTCCCGCTCGACCTCGACGGTGGCGCGATATTCCGCCTTCAGCCAGTTCTCGGCGCGGATCCAGCATCGCTGCCCGATCCCGTCCTCGCCCCGCACGGCCGCGACCGGATTGTCGCTCCAGACCGTCAGCGCCTCGGCGACGATCCGCTGATCGGGCATCGCGGCCGCCTCGATCTGCAACAACACGTCCGCCGGCTGCCCGATGATCGCGTAATCCAGGTCGACGGCAATGGAGAGCCGCATCGGCACCGATCCTTCAGGCAAAAGAAAGAGCCCGGCGGCATCGGCCACCGGGCTCATGACAGGTAACGTTCGCCTTCCTGATTAGTCGCGCGAGGCGCCGAACAGGCGAAGGACGAACAGGAACATGTTGATGAAATCGAGGTACAGCGACAATGCCGACATGATGACGGCCTTGCCGACCATGTCCGTGCCCGCGACTTCGAAATACAGGCTCTTCGTCCGCTGCGTGTCATAGGCGGTGAGGCCGGCGAAGATCAGCACGCCGACCGCGCTGATGACGAGGCTCATGACGCCCGACTGCAGGAACAGGTTGATCAGGCTCGCGACGATCAGCCCGACCAGACCGACGATCAGGAAGGTGCCGAAGGCCGACAGATCCTTCTTCGTCGTGTAGCCATACAGGCTCAGACCGGCGAAGCCCGCCGCCGTCGCAAAGAACGCGCCCGCGACCGACGTACCGCTATAGACGAGGAAGATCGTCGAGAGCGACAGGCCCATCAGGACCGCGAATGCCCAGAACAACAGTTGCAGCGTCGCCGTCTTCATCCGGCCCTGGCCGAAGCTCATCGCGAACACGATGCCTAGCGGTGCCAGCATCAGGATCATCCGCAACGCGCCATTGGCGAACACCGCCTGTGCCGCGCCCGAAGTCGCGAACAGCAGGGCGACGATGCCCGTGAGCAGAACGCCCGAGCCCATGTAATTGTAGACAGACAGCATGTACGAACGCAGACCCGCGTCGTACGCGCCGCTACGCGCTGCATCGGCGCGTGAAGCCCCGAACGGCGCGGCGCTCGGCCGGGGGTCAGACCAGTTTGCCATGGTATCCAGAACTCCTTTTCCGACCTGATGTCGGATAGCCGAAATATCGGCCTCGACCCGTCCCTTTTCAAGCGAAACCGGCTAGGGTCGCGTTCCAAAGCAACAGAACATTACAAAGGGCTTCGCATTCATCATGTTACGCCTGTTTGTCGCGCTCCGTCCGCCACCCGGTATCCGCCGCTTGCTGGCTGCGGCCATGGGCGGCGTGCCGCATGCCCGGTGGCAGGATGACGAACAACTCCATTGCACGCTGCGCTTCATCGGCGAGGTCGATCGCCCGCAGGCGGAGGATATCGCAGCCGCGCTCGCCGCGATCCATGCGGAAACGCCGACCGTGCAGATCGCCGGCGTCGGCCGGTTCGCGCACAAGGGGCGCACCGATACGCTATGGGCGGGCCTCGTCCCCACCGATGCGCTCCATCATCTCGCCCGCAAGGTCGATCAGGCCTGCGTCCGCGCCGGCCTGCCGCCGGAGCGTCGCGCATATCTGCCGCATGTCACCCTCGCCCGCCTGCCGCGCAGCGCAGGCATGATGCCGGAAATCGACGGCTGGCTCGCAGTGCATGCCGGCCTGACCGGCCCGCTGTTCGCGATGCCCCACATCCTGCTCTATCAAAGCCATCTCGGCCGCAGCGGCGCCGGCTACGAACCGGTCGCCCGCTGGTCGCTGGAACCGGCAGCCGTCATGACGGGTTCGTAATGTGAATCAGGGAGTTTCCATCATGCGCGCCATTCTCGTCCTCGCCGGCCTGTCCTCGCTGGCCCTTGCTGCCTGCACCAAGTCGGAGGAGGTCGCCGTCGGATCGCCGACCGAGGGCGGCGCGCGGGCGACCGCGATGCTGAAGACCGGCACGGGCATCGATGCCGGGCGCGCCTCCGCCACCGAAGTCGCCGGCGGCATCCGCTATACGCTGGACGTAAAGGGCCTGCCCGCCGGTACGCATGGTGCGCATGTCCACACCGTCGGCCGCTGCGACGGGCCGGACTTCACCACTGCCGGCGGCCATTGGAACCCGACCGCTAGCAAGCACGGTACGATGAACCCGCAAGGGCCGCACGAGGGCGACCTGCCCAATCTGATCATCGGCACCGACGGGCGCGGTACGCTCGGCATCACCGTCCCCGGCGCGACGATGGCCGGGCTGCTGGATGCGGACGGATCGGCGATCGTGGTGCATGCCGGCCCGGACGATCTGATGACCGATCCGTCCGGCAATAGCGGTGGCCGCATCGCGTGCGGCGTATTCGGCGCCGCCTGACCCCGGCTGCCTTCCGGTGTTCCCGCACCCGCAGGAACACCGGTTCGCCTTCAGATAGGCTCGCCCGCAGCCCGTGCCCGCGCCTCCCGCGATGCCTCGGCCTTCGGCACCAGCCGGTATGCCGCGATCGCACAGGTCAGCGTGATCGGCATCGCCAGCAGCAGCGACAGCATGCCCACCGACAGGCTGCCGGACAGCGTCGATATCCGCCCGGCCAGATACGGCCCCATCGCCAGTCCCATCAGTGTCGTGCCGATGAAGAAGGTCGCCGTCGCCGTTCCCCGCATGCGTGGCAACACCAGATCCTGCGTCGTCGCCGCCGCCGACCCCAATGCCCCGCTCGCGGTCAGGCCGGCGAGGAACAGGCACGGGTAGAACACCCAGACGCTGCTCGCCGTGAACGCCCCGATCAGGAACGGCACCGGAACGCTCGCGCCGAAGATCACCACGATCAGCCGCCCCGCCGGGTCGGTCCGCCGCAGCCGATCGGCAACGATCCCGCCGATGGTCAGCCCTAGGAATCCCGACAGCGCGCCGCTGCTTCCCAGCAGCAGGCCGGCGCGCGCCGGCGTCTCACCCAGTTCGCGCAAGACATAGGGGGCGCCCCAGAAGCTGGCGGCATAGCTCAGGAACGAATTCAGCCCATAGGCCACCACCGTGCACAGGAACGCCGGAGTGCCGACGATCAGCGCGAACGTCGGCGGATCGCGCCGCTTCAGCGCACAGGCCCAGGAAAACACCGCATAGACGCCGGTCCCGACCGCCAGCCATTGCGGCTTAGGTTCGCCCAGCCCGATCAGCAGCGCCACCACCGCGACCACCGCCGCCAGTCCGGTCAGGTTGATCATCAGCGCACGCGCACCACCCCGCGCCGCGCCGATCAGCGTCAGCGGCGGGATGATCGTCAGCAATTCCTCGAAAAACGCGCGAAACGGCGCCGGGTGCTTCTCGGGCTCCGGCAGCCCCTCGACCAGCCCGCGAACCGGCTCGCGCAGCGTCGCGATCCACAGCGCCACGATCAGTCCCGGCGCACCGACCGCCAGGAACGCCGCCTGCCACCCGACCAGCCCGAACGGCCCACCGCCCGGATAGGCGTTGTTCCAGCCCTGTACGATCAGCCCGCCGATGAATAGCGACACGCCGCCACCGACATACAGACCGGCGGAATAGATCGACAGCGCGGTGGCGCGCAGCCGCTTGGGGAAATAGTCCGAGATCAGGGAATAGGCCGACGGGCTCGCCGTCGCCTCGCCGATGCCGACGCCGATCCGAGCCGCAGCCAGTTGACCGCCGGTGCGGGAAAAGCCGGACAGCGCGGTCATCGACGACCATAGCGCCAGCCCCAGCGTCATCAGCCGCACCCGATGCCAGCTGTCCGCCAGCCGCCCCAGCGGGATTCCGAACAGCGCGTAGAATACGCCGAACGCGGTCCCGTACAGGAACCCCAGATCCTCGTCCTTCAGGTTCAGGTCGCGCTTGATATCCTCCGCCAGGATCGAGATCACCTGCCGGTCGATGAAGTTCAGGACATAGACGACGAACAGGATGCCGAGCACGTACCAGGCATACCGTGATGCCTGCTGCTCGCCCCCGGCAAGCCCGGGCAATGTGGGGTCGGCCATCATCCTCTCCGTCTGTTTGGCCGAAGGCTAACAGAGGCACGGCGGGGCGGTAAGCCCGAAAACGATACCCGATATTCTAAACCGCAGTCCGATCGACGGGACCGCCGGCCCGTCAGGCGCGCAACGGCCGTCGCGTGCTGTGTTCCAGCCGCTTCAGCAGCGCCTCGATCGAGGGAGCGGTCGTCGATTCCGCCGGTGATCGCGGCAACTGGACGGTGGCGATGCGCTCGCCCTGCTCCAGCGCCACCGGCGGACGCAACGGCGCGACGGGGCGAACGGGCTCGCGCGGCACGTCCGGCAACGCACCGGGATGAAAGGCGGACAAAGGCATATCGAGGTCGACCGGGATCGGCTGCATCACCGGCGGTGGCGGCGGTGCTGGCATCGGCTCCCCTGCAACCTCGACCTGCGGCGGTGGCAAGGGAGCACCCAGATCGGCGGCGGACAGGGGCTTGCGCGCCGGCGCGTCCGGATGCGCATCGGCCCGTCGCAATATCGGCACGCCCTCTTCGGCGACCGGCTTCGGCGCGAGCAGGCCGTCGGGCCCGAACATCAGGAACAGCGCGGACCAGGTCACCGCGGCAGCAAGTGCCCCCACGCCGAGCGCCAGCACCGCACGCGCGGTCGTACCGAGCGGCGGCTCTGCCGTGGCGATCAGCGCCGGCAGACCGCTACTCCATACCCAGCTTTCCAGCAGGGCTTGCGGCACGAGCAGGAATGTCGCCGCCGCAAGGACCGCGGCCACGGTTCCGCCCACGGGTGCGACCCAATGGGCCGCCGCCGTCATGCCCGGGCGGGGGAGCTTCAAATACTGGCTGGTGAACGCTGCCATGATCCATCCACTGTCGCGGCCGATGTCAGCCGCTGGTAAATTGGCTCGTAACGACAAATGTTTGACGACCAGTTACGCTCCGCCTCGACGAACGCCCGCCCCCGCGCCCGACGGGCATCCCAGCCGCTGCGATCCGCCAGCAATTCCGCCAGCGCGCTCGCGATCGCCGCCGGGTCGTCAGGCCTGAACAAGGTGCCGGTGTCGCCGTCACGAATCAATTCGCGATGTCCGCCGACGTCGGACGCCGCGACCAGCTTGCCCTGCGCCATCGCTTCCAGCGGCTTCAAGGGCGTCACCAGATCCGTCAGCCGCATGTGCTTGCGCGGATAGGCCAGAACGTCGACCAGCGCATAATAACGTTCGACCTCGGTATGCGGCACCCGCCCGACGAAGCGGATCGCTCCGGCCACCGGCGATGCCGCCGCCTGCGCCCGCAATGCCGCCTCCATCGGCCCGCCGCCGACCAGCAGCAACCGCGCCTTCGGCCGCGCCGCGACCAGCGCCGGCATTGCCGCGATCAGATCGTCGAGCCCCTCGTAATCGTAGAAGCTGCCGATGAAACCGATCGTCTCGGCATCCGCCAGCCCCAGATCGCGCCCCAGCGCGTCATCCCGTGGTACGGGCTCGCCGAACACGGTCAGATCGACGCCGTTGGGCGAGACCACGATTTTGTCCGCAGCTACCCCGCGCGCGATCAGGTCGCCGCGCAAGCCTTCGCAGATCACTGCGACCGCATCGGCGCGCTGTACCGCCCATGTCTCCATCGCCCGCGTTGCGCGATATTTGACCGACGCTTCGGTGCCGGTCCCGTTGCCGACCGCCGCATCCTCCCAGAACGCACGGATTTCATAGACCAGAGGCAACCCGCGCCGCCGTGCCACGCGATAGGCCGCAAGCGCGTCGAGCACGGGCGAATGCGCGTGCAGGATGTCCGGCCGGAACGATTCGACCGCGGCATCGATACGCCGCGCAAACGCCGCGATCCCCGCCAGCTCTCCGAACGCACCGCTCTTCAACGTCGCCCGCGTTCGGTGGAATGTCAGCCCGTCCACCGATTCCACCGCATCCGCCGTCATGCCCTGCCGCGGCCCGGTCACCGCCGCCACGTGCCAGCCCCGCTGCTCCTGCGCCTTAAGGATCGCGCGGGTGCGAAAGGTGTAGCCGCTCTGCAAAGGCAGGCCATGGTCCAGAACATGAAGAATCCGCATGGGCAACGCTGTGACATGACACGGCTTAATAGGCCGTCAACCGTGGGAACGCCGACCGTCGCGTTCAGATGCCGCTATCGTCCGCCCCCGGGACGAACAGCAGGTCTGCGGCCTCGTCCAGCGACCGCACCGTGCCGCCGGTGCCGGGACAATGTCCGACGCGTCGCGCGCCGACCCTCCAGCTATAGGTCGCGGGCCGCGGCACGCGTTGCCCCTCCGCGATCCCGTCGGTCTGTTCCTCCGCATAGACGTTGATCGTCATCGCGCGCGCATCGTAACGCCCGCTCAGTCGCAGGTTCAGGTTGCTGTGCGATGTGCCGATCTGCCGGCCTGGCAGCTGGCAGGTACGCCGCCCGCCGATGCGCCCCTTGCCCGCGTCCACTCGCAACCGTCCGCAAAACTGGCTGGGGTTGGGCATGGTGGATCGATCGCCGGCGAGCCGCTGGAGCGCAGCCTCCAGACTGTCGTCGGGCAGGCAGACGGAAAACCCGAACCGGCGAGGGCTACCACCGGCACCGGGTATCCGCTGCGCCGGCTCGTTGCTGGACTCGCCCCTGCTCAGCTGCGCGCTCCGTTCGAACCGCCATTCTCCGCCCCGCAGCACAGGCACCGGTCCGCGCGTGTCGATACCGGCGTCGTCGGGGGCGATGACGACGATCTGGCTATCCTGCATGTTGCCCGGCGCGGCGACAGGGGAAGGCTGGTCCTGCAGGCCACCGAATGCCAATGCCCCGATCGCCACCAGCCCCGGTTCGATTCGCATGTCGCCCTCCCCATGTTCTCGCACCAATGGCTAGATCGGCGTTACGACGTACACAACGATCCGGCGGGGCATCGACGCAGGGAAGCTGTTCCACTTAACGCCGCATCAACCCCTCTTCCCCTACATCCGCCCGACACCGGGAAAGGAGCGCGGCGACACCATGATCGACAATCTGTCGCTGGGCCTCACCCATGGGCTCATGCTGCTCGCTGCATGGCTGCTGCTCAAGCGGCCCGATCTCGACGCCGAATCCCCGCCGCCGCGCCACTGGCGCGCGAAAGCCAGGCCGCTGGACCCGCCGCCCGGTGCGTGATCTCGTCTTCGTCGCCTTCCTCGCCGCGATCTTCGGGATGGGGCTGCGACGGCCGTTCATCCTGGTGCTGGCCTATGTCTATATCGACATCGTCTCGCCCCAGCGGCTGACCTATATCCTGCTCAACACCGTGCCGATCTCGCTGATCGCGGTCGCGATGGCGGTCGGTGGCTGGCTGCTGATGGACGACAAGTCGGACAGCCGCTTCACCCCGCGGCAGGGCCTCATCGTCCTGCTGCTGCTGTATTGCTGGGGCACGACCGCAGGCGCGGACTTCCCGCTCGATGCCAAGGACAAATGGGACTGGGTGTGGAAATGCCTCGCCTTCGCCGCCTTCCTGCCGCTCACCCTGCGGACGCGACTGCGGATCGAGGCGCTGCTGCTGTTCATGATCCTGTCGGCGGCATCGATCATCATCGTCGGCGGGATCAAGACCGCGGCGGGCGGCGGCGGCTACGGCCAGCTCGATCTGATGGTGAACAACAACTCCGGGCTGTACGAGGGCAGCACGATCTCCACCGTCGCGATCGCGATCGTGCCGCTGATCGCGTGGTTCATGCGCTACGGCACGATCTTTCCGCCCGACTGGAAGGTGAAGGGCTTTTGCCTGTGCCTCATCTTCGCGTGCCTGCTGATCCCGATCGGCACGTCGACGCGCACCGGCACCCTGTGCACCGTCCTCGTCGCGCTGCTGTCGCTGCGCAACGCCAAGCGAAAGGTCCTGTACGTGTCGCTGATCGCGGCGGCGGGGCTGGTCGCGGTGCCGTTCCTGCCGGCGACCTTCACCGACCGGATGAGCACGATCAAGAGCCACGACGCCGACGAATCCGCCTCCACCCGCCTCGCCGTGTGGCAGTGGACGATGGACTACGCCAAGGCGCATCCGTTCGGTGGCGGGTTCGAGGCGTATCGCGGCAACCGCATCCGCTACGAGATCAAGAAGGTCGCCGGCGCGGGCCCCGCCCCCGGCGTCACCGATCAGGCCGTGACGGACAAGGCCCGCGGCTATCACAGCGCCTATTTCGAAATGCTCGGCGAACAGGGCTATATGGGCCTCGCGCTGTGGCTGGCCATCAGCCTCATCGGCCTGTTCCGCATGGAGATATTGCGCCGCCGCTACCGCGATCCGGAAGGAGAATTCGGCTGGGCCGGACCGCTCGCGGCCGCGTTGCAAACCGCGCATCTCGTATACCTGCTCGGCGCGGCCTTCATCGCCATCGCCTTCCAGCCGTTCGTCTACATGCTCATAGGCGCGCAGATCGGCCTCGATTCGTATCTGGCGCGGCGGTGGAGCGAAACGGCGCAGGTGTCGATGCGCAAGCCGCGCATGCCGGAAGCGGCGGCGGCGTGAGCAGTCGGCGCCACGCGCGATGACCGAACTCCGCATCCTCACCAGCGTGCGGGGTCTCGCGGCATGGCTGGTCGTCCTCTACCACATCCGCAGCGGCATGGCCGGACTCCCGCCTGCGACCGAAGCGGCCTTCGCCAAGGGCTATCTCGCGGTGGATTTCTTCTTTTTGCTGTCGGGCTTCGTCATCTGGCTGACATGGCACGACCGCTTCCGCACGCCCGGCGCGATCCCGCGCTTCCTGCAAAAGCGCGTCGCGCGTATCTGGCCGCTGCACGTGGTCATGCTGACCGCCGCGGTAGCGCTGGCGCTGGTGTTGCGGGCGACAGGGCGCGACGATCCGGCGTTCCCCTTGGCGGAACTGCCGTTGCACGTCCTGCTGGTCCAGAACTGGGGGTTCACCGACACCCTCCGCTGGAATGATCCCTCCTGGTCGATCAGCTGCGAACTCGCCGCCTACCTGCTGTTCCCGCTGCTGGTCCTGACCGTCGACTGGCGCAAGCTGCCGACGACGGCGCTGATCTGCATCGTAGCGGCGCTGTTCCTGACATTGCACGTCGCCATGAACGGCGCACCCTCGCTCGGCGAGAACATCCCCCGCTATGGCCTGATCCGCTGCCTCATCGAATTCGCCGTAGGCACGATCCTGGCCACGGTGTTCCTGCGAACGCGGGAACACGAAGACACAACCGGCGCCCCTCAAATCCAGAGATCTTTAAGTTCGCAGACGCCCCTGGCGCTAACGGCGACGGCTCTGGCGATCACCGCCTGGATTCTCGGCACCCCCGAAACCCTAGCAGCGCCCGCAAGCTTCGCTGCGCTGCTGCTGTCGCTCGCGCTGACCTCGGGCCGCAAACACCATCTGCTCGAAGGCCGTACGATCCACTATCTCGGCGAGATCAGCTACGCGACCTACCTGTCGCACTTCCTGATCTGGAAAGCCTTCAAACTTCCGCTCTCCAGCCAGTCGCTGTCGCCGGCCCTGATCGCATTGTACCTCGCGCTGGTGCTTGCCGCCTCGATCGCACTCTACCACGGCATCGAGCGACCCGCGCAGCGGTGGATCAACCAACGCCGGTTCCTCCCCCGCAAGGAAGAGGCGGCCGCCGAAGGCTGACGGAGGGGGAGGCAAGCGACGTGCGGTTACGAGCGGCACGGCCCACCTCCCCGCCTCAGCAGGAATTGGCCAGACGTCAGGCGTCCTCGCTTTCCTCCGCCAACTCTTCCTCCAGCGCCGCGATGATCGCGGCATTGAACGCCGGAATATCGTCCGGCTTGCGGCTGGTGATCAGATTCTCGTCCACGACGACCTGCTCGTCGACGACATCCGCGCCGGCATTCTCCAGATCGGTCCGCACCGACGGCCAGCTCGTCACCCGCCGCCCGTCGACCACGTCCGCCTCGACCAGCAGCCACGGCGCATGGCAGATCGCTGCGACGATCTTGCCATCTTCCATGAACTCCGTGACGATCTCGACGGCGCGCTCCTGCAACCGCATCTTGTCGGGGTTGCCCACCCCGCCCGGCAGCACCAGCGCGTCGTAATCGTCCGTGTCGACGTCATCCAGCGTCATGTCCGGCGTGATGCTCTCGCCCTTGTCGCTGTCGTTGATCACTCCGGTGATCGCGTCGGTCCTGATCGATGCCAGCGTCACCTTGGCACCCGCATCCAGCAACGCCTGCCGTGGCTTGAACAGTTCGTCCTGCTCGAACCCGTCGGTCGCCAGCATCAGCACGCGGGCGTCGGATAGATCGGCCATGTCGTTTCACTCCTGTGGGGATACCTCGCCTCAACCCCCGCCCGCACCCGCCCGTTCCGGAACACACCGGCCTCCCCGCGCATTTTCGGATCACCTGCTGACAAGGAAGCGCCGAGTGGCAACGCGGATCACCTATTGCGACGATTCGAAACCCGGGATCACCCGCAAGAAGGTGCGCAACGGCTGGGCCTATTATGCTCCGAACGGCGACCGCATCACCGATCGCGACGAGATCGACCGCCTGAACGCTGTCGGCTTACCCCCCGCCTACCGCGACGCCTGGTTTTGTCCGAAGCCCAATGGCCACATCCAGGCGGTCGGCTGGGACGAAAAGGGCCGCAAGCAATATCGCTACCACACCGGCTTCCGGGAGGCGCAGGAGGCGGCGAAATACGAAAAATGCGCCGACTTCGGCCATTGCCTGCCCAAGGTCCGCGCCCGGGTGGAGGAAGACCTCGCCTCGCGCGGCCTGCACAAGGATCGCGCGATCGCCGCCGTCGTCCGCCTGCTCGACATCGGCCACATTCGCGTCGGCAACGAAGCCTATGTCGAAGCGAACGAGAGCTACGGCGCCACCACATTGCGCAAGGAACACGGCACGGTCCGCGGTGACACGCTCAAGCTCCGCTACAAGGGCAAGTCGGGCAAGGAACGGGACATGAAGGTCACCGACAAACGCCTCGCCGCGACGGTGAAGAAGATGCAGGATCTCGACGAACAGCACCTCTTCGCCTGGGTCGATGCCGACGGAGACGCGCATCCGGTCACCTCGTCCGATGTCAATGACTACATCAAGCGCGCGAGCGGCGCCGACTTCACCGCCAAGCATTTCCGCACCTGGGGCGCCAGCGTCACCGCGTTCGAGGCGCTGGCGAAGGCCGAGGCGGACCTCAGCCTGAAAGCGCTGCTGGAACCGGTGGTCGAGCGCCTCGGCAACACCCCCGCCATCGCGCGCAAAAGCTACGTTCACCCCGCGCTCATCGCGCTTGTGAAACAGGGCCAGAGCACATTCCGCAAGGCGTTGCGCCTGCCGCGCTCCGCCCGTTACCTCAGCCGCGAAGAACGCGGCCTCATCGCGTTCCTCGAAGCCGGAACGCCCGCGACGCTGCCCGACATGAAGGCAGCCGCCTGACAAAGAGTATTCATGGCTAGCAACACCACCACCGCCGCCAAGGCGCCGATCTTCGACGCCGACAACGTCCAGAACGAGATCGGCGACCTGTACGTCGCCAGCGAGGTCTGGTTGCACACCCACTGGCTCCAGATCCTCATCGCCTTCGGAATCGGCGCGGTCATCGTCGTCGCGCTGCACGGCCTGCGCAAGCTGGGGGAGCGCCTCTGTGGCAAACCACTCGGCAGCGGTGACGGCGTGGCGGGCATCCCCCGCCGCGGCTGGGGTACGATCGTCGGCCGGGCGATCACCCGCACCAACAACTTCTTCATCGTCATGCTCGCCGCCAAGCTGGTCGTCGGTTACGCCGGCGCCCCCAGCCAGGTCGCGACCACCGTCAACTTCCTGTGGACCGTCGCTTCGGTGTTCCAGGCGGCGATCTGGGCGCGCGAATTGATCCTCGGCGCGATCGAACATCGTACCAGCAGCGAACATTACAGCGGCGAGGCATTGCTGTCGGCGATGGGCCTGATCCGCCTGCTCGTCACCGTCGCGCTGTTCGCGGTCGCGCTGGTCGTCGTGCTCGACAATCTCGGCGTCAACGTCACCGGACTGATCGCCGGCCTCGGCGTCGGCGGCATCGCCATCGGTCTGGCGGCGCAGGGCATCTTCGGCGACCTGTTCGCGGCGCTCGCGATCATCTTCGACCGCCCGTTCCGCCGCGGTGACAAGATCAGCTACGGCACCACCAGCGGCGTCATCGAATCGATCGGCCTGAAAAGCACCCGCATCCGCGCCTTCACCGGCGAATTGCGCGTCATCAGCAACAAGCAGCTGCTCGACAAGGAAATCCAGAACACCAGCGTCCGCGACCATATCCGCATCGGCTTCATGATCGGCGCCGCATACGAGACACCCCCGGAAACCCTCGCCCGTATTCCCGACATGCTGAAGGAGATCGTCGAGGCCGAAGGCGGCAAGGTCGCCCGCAGCGGCTTCGAGAATTTCGGCGCCTCCAGCCTCGACTTCGCGCTCCAGTTCGACATTCCCGGCGACGACTGGGCCACCGCCCACCCGATGCGCGATCGCATCATGGTCAGCATCATGACGCGCTTCGCGCATGAAGGGATCAGCATCCCCTATCCGACGCAGACGACCTACACCGCCGCCCCGGACGGGACATTGGTGATGCCCTATGCAGTGCCGGTGGAAGCGGGGGCCGGTGTGAAGCAGTGACCAGGACTGCGGCAATGCCATGACTGGCAAATTGTTCTGGGCATCAAAGTTATGTATTCGTAGAACGTTCGAGAAATATGTCTTGGTCGACAAGAATGATACGCTCTATCAGAATGCATCGCTGCCACACTCACCAACGGGTCGGCAAGTTGGAGGCACGGTGCTTGGCCGATCATGATTGCTCGCCCATCAGCATGACGCGGTATGCCAAGTTTTCATCGATTACGGAAAGCCTCCTGGAGATGAAAAAGGCGCACCCTGCACGATATCCTGCTAACAGGGATAGCATCGACATAGAGTTGGTGGGGGAGGTGTCGACTAAGACAGGCATCTTCGTTACGACTACGGAAGCCCGGAACGCCGCTTTGAAGTGGCTGGTGGGCCAGTTGGCGCAAACCTTCCGCGTTCAGATAACGGAAGTGTTCCGCCATCCGCAATTGTCGCGAAAAACACCGTCAGAGGCGAGTACGGCGCGATGGTAGGTCTGTTACTTGTGGCGTTGGCGGCACATGGCGCATGCACGGTCGGAACGGAGCAGGTGCCGCCGCTTTGCGCCGGCAGATTGCCTGCCATCCGCACGCTCGTCGTCTCCCGCGTCGGCCATCGCGCGTATGCCGAAGCCGGCGACCGTGTCTCGTGCGGCAGCTTCAGGCCATCCGCGGCTCAGGTTCGACGTTTCCTGATGACCGCCAAGCGGGTCGATCCCGTGGCGGCCGACGCCACGCTGGATCGTTCGCCGTGTCAGGCATCCGGGACGGTAACCTTTACCGACGGCAGCAGAGGGCGCTGGACGATCGAGCAACTCCGCGTCGGCACGCTGATCCGCGGGCGTAGCCGATTGTTGTTGTTCTGCGCCGACTGTCGGACCCTTCCGTTCCGCTGGTAGCGCCCACGAGAGCAGCAGGCGCGAGCGTCTCCCGGCCCGCGCTGCTGCCCCTCAAATTCCCCCTTCGTCCAGGCTCAGCAACGTCGCATTGCCGCCGGCGGAGGTCGTATCCACCGAGACTGCCCGCTCTGCGCAGAACCGGTAAAGGTAATGCGGTCCACCCGCCTTCGGCCCCGTGCCCGACAGCCCCTCACCACCGAACGGCTGCGACCCCACCACAGCGCCGATCATCGACCGGTTGATGTAGAGGTTGCCGACCGCCGCCGCCGCCTCGGTCACCTCCGCCGCACGTGCGATACGGCTGTGCAACCCCATCGTCAGGCCATAGCCCTTGGCGTTGACCCGCCCGATCGTCTCGGACAGCTTGCCCGCTTCCCACGTCGCAACATGCAGGATCGGCCCGAACCACTCCCGGTCCAGATCCTCGATCCGGTCGAGCTTCACCAGCGTCGGCGGCACGAACAGCCCGTCCACCGGTGCCTCCAGCGTCTTGAGCGTCCGGTCGGTCACACTCGCACGATAGTCCATCAGCTTCTCGTACGACGCGCGGTCGATCACCGGCCCCACATCCGTCGCCGGATCGCCCGGATCACCCAGCCGCAGCGTATCCATCGCCCCCGTCAGCATGTGGATGACGGTATCAGCGACATCCTCCTGCACCAGCAGCAGGCGCAGCGCCGAACAGCGCTGCCCCGCCGACCGGAACGAGGATGTGACGACGTCCGCTACCACCTGCTCGGGCAGTGCGGTGGAATCGACGATCATCGCGTTGATCCCGCCCGTTTCCGCGATCAGCGGCACGATCGGGCGATCGTCGTCCTGCACCAGCGTCCGCGCGATCCGCTTGGCGGTCGCGGTCGATCCGGTGAAGGCGACGCCCGCCACCCGCACGTCGCCGGTCAGCGCAGCGCCGACCTCCGGCCCGCCGGTCACCAGCACCAGCGCATCCGCCGGCACGCCCGCGCGATGCGCCAGCTCGACCGCGAAGCGCGCAATCTCCGGCGTCTGCGGGGCCGGCTTGGCGACTACGGTGTTGCCCGCGACCAGCGCCGCGACCGTCTGGCCGAGGAAGATCGCGAGCGGGAAGTTCCACGGCGCCACCGTCGCCCACACGCCGCGCCCCTCGATATGCAGCATGTTGCGCTCGCCGGTCGGCCCGGGCAGCTCGACGGCGCGCAACCGCGCCCGCGCCTCGCTGGCGTAATAGCGACAGAAATCCGCCGCCTCGCGCACCTCGCCGATCGCATCGGGGATCGTCTTGAACGCCTCCTGCACGCAGATCGCCATCAACCGGTCGCGATTCTCCTCCAGCAGGTCCGCAAGCCGTTCGAGGCAGGCGGCGCGGTCGTCCACCGGCGTGGCCGACCACGCCGGGAACGCGGCATGCGCGCGGGTGACGGCGGCGGACACGCCCTCACCCTCACCCTTCCCACCGCCTGCGGCAGCGGGCCCCTTCCCTCTCCCATCGGGAGAGAAAGAGACGGCGTCAGCCGGCGACGGGTGAGGGTGAGCGCGAGGAAGCGGCTTTTTGACCGCCGCGACCGCCGCCTCCAGCGTCGCCACATCGCTCAAATCCAGCCCGCTCGAATTGCGATGCCCCGGCGCGAACAGGTCCTTCGGCAACGGAATGCTCGGATGTCGCGTGCCGCCGACCGCAGCGATCTTCGCCACCGGGTCCGCCAGAATCTCGTCCTCGCTCAACCGCGCATCCGCCAACTGATGCACGAAGCTCGAATTCGCTCCATTCTCCAGCAAGCGCCGCACCAGATACGCCAGCAAATCGCGATGCCCGCCCACCGGCGCGTAAATCCGGCAATGATAGCCGTTCTCGCGCACCAGCCGCTCGTACAGGCCGTCGCCCATCCCGTGCAGCCGCTGGAATTCGAAGTCGCGGCTGTTGCCGGCCCATTCCAGGATCGTCGCCACCGTCAGCGCATTGTGGCTGGCGAACGCCGGCCGGATATTCTCCGCCGCCAGCATGTCCTTCGCCACCGCCAGATACGACACGTCGGTTGCCGCCTTGCGCGTGAACAGTGGGTAGTCCGCCAGCCCCTCGACCTGCGTCCGCTTGATCTCGCTGTCCCAATAGGCGCCCTTGACCAGCCGCACGTTCATCACGCGATCCAGCCCGTTCGCCCACGCCACCACCGGCCGCGCGCGCTTGCCATAGGCCTGCACCGCCATGCCGAACCCGTCCCAGCCCTTCAGGCTCGGCAGCGCCGCGACCGCACCGATGATGTCGAGGCTCATCTCGAGCCGCTCGGATTCCTCCGCATCGACGGTCAGCGCGATGTTCTTCGCCGCCGCCTGCACCGCCAGCGCCTCCAGCATCTGCGTCAGTGCCGGCACGCACTCGCTCCACCGCGCCACCTCGTACCGCGGATGCAACGCCGACAGCTTCACCGACACCGAATGCCCCGCCGCCGGATCGCTGCCGACCGCATCGATCGCCCCGACATACGCCCGGAAATAGCGATCCGCGTCGTCATAGGTCCGCGCAGCCTCGCCCAGCATGTCGAAGCTGGCGGTGAAGCCCTTGTTGTCCGGCTTCTTCATCCGCCGCATCGCCTCGTCGATGGTGCGGCCCATCACGAAGATCTCACCCATCATCTTCATCGCCGCGCCGACCGCCTGCCGGACGAACGGCTCTCCCGCGCGGGAGATCAGCCGACGCAGTGGCCCGGACGGCCCCTCGCCCACCAGCACGCGGCCCACCACGAGACCCCAGGTCGCGCTGTTGACCAGCTTGCTGTTCGATCGCCCGGCGTGCGCGCGCCAGTCGGCATCGCCCAGTTTGTCGGCGATCAGCAGGTCCGCCGTCTCCGGGTCCGGCACGCGCAGGAACGCCTCGGCAAGGCTCAGCAGCGCGACGCCTTCTGACGAATTGAGCCGATATTCCTGCAGGAACTGGTTCACCCAGCCGCGATTCTGCGCCGCGCGCAGGTCTGCCAGCAGTCCTGACGCATGCCCCATGATCCGCTGCCGCGAGTCGGGAGAGGTCGATGCACGGTCCAGTAGGGGTTTTAGAACATCGGGTTCGCTGGCGCGGTACAGTTGCGCCATGGATTTCCGGGCGGCGGACGTTACGTCAGAGGACATGTTCAAGCTTTCGGTCGGTCGAGGCTTGCGAGGGACACCCTCCCGCGCCTACAGAATGGCCCGCGTCTAGCGCCAAACTGCAGCGAAGGGGAATCCCGTGACGACGATCACCGTCGACGAGATGAAAGCCAGGATCGGCACCGAAACCGTCTCCGACTGGGTCGAGGTGACGCAGGCGATGATCGACACCTTCGCCGATGCGACCGGCGACCATCAGTTCATCCACGTCGATCCCGCCGCCGCAGCGCAGACGCCGTTCGGCGGCACCATCGCGCATGGCTTCCTCACGCTGTCGCTGATGCCGCTGCTCGCGTCGAAAGTGCCGGACGCCCCCCGGCTAGCGGGCGTGAAGATGGGCGTTAACTATGGCGGCAACAAAGTCCGCTTCCTCACCCCCGTCCGCTCCGGCAGCCGTATTCGCGGGCATTTCAAACTAATCGAATTCGACGAAAAGCGTCCCGGCCAGTTCCAGCAGACCAATGAATTCACCGTCGAGATCGAAGGGCAGCCGAAACCCGCGATGATCGCCGAATGGATCAGCCAGATATTCGTCTAACCGTCTCATCATCAGCCGAGAGAAATCCACCATGCGCTCAGCCGTCATCGTCTCCACCGCCCGTACGCCGATCGGTCGCGCCTATCGCGGCGCGTTTAACAACACGACGCCGCAGGCGCTCGCCGGCCACGCCATCGAACATGCCGTCAGGCGCGCGGGGATCGATGGCGCCGAGGTCGACGACGTCGTCTTCGGCGCCGCGCTCCAGCAGGGCCATCAGGCCGGCAACATCGCCCGCCAGGCAGCGCTGCGTGCGGGCCTGCCGACATCGGTGTCGGGCATGTCGCTCGACCGCCAATGCGCCAGCGGCCTGATGGCGATCGCCACCGCCGCCAAGCAGATCATCGTCGACGGCATGGATATCGCGATCGGCGGCGGTGTCGAAAGCATCAGCATGGTGCAGACACCGCAGATGCGCGTCGCCCCCGACAAGCAGCTGATCGCGATGCACCCCGACATCTACATGCCGATGCTCCAGACCGCCGAAACGGTCGCCAAACGCTATGGTATCAGCCGCGACGTGCAGGACGCCTATGGTTTCCAGTCGCAGCAGCGCACCGCCGCCGCCCAGGCCGCGGGCAAGTTCGATGACGAGATCGTCGCGCTGTCGGCGACGATGAACGTGGTGGACAAGGCGACAAAGGAGGTCAGCACCAAAGACGTCACCCTGTCGAAGGACGAGGGCAACCGTGCAGACACGACGCTGAAAGGCTTGCAGGCGCTGCAAGCCGTCGTCGGACCGGACGGCGTCATCACCGCCGGCAACGCCAGCCAGCTGTCGGACGGCGCATCGGCATCGGTGCTGATGGAGGAAAGCGTCGCTTCGGCGCGTGGGCTCTCCCCGCTCGGCCGCTACGTCGGCATGGCGGTTGCGGGCACCAAGCCCGACGAGATGGGCATCGGCCCGGTCTTCGCGATTCCCAAGCTGCTCGAAAAGAACGGTTTGACGATGAGCGACATCGGCCTGTGGGAGCTTAACGAGGCGTTCGCGGTGCAGGTTCTCTATTGCCGCGACACGCTCGGCATTCCCGACGAACTGCTCAACGTCAACGGCGGAGCGATCTCTATCGGCCACCCCTATGGCATGTCGGGCGCCCGCATGACCGGCCACGCGCTGATCGAGGGGAAGCGCCGCGGGGCGAAGTACGTCGTCGTGACGATGTGCATCGGCGGCGGCATGGGCGCGGCGGGTTTGTTCGAGGTGCTGTGAGTTGAAGTATTAGCCTGATCGGCATATGTCCGGATCGGGCATTGTCATTGGTGTCCTCCTTGTATGGGCCTCGACCGCTGCTACGGTCGGGGTCCAAATCGTTTGGGCTTCAGGCTACTACCCGAGCCCCGCCCGTGTGCTTTATCGTTTGCGTCTGTCGATCACGTCGATGGCCGAAGCTGCCAACCGCGCAACCAACCCTCGCCGCGCTCGTTCTCCCGCCAAACCCCGTACAGGAGACGACGCATGGCCGACCACGACAGTCCTCAGGAGATTGCCGCCAAGTTCCTCGACAAGCTGAAGGCGAGCCCGTTCGTGATGATCGGCCTTGTGGACGGTGAACATTCCGAGCCGATGACTGCGCAGATCGACGACGATCAGCCGAACACGCTGTTCTTCTTCGCTGGCAAGGACAACCGTATCGCGAAGGGCGGCGACGCGATGGCGCAGTTCGTCGGCAAGGGGCATGACTTCTTCGCCTGCCTCGCCGGCAATGTCAGCCAGGACAACGACCGGGGTCAGATCGACAAGCTCTGGAATAATCAGGTCGACGCCTGGTTCCCGAACGGCAAGGACGATCCGAACGTCACGCTGCTGCGCTTTGACATCGACAGTGCGGAGCTGTGGGAGACCGACATCTCGATATCGGGCCGGGTAAAGATGCTGTTCGGCGGCACGATCCGCGGCGATGAATCGAGCAGCCACGCCGTGGTCGACTCGGTCGCCTGACACGAAACAGGGGCGGTCGCCACCGCCCCTTCGTCGAAACCATACGAGCGGCCTTTCAACAGGCCGCTCGTTTCATATCAGGCGTTCGCCGCCATCCATTCCTCGACGACCGGCGCGACATGGTTGCGCCACTTCGATCCGTTGAAGATGCCGTAATGGCCGGCGCCTTCCGCCATCAGATAACGCTTCTTGTCTTCGGGCAGGTTGGTCGCCAGCGTCAATGCCGCTTTCGTCTGGCCGATACCGGAGATGTCGTCGCGCTCGCCCTCGATCGCCAGCACCGCGACATCGGTGATCGCGCCCGGATCGACCCGGCGCCCGCGGTGCATCATCTCGCCCCGCGGCAGTGCATGCTTCTGGAATACCAGTTCCACCGTCTGCAGATAGAATTCCGCCGTCATGTCGCAGACCGACCGATATTCCTCGTAGAACCCCTTGGTCGCGTCCGCGCTCTCGCCGTCGCCCTGGACCAGATGTTTGAACATCTCCCAGTGCGAGACCATGTGGTTGCCGAGGTTCATCGACATGAAGCCGGCGAGCTGAAGGAAGCCGGGATACACCTTGCGGCCCGAACCCGGGTACATCGCCGGCACAGTCACCACGACATTCTGTTCGAACCACGCATGTGGCCGCTCGGTCGCCAACGTATTGACAGCGGTCGGCGCCTCGCGCGTGTCGACCGGCCCGCCCATCATCGTCAGCGTCTTCGGACGACGGGGGTTCTGGTCCGCGCTCATCAGCGCAACGGCGGCATAGCATGGCACCGATGGCTGGCAGACTGCGAGCATGTGCGCACCGCCCTGCCCCTCGTTGGGGCCGATCGCCTCCATGAACGCGATCAAATAATCGATATAATCATCGAGGTCGAAACGCCCGTCCGACAGCGGCACCAGCTTCGCGTCGCGCCAGTCGGTGATGTAGACCTCGGCGGTCGGCAGCATCCGCTCTACAGTGCCGCGCAGCAACGTGGCGAAGTGGCCCGACATCGGCGCGACGATCAGCAGCTTGGGTCCGCCCTCGACGCCCTCGCGACGGAACCGCTTCAGCTGGCCGAACGGCTTTTGCAGCACGATCTCTTCATGCACCGCCACCTCGCGCCCGTCGATCGTCGTGTGCGTCAGCCGGAACGCCGGCTTGCCCCGGGTCGCGGACGCATGCGCGAACACGTCGAGCGCCGAGCTGACGATCTGGCCACCGCCAACGTACGACCACGGATTGGCGGGATTGCGCATCCAGTCGGCCCCGAACGTGGCCATCGCGCTGGCCCCGGCGAGCATCGAGCGCTGCATTTCATAGGCGTCGTAGAGCATGGTTCGCATCTTTACATAAGATAGGTTGAGAGCGTCGTAACGCAAATCACGGCCCGTGTAATCAGTCTGAACGCCCGAGACGCCCCACCGGCCCCAATGCCCGCCCGTCGCGAGCCGTTGAGCCACCCTCCCGCGACTGCTAGGCGCGTCGGCATGGCCAAAGATCCCGTTCCCAGCAACCGCCGCCTCGGCGATCTCCGGCTCGTGCTGGAGCGCGTGCTGAGTTATCCGCGCCAACTCGCCATCGCGCTTGCCGCGCTTGCCACCACGTCCGCGGCGACGATCGGAATCCCCTATGGATTCAAGCGCGTGATCGATCGCGGCTTCGCACCGGGCGGCGGCGAGACGGTGGCGTCGTCGTTCCATTACCTGCTGATGATCGTCACGGTCCTCGCGGTAGCGACGGCGATCCGCTTCTATTTCGTGTCCTGGCTGGGCGAACGGGTCGTCGCCGATATCCGCACGCGCGTGCAAGCTCACCTGCTCGGATTGACGCCGCGCTTCTTTGAGGAAAATCGTCCGTCGGAAATCGCATCGCGCCTGACGTCCGATACTGCGCTGATCGAAAACGTCGTCGGCAGCACCGTCAGCATCGCGCTGCGCAACACCTTCACCGGTGTCGGCGGCATGATCTATCTCTTCGCGCTGTCGCCCAAACTGGCCGGCATGCTGCTGCTCGGCATCCCGCTCATCATCCTGCCCGTGACGATCCTGGGCCGCCGCATCCGCAACTTGTCGCGCACGTCGCAGGATCGGGTGGCCGACGTCGGATCGCTGATCACGGAGACGCTCGGCGCGATGAAGATCGTCCAGGCGTTCGGACAGGAGCCGCGCGAGGCGCAACGCTTCACCAGCGCGGTCGACGCGACCTTCGCCGCCGCCAAGTCGCGCATCGCGTTGCGGGCAGTGATGACGGCGATCATGATCTTCCTGATCTTCGGGTCGATTACTTTGGTGCTGTGGGAGGGCGCGACCGATGTCGCCGCCGGCAAGATCAGCGGCGGAGCGATCGCCGCCTTCGTGCTCACCGGCGGCATAGTCGCCGGCGCGTTCGGCGCGTTGACCGAAGTGTACGGCGATCTGCTCCGCGGTGCCGGCGCAGCCAGCCGTCTCGCCGAACTGCTGCGCGAACAGCCCGAGATCACGCGCCCCGCCGCGCCGATCCCCTTGCCCGTACCGGTCAACGGCGCGCTGTCGTTCGAGCACGTCCGCTTCCACTATCCGACCCGCCCCGACGTCGCCGCGCTGGAGGATTTCACCCTCAGCGTACGTCCCGGCGAAACGGTCGCGGTGGTGGGCCCCTCGGGTGCGGGCAAATCTACGCTCTTCCAGCTTGCCGAGCGTTTCTACGACCCCGCCGCGGGCCGCGTCCTGCTCGATGGCGTCGATCTGCGGGAGGCCGACCCCGCCGCGATCCGCGCACAGATCGCGATGGTGCCGCAGGAAACCGTGATCTTCGGCGCCAGCGCCCGCGACAATCTGCGTTATGGCCAGTGGGAAGCGACCGACGACGAATTGTGGGCCGCGGCAGAAGCCGCCAACGCCGCCGATTTCCTGCGTGCGTTGCCGCAGGGCCTCGACACCAATCTGGGCGAAGGCGGCGCGCGCCTGTCCGGCGGCCAGCGCCAGCGGGTGACGATCGCGCGCGCGCTGCTCCGCGATGCGCCGATCCTGCTGCTCGACGAGGCGACCAGCGCACTGGATGCCGAAAGCGAGCGGCTGGTGCAGCAGGCATTGGAACGACTGATGGAGAACCGCACCACGCTGGTGATCGCGCACCGGCTGGCGACGGTTCGCGCCGCGGAACGCATCGTTGTGATGGATCAAGGCGGGATCGTCGAGGAGGGTACGCATAGCAGCCTGATCGGTCACGGCGGTTTGTACGCGCGGCTGGCGAGCTTGCAGTTCAGCGAGGCGGCGTAACCTTCCGTCATCCCGGTTTTCGTTGGGATGTATGGGGAAACTTGATCCCTTGTCCCGCAAAGCGCATGACGTTCGCGTAAAGCAACAGGAGAGAGCAATGCGCGACTATGACATTATCGTCTATGGCGCGACCGGCTTCACCGGGCGCCTCGTCGCTGAATATTTCGGCCAACAGAACGTCACCCGCTGGGCGATGGCGGGCCGCAGCCGCGCCAAACTGGAGGAGGTGCGCGACATCATCGGCGCGCCCGCAGACACGCCGCTGCTCGTCGCCGATGCAGACGATCCCGCCAGCCTGAAGGCGATGGCGCAATCGACGCAGGTCGTGCTCACCACCGTCGGCCCATACCAGCTCTATGGCGAGCCGCTGATCGCCGCCTGCGTCGCCGCGGGCACCGCTTACGTCGACCTGTGCGGTGAACCGGCGTGGATGCGCCACATGATCGACGCCCACCATGCCGGAGCGCAGGCGAGCGGCGCGCGCATCGTGTTCTCCTGCGGCTTCGATTCGATCCCGTTCGATCTCGGCGTGCTGACCTTGCAGGAATGCGCCCGCGCCAAATACGGCCATCCAGCACCCCGCGTGAAGGGCCGCGTACGGGCGATGAAGGGCGGCTTTTCCGGCGGCACCGCGGCAAGCCTGAAGGCGACGCTCGCCGCCGCAGCGCGCGATCCGTCGATCCTCGGCCTGCTCGCCAGCCCATTTGCGCTGACCCCCGGCTTCAGCGGCCCGCACCAGCCGACCGGGCTGCTGCCCGAATTCGACGCGACACTCAACACCTGGGTCGCGCCGTTCATCATGGCGGCGATCAACACCAAGAACGTCCACCGCACCAACTTCCTGCTCGACCACCGCTACGGCAAGGATTTCGTGTACGACGAGATGATGGTCGCCGGCCTCGGCGAGATGGGCAAGGCGGCAGCGGACGCGATCGCCAAGCTCAACCCGCTGGCGAGCGACAAGGGGCCCAAACCCGGCGAAGGCCCCAGCAAGGAAGAGCGCGACAGTGGCCATTACGACCTGCTGTTCGTCGGCCTGATGCCCGACGGCGCGCGCTTCGACGCGGTGGTCACCGGTGACCGCGACCCCGGCTATGGATCGACCAGCAAGATGATCGCCGAGACCGCGCGCTGCCTGCTGGAAACGGAAGGCGCCGGCGGCGTCTGGACCCCCGGCGCGCTGCTCGGCACGACGCTGCGCGATCGCTTGCAGGACAAGGCCGGGCTGACGTTTACTGCGGGGTGAGTCTTGCAATTCCTTCCCCGCCAGGGGGAGGTGGCGCGGCGAAGCCGTGGCGGAGGGGGAGGTCCACCATGAACGTGGTGACTCGCGGAAACGCCCCCTCGACTCACCTCGCCGGGGAGGATTTCATCCGCGGTAGAACATCACCGCCCCCACCGCGATCAACAGCGTCACGATCAGCATCACCGGCACCCGCTTCGCCCGTCGTCCTGCCGCAGCCGCCTCATACGCATCCATGTCGAACCAAAACCGTCCCGGCACAGCCACCCGGATCGACCCGTCGGAGACCATCGCCGCGAACGCCTTCGCCTCGCGCTCATCGGCCGGCGCGAAATCGATCGCATCGCTCGCCGTCACCGCGTGCGCGTCGACGAAACGCGGCGCGATCGTCCCGTGCACCAGATAACGGTCGCGCACCGTACCCTGCGGCTCGACACGCACCAGACGCGTCACCGCCGCTTGCCCTGATGGCGGATGTTCTGCGGCCGCCCGCGATGCTTGATCACGCGATCCTTGCGCCCCGAGCCGACATGCCGCGCGCCCGGTGCCGCCCCCTTGCCGCCCGGCAGTTCGAAGCGCAACGCGCCCGACACGGGGTTCGCCTCCGCCAGCCTCAGGTCGATGCGCTGGCCGAGCGCATATTCCTCGCCGGTCTGCTCGCCGATCAGCTTGCGCGCCGCCTCGTCGAAGCGGAAATATTCGCCGCCCAGATCGCGGACCGGCATCAGCCCGTCGCCGCCGATTCCCTCCACCGTGGCGAAGAAGCCGTAATTCTGCACCCCCGTGATCCGCGCCGACACCGTCTCGCCGACCTTTTCCGACAGGAACGCCGCGACATAGCGATCGATCGTATCGCGCTCCGCCTCCATCGCGCGGCGTTCGAGGCCGCTGATGGTGGTGCCGATCTGCTCCATCGCCTCGGCATCCGTCCTGGTCAGCTCACCCGGCCCGAGCTTGTAGGCCGCGACCAGCGAGCGGTGGACGACGAGATCGGCATAACGCCGGATCGGCGAGGTGAAATGCGCGTAGGAGCTCAGCGACAGCCCGAAATGCCCTTGGTTGGCCGGCGCGTAATAAGCCTGGGTCTGCGTGCGCAGCACCTGCTCCATTACCTGCGGGCGGAAATCAGCGTCACCGACGCGGTTCAGCACATGGTTGAATGTCGCCGGACGGATCACCTGCCCGAGCGCGAAAGCCACGTCGAAAGTCTCCAGATAGTCCTTCAACGCGACCAGCTTTTCACGGCTTGGCGGTTCGTGCACGCGGTACATCACCGGCGCCTTCTTCGCCTCCAGCGCCTTGGCAGCGGCGACGTTGGCGGCGATCATGTAATCCTCGATCAACCGGTGCGCATCGAGCCGCTCGCGCGGCGCGACCGACATGATCCGCCCCTTCTCGTCGAGCACGACCCGCCGTTCGGGCAGATCGAGGTCGAGCGGCTCGCGCGCATCCCGCGCCTTCGCCAGCGCGCGCCAGCAGTCCCAAAGGTGGCGGAGCGAGCCCAGGATAAACCCCTCCCCTTCAGGGGAGGGGTTGGGGGTGGGGGACGTCTCACTGAGACCGACGCCCGCGTCCCCTCCCCTGAAGGGAATGGGCTTGCCGTCGATCATTGCCTGCGCATCTTCATACGCCAGGTTCGCCGCAATCCGCACCCGCGCCCGGGAAAACCGCCAGCTCTCCAGCTTGCCCGACTTCCCCACCTGCAAATGGCACACCAGCGCCGCGCGATCCTCCCCTTCCTTCAGCGAACACACCTCGGCGGACAGGATCTCCGGCAGCATCGGTACGACGCGATCGGGAAAATACACCGAGTTGCCCCGCCGCCGCGCCTCGCGGTCGATCTCCGAACCGGGCCGCACATAGAAACTGACGTCAGCAATCGCGACCACCGCCTTCCAGCCGCCGACATTGCCGGGATCGTCGTCGGGCGCCGCCCACACCGCATCGTCGTGGTCGCGCGCATCGACCGGATCGATCGCGACGATCGGCAGATGCGTCAGGTCTTCGCGATCGTCACCCAACGGCAGCTGCGACACCCGCTCCGCCTCGTCGAGCGCCTCACCCGAAAACACGTCGGGAATGCCGAGCTTGTGGATCGCGATCAGCGAGAAGCTGCGCGGCGCGAACGGATCGCCCAACCGCTGCACCACCCGCACCGATAGCCGCGGGGGCCGCCCGGTGATTTCGGTCATCACGAGATCGCCCGCTTGCGCCTCGCCAACGTCGGACACCGGGAACTCGCGCCGGTCCTTCTTCTCGACCCCGGTCAGCCAGAACCGGTCTCCCTCGCGCCGCAACACGCCGAGCACCTGCTCCGACGCCTTCGCCAGCACCTTCATCGGATGCGCGATCCAGCCCGCGCCCGCTTCCTCGGTCCGCGCCAGGATGCGTTCGCCGATCCCCAGCGTGCTCCCCTTCCGCTCGCGCACCCGCAGGCGCGGCGGCGGCGTGTCCGCCTCCCACCGTTCCGGCACCGCCCACACGTTGCCGCCGTCATCGACATCGGCGACGCGCAGCACCGTCACCTTGGGCAGCCCGCCCATCTTGTGGAAGGCGCGGCCGGGGGCGCTATCGATCAGGCCTTCGTCGGCCATGTCCTTCAGCAACGCCTTCAGCGCAATCTTCTCCTGCGCGGTCAGGCCGAACGCCTTGGCGATCTCGCGTTTGCCGGCGGGCACGTCGGAGGTCGCGATGAAGTCGAGGATCTGCGCCTGCGTTGGCAGGCCGGGTCTGGTTTTCTTATGCACGGATGAGAGATAGGGAGCCGACCGCGTTCCGTCATGCTCCATCTTTGCGCGCGCGCCGCCGAGCGGCTAAAGGCTCTCCATGTTCCGCGTCTGTGCGCTCTACCGCTTCACCCCGTTCACCGATCCCGCCGCCCTGAAACCGCCGCTGCTGGCCGCGTGCGAAGCGGCGGGCGTGCGCGGCACGCTGCTGCTCGCGCATGAGGGCATCAACGGCACCATCGCCGGCACCGATGCCGGGATGGAGGCGGTACTCGCCCATATCCGCGCGCTACCCGGTTGCGCCGACCTCGACGTAAAGGAATCGCGCGCCGGGACGATGCCGTTCCACCGCACCAAGGTTCGGGTGAAGGCGGAGATCGTGACGATGGGCGAACCCGCGATCGAACCGCTCGATGCCGGCCATTACGTCGAGCCGGCAGACTGGAACGCGCTGATCGCCGATCCGAAAACTGTGCTGATCGACACCCGCAACGACTACGAGGTCGCGGTCGGCACCTTCGCCGGCGCGATCGACCCGGCGACGCGGACGTTCCGCGACTTCCCGGCGTGGTTCCGCGACCATCGCGACGCGCTGGTGGCGGGCGACAAGCAGGTCGCGATGTTCTGCACCGGCGGCATCCGCTGCGAAAAGGCGACGGCGTTCCTGAAGGCCGAGGGCATCGAGGACGTCTTCCACCTCAAGGGCGGCATCCTGAAATATCTGGAAGACGTGCCGGCAGAGGACAGCGCGTGGCAGGGCGAGTGCTTCGTCTTCGACGAGCGCGTCGCGGTTGGGCATGGCCTGGCGCCGGGCACGCATGGCCTGTGCCGGGCATGCCGGATGCCCGTATCGCCGGAGGACCGCGCATCGCCGCTATACGAGGAGGGCATCGCCTGCCCCCGCTGCGCCGACGTGCGTGGTGAGGAGGACCGCGCCCGCTATGCCGAGCGGCACCGGCAGGCGCTGCTGGCGGCGGAACGCGGCGAGGCGCACGTCGGGCGGCGGTATGAGGATGCGTCGCGGGAGGAGTAGTGCTGCGCCCCGATGTGCACGACTATGCCGTCGCTCCCGCTCCTTACTCTCCTTCCCTGCCCCCCTCTCCGTCATCCCGGCGAACGCCGGGACCCATGGAATGGCTGGATTGGCTACGGCGCACATCAGCAGCCGCTCGCAACCATGGGTCCCGGCGTTCGCCGGGATGACGGAAAAATGGGATGTAAGGTTCCCGCCCCCAGCCTCGTCATCCCCGCGCAGGCGGGATCCATACTGGCTGACTTCGAGAATAGAGCGGACAGTACAGTGACTATGGGTCCCCGCCCACGCGAGGATGACGAACGCCGCAGAATACCGGCGATCCCCGCCGTCGCCTACTCGACGACGCCAAGCCAGCGCCCGTCAGTAAGCCCGCGCCAGCAGCACCCGCTCCACCGCCGGCTCGCCGGTAAACACGCACGCACCCTCCAGCGCACCTGCATCGCTCGGCGCATTGCGGATCGTCAGCTTCAGCGCCTTCAACCGCTCGACCACCGCATCCAGCGCCGCGCCCGTCGGCTTCGACCACGACACCTCGACCCAACCAGGGTTCTTCACGCCCTCGGCGAAATGCGCTTCCACGCCGGCCCAATCGCGTGCGGGCACGATGTTCGCCTGCAACCGCTCGCGCGCCTGTTCGTGCAGCGCGTCCTGGATCGCCGCCAGCAGCGCCGGCGCATCCGCCTCGAAATCGCCGCGCGGCATAACCTGCGAATCCAGCTTGCCGTCTTCACGGTACAGCCGGTCGCGGCGGATCACCGACACGTTGCCACCCGCCATATCCCGACCGCCGATCTCGACGATGATCGGCGCGCCCTTCTTGACCCAGCCCCAGCGCTTGGTCGCCGCCTTGACCGGCTTCAGGTCGAGCAGCGCGCGCACCGGCTCGCCCAACGCCGTCAGGCCGGCAAGGTTGGACTGGATGTCCTTTGCATAGGCGACCAGCGCCTCGTCCTCGGGCACGTCGCGCAGCATCGGCACGATCACGATCTGCCACGGCGCGATCCGCGGCGGCACACGCAGGCCGTCGTCGTCGCCATGCACCATGATGACGCCGCCGATCATCCGCGTGCTGACGCCCCAGCTTGTCGTGTTCGCCAGTTCGAATTCGCCGCTCGTATTCTGGAAGCGGATGTTCTGCGCCTTGGCGAAGTTCGTGCCCAGGAAGTGGCTGGTGCCCGCCTGCAGCGCCTTGCCGTCCTGCATCATTGCCTCGATGCTGTAGGTAGCGACCGCGCCGGGGAAGCGCTCGTTCTCCGGCTTCTCGCCCGCGACCACCGGCAACGCGAGACAATCCTCGGCGAACGAGCGGTAAACCTCGAGCATCTTCAGCGTCTCTTCGCGCGCCTCGTCCGCAGTGGCGTGGGCGGTATGCCCTTCCTGCCACAGGAATTCGCTGGTGCGCAGGAACATGCGCGTCCGCATCTCCCAGCGCACGACATTGGCCCATTGGTTGATCAGCACCGGCAGGTCGCGCCACGACTGCACCCAGCGCGCGAACGCGGTGCCGATCACCGTCTCCGACGTCGGCCGCACCACCAAAGGCTCCTCAAGCTTGGCGGCGGGATCGGGCATCAGCCCGCCCTTGCCGTCCGGGATCAACCGGTGATGCGTGACGACCGCCATCTCCTTGGCGAAGCCCTCGACGTGCTCCGCCTCCTTCTCGAAATAGGACAGCGGGATGAACAGCGGGAAATAGCAATTCTCATGCCCGGTGGCCTTGATCCGGTCGTCGAGCAGCCGCTGGATGCGCTCCCAGATGCCATAGCCCCACGGCCTGATGACCATGCACCCGCGCACGCCGGATTCCTCGGCGAGGTCGGCCTCGGCAATGACGGACTGGTACCAGGCGGCGAAATCGGCTTCGCGCGTGACGGAGAGAGCGTGCTTCATGGGGTGCCTTTATGCCGCTCCGCCATATTCGTCACCCACCTTCATTCCTCCCCCGCCAGGGGGAGGGGGACCGTTCGGCGTCAGCCGAATGGTGGTGGGGGAGGTAAGCGGTGAACGCTATGATCACGGACGCCGTCGCTTCCCTCCCCCTCCGTCACGGCTGCGCCGTGCCACCTCCCCTTTGGCGGGGGAGGACTTTAGCAGGCGCCGCCGCTAGGACGCCCGCGTGACATCCGACCGTATCCTTCCCGCGATCGCGCTGCGCCTGCTGTCCGTGGTGTTCTTCGCGCTGATGAACGCCGCGATCAAACTTGCCGAACAAGCGGGCGCAAGCGTCGTCGAGATCCTGTTCTTCCGCCAGTTCGGCGCGGCGCTGCTGGTGACGGGCGTAATCCTTGCGGGTCCAAGCCTCTCCGCCGTCGCGACGCAGCGCCTGCCTGCACATGTCCTCCGCGCGATCGTCGGGCTGTCGGCAATGGCGATGACCTTCAACGGCATCGTCGCGCTGCCGCTGGCGGAGGCGACGACGATCGGCTTCACCGTGCCGATCTTCGCGACGATCCTCGGCGCGGCGGTGCTGCGCGAGCCGACCGGTGTCTGGCGCTGGGGCGCAGTCCTCGTCGGGTTCGCCGGTGTCCTGATAGTCGCGCAACCGGCCGGTGACCATTTCCCGTTGCGCGGCGCGGCCTTTTCGCTGGCCGGCGCATTCGGGACCGCCTGCGTTACCATATTGCTCCGCCAGATCGGCAAGACCGAGGCTGCGCTGACCACCGTCTTCTGGTTCTCCGTCCTGTCGCTGGTACCCCTGTCGGTCTTCTACCTGCCGGTCGCGCAGGCGCACAGCCCGACCGGTTGGGCAGCGCTGGCGGCAGTCGGCACGCTCGGCGGCTGCGCGCAGATCGCGATGACCAACTCGCTACGTCTCGGTCCGGTGTCGGTCGTGGTGCCGATGGATTATTCCAGCCTGTTATGGGCGACCCTGCTCGGCTGGCTGCTGTTCGGCTCGCTCCCGGCGGCGGCGACCTGGATCGGCGCGCCGGTCATCATCGCCAGCGGACTGGTGATCGTCTGGCGCGAAGCCGTCCGCCGGCGGCAGGAAACCCTGTCAGCCGGCGAGATCGCGTGAGCCGCCCGCCAGCATCCGCCTTCCCCGCAGATACATCTCCAGCCGTTGCGCCGTGAACAGCCCGAGCGCCAACGCCATCAGGATATCCGTCATCGCCATCGGATCGAGCCCGACCGGCCCAGCATAGTCCACGGCGCTTTTGGCACCGTTCCGGACGACGATCAGGAGCAGGATGAACAGCAACGCCGCGGGCGACGACGTCTGACCGAGCGTATGCGTCTCTGGATCGAGCGTGATCCGCATCATCTTGCCCCGCTGCCACCCCAGCCCCGCACCGAGCATCAAAGCGGCAAGACAGAACGCCCATCCCCAACCCTGCGGCGGAAAGCGCGAAAAAGTGAACCCGATCACCACCGCGTAGATCGCGGGCAATATCCACAGCCGCTCGAGCTTGAGCGGCCTAACCCGGCTCATCCGCTTCCACCGGATCGCCATGACGATCGCGACGATGACGAGCGGGACCGCATAGCTGATCCATCCGCCCGGTTGCTGTGCCTGCATTCCCCGCCTCCCGTTCGGGTAAGGCTAGTCGGACACGCTGTGACAAGGAAGGTTATAAACGCGCCGGTGCTCCTGCGCACGCGGGAGCCCCGAGCCACTAGCCGATCGGCCCGTTGCTCTGGGTTCCTGCGTTCGCAGGAACACGAAGTTATTCCGCCGCTTGCGCCAGCGGCGTATCCTTCCACACCAGCACCGGCTTGCGCGCGGCGAGCGTCTCGTCCAGCCTGCTGCGCGGGGCGAAGTGCGGGGCGGACTTGAGCGACACGTCACCCGCCTTCGCCCGCTCCGCCACCGAGCGCAGCGCACCGATGAACTGGTCGAGCGCCGCCTTCGATTCGGTCTCCGTCGGCTCGACCAGCATCGCGCCGTGGACGACCAGCGGGAAGTACACCGTCATCGGGTGGAAGCCTTCATCGATCAGCCCCTTGGCAACGTCCAGCGTCGAGAAGCCCTCTGCAAGGTTGGCGTCGGAGAAGATCGCCTCGTGCATGCACGGCCCCGATCCGGCGAACGGCGCGTCGAGCGATCCCTCCAGCGAACGCAGCACGTAATTGGCGTTGAGCACCGCATCCTCGGCGACCTGCCGCAACCCGTCCGCACCATGCGACAGGATGTAGGTCAGCGCGCGCGTGAACATGCCCATCTGGCCATGGAACGCGACCATCCGACCGAAGCTGCCAGCGTGATGCTCGCCCGCCGTCTCTTCCTCGACCAGCACGAACTGGTCGCCTTGGCGTTCGACGAAAGGCAGCGGCGCGAACGGCGTCAGCGCTTCGGAGAACACCACCGGCCCCGAACCCGGTCCACCGCCGCCATGCGGGGTGGAGAAGGTCTTGTGCAAGTTGATGTGCATTGCATCGACGCCGAGGTCGCCCGGCCGTACCCGCCCGACGATCGCGTTGAAGTTGGCACCGTCGCAATAGACGTAGCCGCCCGCCGCATGCACCGCGTCCGAGATCGTCTTGAGATCGCGCTCGAACAGCCCGCAGGTGTTGGGGTTGGTGATCATCACGCCCGCCACGTCCGGCCCCAGCCGCGCGGTCAGCGCCGAGGTGTCGACGCGACCATCGGCAGTCGCAGGAATATCCTCCACCTTGAAGCCGGCGAAGGCGGCGGTGGCCGGGTTGGTGCCATGCGCCGATTCGGGAACGAGAATAACCTTGCGATCCACCTCGCCGCGCTTCGCCAGCGCCGCCTTGATCGCGAGGATGCCGCACAATTCACCATGCGCGCCCGCCTTCGGACTCATCGCGACGCTGGTCATCCCGGTCAGCGTCACCAGCCAGTGGCTGAGTTGATGGATCACCTCCAGCGCGCCCTGCACGGTATCGACCGGCGCCAGCGGATGGACGTCGCTGAACCCCGGCAGCCGCGCCATCTTCTCGTTCAGCCGCGGATTGTGCTTCATCGTGCACGAGCCCAGCGGGAACAGGCCGAGGTCGATCGCGTAATTCTGACGGCTGAGGCGGGTATAATGCCGCACCGCTTCCGGCTCGGCGAGACCCGGCAGCCCGATCGCCGCATCACGGAACAGGCCACCCAGCTTGTTCGACACGCCAAGGTCGGCCTCGTCGGCGAAATCCACCCCCGTCGTTTCGGTAGAGCCGATCTCGAAGATCAGCGCCTCTTCCAGCATCAGCGCCTTGTTGCCGGTGAAGGTCGGGGCCGCGTTACCGGTGCCAGCGTTCATCTCCGGCCGCCAGCCGCTCTGGTTGATGCTCATGCCAGTACCTCCTGAAGCGCGGCGGCAAACGTCTCGACGTCCTCCGCGGTGGTGGTTTCGGTGACCGCGACGATCAGCCCGTTCGCAAGCCCCGCCTCGTCCGGGTACAGCCGCCCGAGCGACACGCCCGCCAGAATGCCGCGATCCGCCAGCGTGCGGACGACGGGACGCGCCTCGACGGGCAGTTTCAGCGTGAATTCGTTGAAGAACGTGTCGGTGACCAACTCGACGCCCGGCACCTGTGCCAGCCGCTCCGCCGCCGCCGCCGCGCCGACATGATTGATCGCTGCCAACTGCCGCAGCCCCTTCTCACCGAGCAGCGTCATGTGCACCGAGAACGCCAGCGCACACAGGCCCGAGTTGGTGCAGATGTTCGACGTCGCCTTTTCACGGCGGATATGCTGCTCGCGCGTCGACAGCGTCAGCACGAAGCCGCGGCGGCCATCGGCGTCCACCGTCTCGCCGCACAGCCGGCCCGGCATCTGGCGGACGTATTTGTCCTTGCAACCGAACAGCCCGACATACGGCCCGCCGAACTGGAGCCCGACGCCGAGCGACTGGCCCTCGCCGACGACGATATCCGCGTCCATCTCGCCCGGCGACCGAATCGCCCCTAGAGCGACCGGCTCAGTAACGACCGCGATCAGCAGCGCCTTGTTGGCGTGGCAGGCGTCGGCGAGCGGCGTCAGGTCGGCGATGCGGCCGAGGATGTCGGGATATTGCACGACGACGCACGACGTATCGCCGTCGATCGCCGCGATCAGCGCGTCGATATCCGTCTCGGCGGTCAGCGTCGGCGTCGAGGTTTCCAGCGCGTCGCCGGTGTATTTCGCCATCGTCCTGGCGACGCTGACATAATGCGGGTGCAGCCCGCCCGACAGGATCGCCTTGCCGCGCCGCGTGATCCGCCGCGCCATGCCGATCGCCTCCCAGCACGCGGTCGAGCCGTCGTACATCGACGCATTCGCCACATCGGTGCCGAGCAGCCGCGCGACCTGCGTCTGGAATTCGAACAACATCTGGAGCGTACCCTGCGCGATTTCCGGCTGGTACGGGGTGTAGGCTGTCAGGAACTCGCCGCGCTGGATCAGGTGATCGACGCTCGCCGGCACGTGATGCCGATACGCGCCCGCGCCGAGGAAGAACGGCACTTCGCCCGCGACGACGTTCTTGCGGGCGAGCGCGGTCATGTGCCGCTCGACCGCCAGCTCGGACGCGTGGTTGGGCAGGCCGTGGACGGGGCCGTCGAGGCGGGCGGATTCCGGCACGTCGATGAACAAATCGTCGATCGTCGCGGCACCGATGACGCCGAGCATCGCGTCGCGGTCGGGCTGGGTAAGCGGCAGGTAGCGCATCATATACTCCCTAAACCCCTCCCCTTCAGGGGAGGGGCAGGGGGTGGGGGAGGTCTCACCGAGACCATCGCCCGCGGACATGCCCCACCCCAACCCCTCCCCTGAAGGGGAGGGGCTTGCAAAGACTTACAACTTCGCGACGAACGCTTCGTACGCAGTCTCGTCCATCAGCTGCTCGACCTCGGACGGATCGCTGAGCGTGATCTTGAAGAACCAGCCCTCGCCCTCGGCGTCGGAGTTCACCAGCGAAGGATCGTCGACCAGCGCCGCATTGCCCTCCAGGACATTGCCCGACACCGGCGAATAGACGTCGGACGCCGCCTTGACCGATTCGACCACCGCGGCCTCATCGCCCTTGCCCAGCTGCTTGCCGTCCTCCGGCACGTCTACGAACACGATGTCGCCCAACTGGCTCTGTGCGTATTCGGAGATGCCGACGGTGCCGACGTCGCCGTCGACATCGACCCATTCGTGATCTTCGGTAAAGTAACGGCTCATCTCACTTGCCTCCTGCACGGACGTAGCGGTGGGGAACGAACGGCATCGGGGTCACCGTCGCCTCGTGGATCTTGCCGCGCTGGACCAGCCGCACGGACGTGCCGGCGGTGGCGAGCGCGGTCGGAACGTAGGCCATCGCGATCGGCGCGCCGACGCTGGGGGCGAAACCGCCGCTGGTGACGCGACCCATCACTGCGCCGTCCGCATCGACGACGCTTGCGCCCTCGCGCACCGGCTGACGCCCCGCGACCGACAGCCCGACGCGCTTGACGGCAGGGCCATCCTCACGCTCGGCGAGGATGCGCGCGGCACCGGCGAAATCGGCGGCCTCGCGCCGACGCTTCGACAATGCGAAGCCCAGGTCCGCCATTACCGGCGTCGTCTCGGGATCGAGATCATGGCCATACAGCGGCAGACCAGCTTCGAGCCGCAGCGAATCGCGCGCGCCAAGGCCGATCGGCTTCACCTCGGGTTCGGCACAGATCGCATCGGCGAAGCCGGCGGCGGCTTCGGCAGGAATCGAAATCTCGACCCCGTCCTCGCCCGTATAACCCGACCGGCTGATCCACAGCGCATGGCCGTTCCACTCGAACGCGCCCGCGGTCATGAACACGAGATCGGCAACTCCGGGGATCAGCCGCGCGACCGCCGCGACCGCCTTGGGTCCCTGCACCGCGAGCAGCGCCTGATCTTCCATCAGGTTCATCGTGATATCGTCGGGCAGCACGTCGAGCAGGTATGACAAATCGTCATATTTGGTCGCGCCGTTGACGACGACATAATAGCTCGCCTCGCCGAACGGATGCGCGCCCTCTTCCGGCAACCGCGTCGCCATCAGGTCGTCGAGGATACCACCCTCGTCGTTCAGCAGCAGCGAATAGCGGATCTTCGTCGCGGCCAGCCCGCTGATATCGCCCGGCAACACCGCTTCCAGCGCCCTGGCAACGCCCGCCGCGTCAAGTCCGTCACCGGTCAGGCCGACCTGCCCCATATGACTGACGTCGAACAATCCCGCCGATTCGCGTGTCCACAGATGCTCGGCCATGATGCCGTCATACTGGACGGGCATTTCATAGCCGGCGAACGGCACCATCCGGCCACCGCGGGCGCGGTGCCAGGCGTCGAGCGGCAGTTGCAGGATGGCAGGCTCATCGCCTTCATCAAGGCCGTCGAGCGGATCGGGCAAGGTGTCTGGCAGCGTTTCGCTCATCAACCGTCTCCATAAAAGGCACGCGACCGAATAGCAGCCGCGGGCTCCATTCGATCCGTCATACCCCCTCTGTCACGGTAACCTGAGAGCTTTGACCCTGCGCGCGATTGCACCGGGCTTACCCCTTCGGTGGCTCCTCGAAGGAACGCTTTCCAGAGTGTCGATGAGGCCCGCGCGGTCCGTTGTGCCTGAGAGATTCCGGGGTGGTTGCTCCTTCGGCGGCCTCCTCGTGAAAAGGCTCTCTCCCGCGCGTGCCCATGCCGGTTGCCCGGCATCGACGGGCCAAGCTGTGGCGGCGCGAGGGGGGTTAGTCAATCGAGAAAGCAGCCCCGCGACCCGTCATCCCGGCGAACGCCGGAACCCATGGACGCACACGGCTGATGGCAGTGCACGTACCGCGCCTGCATCCCCGCCATTGGTCCCGGCGTTCGCCGGGATGACGGATCATGGACCGAAAGCCGACCCCCCGGCCCAGCGTCAACGCTGTGCGTTATACTTTAGCTGTTCGTCGGTCAGCTGGAACCCCACCAGCGCCTCGAACGTCGCGCGCAGCACCGCGGATCGCACCTCGGGCCGTGCCAGCGGATCGGTCGCGGCATCCTCGTCACCCGCCTTGCGCTTGCGGGTCAGCTGCTCGCGCACCTCCTCCGGCAACGTCGCCGCACTGCGCGCGATCTGCGTCGAGGCCGTGCCGCTTGCCTGCGCGCGCGCCTGCCCGGCATCGAAGTGGATCGCGATCTGTCCCTTGCGCTTCGCCGTCACCGCGCTGCCGCCACGCACGATCGCGATATAGTAAGGCAGCACGACATCGCGCGGGGCGTCGGTACGGGTGCGGCGGGCGAGCACGTCGAACGTCACCGCGGTCGCGATCTGGTCGCCGGCATCGTTGCACGCGCCGCGCACGTTGGTCATGCTGGCCACCACGTCGATCGCGCTCGCGTCCTGGCTGGTGACAGGGTCGAACAACGTAATGTCGCCGGTTCCCGCCGCAACACCTACGGTCGGGCAGGCGGAGCGCACGGCGGTGATGCCGCCTTCCACGATCTCGCCCTTGCCGGCGCATCCGGAGAGGATCAGGCCGAGGGCGGTGAGGCCGAGAAGCGGAGTTTTCACGGAGACGCGTACCTTTGTCGAACGGGCATGGTGCGTCGCCGGACAGCCCCGGCGGTGCGGCGCGCACCATAGGAACCGCCTTTAGCGGGTGCAAGCAATCGCGTACTTCCGCGCGTTGACCCAATCGCGTAGGAAAGGCCGCATCATGGCTTCTCTTCCAAGCGTGGCCGGCGGCAAGCCGGCCCTCGAGCTGCTGATCGCAGCACCCCGCGGCTTTTGCGCCGGCGTCGATCGCGCGATCCGCATCGTCGAACTCGCGATCGAAAAGCACGGCGCTCCCGTCTATGTCCGGCACGAGATCGTCCACAACAAGTTCGTCGTCGACACGCTGAAGGCGCAGGGCGCGATCTTCGTCGAGGAACTGGATCAGGTGCCCGACGGCGCCCCCGTCGTCTTCTCTGCACACGGCGTACCGAAGTCGGTGCCCGCAGCGGCGCAGAACCGCGGCCTCGACTATCTCGACGCTACCTGCCCCTTGGTATCGAAGGTGCACCGTCAGGCCGAGCGCCTTGTCGCCGCGGGACGCCACATCGTCTTCATCGGTCACGAAGGACACCCCGAGGTTGTCGGCACCTTCGGCCAGGTGCCCGAGGGCGCGATGTCGCTGATCGAGACCGTCGCCGACGCCGAAGCCTTCACGCCGCCCGATCCCGACAACCTAGCCTTCCTGACCCAGACGACGCTGTCGGTCGACGACACCGCTGCGGTCGTCGCAACGTTGCAGCGCCGCTTTCCCAACATGCAGCCGCCGCGTGGCGAAGACATCTGCTACGCCACCTCTAATCGTCAGGCGGCGGTGAAGGCGATCGCCGCCGCGTGCGACGCGATGCTGGTCATCGGCGCGCCCAATTCGTCCAACTCCGTACGGCTGGTCGAGGTCGCCGAACGCGAAGGCATCCCCGCCCGCCTGATCCAGCGCGCCGCCGACATCGACTGGGCGTTCCTCGACGGCGTCGGCACGCTCGGCATCACCGCCGGCGCCTCAGCCCCCGAACTGCTGGTCCGCGAAATGGTCGACCTGCTCGCCACCCGCTTCACGGTGTCCGAGCGTGAGGAAGAAACGACGCGCGAAACGATCGCCTTCAAGCTCCCGCGCGGGCTGGAAGCGGCGGCCTAGAACCAAACGCCAGCTTGGTCATCCCCGCGCAGGCGGAGATCCATAATCCCTCCGGCCTCGATAGAAGCGATATGTCGGCCGCCGCCTGCGCGGGAATGACGAATAGGGGCGATGCCCGGAATAATCGGGGAGAGGACACGATGGCCGTCTACACACAGGTGTCCGCCGAAGCGCTGACCGCCTTCCTCCGCCGTTACGACGACGTCGGCGAACTCGTTTCCGCGAAAGGCATCGCCGAAGGGGTCGAGAACAGCAATTATCTGGTCGATACGACGACGAACCGCTTCATCCTGACGCTCTACGAAAAGCGCGTCGATGCCGGCGACCTCCCCTTCTTCCTCGATCTGCTCGACCATTGCGCCGCCCGCGGCCTGCCCGTGCCCCCGGCGATCAAGGACCGGGACGGCATTGCGATCCAGCAGCTGGAGGGCCGCCCGGCCTGCCTCATCCGCTTCCTCAACGGCGTCTCGCTGACCCAGCCTACGCCGGAACAGGCCGCCACCGCCGGCGCCGCGCTCGGCGATCTGCACGCCGCCGTCGCCGACTTCCGCGGCACTCGCGCCAACAGCCTTGGCATCGCCGACTGGCGGCCGTTGCTGGAGCGCTGCGGCAGTGACCTCGACCGGATTGCACCCGGCCTGTTCGCGCGCGTCGACGCCGCGCTCGCCGCGGTCGAGACGGAATGGCCGCACGACCTTCCCGCCAGCGTCATCCATGCCGACCTGTTCCCCGACAACGTCCTGACGCTCGGCGCACAGGTGACGGGACTCATCGATTTCTACTTCGCCTGCCGCGATCTGCGCGCCTATGACGTCGCAGTCATGCACACCTCCTGGGCCTTCGATCCGCCCGGCGCACCGCTCGACGGCGTCGGCCCTGCACTGCTCACCGGTTACGCGCAGGCGTTCGGCTTGTCCGATGCCGAGCGCGCGGCGCTGCCGGTCCTGGCAAAGGGCGCGTGCATCCGCTTCCTGCTCACCCGTGCGTGGGACTGGCTCAACACCCCCGCCGATGCACTTGTGACGCGCAAGGACCCCCTCGCCTATCTGCGCCGCCTCGACTGGTACGACGCGCATCCGGAGACATTCGCATGACCGACCCCGCTCCGCAGCTGGTGGAGATCGCCACCGATGGCGCGTGCAAGGGCAATCCCGGCCCCGGCGGCTGGGGCGCGCTGCTCCGCTTCGGCTCCCATGAAAAGGAGCTGTCGGGCGGCGAGACGCTGACCACCAACAACCGCATGGAGCTGACCGCGGCGATTCAGGCACTGCGTATACTGACGCGGCCGTGCAAGGTGAAGCTATCCACCGACAGCAAATACGTCATGGATGGCCTCACCCGCTGGATCCACGGCTGGCAAAAGAACGGCTGGCGCACCGCGGACAAGAAACCGGTGAAGAACGTCGAACTGTGGCAGGCGCTGTTCGCCGAGACGCAGAAACATGACATCGAGTGGATCTGGGTCAAAGGCCACGCCGGCAACGCCGACAACGAACGCGTCGACAAACTGGCGAGCGATGCCGCGGTGACCGCCGGCCAGGCTGCAACCGGCGCCGGTCGCGCCATGGCCTGAAAACACGCTGGATACCGGTCGTTCAACCCCGCCGCCCGCTTCACCTCGGACGTGTTCCGGGGTGACGTAGGAACAGGCCTCGTTCAGCCCAGGCTCACGCCCGCGACATCACTCCTCCTCGACCGGTGCCTCCGGCCCGTTCTTCAGGATCGACGCGATCGCATTGCGAGCGGACGCACGGCTCTCATAGCCCTCCGTCCACCAGATCAACTCGCTGTTGTGCTTGAACTTGGCGACGTAATCGCCGGCCTTGTTCTTCTCGATCACGAACTTGTGCGCCATGCCGTGCTCCTTCTCGTGCGATTGACGCAGGTTAACAGCATCGCCGGCGTGCGCCAGCCTAATCCTGCCCGAACCGTGCCGGGCCGTACCGCTGCGGATCGATACGCTCGTGACCCGCGGGCAGCGGCCGTTCCAGCAGCAGGCTCGCCGCCACCGCGGCGCCGGCGGGCGCGGTCTGGATGCCGAAGCCACCCTGCCCGGCACACCAGAAGAATCCCGGCACCGCGGGATCGAACCCGTACACCGGCAATCGATCGGGCGCGAAGCTGCGCAGGCCCGCCCAGCTGCGCTCCACCGCGGCGACCCGCCAGTCGACCACGCCCTCGAACCGGTCGATTGCGATCGCCACGTCCAGCTCCTCTGGCGCCGCATCGCACGCATCGACCGGCGTCTCGTCGTGCGGGCTGAGCCACAGCCTGCCGCCCGATTCGGGCTTGAAGTAGAAATTGCCGGATATGTCGGCGACGTGCGGCATCGCCGTGGATGCCGGGGGATCGGTCCGGATTTGCGCGATCGTCCGACGATAGGGCTGGATCCCGAGCGGCGCCGCCCCGGCCCGCACGGCGACCGGATCGGCCCATGCCCCTGCGGCATTCACCAGTAACGTCGCGCTGAAATCCTGCGACTCGGTCGCGATCGTCCACACGCCGCCCGCCCGCTCCGCCGTCCGCAACCCTGCCCGCGTCGCGATCGTCCCGCCGGCGCGCCGCACCTCCGTCAGATAATGCGCATGCAATGCCGCCACGTCGATATAGGCGCAGCTGGGCTCGAACACGCCGAGCGACCATTCGGGCCGCAGGCCCGGGATGTGCTCGGCAGGATCGACTCGCGACAATGGCACCGACGTGCCTGCGAAGGCGGACAGAAAGGCGTCGATCCGGGCAGCATCTCGCGCCCGGCCAATGTGTAGAGAGCCCAGCGGCTCCAGAAATCCGCCGTCGCGCAACGGCGCTTCGGATGCGCTGGTCAGTGGCTGGATACCCGGCCCGCCATAGGTTTCGGACCAGAAGGCGGCGGAGCGGCCGGTGGCGTGATATCCCGCTTGATCCTCCGCCTCCAGCAATAGCACGCGCGCATGCGGCGCAACCGCGGCGGCAAGGCTGGCACCGGCGATGCCGGCACCGACGATGGCGATATCATGGATCATCGGCGGGTACGCTCATCGAGGAAACGATCGATCGCGTCGTAGGCGCGCAGCCGCACCGCGTCACCCTCGCGCAGGATCTCATGCGCCGATTCGCGACCGAATCGCACCAGTTTGACGTCGGGCAGCTTCGCTGCGAGCCGGATCGCAGCCGGCGCATCGACCAGACCGTCGGCTTCGGCGACCAGCATCAGGATCGGCACTGCGAGGCTCGTCAACCGCGGATCGGCCTGCAACCGAGCGCTGGACGCGAACGCCTCCAGCACCCAGGCCCAGCTCGGCGGGCCGAGCAGCAGCGACGGATCGCGTCCATACCAATAGGCCTCGTCATCGTAGCGTTCGACCGAATGCGTCAGCAGTTGCTGGCGATGTCCGGCGGATCGTGCGTCGTGGCGCACCGCCCATGCCGCGCGGCCCGGATCGCCCAGCCGGGTCATCATTCGCGCCACCCGCAGCCCCGCACCGGCCCCCACCGGCGATTTCACGCCGATCATCGGCGCGATCAGAATGGCGGCATCGGGATCGATCATGCCGTCCAGCATGGCCCGCAACGCAATGTGCCCGCCCATCGAATGGGCCAGCAGTATCGCAGGCCCCTTCCCCTCGGTCCGCCACCCCTGCCAGAACGCGCCGAGGTCGGCGGTCCACGGATCGAAGCTGGCCGCATGGCCGACGTGCGGATCGGCGCCCAGCCGTCCCGAACCGCCCTGCCCGCGCCAGTCGAATGCGGTTACCGACCAGCCGCGATCATGCAGGTGCGCGATCGTCTCCAGATACTTCTCGATCACGTCGGCGCGGCCGCCCTGCACCAGGATACGCCCGCGCGAATCGGAATGGTCCCAATCGAACCGGCGATGCCGCCAGCCATCCGGCGCGATCCATTCTGACAGGCGGGAATCGGCCGCCATCTCTCGGCGCAAGGCGTTCGCATCGGTCATCTTTGGTCGTGGTTACGTTTTCGCAAGCCATCCCGTCTACCTGTTGCGTCCGATGGGGTGGGACAATCTTCTGGTCGTGACGCTGGTCGTCGTTCTCGGCGCGCTGCTGTTGGCAGCGGGGATCGAGGATGCGCGCACCCGCGAGATCGCCAATACCAAGAACGCGGCGATCGCGTTGCTCGCGCCGGTGTGGTGGTGGGCGATGGGCCTCGGCTGGGGTGACGTCGGCGTGCAGGTGCTCGTCGCCGGCATCGTCTTCGCCGTGTTCGTCGGCGCCTTCGCCTGCGGCTGGATGGGCGGCGGCGACGTCAAGATGATCGCGGCGCTGTCGCTGTGGCTACCGTTGGGCGGCCTGGTGAACATGCTGATGGTCATGTCGGTGCTCGGCGGGGCGATCACGCTGGTCATGATGATCGAGCGTCGCTGGCAACGCCGAATCGGCACGGTCGAGGTGCCGTACGGCGTCGCGATCGCTGCCGCCGCCCTCCTCGCACTGCCGCCCGCGATGTCGCGAACCGGATTTTAACCACTCCGACCCAATGATTACCGCCGGATCAACCACCGGTGCGCTGAAAGGCCCGATGAGACATGGATAGTCGCAAGATCGTTTTGCTGGTGGGCGCGTTGTTCGTTGCCGGCATCACGGCATTCTTCGCCCGCACCCTCATCGCAGGGTCTGCCGCACCGGAAGCCGCCGCGATGGGTCAGCCCGTCGCAGCGGTGCCGATGGGCCCTGAAGTGCTGGTCGCCACCCGCGCCCTGCCGATCGGTACCATCCTGGATGCCACCGCGCTGAAGTTCCAGCCGTGGCCCAAGGAACTGGTCGACGGCGCCTATTACCTGCGCACCGGGACCGACCTGTCCAAATTGCAGGGCACCGTGGTTCGCAGCGCGATCACCGCCGGCCAGCCGGTCACCAAGGGTGCGCTCGTCTCGCCCGGCGACCGGGGCTTCCTCGCGGCGGCACTCGGGCCGGGCATGCGCGCGGTCACCGTCAGCGTGTCCAGCCAGGCCGCGGTCGCCGGCTTCGTCTTCCCGGGCGATCGCATCGATCTCGTCCTGACGCAGACCGTCAACGGCGGCGGCGATGGCCAGCCGCTCAAGGTGTCCGAAACGATCATGCGCAATGTCCGCGTGCTCGCTACCGACCAGCGCACCGACAATGTCGCGGGCGAAGACGGCAAGACCCGCGTCAGCACCTTCTCGACCGTCACGCTCGAAGCGACGCCCAAGATGGCGGAGCAGGTCGCGGTCGCCCGCACGATCGGCGAACTATCGCTGTCGCTGCGTGCGCTCGCCGACAATTCGAGCGAGCTGGAAGAAGCCATCGCCAGCGGTGCCGTGAAGGTACCGGACGGCGATCCGAAAGCCGAAAAGGCGATGATGGTTCGTATCGCCAGCCAGCCGCAGACCGGCGGCACCACCTACGCCACCGGCGCCGACGTATCGCGTTTCCAGCGCAGCTCGGTGCCAGCCAAGGCCAGCGGCCCGTCGGACGGCACGTCGTCTATGACGTCGGGCGTGGCACCCGCCGGCGGCGGCACCGCTCCGGTGATCCAAGGACCCGTCGTGCGCGTCGCGCGCGGCAACACAGTGACCGTCGTTCCGGTCGGGGGGAAGAATTAAGATGCGCACCATCTTGCGGACATCGCGCGGGCCCGTGGCCAATGCGCCATCGAAGCGCGCGACGCATCGCGGCATCGCCGCGCTGGCCCTGCCGCTGTCCATCGCGCTGGTCGCGACGACGGCGATGCCGGTCGGCATGGCCGATGCCCGGACCGGCAGCGCCATCCGCGCCGCCACCCGTTCGGGCAGCGTCAGCACGTCGTCGATCGTCCAGGTAAACACTGGTCGTGGTCGCCTCGTCACGCTGTCGCGCCCGATGAGCGACGTGTTCATCGCCGACGAAACTGTCGCCGACGTGCAGGTCCGGTCGCCGACCCAGCTGTACATCTTCGGCAGGAAGACCGGCGAGACGACCATCTCCGCCACCGCAAAGGGCGGCGCGGTCGTCTATGCGACCACCGTCCGCGTCGGCCAGAACATCGATTCGATCGGCGCGATGCTACAACTGGCAATGCCCGATGCGCAGCTGACCGCGACGCCGATGAACGGCCTCGTCCTGCTCACCGGCACCGTCGCCGGCCCCGGCGATGCGGCCGAGGCGGAGCGCCTCGTGCAAGCCTATGTCGGCGACGCGACCAAGGTGCTCTCGCGCCTGCGCACCGCCACGCCGCTCCAGGTCAATCTGCAGGTCCGCGTCGCCGAGGTCAGCCGCGGCTTCGCCAAGAACGTCGGCGTCAACCTGCAAAGCCGCGACAGCACCGGCGGCTTCAAGTTCGGTATCGCGCAGGGCCGCGGCGCGGGCACGCAATTCCTTCCCGGTGGCTCCCTGTCCACCGGATTCACCAATCCGGCCGCCAGTGGCATCAGCCAGATCGCGGGCGGCACGACGCTGGGCCTCGCGGGCAAGCTGCTCGGCTTCGACCTCATCGGCGCGCTCGATCTGGGCGAGACGACGGGTCAGGTCACGACGCTCGCCAATCCGAACCTGACCGCGCTGTCGGGCGAAACGGCGACCTTCCTCGCCGGCGGCGAAATCCCGATCCCGTTGGCGCAGGGTCTCGGTGCCGTTTCGGTCGAATACAAGCAATATGGCGTCAGCCTCGCATACACGCCGACCGTCCTGTCGGACGGCCGCATCTCGCTGCGCGTTCGTCCGGAAGTGTCGCAGCTCGATTATTCGAACGCGGTGTCGCTCAACGGCACGCGGGTACCCGGCATCACCAGCCGCCGCGTCGAAACGACGCTGGAGCTGGGTTCGGGTCAGAGCATGATGATCGGCGGCCTGCTCCAGAACAGCCACAACAATTCAATCCAGAAGACGCCGTTCCTCGGCGATCTGCCGATCCTCGGCGCCCTGTTCCGGTCGAACAGCTTCCAGCGCAACGAGACCGAGCTGGTGATCATCATCACGCCCTACCTCGTCAAGCCGGTGAACAGCCCGTCGCAGATCGCCTTGCCGCACGACGGCTATCGCGCACCCGACGACGCCTCGCGCATCCTGCTGGGCGAGATCGGCGGCGGCGGCGGCGGGCCGCGTCCGGTGCCGACGATGATCCCGGGCGGCCCCGAACCGGTGCCGACGATCGGTGCTGCCGCCACGGTGCCGGCGCTGCCGCGCCGCGACGTGCCGGTGCTTGCCGCGGACACCCGCTCCTCTTCGAAGAAGAAGGGCGCGGCTCCCGCTCCCGGCTTCTCCAACTGATGCCTGCGAAGGACATGGCTTCGATGACCAACCGTTCGATCCTTCTCGCCACGCTCGCCGCCCCTGCGCTGCTGCTCGGCGGGTGCATGGGCACCACCAATCGCGGCATGGAATCGGTTCACCAGCCGGTGGTCGCACGCACCGACTATGCGCTCGATCTCGCCACCGCCCGCACCGGGCTGGCGACGGGGGAAAGCCGCCGTCTCATGGCATGGATGAACACCATGCATCTGGGCTACGGCGACCACGTCGCGCTCGATGAGGCAGGCTATGCTGATAGCGCGGCCCGCAACCAGGTGGCCAACGTGGTCGCGAGCTATGGCCTGCTGCTGTCCGAAGACCGGCCGGTGACCAACGCACCTGTCACCCCCGGAACGCTGCGCGTCGTCGTCAGCAGGATGCGCGCGGAAGTCCCCGGGTGTCCCGACTGGAGCCGTAACGCGTCCAGCGAATTGCAGGGCAACACCTCGTCCAATTACGGCTGCGCGATCAACACCAATCTGGCCGCGATGATCGCGCGCCCCGGCGATCTGGTCCGCGGTGCCGATCCGGACACGCTTGCGGACACCGACGTCAACACCAAGGCGATCGAAGCCTATCGCCGCAAGCCCGCAACGGGTGCCGGCGCGCTCGAAGCTGTCAGTGCCAAGGGGGGAGGCAATTAACATGAACGCACCCTGGAAACCCGCCGGCGTCGGCCATCGCGAACCCTTCGCCGCCTATGTCTGCGACGACACGACGGTCGAAACGCTGCGCCCGATCGCCGCCGAACTCGGCTGGTCGGTCGACAAGGTCCACAAGGGCGGATTGCGCAACGCGGTCCAGTCGCTGTCGGTCTCGGCCAGTCCGCAGATCCTGTTCGTCGATCTCGCCGAATCCGGTGATCCGCTCAACGACATCAACGCCCTTGCCGAAGTCTGCGAACCCGGCACGGTGGTGATCGCCGCCGGCCAGGTCAACGACGTCCGCCTCTACCGCGATCTCGTCGCCAGCGGCATCCAGGATTATCTGCTGAAGCCGCTGCATCCCGATGCGATGCGCGAGGCGTTCAGCCACGCGCAGACGATGCTCAACGCGCCCAAGCTTGCCGAGGCCGCCGTCGATCGTCCGCATTGCGCGATCGCGGTGATCGGCACGCGCGGCGGTGTCGGTGCGTCGACAATCGCCACGTCGGTCGCCTGGTTGCTCAGCGAAAAGGAAAAGCGTTCTACCGCGCTGCTCGACCTCGACGTGCATTTCGGCACCGGCGCGCTGACCCTCGATCTGGAGCCCGGCCGCGGCCTGACCGACGCGATCGAGAACCCCAGCCGCATCGACGGCCTGTTCATCGAACGGGCGATGGTGAAGGCGACCGAGAAGCTCGCGGTCCTGTCCGCCGAAGCCCCGATCAACGCGCCGATCATGACCGACGGTGCCGCCTTCTACCAGTTGCAGGAGGAGATGCGCGCCGCGTTCGAGGCGACCGTCGTCGATCTGCCGCGCGCGATGCTGGTCCAGCACCCGCATCTGATCAGCGATATCCAGGCCGCGGTGGTCGTCACCGAACTGACGCTTGCGTCGGCACGCGACACGATCCGCATCCTGTCCTGGCTGAAGAGCAACGCGCCGCAGACCCACGTCACCGTGGTCGCGAACCGCGTTCATGCCTCGGGCCAGCTCGAGATCACGCGCAAGGACTTCGAGGGGTCGATCGAGCGAAAGATCGATTTCGTCGTGCCCTTCGACCAGAAACTTGCGGCGCAGGCGGCCAAGCTCGGCAAGCCCCTTGCCGAAGCGGGCAAGGCGTCGAAAACGGTCGCGCCGATCCTCGACCTTACCCGCCACGTGCTCAACGCCGGCGAGGAACTGGTCGCCAGCGGCAAGGACGGCACCGACAAGGGCGGCAAGGCGAAGGGCAAGTCGCTGATCGGCGGCTTCTCGTCGCTGCTGCCCCGACGCGCCAAGAAGTAACTGTGTCGCCGTCGGTAACGGCGGCCTAACGAACCGGAGGCGAACGCGCCGCGATGGATCTGTTGCCACTCCTGATGGTCTGCCTCGGCGCCGTGATCGCGGTGGGGCTCGTCATGTTCGCGCTTGCCGGTCCCTCGCCGCAGCGCGCCCAGACCCGCCGTCTCGCCGCGATGCGCGAACGGCACGGCGACGGCGCGGTGGTGGCGGAGGCCCAGATGCGGCGCATCGCCGCCGGCCGCATCCAGACCAAGACCGATGTGGCGTTCGGTCGCCTGCTGCCAAATCCGGCGCAACTCGCCAAGCGGCTGGCGATGACCGGCAAGGACTGGACCGTCGGCAAATACGGCATGGTCAGCGCCGGCCTGATCGTCGTCGTCGCCGGTCTGCTGTTGCTGAAGGGTGCGCCGTTCCTGCTCGCGCTGCTGTTCGGCCTCGCGGTCGGCGCGGGACTGCCGCACAAGATGGTCAGCTATTTCATCAAGCGTCGCGTCACCCGCTTCACCGCCAAGTTCCCGGATGCGATCGAACTGCTCGTCCGCGGCCTGCGCTCGGGCCTGCCCGTCACCGAGACGATCCAGGTCGTCGGCAACGAGGTCGAAGGACCCGTCGGCGAGGAATTCCGGATGGTGTCCGACAAGATGAAGATCGGCAAGTCGATGGACGCCGCGTTGCAGGATACCGCGGACCGGCTCGGCACCCCCGAATTCCAGTTCTTCGTCATTACCATCGCGATCCAGCGCGAAACCGGCGGCAACCTGGCCGAAACGCTCGCCAACCTCGCCACCGTCCTGCGCCAGCGCAGCCAGATGAAGCTCAAGATCAAGGCGATGTCGTCCGAATCGAAGGCGTCGGCCTATATCGTCGGCTCGCTGCCGTTCATCGTCTTCGCGATGATCTGGGTGATCAACCAGGGCTATATGCAGAACTTCTTCGTCGATCCGCGGCTCATGATCACGGGCCTCGGCGGCCTGATCTGGATGGGCATCGGCGTGTTCATCATGGCCAAGATGGTCAGCTTCGAAATCTAACGGAAAGAACTGGGTAGCGACATGCAGGCTTCCGGACCGACGCTGATGGGCATCGACGTGCTGTGGGTGGCGACGATCCTGTCGGGCGTCGCCGCCATGGCGGTGATGTTCGCAATCTATACGGTCTCCACCGTCGTCACCGATCCCATGAGCAAGCGGGTGAAGGCGCTCAACGACCGCCGCGAACAGCTGAAGGCGGGCATTACCGCCTCGACCAAGCGCCGCGCCAAGCTCGTCCAGCGCAACGACACCACCGATCGCATGCGCAGCATGCTATCGTCGCTGAAGGTGTTGCAGGACAGTCAGGTCAAGGAAGCGCAGGTCAAGCTGATGCAGGCCGGCATCCGGTCCAAGGAATGGGCCGTCGGCGTCATCTTTGGTCGCCTGGTGCTGCCGATCGTGTTCGGCGGGCTGATGGTCTTCATCGTCTATGGCACGGACAGCTTCGCCGACTGGTCGCCGCTGAAGCGCTACGGCCTCGTCGCCGTCACCTTCATCCTGTCGTACAAAGCGCCGGACATCTTCCTCAAGAACAAGATCACCAAGCGCAGCGACGCGATCCGCAAGGGCCTGCCCGACGCGCTCGACCTGCTGGTGATCTGCGCCGAGGCGGGCCTCACCGTCGATGCCGCCTTCCATCGCGTCGCCAGGGAATTGGGCCGCGCCTACCCCGAACTCGGCGACGAATTCACGCTGACCGCGATCGAGCTGGGCTTCCTCACCGAACGCCGCCAGGCGTTCGAAAACCTCGCCACCCGCGTCAATCTCGACGCGGTAAAGGGCGTCGTCACGACGATGATCCAGACCGAAAAATACGGCACCCCGCTCGCCTCCGCGCTGCGCGTCCTGTCCGGCGAATTCCGCAACGAACGCATGATGCGTGCCGAGGAAAAGGCCGCGCGCCTGCCCGCGATCATGACGATCCCGCTCATCCTGTTCATCCTGCCGACGCTGTTCATCGTCATCCTCGGACCCGCAGCCTGCTCGATCAGCGACGCATTCTGAGGACGATGCGCCGCTACGCGCAAGGCAAGCCGTCGGCCCCGTAAGCCGGCGGCATCGATTGCCACGGCGGCTACCGAAAAGACGCCCGCGCCATCTGGGCAAGCAGCGTCGACCAATGACGCCGCGACCGCACGTACGTCTTACTTTCCATCTGAGGGGTTTCTTCTGCGAACCCTGGAATGGCGGCTATCGCCCACTTGCAGACATCCACGCCAGCGATTTACAGTTCACCCCATGCGAAAGATCGGCCTCGACTTCCTCCTGTTTGGCGTCCTGCCGGTCTTGGTCGTCGTCGTGTGCGGGATCGGTCTGATTGGCGGCATCACGGACGCAGAGGCGTTTGTGCCCGTGTATCTTGCTGGGCTAATCTTCGGCATCGTTGCCGTCGTGATGTATGGGGTCGGTGCGCTGTTTAGAACCGCTCGTTGGCTCGTCACCAACATCCGCTAACGCCCATTTGCAGCTATGGGCGGTGAGGCTCTAAGCACGCCCGATGACCGTACCCACAATCCACGCTTTCTTGAGCCAGCTTGACGCGAGCCGAACACACTACTCGCTAACCTCGGTTCGCGAGGGCGCGGTGATGGTGCACGTGGCGCTTCCCGGCGAACGCTGGGAGGTGGAGTTTTTTGCCGACCGTGAGCCGGAGGTCGAAGTCTTCCGCAGCGACGGGACGATAGGTGGGCAGGAAAAGGTCGCAGAGCTATTGCGCAACCCTGCGGACTGAACGTCCGCTTTCCACCCACAAGCGGCCATTCCGCTAACGCCCGAACTGCGGACGTTCAGCCTGCACCTCGATCACGCAGAAGCATAAATAACAGGATGACCGGCGGCACGAGGGTGAGTGCCGAGAAAGTCCAGATGGAAGCGCAGTAAGCCGTCGGATCGGAGGGCGCGCATCTGGGCAAAATCGAGCCGGAATATGCCCACCCGCCTACATGGACGAGCAAACTAAACAGGGTTCCGGCCACGGCCAAGACGAGACCTGTTCGATCAAGAAAGTGAGGGCGCTGGCTCATCGTGAACGACGTTACACCAGATGTCCGCTCCCCACCACGTCGTGCCGTGCCGACGGCACCAAGCCGACCCGATCACCCGAAAGCCGACGGACCTCTATCGGGCGGGAAAGCTGCCGGACGGCTGGCGCCCAAAGGCCGACGCGGAGAGCGGCGCAAGCCTTTCTCCGTTGCGGACGTTTGTTCAGCGTGACAGCATCGCGGGATGAACATCAGGATCGTGCAGCGACCCATCGGTGAAGCTCCAGAGTGGGTCAGAGACGCGTGGATCGGTTTGTCGTTGCCATTGGCCTCGGAGCGCGAGCGTGAGTGGCGGAGTTTAGGCGTGCTCACGGGGCCACACGGCTGGCTTTCGCAGGTTTGGGCGATCTTCACTGGGAAGACGTTCGCGGTGAAAGGCTATATGGTCAACGCCAAGGCGGCGGTCGATCAGCTAGCCAACCATCATCCAAGCGCCGCTGCGTGGTGGCGGGAACACACACCTCACATGGTTACCGGCCGGCGCTACTTTGCGTTCGATGCTGCTGCTTGTGAGCAGGAGCCGTAAACAACCGGCGGCTTTTCAGGGGTTAGCTTGTAAAGCGGACTGTCTCCTTTCCACCCAAAGTAGGACATTCTGTCCAATGTCCGCCGTCTCCGCTCTGCTGTAGCAGGCGCTATGCTTCAGAAAAATTGGCCCGCCATCCCCCCACACGAGGGCGGCGACAAGTTTCGCTGGATCATCACGTGTGGCTGGAAAGGATTGTGCCCTCGATGCGGCAAGGGCCACATGTTCAGATCATGGCTCAAGGTTACCGACCGCTGTGAACAATGCGGTCTGGATTATCGCTTTGCCGCACCGGATGACGGCCCCGCTTTCTTTTCGCTTTGCATCATTTGCCTCCCGTTGATCTTCTTTGTTCTTTGGCTTCAGGTAGCGTTTGACCCGCCTTGGTGGGTGCACCTGCTGACGTCGGTTCCTTTCATGGCCCTCGGGACGCTCTTGCCGCTTCGCCCTATCAAGGGCTGGCTGGTTGCGTCACAATATGTGAACCGCGCACAGGAGGCAGGTACACAGGCTCTCTGGGCAAAGTTGCATGATAGTGATCCGACGAAGAGCGAGTTCGATCAGTAGCCCAGTCGCTCAGCGAACCGGCAGCTGACCACCAGACCCGGGCATTTTCCAATCGCTTCACGTGACGATCCATTCGTCCGTCCCCCACGTGGCAATGAACCAACCCCGGTCAACCTCGTTATGCACCCGTAACAGGGAGGCCCGGATGCTCTTCACTACCACCACGCAATTCGCCGCATTGGCGCTGTGCCTCATAGCCGGCTGGTTCTTCGGTCTCGCAAGCAGCGGCGGCGGCAAGAAGTGGAAGGCGCGCTATGCCGCCGAGCGCGAGGCGCACGCCGGCTATCGGAAGCAGGGTGATACCGGGCTCGCCGCCGCCAATGCCCGCATCGCTGAACTGGAGCGCGAGAACGGGCGCCTCGCCCGCGCCGCTGAAACCGCTGCCACCCCGGTGGCCGCAGCAGCGCCCGCCCCGACGCTGGCCGAACGCGTCACCGGCCGACCCAGCGCGGCGCGTGCCGCCCGCCCCGCCTACCCGGCCGATCGCCGCCCCGGCTGGTTCGATTTCGGCAATCGCCCGCGCGTGTGACGGCGCTCGACAGGGGATGATCGGACGGCGATAACTGCGGGATGGAGAGTCCCACACGCACCGGCGGCCGTATATTGGTCGATCAGTTGATCGCTCAGGGTTGCGAGCGCATCTTCACCGTTCCCGGCGAAAGCTTCCTCGCCGTGCTCGATGCGCTCCACGACACGCCGCACATCCAGACGGTGACGTGTCGGCAGGAAGGCGGCGCGGCGTTCATGGCCTGCGCCGACGGCACGTTGACCCACCGCCCCGGCATCGCCTTCGTGACCCGCGGACCCGGTGCGACCAACGCCGCGATCGGCGTCCACGTCGCACGGCAGGATTCGCAGCCGATGATCCTGTTCATCGGCGATGTCGATCGCGCCACTCGCGACCGGGAGGCTTTTCAGGAAGTCGACTTTCAGGCGATGTTTGCGCCGCTCGCGAAATGGGCGGCACGGATCGACGATGCCGCGCGTATCCCCGAATATATCGCCCGCGCCTATGCGGTGGCGATGAACGGCCGCCCCGGCCCGGTGGTGCTCGCACTGCCCGAGGACATGCTGCTCGACGAGGTCGCCGCGATCGATCGTCCCCGCGTCGAGCGCCTGCCGCAGGCTTGCGACGAGGCCGCGATCGACCATCTCGCCGATCTGCTCGCCACCGCCGAACGTCCGGTGGCGATCGTGGGTGGTGCCGGCTGGGACGGCGTTGCCGCACAGGATTTCGCCGCCTGGGCCGATCGGACCGGCGTGCCCGTGGTCGCGGCCTTCCGTCGGCAGGATGCGATCCCGAACGACTGCCCGAGCTATGCGGGCAACCTCGGCTATGGTCCCAATCCCCGACTGGTCGAGCGGGTCAAGGCCGCAGACTTGCTGATCGTCGCCGGACCGCGACTCGGCGAAGCGACGACGGACGGCTATACGCTCGTCACCCCGGATCATCCCGGCCAGCGGCTGGTTCACATCCATCCCGACGCGAACGAACTCGGCATGACCTATCGCACCGACCTCGCGATCTGCGCCGGCATGGCCGATTTTGCAGAAGCGCTTGCCGGTCTCGATGGTCCGCCCCATCCCGGCGGCGCGGCGGCGCATGCGGAATGGCTGGCGTGGTCGACGCCCGCACCGCGCGATGGCGTGGCGATGGACCTCGGCCCGTGCGTCGCGGCGATGCGCGAGCGTCTTCCGGCCGATACGATCATCTGCAATGGCGCGGGCAATTACAGCGGCTGGTGGCATCGCTACTGGCCCTATGCCGCGCCCGGAACGCAGCTCGCCCCGACCTCAGGCGCGATGGGCTATGGCCTGCCCGCCGCCGTGGCCGCGGCGCTTCGCCATCCGGAACGACAGGTGGTCGCGCTCGCCGGCGACGGCTGTTTCCTGATGAACGGACAGGAACTCGCCACCGCGGTCCAGCACGATGCCGACCTGCTGGTGCTGGTCGTCGATAATGGCGGCTACGGCACGATCCGCATGCATCAGGAACGTGCCTTTCCCGGTCGCGTCTCGGGCACCGCGCTGACAAACCCGGATTTCGCGGCATTGGCGCGCGCCTATGGATGCTGGGCCGAAACCGTCGATCGCACGGCGGACTTCGCCCCCGCTCTCGCTCGCGCGCAGGAACGGCGTGGCGTCCGCCTTTTGCACCTCAGGACGGATATCGAGGTCATCACCGCCGGTGCCACCCTCGCGACGCTCGCGCGGTAGAGCGACGGCAGCGACCCGACCCCGTCACCGCTGCGAATGCGCGATGACGGGGGCCGGGTTTGGCAGCGTTTAGCGCAGCTTGGACGATCCGTTGACCAGAGCTGCCTTCTGCTCGTCCGACATAGCCGCGGCGTTGACGTCGGCGTCGTCGATCGCCTCGTTCTGACGCTCGCCGTTTTCGCGAACCGCCTCTGCACGATCTTCCAGGTTGTCGGCGGCCGCTTCCAGCGCATCGGCGCGGTTGTCCGCGGCGGCCTCGACCTGGCTGCCGAGCTTGTCGTCGCCCTTGCCGCCACATGCGGCCAGCGACAGCGCCATGGCGCCCAGGCCCAGCGCGATCATCGTCGTCTTCATATAGTCGTCCCCTGTTGTCGCAAAGAAAGGTTGTCGCAAAGAAAAGGCCGCCCCGCGATCGGGACGGCCCTTCCTGAAAATACTGATCGGCGAGATCAGATGTTGTCGCCGAGCGCGCCCTTGACGCTGCCCTTGACCTTTTCGCCCTTGCCTTCGAGCTGCTGCGCTTCGCCTTCTGCGACCAGCTTGTCGTTGTCCGTGTGGTTGCCGATGGCTTCCTTCACGTTGCCGATGGCTTCGTTGATGTTGCCTTTGATCTTGTCGGTGAGTTCGCCCATCAGAGCCTCCTGCGATGACTGCGCCCCGCCAGCCGGGCCGCTTGATCTAACGCAAGAACAACGGGTTCAAGTCGGACCGGTTCCGTGACAAATATGTTAGGGTGCAAGACTATGAGATGAGTCCGGCCAAAGGGCTGGACGGATCGGCATAGCGCCGCTGCCCCATCCGCCCGGCCCGATACGCAAGCCGCCCCGCCTCTACCGCGCTCCGCATCGCCGCCGCCATCATTACCGGGTCCTTCGCCTCGGCGATCGCGGTGTTCATCAGCACGCCGTCGCAGCCCAGCTCCATCGCCACCGCCGCGTCCGAAGCCGTGCCGACGCCGGCATCGACCAGCACCGGCACCCCCGCACCCTCGACGATCAGCCGGATCGTGATCCGGTTCTGGATACCAAGCCCCGATCCGATCGGCGCGCCCAGCGGCATGATCGCCACCGCTCCCGCATTCTCCAGCCGCTTCGCCGCGATCGGATCGTCGACGCAATAGACCATCGGCTTGAAGCCCTCGTTCGCCAGCACTTCTGTCGCGCGCAGCGTCTCGTGCATGTCAGGGTACAAGGTCTTCGCCTCGCCCAGCACCTCCAGCTTGACGAGGTCCCAGCCACCGGCCTCACGCGCCAGCCGCAGCGTACGGATCGCGCTCTCCGCATCGAAACAGCCCGCGGTGTTGGGCAGGTACGTCACCTTCTTCGGATCGATATAGTCCATCAGCAGCGGCTGGTTGCGATCGGAGATATTCACCCGTCGCACCGCCACCGTGACGATCTCCGCACCGGAGGCCTCCAGCGCCGCCGCATTCTGCGCGAAGTCCTTGTACTTGCCCGTCCCCACGATCAGCCGCGACCGGAACGTCTGGCCCGCCACCGTCCAGCTATCGTCTACGATCGGTGCAACATGGTCGCCGCCGCCTACGAACGTCACGATCTCCAGATCGTCGCCGTCCTCGACACACACGTCGGCAAGCGTCGACCGCGGCACGATCTCCAGGTTGCGCTCCACCGCCACCTTCTCCGGCACCAGCCCCAGTTCGGTCGCAAGATCGGCGAGGCTCATCCCCGCATGCACGCGCTTGTGTGCGCCGTTCACGCTGATCGATACGGTTCCGTCGCTATGCGGCATGACGTTCAAAACTCCTTGATGGCTTCCATCTAGGCACCTGTTCCCGAGTGTCCACCTTCGGAAGGTTGATTCACGCGAAGACGCAAAGCCGCGAAGAGGAAGAAGGTTTGTTCACGCGGCGACGCGGAGGAGAATAGGCCCACCGCCTTGCGCGCAGCGCTCTCATAACCCGTCGTGATGACATACGGCGCTGACGCGGGCGAGACATCCTCCGCGTCTCCGCGTCTCCGCGCTAACAACCTTCTTCTTAGCGCCTTCGCGTCTTCGCGTGAAAACCACCTTCTTTGCCCCGACCGCAAAACAGCGATAAGCCACCGAAATGACCGACACGATCTACGTCCTCAACGGCCCCAACCTCAACCTCCTCGGCACCCGCGAGCCGGAGATCTACGGCAGCGACACGCTCGACGACATCGCCGGCCAGCTCGAAGACCGCGCCCGCGAGCTGAACCTTGAGATCGACATGCGCCAGTCCAACCACGAAGGACACCTCGTCGACTGGCTCCACGAAGCCCAGGCCCGCAACGCAAAGGCCGTCATCCTCAACGCCGGTGCCTTCACCCACACCTCGGTTGCGGTCCACGACGCAATCAAAAGCATCAGGACGCCGGTGATCGAGGTTCACCTCTCCAACCCCCACACCCGCGAAGAATTCCGCCATATCAGCTATGTAGGCCGCGCGGCGAAGGGAACCATCGCCGGTTTCGGCGCGCTCTCCTACACCCTTGCGCTTGAAGCGGCGGCGCGCTTCTGACAGGAGGCCTCCCCATGACCGACCAGACCAACTCAGGTGCCATGCAGGTTGACGTAAACCTCGTGCGCCAGCTCGCCGAACTGCTCGACGCCACCCACCTCACCGAAATCGAGGTAGAGGAGGGCGACCGCAAGATCCGCGTCGCGCGCAAGGCCGCCGCTCAGGCCGCCCCCGTATACGCCGCTCCGCAGCCGATGGCAGCCGCCCCCGTCGCGGCCGCGGCTCCGCCCGTCGCGGAAGCCGGCGCGATGGCCCCCACGCTCAGCACCGCCAACGCGGTGAAATCGCCGATGGTCGGCACCTGCTACCTCTCGGCAGAACCCGGCGCGAAGCCGTTCGTCGCGATCGGCCAGTCCGTGGCGGCCGGCGACACGCTGCTGATCGTCGAGGCGATGAAGGTCATGAACCCGATCGTCGCGCCGTCCGCCGGCGTCGTGCGCCAAATTCTGATCGAGAACGGCCAGCCGGTCGAGTTCGACCAGCCGCTCGTGGTGGTCGAGTAACCGCCCCGTGGCCTCGACCCCTACGCGCCAGATCAAGAAGCTGCTGATCGCCAACCGCGGCGAGATCGCACTGCGCATCCACCGCGCCTGCCATGAAATGGGCATCAAGACGGTCGCGGTGCATTCGACCGCCGACGCCGACGCGATGCACGTCCGCCTCGCGGACGAGGCGATCTGCATCGGCCCGCCGGCGGCGGCCGACAGCTACCTCAACATCCCCAACATCATCTCGGCGGCCGAAATCAGCGGCGCCGACGCGATCCACCCCGGTTACGGCTTCCTTAGCGAGAACGCGCGCTTCGCCGAGATCGTCGAGCTGCACGGCCTGATGTTCGTCGGCCCCAAGCCCGAACACATCCGCACGATGGGCGACAAGATCGAGGCGAAGCGCACCGCCGGCGCCCTCGGCCTGCCGCTCGTCCCCGGCTCCGACGGTGCGATCAGCGACCTTGCCGAGGCGAAGGCGATTGCGGCGAAGGCCGGCTATCCCGTCATCATCAAGGCGGCGTCGGGCGGCGGCGGGCGCGGCATGAAGGTCTGCACGTCCGAGGACGAGCTGGAAACGCTGATGCAGCAGGCCGGTAGCGAGGCGAAGGCCGCGTTCGGCGATGCGACCGTCTATCTCGAAAAATACCTCGGCAATCCGCGCCACATCGAAATCCAGGTGTTCGGCGACGGCAACGGCAATGCGATCCATCTCGGTGAACGCGATTGCTCGCTGCAACGCCGCCACCAGAAGGTGCTGGAGGAAGCCCCCTCCCCCGTTCTGGGCCAGGAAGATCGCGATCGGATCGGCGGCATCTGCGCCCGCGCGATGGCCGATATGGGCTATCGCGGTGCCGGCACGATCGAATTCCTGTGGGAAGACGGCGAGTTCTACTTCATCGAGATGAACACGCGTTTGCAGGTCGAACATCCGGTGACCGAGATGATCACCGGCCTCGACCTCGTCCGCGAACAGATCCGCATCGCCGAGGGCCATCCGCTGACGCTCCGCCAGGAGGACGTCCAGTTCCGCGGCCACGCGATCGAATGCCGAATCAATGCCGAGGACCCACGCACCTTCGCCCCCTCGCCCGGCCTCGTGAAGCAATATCACGCGCCCGGCGGCATGCACGTCCGCGTCGATAGCGGGCTGTACGCAGGCTATAAGGTCCCGCCTTATTACGACAGCATGATCGCCAAGCTGATCGTCTACGGCACCACCCGCGCCGGCGCGCTGCGCCGCCTCCGCCGCGCGCTGGAGGAATTCGTGATCGAGGGTCCGACGACCACGATCCCGCTCCATCAGGCGCTGCTCGACGACCCGGAGTTTCAGGAAGGCCAGTACACGATCAAGTGGCTGGAAGAATGGCTGGCCAAACAGGGCTGACCTAAATTCCTCCCCCGCAAGGGAGAGGGGGACCGTTCGGCAAAGCCGAATGGTGGAGGGGGAGGTAAGCGGCGTCCTCGATAACGAAGCGCATCGCTTACCTCCCCCTCCGTCACGCCTACGGCGCGCCACCTCCCCCTCGCGGGGGAGAACTGGTATGGACGCCACGATGCAAGCCACCATCTACCACAACCCACGCTGCGGCACCTCCCGCACCATCCTCGGCCTGCTCACAGACGCCGGCGCCGACGTGACGATCATCGAATACCTCAAGCACCCACCGACGGTAGCCGAGCTCTCCCGGCTCTACGCCAGCGCCGGCCTGTCCCCACGCGATGGCCTGCGCACGACCGAACCCGCCGCCACGGCGCTCGCGGACGCCAGCGACGCCGACGTGCTCGAAGCCATGGCGATCAACCCTATCCTCATCCAGCGCCCGCTGGTCGAAACCGACAAGGGCGTCGTCCTCGCCCGCCCGCCCGAACGCGTCCGCGAGATCCTTTAGGCCGGGCCGCTGGGCGAGATGGCAACGCCGCCGCGACGCCAAGTGCATTCTGCGATGACCTTCCGTTCTTACTTCCCTCCATAGAAGGGGGGGGCGGGGGTGGGTGGGTACATGGGATACCGCTGAGGTGTCCTCACTGGCCCACCCACCCCCAGCACCTCACCTTCCAGGGAGGGGAGAAACCTTATTTGCGGGCCTATGACCTTTCTGAAATGCTCTGGAAGTGCGCACAAACCGCTGTCCTACACGCGCCGACCCTCCTACCCTTCCACAATGCCCCAAGACGCGCTCCATTCCACCCGATGCCTCACGGCATCGCCGGGGAAGCGTTTTCGACGCGGACGTACCGTCAACTTCGGCAACTTCCGCGCTCCCGACGCGGAAATCACGCACATGCCCAAACACGAGGCACGCCGCGCCAAACTGCCCGCTTTACAGGCAGAGATTCCGGTCGAATCCGCATTGTCCCGACGCGCCGGGACTGGCACATTTGGTGCAACACCCGCGCTCGGGGCGAGGGTTTCGGTAGGGGGCGTATTCCGGTGAAGAAGGTCGAGGCCATCATCAAGCCGTTCAAGCTGGATGAGGTGAAGGAAGCGCTCCACGAGATCGGCGTCAGCGGCATCACCGTGACCGAAGCCAAGGGCTTCGGCCGCCAAAAGGGCCACACCGAACTCTATCGCGGCGCCGAATATGTCGTCGACTTTCTCCCCAAGGTAAAGCTGGAGGTCGTCGTCGAGGACGCACTGGCGGAACGCGTGGTCGAGGCGATCGCCGCCGCCGCGCAGACTGGCCGCATCGGCGATGGCAAGATTTTCGTCATCCCGGTCGAGACCGCGTTGCGCATCCGCACCGGCGAACGCGACGAAGCCGCCATTTAATTCTCTGTAATTCCATTTTTTATTACGAAAGAGACGATCACATGGCCGCCACCGCCAACGACATCCTGAACAAGATCAAGGAAGAGGAGATCGAGTGGGTCGATCTGCGCTTCACCGACCCCAAGGGTAAGTGGCAGCACCTGACCATGGTCGCCTCGATCATGGGCGAGGACGAATTCACCGACGGCCTGATGTTCGACGGTTCGTCGATCGAGGGTTGGAAGGCGATCAACGAATCGGACATGGTGCTGAAGCCCGATCTCGACGCGGTCTACACCGATCCGTTCTCGGCGACGCCGATGCTGATCGTGTTCTGCGACGTCGTCGAACCGTCGACCGGCGAACTCTACGCCCGCGATCCGCGCTCGACCGCCAAGCGCGCTGAGGCATACCTCAAGACCACCGGTATCGGCGACACCGTCTATGTCGGCCCGGAAGCCGAATTCTTCATGTTCGACAACGTGCAGTTCGACACGAACTACGCCGAATCCTACTTCAAGATCGACGATATCGAGCTGCCGACCAACACCGGCCGGGCCTATGAGGGCGGCAACCTCGGCCACCGTCCGCGCGCCAAGGGCGGCTATTTCCCGGTTGCGCCGGTCGACTCGGCGGTCGACATCCGCGGCGAGATGGTCTCGACCATGCTCGAAATGGGCCTGCCCTGCGACAAGCACCACCATGAGGTCGCGGCGGCGCAGCACGAACTCGGCATGACCTTCGGCACGCTCACCACCACCGCCGACCGTATGCAGATCTACAAGTACGTCGTGCACCAGGTCGCGCATGCCTATGGCAAGTCGGCGACCTTCATGCCCAAGCCGATCAAGGAAGATAACGGCTCGGGCATGCACACCCACTTCTCGATCTGGAACGGCAAGACCCCGCTGTTCGCGGGCGAGCAATATGCCGGCCTGTCCGACATGTGCCTCTACTTCATCGGCGGTATCATCAAGCATGCCAAGGCGATCAACGCCTTCACCAACCCGACCACCAACAGCTACAAGCGGCTGGTGCCGGGCTACGAAGCACCGGTGCTGCTCGCCTATTCGGCGCGCAACCGCTCGGCCTCGTGCCGCATCCCCTACGGCACGGGTCCCAAGGCGAAGCGCGTCGAAGTGCGCTTCCCCGATGCGATGGCCAACCCCTATCTCGCTTATGCGGCGCTGATGATGGCGGGCCTCGACGGCATCCAGAACAAGATCCACCCGGGCGAGGCGATGGACAAGAACCTGTACGACCTGCCGCCGGCAGAGCTCGCCCAGGTCCCGACCGTCTGCGCATCGCTCCGCGAGGCGCTTGAATGCCTGACCGCTGACCACGACTTCCTGCTCAAGGGCGACGTGTTCTCGAAGGATCAGATTGAGGCCTATGTCGAAGTGAAGTGGGCAGAAGTCGCCCGCTGGGAAATGACCCCCAGCCCGGTCGAGTATGACATGTACTACAGCGCCTGAGGCTGCCGGGTCGGCAGCCGGCGCGGCCCCGCCGCGCAGGCGCTGTCGGCCAGCCTCGCGCTAGCGAGGACTGACGACCCGGCTTTGCCGAGTCGCGCTTTCGAACAGGGCGTCCGGCGAAAAACCGGACGCCCTTTGATAATTCGACCGTTGCCACCCAAGAGCGACGGCTACCGGGAGAGAAGACCATCGCGACGATCGATCGCCGCACGATGCTGGGCGCCAGTGCAGCCTTCACGCTCGCCGCACCCTTGTCCGCCGCTGGCCGGACGCGGCCTCTTGCCGCACGGCCGCCGATGGGGTGGAATAGCTGGAACAGCTTCGCCACGACCATCACCGAAGCGCAGGCTCGCGAAACCGCGGCGATCATGCAGGCCCGATTGCTGCCGTTCGGCTACGACGTCTTCACCATCGACATCCAATGGTACGAACCGGAAGCGTCGAGCTACACCTACAACGCCCGCCCGGTGCCGACGATGGACGGCTACGGGCGCCTCCTCCCCGCCCCCAACCGCTTTCCATCGAGCAGCGGCGGCAAGGGTTTCGCCCGGCTCGCCGCCGATGTGCATGCGATGGGCATGCGCTTCGGCATCCACCTGATGCGCGGCATCCCCCGCCTCGCCGTCGAACGCAACCTGCCGGTGCTCGGCACCCGCTACCGCGCCCGCGACATCGCCGATACCAGCAGCATCTGTCCGTGGAACCCGGACATGTACGGCGTCGACATGAGCCGTCCGGGCGCACAGGCCTATTACGACAGCGTCTTCGCGCTCTACGCCGGATGGGGCGTCGATTTCGTCAAGATGGACGACATGAGCCGCCCCTATGACGCGCATGCACCCGAGATCGAGGCGGCGCATGCGGCGATCCAACGCTCCGGCCGCCCCATCGTCCTCAGCCTCTCGCCCGGCGAGACGCCGGTCGCACGCGCCGACCACGTCCGCCGCTTTGCCCAGATGTGGCGGATCAGCGACGATTTCTGGGATGATTGGGCGATGCTCGCGGCGCAATTCACACGGCTGGAGAATTGGAACGCGCATCGCTCGACCGGACGCTGGCCCGACGCCGACATGCTGCCCCTGGGGCGCCTGGCGCTGGGCAAGCGCGACACCAAATTCACCCCCGACGAACAGCGGACGTTGATGACGCTGTGGGCGATCGCACGTTCGCCGCTGATCATGGGCGGCGACCTGAGGCATCTCGACGACGCGACGCTGGCGCTACTGACCAACCGCGCCGTGATCGCGGTCAATCAGGACAGCCGGGACAATCAGCCGCATTTCATTGCCGACGATACGCGAATCTGGTCGGCCCGCCCGCTCGACGGGCGCGGCCACTATCTCGCGCTGTTCAATACCGCGGACAAGCCGGCCAGCGTCAGCCTTTCGCTGTCGATGCTGAAGATCACCGGAGCGGTCGCCGTCACCGACCTGTGGACCGGGGCGGACATCGGCAAGGCGAGCAGCCGCTTTGCGCAGACCCTGCCGCCGCACGGATCAGGGCTGTATCGTCTACAGCCCTGATCCTGCGCCTCATTTCTGGCAGGCGACGATCGCCGTGATCACCGAGATCGTTTCCTCCGGATCGCGGACGCGCACCGTGTCCAGCCCCAGCTCCTTCGCCGGATAGTCGTTGCCGCCGGGGAAGATCGCGTCGCCGATGAACATCATCTTGTCGAGCGCGATGCCGCTCTCGTCGCGCAGCTTCTTGAGGCCGTACGCCTTGTCGACACCCTCCTGCGTGATGTCGATCGAGGTCGCGCCACCCATGTTGATCGACAGGCCCGGCAGGCGCTGCTTCAGGTCGGCCTGGATCACCTTGCGCTTCTCGAACTTGGGGTCCCAATGCTCCTTTTCCTTCACCGGTGCCTGCTGGCCCAATGCGGAGAAGGTGATCTGGCTGCCGCGGTCCTCGATCCGCTCGCCCCAGGTCTGTTCGGGAACGAAGCCGGTCGCTTCCAGCGATTCGTCGAACGCCTTCAGGATTTTGGCCTTGGTCGCGTCATCGAACAGCTCGGCATAAACCGCCGTCCATTCCCCGTCGCGATGGACGTACAGCTTGGTACCGGTCGTCGGCATCAGCCACAGCTTGTCGCGATTGGCCCGCGCCGGCAGGCGGCTGGCGACCTGCTTCTGGAACTGCGGCCAGTCGCCGCCCGAGATCACCGCGACATGCGCAACCTCGAGCAGGTCGGCGAGCGCCTCCCCCATCGGTTCCTGCAAAGGCTGCTTGCTCTCGGCCAGCGTTCCGTCGAGGTCGAAGGCAACCAGGTCTTTCATGCAGACACTCCAATGCGGGGGAAGATAATCGTATCGATGGCATGCGCGACACCGTCGGCATCGTTGGCGGTCGTGACCTGATGCGCAATCGCCTTCACCGGATCGGGTGCGTTGCCCATCGCGATAGCCAGACCGGCACGTTCCAGCATCGGCACGTCGTTATATTGATCGCCCATCACCGCGACCGCGTCGAGCGGCTGGTCGAACGTCTTGGCGAGCGCCACCAACCCGTCGCCCTTGTTGGCGGCAAGCGCGGTGACGTCGAGATAATAGACCTGGCTCTGCGCGATCGTCGCGTCGCTGCCATGCGTCGCCTTGCAGCGATCGGCGAGGTCGGCGAGCATCGCATGATCGTCGCTGACGAAGGTCACCTTGTCGGCGCGATCGTACAGGTCGGTGAAATCGTCGACGATCACCGGTTCCTGATTGGACGCCAGTCGCTCGCTGCCGACGTGACTGCCGACATCGGTCGAGGCGTACCAGCGATCATCGACGAAGACCCAGATATCGACCGGGGCATCCGCGGCAATGTCCATCACGCCGTGCACCACGTCGCCGTCGATCATGTGATGTTCGGCGATGCTGCCGTCACGGCGGAAGATGATGCCGCCGTTGAACGCGGCCATCGGCGCGTCGATGCTCAAGGTGTCGGCGATCGGCATGATCCCCGACATCGGCCGGGCGCTGATGACGGTGAAGCCGACTCCCGCCTGCTCCAGCCGCAATACCGCGTCGGTGGTAGCGGGGGTGAGTTGCTTTTGCTTGTTCACCAACGTGCCGTCGATGTCGGAGACGACCAGCCGAATGGGGCTCACTGCGGCATCTCGACATGCCCGCCGAAGCCGAAGCGCATCGCCGACAGCACCTTGTCGCCATAGGTATGCTCGACGCGGCTGCGGTAGCGCGCGAACAGCGAGGCGGTGAGGACGTTGGCCGGCACCTTCTCTTCCATCGCGGCATCGATCGTCCACTGGCCCTCGCCGGAATCGGCGACGCTGCCCGAGAAGCCTTCGAGCTTCTCGTCCTTCGCCAGCGCGATCGCGGTGAGGTCGAGCAACCAGGATGAGATCACCGACCCGCGCCGCCAGACCTCGGCGATGTCGGTCATGTTGAGGTCGAACCTCTCGTCCTCGGGCAGCTTGTCGCTGTTCTTCGATTTCAGGATGTCGAAGCCCTCGGCATAGGCCTGCATCAGGCCGTATTCGATGCCGTTGTGGATCATCTTGACGAAATGCCCGGAGCCCGCCGGTCCTGCGTGGATGTAGCCCTTTTCCGCGCGCTGGTCGACGGCTTCGGCGACGCGGCCGGGGGTGCGGGGGATCGTGCCGAGACCCGGCGCGAGCGCGTCGAAGATCGGGTCGAGCAGGTTCACGGTTTCGACGTCGCCGCCGATCATCATGCAATAGCCGCGTTCGAGCCCCCAGACACCACCGGAGGTGCCGACGTCGACGTAATGCACGCCCTTCTCGGCCAGCAGCTTCGATCGGCGGATATCGTCCTTGTAGAAGGTGTTGCCGCCGTCGATGACGATGTCGCCGTCCTTTGCGCCCTCACCGATCGCCGCGATCGTATCTTCGGTCGGACCGCCGGCGGGGAGCATCACCCACCAGATCGCGGGGCTGTCGAGCTTGCCGCGCACGTCGTCGAGCGAACTGGCGGCCTCCGCGCCGTCCTTGGCGAGCGCCTTCACCGCATCGGCGCTGCGATCGTAGGCGACGACCTGGTGGCCCGCGTTCATCAGGCGGCGCGCTATGTTGCCACCCATGCGGCCGAGGCCGATCAGTCCGATCTTCATGCTGTGTGTCCTGTCGGGATGATGGAGATGATGCTGGTTAAACCCGGACGCGGCAGAGTTGTTGCGCGGTGGGCGGTGGCTGGTACAGATCGCGGCGGCGGGACGTGCCGGAGGTCGCCCCTCTTCGCTCGTCACCCCGGACGTGTTCGCCAGTTTTACCCTTCAAACAGGTCCCTCTTGTTGTTCCCCGGCGAATGCCGGGGCCCAGTTGCGATGAACGCATTGCAGCCGGCACAGCGCCGCCGCGAACTGCGTGCGACTGGGCCCCGGCCTTCGCCGGGGAACGTATTCGTCTAAGTGGGATACGTACCGATTCGTTCCGGAGTAACGGGAGGGGGTGGAGCCCCCCCACTTACGCCGCTGCCGGCTGCTTCGCCGCGATCGAGCCGAGCAGGTCGTCGAAGGCCTTTGCGAAGGACGCGACACCTTCGGCCACCAGCGTGTCGGTGACGCCGGTGAGGTTCAGCCCCAACCGATCGGCATCCGCCAGCACCTGACGAGCCTCCTCGACGCCCTCGTTCAGCGTGTCGCCGACGGTGCCGCGCTCACGGAACGCGTCCATCGTTGCCGGCGGCATCGTGTTGACCGTGTCGCGGCCGATCAGCGTGTCGACGTAGAGCGTATCACGATACGCCTTGTCCTTCACGCCGGTCGACGCCCACAGCAGCCGCTGCGGCTGCGCACCCTTGGCGGCGAGCGCCTGCCAGCGGTCCGACTTTTCGAAGTCGAGGAACCACTGATACGCCATCTTGGCATTGGCGATGGCGACCTTGCCGCGCAGGCCCTTGAGCGTCTCAGCCTCGGGGTCGTTCTCGCCCAGACGGCGGTCGATTTCCTTGTCGATCATCGAATCGATGCGGCTGACGAAGAAGCTGGCGACGCTGGCGATCGTGTCGATCGGCTGCCCCTGCCGCACGCGCTCCTCAAGCCCGGTCGCATAGGCTTCCGCCACCCGGATGTAGGCGTCGAGCGCGAACAGCAGCGTCACGTTGACGTTGATGCCCTTGGCGATCGTCGCGCTGATCGCCGGTCCGCCCGCGAGCGTGCCGGGGATCTTGATCATCAGGTTGGGGCGATCGACCGCATGCCACAGCTTCTCCGCCTCGGCGATCGTGGCATCGGGGTCGTCGGCGATGTACGGCGACACTTCGAGGCTGACGTAGCCATCCTTGGTCTCCAGCCGGTCGTAGACCGGGCGCAGCGTTTCGGCCGCGGCCTTGATGTCCTGGATCGCCAGATGCTCGTAGCGGTCGATCGTCGCAGCATCCGGGTTCTGCTTGTCGAACTCGGCCAGCGTCGCGTCATAGGCGTCGCCGTGACCCATCGCCTTTTCGAAGATCGACGGGTTGGAGGTGACGCCGGTCAGGCCGTCCGCCTTCACCAGCTTTTCGAGGCCGCCGGCTTCGAGGAACTTGCGATCGACGAAGTCGAGCCACACTGCGGTGCCTGCCGCACTCAGGTCGTTGAGCTTACCCATTGTTGCTCTCCAGCATCTCGCGCACCACCTTGACGACATTGTCGAGGGTGAAGCCGTATTTGTCCTGCAGCTTGGATATGGGGGCAGAGGCGCCGAACGTCGACATGGTGATCGTACGCCCCTTCAACCCGACATAGCGATGCCAGCCCATCTCGCCGGCCTGCTCGACCGCGAGGCGCGACGCGACCGACGAGGGCAACACGCTTTCCTTGTATTCCTCGGACTGCAATTCGTAGCGATACCAGCTCGGCATCGAGACGACGCGGCTCTTCACGCCATCCGCGTTCAGCTTCTCGTGCGCCTGCACGACCAGCGACAATTCGCTGCCCGTAGCGATCAGGATCACGTCGGGCGTCCCGTCGCAATCGGCCAGCACATAGCCGCCCTTGAGCGTACCCTCCGCCGGTGCGTACTTGTCGCGATCCAGCGTCGGCAGCGCCTGCCGCGAGAAGATCAGCGCGGTCGGACGGCTGGCGTCCTCCAGCGCTGCGCGCCACGCATAGGCGACCTCGTTGGCGTCGCCCGGCCGGATCGTGTCGAGGCCGGGGATCGCGCGCAGCGTCGCCAGATGCTCGATCGGCTGGTGGGTCGGGCCGTCCTCGCCGACGCCGATGGAATCGTGCGTGAACACCCAGACGCTGGCGAGCTCCATGATCGCCGACAACCGGATCGGCGCGCGCATGTAATCGGCGAATACCAGGAAGGTGGAGCCGTAGCTGCGCAGGTGCGACAGCGTCATGCCGTTCACCACGCCGCCCATGCCGTGTTCGCGGACACCGAAGTGGAAGTTCTGGCCGCCGTAATTGTCAGCCTCGAACGACGGCTTGCCCTTGATGTCGGTCTTGGTCGACGGTGCGAGATCGGCCGAACCGCCGATCAGCCACGGCACCTTGCCAGCGAGGGCGTTGAGCACCTTGCCGCCGGAATCACGGCTGGCGAGGCCCTTCTCGTCCGCCGGGAAGACCGGGATGTCGGCATCCCAGCCCTCGGGCAGCCTGTCTTTCAGCATCGTGTCGAGTTCCGCGGCCAGCTCCGGATGCGCAGCGCGATACTTCTCGACCGTGGCTTCCCATTCGGTCCGCAACGCCTCGCCGCGATCCGCGATGGCGCCATGGAGGTGCTCGGCGACGCCTTCGGGAACGTAGAAGCTCTTGTCCTCGGGCCAGCCATAGGCCTTCTTGGTGGCGCGGACGTTATCCTCGCCCAGCGGCTCGCCATGCGCCTTTTCGCTGCCGGCCTTGGGGCTGCCCCAGCCGATCACCGAATGGACGACGATGAAGGTCGGACGATCGTTCGTCGCCTTGAACGTCTCGATCGCCTTGGCGAACGCCTTGGTATCGTTGGCGTCGTCGAGGTGAATGACATTCCAGCCATAGGCCTGGAAGCGCAGGCCGACATCCTCGTCGAACGCCAGGTCGGTGCCGCCCTCGATCGAGATATGGTTGCTGTCGTAGATCCAGCAGAGGTTCGACAGCTTGAGGTGTCCGGCCAGGCTCGCCGCCTCGGACGCGACGCCTTCCATCATGTCGCCGTCGCCGCACAACGCGTAGACGTCATGGTCGAACAGCGTGAACTCCGGTCGGTTGTAGCGTGCTGCCAGCCAACGCTCGGCGATCGCCATGCCGACCGAATTGGAACAGCCCGCGCCCAACGGCCCGGTCGTCGTCTCGACACCGGTGGTGTGGCGGTATTCGGGATGGCCCGGCGTCTTGGACGAGAGCTGGCGGAAGCCCTCGATATCGGCGAGGCTGACCGCTTCCTTGCCGGTCTTGTTCCCTTCGGCGTCGATCTCCTCGATGCCGGCGAGATGGATCAGCGAATAGAGCAGCATCGACGCATGGCCGACCGACAGCACGAAGCGGTCCCGGTTGGGCCAGTCGGGCCGCGACGGATCGTAGCGCAGGAATTGCGACCAAAGCGTATAACCGACCGGCGCCAAAGCCATCGGCGTGCCGGGGTGGCCCGAATTGGCCTTTTGCACCGCGTCCATCGACAGGGTGCGGATGGTGTCGATCGTGAGGCGTTCCAGCGATCCGTCTTCGTGGATCGCGGTGTTGGTATCGGTCATGGGAGTAATGCCCTCGCTCTTACCCTGCGTCGAACGCCTGCACGCCCGATCTGTTGCGGTTGCGGCCGCCTTTAGCGAGACGAAGCGGCCCGTTCCAGCCGCGAAACGACCCCGGCGTCGGCGATATAGGCGGCGTCGACTTCGCGCAGGAACAGGCCATGCCCCAGCACGCCGGGGATGCTATCCAGCCAAGCCGCTGTTTTCGCTGGATCATCCAGGCCGAAGCGGCAATCCGCGATCCAGTTTCCGTTGTCGGTGACATAAGGCTCCGCGTCGCGCATCCGCAGCATCGCCTGGTCACCCAGCGCCGCCATCAGCGATGCATGCGCGAAAGGCAGGATTTCGACCGGCACCCGTGCCGCGCCGATCGCCGCCACGCGCTTGCTGGCATCGGCGATGACCAGCATCCGGTCGGACGCCGCCGCGACGACCTTCTCGCGGAGCATCGCGCCGCCCGCGCCCTTCACCGCGAACAGCCGCGGGTCGATCTCGTCCGCCCCGTCGATGGTCAGGTCCACCCGCGGCACATCGGCGAAATCGAGCATCGCGATGCCCGATCGTCGCGCCATTGCGTCGCTCGCGCGTGACGTCGCGACGGCACGGATGCCGAGTCCCCCGGCCACCCGCTCGCCCAGCGCACGGATCGCATGCGTCGCGGTCGACCCGGTGCCGAGCCCGACCAGCATGCCGTCCCGCACCTCCGCCACCGCCGCCGCGGCGGCCAGCGCCTTATCGAGATTTCCGTCGGTATCCGCCGTGTCCGTCATGCCCGGTTCCTATCCCAATGCGACATTTTGCGACATTATTAACGCGTCGGTCGGGTTGCTTTTCCGCGAGCATCGCCGCCATTAGGCCAGCACGAGCAACCAATCGCCGCAGCCGCGCATTGTCGCACCAGCTACGGCCGCGTGAGCCGAGACACGAGCCGGGTGACCCATTTGACCACAGCCTCAATCCGGAACCGCCGGCTCTTCGCCGGCGTCACCACCGCTGCGATCGCCCTGACGCTGGCTTCCTGCGGCAGCAGCGATCCGCAGGACAAGAGCAAGGGCGGCGCCGGCGGCGCGAACCGCGGCCCCGCGACGGTCGGCTATGTCGTCGTCCAGCCGACCAGCGCCGCGATGGTCACCGAACTCGCCGCGCGCACCAGCGCCTATGAAAGCTCCGACGTCCGCCCGCAGGTCAACGGCATCATCCGCCGCCGCTTCTTCACCGAAGGGTCGCTGGTGAAGCGCGGCCAGCCGCTCTACGAGATCGATCCCCGCCTGTATCGCGCCGCGGTGAACGAGGCGCAGGCCAACGTGCAGAGTGCGCGCGCCAATCAGGAGGCGTTGCGCATCCAGGCGGACCGGTATCGCCCGCTCGCCGCGATCGAGGCGATCTCGAAGCAGGAATATACCAATGCGATCGCCTCCGCCCGGCAGGCGACGGCATCGGTCGCACAGACGAGCGCGGCGCTGGAAACGGCGCGGATCAACCTGAAGTTCACCACCGTTCCCGCGCCGATCACCGGCCGCATCGGCCGGTCGCTGTTCACCGTCGGCGCGCTGGTGTCCGCCAGCCAGACTGATCCGCTGGCGCAGATCCAGCGGCTCGACCCGATGTTCGTCGACATCCAGCAATCCGCCGCCGACATGCTGTCGTTGCGCCGCAGCCTGTCGCAGAACGGCATCGTCCCCACCACCGCGCAGGTCCGCCTGAAGCTGGAGGACGGCAGCGACTACGGCCAGACCGGCAGCGTCGAATTCTCCGAAGCGCTGGTCAACACCGAGACCGGTACGGTGACGCTGCGCGCGCGCATCCCCAATCCTCAGGGCATCCTGTTGCCGGGCATGTTCGTGCGCGCCAGCTTCGCACAGGCGATCAACCAGCGCGCGTTCCTGGTGCCGCAGGAGGCGGTGAGCCGCGATGCCAAGGGCAATGCGACGGTGATGCTGGTCGGACCCAACAACAAGACGGTGCAGAAACAGGTCACCGCCGCCCGCACGCAGGGCCGCTATTGGGTGGTCACGTCGGGGCTCAACCCCGGGGACAAGATCATCACGCAAGGCCTCAACAACCTGCGCCCCAATGCGGCGGTGAAGCCGGTGCCGGCGAACAGCCCGCAGGTGGTTAAGCCGCCGCAGAAGGACGGCGGGGCCGGCGGCGGATCGGGCGAGAAGAGCGGATCGCAGTCGGGCGGTCAGACCAAGGCCAGTGGCGGCCAGAGCACGGCCAGCTAACCCAGCATGATCAGTCGCATCTTCATCGATCGCCCCATCTTCGCATGGGTGCTGGCCATCATCGTGATGCTCGCGGGCGTCGGCGCGATCATGAGCCTGCCGATCGCGCAATATCCCGACGTCGCGCCGCCGCAGGTGTCGATCCGCGCGACCTTCCCCGGTGCCAATGCGCAGACGTTGCAGAATTCGGTGACGCAGGTGATCGAACAGCAGCTGACCGGCATCGACGGGCTGCTCTATTTCAGCTCGTCCTCGTCCAGCCGCGGCGCGGTGACGATCACCGCGACCTTCGAAAAGGGCACCGATCCCGACATCGCGCAGGTGCAGGTGCAGAACCAGGTGCAGCAGGGCGTCGCGCGCCTGCCGCAACAGGTGCAGCAGCAGGGTCTGGTCGTCCGCAAGTCGAACCCGGACAATCTGCTGATCGTCGGCGTCTATGACGAGACCGACCAACGCACCAACATGGACGTCAGCGACTATCTCGTCTCCAACTTGCAGGACCCGTTGGGCCGCGTGCAGGGCGTCGGCGACGTCAACGTCTTCGGCTCGCAATATGCGATGCGCATCTGGCTCAACCCGGAGCGGCTGGCGAGCTATGCGCTGATCCCCTCGGACATCACCGCCGCGATCCAGAACCAGAATACCGAAGTCGCGGCGGGCGAAGTCGGCGGATTGCCATCGGGGCCGGAGCAGATGCTCAACGCGACCGTCACCGCGCAGTCGCGCCTCCAGACGCCGGAGCAATTCCGCCAGATCATCGTCAAGACATTGCCGTCGGGCGCGACCGTGCGGCTGTCCGACGTCGCGCGGATCGAACTCGGCGCGGAAAGCTATGCCGCGGTCAGCCGCATCAACCGCCACCCGGGTGCGGGTATCGCCGTGCTGCTCGCGCCGGGCGCCGACGCGCTGGAAACCGCCGAGCTGGTGAAGGCCGAGGTCGCGCGCGTCGCCAAGGGGTTCCCCGCCGGGCTGAAGGTCGCCTACGCCAACGACACCACCGCCTTCATCAAGCTGTCGATCGAGGAAGTGGTGAAGACGCTGATCGAGGCGGTGATCCTCGTCGTGGTCGTCATGTTCGTCTTCCTGCAAAGCTGGCGCGCCACGCTGGTGCCGACGATCGCGGTGCCGGTGGTGCTGCTCGGCACGTTCGCGGTGTTCTATTTCGCCGGCTTCTCGATCAACACGATGACGCTGTTCGGCCTCGTCCTCGCGATCGGCCTGCTGGTCGACGATGCGATCGTCGTCGTCGAGAACGTCGAGCGGCTAATGGAAGAGAATCCCGACATGACGCCGCGGGAAGCGACGATCGAGTCGATGAACGAGATCACCGTCGCGCTGATCGCGATCGCGCTGGTGCTGTCGGCGGTTTTCCTGCCGATGGCGTTCTTCGGCGGGTCGACCGGCGTCATCTACCGCCAGTTCTCGCTCACCATCGTCTCGGCGATGATCCTGTCGGTGCTCGTCGCGCTGATCCTCAGCCCCGCGCTCACCGCCTCGCTGCTCAAGCAGAAGTCGAAGGAGGCGGAGGAGAATCAGGGCTTCAAGCGCCGCTTCCCGCGCGTCGCCGGCTGGGGTGAAAAATCCGCCAATTGGTTCAACCGCAACTTCGAACGCGGCGTGGAACGCTATACCGACGCGGTGCAGGCGGTGATCAGTCGCAAGTGGCTGTTCCTGCTGATCTACCTCGGCACCGTTGCGCTGCTGGCAGGGCTGTTCCTGCGCCTGCCGACGGGCTTCCTGCCAACCGAGGACCAAGGGTCCGCGATCGTCCAGTTCCGCCTGCCGCCCGGCGCGACGCAGGCGCGCACGTTGCAGGTCCAGCGGCAGGTCGAGAAGTATTTCGCGCAGAACGAGGCGAAGAATTCGTCCGTGCTGTTCACCGTCGCCGGCGGCGGTGGTGGCGGCGTCAGTGGCCAGAACACCGGTCAGGGCTTCCTCAACTTCGTCGACTGGGCCGAACGCAAGGGCAAGGAAAACACCGCCGATGCGATCACCGGCCGCGCCTCTTCCGCATTCCGGGGGCTACGCGATGCGCAGGTCTTCGCGCTGGTGCCGCCTGCGATTCGCGGCCTCGGCTCGTCGGACGGCTTCACGATGGAGTTGCAGAACACCGGCGGGCTGACGCAGGACCAGTTCAACGCGGCCCGTGACAAGCTGCTCGCCGCCGCCAACGCAGACCCGATGCTCGCGTCGGTCCGGCTGACCGAATTGCCCGACATCGCGACATTGCGGGTCGACATGGACCAGCAGAAGCTCGCGGCGCTGGGCCTGACCCAGACCAATGCCAACGGCACGCTCACCACCGCCTGGGGCGGACAATATGTCAACGACTTCATCGACCGTGGCCGGGTCAAGCGCGTCTACGTGCAGGGCGATGCCCCCTATCGCTCGTCGCCCGAAGACCTGAAGCAATGGTTCGTCCGCGGGTCGAGCGGCCAGATGGTGCCGTTCTCGTCCTTCGCCACCACCGGCTGGGCGACCGCGCCGACGACGCTGTCGCGCTTCAACGGCATCGCCTCCTTCGAATTCCAGGGTTCGGCAGCATCGGGCAAGAGCTCGGGTGACGCGATGGCGCGGATCGCCGAGCTGGCGGCGGACATTCCGGGCACCTCTGTCGCATGGGCGGGCCTGTCCTATCAGGAGCGGCTGTCGTCGGGTCAGGCGCCGTTGCTCTACGGGCTGTCGATCCTCGTCGTCTTCCTGTGCCTCGCGGCACTGTACGAGAGCTGGTCGATCCCGTTCGCGGTGCTGCTCATCATCCCGCTCGGCCTGATCGGCGCGATCGCCTTCGTCACGCTGCGCGGCCTGACCAACGACGTCTATCTCCAGATCGGACTGCTGACGACGATGGGGCTGGCGGCGAAGAACGCGATCCTGATGATCGAATTCGCCGAACAGGCGGAACGCAAGGGCGCGCGCGTGATCGACGCGGCGCTGGAGGCCGCCAAGATCCGCCTCCGCCCGATCCTGATGACGTCGTTCGCCTTCATCTTCGGCGTGTTGCCGCTGGCGATCTCGACCGGCGCGGGCGCGAACAGCCGGATCGCGATCGGCACCGCGGTGATCGGCGGCATGCTGTCGGCGACGTTCCTCGCGATCTTCTACATCCCGCTGTTCTTCGTGCTCGTCCGCCGCGGCGTACGCGACGGCATCGCCAAGCTGCGCAGGCGTCCGACCGGGCATCAGGGCGGTCACGACGATCACCCCCCCGCCCCGCCGATGCCGCCAGCCACGCCCGAATCTGGCCCCTCTACCAAGCCGGAACCCGCATGATGCCCCGGACCATTCGTCTGATCCTTGCCGTGGCACTGGGCGGCAGCGTACTCGCCGGTTGCTCGATGGAGCCGAAATACGTTCGCGCGATCGCCCCGGTGCCGACGTCCTGGCCGGTCGGTGACGCCTACCTTCGCCAGAGCGAGGCGACGCTGCCGGCGATCACCTATCGCGACGTGTTCAAGGATCGCCGCCTCCAGACGCTGATCGATCAGGCGCTGGCCAACAACCGCGACCTGCGCATCGCCGCCGCCAACATCGCCGCGGCCCGCGCGCAATATCGCATCCAGCGCGCCGACCTGTTCCCGTCGCTCGATGCCTCGGGACGCTACACATATTCGGGCGGCGGCAACGGGGCGCGCAGCGTCGCCGGCAGCGGCAGCACCGGTGGTACGGGCACGGGCACGGGCACAGGTGGCACCGATACCGGCACCGGGACCGGCGGTACGGGCACCGGTGGTACGGGAACGGGAACCGGCACGATCACCACCAGCAGTGCAGGCAACAGCGCCTTCTCCGCCTCGGTCGGCACCACGGCGTTCGAACTCGACCTGTTCGGCCGCATCCGTTCGCTGTCGCGCGCCGCGCTCGACCGCTATTTCGCGACCGAAGCCGCCGCCCGCGCCACGCGCCTGACGCTGGTCGGCGACATCGCGACGGCGTGGCTCAACTACGCCGCCGATCGCAGCCTGCTCAAGATCGCGCAGGACACCGCGACCAGCGCACAACAAAGCGTCCGGCTAACGCGCGCCCGGCTGGAGGGCGGGATCAGCCCGCGCACCGACCTGCGTCAGGCCGAACAGATCCTCGAAACCGCCAACGCCGACCTTGCCGAACAAACGACACTGGTGGCGCAGGACGTCAATGCGCTGCAGCTGCTCGTCGGCGCGCCGATCGACGCTGCATTGCTGCCCGTTTCGATCGACGAGGCGCAGGGGACTATCGCCACCCTTCCGGCGGGGCTCGACAGCGGCGTCCTCCTTCGCCGTCCCGACGTGGTCCAGTCGGAATATGAATTGCGTGCCTACAATGCCGAGATCGGCGCAGCTCGGGCCGCGCTGTTCCCGCGCATCTCGCTGACCGGTCTCGTCGGTTTCGCCAGCACGGCATTGTCGTCGCTGTTCAGTGGCGGCGCATTCAACTATTCGGTCGCGCCATCGGTCAGCTACCCGATCTTTCAGGCCGGCGCGGCACGCAACAACGTCCGCTATACCGAGGCGCAGCGCGATGCCGCGCTCGCCACCTACGAAAAGACGATCCAGACTGCATTTCAGGAAACCGCCGATGCGCTCGCCCGGCAGGGTACGCTGGCGGCACAGCTTCGCGCGCAGACCAATTTCCAGATCGCGGCGGCGGATACGCTGCGCCTCGTCAACGCTCGCTATCAGGGCGGCATCGATACCTTCCTGTCCAGCCTCGATGCGCAACGCTCGCTCTATACCGCCCAGCGCACGCTGATCGCCACCACGTTGGTCGGCGCCACCAACCGCGTGACGCTGTACCGTGTGCTGGGTGGGGATTCCTCGCTGGAGGCCGATCCGCAAGGGCCACAACCGGTTACGCCCGGCGGCGCACCGCGTCCGGCTTGACGCCGCCGCCCGCGCCGCCGATGCTCGATCCGTCACGACGGCAGGACCCGCCCCGCATGAGCTACACGATCCGCCGCTTCCGCCCGACCGACGACGCGGCGATGCTGGCGTTTGCCGCGGGCCTGCCGGAACATGATCTGCTGTTCCTTGGTCGCGACCTGCGACACGAACGCGTGATCGAGGCCTGGCAACAGGCGATCGGAGAAGGCTGGATCGACAGTCTCGTTGCGGAAGACGGTGGGCGCATCGTCGCCACGGCCGCGCTGGTTCGCGACCCGTTGGGGTGGAGCGGCCATGTCGGCGAAATCCGCCTGCTGGTCGCGTCCGATCGCCGCGGCGTCGGTCTGGGCCGCGATTTGCTGGAAGCATTGCTTGCCATCGCGCACGCTCACGGGCTCACCAAGCTTTCCGCGTCGATGACGCCCGATCAGGCCGGATCGATCGCGCTGTTCGAAGGGCTCGGCTTCCGCTGCGAGGCCACGCTCACCGGACAGGTGCGCGCCAGCGACGGGATCGTCCACGATCTGCTGGTGCTGGCCCGGGCGATGCCGGCGACCTGATCCTGCCAGGCGACACGAAGCGATCCGGGGCTCAACCCCGATCGCTTCGTGTCGCACAGGATCGATCAGTCGGGTTTCGTTTCCCCGCCGGGCCGTAGCGGCGATACCGCGTCACGGCCGAATCGCATGATGAGTTCGCCGATCTCTCGCGCCTGATCCATCGACCTCTGCCCCTGCTCACGCAGAAATTCGCCCTGGATGCGCATAACTTCGCTCAGGTCCGTGGCTTTCGCCGCCTCGCGCATCGCCTCGAACGCCTGGTGCGAGTTGCGCTCGGCCTGTTCGATGATCTTGAGTCCCAGCGTGGCACTGCCTTCGGCCATCTTCTGGCCGGAGGCGCGCATCGCGTCTGCCGCGCCGTTGCCGGTATCGCCGTCCGCCATCATCACTCTCCCTCGTTCTTGTGCCGCAAACGGTTACGATACCGCAACGGCCGGTGCCGGGAAGAACGTGTCATGGGCTGGTTTGCTCCGGTCGCCGCAAGATCGGACAGCGACGAAACTCGCCGTTGCTTCCCGCACGCCCGTCGGTAAAACCCCCGCGTGATGAGCATCCCCGAAGACCCCACCGAACGCAGGATTCGCGGCGAGTTGTTGCACCGTGCGGTCGCGCTTGGCGAGGAACTCATCCGCCTGTCCGACGATCTCGATCTCGCGGTCGCGGGGTTGCACATCTGTCAGGGCGTCGAGATGATGCGCGAGGAAGCGGAGCGGCTGACCGACAGCAGCCGCTGACCTTCACTTCAGGCATCGCCGACGCACCGCAATACCAGCGCCATGCCTTTGTCGGTTAACGACAGCGTGGCCGATGCCGTACCCTGCGGTTCGATCGGCCGGATCAGCTCCCTCGCCTGCAGAACCTTCAGCCACCGCTCGAGCACCCCGGGACGCAGACCACTGCCCGTGGCCAGCGTGGCGGCCGGCAGCGCATGGCCCTCTTCATAGGCGACGAACAGCGTCAGCAGGATGTCCCAGCCCGGCTCGCCGAACAACTCCGCCTGATCCCCCGCCGCCGTATCGCGCGCACGCCGCTGCGCCAGCAGCGCCCGCGCCCGATCGACATCGTCGGGTTCCTCGGGCCCTGCCGGCGCGGATGCGACGATCTCGCCACGCCCCCGCGCCGCGATCGTCCGCAGGCGCGTGATCGCGCTCGCCAGTCGTTCATAGTCTTCGCGGTCGCGCTCGTGCCAGCGCAACAGGCGGATGTCGGCACTCATGATAAATCGGATTCCGGTCTACGCAGGGGCGACCAGTCGCGGTCGCTCCCGAAACGGGCCAGCCGGTGGCGATGGCGCCAGGCGCCGGTCGCCAGCAGGACCAGCATGGGATAGGCGATCTTGCCGCTCGCACCGGCATACATCCACGGCACCAGTGACGGCTGGAATGCCTTCACGCCGTGAATCGCGATTGTGATCAGATGCAGCGCACTGACGTACATCGGCCAGAACCGGTCGGCGCGCAACGCGATGCCGATCAGCCCCAGCAGGACGGCCGAATCCACTGCCAGCACCAGCAGATGCACCGTGTGGTAGCTCTGGTGGTGCCGGAACGGCAGCAGGAAGGTCGCGATCGCGCCGCCGAGGAACACGATCGCGGTCCACCGTTCGGGCGCGCCCCCCGCCACGAAGGCATAGGCGCACGCCGCGAGCAGCACGATGTTGAACAGGATGACGTGGGTCATGGCTTGGCCGACCAAAGGAGCAACTTCGAGACCAAGCCATGACACCTAGGCGGCGACGCGCAGATGCGTGACGTCGGCGCCCATCGGGGCGATGTCGGGCTTCGGCTGTTCGTCGCCGAAGCTCGTCTCATACCCCATCTGCTTGCCCAGCTTCTCGATGACGCGATGACCCGCGACCGTGTGACCACGCGCCGCGCCGATGGCGATGATCGCCTGTCCGAATACCTCGAACGCCTGCTGGCCGGCGATCGCGGGCAGGTTGGCGGCGCTGCGGGCGCGGGGCAGCGCGGCGAGCAATTCGCCACCGGTGGCGAAGGCCTCGTCGAGCTGCGTTTCAAGACGCCACAGCAATTGTGCGACCGCCTCGGCCGCTGCCTGGGTATTTGCGTAGGACATAGCCACCTTTCCACCCTTGGGGGTGCTCTCATGGGAGTCAGGAAAGGCGTTGGGCGACGCTCTCGATCAGGCCGGTCAATACCTGGAGGCCGGTCATCAGCATGCCGAACGCGATGGCGATGCCGAGGGTGATGGCCTGGATCCAGATCAGCCGGTCGCCGACCGACAGGTCGTTTCCCCTCTGTCCTTTCCGCCGGAAGGGCAGCCGGTGTCCCGGAGAGCGCATCCTGAAAGGTGGCCCTCCGGTATCCCCCGGTGCCCCGACGATCAACTCGTCCGGCGACATCCGGGGTGGCAGCGGATCGGCTGTTTCCGATAGCCGTGCAGAATCACCCCCTATTTTATCGGGGGTAGCGAAATCCGGGGAAACCGTTGTTTTCGAAGCTTTTGGTTCGGAATGCGCCGCTTCGTATTCGGCCCATTGCATGGCGGCGTCGCGACGGTTGCGCGCGCCGAGTACCTTCACCGCCTCGGTCAGATAGCTGTCGACGGTGGATTTCTCGATGCCGAGATCGTCCGCGATCTCCTTCGAGCCCTTGAGCTGGCGTACCCCGCGCAGGCAGTCGCGGTGGCGCTTCGTCAGTCGGTCGAATCGGGTTGGCTCGTTCACGGACCCGCTGTCCGGCCTGCGTGCCGTCGTTGCAAGAGGAACGGCGAGGGGCGGCGCGATCGGGCGGCGTCATCGCGATGCGACGCCGCCCCTGTCGAATTATCCCGCCCGATCATGACCATGTCCAACCCTATCACGGGTCGGCCGCGTCGTCACCGAGCGTCGTGAGGGGATCAGGCTGCAGCGGGCTTGCGGGCCTTCTTGCGGGGATGCGCCTTCTTGCCGCGACGCGTCGCCACCGGCGTCGTCCGTGCCTTCAGCAGCGGGATGGCGATCGCCGCCGCGGCACCGGCGAGCAACGTGCCGCCGATCGCGATCCATGCGCCGGCACCGATGCCGTCCGTCCGGTGGGCCTGCTTGCCGCTCCGCGTCGCGCTGGACGGTGCCGTTCCCTTCGCCTCGTCATGATGGACCGGGCCGGCGTGCTTCATCGCGGAACTGGGAATATGGGACATGGTCGATTTCCTTTCAGCGCCTCCAATCGTCCGGCTTCCGGCAATGTTCCGCTGGTGCAACGGGATACGCTCAGCCGCGCCAGCGTCGCATAGCCGCGTCATAGGCCCGTGCCGCCGCCTCGCGCGCTTCTTCCAGCGCCGCGCGCTCGTCGGCGTGCTCGCGCTCCATCACCCGGCGGCGCTTGGCGAGCGCCGCCTCTTCGGCCCGCAGGGCGCGATCCTCGCTACGCTGGCGTGCCTCGGCATCCGACACGGCATCTTCCGCATCGGCCAGTGCCCGTCGATCGGGTTTCGGCGCGGGCGTCGGTGCTGGTCGTGATGGCGCGTTGGCCTCTGTGCGATCGCCCTCCGCTTCGGACGGCTTGCGGGGCTTTCGCGACGGGGTCGGCGGCAGCGCGGCGATCTGTTCGGCGGCGGTGCCGCGTGACCGCCTGATGACCTCCCCCGGCCGGGCGAGCGGCTCCGCGGTCAACGCCGGATCGGTCACCACCTCCGCCACCCCGCGTGCGAACAGGTCGCGATCGCTGCCCCATGCGTGCAACGCCGCCTTCTGGCTGGGAGCGGCGACATAGGCGTCGTGGAACCCGATGGGGGTGCGGTACACCTTCAGCTTCGCCATGCGCCGATCCTAGCGCACAGGATATCGCGCTGCCATACAGGTTGACGATCGCCGCACCTGTCCCGTCACGGCACAGCGCACGGCGAAGGGTGGCGCTACCGACAAAACTGCCGCATCCTCGCGCGTCCGTCATCCGTGGAGCGTATCGTGGCCGCACGCCATCAGGCCCTCGCGGCCAAGCTGATCCTCGCATGCGTCGCGCTCGGCACACTCGGCGCGGCGACCGTCGCCATGCGATCGCCACCGGAGCCGCGCACCACCCCCGCGCCGGTCGCCGTCACGGCTATCCCGCGAACCATTCCCGCGCCGGTTTCTCCGCCAAAGCCGGCGCCCGTCTCCACTCCCGAACCGCTCGCGATCAAGCGGGTTCTCGATATCGGTCCGATCAAGTTCGGCGATTATGCCTGGGATACCAAAAACGTTCCCGCCGGCCCGGTCGTCATCACCGTCGACCTCGCCGCGCAGACGCTGTCCGTCTTCCGTGGCGGATACGAGATCGGGGCGGCGGCGATCCTCTACGGCACCGACGACAAGCCGACGCCGCTCGGCAGCTTTCCGATCACGATGAAAGACGCCGATCACGTCTCCAGCATCTACGATGCGCCGATGCCCTATACGCTGCGGCTGACCGATGACGGCGTTTCGGTCCATGGCACCGAAGTCGCGTGGGGGTATGCCACGCACGGCTGCATCGGCGTTCCTACTGCCTTCGCCAAGTTGCTGTTCGGCGAAGCCAAGGTCGGCGACCGCGTCATCATCACCCGTGGCAAGTCGCTGGCCACCGGCGAAACCTTGATCGGCTGACCGCCGCCGACGTTCCGCCGGCCGGATTGCTTGATGCAGGATAGCGTCATTTCGCCGATACCGGGCTGAAACCTTTTCCATACGGGCAAAGTCCTGTTACACCAACGTTTACCATAATGACGTCGGGGTGGGGACGCGGCGATGACGGACGCGGAAGACAGGCTTGCCACATTGGCGGACTATGGGTTGCTCGACACGCCCATGGAGCCGCAGTTCGATTCGATCGTCGAGGCTGCGGCGTGTGAGGTCGACGCGCCGATCGCGATGATATCGTTGATCGATGCCCGGCGGCAGTGGTTCAAGGCGCGGCTGGGGATCGACTCGACGGAAACCCCGATCGAGGAATCCTTTTGCGCGAAGGCGATCGAACAGGACGACGTCTTCGTTGTCCCGGACGCCAGCGTCGACGAACGTTTCCGCAACTATCCCAACGTCACCGGCGGTCCGGGCATCCGCTTCTATGCCGGCGCGCCTCTGCGGATGCGCAACGGGACGCAAATCGGCACCCTGTGCGTGATCGACGTCGCGCCACGCGCCGGACTGGACGACGAGGAACGGATCGCGCTGGAGGATCTCGCCCGCCGTACCGTCGCCGCATTCGAGTTGCGCCGGGACATGCGCGACGCCCGGGGCGACGATGCTGCAGGATCGGACGCGTCGTCGTGGCTGGAACAGGCGAGCAGCCATCTGCTCAAGGCCTGGGCGGCCCTCGACCAGATCGGCGCCACTGCCGAGGTTGCGCATCTCGAACGCGTGATCGTCGATGTCGACGCGCTTCGCCTGTCACACGGCTGACCAGGCGCAGCGACGAGCCGGCGCTTTCACGCAGGCGCAGCATATGCGCTTCCCCCGCCGGACACCCCTTGCTAAGGCCGCCGAGACACACGCTTTCGCTGAAGCGCTCTCGCGCGCCCGCGCGGCTTCCCCGCCGCCTCCCCGAGCGCCCTGGGCCAAATTGAAGGGACCAACATGACCGCCATCGGCCAGGACAGCCTGAACACCCGCACGACGCTCGACGTCGGCGGCAAGACCTACGATTATTACAGCCTGGAAAAGGCCGCGGCGAAGTTCGGCGACATCAGCCGTCTGCCCTTCTCGATGAAGGTGCTGCTCGAGAACATGCTCCGCTTCGAGGACGGCAAGACCGTGACCGAGGCCGACGTGCAGGCGATCGTCGACTGGCAGAAGGAGCGTCGTTCGGACCGCGAGATCCAGTATCGCCCGGCGCGCGTGCTGATGCAGGATTTCACCGGCGTGCCCTGCGTCGTCGATCTCGCCGCGATGCGCGATGCGATCACCAAGCTGGGCGGCGATGCCGCCAAGATCAATCCGCAGGTCCCCGTCCATCTCGTCATCGACCATTCGGTGATGGTCGACGAATTCGGCACGCCCAAGGCGTTCGAGAACAACGTCGATCTGGAATATGAGCGCAACGGCGAACGCTACGAGTTCCTGAAATGGGGCTCGGCCGCGCTCGACAATTTCAAGGTCGTGCCCCCCGGCACCGGCATCTGCCATCAGGTGAACCTGGAATATATCGGTCAGGCGGTGTGGACCACGGACAGCGTGGGCGATCATGGCGATGGCAAGGCGATCGCCTATCCCGATACGCTCGTCGGCACCGACAGCCATACGACGATGATCAACGGGCTAGGCGTGCTCGGATGGGGCGTCGGCGGGATCGAGGCGGAGGCCGCGATGCTCGGTCAGCCGGTGTCGATGCTGATCCCGGAAGTCGTCGGCTTCAAGCTGACCGGCGCGTTGCGTGAGGGCATCACCGCCACCGATCTGGTGCTGACCGTCACACAGATGCTGCGCGCCAAGGGCGTGGTCGGCCGTTTCGTCGAATTCTTCGGCCCGGGCCTCGGCTCGATGACGCTCGCCGATCGTGCGACGATCGCCAACATGGCACCGGAATATGGCGCGACCTGCGGCTTCTTCCCGATCGACGAGAAGACGATGGACTATATGCGCCTCACCGCGCGGTCCAAGGAGAATATCGCGCTGGTCGAGGCCTATGCGAAGGCTAACGGCTTCTGGCGCTTCGACGATGCGCCCGAGCCTGTCTTCACCGACACGCTCGAACTCGACATGGCGACCGTTACCGCGAGCCTCGCCGGGCCGAAGCGTCCGCAGGACCGCGTGTCGCTGGGCAAGGTCGACGAGGTGTTCAACGGCGACCTGTTCAAGATCTACCACAAGGAGCGTCCGCAGCGCGTCGACGTGGCGGAGCGCGGCCATGACATCGGCGACGGCGACGTGGTGATCGCCGCGATCACCAGCTGCACCAACACCTCGAACCCGTCGGTGCTGGTCGCCGCGGGCCTCGTCGCGCGCAAGGCGAACGCCTTGGGTCTCAAGCCCAAGCCGTGGGTCAAGACGTCGCTCGCTCCCGGTTCGCAGGTCGTCACCGATTACCTCAACAAGGCCGGGCTGACCGCCGATCTCGACGCGATCGGCTTCAACCTCGTCGGCTATGGCTGCACCACCTGCATCGGCAATTCGGGTCCGCTGCCGGGGCCGATCTCGACCGCGATCAACGAGAACGACCTCGTCGCCGCATCGGTGCTGTCGGGCAACCGCAACTTCGAAGGCCGCGTGTCGCCGGACGTGCGCGCCAACTTCCTCGCCTCGCCGCCGCTCGTCGTCGCCTATGCGCTGAAGGGCACTGTGACGCAGGACATGACCGAGACGCCGCTGGGTCAGGGCACCGACGGGCAGGACGTCTACCTCAAGGACGTGTGGCCGACCAATCAGGAGATCGCCGACGTGATGGCGGCGAACATCGACGACACGATGTTCCGCTCGCGCTACGGCAACGTCTATGCCGGCGACACCAAGTGGCAGGCGATCGACATCGTCCAGTCGGACACCTACGCCTGGCCATCGGGGTCGACCTATGTCGCCAACCCGCCGTATTTCGAGGGCATGGAAATGACCCCGAAGCCGGTAACCGACATCATCGAGGCGAAGCCGCTCGCGATCCTGGGCGATTCGATCACCACCGACCACATTTCGCCGGCTGGCTCGATCAAGGCGGACAGCCCGGCCGGCAAGTGGCTGATGGAGCGGCAGGTTTCGCGCGCCGACTTCAACAGCTATGGTGCGCGCCGCGGCAACGACCATGTCATGGTCCGCGGCACCTTCGCCAACATCCGCATCAAGAACGAGATGGTGCCGGGCGTCGAAGGCGGCATGACAAAGTATGACGGCGAGACCATGCCGATCTACGACGCGGCGATGCGCCACAAGGAAGACGGCACCCCGCTCGTCATCGTCGCGGGCAAGGAATATGGCACCGGATCGTCGCGCGACTGGGCGGCGAAGGGCACCAACCTGCTCGGCGTCCGGGCGGTCATCACCGAAAGCTTCGAGCGTATCCACCGTTCGAACCTCGTCGGTATGGGCGTGCTGCCGCTCCAGTTCGCCGACGGCGTGACGCGCGAGACGCTGAAGCTGGATGGATCGGAAACCTTCACGATCACCGGCGTCGCCGAGCTGCGTCCGCGCCAGACGGTCGAGGTGACGCTGACCCGCGCCGACCGGTCGGTCGAGACGTTCGAGACGCGTTGCCGCATCGATACCGTCAACGAGCTGGAATATTTCCTCAACGGCGGCATCCTGCAGTACGTGCTGCGCAACCTGGCCGCGTAAGCGACGCAATTGCCGGACGAATGAGGGGGAGGTGCCGCGAGGTGCCTCCCCTTTTTTCGTGCCTAGCGCTTACCCTCACCCTTTCGCCGCTTTCGGCGTCTTTTCCCTCTCCCGGTGGGAGAGGCAGAGAGCCGCGACGCGGCGGAAGGGTGAGGACGATCTGTCGCGACAAACCCTGCCATGGCATCGACATATGCTCGCCACATCCAGCACTATATTGGTGGCATGACCCGGCTCGTCCTTCTCGCGCTTCTGTTCCTCATTGCCGCGCCCGCCACGGCGCAGCGCAGCACCACAGGCTGTACCGCGGCGACACCACATCGGTTGATGGTCGATATCCGCGGTCTGCGCGCCAGCACCGGCGGGGTTCGCGTCCAGCTCTACGACCAGGCCGGCTTTCTGGAGAAAGGCCGCTGGCTGGGTCGCGTCGAAGCGCCCGCCAGCGGCCGGCGCGAGGTCGTGGTATGCATTCCGGTACCCCGCCCCGGCACCTATGGCGTCGCGGTGCGTCATGACGCCAACGCCAACGGCAAGTCGGACGGCGGTGACGGCGGCGCCTTTTCGCGCGATCCCAGATTGTCGATTCTCCGTTTGAAGCCGAGCTTCGCACAGGTGGCTATTCCGGTCGGTGCAGGCACCAGCCGGGTCAGCGTCACGATGAACTATCGCCACGGGCTGAGCATCGGCCCGGAAAGCTGACACTTTACGTTGCGCCATCCCTGCGTTAGCCCCCGCGCAGGAGAGATTAAATATGGCAAATTTGCTTAAGGTGGGAATCACTGCTGCATTGCTGCCCTTCGCGATCAGCATGGCGCACGCGCAGGATCAGTTCGTCGATCCCAACACGATGCGTCCGTCGCAGGATCCCGCCCGCATCGCCAACGGCCTCGCCCAGACCCCGCCGATGGGCTGGAACAGCTGGAACAGGTTCGGCTGCAACATCAACGACGCGACGGTCCGCGCGATGGCCGATGCGATGGCGTCGAACGGCATGAAGGCTGCCGGATACCGATACATCGTCATCGACGATTGCTGGCACGGCAGTCGCGACGCCGACGGCTTCATCACCGCCAATGCAGATAAATTCCCCAACGGCATCAAGGCCGTGGCCGACTACGTCCATGCCAAAGGGCTGAAGTTCGGCATCTATTCCGACGCGGGCGCGAAGACTTGCGGCGGCAAGCCCGGCAGTCAGGGCCATGAGTATCAGGACGCGCTGACCTATGCCCGCTGGGGCGTCGACTATCTGAAATACGACTGGTGCTCGACCGGCGTGCGCAATGCCGAGGAGGCCTATGCGCTGATGTCGGATGCTATCAAGGCGGCGGGGCGGCCGATGGTGCTGGCGATGTGCGAATGGGGCAACAACCGCCCGTGGGAATGGGGCGCGAAGATCGGCAATCTCTGGCGTACGACCGCCGACATCCGCGATGCATGGGCCGGGCGTGAGAAATGGTCGATCGGCATGACCGAGATCGTCGACCTCAACGAACGGCTCTACCCCTATGCCGGCCCCGGTCACTGGAACGACCCCGACATGCTGGAGGTCGGCAACGGCGGCATGACGCCGACCGAATATCGCAGCCATTTCAGCCTATGGGCGATGATGGCCGCGCCGCTGATCGCCGGCAACGACATCGCGCGCATGGACGCCGACACCCGCACGATCCTGCTCAACCAAGAGGTGATCGCGGTCGATCAGGACCCGCTGGGCCAGCAGGGCCGCCGCATCCGCGATGACGGCGACCTGGAGGTGTGGGCGCGCCCGCTGGCGGACGGCAGCCGCGCGGTGATCCTGTTCAACCGCTCCGCCGCGCCGGCGTCGATCAGTGTTGCGTGGCCGGAACTGGGGCTGACCACGCGGGTGAAGGCGGAGGTTCGCGACCTGTGGGCACACAAGAGCCTGGGACGGAAGACCGGGAGCTTTGCGGCGACGGTCGCGCCGCATGGCGTGGTGATGGTGAAGGTGACGCCGTAACTCTCGTTGCATCGCCCCTCACCCTTCCGCCGCGAGGGGGATAGACGTCGAAGGCGGCGCAGTGCGAGGAGGGCGGGGATCAGCGCAGCGCCCGCCCCGCCACCGCATCCAGCTTCGCCACCAGCGCAGGGTCGCGCGCGCTTTTGGCGGTGATGATCGCGGTGTCGAGGCAGGTGTCGATCGGCGACGGTATCCGTTCTGCCGGCAGGGAACGCAACAGCCGCACGACCATCGCGCGCGCCTTCGCTGCGTTGGCGGACAGTTGCGCGATCACCTGCGCCACGTCCACAGCCGCCTCGCCCTCGCGCCAGCAATCGTAGTCGGTGACCATGCCGACAAGCGCGTAGGGCAGCTCCGCCTCTCGGGCCAGCTTCGCCTCCGGCATCGCTGTCATGCCGATGACGTGGCAGCCCCACTGCCGGTACAACAGGCTTTCCGCCCGCGTCGAGAATTGCGGTCCTTCCATCGCCAGATAGGTGCCGCCCCGGTCTACTTCGCCTGCCGCATCGCCGACGAGCGCGCTCAACCGCGGACAGACCGGGTCGGCCATCGAGACGTGCGCGACCAGCCCGGTGCCGAAGAAACTCGACGGCCGCCCCTTGGTACGGTCGATGAACTGGTCGACGATCGTGAAGCTGCCCGGCGACCGCTCCTCGACCAGCGATCCGACCGACGACACCGCCAGCACATCGGTGACGCCCAGCCGTTTGAGGCAGTCGATATTGGCGCGCGCATTCAGCTGGTCCGGGCCGATCCGGTGCCCCCGCCCGTGCCGCGGCAGGAACGACACCGTGACGGGACCGATCCGGCCGTGGAAGATCGCATCCGACGGTGCCCCCCACGGACTCGCAACATCGACCCAGCGCCCATCCTCGATCCCTTCGACATCGTAGAGGCCCGATCCGCCGATGATGCCGATATGCCAGCCCGGCATCAGCGCGCGACCTCCGCCCGGCTCCGCGCGTAGAGGAAATAGACCAGCAAACCGAACGCGTTCCACCCGACGAAGGCGACCTGCGTCACCACCTGCAGGCTGGTGAACAGATAGAGGCAGCCGGCGATCGCGAGCGGCGCCACCACCCAGGCCAGCGGCGTGCGGAACGGCCGCCGCGCCGCCGGGTCGCGCCGACGCAGCACCAGCACGCATGCCGCTACCGCGACGAAGGCGCACAAGGTTCCCGCATTGGCGAGGCTGGCGATCACGTCGAGCGGGGCCAGCCCGGCGATGATCGCGACGAACACCGCGGTCATCAGCGTGATGCGGACCGGCGTTCCCCGCTTGCTCACCTTGGCGAGGCTCGCCGGCAGGAATCCGTCACGCGCCATGACGAGGAAGATGCGGCTCTGGCCATACAGGAACGCCAGTAGCACCGTCGGCAGCGCGATCGCGGCGGCGGCCGCGACGATCGTCGCCACCCCATCGCGGTTCAGCTCGCGCAGGATCAGCGCCAGCGGCTCCGGGCTATCGCCGAACCGGGTATAGCTCACCGCGCCCACGGCGGTCGCCGCGACGATCATGTAGATCGCCGTGCACGCAAGCATGGATCCGACGATGCCGATGGCGAGGTCGCGCTCCGGGTTCTTCGCCTCCTCCGCCGCAGTGGAGATGGCGTCGAAACCATAGAAGGCGAAGAAGATGATCGCCGCCGCGCCCATCACGCCGTATTTTACGCCGCCCTCGCCGGTCGGGCTGCCATAGCCGTAAGGCGTGAACGGATGGAGGTTCGCCACGTCGAAATGCGGCAGCGCGACGCCGACGAACAGCGCCAGCGTGACGATCTTCAGCACCACCAGCGCGGTATTGATCCGCGCGCTTTCCCGTGTGCCGAGCATCAGCAAACCGGCGACGACGGCGATGATCGCGACCGCGGGCAGATTGATCGCCCCGCCCAGCCCCGGCCCGTTCGCCAGCGCCGCGGGCACCACGATCCCGAGTCCTTTCAGGAATCCGACTGCATAGCCAGACCAGCCGACCGCGACCGTCGACACCACCAGCGAATATTCGAGGATCAGGCTCCACCCGACCACCCAGGCGATCACTTCGCCCAATACTGCATAGCTGTAGGTGTAGGCCGATCCGGAGGCCGGGATCATCGTCGCCATTTCGGCATAGCAGAGCGCGGCGCAGGCGCAGATCGCGCCCGCGACGACGAACGAGACGATCACCGCCGGCCCGGCCCGGTCCGCGCCGACGCCGATGAGTGTCAGGATGCCGGTGCCGACGATCGCCCCGACACCCAATGCCACCAGATGCGGCCACCCCAGCGTTCGGGCCAGTTGCTGCCCCGGCGGCTGCGCCACGATCGTCTTGCGGCGAAACAGACTCATCCCAATCCCCTCTTGTCTTCCAGGAGGTATAGGGCGTCCTGCCGGGAGTGGGTAGCGGCTCGCTCGGGCCGGGTCGCTGAAGCGTCAGAACCGGCGGGAGATACCCGCGGAGAGTTCGAGATCCGGCGCGTCGTGATTGAGGCCCGCGATCCCGAATACGTCGAACTGCCAATCGTCACGCGGTTGCCAGCCGATCGAAAGCGCCGCCAGCGCCTGCGTCGTGCGACCGTCGGGATCGTCGTCGCGGATCACCTGCCCCTCGGCGGCGAGCGATACGGTCTGGCCAAGCTTGAAGGTCGCACCACCGGCGGTGCTGTAGCGCAGATGCCGGCCCGACCTCCCTTCGTCAGGCTGCGCGTCGATCTCCGGCGTCGCATCCAGCTGTACCGTTTCGGACAATTCGTACGTAACCGGCAGCAGGAATCCCGCCCCGACGACACCTTCGCCGATGCGGCTGCCACCCGTCGGAACCGTGACGAAGGGCAGCGCCGCAACCGCGAAACCGCTACCGTCGGGGTGCAGCAACGATGCCTTTACTCCCAGCGACACGTCCCCGGTCTGGCCGGCACGATCGATCGCACCGGTCTGGCGATCGCGGATGCGTTCATGACCATACGGGGTCCAGCCGATCCGTGCCTCCAGGACATCGGTAACGCCGACGCGGAACAGCGTATCGCCGAGCAGGATCGTATCGGCGCGGTTGTCGGGCTGGCGATCGAGCGTCCAGTCGACCACCCCGGTTTCCACCATGACGCGCCCCCGGTCGACGATACACGCCGGCGTATCGAGGCCGGGGCGCTCCGGACACAGGTCGCGCTGCTGCGCCAGCGCCGGGGAGGCCATCAGCGCCAGCAGTACCGCCGCCTGTCGCTTCACGTCAGCCGGACCCACGTCGGTGCGTGGTCGCTCGCCTTTTCACGCCCGCGATATGCCTTGTCGACGCCGGCATCTGCCAGCCGGTCGGCCGCCTGCGGGCTGAGCAGCAGATGATCGATGCGAAAGCCCGCGTCGCGCTGCCACGCACCCGCCTGATAGTCCCAGAAGGTCCACACGCCGCCCTTCGGCTTGCGGGTGCGTAGCGCGTCGGTCCAACCCTGCGCCAGCAGGCGGCGATAGGCGGCCCGGCTTTCCGGCTGCATCAGCGCATCGTCCGCCATCGCCCGGACGGAGAAGGTGTCGTCGTCATTGGGAATCACGTTGTAATCGCCCATCAGGACCACCGGCTGCTCCGCGTCGAGCAAAACCCGGGCGCGGGCGGCAAGCCGCTCCATCCAGCGCAGCTTATAGTCGAATTTCGGCCCCGGCTGCGGATTGCCGTTGGGGAGGTAGATCGATGCTACGACCAGCCCTTCGACCTCGCACTCCAGATAACGACTGTGTTCGTCCTCCGGCTCACCCTCCAGCCCGCGCTGACGCTCGACCGGGGTCATTCCCTTCGCGAGCACCGCGACGCCGTTGAAACCCTTTTGCCCGTGCCAGATCGCGCCATAGCCCGCCCCCTCGATATCGGCGATCGGGAAGGTATCGTCGCTGCACTTGATCTCTTGCAGGCACACCACGTCGGGCTGCTCCTCGGCAAGATACTCGATCAGCCGCGGCAGGCGGGCCTTGATCCCGTTGACGTTGTAGGTGACGAGCTTCAAGCGTCAGATCGCGAAGCTGGAACCGCAACCGCAACCTGACGCCGCGTTGGGATTTTCGACCCGAAACGCCGCTCCGCCCAGCGATTCGACGTAATCCACCTGACAGCCGCGCACGAGATCGAGGCTGACGCTGTCGACGACCAGACGCACGCCGTCCGTCTCCGCGATGGTATCGTCTTCGTCGGCTGCGTCGGCGAAGCCGAACTTGTACTGGAAGCCCGAACAGCCTCCGCCGTCAACCGACAGCCGGAGGATCGCAGGCTTGTTCTGCTTGCCCGCGATCGCCGCGACGCGCGCGGCGGCGGCAGGCGTGAGCATGATGTCGGGGGCGAGTGTGGCCATATCGCGGAGATAGGCGCGACAGGGGAGCGGGGCAACCGGTTGGTTGGGACGTGTGCGGTCATGATCGGGTCCGGCATCCATGCTCACGCCCCCGTTCCCGCCATATTCCGTCATCCCGACGGACCCCGGGCCCCATGGACGCGCTGAACCATCAATGACGCGCCGGCAGCGGCTCGGCTCCATGGACCTTCGACGTTCGCCGGGACAACGGGTGCGCGCAACGCAAACGGGCGGAGGTTACCCCCCGCCCGCTTCACGATCGAGCAGGAGCAATCAATCCTGCGCGGCGGGTCCGTCCGTCGACACCGGGATGGCATGGACCGCGCGGTCCTGCGACGCGAGCAGATAATCGGCGGTGGTCAGGAACGGGATCGGGTTCACGGCGTGACCGTCGATGCGAACCTCGTAATGCAGGTGGGGTCCGGTCGAGCGGCCGGTCGAGCCCATCAGCGCGATCAACTGGCCGCGGGTAACGCGGGCGCCATCGGCGACGAGGATCTTCGAAAGGTGGCCATAGCGGGTGGCGATACCCTTGCCGTGATTGATCTCGACCATGTTGCCATAGCCGCCCTGGCGCGCTGCGTGATCGACGATGCCGTCGGCGGTGGCGTAGATCGGCGTGCCGACCGGACCGGGAATGTCGACGCCGGCATGCATCGCGGCGGTGCCGCGGAACGGATCGGAACGGATGCCGAAGTTGCTGGTGAAGTTCAGCTTCTGCACCGGCTGCACGGAGGGGATGGCGATCGCGCCCTGCTGGAGCGTGTCGAGCTTCTTCCAGCTCTGGAACAACGTGCGGAACTGCGCATCCGCCTTCAGATCGGCCTGTGCCTCGGCGCTGTTGGCATCCAGCATGGGGCCACCCATGCCGCCCCCGGCGATGCGGCCGGCGACGCCCAGCTTCTTCAACGTCGCATTCGTCTGCGCCAGACGGCGGTCGAGCACGTCCTGCGCGGCATCGGCGAGCTCCGCCTGACGGCCCTCCACCTTCACCAGCGGCTTGACGACATCGGCGGCGAGGCGATCGGCGGTGGGATCGATCGCGAGCGTCGCCAGGGCCAGCTTGGCCTCGTCGCCCTTGCCGGTCAGCGCGGCGGTGATGAGCGCCTGACGCTGCTCGACGCGCTCGGCATGCACTTTCGCGACGTGGCGGATGTCGGACACCCGCGCCTGCATCGCGTCGATCTGGCGTTCCATGTGGACGATACGGGTGTCGACCGGGCTGGTGACGACCTGAGCCGCCTGCGCGGCGCCGTATCCCGAGAAACCGATGGTAAGCGCGCCGATCGTGGCGGCAGCGGCCTGACGGCGGCCGGTGATGCTGACCCGGCGCAGCGACTTACCGTCGTGGAACAGAATATCACGGGTGGTGAACAAGGCGCGGACGCGCGAACCGAAGGCGACAGCAGTACGGGCGAAAGTGATCATCGGACCCCAACATAATGCGCCGTACCCGCCCTGGCCGGGTCCGGACTATTCAGATCGTCCTGACTCGCAGCCCCACCGCGCCCCAGACGACCGAGTGTGTGCCTGCAATTCGCCGTCCACCACAAGTGCATGGTTACCACTACCGCGATCAAGCGGGACCGGACTGCGCCGAGTCGATGAAACACTGTCCCATCACGCTGGATAAACGCACGTAATACTGCCGTTTCTCCGGCATTCACGGCGTTCGACCGGCCTCGAATCACCGGTGCGACGTGGGACATGACGGCGTGCTCCGGGCGGGGTATAACCGTCGCTTCATCAGACGGATGGCCTTTATGCTTGATACTCCCTCGACTGCCGAGGTGCCGACACTCAGCCTCGCCGATCAGGATCGCGACCCCGACGGCTTTGCCGCCGCGTTCGGCGAATCGTTCGAACGGTTCGGCTTCGCGATCATCGCCGATCATGGCGTGCCACAGGACCTGATTGACCGTGCGTGGCGTGAAACGGCGGAATTGTTCGCGCGCCCGGAAGCGGAGAAGCGCGGCTATTTCGTCGAGGGCGGCGGCGGCGCACGCGGCTATACCCCGTTCAAGACCGAGATCGCCAAGGACGCCAAACACGTCGACCTCAAGGAATTCTGGCATATCGGTCGCGAACTGCCGGAGGGTCATCGGTTCGCCGACAGCATGTCGCCGAACATCTGGCCGACACAGCCCGTCGGATTCAGGGACACGTTCCTCGAACTGTTCACCGCGTTCGACCGCGCCGGCGACCGGCTGCTGTCGGCGATCGCGCGGCACCTGAAGCTCGATCCGCACTGGTTCGATCCGGCGGTGAAGGACGGCAATTCGGTCCTTCGCCTGCTGCATTATCCGCCGATCCCGGCGGATGCGGAGGGCGTACGGGCGGGCGCGCACGAGGATATCAACCTCATCACGCTTCTGCTCGGGGCAGAGGAAGCCGGCCTAGAACTACTAGACCGCGCCAACAACCGCTGGCTCGCGATCAAGCCGCCGGAGGGCGCGATGGTCGTCAACGTCGGCGACATGCTGCAGCGGCTGACCAACCACGTGCTGCCATCGACCACGCACCGCGTCGTCAACCCGCCGCCCGAACGCCGCGGCCATTCGCGCTATTCGATGCCGTTCTTCCTGCACCCCGCACCCGATTTCTTGATCGAGACACTGCCGCAGACGATCAGCGCCGAGCATCCGAACCGTTACCCCGAGCCGATCACGGCGCACGACTATCTGCACCAGCGACTGGTCGAGATCGGGCTGATCAAGGCCTGATCGCAGGAGGCGCGGCCGATGCTCGAAATTCTGGCGTTCGTCGTCGCGGTTGCGGTCGCGCTGATCGTCTTGCAGGGCGGCGCGCCCTGGTATGTCGCGCTCGGGATCGGGGTCGGGTTGTGGTGGGTGATCGGTGCGTTCGTTTGGCGGGTACGGCGGCGTCGGGCACAGCCTGCGCTGGAGGCGAGCGCGGCCCATGTCCGCCGCTCGCTGCACACCGATGTCGCGATCGCCGACCCCGCTCTCAACGTCTTCGTGGCCGTCGACAACGCACGGACACGACTGATCGCAGGATCGCTGGACGGCGCGCCGCCGGCGACGTGGCATATCGCGGATCTGAGCACGGCGCGGGTGGAGATCGATACCGGCTGGGGGCTGGTCCTCGATCGCGAACGCACGCCCGCAGGGCGGTTGCTCACCACGCTGTACTATCCGTTCCAGCCGATCGCGTTCGTTTTCGCGCTGCTGTCGATCTTCGATGCGCCGGGCGGCGATCTGGACGTGTTCGTCCGGAGCAAGCGCGTTCGGGCGATCCGCATCGTCGCGGATACGCGAGGGGCGCCGTTCGACGTGACGATCTATGACGAGCGGCGATCCGCCACGTATCCGGGATCGGCCAAACCGCGCGAAGCCGCCGCGCGCGAGGTGGTGGCGGCGGTCCGTCGCGGCATCGCCCGGGCCAGCGGCGGTACGATCGCCTGATCCGGTATGTCAGTCGAAGCCGCGCTCCAGATACCGGGTCGCGACCGCACAGTGAATCGCCACGCCCTTTGCCATCATCGATTCCTCGATCGTCATCCGCGTGTTGTGCAGCGGTGGATTGGTGGCGGGATCGCTGCCCGCAGGTGCGACGCCGAGGAAGGCGAAGGCACCGGGATAGCGGCGCAGCACGTAGGAGAAATCCTCGGCGCCCATCATCGGCTGTGGCATCGTCGCGAAACCCGCGTCGAGTTCGCCCGCTACTGTTTCGATCAGGGCCGCGCCGCGCGGATCGTTGACCGTCACCGGATAACCGGTGTCGATCCATGCTTCGGCTGTCGCGCCATGCGCCGCGGCAATGTTCTCCACGATCCGCTTGAATGCGGCATGCATCGTGTCGCGCGTCGCCTCCGACAATGTTCGCAGCGTGCCGAGCAGCGTGACGTCGCCGGGGATGATATTGTGCGCCGACCCTGCCTCGATCCTGGTGATCGACAGCACCGCAGGGTCCGTGACCGCGATCCGGCGAGCGACGAAGGTCTGGAGCGCCGTCACGATCTCGCACGCGACCGGCACCGGATCGATGCAATCGTGCGGCATCGCGGCGTGGCCGCCGGCCCCGCGGATCACCGCATGCACGGTGTCCGCCGACGCCATGATCGGCCCGCTCCGGGTGATCACCAGCCCGGCCGACGCATTCGGCGTGATGTGGAGCGCGAACGCAGCGTCGGGCGTGGCGATATCGAGCAGACCGTCGTCGATCATGAAGCGGGCGCCGTGATGCCCCTCCTCGCCCGGCTGGAACATGAAGACGATCGTGCCGGGCAACCGGTCCCGCCGCGCGGAGAGCGCCCGTGCGGCGCCGACGAGCATCGCGGTATGCGAATCATGGCCGCAGGCGTGCATCCGGCCGGGGATCGTACTGGCGAACGGCAGCCCCGTTTCCTCCTGCATCGTCAGCGCATCCATGTCGCCGCGCAGCAGCACCGTGCGCCCGTTGTCGCCCGGCTGCCCGCGCAGGATCGCGATCAGCCCGGTGGTGGATGTGCCCTCGTGAAATTCCAGCGGCAGGCCGGCCAGCGCCGCCTTGATCTTGTCCGTCGTGCGCGGGCAGTGCAGCCCCACCTCGGGTTCGGCATGGATCGCGCGGCGCAGGGTGACGATATCGTCGAGTTCCGCGTCGCCGGCGGCGCTCCACTCGCTGATGCTATGGTCGTCGAGGGACATGGTCTTGCTCCGTTTGCCGGGGAGCGTTGTGAGCCGGCGCGAGCGGGTTGTCGAGGCTGGGCACTCCGCAACCCATGACACTGTCCGGGCGGCCCCATCTCCGCCGCCCCAGCGCAGGCCGGGGGCCCCGATCGGCTGGAATACGGCTGCGGAGTAAGATCCCGGCCCGCGCCGCGATGCGCGTGGCTCAGCGCCCGCGCATCAAATTGCCCAACACACTGCGCAATACCGTGCCGACCAGACCGCCCCCCGACGACTTGCGCGACGTGCCAAACACCTGCTTGCCGATCTCGTTGGCGACCTGACGCCCGATCGAGGAACTGGCGGCACGGGTGGCGGAACCGACCGCCTTCGACCAGGGCGAGTTCGCCGCTTCGCGCTCGGCGGCGCGTTGCGCCTGCGCATCGGCCTTCGCCTGCGCGGCAGCTATGCGGGCGGTGTCCTTCGCGGCCCTGGCTTCATCCTTCGCCTGCACGGCCGCCGCCTTTTCGGCATCGCTCGAGGCGCGAGCAGCGGCGGTCGCCGCAGCGGCCTCCTGCGTCTTGGCGGCGAGGATTTCCTCGGCCGATTCGCGGTCGATCGCAGTGTCGTATTTGTCGCCGATCGCATCGGTCTGGATCATGACGCCACGTTCCTGCGGCGTCACCGGCCCGACGCGGCTGGCGGGTGGCTTGATGAGCGTGCGCTCGACCGGTGAGGGCGAACCGTCCGGCTGCAGCAGCGAGACGAGCGCCTCGCCGACCTTCAGCTCGGTGATCGCGGTGGCGACGTCGACACCGGGGTTGGCACGGAACGTCTCTGCCGCCGATCGCACCGCCGCCTGATCGCGCGGAGTGAAGGCACGCAACGCGTGCTGCACCCGGTTGCCGAGCTGCCCCGCCACGGTGTCGGGAATATCGATCGGGTTCTGGGTGATGAAATAGACGCCGACGCCTTTCGATCGGATCAGGCGAACGACCTGTTCGATCTTGTCGAGCAGCGCCTTCGGTGCCTCATCGAACAGCAGATGCGCCTCGTCGAAGAAGAAGACGAGCCTGGGTTTGTCGGGGTCGCCGACTTCCGGCAGATGTTCGAACAATTCGCTCATCAGCCAGAGCAGGAACGTGCTGTAGAGTTTGGGCGCCGCCATCAACTTGTCGGCGGCAAGGACGTTGACCACGCCCCTGCCCCTGTCGTCGGTGCGGATGAAATCGTCCATCTCCAGCGCCGGCTCACCAAAGAAATGCTCGCCCCCCTGCGTGCGCAGCTGAAGCAGCGAACGCTGGATCGCACCGATCGACGGCTTTGAGACGTTGCCGTAGGTGGTGGTCAGTTCGTCAGCGCGGGTGGCACAATGCGCGAGCATCGACTGGAGATCGTCAAGGTCGAGCAGCAGCAGCCCTTCCTTGTCGGCGACGTGAAAGGCTATCGTCATCACGCCCTCCTGCACCGTGTTGAGGTCCATCAGTCGGCTGAGCAGCAGTGGCCCCATTTCGCTGACGGTGGTGCGGATCGGATGGCCCTGTTCACCGTACAAGTCCCAGAATTGCACGGGATTGTCGGCATAGACCCAGTCGGCATCGCCGATCTCGGCAGCGCGGGCGGCAAAGGCGGCGTGGGTCTTCGACATGGGCGATCCGGCCATGGCGAGGCCGGACAGGTCGCCCTTCACATCTGCAACGAAGCTCGGCACGCCGGCGCGGGAAAAGCCTTCGATGATGCCCTGCAACGTCACGGTCTTGCCGGTGCCGGTCGCGCCGGCGATCAGGCCGTGGCGGTTGGCGCGCTTGAGCTCGAGCACCTGCGGCTTGCCGCCGCCACCACCCACACTCGCTCCGATGAAGATGCCGTCGCTCATGTTCGCTCCTACGCTACGCGAGCAGAAGCGTAGCGCGCGCGGCCCGGAAAAGGAAAGGCCGCCGCTCCACAGGAGCGACGGCCCTCGCCAGTCACGGTCCGTAAGGCCGCGTGGCTTACTTGATCTTGACCGGCAGGAACGCGGGGTTGCCGCGGCCACGCTGGATCAGCAGCAGCACCTGCGGGCGACCCGCCGCCTTCGCCTGCGCAACAAGGCGCGCATAGTCCGCGGCGGTGCGAACGGGTGTGCCGTTGACGGCCGTGATCACGTCGGCACGCTTCAGCTTGCCCGCCGCGTCGCTCGACGGATCGACCGTCGCGATCACGACGCCCTGAACCGCGCTGTCTACCCCGATCGCACGCGCGATGCCCGGCGTCAGCGGCTGGACGGTAAGGCCCAGCGGTGCCGTGCTCGACTGCGGCACCGACTGCGTATCGTCGTCGCCATCGTCGCCACCCGGGCCGGCATTGGGACCGAATCCGCCGCTGTCGTCCTGACCCTGAATCTGCGCCTGCAACTGTTCCGTCGACGGACGTGTGGCCACCGCGATGTTGACGGTTGTTGGCTGGCCACCGCGCAGAACCTCGAACCGCGCGGTCGTGCCCGGCTTGAGGTTGGACACGAGGTAGGTCAGCGACTGGTCCTTGCTGACCTGCTTGCCGTCGATCTTCGTCACGACATCGCCGGGACGCAAACCGGCCCTTGCGGACGGCCCGCCCGGCTCGACGCGTGCGATCAGCTCGCCCGAATTCTTGGGAATGCCGAGCGCCGCCGCCGCATCGTCGTCGACGCCGCCGCCGATCGTCACGCCGATATAGCCGCGGCTGATCTTGCCGCCGGTGCGGAACGTCTCGATGATCGGCTTGGCGACGGCGGCCGGAATGGCGAAGCCGATGCCGATATTGCCGCCCGACTGGCTGAAGATCTGGCTGTTGACGCCGATCACGTTGCCGTTGAGGTCGAACATCGGGCCACCGGAGTTGCCCTGATTGATCGAAGCATCGGTCTGGATAAAGCGGTCGTACGCCCCGCCCTGACCCGTGACGCGATTGATCGCCGAGATGATGCCGGCGGTCACGGTGCCGCCCAGACCGAACGGCTCGCCGATCGCGACCACCCAGTCGCCTACACGCGATTGTGCGGAATCGCCCCACTTCACATAGGGCAGACCGGCTGCGTCGATTTTCAGCAGCGCAAGATCGGAATCGGTGTCCTGCCCGATGACCTTGGCGGTATATTCCTTGTTGTTCGACAGCGTTACCGTGATCGAGTTGACGGTCGCGCCGCGTGCGCCGGGGCTGATGACGTGCGCGTTGGTGACGACATAGCCATCCGGCGAGATCAGAAAGCCCGACCCGAGCGAGGCGCCTTCGCGCTTCACCGGCGCACCGCCCTGCCCGCCGCCCATGCCGCCGAACAATTCGCCGAATGGCGTGCCCGAGAACGGGTTGGCGGGCTGCTGCTGGACAATGGTCTGCTTGGTCGAGATGTTGACCACGGCCGGCTGCAGCTTCTGCACCATGTCGGCGAAGCTCATCGGCGCACCGGCGCGGGGCACGGATGCCTGGATCGCGCCCGGTTCGTTCTGCGCCTGCTGGGCGTTGCTCGGCTGGAGGGCCAGCGTGGCGGTCGCGCCGCCGAGGAGTAGCGCACTGGTGATCGCGTAGGCGTAACGCACTAGGGGAGATTCCTCTCGTTGGGGTCGTTCAGATTTGGTGCCTTATTGGACCGAAACGCCTGAACGCCGCTTGAATGTTCATCACCCGGCAAGTTGGGGTGTCAACCGTTGCCGATCAACGCCCCCGCCCTTCGAACTCGCGCAGGTAACTGTTTCCGGGTGACAATATGATCGACGTCGAGCCGCTAGGTGCCGGCCCGCCGTCCGCACCGAAGGTGTGGCGATAGGACTGCATCGCACGATAGAAGTCGTAGAAGTCGGCATCCTTGGTGAAACTTTGCGCATAGATCTGCGCCGATCGCGCATCGGCTTCGCCGCGGATGATCTGTGCTTCCTTCTGGCCCTCCGCTCGAATTGTCGTCGCCTGCTGCTGCCGCGCGGTCGCCATCCGGGCGAGCGCACGATCGAGCGGGCTGCCGTCCGGCAGGTCGGCATGCTTGATCCGCACGTCGACGATCTGCACGCCATATTGGCTGGCAAGCCGCTGCATGCGGACCTGGATATTATCCATCACCTCGTCCCGCTCGGGGCTGAGCAAGGTCGCGAACGGCTGGTTGCCCAGCTCGTTGCGGATCGAGCTGCCGAGCAGCGGGCGCAGCGCCTCGGTGATCGCGGTCTCCGTCTGCGACGTGCTGCCGGTGGCGTTCACAGCCTTCAACGGATCGATGATGCGGAAGCGCGCATAGGCGTCGACCTCCAACCGCAGCTGGTCGGACGACAGCACCTGCTGGTTGTCGTAATCGACGTCCAGCACGCGCTTGTTGAGCCAGACTAGCCGGTCGATGAACGGAATGCGCAGGATCGGGCCCGCACCGGTGCGACCAAACTGCTCACCCTGCTTCCACGCGTTCACGGTACGCACGGGCTGTTCGAATCGCAGGATTACGGCCTGCTGCGTTTCCGGCACGATGGTTACCGTCGCCGCGAGCAGGATGACGAAGATCAACGCGCCGAGGCCGAGCGCGATCGGGTGGCGCCACAGACCGTTCACTGGCTGCCTCCCGTCGTCGCCACGGGCTGGGCGGGTTGCGCCGGTTCGGCAGGTGCAGCGTCCGGCAGCCGCCGCGCATTCCCCATCGGCAGGTACGGCACGACGCCGCTCGGCTCGACGATCGTCTTGTCGGACTTGGCCAGCACGGCCTCCATGGTCTCGTAATACATGCGGCGGCGGGTCACTTCGGGTGCAAGCCGGTACTGCTCGTACACCTTGTCGAACTGCGACGCCTCGCCTTCGGCGCGGGCGATCACCTGCTTGGCGTAGGATTGCGCCTGATTGCGCGCCCCCTGCGCGTCTTGCTGCGCGGCGGTAACGTCCTTGAAGGCATCGTTGACGCGTGCGGGTGGATCAGCCTGCTTGATGCCGACGCCCACGACGACGATGCCGGACCTGTAATCGTCCAGCACCTTCTGCATCCGCTCCTGCACCTGGTTCTCGATCGTCGCGCGGCCCGGCCCGAGGGCGGAATCGAGGCTGACGTTAGCAACGACCTCGCGCATCACGCTTTCGGCGGTCGCGCGTACGGTATCTCGCGGTTTGTCGATCTGGAACACGTAGTTCTGCGGGCTCGATATCTTCCATCGCACCGCATAGGCGAGGTCGATGATGTTCTGGTCGCTCGTCAACATCAGGTTCTCGGAGCCGCTTTCCGGAAAATTCTCGATGCGGATGTTCTGAACGTCGACCTTGACGACATTGGCGATCGGTGCGGGCATCGTCATCGCGATGCCGGGATCGAGCGTGCCGGAGTAGCGGCCGAGATAGGTCACCACGCCACGCTCCTGCGGGGCGATCGGATGGATCGAGGTGTAGAGCACCCAGACCAGCAGGATGATCCCCGCCCCGATCAACCACAGCGCCCGCGCATTCGGGGCACCGGGCAGGCCGTTGAAGCCACCGCCACCCCCGCCGTTGCCGCCGCCGCGCGCCTTCTTCAGAAAATCGTCGAGCGCGGTCGGCTTCGCGCCCGGCTTGCGGGCACCGGGCGGTAGCGACCACGGGTTGCGCGGACCGCTACCATCGGGATCGTCACCCTGGCCCCAGGGACCCTTCGGCGTTTCGGCGGCGAGAATGGGAGGGCGCCCTTTGCGGCCCGGCAGGATCGTCATGCTACCCTTATAAGAAGGCGTTCGCGGAAAAACAGTGGCAAGCCGCCGACCCACGCCTATCTGACCCCGCATGACACAAGACGTAACGATCGCGGCCGTCCGCGCCGCCGCCGGGGCCCGCGCCACCTTGCGGTTCGAGGGGACGCGCGCCGGCATCGTGCTGGACGCAACCGGCCTGTCGGGGCGCGAGCGCGATGCGCTGGAAGCGGCGGTGCGCGCCGCCGCGGCGCAGGGCTGGTCCGGCGAGGTCCGCGTCGTGGTCACCGCCGAACGCGTCGCCCGTCGGCTGATCGCCGTCGCCAGCGGCAAGGGCGGCGTCGGCAAGTCGACCCTCGCTGCCAATCTCGCTATCGCGTTGAAGGCACGCGGGCGACGGGTGGGGCTGGTCGATGCCGACATCTACGGGCCGTCGCAGCCCCGGCTGATGGCGGCGGAGGACCAGCGTCCGACCGCGAAGGACAAGGTGCTCGATCCGGTGCCGACGCCCTATGGTGTGCCGATGCTGTCGATGGGCCAGCTGGTCGAACCCGGCCGGGCACTGGCATGGCGCGGGCCGATGGTGGCGGGGGCGTTGACCCAGCTGGTCGAGGCGGAATGGGGTGCGACCGACACGCTGGTGCTCGACCTGCCGCCCGGCACCGGCGACGTGCAGCTGACGATGATCCAGAAGCACAAGCCGACAGGCGCCGTCATCGTCTCGACGCCACAGGACCTCGCGCTGATCGATGCCACCCGTGCGATCGATCTGTTCGACAAGGCCGGTATTCCGGTGATCGGGCTGGTCGAGAACATGGCCGGCTATGTCTGTCCGCACTGCGGTGAAGTGTCGGACCCGTTCGGCACCGGCGGGGCGGAGGCGACGGCCGCGCGGCTCGGCCTGCCGTTCCTCGGCCGCGTGCCGCTGGCGATCGGCATTCGCACCGCGTCGGATGCCGGTCAGCCGCCGGCGGCGGGGAACGGCGCGGATGGCGCGGCGTTCCATTCCATCGCCGGGCAGGTCGACGACTGGCTGTCCCGGCATTGAGGAGACGGATATGCCGCTGACCGACGATGCCGATATCAAGGCGCTGCTGGAGGGCGCACGCACGATCGCGCTCGTCGGCGCATCCGACCGGCCCGACCGCCCCTCATATGGCGTGATGGCGACGCTCCAGCGGCACGGCTATCGCGTCATCCCGGTCAATCCGCAGATCACCGGCGAACACGTTCACGGCGAATTCGTCTTTCGCGACCTCGACCAGCTCGGCGATGCGATCGACATCGTCGACGTCTTCCGCCGCTCGGATGCAGCGGGCGAGGTGGTCGATCAGGCGATCGCGATCGGTGCCAAAGCGGTGTGGATGCAATTGGGCGTGATCGATCAGGCCGCCGCCGCCCGCGCGGAAGCGGCGGGCTTGCAGGTGGTAATGGACCGATGTCCCGCGATCGATATTCCCCGGCTGGGGGTCGCGCCGATCGCTGCTTGATTTTCGCGGTGTTCCGGCAGACACTGACGGCATCGCAGGCCGTTGGAGTTCGGCCCCATGATTGCACTCGCGTTATTGATGATGCTCGCGCCGGAGGACGCCGGCGAGCTGCTCGCCAGATCGCGTGCGGTGATCGGCGGCGAACGGTGTCAGGCCAATCCCGACGCGACCGACATCACCGTTTGCGGCCGACGCCGGGCCGACCGCTTTCGCGTCCCGCTCGTCGAGCATGACCCGGGCGATCCGCGACGCGAACCCGTGCCGGTGGAGCGCGACCGGCTGCTTGCCCGCACCAATCCGGTGAAGGAGCTCAGCCCCTTCCTCGTCCATGGCGGCATGACGGGCGTGACGGTCAGCAGCAGGTCCGGCCTGACCGGCGCGACGGCGCGACCGCTCGCACCATGATCCTGCTCGCCATCGCCCTGCAGGCCGCCGCCGTGCCACTCCCCCCGGCGCCGGAGCCGGCGCTCCTACCCGTGGAGACCCGCGCCGACGGTAGCCAGCGCTGGTCGATCATGTCGTGCCCCACGCGCCAAAAGGCGGGCGAAATCGTCGTATGCGGGAAGCGGGACCAGAACGATTTCGACGGCCCCGCGGTTGGCCGCGGGGCCAATCGCGACCTGTCGGCAGCCAATGCGCTGGCGTTGCAAGCCACGCCGTGCGCCGCGCGGCAAGGCGGGTGTCAGGTCGGCGTCAACATTCTTGGCCCGCCGACGATGCTGGTCCGCGTGATCCAGAAGCTGGTGAACCCGAACAGCGATTGTTGCGAAGGCAGCGATGCGACCAACCCGCTGTCGCTGGTTCGCGACGCGGCGAAAGGCGTGAAGGGCGCGTTCGCGGCCAAGGTGGACAAGTCCAACCGCATACCGATCGTACTGGACGATCCAGCGCCGGTGGCAGTGCCGCCGCCGGTTGACGCCGAAAATGGAGTGGGCGCGGCGAAGCGCTAGCAGAGCAGGATAGGACTCGATCCCTCCGTCACACTCCGTCCGTCATCCCGAAGCTCGAGCTTCCCGTCAGCTGCAATTTGGCTTCGAAGCAACTCCGGCGCTACGGACGATTACCGGCCAGCCCCCCTTACGCCAGAATGTGCATCCATAACGGCTGGCCCGCCAGGCTCTGCGACCCGCGCAGCTTCTCCAGCGCGTGCGCGACCGAGCGTTCCGGCCCTTCGTGCGTCACGATGGCGACGATCACGCTGCCATCGGTGGTCACGCCGCGCTGGATCAGGCTTTCGATCGACACGCCTGCATCGCGCATCGCCGCGGCGATCTCCGCCAGCACGCCGACCTTGTCCTGCACCGTGAAGCGCAGATACGCGCGACCGCGCCGCTCGCCGCTGTCCGCTCTGGGCGCGGCTACCAGCGCCGCCGCCGGCATCGCATAGGGCGGACCATATTCACCGCGAGCAATATCGATCAGATCGGCGACCACTGCGCTGGCGGTCGGTCCTTCACCGGCACCGGCGCCCTGGAAGAACAGCCGGCCGACGAAATTGCCCTCGGCCACCACCGCGTTCAGCGAGCCGGTGACATGCGCCAGCGGATGGTCGATCGGCACCAGATGCGGGTGGACGCGCTGGAACAGCCCGCCTGGCCCCTCTTCCGCGATGCCGACCAGCCGCACCTTGTAGCCCAGCGCCGCCGCCTCGGCGATGTCGGCGGCGATGATATGGCGCACGCCGGTCGCCGAGACATCGCCGAAGGCAGGACGTGTGCCGAAGGCAATGCTGGCAAGGATCGACAGCTTGTGCGCGGCATCGACGCCGTCGATATCGAAGCTCGGGTCGGATTCGGCATAGCCCAGTGCCTGCGCCTCCGCGAGCACCTCGGCGAAGTCGCGGCCTTCGGCTTCCATCTTCGACAGGATGAAATTGCAGGTGCCGTTGAGGATGCCATAGACCCGGCCGATCGCATTGGCCGCAGCCCCTTCGCGCAGTCCCTTGATGACTGGGATGCCGCCGGCGACCGCCGCCTCGAACTTCAGCGGCATGCGCGCGTCTTCCGCCGCCTGCGCCAGCTCCAGCCCGTGGTGCGCCAGCATCGCCTTGTTCGCGGTGACGAAACCCTTGCTCGCCGCCAGCGTCGCCCTCGCCAGCGTTAGCGCCGGGCCATCCGATCCGCCGATCAGTTCGACCACCACGTCCGCACCCTCATACCCGGCAAGCTCGCGCGTATCGTCGACCCAGGCGAAGCGGGTCAGATCGATCCCGCGATCCTTCGACCGGTCGCGGGCGGACACGGCGACGACTTCGATCGGACGACCGGCGCGGCGCGTGATGAGGTCGCGGTTCGCATCGAGCAGGCGGATAACGCCGCCGCCGACGGTGCCGAGCCCCGCCAGCGCGACGCGCAATGGTGTATTGGTATCCATGGCCGGCGCCTAGCGGAAAGCCACGCCGGATGTCGAGCCGGCGCAAGCTTGTTTCGCGTACGGCATCGCCATTGCCCGATCCGTATGCGACGTGCACAACCCCGATATATCTTTCCTCAGCGAGCCTTCCGCACCCATGGCCACCACTCCCGGCATCGCAACCCGTCCCATCGCTGAACTCACCGTTCGCGGCATCCTGCTGGGCGGGCTTATCACGTTGCTGTTCACCGCGGCGAACGTCTATCTCGGGTTGAAGGTCGGACTGACCTTCGCGACGTCGATCCCGGCGGCCGTGATCTCGATGGCCATCCTGCGCTACTTGCCGGGGGCGACGATCCTCGAAAACAACATCGTCCAGACCGTCGCCTCTGCGGCGGGCACGCTTGCGGCGATCATCTTCGTCCTGCCGGGGCTGGTGATGATCGGCTGGTGGCAGGGATTCCCCTATCTGCTCACCGCCGGGATCACGATGACCGGCGGCATCTTGGGTGTGATGTTCTCCGTACCGCTGCGCCGGGCGCTCGTCGTGGACACCGACCTTCCCTATCCCGAAGGCCGCGCCGCCGCAGAGGTGTTGATGGTCGGCGCAGGCAGCCGCGCGGGCGAGGCGGAAAGTGGCAAGGGCCTGCGGCTGATCGTCGTCAACGCACTGGTATCCGCCGGTTTCGCGGTACTGACGCAGACGAAGCTGGTCGTCGCGGAGGCCGCGCATTTCTTCCGCGTCGGGGCCGGCGCGACTGGTATTTCCGGCGGACTGTCGTTCGCGCTGATCGGCGCAGGGCATCTCGTCGGCCTGTCCGTAGGCCTCGCGATGTTCACCGGCGTCATCATCGGCTGGTGGATCGCGCTGCCGATCCTTACCGGCCTGTCGCCGGCGGCGGCCGGGACGGGCATCGAGGCATGGGCGGGGGGCGTGTTCCGCACCGACGTGCGCTTCCTCGGTGCGGGCGTGATCGGCGTCGCGGCGATCTGGACGCTGCTCAAGATCATCGGGCCGGTGCTCGCGGGTATCAGATCGTCGATCGCCGCAAGCGCCGCCAAGCGTGGCGGTGCGGTGCTGGAACTGGGCGAACGCGACCTGTCGATCGGCGTGGTCGTCAGCATCAGCCTACTGACGCTGATCCCGATCGCCGGTCTGTTGTGGTCGGTGATCGCTGGCGGACCGCTGGAGGGATCGGCGGTCGTCCTGATCCTCGGCGCGCTCGTGTTCGTGCTCGTGCTCGGCCTCGTGATCGCGGCGGTGTGCGGCTATATGGCGGGCCTGATCGGTGCGTCGAACAGCCCGGTGTCCGGGATCGGCATCCTGTCTGTGCTCGCCGCATCGCTGATGCTGGTCGGGCTGTTCGGGCGCGGCGCGGGACCCGATACGACACAGGCCCTCGTCGCCTATGCGCTGATCGTCACCGGCATCGTTTTTGGTGTCGCAACGATCTCGAACGACAACCTGCAGGACCTCAAGACCGGGCAGTTGGTCGGCGCGACGCCGTGGAAGCAGCAGGTCGCGCTGATCTTCGGCGTCATCTTCGGCAGCCTCGTCGTGCCACCGGTGCTCGAACTGCTCGCGACCACGCTGGGGTTCCAGGGTGCACCCGGCGCCGGCCCGAATGCGCTCGCGGCTCCGCAGGCGGCGCTGATCTCGGCGCTGGCAAAAGGTGTGCTGGGCGGCGACCTCAACTGGGCGATGATAGGCTATGGTGCGTTGATCGGCGCGGTGGTGATCGGGCTGGACGAAACGCTGGGCCGCCTCGGAAAGCTGCGCCTGCCGCCGCTCGGCATCGGCCTTGGTGTCTATCTGCCTATGGCGGTGACGCTGCCGGTGGTCGTCGGCGCAGTCATAGGCGCGCTGTACGACCGCTGGGCGGAGCGCAAGCCGGATGTCGAGTTCGCCAAACGCATGGGCGTGCTGACGGCGACCGGGATGATCGTCGGCGAAAGCCTGTGGGGAGTCGCCTTCGCGATCATCGTCTACGTCACCAATTCCGATGCGCCGCTGGCGATCGCACCAGCAGGATTCGAACCGGTGGCGCTGATCGGCGGGACGATCGCGTTCCTAGCATTGGTCGCGGCGCTGTATCGCTACACACGGCGATCCGTAACGGCCTGAAAACGCGGTGAACCGTTCGTCGCAGCGGGAACGTCGGGCCGTATCGTCGGTTATCCATAGCGAACCCGGTGATCGCCCTGCCCCCCCCCCCCCGGCCGGCGATCGCCGGGTTTGCCGTATGCGTAACATGGGACCCGTCGTGACATCGTCAGCCGAGCAGCATCGCGAGCGACTGGCGACCGTGAGCCGCACATTGCAGTCCGTGCTCCCCGTCCCGACCGACACCTACATCACTGAAGACATCCCGCTGTTGCTGACCAAGCTGTCGCGCATCCCCTCGCGCCGGAACGTGTCGGACGATCGGTGATGGAGATGGGCGGCGCGAGCCCCTCCTGCTGCGTTCCCGAACCTGTATCGGAGCCAATTGCGGTCACACCATCGCGGCGAGCAATTCCTTGATCTTTACGAATGCGAACCCGACCGAACTGTCTGCGATGCCGTACGGCAGGAACAGCGTGTCGCCATGCTTGATCGCACCGCAGCTGTAGACGACGTTCGGCACATAACCCTCGCGGTCCTGATCCTTGGCCGCCAGAATCGGCTCGCGCGTGCGGCCGAGCACCTTCGACGGATCGTCCTTGTCCAGCAACGCCGCGCCGATCGAGTATTTCCGCATCGCACCGACGCCATGCGTCAGCAGCAGCCAGCCTTCGTCCAGTTCGATGGGAGGCCCGCAATTGCCGATCTGCACCAGCTCCCAAGGGTATAGCGGCGCGAGAATCTTCTCGCCTTCGTCCCAATGGTCGATGCTGTCGGACTTGATCAGGAACAGGTTCTCGCCGTCCTGCCGGCCGATCATCATATATTGTCCGCCGACCTTGCGCGGAAACAGGCCCATGCCCTTGTTCCGCGCGGCGGAGCCGGACATCGGCACGAGATCGAACGCCCGGAAATCACGGGTGCGCATCAGCTCCGACTGGATCACCGACCCGTTATAGGCGGTGTAGGTGCCGATCCATTCGTAGCTGCCGTCCTCGTGCTGGAAGTGCACGATGCGCAAATCCTCCAGCCCCTTCGATTGCGCCTGCGTGATCGGGAAGATGACCGTACCCGACAGCGTCGAATCGCGATGGCGCCAGACGGTCACCGGTCCTTCGGGCATCTCCTCGCCCTCGCCGACCACATCGGTCGCCGTGGCGAACGGCGGCTCGGGAGCGAGCTTCAGCTCGTTGCCCTCGGTGATGATTCCCTCGCGGAATGCCACCGACGAGATATGACCTTCGCCGACCGAGCGGAGGCTCATCAGGATGCGCATCGATCCTTCGGGCATGCCGGTCTGGTCGAAGTGCGGCACCGCGCTCGGGTTCATCAGCGCGGCGGCGGCATAGCTGTATTCGTGGCAGAAATAGGCGCCGATCAGCTGCCGCTTCTCATCGCCGATGTCCCGCCCGTCGAGCCCCAGCAGGTCCTCGATCTCATCATAGCGGGTCATGAACACGCGCCGGGTCTGCCAGTGGCGCGCCTCGAAATCCTTCAGCACCGATTCCAGCTGCTCGCGCGCCTCCTCGCCCGACATCTCGAGCACTTCGCCGACGAGGCGCTCGGTCCGGTTGGGGGCGCCGCCCTTGCCGCCCCACGCGATGTGGAACGGTCGGACGACCACGCGGGAAGGATCGGCATGAAGCCGCAAGCGGTGGGTAAACAGGTCCATCGCGTTCTACAGCCTCGTCGGTCGGTGTCTCAGACGACGCCGTTGCTCCGCGGATCAGGCGACGACGCGGGTCGTCCCTGCCACGCCTTGGACCGACTTTGAAAGCCCCTGAATCGCACAACTGGCCAGTTGCAGGGCCAAAATGGACTCGGCGCCCTGATTGCGGTTCAATCCGGTCGGCATCAGGCCATCGAAACAGCCGCCGTCCAACGGGCTGGCAAGCGGCAAATCGAGGTCGTTCTGCCCCAGATACCATGCATAGGCCCGTTCGGCCTCGGCCACCCAACGTTGATCGCCGGTCGCCTGGAACGCGGCAATACACGCATCGACGGTCGCCTGCGCCTCCAGCGGCTGCTGGTCGAACTGCAATGGTTCGGCGTAGGGACGATGGAAGCTTTCGGTGCCGACCGCGCGGAACCGGCCCTCGGGCGAGGTCTGCTTGGCAACGATCCAGTCGAGCGTTTCCAGCCCGCAGTCGACCAGATCCTTGCGGCCCAACGCCTGCCCCGCGACGATCAGTGCCTGTGGCAGGCGGGCGTTATCATACGCCAGCACGATCTCGAACCACTGCCATTCCGGACGGCGCGCGGTGTCGAGCAACGCGATCTGGTCGTCGGGGAAGCGTTCGAGGATCGATTTTGCCAGCTCATGCCCCGGAGACGCTTCCAGCATCGCCGCAGCGCCCAGCATCGCGAAGGATTGCGCGCGGAGGCTACCGAGGTCGAGTCCCAGGCTGGCGGTCGCGTCGAACATGGCCCGGGCCCAGTCGCGGTGCTTGGAATCCTTGCCATCGCGCGCGGTGACGCCAAGCGCCCAGATCGCGCGGCCGTTCGAATCCTCCGACCCCACGTCCTCGCACCATGTCCGGTCGAAGTTCATGAAATTGCGAAAACGCCGCTCGTCCGGATTCCACGCATATTGCACGAACGAGGCATAGATCGTCGTCCACTTGTCGCGCTCGACGGGATCGAGATCGTCCATCGCGCTCATCAGCATCAGCGCGCGGGCATTGTCGTCGATGCAGTAACCGTGACGGCGGTCGGGCACCGAATAGATCGAATGCTGCAGCATTCCGGTCGCATCACTCATCCGCTCGACCGCGGCAAAATCGGGCTTCAGCGCCTTCACCGCCGTCGATGCCTGCGCGATCCGCCTGGGGCGGGCGGCGACGGCGACCTCCGTTTCATGCAGCGTCGCCTCGGCAAGGCGGGGCCAGATCATCGTGCGGCCACGATCATAGGCGCGCTGTGCCAGCCGGGTGCGATCCCTCGCGCTCGACAGCAGCCGGTCGATCTCGCGTGCAAAGGCGGCGACATCCTTGAAATCGACCAATACGCCGTGACCGTCAGCAAGGATTTCGGTTGCATGAACATAGGGCGTCGACACCACGGCCTTACCCACACCGACCGCATAGGACAGCGTTCCGGAAGTGATCTGTGCCGGATTCAGGTAGGGAGTCGCATAGATATCGGCGGCCTGCAGATAATCGATCAGCTCATCGTGCTCGATGAAGCCATCGATGAATGCCACGTTCCCGCCGACGCCCAGTTCGGTCGCCAGCGCCTTCAACCGATCGCGATACGCCTCCCCTTCGTGAGCGACGAGGTTCGGGTGCGTCGCGCCGAGCACCGCATACAGCAGGTTCGGGTGCCGCTCGGCGATCGCCGGCAGGGCCTCGATCATCGTCTCGATCCCCTTGTTGGGAGCGAGCAGTCCGAAGGTGAGGACGACGTCGCGCCCCTGCCAGCCGAATTGCGGCTTCAGCGTCTCGGGATCGACGAACACCCGATCGGGTACGCCATGCGGGATCATCGCGATCTGGCGGGGGTTGGCGCCATAGACGCGGCGCAGGATATCGCGGCCACGCTCCGCCATCACCACGACCTTGGCGGCGCGGCGCAACAATCCTTCGAGGACGCGTCGCTCGTCGGCGTTGGGCTTCTCGAGTACGGTGTGGAGCGTGACGATCACCGGCAGTGTGGTGCGATCCAGCAGCGCCAGCAGATGTTCGCCCGCAGGACCGCCATAGATGCCGTATTCGTGCTGTACCCAGATCGCCTGGGCCCCGCTCGCCTCGATCGTACGTGCCGTCGTCAGATAGCCGGACAGTTCATGCTGGGGGATCGCGCCGACGACGGCAGCGGGATAATCGTAGCGCCCCGGATGGTCATCCATGGCGTAGACGTCGACGCGTAGATCGGGAAACCGATCACGCATCGCCTGATAGACATCGGTCGTAAACGTGGCGAGTCCACATTGCCGCGGCAGGAAGTTCCCGATCATCGCCAGATGCTTGATCGCGTCGCCGCTTGCCGCAGTCGTTCCCATGCCCGTTCCTCTACTGACGCAACACCTGTGGCGAAGCCACAACCTTGCATTTATATGAACACTTGCATGGCCAAAAGGTTGCAGGAATGTTGCGCTGCAACCTTCGCATCGTCTTGATTTGCCTCAACCTCTACCACGATACGGTGCAACGCCCTGATCCGGCAGCCAAAGGTCAGCGGGCGGCGCGGACGACTGCCAGAACACGTCGATCGGGATGCCGCCGCGCGGATACCAATAGCCGCCGATCCGCAGCCAAACTGGGCGCATCTCGTCGAACAGGCGTTGGCCGATGCCGACGGTGCAATCCTCATGGAATCCGGCATGGTTGCGGAATGCGCCGAGGAACAGCTTGAGCGATTTGGATTCGACGATCGTGTCGCCGGGGACATAGTCGATCACCAGATGCGCGAAGTCCGGCTGGCCCGTGACGGGGCAGAGCGAGGTGAATTCCGGCACCGCGAACCGCACCAGATAGGTGCTGCCGACACGCGGATTGGGAACATAATCGAGCACCGCCTCTTCCGGAGACGCGGGCAATTGGCTGGACTGGCCGAGGTGCATTGGGGTCATGCGGCCCATGTAGGAGACGCAAGGCCGGATGAAAACGCTCGTTCCCATTCTGGGCGACCAGCTCAGCATGACGCTGTCGTCGCTGCGCGATGCCGATCCCGCTCAGACCGTGCTGCTGATGATGGAGGTGGCGGAGGAGACGACCTACGTCCGCCATCACAAGCAGAAGATCGCCTATATCTTTTCGGCGATGCGGCATCATGCGCAGGCGCTGACCGAGGCGGGGTGGCAGGTAGATTACGTCCGCCTCGACGATCCCGACAATGCCGGCAGCTTCACCGGCGAGATCGCCCGCGCGGTCGACCGTCACGCGCCCGACCGGATCGTCGTCACCGAAGCCGGCGAATGGCGCGTCGCCGCGATGCTCGACAGCTGGGAAACCCTATTCGGCATTCCCGTCGACATCCGCGCCGACGATCGCTTCCTAGCCACCCATGCGGAGTTCGACGCCTGGGCGACCGACCGCAAGCAGCTGGTGATGGAGTTCTTCTATCGCGAGATGCGGCGTAAGACCGGGCTGCTGATGGACGGCAGGAAACCGGTCGGCGACCGCTGGAACTTCGACAAGGAGAACCGCAAGCCGGCCAAGAACGATCTGTTCATGCCGCGCCCGCACGCCTTCGCGCCGGATGCTATTACGCGGGAGGTGCTGGCACTGGTGGCGGAGCGATTCGCCGATCATCCCGGCACGCTGGAAGGGTTCGATTATGCCGTCACCGCGGCGGATGCGGAGAAGCAGGCCGAGTATTTCATGGCCAAGGCACTGCCGCAGTTCGGCGATTACGAGGATGCGATGCTCACCGGCGAGCGGCACCTGTGGCATTCGATCCTGTCGCCGTACATAAATTCCGGCCTGCTCGATCCGATCGACCTGTGCCACCGGGCAGAGGCGGAATATCGCGCCGGCCGCGCGCCGCTCAATTCGGTCGAGGGCTATATCCGCCAGATCATCGGCTGGCGCGAGTATATGCGCGGCATCTACTGGCGCGAGGGGCCGGGCTATGTCGACCGCAACTTCCTCGATCACCATCGCAAGCTGCCCGGCTGGTACTGGACCGGCGACACCGACATGCATTGCCTGAAGGAATCGATCGGCCAGACGCTCGCCACCGCGCACGCGCACCATATCCAGCGGCTGATGGTGACGGGCAACTTCGCGTTGCTGATCGGGGCAGACCCGGCGGAGGTTCATCGCTGGTATCTGGAAGTCTACATCGACGCGTACGAGTGGGTCGAGTTGCCCAATACGCTGGGCATGAGCCAGTTCGGCGATGGCGGACTGCTGGGGTCGAAACCCTATATCTCGTCCGGCGCGTACATCGACCGGATGAGCGATTATTGCGGGCATTGCCGGTATGACGTGAAGCAGCGGGTCGGTGAGAGTGCCTGTCCGTTCAACGCGCTCTATTGGGATTTTCTGGCGCGGCACGAGGACAAGCTTGGCACCAACCAGCGCCTGCGCATGCCATATAGTACGTGGGGCAAGCAATCAGCGCAATCTCGCAACGAAACGCGCGCTCGAGCTGAAACTTTCTTGCAAGCTCTCGACAACGGCGGCGATGCCGGCTATTAAGGCGATCCGGGCACTCCTCCCCAGTCGTTCGCCCGACTAACCCGTGCCGTCGTTCGGCACGAGCCTATGTATGGAGAGTGCGATGGACGCGTTGGTGACGACCGAATGGCTGGCCGGTGAACTCGGGGCAAGCGATCTCAGGATCGTCGATGCCACCTATTTCGCCAACTTCCCTGGCGAGGCACCGCGCGATGCCGCCGCCGAATATGAGGCGGCGCATATCCCCGGCGCTGTGTTCATGAACCTCGGCGAATTACGCGACACCGATAGCGACCTGCCGATGATGCTGCCGACTGCGGAGAAATTCGCCAGCCGCATGCAGAGCCTCGGCCTCGGCGATGGCAGCCGCATCGTGCTTTACGACAACTCGCCGCATCGTACCGCGGCACGGGCGTGGTGGATGCTGCGCACCTTCGGCGCGCATGACGTCGCGATCCTCGACGGTGGCCTGGCCAAGTGGCAGGCCGAGGGGCGCGAGACGGCGAGCGGCAAGGAAACACTGCGCCACCGCCACTTCACCGTCTGGGCGGACAGCAAGACCGTGCGGACGCTCGACCAGATGAAGGCGAACGTCGACAGCGGCGCCGAACAGGTGGTCGATGCGCGCTCGCCGTCCCGCTTCACCGGCGAGGAGCCCGATCCGCGCCCAGCCACGCACGCCGGTCACATTCCGGGATCGAAGAACCTGCGCTACGATGCGCTGCTCAACGCGGACGGCACGTGGAAGCGCGGCGACGAGCTGAAGGCCGCTTTCGAGGGAGCGGGGGTCGACCTCGACCGGCCGATCGTCACCACCTGCGGCTCGGGTATCACGGCATCGGTGCTGGCGTTTGGTCTGCACTTGCTGGGCAAGGACTCCGCGCTCTACGACGGCAGCTGGTCGGAATGGGGAGCGGACCGCTCGACGCCCAAGGCCATGGGAGCGCGCGAGACCGTTGACGGATAACAGCGACAACGACCGCAAGCTGGGCGACGCCACCCGCGTCGTTCAGGCCGGTCGACGCAAGGAATGGACCGGCGGGATCGTCAACCCGCCGGTCTGGCGCGCCTCGACGATCCTGTACGACAGCATCGCCGATCTGCGCGCCAATGCCGGCAAGGACACGCACCACCGCCTCTATTACGGCCGCCGTGGTACGCCGACGCAGTGGAGCCTCGCCGACGCGCTGACATCGCTCGAACCGGGAGCCGAGGCGACGTTCCTCTACCCTTCCGGCGTGGCGGCGATTGCGGCGGCGCTGCTGTCGGTCCTGTCGCCGGGCGACGAGCTGCTGCTGGTCGATAGCGCCTACGATCCGACGCGGGGTCAGGCGATGCAGTTGCTCGAGCGCTTCGGCATCACCACCCGCTTCTACGATCCGCTGATCGGCGCGGGGATCGCCGAACTGATCGGGCCGGCGACCAAGGCGATCTTCATGGAAAGCCCCGGCAGCCTGACCTTCGAGGTGCAGGACGTGCCGGCGATCGTCGCCGTCGCCAAGCGCCACGGGTTGGTGACGCTGCTCGACAACACCTGGGCGACGCCGCTGTTCTTTCCGGCGATCGAGAAGGGCGTCGACCTGACCATTCTCGCCGCGACCAAATACGTCGTCGGCCATTCGGACGTGATGCTCGGCTCGGTCACCGCCGCCCCCGGCCATTTCGCGAAGCTGCGCGACATGAGCCACCTGCTGGGACAGGTCGCCTCACCCGACGACAGCTGGCTCGGCAGCCGCGGCCTCCGCACGATGGCGGTGCGCCTCGCGCAGCACCAGCGAAGCGCGCTCGAGATCGCGCGCTGGCTGGAGGGAAGGCCGGAGGTGGCGCAGGTGCTGCACCCTGCCCTGCCCTCCTGCCCCGGCCATGACGTCTGGGCGCGCGACTTCAAGGGATCAAGCGGGTTGTTCTCGTTCGTGCTGAACGGCGGCGACGAGGCGGCACGGGCGGCGTTGATCGACCGGCTGGATCTGTTCGGGATCGGATACAGCTGGGGCGGGTTCGAGAGCCTCGCCATTCCCGCCGATCCGGCCCGTATCCGCACCGCCGCGCCGCGCGATTATGCCGGGCCGCTGGTGCGGTTGCAGATCGGGCTGGAGGATACGGCGGATCTGATAGCCGATCTGGACCAGGGGCTCGCGGCCTTCCGGGCGGCGCTGGCGTGACGACGCTGCGCGGCTGGTGGCGGGAAACCGGCCTGCCGCTGCCGACGCAGGCCGATGCGATCGAGACTGCCGCAGCCGGTGGGCTGGTGCTTCTCTGCCTCGTGCTCGGCGTATTGGCCGGACGTACGATCGGCCAGCGGCTCGCCACCGCGTGGAAGGCGCACGTCGCCAATCATGCCGAGGGGCTCGGCCCCCGCATGTGCCTGATCGTCCGTCACGGCAGCTGCGCGCTGGCGCTGGCGATCGTCGCCAACGCATATAGCTGGCACGCCTATGCCGGGGTGCCGATCGGGCTGGCGCTCGGCTCGGCGACGGCGCTGTTTATGCACCAGCTGCTCCGCGGCGTCGGCATCCCGCGCTGGGCGTCGTGGCTGGTCGCCGGGATCCTGTTCGTCGGCCTGTTCAGCCGCGCGGTCGGCGGATTGCAGCCGATCAGCGACACGCTCGACCTCGTCGGGTTCAACGTCGGCGCACGCCGCTTCTCGCTGTTGTCGCTGGTGACGATCCTGATCGTGTCGATCTCGCTGATCGCGATCGTGCGGCTCGCCAACCGCATCATCGGTCACGCCATCGGTCGTTCAAACGGACTTGACGCGACGCAGAAGCTGCTGGGCCAGAAGATCGCGGCGATCGCCGTCGTCATCGCCGCTTTCTTCATCGGTATCGACCTGCTCGGCATCGACCTCACCGCCTTCGCCGTCTTTTCGGGCGCATTCGGGCTCGCGGTCGGTTTCGGCCTGCAAAAGACGATCGGCAATCTGATCGCCGGCATCATCCTGCTGATGGACCGGTCGATCAAGCCGGGCGACGTGATCGTCGTCGGCGACAGCTTCGGCTGGGTCAACAAGATCGGCGTGCGCGCCGTGTCCGTCGTTACGCGCGACGGCAAGGAGCATTTGATTCCAAACGAGAATCTGATGACGCAGGAGGTGGAGAACTGGTCCTACACCAACCGCAACGTTCGCGTCCGCATCCCCGTCGGGGTGGCGTATGAAAGCGACCTCAGGCTGGCACAGGAACTGATGCTGAAGGCGGCGACCGATTCACCCCGCGTGCTCAACAGCCCCAAGCCTAACGTCTGGCTGACGTCCTATGGCGATTATGCCGTCGAGCACGAGATCCTCGCGTGGATCAGTGATCCGGAAAGCGGCGTCGGCAACGTCAAATCCGACGTGCTCAACCGCTTGTGGTGGATGTTCAAGGACAACGGCATCGTCGTGCCCGTGCCGCGGCAGGAAATCTATATCCGCAGCCGCCGCGAAGACTGAGCGGCTTCCGCGACCGCGCCCCGTCAGTATGATCACAGCGAGCGACCCGGGGCTCCACGCGGAACGCCGGATTGCTTCGCTGCGCTCGCCATGACGATCGCCCGGACTATTGCGCCGAAGCCTTCGCGTCCTGACCATCGCCCTCCGGCGCGGCGACGATGTCCCGGGTCGTCGCGCCCTTGTCGACGACGTTGGTCGACGGATCGCCGACCGACGATCGGATACCTGCGTCCGCGCTTTCCCCGCCCGCCTGGGTCACGACGCCGTTCTCCGCCGCGGAGCGCTGCGTATTGCCGCCGAACAGCGCATTTAGCGTCTGGGCCTGCGTCGCGTTGTCCTGTGGGCGGGCGGCGCCGGGCTGTGGCGGGACCAGCGAATAATCGGGCGGGATTACCAGCGGGGCCTGCCGCGCGACGGCGAATTCGTCCGGACGAGCGCGATCGTAGCCGCTCTTGGCGCAACCGGAGAGGAGGACGACGCAGGCGAGGCCGGCGAGAATCGGAACTGACTTACGCATGGGGATTCTCCGAGGAAACATCGCGCTTGTCGCGCATCAGGAGCGCGCGGACAAGCAGCACCAGCACACCGAGGGTGATCGCCGCATCGGCGACGTTGAAGACGAGGAACGGCCGCCAGTCGCCGAAATGCAGGTCGGCGAAATCGACGACATAGCCAAAGCGCACGCGATCGACGATGTTGCCGAGCGCACCGCCCAGGATTGCGCCCAGCGCTATACGGTCGGCGCGGTTCGGCTCGCGCGTCATCCACACCGCGACCGCGACCGCGATGGCGCCGGTCATCGCCACCAGCGCCCAGCGCATGGTGTTGGTGTCGGCGTGGAGCAGTCCCAGCGAAATACCGTGGTTGGCGACGAAGCGCAGGTTGAAGAACGGCGTGATGACGCGTTCGGCCGTCAACTCGTTGAGCTGCAAGCCATCAGTCACCGCGATCTTCGACGCCTGATCCGCAAGGAACAATACGGCCGCGGTCACGAAGCCCGCGATCGGAGCATTACGCATGACCGACCACGTCCTCGCAGCGCGCGCACAATTCGCCGTCCGCGCTCACTTCGGGCAGATGCCGCCAGCAGCGTCCGCACTTCAGGTAATCGGTGCGGGTGACGCCGACATCTTCGGCCTGCGACACACGCGCGACGATGAACGTCTCCGCCAGCGCATCCGCCGACAGCGGCATATCCGGCACCGTCACCTCGGCTTCGAGGCTGGAGCGTACCGTCTTCTCGCGGCGCAGCGGCTCGATCGCCTCTGTCACTGTGGTGCGCAGGCGGCGAACGTCGGCCCAGTCGGTGCTCAGCGGTTGATCGCCCGGCAATGCCGGCAGTTCGGGCCATTCGAGGAAATGCACCGAGCCGTCCTCGCTCGGGAAACGCGCCTGCCAGACCTCTTCGGCGGTGAAGCACAGGATCGGTGCGGCATACCGGACCAGAGCATGGAACAGCGTGTCGAGCACCGTCCGGTACGCGCGCCGCTTCGGATCGGTCGCGCCGTCGCAATACAGCGAATCCTTGCGGATATCGAAGAAGAACGCCGACAGATCCTCATTCGCGAAATCGGTCAGGCGGCGCAGATAGCGGTTGAGTTCGAAACCGTCCGCCGCTTCGCGCAGGTCCATGTCCAACTGACCAAGCAGCGTCAGGACGTAGCGTTCCAGCTCCGGCATCGCCTCGACCGCGACGCGTTCGCTCTCGTCGAACCCGTCGAGCGCGCCGAGCATGTAACGGAACGTGTTGCGCAGCTTGCGATAGGCGTCGGACGCGGTCGACAGCACTTCCTTGCCGATCCGCACGTCGTCGAAATAATCCGTCGAGGCGACCCACATGCGCAGGATGTCCGCGCCGCTTTCGCCAATGATCTTGAGCGGATCGACGACGTTGCCGAGGCTCTTCGACATCTTGCGCCCCTGCCCGTCGAGCGCGAAGCCGTGGGTCAGCACCGCGTCATAGGGCGCGCGGCCGCGGGTGCCGCAGCTTTCGAGCAGCGACGACTGGAACCAGCCGCGATGCTGGTCGCTGCCCTCCAGATACAGGTTGGCGCGAACGTCTGCGCCATAGCGCGCCTCGACGGTGAAGACATGCGTACAGCCGCTGTCGAACCAGACGTCGAGAATGTCCTTTTGCGGCTCATAATTGGCGAGGTCGTATTCCGCCCCGAGCAGCAACTGATGGTCCGCGGTGAACCACGCATCCGCACCGTTTTCGCGAAAGGCGGCGATGATCCGGGCGTTGACCGCGGGATCATTGAGATACTCGCCCGTTTCGCGATGCACGTAGAGCGCGATCGGCACGCCCCAGGCGCGCTGGCGGCTGATGACCCAGTCAGGCCGTCCTTCCACCATCGATCGGATGCGGTTCTGCGAGCGCGCGGGCACCCAGCGGGTGTGCTCGATCGCGTCGAGCGCGGTTTCGCGCAGCGTCGCGCCGTTGCTCGCCCCCTCTCCGCCGTTCAGGATGGCGCGATCCATCGGGATGAACCATTGCGGGGTCGCGCGGAAGATCACCTTCGCCTTCGACCGCCACGAATGCGGATAGCTGTGCGCAAAATCATCCGATGCCGACAGCAGGCCACCTGCCTCGCGCAGATCGGTACAGATCGGTCCATCGGCACTGACGAACTTCTTGTTGATGACGCTGCCCTGCCCGCCGAGCCAGCCCCAGTCGGCACGGTACATGCCCGCGCCGTCGACCGCGAACACCGGCTCCAGCCCATGCGCCTTGCACAGCAGGAAATCGTCCTCGCCATGATCCGGCGCCATATGGACGAGGCCCGTACCCGCATCGCGCGTCACGAACTCGCCCGGCAGGAACGGCCGCGGCTTCGCGAAGAACCCGCCGAGCGCATGCATCGGATGCAGCGCGGTCGCGCCCTCCAGCGCAGCACCCTTCACCAGCGCGAGGAATTCCTCCATCTGGATGCCGGTGCGCTTCATGAACGCACCCATCAGATTTTCCTCGACGAGGAACCGCCGCCCGCCGCAACCGAACAGCACGTAATCGAGCGCCGGATTGTACGCGAGCGCCTGATTGACCGGGATCGTCCACGGCGTCGTCGTCCAGATCACCGCAGTCGCGCCGACCAGCACGTCGGCCTCGGGCGCAGATGCGATCTCGAACCCGACGTCGATCTGGGTCGAGACGATGTCTTCATATTCGACCTCCGCCTCGGCCAGCGCGGTCTTTTCGACCGGCGACCACATGACGGGCTTGGCGCCGCGATACAGCTGGCCGCTCTCGGCGAACTTGAGCAATTCGCCGACGATCGTCGCCTCGGCGTCGTAGTTCATCGTCAGATACGGGTCGGCCCAGTCGCCCATCACGCCAAGCCGCTGGAACTGGTCGCGCTGCACGCCGACCCAACGATCGGCATAGGCACGGCATTCGGCGCGGAACTGCGCGACCGGCACCTCGTCCTTGTTCTGCTTCTTGGCGCGATACGCCTCCTCGACCTTCCATTCGATCGGCAGGCCGTGGCAGTCCCAGCCCGGAACATAGGGCGCGTCCTTGCCCATCAGCGACTGGCTGCGGACGATGATGTCCTTCAGCACCTTGTTCATCGCATGGCCCATGTGGATGTCGCCATTGGCGTAGGGCGGGCCGTCGTGCAGGATGAACTTCTCGCGACCGCTGCGCTGTTCGCGCAAGCGGTCGTAGACGCCGATCTTCGCCCAGCGCTCCAGGATCACCGGTTCCTTCGCGGCGAGCCCCGCCTTCATCGGAAAATCGGTCTTCGGCAGGAAGACGGTGTCGCGCCAATCTTTGGCGGCGACCGGGGGTGTAGCAGGGGCGTCGGTCATAAGTGCGGGGGTCTTACCGTGTGAGTCGAGCAGCACAAAGCGCATAAACGACTTTGGTTAAGCATCCAGCAGCGCCCTCGCACGGGCGCAATCCCGCTCCATCTGCGAGGTCAGGGCATCGAACCCGTCGAACTTCGCTTCGGGACGCAGATATTCGATCAACGCCACCTCGATCGTCTGGCCGTACAGATCGTCGGCGAAGTCGAAGAAATACGGCTCCAGCAATTCCTTGGGCGGATCGAACGTCGGGCGGATGCCCAGGTTCGCAGCGCCCTTCAGCACCCGTCCATCGGACAATCGCCCGGTCACCGCATAGATGCCGTAGGCGGGCCGCAAATATTTTCCCAAGTCGACGTTGGCGGTCGGATAGCCGATCGTCCGCCCCAGCTTGTCGCCGTGCTGCACCACGCCTTCGATCGTGAAGGGTCGCGTCAGCAGTCGCGCCGCCGCGCGCGGGTCACCGCCGCGCAACGCATCGCGGATGCGCGTCGACGACACCGGTTCGCCATCCAGCGTCACGGCACCCACCGTTTCCGCGACGAAACCATGCACCCCGCCGCGTGTCGCCAGCAAGCCCACGTCGCCACTCTTGCCCTTGCCGAAGGTGAAGTCCTCCCCCGTCACGACACCCGCAACCTGCAGATTGGCGTGCAACCGGTCGGCGATGAACTGCTCTGCCGACACCCGTGCCAGATCACCGTCGAAGTGGAACACCACCATCGCATCGACCCCGGCGCCGGCGAACAACCGCTGGCGCTGATCGAGCGTCGTCAGCCGGAACGGCGCGGTGTCGGGCCGGAAATGCCGCACCGGATGCGGATCGAACGTCGCGACCAGCGCCGGTCGCCCCTCGGCCCGCGCGCGCGCCACTGCTCGCCCGACCACCGCCTGGTGCCCGAGGTGAAAGCCATCGAAATTGCCGAGCGCGACGATCCCGCCAGCCAGATGCGGCGGCACCGTCGAGCCGCCGTCCAGCCGCTCCATCGTCGGCGCCTTACGGCTGGCGCGCGCCCGGGGCAACAGCGGGCGCCATCCCCGCACGCAGTACCCGAAGGACGTTGCCGCCCATCACTTTGGCCACCTCGTCCGCGGTGAAGCCGCGATCGAGCAGCGCCTGCGTGATCCCGACGAGCTGGCCGGTATCGAACCCGGTCGTCACTGCCCCGTCGAAATCCGATCCCAGTCCGACGTGATCCACCCCCACCAGATCGCGGACGTGCGCAATCGCCCGCGCCACGGCCGCCGGGGTGTTCGAACATACCGCCGCTTCCCAATAGCCGATGCCCACCACGCCGCCGGTCGCTGCGATCCCACGGATTTCATCGTCGGTCAGGTTGCGGTTGGCCTTGCAGGTGGCCTGCATCCCGCCGTGGCTCGAAACCACCGGTCTACGCGCGACGCGCAGGATATCGGCGACCGCAGCATGACTGGCATGCGCGACGTCGACGATCATGCCCTTCGCCTCCATGCGCGCGATCACCTGACGGCCCAGCGGCGTCAGCCCGCGCTTGGCGATACCGTGCATCGACCCCGCGACCTCGTTGTCGAAGAAGTGCGCCATCCCCGCCATCCGGAATCCTGCCGCATGCAATCGGTCGAGGTTGCGGATATTGCCTTCGAGATCCTGCAAACCCTCGATCGACAGCATCGCGCCGACCGGTGGCCCGGTCAGGCAATGCTCGCCGAAACAGTGCGTCCAGTCGCGCCGCGCCTGCATCAGCCGGCCGAGATCGGCGGGACTGCGCACCAGCCGCAGCCGCCCGTCCGATCCGGCGACCGATCGCCGCAGTTTGGCAGCATGCCACAGCGAGCGTTGCAACAGCGACGTCCATGTGCGTGGCGGTTGCATCTGCGCCACCGTCAGCAGCGTGATATTGTCGGTGTCGGCACCGTTCGCGTCGTAATTCTGGTGCTTCGGGGTCTTGGTGACCGACGAGAATATCTGGAGCGCGACATTCCCCTCTTCCAGCCGCGGCAGGTCGACCTGCCCCCGCGTGCCCCGGTCGAGCAGGTCGCGGTTCCAGAGCAGCGTGTCCGCATGCATGTCGGCTATGGCAAGCGTCCGGTGCAGCGCCCGCGCCTGCGGCGTGATCCGGATCGGTACGGGCGCGACGACGTTCATCGACCGCTCGACGACGCCGGGCGCAATCCCGAAGAAGGCCACCGGCGCCATCAGGACGAGCACGCCGCCAGCGATCAGCCACTTCCGCATCCACGCCCTCCACCTGCGGAGTCGCACGCTCCGTGGGAGGAGTATGCGGGAGCGGGAACAACGAAGATAGGTCGTGCACACGTCCTCCCTGACCAGGGGGGACCGTTCGGCGTCAGCAGGTGGTGGAGGCGGAGGCGGAGGCGGGCGGCGGATTATTGCGCAGGACGCCGCTTACCTCCCCTTCGTCACCGCTTCGCGGCGCCACCTCCCCCCTTACGCGGGAGGAACGATGGTCAGCGCAGCAGCGTCACGAAGCTATACGCCGGACGCCCCCCCTCGGCGGCGACATCCTCTCGCGACACCTCGCGCCAGCCATCGAACGCCGGCATGCTCACGTCGCCTTCCGCCTCCAGGTGCACTTCGGTCAGTTCCACCCGGTCCGCGCGATCGAGGAACAACGCAAATACCTCCGCGCCGCCGATCACCGCCACATCGTCCCCGGCCATCGCCAGGGCATCCTCCACCGAATGCACCACCTCCGCTCCCACGGCGGCCCACGCACGATCGCGTGTCAGCACGATATGCCGGCGGTCCGGTAATGGCGCCGGGAAGCTCTCGAACGTCTTGCGACCCATTACCATCGACCGGCCCATCGTCTGCGCCTTGAACCGCTTCAAATCCGCGGGCAACCGCCACGGCAAGCCGCCGTCCCGTCCGATCACGCCATTATCGGCCCGTGCGAGGTGAAAGCTGATCACACCGCCACCGGCGCCTTGATGTGCGCTTGCGCCTCATAGCCGTGCAGCACGAAATCCTCATATTCGTACGCATCGATCGCCGGCGGCGTCCGCACGATCTCCAGCCGCGGCAGCGGCCCGGGATCGCGCGTCAATTGCAGTCGCGCCTGATCCAGATGATTCGAATACAGATGGCAGTCGCCACCGGTCCAGATGAAGTCGCCGACCTCCAGCCCGCATTGCTGCGCCAGAATGTGTGTCAGCAATGCATAGCTCGCGACGTTGAACGGCACACCGAGGAAGATGTCCGCCGAACGTTGGTAGAGCTGCAACGACAGGCGGCCGTTCGCGACATGTGTCTGGAACAGGCAATGGCACGGGGCCAGCGCCATCGCGTGCAGTTCACCGGGGTTCCACGCCGACACGATCTGGCGACGCGAGGCGGGCTGCGTCCTGATCTGCTCGATCAGGTCCCGGATCTGGTCGATGTGGCGCCCGTCCGCCGTCTCCCAGTCGCGCCATTGTTTGCCATAGACCGGCCCCAGATCGCCGTCCGCATCCGCCCATTCGTTCCAGATGCTGACCTTGCGATCCTGCAACCAGCGGACGTTGGTGTCGCCGCGCAGGAACCACAGCAATTCGATGATGATCGATCGCAGGTGCAGCTTTTTGGTGGTGAGGACCGGAAAACCCCGCCGCAGGTCGAAGCGCATCTGCGCCCCGAACACGGACAGCGTGCCGGTGCCGGTCCGGTCCATCTGCTCGGCACCGCTGGTCAGCACGCGGTCCATAAGGTCGAGATATTGGCGCATGCCGCGGACCTAACGCGGATGTCGTGAGTCGCCAAGCATGCCGCCGAAACGGATTCGCCCGGCCGTACATGCGGGGACACAGGTGGCAAGGGGAAGCATGACGGCTGCCCCCGCCACGCCGTGCATCGTCGACGCCGCAAGTGTCGTCGCGCTTTGCGGAGCCGTCGCCGACAGCGCAATCGAACGGGCGGTCGTCCTGTATCTCGATCCGGAATGGATGTTGTTGGGCCGTTCCGATTTCAGCGGCACGATGGCGGCCATCGCTCCGCCTTTCCGCATTATCCTGAGCGAGGCTCTACGTCTCGACGCCGCGGCGCTGGTGCTGGCCCATAACCATCCCGGCGGCGTGGCGACGCCGAGTGCCGCCGACCTTGGCTACACCCGCGACCTCATCCGGATCGCCGCGGCGGTCGATATCGCGGTGGTAGACCATCTGATCCTGACGGCTGACCGGGCCGTCAGTCTGCGTGAGGGGGGATGGATGTGACCACGCCGTCGCCGACGACTGGTCGGGTCAGCGCAACACGCATCCCTTGATCGCTTCCGGCTTCGGCCGGGGCCCGACCGCACGGAAGGTCGCCATATAGCCGCCGGCGGACGGCATCTCGCTGGTGGCTACCTGACGATAGCCCACCGCCGCGAACTCGCATCGCAGCAGCGCCGGCGGCGTACCGTGGTTCTGGGTCTGGCGATTGGCGTCGACGACTACCACCAGCCCGTCCGGCTTCAACGATGGCCGCAGCCGCCACAGGAATTCATATGGCTGCTCGATCTCGTGATACATATGCACCATCAGCACCCGGTCGAAACTCGCGACCGGCAGCCTGGGATCGGCCGGTGCGCCGAGGCGGACCGACACATTCTCGAGATCCTCGCGCGCCACACGCTCCGCCAGCGTGTCGCGGACGCTGGCGACGATGTCCTCCGCAAGCACCCGGCCTTCCGCGCCAACGCGCTGCGCCAGCCTGATCGTATAATAGCCTTCGCCCGCACCGATATCGGCGACGGTCATGCCCTTGGCGATACCCGCCTTGTCCATCACCTCGCCGGCCTCGTTCAGCCGATCGCGCGCCTCTTCGTTCGACCAGCGCGACGAGACGATGTGCGCGACCGGGCGATCGGCGGCGGGAAACTTTTCGGCCTTTTCCGCGCGCTTGATCAGCGGCTTGGACCCGTCGCATCCCGTCAGGACAAGCGACAGCCCGCCCAGCGCGGTCACGGCCAGAGTCCGGCGCAGGATCAATCGACGTCCTCCACCTCGACCTTCTCGCCGGTCACGCGCTGCGACAGGGCCGCCGCCATGAACGGGTCGAGATCACCGTCGAGCACGTCGCTCGGCGCGGTCGAGGTCGTGCCGGTGCGCAGGTCCTTCACCAGCTGGTACGGCTGGAGCACATAGCTGCGGATCTGATGCCCCCAGCCGATATCGGTCTTGGTCGCATTCTCGGCATTTGCCGCCTGCTCGCGGATCTGCAACTCGCGCTCGTACAGACGCGCGCGGAGCTGGTTGTACGCTTCCGCCTTGTTCTTGTGCTGCGAACGCTGGTTCTGGCACTGCACGACGATACCCGTCGGGATGTGCGTGATGCGCACCGCCGAATCGGTCGTGTTGATGTGCTGCCCGCCGGCGCCGGAAGCTCGGTAGGTATCGATGCGCAGGTCGCTCTCGTTATACTCGACCTGAATGTCGTCATCGATGACCGGATAGACCCACACGCTCGAAAAGCTCGTGTGCCGCCGCGCCGCGCTGTCATACGGGCTGATCCGCACCAGCCGGTGCACGCCGCTCTCGGTCTTGGCATAGCCATAGGCGTTCTCGCCCTTGATCAGCAGCGTCGCCGACTTGATTCCGGCCTGTTCGCCGGCGTGATAGTCGATCAGTTCCACCTTCATGCCGCGGCGTTCGGCCCAACGCGTGTACATCCGCTGGAGCATGCCCGCCCAGTCCTGGCTCTCGGTGCCGCCGGCGCCCGAGTTGATCTCGACATAGGTATCGTTGGCATCCGCCTCGCCCGCCAGCAGCGCCTGGATCTTGTCGTGGTCGGCCCGCTTGGCAAGCGCGGCGAGCGCTTCGACGCCCTCCAGCTCCATGGCCGTGTCGCCCTCGGCCTCGGCCATCTCGATCAGCTCGACCGTGTCGTCCATCTCGGACTGGATCGCCCGCGTCGCGGTCACGGCCTCGTCGAGCCGGCGACGTTCGCGCATCACCTCCTGCGCGGCCTTGGGATCGTTCCACAACGCCTGATCCTCGACGCGGGCGTTCAGCTCGTCGAGACGGCGCAGCGCACGATCCCAGTCGAGGAACCGACGCAGCAGCGCCAGTGCCTCCTTGATGCTGTCGACGTGGGATTGCGCTTCGGCGCGCATGGAAACTCTCCGGAAAAATCAGGTTGGACGGGGAAGCGCCTATATAGGACGCGGCGCTAGTAGATTCCGCCTTCCCTTTGCAAGAAATCGCTGTCGCGCGGCGCCTCGGCCCGCTTCGGCGCCGCCGTCGCGACCGCGGCCGGCGCGGGGCCGCCACGGCGGATTGCCCGACGCGGTTCGCTCTGCGGCTTGAACGCTTCCCAGATCACACCCGCCTTCGGATCGGTATCGGTCGGAAAGGTGCCATACACCGGGCGCCCGCTGCCGCGATCGATGCGGACCATGCGGATGCCGGCGGGCGCACGGAACGGCAGCTTCTCCAGCCCCTCATATGCCTTGATCGCGAACTGCTTGAAGATCGGTGCCGCGAAGGTCCCGCCCTGTGCATAACCGCCGAGGTTGGTCGGCGTATCGTAGCCGACGTACAGCCCGCCGACGAACTGCGGCGTACCGCCGACGAACCATACGTCGGTCGGCCCCGTTGTCGTACCTGTCTTGCCGAACATAGGCCGGTCAAGATCGCGCAGCACGACCGCGGTACCGCGCTGGATCACGCCTTCCGTGATATGCACCATCTGATAGGCGGTCATCGCATCGATCACCTGTCGCGTGCGATCGGCCGGTCGCGGCATCTGTTTGCCGTTCCATTCCTTCGCGTTGCAGCCGTCGCAGGCGCGCCAGTTCTCCGGCAGGATCACCTTGCCGTGCCGGTCCTGTACGAAATCGATCAGCGTCGGACTGTGCGCCCGTCCGTTGTTGGCGAGGGTCGCATAGGCATTGACCATGCGCGTCACCGTGGTGACGCCCGCGCCGAGCGCGTTGGCGAGGTACGGTTGATAATCGCCCACCCCCATCCGCTTCATCGTATTCACGACCTTGGGCATCCCGGTGGTCGCCGCCGCGCGCACGGTCATCAGGTTGCGCGACTGTTCGATGCCCCAGCGCATCGTGTGCGGCCCCGCGGCGCGCATGTTGCCGAAGTTGCGGAAGCACTTCTGGCCCAGCCGCGCGCCCTGATAGACGCAGAACGGCCCGTCGACGATGATCGACGCCGGCGTCATGCCATTCTCCAGCGCGGAGGAATAGACGATCGGCTTGATCGTCGATCCCGGCTGGCGCAGCGCCTGCGTCGCGCGGTTGAACGCCTGCAACCGGCTGTCGAACCCACCCTGCATCGCCAGCACGCGGCCCGTTGCCGGCTCCTCGACGACGAAGCCGCCGGACACCTTCGGCACCGATCGCAGCGCGAATTCGTCGCCCTCCCCTGATTCCTGGCTTGGCGCGACCGCGATGATGTCGCCCGGCTCGATCGCGGCGAAGCTGGTGCCGCCCTTGCCACGCACCGGCATCTGCGCCGCCCAGCGCGGCAGCGAGCCGGTCTTGCCGTCGGCGAAACCAATGCTCCACGCATTGCCGTCGCGCGCGATCGCGATCGCAGCCCGCCAATTGCCGTAGTCGAGCCCGATGTTGGTATTGAGCAATGGCTGCAACCACGACCCGTCCTCACGCAGTTCGACATGGCGCAATGGCCCGGACCAGCCGCGCCCTCGGTCGTAGCGCAACAGACCGTCGCGCAGCGCCTCCGCCGCCAGATTCTGCAACCGCGTGTCGAGCGACGTCCGCACCCACAGACCGCCGGCGTAGACGCTGTACGGCCCGTCCCGGTCGGTCTCGCCGAACTTGTCGATCAACTGCCGCCGGACCTCTTCGACGAAATAGCCGCCGACACGCTCATACTTGGGCGTCCGGCGCAGGATTGTGCCGAGCGGCTCGCCCATCGCCTGCGTATATTGCGCGCGACTGATGAACGCGTTGCGCAGCATCTCCCCCAGCACGTAATTGCGCCGCGTCATCGCACGATCGGCGTTGCGCACGGGATCGTAGTTGGAGGGACCTTTGGGCAGGATCGCCAGATAGGCGAGCTGCGCCAGCGTCAGCTCGTCGAGTTCCTTGTCGAAATATGCATGACTCGCCGCCTCGACACCGAACGCGTTTCGTCCCAGCGCAATCTGGTTGAGATACAGCTCCAGGATCTGCGGCTTGGTCAACGCATCCTCGATCTTATAGGCGAGGATAGCCTCCTTAAGCTTACGCGTCGGCGAATATTCATTGCCGATCAACAGGTTCTTCGCGACCTGCTGGGTGATCGTCGATCCGCCCTTGGCGCGCCGGCCGCTGCCGAACTTCTGCACGTAATCGATCACCGCACCGGCAAGGCCCGGGTAATCGACCCCGTGATGCTCGAAGAACGTCTTGTCTTCCGCCGCGAGGAAAGCGCGAACCAGCATCGGTGGATATTCGGCGAAGCTCAGCTCTACCCGCCGCTCGCGCGCATAGGACTGGATCGGCGTGCCATCGATGCCGCGCACGTTGGTCGGCAGCGGCGGTTCATAGGTGCGCAGCTGATCGACCGACGGCAGCCCGCGCAGGATCGTCACCCACAAAACGCCATAAGCGATCAGGCCGATCCCGGCGAGGATCGCAAGCCCCTTGACCCACCAGCGTGCCCACAGGCGGCGCGTCAGTCCGCGCACGCCGCCCTTGTCGCGGAACACGGTGAATCGGGTGATGCGGGGAGTTTCGGACGCCATGATACTGGAAATGGCGTGTAGCAGGTTCGCGGATGGTTGCCAGCCTTGCCCGCTCACCCGCCGTTCACCGCGGCGAACTACATCCCGTCGCATGCACGCCCGTTTACCCGTGACCTTACCCGCCCCGGTGCCTATGCTTCACCTCGTGCCCACCCTCAGCGGTCCTGCCCTATGAAGCGCTTCGCCCTAGCCGCCGCGACGGCCACGCTGTTGTTTGCTCAGCCGACCTACGCCCAGTCGATCTTGCGCGATGCCGAGACGGAGGCGATGTTCGCCGATATGTCGGTGCCGCTGGTAAAAGCCGCCGGCCTCAGTCCACGCGACGTCAAGGTCGTCCTCATCAACGATGAATCGATCAACGCCTTCGTTGCCGGCGGCCAGACCGTCTACGTCCACTCGGGCCTGTTGCAGGCAGCGGCCAACGCCAATCAGGTGCAGGGCGTGATCGCGCACGAACTCGGCCATATCGCCGACGGCCACGTCGTGCTGGCGGATGCGGGCATCAAGCCGGCGATGAACATTACCCTGCTGTCGATGGTCCTCGGCCTCGCCGCGATCGCAGCGGGCGCGGGAGAGGCGGGCGCCGGGATCATGGCACTCGGCCAGTCCGCCGGCATGGGCAAATATCTGTCGTTCAGCCGCACGCAGGAATCCGCCGCCGACGCCGCCGGCGCGCGCTATCTCACCACCGCCGGCATTACCGGCAAGGGCATGCTGAGTTTCTTCAAGACGCTCCAGCAGCAGGAATATCGCTACGGCGTCGAGAATATCGACCCGTTCATGCAGACGCACCCGCTGTCCGGCGACCGCATCGCGCATCTGACCGCCGACCTGCAAGCCTCGCCGGCGTGGAACAAGCCGTCCGACCCGGCGCTGGAGGAACGCTTCCGCCGGGTGAAGGCCAAGCTGGAGGGCTATGTGATGACGCCCGACCGGACGCTCCGGGATTTCCCCGAAACCGACACCAGCATCTACGGCCATTATGCCCGCGCCTATGCCTTTCACAAGGCAGGCTACCCGGACAAGGCGGACGTGGAATCGCTGGCGCTCATCAAGGCCGATCCGAACGACCCGTATTTTCAGGAGGTTCGCGGCCAGATCCTGCTCGAAGCCGGCCGCCCGGTCGAGGCGATCGCGCCGTTGCGCGCCGCGACCGAGGGCACCCGCAACAACGCGTTGATCGCCACCACCTTCGGCCACGCGCTGATCGCGACCGAGAACAAGGCGAACTATCCCGAAGCGATCAAGGTGCTGCGCGTCGCCACCGGTCGCGACGATGAAAACCCCTTCGCCTGGTATCAGCTCGGCACCGCCTATGAACTGACTGGCGACACCGCCCGCGCCGCGCTCGCCACCGCCGAGCGCGCCAGCATGAACGGCGATCACCGCACCGCCGCGCAGAGCGCGCGCTATGCGCTCGCCAACATTCCCGCCAACACGTCCGACTGGATTCGCGCGCAGGACATCGCGATGACCGCGCAGAACGACATGGACGACAACCCGAAGAAGTACAAAAAACGGTGAAACGCTATACTTTACCGCTGATCGCCGGCCTTGGCGCGGTGATCGGCGCGGGCGCCGTCTTCAGCTATGATCGCTTCGCCGCACCCGGTGGCGCCGATCAGGCCCGCATCGAACGCGTCGTCCACGATTACGTCCTCGCCCACCCGGAGATTATCCCGCAGGCGATGCAGAAATTGCAGGAGCAGCAATCGGAACAGGCGGTCGCCGCCAACCGCGACGCGATCACCACGCCGTTCGGCAGCGCCTGGGCCGGCAACCCCAAGGGCGACGTCACGCTGGTCGAATATTTCGACTATAACTGCGGCTATTGCCGTGCGTCGCTGCCGCTGATCGCCGACCTCATCAAGCGCGATCCCAAGCTGCGCGTCGTCTATCGCGACCTGCCGATCCTGTCCGACGAGAGCCGCATCGCCGCCCGCGCCAGCTTGGCGGCGGCACAGCAGGGCAAGTTCCTCGGCTTCCACGACGCGCTCTATGCGGGAGGCCCGGTCAGCGACGCCTCGATCAAGACCGCCGCGGCAAAGGCGGGCGTATCGCTCGCCGCGATCGACGTCGCCGCGGTAGACGCCGAAATCGCCAAGAACATGCAGACTGCGGCGAAGCTGGGCATGAACGGCACGCCGAGCTGGGTCGTCGGCGACCGTATCCTGTCAGGCGCGCTGCCGATCGAGGAAATCGAAAAAGCCATCGCCGCCGCGCGCGCGAGCTGATCGATGTCCTATTCCTCCCCCGACAGGGGGAGGTGGCGCCGCGAAGCGGTGACGGAGGGGGAGGCAAGCGACGAACCTATTGCAGAGGGCGTCGCCTACCTCCCCCTCCACTATTCGGCTAACGCCGAACGGTCCCCCTCCCCCTCGCGGGGGAGGAATGAGATTTACGGCCACTAGCACTCCCCCATCCCGCCCCCTATCTCCGCGGCCACAGGGGGACTTCCATGCCAGAACCGATCCTCGCCATCGCCGGCGTGTCCAAGACGTATAAGGGCGGCTTCACCGCGCTCCACCACGTCGATCTGACGATCAACAAGGGCGAGATCTTCGCGCTGCTCGGTCCCAACGGTGCGGGCAAGACGACGCTCATCAGCATCGTCTGCGGCATCGTCACCCCCTCGACCGGGACCATCCACGTCGCCGGGCACGACGCGATCGCCGACTATAAGGCCGCGCGCAGCCGCATCGGGCTGGTGCCGCAGGAACTGTCGGTCGACATGTTCGAAACCGTGCTCGCCACCGTTACCTTCTCGCGCCGGCTGTTCGGCCGATCGGGGCATAGCGGCTATATCGAACAGGTGCTGCGCGACCTGTCGCTGTGGGACAAGCGCGATGCCAAGATCATGGAGCTGTCCGGCGGGATGAAGCGCCGCGTGCTGATCGCCAAGGCACTGGCGCACGAACCCGAAATCCTGTTCCTCGACGAACCCACCGCCGGCGTCGACGTCGCCTTGCGCCGCGACATGTGGAAGCTGGTGCACGGCCTTCGCGAACGCGGTACCACCATCATCCTGACGACGCATTATATCGAGGAAGCCGAAGAGATGGCCGACCGCGTCGGCGTCATCAACCAGGGCCGCCTGTTGCTGGTCGAGGACAAGGCCGCGTTGATGAAGAAACTCGGCAAGCGCGAACTCGACCTTGCGCTGGTCGATCCGCTCGACGCGGTGCCGCCGGGCCTCGAACGCTGGCAGCTCAGCCTCGTCAACGACGGCCGGACGCTGCGCTACGTCTTCGACGCGACCGAGGAGCATACCGGCATCCCGTCGCTGCTGCGCGAACTGGCCGACCGCCACATCGGCTTCAAGGACCTCGAAACCTCCAAATCGAGCCTTGAGGATATCTTCGTCGATCTGGTGGAGACACGCGCATGAACCTGCACGGCATCTGGGCGATTTATCGCTTCGAAATGGCGCGGTCGCTGCGCACCCTGTGGCAGAGCCTCGTCGGGCCGGTGTTGACGACCAGCCTGTATTTCATCGTCTTCGGCGGCGCGATCGGCAGCCGGATGCAGACGGTGGACGGTATCGCTTATGGCAGCTTCATCGTTCCCGGCCTCATCATGCTGTCGCTGCTGACCCAGAGCGTCGGCAATGCCTCGATCGGCATCTACTTTCCCAAATTCACCGGCACGATCTTCGAACTGCTCTCCGCGCCGATCTCGTCGATGGAGATGGTACTCGGCTATGTCGGCGCGGCGGCGACCAAATCGGTGGTGCTGGGTTTTATCATCCTTGCGACCTCGTCGTTCTTCGTGCCGATCACGGTCCTGCATCCCGGCGCGATGATCGCGTTTCTGCTGCTGACCGCGGTGGCGTTCAGCCTGTTCGGCTTCATTCTCGGCATCTGGGCGAAGAGCTTCGAGCAATTGAACTTTGTGCCGATGCTGCTCATCACCCCGCTGACCTTTCTGGGCGGCAGTTTCTATTCGATCGACATGTTGCCCCCGGCGTGGCGGACGGTCAGCCTGTTCAACCCGGTCGTCTACCTCGTCAGCGGGTTCCGCTGGAGCTTCTTCGGCAAGGGCGACGTCGATATCGCGGTCAGCCTGGGGGTGACGCTCGGATTCTTGGTGGCGTGCCTCGCGGTGATCGCGTGGATCTTCAAGAGCGGCTGGCGACTGAAGAACTGAACCGCCGCCGCCAGCGTGCGGACAGCGCCGGTCTCAGCACCAGCGCGTTGAGGTCGACCAGCGCATGCACCACGATCGGCAACCATAAGGCCCCGCTGCCCATGTAGAGCGCCATGAGCAGCCCGCCGCCGATCGTGTTGGCGGCGACACCAGCCCAGCCCTGATAGCGGTGCATCGCCGCGAAGCAGAGCGTGCCGACGATCACCCCCGCGGTTCCCGATCCGCTGGCCATGGCGACGATCAGCGGCAGCCACAGCCGATAGAACAACTCCTCCGCCACCCCCGCCGACACCGCCAGCACCGCGGCCGGCCACAGATCGGCGTCGCTCGCCGGCATGATCGATCGCACGTCGCCCGCGGTCCATGGCGCTCGCCCACGACGCGCCCGCCACCATGTCAGTACCAGCCCGAGCAGGCTGCCCGCACCCAGTCCGACCAGCACGAGCGCGATACCGATCGACCCGGGCGGCACCCCCACATACCAGGCCAACGGCAGGAATTCCGGCGGGAGGTGCGCAAGGCCGGCGAGCCGCACCGTCGCGAGCAGGCCGAGCAGCGCCGGGAGGCCATAGCCGAGCCACAAAGCCGACGCTCCGCGCAGATGACGCGACGCCAGACGCAGGCGGAGGGGCGCGAACATGCCGCCACGCCGCAGCAACGCAGCCTGATACGCCAGGGTCAGCGTGAGGAGGATGAAGACCAGCATCGCTCACCCATAGCGGGACGGTCAGGAAACCGGGAATTCGCCGCCCGAAGGCAGGCACTCGCCCGCTCCATGCAATCCGTCACCCCGGACGTGCCCGGGGTCCACCGTGCCGCAACGGAAAGGCTTGAGGCTCAGGCACTCCCCCAAGCGGCGCAGTGGACCCCGGAACACGTCCGTGGTGACAGAGAGTAAAGAACAACACCGGGTTCGTCATTGCGGGCGAGGCGAAGCAACGACGGTAAGCCCGTCGGGCCGCATCATCCCGTCACGCAGTACGATGCTCGCCCTTTACCCAGCGCACGGTGCCCGTCGAGGCGCGCATCACGACGCTCTCGGTCGTCATCTTGCCCTTGCGACGCTTGACGCCTTCCAGCAGCGAACCGTCGGTGACGCCGGTTGCGGCGAAGATGCAGTCGCCCTTGGCTAGCTCCTCGAGATCGTATTGCTTGTCGAGGTCTTCGATCCCCCACTTCCGCGCACGGCCGCGTTCGTCGTCGTTGCGGAACAGCAGGCGACCCTTGAACTGGCCGCCCACGCAGCGCAGCGCGGCGCAGGCCAGCACGCCTTCGGGAGCGCCGCCGGAGCCCATGTAGACGTCGATCGTGGTGTCCGGATCCGCGGTCGCGATGACGCCAGCCACATCACCGTCGCCGATCAGCATCACGCCGCAACCGATGCCGCGCAATTCGGCGATCAGCGCCTCGTGTCGCGGTCGATCGAGGACGCAGGCGATAATGTCGCTCGGCTTGACGCCCTTCGCGGCGGCGATCGCGTTCACGTTCTCGGTCGGCGTCTTGTCGAGGTCGATGATCCCGGCAGGCAGGTTCGGCCCGACCGCGATCTTGTCCATGTAGACGTCTGGCGCATTGAGCAGACCCCCCTTTTCCGAGATCGCCAGCACGGCGAGGCTGTTCGGGCCTGCCTTGGCGCAGATCGTCGTGCCTTCCAGCGGATCGAGCGCGATGTCGATCGCCGGTCCCTTGCCCGTGCCGACCTTTTCGCCGATGAACAGCATCGGCGCCTCATCGCGCTCGCCCTCGCCGATGACCACCGTCCCGTCCATGTCGAGCTCGTTCAGCGCTTCGCGCATTGCCTCGACAGCCGCGGCATCGGCCGCCTTCTCGTCGCCACGCCCCGTCAGCGTCGACGCGGCGATCGCCGCCGCCTCGGTCACGCGCACCATTTCGAGGACGAGAACGCGGTCGAGAACTTGGCTCGAATTGGGGCTGGCGTCGGGCATGCTGTTCCCTTTGTTTAACGTGTATAACAAGTCGATACGCCCGTGCGTCGGGCTTGTCGAGCATGGAAGCGGTCACCGCCGATCTACAGCGTGATCGCTGCCTTCATACCCAGCAAACCAACGTCGTCCGCCTGCCGTATCCCGCCGGGATAATGGATGTATTGCAGGTTGGGCCGCAGTTCGAGCCAGTCGGCGGGATGGATGCTGTAATACACCTCTGCCGCATATTCGGCGTGTCGCACCGCGGTTCCCGGCACCAGCCGGTCCGTGCGCGCCGCGCGCCCGTTCACGTTGGTGCGCGCCAAACCGAAGCCGAGCACGTCACCCGGCACCGCCGGCACCAGACCCTTGTAGAACAACCCCAGCGACACCTGATTGTCCGTTACCGAGGTCGCGCGATCGGCCTGCGTCACATTGGCGAACATCGACAGCCCGGTCAGCGACTTGCCGTCCTTCGACGTGCCGGTCAGCTGCTGCTGCATCGTCGCATAGACGCCGTAACGACTCGATCGTCGAAGTGGCGACAGCCCGGTGACGATGCCCGCGTTGCGGTTACGGTCCAACAGCACGTCTTCGCCATCCGCGGTGCCGATCCAGCCGCCGACCTTGTACGACCCGACGTTGCCGCCGCGCTCCCCGGTATTGCCGCCCCGTGTCCAGCCGATCTCGACCGGGATCAGCACGCCCGTCGCGCCCTTGAACCGCGCAATGAAGAAGCTGTTGTCGAGGTTGCGCGGATTGATCTCGTACACCCCGCCCTGGACGTACAGGTCCCGGGGCAAGGAGACGCGGATACGCGCGCCCCACTGCCCAACCGGCCAGTTCTGCCAGTAATCGCCGACCAGATTGCCCGGCTGTGCGCCGCAGAAGCTGAGATTCATGAAATGGCAGGAAAAGACCGCGAAATCCTCGCCCGGGTTGGTACGGCCGAGCTTGATCTCGACCGCGGGACCGATGCGCTGTTCGTACCAGAGCTGCGTCACGCGCACCGTCTGCCCGCGCCCGTACACCTCCTGCACCTGCTGGAGCGAATCGATGCCAGCATCGCTGGTCAGATTACGCCCGCGCCGCCACGTCACGGTCGCCTGAAGCGCACCGCCGGTCAGCCCGATCAGCCTGTCGAGATCGAACAACACGCCCGCATCGAACTGGCCCGTTTCGCGAAACAGCTTCCGGTCGCCACCCGCAAAATTATAGCCGCTTTCCGAGGCGTAGCGCGCGGTGACGCCGATGCCGCGCTCACCCAGCCGCGTCCGGATCGTCTGCCAGTCACCGATCAGGCCGGCCGGCGGCGAACTCTGCGTGTCACCGATCAACGCGGACGGCGACGTATCGCGCGCACGGCTGATCGGTGTCGCGGGACGCCGACGGGTATCGCCCGGACTGCTGTCCGGCGCCGCCTCTGCAGCATCCGGAGCGGGCGGCGAAGCACCGACATCCACCTGTTGCGCCTGCGCCGCACCGCTGAGCAGCAGGGAAACGAAGCTGGCCGCAGCCGCGCGCAAGGGAGAAAACGTCATCGAAACCTGTCGAGAAATCCGCGCGGCGATGCACCGCCGAAGCCGATAACGGATCGATCCGGCTTTGGTTCGCCGATCGGAGCGTTCGCGGGAACGTGTGGCGGATGCGTCACGCTCTACGTCAGCCGACCTTCCCCACCCGTCCGCAGTCCGGTGTTCGCCGGGATGACGGAAGACGGGTCGAGGCTGGAGGGCAAGTGCTATTCGGTCAATCCCGCAGCAATTCGTTGATGCTGGTCTTGCTCCGCGTCTGAGCATCGACGCGCTTCACGATCACCGCGCAATACAGCCCGGGCTTGCCGTCGCCGCCGCCCATCGAGCCCGGCACGACGACCGCATAGGGCGGCACCTCGCCCTTGAACACTTCGCCGGTGGCACGATCGACGATCTTGGTCGAGGCGCCGAGATAGACACCCATCGACAGCACCGCCCCCTCGCCTACGCGCACGCCCTCGGCGACCTCCGCCCGCGCGCCGATGAAGGCACCATCGCCGATGATGACCGGGTCCGCCTGCAACGGCTCCAGCACGCCGCCGATGCCCGCACCGCCCGACAGATGGACGTTCTTGCCGATCTGGGCACACGACCCCACCGTCGCCCAGGTATCGACCATCGTGCCCTCACCGACATAGGCGCCGATGTTGACGAAGCTGGGCATCAGGATCGCGCCCTTGCCGATGAAGGCGCCGCGGCGGACGACGGAGCCGGGCACCGCGCGGAAGCCCGCGGCACGGAACGCGCTCTCGTCCCAATCGGCGAATTTCAGCGGCACCTTGTCGAAATGCCCGGTCGGCATGACGACATTGTCGTTGAGGCGGAAGCTGAGCAGCACCGCCTTCTTCAGCCATTGGTTGACCCGCCAGCCGCCTTCACCGTCCGGCTCGGCGACGCGCGCCTCGCCCGCGTCGAGCGAGGCGAGCGCCGCCTCGACCGCGTCGCGAACCTCGCCACCGGTATCGAAGCCCAGATTCGCGCGATCCTCCCACGCAGTGTCGATGACGGTCGCCAGATGCTGGCTCATGATGCCTCCATGATATGCTGCAGCCACGGCGCTAGGTCGTGGACGGTGTAGTCGATATGATCGCGGCGCGGCTCAGGCCCTTGTTCGGACCCGTTGTCGACCCAGATCGTGGTCATGCCGATCGCCTTCGCCGGTGTTAGATTACGCGCCATATCCTCGAAGAAAGCGGCCCGGGTCGGGTCGATGCCGAACGCTGCGCACAGACCCGCATAGGCCGACGGGTGCGGCTTGGGGACGAGGTTCATCGCATGGATGTCGTGCACGGCCTCGAAACTCTCGCCCAGACCCAGCCGGTCGAGCACCTTCAGCGCATAGGGCTTGTCACCGTTGGTAAAGACCAGCTTGCGACCGGGCAGTTGCGCGATCACGGCGGCGAGCGGCGCGTCCTGCTCCAGCACATCCATCTCGACATCGTGCACCTCGGCGAGGAATTCGTGCGGATCGACGCCATGATCCGCCATCAGCCCGGTCAGCGTCGTGCCGTGGCGATGGAAGTATTCTTTCTGGACATCACGAGCCTCTTGCTCGGGCAGGCCGAGGCGGCGCGCGACATAGGCAGTCATCCGGGCGTCGATGCGCGCAAACAAATTCGCGCGCGCCGGATAGAGCGTGTTGTCCAGATCGAAGATCCAGGTGTCGATAGAGGCGAGGCTGGCAAGCATGTCGGGCGCGTCTAGGCGGCGGCAACGGCAGGCACAAGCCGCCGGTCGATGCCCGCCGGATTGCGGGAACGCGGCTCCGCCCCCATCTTCCGGGCATGACACGTTATTCCCTGCTCGATCTGGTGCCGGTCGTCGAAGGCGGCACCGTGGCGCAATCGCTGGCCAATGCCGCCGACCTCGCGCGGCACGCCGAAACGCTCGGTTTTCAGCGATATTGGGTCGCCGAACATCATGGCATGCGCGGCATTGCCAGTGCTGCGACCGCTGTCGTGATCGCGCATGTCGCCGCCGCGACCAACCGTATCCGCGTCGGTGCGGGCGGGATCATGCTGCCCAATCATGCGCCGCTGGTCATCGCCGAACAGTTCGGCACGCTCGATGCGCTCTTCCCGGGCCGGATCGACCTGGGCCTCGGCCGCGCGCCGGGATCGGACCAGCGCGTCGCTCGCGCGATGCGACGGACGTTGGAAAGCGATGCCAATGCCTTCCCGCAGGACGTGATGGAGCTGCAGAGCTATTTCGCGGACGACGGGCGAACCGGCATCGCCGCTACGCCGGGTGCCGGCGCGAACGTGCCGCTATGGATTTTGGGGTCGAGCACCTTCGGCGCGCAGCTCGCCGCTGCGCTAGGCCTGCCCTATGCCTTCGCCTCGCACTTCGCGCCCGATGCACTGGACAGTGCGCTGGCGATCTATCGCCGCGATTTCCGCCCCTCCGCGCAACTTGCCAAGCCACATGCCATGGCCGGCTTCAACGTCTTCGCCGCCGATACCGATGAGGAAGCGGAGCTGCTCGCCAGTTCGCAGCAGCAGTCGTTCGTCGCGCTGCGTACCGGTAATCCGCGCCAGATGCCGCCACCGGTCGCTGGCTATCGGGCCAGTCTGGGCGCGCAAGGCGCCGCGATCCTCGACCATGTGCTGCAATGCTCCGCGGTCGGTTCGCCCGAGACGGTCGCGCGCCAGACCGCCGCTTTCATAGGACGCACCGGGGTGGACGAAGTGATGGTCGCCAGCGCGATCTACGACCACGATGCCCGCAAGCGCAGTCTGGCGATCACCGCGGAGGTGATGAGCGGCCTGACCGTCCCCGCCTGATCGCCGCGTGTCGCGCGGCGGCGGCGAGCAGCGCATCGAGATCTTCGCGCGCGATGTCGAAGGTGTCGTGCATCTCGGCCAGTGCGGCATCCACGTCCTCGGTCAGAAACGCGGGCGATGGCACGGCAGTCGCCGGGCGATGCGGATAGCTGTGCCGCGAGATGCGGTGGAACAGCACGCCCGCGATCACCAGCAAAACCGAATTCACTGCGACCGGCGACAGTGCGAAATGCCAGTCCGCCGGCGTGCCGGCCATGTGGAGCAGCACCACGCTCAACGCCACGGCACCGCCCGGCGGATGCAGGCATCGTAGCAGCGACATGAGGACGATCGCGCCGCCGACCGCAACCGGTGCGGCTATGATCGGCTGATGCGTGACCACCGTGACCAGCAGGGCGAAGGCGGCGGACAGACCGTTGCCGCCGATCACCGCCCATGGCTGTGCGAGCGGACTGGCGGGCACCGCGAACACCAGCACCGCGCTGGCCCCGATCGGAGCCATCAACTGCGGCACGGGCCAGCCGCCCGCGAGCAGGCTCGTGATGAGCCCGGTCAGCAGGATGCCGAACGCCGCACCGACGCCCGCAAGCAGCCGGTCGTTCCATGCAGCACCGGACAGGATCGGACGAAAGATACGCATGATCAGCGCGTTAGCGTCTCTGTCGCGCCCCGCAAGCGGTCAGGATCACGTTGCGGCGGGCAGCCTCAGCCGCACCAGCAGACCGCCCAGATCCTCGCTCTCTTCCAGACTGACCGTGCCGCCATAGATTTCCGCAACGTCGCGGACGATCGCCAATCCAAGCCCGGTGCCCGGCTTGCCGGTATCCAGCCGCACGCCACGATCGAAAATGCGGACGCGATCCTCGTCGGGGATGCCCATGCCGTCGTCCTCCACCAGCAATTCGACGAAGCCGGCTTGCGCGGCCACCGTCACGAACACGCTGCCGCCACCGTATTTGGCCGCGTTCTCAATCAGATTGCCGAGCATCTCGTCCAGATCCTGCCGTTCGACGTGAACCTTCAGGTCCTTGGGACCGGTCACGTCGATGCGGACATGGCGATAGAGCCGGGCGACCGCGCGCTCGACCGATTCGACGCTCGGCCAGACGTCGGCGCGGCTGTGCGCAGATCCGCGGCGACCGACAGCGCGCGCGCGGGCGAGATGATGGTCGACCTGCCGCCGCATCGTCCGTGCTTCGCGAATCACCGTATCCGCCAGATCGTCCGCCTGCGCCGTCGCCGCGTTCATGATGACGGTGAGCGGGGTCTTGAGTGCATGCGCCAGATTGCCGGCGTGTCGACGCGCCTCCTCAGCCTGTCGTTCGTTGTGTTCGATCAGCGCGTTCAGTTCCTCGACCATCGGCGCGACCTCGATCGGCATGGCCGAATCGACGCGGTTCGACTGGCCGGCGCGCATCCGGGCGATCTCTTCGCGCACCCGTCGCAACGGCCACAAACCGTAAAGCGTCTGCAACCACGCCAGCACGACCAGACCCAGCCCGAGCAAAGCAAAGCTGCGCACCAGCGTCCGCCGCAGCACGGTGATCTGCGCATCGAGGCCGCGGCGGCTTTGCGCCACCTGAAAGCGCCAGTGGATCCGGGATTTCGGCAGCTGCGCATCACGTTCGACGACGCGCAGCTTCTCATCGGCGAACTGGCTGCTATTGTAGAAATGCACGTTGCGGTCGTCATGCGCCGTGCCGAAGGACAGGCGTCGATCCCACAGCGATCGCGAGGGGAAGGCTTCGGTGACCGGCAAGCCGGGTGCCGAAACTTGCCAGTAAAGGCCGGAATAGGGTTCGAGGAAGCGGGGGTCGGCCGCCGCGTCACGCGCGAACACCACCTCGCCATCCGGGCCGATCTCCGCCGACGCGATCAGCGAACGCAGGACATATTGCATCTGGTCGTCGAAGTTGCGCTCGACCGCATTGGCGAGCACCCGGTCGAGCGCGAAGCCGCCGCCGAACAGCAGCAGCCCGATCCAGGCCGCCGCGATCAGGATCATCCGTCGCGATAACGACCCGGTCGTGACCGCGCGCAGGCGCGGCGGGGCTTCGGCCAAAACGGGAACTGGCGGCCGCGTATCCATGACGGTTCGATCAGGCGTCCGGGTCTTCGAGACTGTAGCCCAGACCACGGATCGTGGTGATCACGTCCTGACCCAGCTTCTTGCGGATGCGCGTTACGAACACTTCGATCGTATTGGAATCGCGATCGAAATCCTGATCGTAGATATGCTCGATCAATTCGGTGCGGCTGACCACCTTGCCCTTGTGATGCAGCAGGTAGCTGAGCAGCTTGTATTCCTGCGCGGTCAGCTTCACCGGTTCGCCTGCCCGTGTGACCTTGCCCGACCGCGTGTCGAGGCGCACGTCGCCAGCGGTGAGTTCGGACGATGCGTTGCCAGATGCACGGCGGATCAGCGCACGCAGACGGGCGATCAGCTCCTCCGTCTGGAACGGCTTGGCGACGTAGTCGTCCGCGCCGGCGTCGAGGCCGGCGACCTTGTCCGACCAGCTGTCGCGTGCGGTCAGCACCAGCACGGGCATCGTCTTGCCCTCCTTGCGCCAGCGATCGAGCACGGTCAGCCCATCGATCTCCGGCAGGCCGAGGTCGAGCACGATAGCATCGTAATTCTCGGTGCTCCCCAGAAAATGCCCCTCCTCGCCATCGGTGGCGAGATCGATGGCGTAGCCCGCACCCTCGAGGGTGTTCTTCAGCTGCTGGCCGAGATTGGGCTCGTCCTCGACGATCAGAACGCGCATGTCATACCCCTGTTAGCGACCGGTGCGGCCGATGATCTGGCCCGAACGTCCATCGACGTCGACCCAGACGACGACTCCATCGCGCATGAATTTCAACGTGTAAACGGACGTGGAGAAATCCAGGTCGAAGCCGAGATACTCATAACCCTTCATCGTCGGCAGTACCCGCCCCTCGATCAGGCGCGGCGAGAGCACCGCACCCTTGCGGCGGGCGTCATAGGCGCGCTCCTGATCGCTGCGACGCTGATCCGGAGCCTGCGCCGCAACGGGAGCAAGCGCAGGCACGACGGCGAGAAGCAGGAGGGGCAAGACCATCTTCATAAGGACTGGCATAGGCAGAAGGCATTGAACACCCTGTGAATGGAGCGGTCGCATGCCGTTCACCCGACCGCATCCGGGATGCGGCGTCGCGGGTGTGCTTGCCGTGACCGATTCCACCCCCTACCTGCGCCGGCCATGGCCGCACCCATTCTCGCTTACGAAGACCTTGGCGTCATCCAGGGTCACGGCTGGCTGTTCCGCCACCTCGACATCCATATCGGCGCACGCGACCGGCTGGCGCTGATCGGGCGCAACGGCGCCGGCAAGACGACGCTGTTGAAGCTGATCGCCGGCACGATCGACAGCGACGAGGGGCGGCGCGTCATCGTTCCCGGCACCCGTGTCGTGCTGCTGGAACAGGAGCCCAGCCTCGCCGGATGCGAGACGCTCGCCGATTACGTGCTGCGCGGCGACGATGCGCCCGCGCCGCACGAGGCGGAGGCAATCGCCGACCAACTCGGCATCGATCTCACCCGCGAGTCCGCCTCGGCGAGCGGCGGCGAGCGGCGACGCGCGGCGATCGTCCGTGCACTGGCGCAGGACCCCGACGTGCTGCTGCTCGACGAGCCGACCAACCACCTCGACATCGCCGCGATCGACTGGCTTGAGGAATGGCTTGGGCGCTTCCGCGGCGCGTTCATCGTCATCAGCCACGATCGCACTTTCCTGACTCGACTGACCAGGCAGACATTGTGGATGGATCGCGGCGCGATCCGCCGCGCCGAGGTGGGCTTCGGCGGGTTCGAGGCGTGGACCGAGCAGGTCTATGCCGAGGAGGAGCGGAATGCCCAGCGGCTCGACGCAAAGCTGAAGATCGAGGAGCACTGGCTGCAACGCGGCGTCACCGGCCGCCGCCGCCGCAACCAGGGCCGCCTTGCCAAGCTGAAGGACATGCGCGCCGAACGCGCCGCGATGATGGGGCCGCAAGGTGCGGCGAACCTCGCCACGTCGTCCGACGACAGCAAGACCAAGATCGTCATCGACGTGAAGCATGCGTCGAAGAGCTATGGAGAGCGGACCATCATCCGCGACCTCGACCTGCGCGTCACCCGCGGCGACCGGATCGGCATCGTCGGCCGCAACGGTGCAGGCAAGACGACGCTGTTGAAGCTGCTGACCGGCGAATTGCAGCCCGACGAGGGTCAGGTGAAGCTGGCGAAGACGCTCGACGGCATCGTCATCGACCAGCAGCGCAGCCTGATGGCACCCGACAAGACGGTGCGCGAGGTGCTGGCCGATGGCGGCGACTGGATCGACGTGCTGGGCGTGCGCAAGCACATCCACGGCTATCTGAAGGAATTCCTGTTCGACCCCAGCCTGGTCGAGGCAAAGGTCGGCACGCTGTCGGGCGGCGAGCGGTCGCGGTTGCTGCTCGCACGCGAATTCGCCCGCGAGTCGAACCTGCTGGTGCTCGACGAACCGACCAACGACCTCGATCTCGAAACGCTCGACCTGTTGCAGGAAGTGATCGCCGATTACGGCGGCACGGTGCTGATCGTCAGCCACGATCGCGACTTCCTCGACCGGACGGTTACCGTCACGCTGGGGCTCGACGGATCGGGCGCGGTGGACGTCGTCGCCGGCGGCTATGAGGATTGGGAACGGCAGCGCAAACGCGCAAGCGAAACCCGCAAACCCGCCGCAACCAGAACCGCTCCCCCGCCCCCGCCGCAGGCGCGAACCAAGCTCAGCTACAAGGACCAGCGCGATTACGACCAGTTGCCGGGGCGGATCGAGGCGATCGACACCGCGATCGCCCGCGACGAGGCGCTGCTTGCCGATCCCGCACTGTACGTCCGCGATCCCAAACGCTTCGCCGCGCTGACGCAGGCGATCGAGACGGCTCGGGCTGAAAAGGATGCTGCGGAGATGCGCTGGCTGGAGTTGGCGGAGCAGGTCGAGGGGTTGAGTTAACGCAGCGCCCTGCCCTCTCGCCCGGCCAGTTCGGTGATGTATTGCCACGCCACGCGCCCCGACCGGCTACCGCGGCGGGTCGCCCAATTGACCGCCTCCGCTGCGTCGTAGGGCAAGGCAAAGCGCGCGGCATAAACGGCGACGATCGCACAATAACCGTCCTGATCGAGCGCGTGAAAACCCAGGCTCAGTCCGAAGCGATCGGCGAGCGCAAGCTGGTCGTCGATGCTGTCACGCGGGTTGATCGCACCATCCTGTTCGGCGATGTCGCGCGGCACCAGATGACGGCGGTTGGCGGTCACGATCAGGCGGACGTTGTCCGGCCGCGCCTCCGCACCGCCTTCCAGCAGCGACCGCAGCGTCCGCGCTTCCGCGGGGGCATCGAATCCAAGGTCGTCGAGGAACAGGGCGAACGACCGCCGCACCGGCGCCAGTAGCGCGAACAGACCCGGCAAGGCATCCAGATCGCCGACCTCGATCAGCGCGACATCTCCGCCATCCGCCTGCACCGCACCGATCGCGGCCTTGACCAGCGCCGACTTGCCCGTTCCTCGCGCGCCCCACAGCAGCACGTCCTGCGCCGCAGCGCCCGCCGCCAGCCTGCGCATGTTCTCGACCAACGCCAGTTTCTGCTTGTCGACACGCATCAGCAGATCGAGGGGCAACGGCGCGAACGCACGCGCGGCAATCAGCGCACCGCTTCGCCAGACATAGGCCGGATGCGCGGCGGCATCGTCGCCGGGCGGTGGCGGCGGGGCAAGGCGGTCGAGCGCCGCGGCGATACGCTCCAGTGGGTCGGCCATGGTCGCGCTCATGACGCGGCACGCGCGCACGCGCAACCGTCAGCGGGCGATCTGGCGTGCGTGCGACGCGATCGCCGGATCGGTCGGCGCCAGCGCCACAGCCTTCGCCGCCAGTTGCCGCGCACCGGCCAGATCGCCGTCGGCGGCCAGCGCCAGCGCATAGGCATCGCAGACCGAAGCGTTCATCGGCATCAGACGATAGGCGGCGCGGCCATAGGTGCGCGCGACCGGACCTTCGTCGCTCGCGGCATAGGCCCTCGCCAGATCTGCGAGCACCGCGGCATCGCGGTTGCCGGTCATCCGGCGCAAGCCTTCCAGTGTTTCGATCGCGTCGTCGGCATCGCCGTTCGCCACTTGCAGGCGCGCGCGGATACGCTGGCCGGACAGGCTCTGGGGGTTCTGCTGAAGGTAGAGCGACAGCGCCGCCGCCGCCTCGCGCGGCCGGTTCGCGCGTGCCCATGCATCGACCAGCCGCAGCATCGTCGGTTCATCGAACGTCAGGCTCGCGGCACGGGTATAGACCTGTGCCGCTTCGGGGAACCGGCCGGCGACGCTCAGCGCATCGCCCAGCGCGACCTGCGCGGCGGGTGCGCCGGGACTGGCCGCAACCAGCGTCCGCGCTCGCTCGATCGCACCCGCGGCATCGCCCGCGGTCAGTTGGGCGCGGATGACGCCCAGCATGTAATTGGGGTCGGACGGATCGTCGCGTGCCTCGGCCAGCACCACGCCGACACTGTCGTCGCTGGCGAACACCGCCGGACCACCGCGCGCGCCCGATGCCGCCCGGTCGAGAAAGCGCGCGGCGCTGACGCGGTCGCCGGTCGCCTCGAACGCCCGGGCGACGAGGGTCAGGGTGTAGGCGTCGGCATCGTCGCGCAACGCGATCGGACGCAATTGGGCAAGTGCGCCCTGGGGATCGCCAGAGCGCAGCATCGCCGCACCGAGCAGCCGGCGCAGCACGACGTTCATCGGCTGGTCGGCGGCCAGCGGACGCCAGCTGCCGATCGTCCGCTCGTAACGCCCGGCCACGAAATCCAGCCCGCCGCCGAGCAGCGCCGCCCCGGGCAATGTCGTGATCGTGGTTCCGGCGCGCTGAAGCATCTCGCGGGCCAGATCGAGCCGTCCGGCCCGCGCGGCCAGTACCGCCTGCAGGTAGAACGCCTGCGGACTGCCCGGTCGTGCGGCGAGTGCACGGCGGGTCGCAGCGAGCATGTCCGCATGGCGCCCGGCCTCGCCCAGCGTCGCCGCATATTCGATCAGCGCGGGATGGTAATAGGCATCGCGGGACAACGCCGCCTCGAACCACGGCAACGCGGCGGTAAGGCCGTAGCGTGTCCGCACGATCTCCGCCTGAAGCGTCAACGGTACCGGATCACCCGGCGACAGTCGCGCGGCCTGCGCGGCGGCTGCGGTGGCACCGGCGATCTCGCCGGCATTCAGTCGTACCCGCCCCAGATCGGCCCATATCGCGGCGTCCCGCGGCGCTCGCGCCGACAGGTGTTCCAGCAGCGCTGCGGCGGTGCCGGCATCGCCGAGCATGGCCAGCGCCCGCGCGCGTGCGCGAACGGCATCCACGTCGTCTGCCGGTGCCATCGCGGCGGCATCGATCGCGCCCTGATAATCGGATTGCAGGAAACGCGCCTGCGCCCGCAGGCTCGCGACGCGGATTTCGGGAACGTTCAGCGCGCGTGCACGGCTCACCGCGCCTTCGGCGGCCACGCCATCGCCCAGTTTCAGGTAACTGCGCGCCAGCAGCAGCAACGTGGGCTGCGACGCAGGGACGGCGCCCAGGGCGGCGAGCGCGTGATTGCGCGCCGCGCTGTAGTTGCCGATGCGATAGGCGGCGCGGGAATCGTGCAGGGCGCGCACCGGATCGATTCGCGGGGCCGGACGCAACAGGACGAAAGCCAGAATCGCCGCAATCGCGACCAGCGTGGCCAGCGCGATGCCATGTGCCAGACGCAGACGCAGACGCAGACGCGGCAGTCGCAACGCGCGACGGCGTCTACGGCGCATCATCGGATAGCGGGATTCAGCCATGCAGGTCGTAGCTCTTCAGGAGGTCGTACAGCGTCGGCCGGCTGACACCGAGCAGCCGCGACGCGCCGGAGATATTGCCGTCCGCCCGCGCCAGCGCCTGCCGGATCGTCTTGCGATCGGCATGCTCGCGCGCGGTGCGCAAGTTGAGTGGCAACGCCTCGCCCGCGTCGCCGCCCAGATCGAGGTCGGCTGCGGTGATCAGCTTGCCGTCCGCCATGATCACCGCCCGCTTGATGCGATTTTCCAGTTCGCGCACGTTGCCGGGCCACGGCCATGCCTCGATCGCTGCCAGCGCGTCCGGCGCCAGTCCGGTAATGGCCAGCTTCATCGCATCGGCGTGCTTGCGCACCAGCGTGCGTGCCAGCAGGCCGGCGTCACCGGTTCGTTCGGCGAGGCTGGGGATCCGGACGATGATCTCGGCAAGCCGATAATATAAATCTTCCCGGAAGCGCCCGTCGGCGACCATCGCCTCCAGATTCTGGTGCGTGGCGCAGACGATCCGCGTGTCCACCGGGATGGCCTTGCGCCCGCCGATCCGCTCGATCACGCGTTCCTGCAGGAACCGCAGCAGCTTGACCTGCAACGGCAGCGGCACATCGCCGATTTCGTCGAGGAACAGGGTGCCGCCCGCCGACTGTTCGATCTTGCCCGGCGTCGTCTTTACCGCGCCGGTAAATGCACCCTTCTCGTGCCCGAACAATTCGCTTTCGAGCAGCGTGTCGGGGATCGCGGCGCAGTTGATCGCGACGAACTCGCCACGCCGCCGCGGCGATGTGTCGTGTATACCACGTGCCAGCAATTCCTTGCCGGTGCCGCTCGCGCCGAGCAGCATCACCGATACGTCGGCGGCGGCAACCCGTTCGACGGTGCGGACGACCTTCGCCATTTCGTCAGAGGCATAGATCAATCCGCCGAACCCCGAGCCGCCCGGTTCGCGCGCCGCGAGGCGACGGTTCTCCGCCTCCAGCGCATGGACATGGAACGCACGCGCGACGATCAGGCCGAGTGCGTCGATGTCGATCGGCTTGGCGTAGAAATCCCATGCCCCCAGTCCGATCGCATTCAGGGCGCTCTCCCGCGCGCCATGGCCGGACGCGACGATCACCTTGGTGTCGGGCTTCAGCGCGAGGATCTCGGCGAGCGTCGCGAAGCCTTCGCCGGTACCGTCGGGGTCAGGCGGCAGGCCGAGGTCCAGCGTTACCACGGCTGGTTCGTGAAGACGCAACGCCTCGATCGCCTCGGCACGGGTGGCTGCGCCGACGATCTCATACCCCTCATAGGCCCAGCGCAACTGGCGTTGCAGCGCAAGGTCGTCCTCGACGATCAGCAGGACCGGCTTGGTGCTCATGCCGCCTGCTCCATGGTGCGGGCCGCAAGCAGCGACAGGCGGAATCGCGTCCCCTCGCCCTGCCGGCTATCGACGTCGATGGTACCGTCCATCGCCTCGGCAAGCTGGCGCGCTTCATAGGCGCCGATGCCGAAGCCATCCGGCTTCGACGAGGCGAACGGGCGGAACAACTGATCGCGGACGAAAGCGGCGCTCATCCCGCATCCGCGATCGACTACGTCGACGACCGTGCGGCCGTCGTGGTACCCGGCGCGGATGGTGACCGGGGTGCCCGAAGGGCTCGCTTCGATCGCGTTCTGCAACAGGTGCCCGAGCAACTGGTCCAGCCGGCCGGGTTGGGCAAGCGCCATGCCCACCCCCTCGACCACGATCGGATGCTGGGCGCGTCGCGCGGCCGCCAGCCGCAGCGCCAGCGCCGCCAGATCGACCGGCTGCACGGGTTCCGGTTCCGCGCGATGGTGCTGCGACAGGCGGGCAAGCAGCGCGTTCATGCGGGCCGCGGAATCCTTCAGGGTTTCGATCATGTCGGCACGGAAGGCGGGATTGTCGGCATGGCGTTCGGCGTTGCGCGCGACCAGGCTGAGGCCGCTGACCAGATTCTTGATATCGTGGATGATGAAGGCGAAGCGACGATTGAACTCGTCGAACCGTGCGGCGTCGGCGAGCGCGGCGTGCGCACGATCCTCGGCAAGATAGCTCGCGGCCTGTCGCCCGGCGACGCGGAGCAGGTCGAGATCCTCCCAGTCGAGCGCGCGGTCGATCGGGGGGCGAGCGAGCAGGATGGCGCCAATCAGGCTTGTGCCGTGGATCAGGGGCACGAGCGCCCAGGCTTCCGGGTGGTCGCAGATCCATTGCGGCACGGCGGCGGCTTCCTCGGCCGGAGCTTCGCCGCGACGGACCTGATCGAGCTCGACGATTCGCGTGCTGGCGGCGAGGTGCTCCGACAATGCGGCCTCGGTGCTGCCGGTGTCTGGCCAGTGCCAGGCGGCGGCCGGGCCCAGCCCGGCCCCGTCGGGAACCAGCAACAAGCCGGCAGGCGATCCGGTCAGGTCCGCGATGGCCCGTACGATCCGCTGGTCGAGCGGGTCGGCGCCCGGCCCGGGCGATCCCAGCGTCGCGGTGAACCGCTGCCATTCGGCGCGATAATCGTAGCGATGGCGGAAGAAGTGCTTGGCGACCTTCACCTTCGCCCACGCCCGTAGCCATGGCGTCGACAGCAAGGTGACCAGCGCCGTCGTCGCACCCAGCACGATCGCGGTCTGGACGATCCGGGCGGTATGGCCGGCAAACCGTTCCGCGATCTGGGTAAGCAGGATAGTGAAGCCGGCATACGTTATGACCGCGGCGACGGAAAACAGCCGCAGCGCCACCCCATGCGAAACGGTCAGCCCTCGTTCGCCACGCCGGGCGGCCAGCGCCAGCAACAGGGCGACGCCGGTCATGACGAAGCCTCTTGCGGCGACGACGACCACAGGCCGGCCACCGAGTCCCCAGCCGAGCGCCGCGGCGAACAGGTCCGCACCCCACATCGTCGCGATGGCGGCGGCGAGCAGGACGGTACGGCCGCGGTTGCGCGGTGCACCGACGAAGGCGAGCTGATGGACCAGCATCAGCCCGACGATCGCCGCGAGCATGCGCGCGATCAGCCTGAACTGGATGACCGCCGCCTGTGCCTCGATACCGAGCGGCAAGGTTTCGAACAGCGCCAGCGCCGTTGCGAAGACGGTGATCGATCCCGCGGCGGCATAGACCGCGTAAAGCGGCATGCTGCCGCTACGTGCCTGCCGGACGAAGGTCAGCATCAGCGCCAGCCATGCGAGATTGCGCACCGATTCGGCGAGCCGCGCCACCACGTCGCCCGCGCCGATGCCCGCGACGGCAAGTGCCCACAGCGCGGTGGCGATCAGCGCGCAGGCGAGCGGCGCGCGCGGTGCCAGCGGCTGGGTATGGCGGAGCCAGGCGAGCGCCAGCCCACCGAACGCCAGCGCCGCGAGCGCATGGCCCCACAGGATCAGCGTCGGCACGGCCTCAGCGTGCTCCCGACGGCCAGAGCACCACGCGCAGCGTCTGGAGCAGGATCAGCAGGTCGAGGAAGGGCGAATAGTTCTTGGCGTAATAGAGGTCGTATTCCAGCTTGTGGCGGGCATCCTCGATCGACGCACCATAGGGGTAGTTGATCTGCGCCCAGCCGGTGATGCCGGGCTTCACCATGTGGCGCTCGGCATAATACGGAATCTGCTGTTCGAGCTGTTCGACGAATTGCGGGCGTTCGGGACGCGGGCCGACGAAGCTCATCTCGCCTTTCAGCACCGTCCACGTCTGCGGCAGTTCGTCGATGCGCACCATACGGATGAATCGGCCGACCCGGGTGATGCGGGGATCGTCCTTTTCCGCCCATACCGCCTTGCCAGCGACTTCCGCATCCTGCCGCATCGAGCGCAACTTGATGATGTCGAAGCCCTGATTGTACAGGCCGACGCGGCGCTGGCGGTAGAAGGCGGGACCCTTGGATTCGAGCTTGATCGCGGCGGCGGTGAGCAGGATCACCGGGAGCGTCAGGAACAGCAGCAGCAGGCTGGCGACGACGTCGAACGCCCGCTTGAAGGCGCTCGACAGCATGCGGCCGGAGGCGAAACCGTCCGAGAAGATCAGCCACGACGGATTGACGGAATTGAGGTCGATCCGCCCCGTCTCGCGCTCGAGAAAGCTGGAGATCTCGCTGACCATCACGCCCGTCGTCTTGACGCGCAGCAGATCCTTCAGCGGCAAGGCGTTGCGGCGTTCCTCGAGTGCCAGAACGACTTCGCTCGCGCCGTTATCGACGACATGCGCGGCGAGATTGGGAATCCGGTCGCGCGGAACGGCGTCCGTGATGACCGGGTTGGCCTCCCCCATCGCGACATAGCCGGCGACGACGACATTCGATCCCGGGAGCGCGGCCAGTCCACCGATGCGGGCGGCGCGATGCCCCGCCCCCAGCACGATGATCCGCCGCTTGAAGGTCTCGCTGCCCAACGTCCGGCCCAGCAACGCCCGAACCACGACCAGCAGGATTCCCGCGATCAGCGTCGCATAGGCGAGGTTCGATCGCCACAATGCCAGTGGTGGAACGAGGAAGAAGAGGATGGAGAGGAAGCTGACCCCCAGCAGGATCGCAACCGCCAGCCGTGCCGCGGCGAAGCGCAGCGACAGGAACGACGCGACGCCATAGGCGCCGACCGCGACCAGTGCGATCTGAAGAGCGAACGCGAACGATAGCAATTGCGGCAGGCGCGACGAGGTTGGCTCGATCAGCATGCCGATCTGGTGCGCACGGATCACCCAGCCCAGTTCCGCCGAGGCGATCAGCAGGACCGCATCCACCAGTCCGAGCAGCAGCACGGCATAGGGAACGTAATGCTTGAAAACGCGGATCATCCCCGCTTCCTTCCGACCGCGCCTGTAAGCTTTTCCGACAGGCAACTTTCCGCCTCGCAGAAAAAAGCAAAGAAAGCTTGAAGAGGCGCTTCATCTGGGTCGTTTCGTCGCTGCATTCGTTCAGCTACGGCTCGTTCAGCTATGATGATACGTCCAAGGAGTTTCTCACCCACCATGACGATCGTTCCCGTGATCCTTTCCGGAGGATCAGGCACCCGGCTATGGCCGATGTCGCGCCCGGAAATGCCCAAGCAGCTGCTGGCGTTGACCGCCGAGGAAACGATGCTGCAGCTCACCGCGAGGCGAGCGCATGGCGAGGCGTTCGCAGCGCCGATCGTGGTGGCCAGCGCCCGGCACGCCGATCACATCGACGAACAGTTGAGCGCCGTAGGCGCGACGCCGCAGGCGGTGATCCTCGAGCCTGTCGCGCGCAACACCGCGCCGGCGATCGCGCTTGCCGCCTTGGCAGCGAAGGGCGAGGATGCGTTGCTGGTGATGCCGTCCGATCACGTCATCGCCGACATCGCCGCATTTCACGCCGCCATCGAGGCAGCGATGCCGCTGGTCGCGGAGGGTTGGCTGGTCACGTTCGGGATCGCTCCCGACGCGCCAGAAACGGGGTATGGCTGGATCAGGATCGGCGAGCCGCTGACGAACGGCGTTCACCGGGTCGCCCGCTTCGTCGAGAAACCGATCCGGGAGCGGGCCGAAGAGATGCTGGCATCCGGCGATCACGCGTGGAACGGCGGCATCTTCCTGTTCCGCGCGGATATCTTTCTCGGTGAACTGGCAGCGCATGCTCCCGCGATGCTGACCGCCGCGCAGGATGCCATGACCGGGGCACGGCGTGATGGCGGGCGGATCTATCCCGATGCCGACGCCTTCGCCGCGTCCCCGTCGGATTCGATCGACTATGCGGTGATGGAACGCGCCGAGCGTGTCGCGGTCGTGCCGGTTGATATGGGCTGGAGCGACGTCGGCAGCTGGGACGCGCTGCATGCGATCAGCGATCGCGACGGCGACGGAAACGCCCATCGTGGCGAGGTGCTGGCGATCGACGTGCGCGATTGCCTTATTCGCACCGACGGTATCCGCGTTTCGGCGGTCGGGATCAGCGACCTGATTGTCGTCGCGAGCGGCAACGACGTCCTGATCCTGCCGCGTGGCCGAAGTCAGGAGGTCAAGAAGCTGATCGAGGCGATGAAAGACGCCTGATCAGTAGCTGATCGTCCACGCCCATAAACCCGCCAGCCCCGCAGCGCCGATCAGCAGCTGACGGGGCCGCAGCGTCGCAAAATAGGCGGGTGCATTTCCCGCCAGTGCGGCACGGCGATCGAGCAGGGCGGCGAGGACGTAGCCGATGATCAGCGGCATCAACGCCATCGACGGACGGCCGATCACCAGTGCGAGACCCGCGAGCGTGAAATAGGCGATGCTGGCGCTGATCTCCGCCGGCTTGGACGCCTGCGGATAGCCGAAACCGAAGCCGCGGCGGACGCCGGCGATGAACGCCAGCACCAATGCACCCCAGATGATGCCGAGTTGTACCGCCCAGAATGGGCATGGCGGGGGGAGCAGCCACGCGCCCGCGCCGGCCACGACGAGCGGGAGCATCGGGCCGTAGCCGAGGATCGCGCCGTCGGCGGGGATGTCGGGGCGGGTCGCGTCGGTGTTCATGATGGCGGCAACGTGCGGGTGGGGCGTGGGTTGCTTCGTCCGGTGAAGCGAGGCTTGCGCATGACATCGCATCTGCGTGTTCCTGCGAACGCAGGAACCCAGGGTGGGGCAGGACCACGGCTTGAAGTATTCGGAACACTGGGCTCCTGCGTTCGCAGGAGCACGGGTTGTGAGTTGCTTTGACGGGAATGACGAAGGGCCGGGGGATTGCTTCCCCGGCCCTTTGTTTTCGCTTCGAACGAGCACCGGCAAAGCCGGTGCTGGCACGTCGGTACGGGATCGGCTGGCCGATCCCGCCGGCCGGTTCTGATTTTGTGTCCGGGGCAGGCTGTGCCTGCCCCGGTCCGAAATCAGAAGTCCATGCCGCCCATGCCGCCCATGCCGCCGCCGCCGGGCATGCTCGGAGCCTTGTCCTCCGGCAGTTCCGACACGGTCGCTTCCGTGGTGATGAGCAGGCCGGCCACCGAAGCGGCGTTCTGCAGCGCGGTGCGGACGACCTTGGTCGGGTCGATCACGCCGGCGGTCACCAGGTTCTCGTACGTGTCGGTCGACGCGTTAAAGCCGAACGACGTGTCGTTCTGGTCGAGCAGCTTGCCCGACACGACGGCACCGTCATGACCGGCGTTCTGCGCGATCTGGCGGACCAGCGCGGTCAGCGACTTGCGGACGATGTCCACGCCGCGGGTCTGGTCGTCGTTGACGCCGGTGACGCCCTCAAGAGCCTTGGTCGCATACAGCAGCGCGGTGCCACCACCGGGGACAATGCCTTCTTCGACGGCTGCGCGGGTCGCATGCAGTGCGTCGTCGACGCGGTCCTTGCGCTCCTTCACCTCGACCTCGGTCGAACCACCGACCTTGATCACGGCGACGCCGCCGGCGAGCTTGGCGAGACGCTCCTGGAGCTTCTCACGGTCGTAGTCGCTGGTGGTGTTCTCGATCTGCGCACGGATCGCTTCCGTACGGCCCTTGATCGACTCCGCATCACCCGCACCGTCGATGATGGTGGTGTTGTCCTTGTCGATCGTGACGCGCTTGGCGGTGCCGAGCATGCCGACGGTCACGTTCTCGAGCTTGATGCCGAGGTCTTCCGAGATCATCTCGCCCTTGGTCAGGATCGCGATGTCTTCCAGCATCGCCTTGCGACGATCGCCGAAACCGGGTGCCTTGACCGCTGCGACCTTCAGGCCGCCGCGCAGCTTGTTGACGACGAGCGTGGCGAGAGCCTCGCCCTCGATGTCCTCGGCGATGATCAGCAGCGGGCGACCCGACTGGACGACGGCTTCCAGGATCGGGAGCATCGCCTGAAGATTCGACAGCTTCTTCTCGTGGATCAGGATGTACGGATCGGCGAGCTCGACCGTCATCTTTTCCGGGTTGGTGATGAAGTAGGGCGACAGATAGCCGCGGTCGAACTGCATGCCCTCGACGACGTCGAGCTCGAAATCGAGACCCTTCGCTTCCTCGACGGTGATCACGCCTTCCTTGCCGACCTTCTCCATCGCTTCCGCGATCTTCTCGCCGACTTCACGGTCGCCGTTGGCCGAGATGATGCCGACCTGCGCGATTTCGCTGGTGCCGGCGACGGGCTTCGAGCGCGCCTTGATGTCCTCGACGACCTTCAGGACGGCGATGTCGATGCCGCGCTTCAGATCCATCGGGTTCATGCCCGCGGCGACCGACTTCATGCCCTCGCGGACGATCGCCTGCGCCAGAACGGTCGCGGTGGTCGTGCCGTCGCCGGCGATGTCGTTGGTCTTCGAGGCCACTTCGCGCACCATCTGCGCGCCCATGTTCTCGAACTTGTCCTTCAGCTCGATCTCCTTGGCGACGGTGACGCCGTCCTTGGTGATGCGGGGAGCGCCGAAGCTCTTGTCGATCACGACGTTGCGGCCCTTCGGACCCAACGTCACCTTCACCGCGTCGGCGAGGATATCGACGCCGCGAAGAATGCGCTCACGCGCGTCGCGGCCGAATTTTACGTCTTTGGCTGCCATGGTGGCTACCCTTTCGAAAATTGGAAGTTGTGGAAGTTGACACTACGTCCGGGTCGAAATCGCTCCCGGACGCGAGAATCAGCCGATATTCTCGAGCCTGTTGGCGTTAGCCAACGATCCCAAGGATGTCGGATTCCTTCATGATGAGCAGGTCTTCACCGTCGACCTTGACCTCGGTGCCCGACCATTTGCCGAACAGGATCTTGTCGCCGGCCTTGACGTCGAGCGGGGTGATCGTGCCGTTTTCGGCGCGCGCGCCGGTGCCAGCGGCGACGACTTCACCCTCTTGCGGCTTTTCCTTGGCGGTGTCGGGAATGATGATCCCGCCGGCCGTCTTCTCTTCCGCCTCTACGCGGCGAACGAGGACGCGGTCGTGCAACGGACGAAAGTTCATTGCTGAGTCCCTCTTTTGGTCAGTGTGACAGATTTCTGGCACTCACATTATGCGAGTGCCAACGCCGGGGATATGTGCCGGAGGGCGTGAGTCGTCAAGGGCGTGGCGACGGGGAAATCACCAGTCATGCATCGTGCGGGACAGGCGGAGCGACCGCTAGACTATCTGAACCGGGAAAAGGCGAACCCGCCATAGATACGGCCGATCGTCTGCCCGAGCTTTCGCCCATGAATGGCATGATGCTCGTCGCCCCATGTCACGATGCTGAGATTCGTATCCCAGTCTCGCATGTGCACACCCTGCAATCCGCGCGCGATATCGCCGGATGGTTCTTTCCAAAGCTCTTCCGCTGCATCACCGAGCGGGACCACAGGTCCGCCCGCGCCTTTGCGTATCATCGGGCGACGATGCGGATCTACCACGACCCAGTGTCGTTTGGTGAAAGTGTTGGTCGTGCCGCCCTGCAACAGGCTGGAATCGATCTGCAGGACGATCCAGCTGCCGGTCCATTGCTTCATCAGACTCAACGTCGCCAGCATCGAACTTTTCATAAGCCCTGCACCCATCGTGTCGGCCCTGACGCCCGCACCGGCTGCGACGAACCATTTTCGGACGACGCCGGGATAGGAGATGGAGCCGAATTGATCCTTGGGCTTCACCGCCCCGACATCCAGCGGTCGCGTCGATGCGCTGAGACAGGACATCGTCATCCAGTCGATGTCGTCGATATGCCGGTGACCGGCGTCTTTCGCACGTACGGTCGTCAACGCCTTGGCCGCTGCGACCTGCCCGTCGTCGCTCGACAGGGTCAGCGTGGCATTGCGATTGCCGAACCGGAAATGCCCCCGCTCCCACAGCGACAGAGCATATGTGACATAAACGTCGGGACGATCGTGCAACAGGCAGTATAAAAAGGCCGCCGGACCACAATAGGATGTCTCGAGCTGATTGGGGAGCTGGCCATCGAGGCGTGCCTTGATCTGACGTGCGAACGGGTCACGCGCAATCGGCCAGCCCGCCGGGCTGCGTTGCAGGGCCGTACGGCGCTTCGGATCGGAATTCCGGCCGATCTCGATGAACCGCAATAACAGGGTCTGGGCCGCTTTCAGCCGGGTTGCGTTACCCGTGATCATCGGGCGCCCCCTTCGTTTAACAGGGCATCGATACGATCGGATGTCGCGGCATTCTCGTTGTCGAGCGGAGTGTCGTCCGACCGCGTTCCGATGTCTGCCGACGTTGGCGGCGGATCAGTCGCGACGCGTTCCATGCGCGCGTCGCGCTGGCTGTCGAGGGCAGATTGCCAGGCGAGAACCCCCAGTCCGGCAGCAAGGCCCACCAGTCCAAAACCCGTGGCTACGAACACTCCGGCCTTGCCACCGGACACGCTCGATACCGGAGAAGCCATGCCTTGTGCGGGCGGGCCATATGCATTGGCGTACGCACTTCCCGGCCGCAGAAACATCACGCCCGTCGCGACGATCGCGAACATCAGCGCGCCCCATGCAATTCCGTCTGCGCCGTGCCCCGACCATCTCAGAGATGCCGTCGCCAGCAGAATCCCGATTCCGGCCATGCCTGCCAGCGCGCCCCCCGCGTTCTGCCCGCAATCGTGCAGTCGACGAACCGATTCGACGAAAAGCTTGCCGAGCAGCAGCGCGGCCAGCGTCCAGACCGGGATGATCGGAATGCCGTCGACGAACCGCAACAGTCGGATCAGGCACCAAAGCGATGCCAGGACGCAGGCCAGGACGACCAGCCAGCGCGCGATCGAGGTGCGGGAATCCAGCGAAAACAATCGGACGACCGCCAATGTCAGCTCCCCCTCATCCTCAGCGACCGGGTCCACCGACCCGTCACCTTCGGTCAACCAACCGCTACCGCATTTTGGTCCCACGATCCTTCAACAAACATGCCGGCGCCCCTGTCTTACCATCCTAATACGGGCCGTTGCGTCGCGCCCTCCCCTGCTCTAGCGCTGGAGCAGGTTTGTAGGAGCATGACGTGAAGCTGGTTCAGGGCGCATGGAAGCTGCTGGTGGCGATCAAGGACGGGCTGGTCCTGATCGCAATGCTGCTGTTCTTCGGTCTGCTGTTCGCGGCGCTCAATGCGCGGCCGGGGACGAAGGCGATCCCGACGGGTGCGCTGGTGCTCGACCTCGACGGCACCATCGTCGAACAGCCCGAGGAGCAGGCGCCGTTCGCCGCGCTGTCGGGGCAGTCGATGCCGCGGCAATATCGCGCCCGCGATGTGCTGCGCGCGATCGACGAGGCGCGGACCGACGATCGGGTCAAGGCACTGGTGCTGGACCTCGACCGGTTCGGTGGCGGTTATCCGGCGACGCTGAACGAGATCGCCGATGCGATCCGCCGATTCCGCGATACCAAAAAGCCGGTGTTGGCCTATGCGACCGCCTACACCGATTCCGGTTATCGGCTCGCGGCGAACGCGAGCGAGATCTGGGTCAACCCGCTGGGCGGCACGCTGTTCACCGGACCGGGCGGCAACCAGCTGTATTACAAGGGTCTGATCGACAAGCTGGGCGTCAACACGCACGTCTACCGCGTCGGCAAGTTCAAGAGCTTCGTCGAGCCCTATACCCGCACCGACCAGAGCCCGGAGGCGCGCGAGGCGAGCCGGCAACTGCTCGGATCGCTGTTCGGCCAGTGGCAGGACGCGGTCGCCAAAGCGCGGCCGAGAGCGCAGGTGGCGCAGTTCCTCAACAGTCCCGAACGGGTGATCGTCGCGGCGAACGGAGACATCGCCAGGGCGAATCTGTCGGCGGGCATCGTCGACAAGCTGGGCGACCGCACCGCCTTCGGCCAGCGCGTCGCCGCCTTGGTTGGCAGCGATACACGCAAGCCGATCGGCAATTTTACGACGATCCGGTACGACGCGTGGATCGGCGCCCATCCGTTGTCGAAGGCGGGCGACGGCATCGGCGTCGTCACGATCGCCGGGGACATCGTCGATGGCGAGGGCGGCCCCGGCAGCGCGCACGGCGATACCATCGCCAAGCTGATCCTGAACGGGCTCGCCACCAAGAACCTGAAGGCGCTGGTGGTGCGGGTCGATTCGCCGGGCGGATCGGTGCTGGCATCGGAGCGGATCCGGCTGGCGATCCTGGAAGCGAAGAAGAAGGGGCTGCCGATCGTCGTCTCGATGGGCGGGTTGGCCGCGTCGGGTGGCTATTGGGTGTCGACACCCGGTGACGTGATCTTTGCGGAGCCGGCGACGATCACCGGATCGATCGGCATCTTCGGCATCATCCCGACCTTCGAGAAGACGCTGGCCAGGATCGGTGTCACGACCGACGGCGTGAAGTCGACGCCGCTGTCGGGACAGCCGGACGTGTACGCCGGCACCACGCCGGAGCTGGATGCGATCCTGCAGGCGGGTATCGAGAACGGCTATCGCCAGTTCCTCGGCCGGGTCGCACAGTCGCGCGGCATGACGCCCGAGCGGGTCGACCAGATCGCACAGGGGCGCGTGTGGGATGGCGGCACGGCACGGCAGCTGAAGCTGGTCGACCGGTTCGGCGGGTTGCAGGACGCGATCGCGGAGGCGGCGAAACGCGCCCGGCTCGATCCGGCCAAGATCCATGCCGAATATCTGGAAAAGGAGCCCGGCTTCGCGGCACAGATCGCAGCCAGCTTCGCCGAAAAGGACGACGACGACGCGACCGGCGGCGACGTGTTCGCGCGGATCGCGGCGGAGCGGCGCGGGCTGCTCGCACAGGCGCTGGGCGACGTGAAGCGCCTCGCCACCGCCGGATCGGTACAGGTCCGCTGCCTGGAATGCGGTGGCCTCGGGCCGAGCGACACCGCAGGGTCGGACGCCCGGCTGCTCGACCTGATCCTGGCCCGGGTCGGACTGTAGGATGATCGCGATACGCCCGGCGACGCCCGAGGATGCGGGCGCGATCGCCGCGATCTATGCCCCCCACGTGCTTGCCGGCACGGTTTCGTTCGAGACGGAGGCGCCCGATACCCGCGCGATGCGGACCCGGATGGCCTCGTCCGCCGGATTGTACCCGTGGATCGTCGCCACCAACGGCGATGCGACCGGGGGTGTGCTGGGTTACGCCTATGCGACGCGCTTTTCGGAGCGGGAGGCGTATCGCTGGGTGGTCGAGACCAGCATCTACGTCGCCGACGTGGCGCAAAGGCAGGGTGTCGGGCGATTGCTGTACGAAGCATTGGTCGACACGTTGCGGGCACAGGGCTTCACCCAGGCGATCGGCCGGATCGCGCTGCCGAACAGCACCTCGATCACCCTGCACGAATCGGTGGGCTTCCGCCGCGCCGGCGTCTTCCGCGAGATCGGCTACAAGCACGGGCAGTGGATCGACGTCGGTTATTGGCAGTGCGAACTCGCGGAGCCCACGACACCGCCCGATGAACCGCGCCGTTTCGCGGATACCGGCGTCGTGCGAGGGTGACCACGACCCTGTCGCAGGCGGCAATCGCGACCGAAGCCGATCGGGAGGCAGACGCATGAACGACGACAACGCGCAGGCCGGCACCGGCGGCGATGCGATGCTGTACGACTATCTCAAGCACCTCACCTCGCTATGCCTCTTCTCGCTGGCCGGCGTGGCGGCGCTCGCCGACAAGGTGCATGGCCGATCCGCCGTATCCGTCGTCATGGCGCTGGTCGTGATCGGGGTGGCGGCGTTCAGTTCGTTCTTCGCGACCGGCCTGATCGTGGAGGCGCGTTTCTCGGGCAAACCGTTGACGGGCAAGATCAACCTCTATCGCCATGCCTCTCCGCTGCTGCTGTCCGTCGGACTCGGCATGTTCCTCTATCTGTACGTCAAGTCGCTGACGTCCTGATCGCCTAGGGACGGCTGCGATAGGCGGGCAAGGCGATGTGATAGCGGATCGCCATCGCGCGCAGGGCAAAACCGGCGGCGGCGGCGATGACCGCTGCGGGCGCGCCCGCCAGTCCGGCCAGACCCAATGCGACGTAGAGCGACGACGACAGCGCCGCAGCCGTGACGTACAGCTCCGGCCGCATCAGGATCGACGGCTCCCCTGCCAGCACATCGCGGATAATACCGCCGACACAGGCGGTGACGACGCCCATCAGTGCGGCGGGCACCGGTGGCACGCCATAGCCGACCGCCTTCGCCGCGCCATATACGGCATAGGCGGCGAGGCCGATCGCGTCGAACCAGTCGAGCGCGCTATCCTTCCACCAGCGCTCGGGCGTCACCCACACCGCCGCCGCCATCGCCAGGCAGACGGTCGCGGCCCGCGGGTCGTGGACCCAGAACACCGGCGCATCGATCAGCAGGTCGCGCACGGTGCCGCCACCGACGCCGGTGATGAGCGCGAAAAAGGCCAGCGTCACGGCGGTCTGCCCGCGCTTCGCCGCTGCGAGGGCACCCGAAACGGCGAACACGGCGAGGCCCGCCACATCGAACCATGGCGCGAATGCGGGCAGCAGCGAGGCGGTCTGGGGAAGCGGCGGCAGCATCGTGTCCGTCGCCTAGAGGATTGTCGCCAGGAATTGAACCGGGTGCTCGGTGATCGGATACTGGCACTGGCGGCTCGCGACTGGCCAAGCGGCGGCGCAACCGGTAAGGCGCGCGCTTTCCCTATCCAGACGCGAGTGTTCCCATGGGTTTCCGCTGCGGTATCGTGGGCCTGCCCAACGTCGGCAAGTCCACCCTCTTCAATGCTTTGACCGAGACGGCGGCGGCGCAGGCGGCCAATTATCCGTTCTGCACGATCGAACCCAACGTCGGCAACGTCGCGGTGCCCGATCCGCGGCTTTACAAACTGGCGGAGATCGCGGGATCGGCCAAGATCATCGAGACGCAGCTCGCGTTCGTCGACATCGCCGGCCTCGTCCGCGGCGCGTCGAAGGGCGAAGGGCTCGGCAACCAGTTCCTCGGCAACATCCGTGAAGTCGATGCGATCGTCCACGTCTTGCGCTGCTTTACCGATGGCGACGTGACGCATGTCGAGGGCAAGGTCGACCCGATCGCCGACGCCGAGACGGTCGAGACCGAGCTGATGCTGTCCGACCTCGAAAGCCTCGAGAAGCGCGTGCCGAACCTGATCAAGAAGGGTCAGCAGGGCGACAAGGAGGCGAAGATCGGTGCAGCGGTGCTCGGCCAGGCGCTCGAGTTGCTGCGCGAGGGCAAGCCTGCTCGCCTCACCCAGCCCAAGGATGCGGAGGAAGCCCGCGTGTTCGCGGGCGCGCAGCTGATCACCGCCAAGCCGGTGCTGTACGTCTGCAACGTCGACGAGAGCGATGCGGCGAACGGCAACGCGCTGTCGGCGAAGGTGTTCGAGAAGGCGAAGGCGGAGGGTGCCGAGGCGGTCGTCGTATCCGCGGCGATCGAAGCCGAGATCGCGACGATGGCGCCCGAGGATCGCGGCGAATTCCTCGCCGAGCTTGGGCTGGAGGAAACCGGCCTCGCCCGCGTCATCACCGCCGGATACAAGCTGTTGCACCTGCTGACCTTCTTCACCGTCGGTCCCAAGGAAGCGCGGGCGTGGACCGTGCATGCCGGTGCAAAGGCGCCGAATGCGGCAGGCGAAATCCACACCGACTTCGAACGCGGCTTCATTCGCGCCGAGACCATCGCGTACGACGATTACATCGCCTGCAAGGGGGAAGCCGGCGCGCGCGAAACGGGCAAGCTGCGGCAGGAAGGCAAGGAGTATGTCGTCCACGACGGCGACGTGATGCTGTTCCGCTTCAACGTGTGATCTCGTAATCTCCCCCTCCGGAACGGGCGATGTCCCCGTGGGAAAGAACTTTGCTGGTGCCTCGTTCGTCGATGCCCGACCGGTGTCGAGAGAACGGGCGGTCGTGATCGATCGCACGAGACGGCGCGTACCTCCCCTCCGTAACGGCTACGCCGCGCCACCTCCCCCTTGCGGGGGAAAAATGAAGTTGAGCTCACGTCAATGTCCGCGGATCGCAGCGAAAACCGTCTCGTCCCTGAAACGGCCGGTTTTTCAAATCCTCCCCCGCGAGGGGGAGGTGGCGCGGCCTTAGCCGTGACGGAGGGGCAGGTAAGCGACGCCCTGCCTTGGCAAGGACGTCGCCATCCGATGGTGCGGAGTGCCTGAAGGAAGGACCCGCAAAACCGGTGTCGGGTGACCTTGTCGCCCTGGCCTGCTCCCGCGTAAGGCGGCTCCGGCTTCCACGTCCGGGACGATCGCCTCGTGAGACTGATTCCCCTCGCCTGCTCCATTCTGTCGCTCGCCGCCTGCGCCCTGCCCTACACGCCGCCGGCCCTCTCGCCGGTGACCCAGCCCGCCCCGGCAGCGTCGGGCACGACCCTGCCCCCGGCGCCGATACCGCGGACGATGGGGGCGCCGGTCACCATCCTCGTGTCGATCGATGGCTTCCGGCCCGATTACCTCGACCGCGGGGTGACACCGAACCTGTCCGCACTTGCTGCCGGCGGTGTCAGCGCGTCGATGCGGCCGTCGTTTCCCTCCGTCACCTTCCCCAATCACTGGACGCTGGTGACCGGCAAGGTGCCGGACCATCACGGCATCGTCGGCAACAGGATGGAGGACCCCGCACGTCCGGGCGAAACCTTCACGATGGCGAGCGACGACCCGTTCTGGTGGAACGCCGCAGAACCCATCTGGGTGACCGCAGAGAAGGCGGGCGTCCGGACCGCGACGATGTTCTGGCCCGGTGCCAACGTGGGCTGGGGCGGGACGATCATTCCCGACAGCCATGGCGCGATCCGCGATGCGACCCGCCCGAAGGATTGGCAGCAGTTCAATCAGGCGGTGACCGGCACGAGCCGCGTCGATGCGGTGATCGACTGGATGCGCCGACCGGAGGCGACGCGCCCGCGCTTCGTGACGCTATACTTCGACACGGTCGACAGTGCCGGCCATGCCAACGGGCCGCAGGCGGCGGCAACGACACAGGCGGTAGCGGACGTCGACGTCCAGATCGGTCGACTGGTGCAGGGCCTGCGCGAGCTGCGACAGCCGGCCAATCTGGTGATCGTCGCCGACCACGGCATGGCCGCTACCGACAGCACGCGCACGATCCCGCTCGACCGTGTGGCGAACGTGACCGACTATCGCCTGCTGGAAAGCGGCCCCTATGCGACGCTGTTCCCGGTGGCGGGGCGCGAAGCCGCACTGGAGGCGGCGCTGCTCCGGCCGCATCCGCACATGACGTGCTGGCGCAAGAATGCGGTGCCGGCGCGGTTCCGCTATGGCGGCAATCCCCGCATCCCGCCGTACGTCTGCCTGGCGGAACCGGGCTGGCTGATCCTGAAGAGCGCGACCGCCGACGCCTTCCACGGCGGTGCCCACGGCTACGACAATCGTGCGCCCGACATGGCGGCGCTGTTCATCGCCAGCGGGCCGGCCTTCGTCGGTGGCAAGCGGCTCGCGGGCTTCGACAACACCGACATCAATCCGCTGCTGCGCGACCTGATCGGACTGCCCATGGCCGCCGGACTGGACGGCAGCGACGCACCGTTTAGGCAGGTGTTGAAACGATAGGAGAGCGGCCGTGCAGTATTTCGAGGATATCGAGGTCGGGACCAGGGCCAGCTTCGGCGACTATCCGGTGACCCGTGATGAAGTGGTCGCTTTCGCCGGGAAGTACGATCCACAGCCGTTCCACCTGTCGGACGAGGCCGCGGCGAAGACCCATTTCGGCCGATTGTCGGCGAGCGGCTGGCATACCTGTGCGATGACGATGGCGATGCTCGTCGAACATCTGAAGGCGAACGCCCAGTCGGGACTGGGATCGCCGGGGATCGACGAATTGCGCTGGCTGAAGCCGGTCTATCCGGGCGACCGGCTGCGCTGCGAAAGCGAGGTGCTGGAAAAGCGTCGCTCCGCCAGCCGGCCCGAAATGGGCATCTTCAAGAGCCGGATGTCCGTGTTCAATCAGGACGACATCGTGGTGATGACGTTCGTGTCGAACGGTCTGGTGGAAACCAGACCGCGTTAGTCCGTCGGGCGCAACCGTCATCCCACCTGCGTGAGATGACGGTCGTGCAGGTCAGCGCCGTTCGCGATTGCCGCCGGTGCGGTTGCCGCCCCAGCCCCTGTTACCGCCCGGGCCCCGATTGCCGCCCCAGCCACGCTGGTTGCCGCCGGGGTTGGCGTCCGGCCTCGCGACGCGCGGCGTGGTGACGGACTGCCCGGATACATTGGGGCGATTGCCGCGCCAGTTACCGCGATCACCGCGGTTACCGTCGCCACGATAGCCGGGTGTCCGATCGCCCCGGTTGCCGTCGCCACGATAGCCCGGTGTCCCGTCGCCGCGGTTGCCGCGATAGCCCGGCGTCCGATCGCCACGATAGCCGTCATTGCGGTATCCGGGGGTACGATTGCCCTGCCACTGGCCGTTGTTGCGGTTGAACCCGTTCCAGTCGTTGCGGAAGTTGCGATCGCCGCGCCACGTGTTGCGGCGGCCCTCCCAATAGCGCCGTTGCGTGTTGTTCCAGCGGAACGGCCGGCGATACTGGTCGTAGACGTAGATCCCGGTGCCCGGATAATAATAGTCGCCATACCAGCCGAAGTAGCTGGGATAGCCGGCGTAGCCGCCGCTGTAATAGGGATCGGCATAACCGTAGCCGTCGCCATAATAACCGCCACCGCCGTAACCGACCGACACGCCGCTATAGCCGTATCCGTCCGTACAAGCCGCGGTGCCGATGCCGACACCGAAAATAAGGCCAGCAAGGGCCAGACGCTTCAGGAACATGATGCTCTCCCGTCATCGAGGGGCGCGAGCAAAGGCAGATACGCGCCGATCGTCGTTCAACGAGGGCGACTTGTCGCAAGTTCCGGCTGAACGGTTAATGACCGGCGAACTGGATCAGCGAATCGACGCGGACGCCATCGGCGCGCACGGTTTCGGCGCCGCCCAGATCGGGCAGGTCGACGACGAACTGGGCCTGTTCCACCGCCGCCCCCGCCTTGCGGAGCAGGCGGACTGCCGCGCGGGCGGTGCCACCGGTGGCGATCAGATCGTCGACCAGCAACACGCGCTGGCCGGGCACCAGCGCGTCCTCGTGCATGACGATCCGGTCCTCCCCGTATTCCAGCGTATAATCCTCCGCGATCGTTGCCCCCGGCAGCTTGCCGTCCTTGCGGATGAGCAGCACACCGGCACGCAGCGGCAGCGCGAGCGCGGCGGCGAAGAGGAAGCCTCGCGCCTCGATCCCGGCGACGAGATCGATCGGACCGATCGCCGCCGCCGCCATCCGTTCGATCGTCGTCGCAAACCCCGCGGGATCGAGCAGCAAGGTGGTGATGTCGCGGAACTGGATGCCGGGCTTCGGGAAGTCGGGGATGGTGCGGATCAGCGCCTTGAGATCATCGTTCATGGGCGAAGCTGTGGTGCCGTGGTGGCGGGAGGTCAACCTGACGCGGCCGACCCAACTCACCACCGTCCCTGCTGCGTTATTCTGACGAACGCCTGGATCGATGGATGGGATGATCCCGCGGGCGGGCACGACTGCCAGCCGCTTGCCTTGACGGGTCCCGGGGTCCGCCGGGATGACGGAAGGGGATGATACGAAAACGGCGACCGGAGCATTTGCTCCAGCCGCCGTTTTATGATCGGTCGCTACGCCCGAAGGCGCGGCGGTCAATGCTTCACGTCGCGCCAGACGTTCTGATAGGCGCCCCATGCCAGGAAGCAGAAGATCAGCAGGAACAGCGCCGCCGCGACGCCGGCCGCGTGCCGGGCGTTGAGGTTGGGTTCCGCCGTCCACGTCAGGAATGCGGACACGTCGCGCGCCATCTGGTCCTTGGTCGCCTTCGTGCCGTCAGAATAGGTCACCTGACCATCCGACGTGATCGGCGGCGGCATCGCGATGTTAAGGTTGGCGAAATAGGGGTTGTAGTGCAGCCCCTCCGGCGTCTTCGCGCCCGGGAACTCCTTCAGCAGCGCCGCCGGCTGCTGGCGATAGCCCGTCAGCAATGCATGGACGTAGTTCGAACCATCGTGGCGCGCCTTCGTCATCAGCGACAGGTCGGGCGGCAGCGCATTGTTGTTCGCGGCGCGGGCGGCGACCTCGTTCGCGAACGGCGACGGGAAGCGATCGGACGGCACGTTCTTGCGCGTCGCCGCCTCACCCGTTTCGGGGTTCACCGATGGCTGTTCGATCGCCCACTGATTGGCGATCGCCTTCACCTCAGGCTCGGAATAGCCAATCTTGCCGAGGTCGCGGAACGACACGTACTTCAGGCTGTGACAGGCGGCGCAAACCTCCTTGTACACCTGGAAGCCGCGCTGCAGCTGCTGGTTGTCGAACTTCCCGAAGAAGCCGTTCGAGGACAGCCCGATATCCTCGGGATGCAGATGGAAGACGTGTTCGGCACTTTCCGCCGCCGGCTCCTCGATGGCGGTCCGGGCGGTGCCGAAGAGCGCCAGCGCGAGCACGAAGACGAACGCTGCGCCGATCAGGGATGCGATGATGCGAGGCATGATGGTCTGTTATCCCCAGTCGGTTCAGGCGTGCGCCGCGGATTGGACCGGGCTGGTGCCGCCCTGCTTCGCGAGCACCGCTTCAGTGATCGAATTCGGCAGCGGACGCGGACGTTCGGAACGTGCGACCCACGGCAGGATGATCAGGAAATGGGCGAAATAATAGGCCGAGGCGATCTGGCCCATGATGACGTTGCGGGCATTCGCCTCCGCGCCGCCGACATAGCCGAGTACCACCACATCGAGCAGCAGGATGCCGAGGAAGATGCGGTACTTGGGACGATAGTTCGCCGAACGGACCGGCGAGGTATCGAGCCACGGCAGGAAGAACAGCAGCAGGATCGACCCGAACATCGCGAGCACGCCCCACAGCTTCGCATCGATGATGAAGTCGGCGGTGAAGCTCTTCAGGATCGCGTAGAACGGCAGGAAATACCATTCCGGAACGATGTGTGCGGGCGTCGAGAGCGGGTTCGCCTCGATGTAATTGTCCGGGTGACCCAGCAGGTTCGGGCTGAAGAAGATCAGCGCCGCGAACAGCAGCAGGAACACGCCCAGCCCGACCGCATCCTTGGCGGTGTAATAGGGATGGAACGGCACGGTGTCCTGTTCGCCCTTCACCTCGACGCCGGTGGGATTGTTCGACCCCGGGATATGCAGTGCCCAGATGTGCAAGATGATGACGCCCGCCGTGACGAACGGCAGCAGATAGTGCAGCGAGAAGAAGCGGTTGAGCGCGGCGTTGTCCGGCGCGAAACCGCCCAGCAGCCACACGCGGATCGTTTCGCCGACCAGCGGGATCGCCGAGAAGAAGCCGGTGATGACCTGCGCGCCCCAGAAGCTCATCTGGCCCCATGGCAGCACGTAGCCCATGAAGGCGGTGGCCATCATCAACAGGAAGATGACGACGCCGAGCAGCCACACCATCTCGCGCGGGGCCTTGTACGACCCATAATAGAGGCCGCGACCGATGTGGATGTAGACGACCGCCAGGAACATCGACGCACCGTTGGCATGCGCATAGCGCAGAAACCAACCGGCATTGACGTCGCGCATGATGCTTTCGACCGACCCGAAGGCGACACCGGCGTTGGCGGCATAATGCATCGCCAGCACGATGCCGGTGACGATCTGGATCGCCAGTGCGGCGCCGGCGAGCACGCCGAAGTTCCAGAAATAATTGAGGTTGCGGGGCACGGGATAGCCCGCGCCGACGGCGTTGTAGACGAGGCGCGGCAGCGGCAGCTTCTCGTCCAGCCACCGCATCAGCGGTTGCTTAGGCTCGTAATGCTTGGCCCAGGGAAAGCTCATGATCCGGGTCTCCCTCAGCCGACCGTAACGACGGTGTCGGAATTGAATGTGTAATCGGGAACGACGAGATTCTTCGGCGCCGGTCCCTGACGGATCCGTGCCGCGGTGTCGTAGGCCGAACCATGGCACGGACAGAAATAGCCGCCGAACGGCCCCTTGTTCTCACCCTCGCCCGCGCCGAGCGGTACGCAGCCCAGATGGGTGCAGACGCCCAGCGTGATGAGCCAGTTTTCCTTGCCCGGCTTGGTGCGCTCGGCGAGTGTCTGCGGATCGCGCAGCTCGGAAATGCTGACCGCATTGGCGGCGGAAATCTCCGCCGGCGTCAGGTTGCGGACGAACAACGGCTGCTTGCGGAACTGCGACTTGATCGCCTGGCCCGGCTGGATCTTCGACAGATCGAGCTCTGTGGTAGACTGCGCGAGCACGTCCGCCGACGGGTTCATCTGATTGATCAGCGGCAGGACGATCGCGAGCGCGCCAACCCCGGCGAACGACACGGCAGCGATATTGATGAAATCGCGGCGGCGGGGGTCGTGGACTTCCTCGTGGAACGGCTCCGGCGATTCACCGGGAGGAACCATGTTGTCAGTCGCCATTCGTCTCTGCCCTAACCTTTATTATCGCGGAGGAACGCCTCACCGCCGTGAGGAGTCGGGATTTGAGCGCCCACCGAGCCCTACCATCCCCACGGCGGGCTGCTGGCCTGATAGACGGCACGCCATCGCTTTGCCAACAGCATTTTACCACCGGGCTGCGCGACGTTAGGGATGCGGCATGACGACGGCCCTGCGCATCGCGCTCTACCAACCCGATATCGCCGGCAACGTCGGCGCCGTGATGCGCACCTGCGCCTGTCTGGGCATCGCGCTGGACCTGATCGAGCCGATGGGCTTTCAGTGGGACGACAAGCGGGTCGCGCGGGCGGCGATGGATTACATCGATCACGTGTCGCTGACCCGTCATGCCGACTGGGACACCTTCGCCGGTCAGGCCACGGGGCGGCTGGTGCTGCTGACGACAGGCGGGGCAACGCCGTTGCACGGTTTCGCGTTTGCAGCGGACGACGTGCTGCTGTTCGGCCGCGAGAGCGCCGGGGTGCCGGAGGAGGTGCATGCGCGGGCCGATGCGCGGGTGGTCATCCCCATGGCACCGCAATTGCGGTCGATGAACCTGTCGGTGTCTGCGGGGATCGTGGCGGCTGAGGCTTTGCGGCAGACCGGAGGGTGGCCCACGTGATGTTCACGCGAAGACGCGGAGAACAAGGAAGAAGAAGCTTTCACAACGGCGAGGGCGGCGGACGCCGGCGTGAGTACGACGCCTCCGAGCCTCCGCATGGCTCTGCCTTCTTCTCGCCTTCCCGTGAATCGGGGCAGCGCGGCGCTCGACTTCGGTACGCCCGGTTCGGTAAGGCGCCATGATGCTGACCCTCGACGCCGAACAGACCGCCGCCCGTACTTGGTTCGAATCGCTGCGCAACCGGATTTGCGCCGAGTTCGAGAGCATCGAGCGCGAGGCGGGGTCGGATGCGGCGTTCGACTATATCGCGTGGGACCGCACCGATCCGTCGGGGGCGCCGGGCGGTGGCGGGGTGCGCGGCGTGATGAAGGGCAAGGTGTTCGAGAAGGTCGGCGTCAACGTCTCGACCGTCGGCGGATTGCTCGACGGCGAATTCGGCAAGACCATTCATGGCGCGGGCGACGACCCGCGGTTCTTCGCGACCGGGATCAGCCTCGTCGCGCACATGGCCAATCCGCACGTGCCCGCAGTGCACATGAACACGCGGTTCCTCGTCACCACCAAACGCTGGTTCGGCGGCGGTGCGGACCTCAATCCCCCGTTGCCGGTGGAACAGGATACCGCCGACTTCCATGCGACACTGCGGGCCGCGTGCGACGCGCACGATCCGGCACATTATCCCCGCTTCCGGCAATGGGCGGACGATTATTTCTACATCCCGCACCGGCAGGTCCATCGCGGTGTCGGCGGCATCTTCTACGATCATCTGGAGGGCGATTTCGACGCGAACCTGGCCTTCACCCGCGCGGTGGGCGAGGCATTCCTCGACACCTATCCGCGAATCGTACGACGGCGGATGAACGATCCGTTCGACGATGCGGACGTGACGGCCCAGCGGAACTGGCGCGGGCGCTACGCCGAATTCAATCTGGTCTACGATCGCGGCACGCTGTTCGGCCTTAAGACGGGCGGCAATATCGACGCGATCCTGATGAGCCTGCCGCCCCTCGCGACATGGGAATGACGGCGTGGCGCTGATCCCCGTCGATCCGCAAGAACTGGCGACGATCGTCACCACGCTGGAGATGACGCGACGGCCGCCGTTGCGCCCCCTGCCCGCCTCGCCCTTGCGGCTGGTGCGGTGGGACCGTCCGGATCCCGCCCGCTACCGGACCCTGTTTCGCCGCGTCGGCGGGCCCTGGCTATGGTATTCGCGGCTGGCGATGGACGATGCGGCGCTGACCGCGATCATCCACGATCGCGACGTTCAGATCCATGCGGTGGCCGATCGCGCCGGAGTGGAGATCGGACTGGTCGAACTCGACTTCCGCCATCCGAATGCGTGCGAGCTGTCCTATTTCGGACTGGTGCCCGAACTCGCCGGAAAGCGTCACGGCCGGTGGCTGATGGCGGAGACGTTCATGCGCGCGTGGCTGCCGGGTGTCGCGCGGCTGTGGGTGCACACCTGCACGCTCGACCATCCATCTGCACTCGCTTTCTACCGCGCGCAGGGTTTCGTCGCGATCCGGCGGACGATCGAAACGTTCGCCGATCCGCGCGTACTGGGACTGCTGCCGCCCGATGCCGGCAGCCATATTCCCTATCTGGCCGCCCCGGCCTGACGCAGCCGGCGATAGGCGGCGACCGCAATCAGCGCGCCGGCCAGCTGGGTCAGCATCGCGACGCCGGCGGCGAATGCCTCGACGATCGCGACGCCGATGGGATTCGCGCTACCGTCGCCACCCAGCCAGCGTGACAGCAGCATGAAAGGCTGGCCGGCGAGGATGGCGGCGAGATAGACGGTGACGATCGCACCTAGCAGCGAGAACTGGCCGCGCCGGGTCATCCGCCACGACCGCCCCACCGCCGCCATCGCGCCGGTCGGCGCCTCGGCGAACAGGATCGGGCCGGCGAGCATGAACCGGCTCATCAGCCACAGGCCGGGCAGCAGCAGGATATACATGCCCGCCCCCGCCGGGATCGACACGACGACCATCGCCAGGATGAACCGCGGGAAGGTGAGGCCGGCGCGACGGGCCGCTTCGCCGACCGTCGGGCGCTCCGGCGACAGGAACAGACAGAACACGACCGCCAGCCCGAAATAGGTGATGGCATAGGCGCCGACCGAACCGAGACCATAGTCGCCCACCCACGCATCGAGCGCGGTCATCCACGCCTGCGCCCGCGCGGTCGTATCGACGATCTCGGCATCGGGCATCGGTAACGGGCCGACGAGCAGCAGCAGGGCGTAGGTCGGCAGGAAGAAGAACAGCCCCGCGACACGCAGCAGCAGATCGGCGTCCCGCCGGAACATCGCCCACGCATCGCTCAGCAAGGCGGCGAGCGTCACCTTCACGTCGCGGCGACCGTCTGTTCGCGACGTTCGCGCAGCAGCCGTTCGCGCTCGGTCAGCGCAACGTACGCCTGTGCCGAGAAGACGACGGCGACCAGGGTCAGCCCCGTCGATACCGCCTGTCCGGCCAGCGCCGCGATGTAGGTCACGGTGGCGGTGGCATTGCCGCCCAGCACCAGCCGGGCGACGAGGCCGATGACCGATTGCGCCGCCCATGTCGCGATCATCAGCACGATCAGGAACAGCAGGATGACGCCGACCAGCCGCCAGGTATGCTTGCGGGTGAGCCGCCACGTCCGGGCAATCGCACCGATCGACAGCCGTTCGTACAGCACGACGGCATAGAGCGGCAGCAGGCGCGAGAACAGGAACAGCGCCGCGATCAGGACGACGATCATATACAGCGCCGCGAGCAGCCCCGCGCCCGGCGCGATCGGCGGTGCGGGTGTGCCGCCCCCGAAGGCGATGGCGAAATCGAAGCCGGCGACGACGAGCAGCAGGATCGCGGGCATGAACGCGATGGAGAATGCGACACCCAGCACCAGCGCGACGAGCACGGCCGGGACCAGCCGGGCGCTCGCCTGTCGGTTGGCGGCGGCGCGGGTCGTGGCAGGATCGCTGGCCGCGGCGATGATCGCGAGTTGCCCCCACAGAGCCGCGACGGTGGCCGCCAGCGTCAGCAGCATGCCGACCGCGACCGATGCACTGCTCGCCGGCGTGAAGATCTTGTAGGCGGCATTGATCGCGCCGGGTACGAACAGCGTCAGGATGGCGATACCGGCCAGCATGCCGCCGCGCCCGTTCAGCACCTCGCCGGTGCGATCCCACACATTGCCCATCCTGACCATCCGGCGACCCCATTCTGCCCGCAAGTCCGTCCGGTTAGCTCAAGCGCCGCGGCTTGGCCATGACCTTGGACGTCCGGGTCGGGCGGCGAGCTGAATGGGGCACGATCTTGCAACCGGCGGTCCCGTCCCGCACATGCCACCGCATGACCGAGATCGACGGGATCGAATGGCGGGTGACGCCCGGGTTGACGCCTTATGACGAGGCGTTGGCGACGATGGAGGCGCGCGCGGCGGCGGTGTTGGCTGGCGAGGCGCGCGAACTGATCTGGTTGCTGGAACATCCGCCGGTCTACACCGGGGGCACCAGCGCCGATGCGCGCGACCTGATCGATCCGCGCTTTCCGGTGATCGCGACCGGACGCGGCGGTAAATACACCTATCATGGCCCCGGTCAGCGCATCGTCTACCTCGTCCTCGATCTCAACCGGCGCGGTCGCGACGTGCGCTGTTTCGTCCATGCGGTGGAGAATTGGGTGATTGCGGCGCTGCGCGAACTGGGCGTTGCGGCATTTCAGGCCGACGGCCGCGTCGGCATCTGGACCCGCGATGGCGGCGAGGAGGCGAAGATCGGCGCGATCGGCGTTCGCGTCCGGCGCTGGATCACGCTGCATGGCCTTGCCGTCAACGTCGATCCCGATCTGAGCCATTTCAACGGGATCGTTCCCTGTGGCCTTGCGGAATACCCCGTCACCAGCCTTGCCGCGCTGGGCCAAGGCGATGATCTGGCAACTTTTGACGCCGCGCTTGCGTTGAGCGCCCCGTCGTTTCTCGGCACTCTTTCCTGCAATGCAGAAAACGAGGCTTGAGGGCGGGGCGTTATGCGATTAATGTCCACCGAGATTTGGGTATTAAAGGGCCAGCAAGCCGTCCAAATCGTTATCTAGGGAGCTTCCAATGCGTGCACTCATCTCCAAGGTCCTGACCGGCTCGCTGATCGCCGGCGCTGCACTCGCCGTGTCGGCTTGTGGCCCGAAGACCGAGACCCCCGACAACACCGTCGTCACCGACATGAACGCTACCGACGACATGGGCACCATGAGCGACAACATGACTGCCGTCGACGGCAGCATGAACGGCGGCATGATGGCCAACGACACGATGATGTCGAACGACACCATGATGTCGAACGACACCATGACCACGAACGCAATGTAATCCCTTCGGGATCATTACGTGCGTGAAACGGCCGTCCGGGCAACCGGGCGGCCTTTTCTTTTGGTTCCAACGCTTTGGCGCATTTTTCGCGTATTCCTGCCAAAGATGCTTAATCGGGGATTGGGTCTGGCCGGAAAACCATCTAGAATCGCCCGATAAAGTTTCCTCCGGGAGGATCGTTCGAATGACCCTGTTGCGTACCGCGCTGGCGCTTGGCGGCGCGGCGATCAGCCTGACGGCGGCGATGCCGGCCTCGGCACAGTTCTTCCTGCGCTCGCACGACTTTCGCGGCACGACCGTGAAGGGCCACGAAGACGGGCTCGGCCAGCCCCTGCCGGGCGCGACCGAGACGGAGTTGCGGGCGGCGATGGCCTGGAACATGCGCGCGGCGCTCAACGTCGCGGCATTGCAGTGCCAGTTCGAGCCGACCCTGCTGACGGTCAACAACTACAATGCGATCCTGAAGGACCATGAGGCGGAGCTGAAGGGTTCGTTCGACACGCTTACCAAATACTTCAATCGCGTCGCAAAGACGCCCAAGGCCGGTCAGAACGCGCTCGACCAGTTCGGCACGCGCACCTATTCGACGTTCGCGACCGTCGCGGCGCAATACGGCTTTTGCCAGACCGCGAGCGAAATCGGCCGTGATGCGACGTTCACGCCGCGTGGCAGCTTCGGCGATCTGGCGATGGACCGTATCCGTGAATTGCGGAACAGCCTGATCCCGTACGGCGAGCAGCATTTCCAGCGCTATCTCGGCCGCGATTACGCGTCGAGGCCGCGGTTCGACCCGATCTGCTGGAACAAGAAGGGCGAGTGGGTCACCAAGAAATGCGGCATCTTCGCGTGGCCGCCGGCAACCACGGCCGTTGCGGCGACCGCGAGGACGACGGGCACGGAGACCGCCCTACGGTAAGGAAATTGCGCGCAGGCGGACAGCACATCCGCTGCGCGCAAAGGCTCAACGCAGTCCGAGGTATTTGTGCGTCTGCAACGACAGACGCCACCACGGACGCTCCATCACCACCGCGATCGCCGCCTCGACGTTCGCGACGCCCCTTGCGTCATCCATGGGCTGCAACAGGCGATGTGCGAAATCCCAGCGTTCGATCTCACCGATATCGGTGCCGACCTGCGGCCAGACCAGCTTCAACTCGTCACCCGACCGCTGCACGACGACGCTGCCGGCCTTGGGGCTGACGCACACCCAGTCGATTCCGGGATGCACGGGCAGCGTACCGTTGGTTTCGATTGCGATGCGAAAGCCGGCATCGTGTAACGCATCGACCAGAGCGTCGTCGATCTGGAGCATCGGCTCGCCACCGGTAAGGACGACGAATCGTTCGTCGTCGCCCGGTCCCCAGAAGTCTGCCACCGCCGTGGCCAACGCGCTTGCATCAATGAACTTGCCGCCACCCAGTCCATCGGTGCCGACGAAATCGGTATCGCAGAACCGGCACACCGCGGTGGCACGATCCTGTTCGCGTCCGCTCCACAGGTTGCAGCCGGCAAAGCGCACGAACACCGCGCGCCGTCCGGCGTTCACGCCCTCACCCTGCAGGGTGAGGAACATCTCCTTGACCGCGTAGCTCATCGGATCACGGCCGAACGGCGTAGACCGTCGGGTCGGCGATACCGGCCTCCTGGAAGCCCCTCGCCCGCAGGCGGCAGCTGTCGCAGGTGCCGCAATGCAGGCTACCGGGTGCCGGATCGTAACACGACCAGCTGATCCCCATGTCGAGGCCGAGGCGCGTACCTTCGCGGACGATATCGGCCTTGGTCATATGCTGAAGCGGCGCGTGGATTTTGAACGGATGGCCCTCGACACCGGCCTTGGTGGCGATCTCCGCCAGCCCTTCGAAGGCGTGGATGAACTCCGGTCGGCAATCGGGATAGCCCGAATAATCGAGCGCATTGACGCCGATGAACAGGTCGCGCGCGCCTGCCGCCTCGGCCCAGCCCAATGCCAGACTGAGGAAGATCGTGTTGCGGGCCGGCACATAGGTGACGGGAATACCGCCGCCGTCTTCGGTGCCGACGCCATCCTTGGGTACGGCGATGTCGTCGGTCAGTGCCGAGCCACCGAATGCCGACAGATCGAGCGGCAGGACGATATGGCGTTCCGCGCCGAGCATATTGGCGACGCGCCGTGCAGCGGCGAGTTCGACCCGGTGGCGCTGGTTATAGTCGATCGACAGGGCGAGCAGGCGATAGCCCGCCTCGCGCGCACTGGCGGCGGAGATCATCGAATCGAGCCCGCCGGAGACGAGCACGACGGCCAGGGGTGTGGTGGTCATGATCCACGCGGCGCTAGACCCATGGCCGGCAAAAGAAAAGGGCCGCGGGTAAGGCGGCCCTTTGAAGGGGAAGAGCGTACCCGCTCTTTAAGGGAGAAAAGCGTGCGACGATCGAAACCCTGCACACGCCTTATCTAAGGGGGAGCCGGTTAAAATCCGTTTAAGACCGAACGTTCCGACGGATGCGGCGAACGGAGGCCGATTGCGTCAGGCAACCGGGTCGGTTTCAGCCGCCACCGGGAACTTGGTCGCACAGAATGCGCAATCGACCTGGATGAAGCCGGTGTCGTCCGCCATCTCGCGGCGCTCTTCGATCGAGAACTTCGACAGGACACTGGCGATATACTCGCCGGTGCAGCGACAGCCGCGCGACAGCGGCGTCGACGCGAGCACGCGAACGTCCTCCTCTTCGTTAAAAAGTCGCCAGATCAGCGTCTCCAGCGGCAATGACGGATCGGCGAGTTCGTCCGCCCCGGTGGTGCGCCCAAGCGCCTCGACATGCTCCCATTCGGGATGATCGAGTCGGGTGTGTAGCCGCTCGCGGCCGACCTCCCCCTCCGGCAGATGCTGGAGGAACAAGCCGCCGGCGATAGTCCGCCCCGTAGCATCGCGGGCGATGCCGACGCGGACGAGGCTGGGGATCTGTTCCGACTGGGTGAAGTAGCTCTCCGCCGCCTCGGACAGCGTTTCGCCATCCAGCGGCACGATGCCCTGATAGCGTTCGCCGGTGGTGGCGAGATCGAAGGTGATCGCAAGATAGCCCTGGCCGAACAGCGCGAACAATGTCGGCTGTTCGGGCGCGGCGGCGAGCTTGTCAGCGTCGTAATCGATGTAACCGCGCACCTCGCCGCCGCGATAATCGCAGACGAGCAGCTGGACGACGCCATTCTCGGTGCGCGTCTGCATGGTAAGCTGACCGGTCGGGTCCTTCAGCGTCGACCCGATCAACGCGGCGAGCGTCAGCGCCTCGGCAAGCAGGGCCTCGATCGCTGGCGGATAGGCGTGTGCGGCGAGGACCCGGTCGAGCGCCGGGCCGAGCCGCACGACACGTCCGCGCGCCGAGCGGGAAGGGATCGCGAAGCCGAGCGCGCGATCGAGATCGGTGGTCTGTTGCATGGGTGGGAGATGGGATGCGGGGTGGTGGGGGTCAAGTTTGGGTCGCCCTCACCCTTCCCACCGTTAACGCGGCGGGCCCCTTCCCTCTCCCGGCGGGAGAGGGAGACGGCGGTAGCCGGCGCTGGGTAAGGATGAGTGCGAGACCTTAGATCTGCCCGAACACCCAGCGCAGCACCGCCTTCTGCGCGTGCAGCCGGTTCTCCGCCTCCGCCCAGATCAGCGACTGGGGGCCGTCGATCACAGCGTCCACGACCTCTTCGCCGCGATGCGCGGGCAGGCAGTGGAGGAAGCGCGCATCGGGCTTGGCATGCGCCATCAGCGCCTCGTCGACTTGATAGGGCATCATCGCGGCGAGCTTGGTGTCCGCATGCGCCTGCCCCATTGAAATCCACGTATCGGTGACGATGACGTCGGCACCTGCGACCGCTTCCTGCGGGCTGGCGACGACGCGGGCGCGGCCCTGCCCCAGCGCGATGTCTTGCTCGGGCGGAGCGAAACCCTGCGGACAGGCGGCGACGACGTCGAACTGCATCAGCCCAGCCGCCTCCATCAGCGAGGCTAGCACGTTGTTGCCGTCACCGAGCCACGCGACCTTGAGGCCGGGCAGCGCCTTGCCGTCCTCCAGAATGGTCTGAAGGTCCGCCATGATCTGGCAGGGATGCGAGAAATCGGTCAGGCCGTTGATGACGGGGACGCTGGCATAGCGCGCCATATCCTCGACCTTGGCGTGATCGTCTGTGCGGATCATGATCGCATCGACATAGCCCGACAGGACACGCGCGGTGTCGGCGACACTCTCGCCGCGGCCGAGCTGCATCGAGCCGGCGTCCATGACAATCGACGTGCCGCCGAGCTGGCGGATCGCCATGTCGAAGCTGACGCGGGTGCGGGTGGAGTTCTTTTCGAACACCATCGCCAACACATGGCCGGCGAGCGGCGCGTCGGCATCGGCGCGGCCTTTGGGGAGGCCCCTGCGGGCGGCCTTGCGGTCGATTGCATCGGCGAGCATCGCGGCGACGCCATCGGCGCCGGCATCCGACAGGTTCAGGAAATGGCGCATATTAAATCCTCCCTCGCGAAGCGGGGGAGGGGGACCAGCGAAGCTGGTGGAGGGGGCGTTTCCGAAAACACCGAACTCACCGCTTACCTCCCCCTCCGTCAGCCTGCGGCTGCCACCTCCCCCTCGCGGGGGAAGCATGATCTTTAGTCGTCGCTCGCCGGCACGAACACGCGGGCAGCGGCGCTCAGTTTGTCGACGCATTCCGCGACGTGCGCGTCCTCAATCACCAGCGGCGGCAGCATACGCACGACGTTCTCGCCCGCCGCGACCAGCAGCAACTGATGGTTGTCACGCGCATGCGCCACGAATTCGCGCGGCTCCACACCCGCCTTCAACTTGAGGCCGAGCATCAGCCCCTTGCCGCGGACGCCTTCGAACACATGATCATGGTTCGGGATCATCTGCTCCAACGCCCCGCGCAACCGCTCGCCCATCGCCTCGACGTTGGCGAGGAAGCCATCGGCCAGCATCACGTCGAGCACCGCCTGCCCCGCCGCCATTGCCAACGGATTGCCACCATAGGTCGATCCGTGCGTGCCGATCACCATGCCCTTGGCGGCATGTTCGGTGGCGAGACACGCGCCGAGCGGGAAGCCGCCGCCGATCCCCTTGGCCACCGACATGATGTCGGGTTCGATGCCATAATGTTCGTACGCCCACATCTTGCCGGTGCGTCCGTACCCGCATTGCACCTCGTCGAGAATCAGCAGCAGGCCGTGCTCGTCGCACGCTTTGCGCAGGCCGGTGATGAATTCCGGCGTGCCGACCGACACGCCGCCCTCGCCCTGGATGGTCTCGACCATGAACCCCGCGGTCTCGTCGTCGATCAACGCGAGCGCCGCCTCCAGATCGTTGAAGGCCGCATAGGCGAATCCGGGCAGCAGCGGCTCGAACCCGTCACGCATCTTCGGCTGGTTGGTCGCCGAGATCGCCCCCATTGTCCGCCCGTGAAAGGCGTTGTTGAAGGTGATGATCTTGTGCCGCTGCGGATTGCCCTCGGCATAATGGAAGCGGCGTGCCGTCTTGATCGCGCATTCGACCGCTTCGGCGCCTGAATTGGTAAAGAACACGGTGTCGGCGAAGCTGTTGGCGACGATCCGCTCGGCCAGCGCTTCGCCCTGCGGACTGCCGTAGAGGTTCGACACGTGCATCAGCGTCGCAGCCTGTTCGGCGATCGCCCTGACCAGATGCGGGTGGCCATGACCCAGCGCATTGACCGCGATGCCGGCCGCCATGTCGAGGTAGCGCGTGCCGTCTTCGGCAATCAGATAGCACCCCTCGCCTCGGACCGGACGCACACCGCACCGTGGATAGACGGGCATGAGCGGCGTAATGGTCACGAGAGGTCTCCTCTTCTCCAAACGAGAAAGGGCGGCCTTCGAAAGACCGCCCGTTCCTGCATACGAGCCGCACGCGTGACGGGTCAACTCCATCACACGTGATGACGCACGACCGTATCGACGAAAGCTCGCCAGTCCTTGGCGGATTTCACCAACCCACGGCGGGGGGATACGACAGCGGCGTGACAGCCGTGGCACTAACCTGCTGTTTTCATGGGGTTTTAGTGTTTGGCATGGGTAATGCAGTGCACCGGGTACGAGGCGAAAACGTCTCGCCGAATTACCGAGGAGGATAACCCATGACCCATTCGACATCGCTGCGCCGCTCCGTTGCCCTGATCGCCACTGCCGGGCTGATCGCTACGGGCGTGGCCGCACCTGCCCTCGCGCGCACCAAGGGTCCGGCGAAGATCACGCTGACCGCCAAGGCCGCTCAGGACCCCGCCGGCCGCCTCTGCATGCCCAAGACGACGCTGGGCAAGACCGCCACGCGCGAGATGCCGGAAACGATCTGCCAGACCCGCGCCGACTGGGAAACCGCAGGCGTGACCTTCGTGGTCAAGTAAGGGTTGCCGACCCTGGGTCCGCCGGCCGCCATATTCCGCATGATCGGGATATGGCGCAGGTCGACAGGCTTGCCATTATCCGCGCGGAGCGACACCGGACGCGGTTGCCGGAACGGGTCGCGTCACGGGCGGGCCCGCAGATTGCTCGGCAGTCAGGTCGAGGACGACCACCCGCGGCTTGCCGACCTGTTTGCGAATCCGGCTTCCCGTTCCACCACCCCAGCTCGCCGTATAGGTATGACGCTCGACCCGCATCTGCCCGGGTGCACCGGTTTCTACCATCAGGGGTGCGTAGCGACGCCCGGCGATCTGCTGCAACACCGGTCCGACCCAGTCCGATCGCCGGTTACCGCTTTCGCGCAGCATCTCCACATCCTCGACGCGGCCGTCGGGCCGCACGACGAACGTGACGTCGATCCATTCGTCGGCATGCCCGGCATTGGTATGCCCCGTCCCACTCGCGGCGATGACACCAGCTGCGGCAGCCGTCCGGTCATGGCTGGCGTTCCAGTCGATTGGTGGCGCGTACAGCAGGACGGGTCGATCGCTCGGCGGACCTTTGTACGATGCGACGAGCCGATCCACCGCGCCCGGATCGCCCCGCGCAATGTCCATCCTGCCCCCGAGCAGGACCGCGGCGTCGCGGAACACGGCAAGTCTGGGGTCGGTCGTGTCCGTGATCCGACGTAACGCTGCCCGCGCCCGGGTTTCATACGCCGACGGGTTGCCGGCGGCGAGAACCGTAAGCAAGGATGCGACACGGATCATCGCGCGCCCGCGAATCTCCGGCAGATCAAGCTGTTCGGCATCGCGCGCAACCGACTCGTAGGCACGGAGCGCACCGAGGCGATAGTCGTTGTAAAACATGTTGGGACCCGACGACATCGGCTGCGGCCCCTCCAGCATCATGCTGTCGCCGATCTGCAGTCGTTGGGCGAGGGTGCGCTGATCCTTGGCGCCCAATCCCGCCTTCAGGGCGTCGCGCGATGCGACCATTCCCCGCCGCACGTCTTCGGTTTCTCCCATATGCGTCGCGACGTGCGCTTCGGCACGACGCAGATCGCTGACGGCTACCGGAAAGCGGGCTTCGCTGCCACGCGTGTTCGCGATCGTCGCGTTCAGCACAGCCCGGGATTGACGGTAGTCACCCGCGACGAACAGATTCTCGCCATGGATGAGCGCCGCCTTGATCTCTTCGTCAGGCGGGCAATGGCGTTTGCGGCATGCCTGCCAGTATCGTTCGCTGTCTTTAAGTGGCGTACCGATGACGACAATGTCCCGCTTTTCCGACACCATCGCAACCGAAGGGGCGGCGACAGCCTGAAGCGATAATGCCAATAGGATCATGCTCAGATCACCTCCGCGATACGGAAGCATGCCACGACTATAGCGCAGCGTCGATCCCTCAGGCGTCGATCGCCTCTTCATCCAGACGCGCTGCATTTTCCTGTATGAATGCAAAGCGATGGGCGGGGTTGTTACCCATCAGACGATCGACCAAGTCCTTTACGCCGGCGCGTTCTTCATATTCCTGCGGCAAGGTGATGCGAATCATGCCGCGGGTCTTGGGGTCCATCGTCGTTTCGCGCAGCTGGCCCGGGTTCATCTCACCGAGGCCCTTGAAGCGTGACACCTCGACCTTCTTGCCCTTGAACGCGGTGCGTTCCAGTTCGGCGCGATGCGCGTCGTCGCGGGCGTAGAGGGATTTGGCGCCGACCGTCAGGCGGTAGAGCGGCGGTTGCGCGAGGTAGAGATGCCCGCGACGCACGAGGTCGGGCATTTCCTGGAAGAAGAAGGTCATCAGCAGCGTCGCGATGTGCGCGCCGTCGACGTCGGCGTCCGTCATGATGACGACTCGTTCGTAGCGGAGCTGGCTGGCATCGCAATCCTTGCGGGTGCCGCAGCCCAGCGCCTGGATCAGGTCGGCGATCTCCTGATTGGCGACGATCTTCGCGCTGGTCGCGCTGGCGACGTTGAGTATCTTGCCGCGGATCGGCAGGATCGCCTGCGTCTTGCGGTCACGCGCCTGCTTCGCCGAGCCCCCTGCCGAGTCACCCTCGACGATGAACAGCTCGGTACCTTCGTTGCCGTCGTTGGCACAGTCCGTCAGCTTGCCCGGCAGGCGCAGCTTGCGCGCGCTGGTCGCGGTTTTGCGCTTGACCTCGCGTTCCTGCTTGCGGCGCAGGCGCTCGTCCATCCGGTCGAGAACGTAGCCGAGCAGCGCTTTGCCGCGGTCCATGTTGTGGCCGAGCCAATGGTCGAAATGATCGCGCACCGCCTTTTCCACGAGACTGGCGGCTTCGGGGCTGGTCAAACGATCCTTGGTCTGGCTCTGGAATTGCGGTTCGCGGATGAAGACGCTAAGCATCAACTCGCTGCCGACCATGACGTCGTCGGCAGTGATATCCTTCGCCTTCTTCTGGTGGACCAGTTCGCCAAATGCACGCAGGCCGCGGACCAGAGCCTGACGCAGACCCTGTTCGTGGGTGCCACCATCGGGTGTCGGAATGGTGTTGCAATACCAGCTGTAGCTGCCGTCGCTCCACAGCGGCCAGGCGACCGCCCATTCGACGCGGCCCTGTTCGTTGGGAAAATCCTGATTGCCCGCGAAGAAGTCGGCTGTCGCGCATTCGCGCCCGCCGATCTGTTCCTTGAGGTGATCGGCGAGGCCGCCGGGGAACTGGAAGACCGCTTCGGGTGGCGTGTCCGTGCCCTCGACCAGCTCGGGCGAACAGCGCCAGCGGATCTCGACCCCGGCGAACAGATACGCCTTCGACCGGGCAAGCTGGTAGAGGCGCTTCGGCTTGAAGGCGAGTTCGGGGCCGAATATCTCGGTGTCGGGGGTGAAGGCCACCGAGGTGCCGCGGCGGTTGGGTGCCGCGCCGACATGCTCCAGCGGCCCCTGCGTCAGGCCGCGGCTGAAGCGCTGACGGTAGAGCTGGCGATCGCGCGCGACCTCGACCAGCGTGTCCGACGACAGCGCATTGACCACCGACACGCCGACGCCATGCAGGCCGCCGCTGGTCGCATAGGCCTTGCCCGCGAACTTGCCGCCGGAGTGGAGCGTCGACAGGATCACCTCCAGCGCGCTCTTGTCGGGGAACTTCGGGTGCGGATCGACCGGGATGCCGCGGCCGTTGTCGACGATGGTCAGGCGGTTGCCGGGTTCCAGCGTCACCTCGATCCGGGTCGCGTGCCCCGCGACGGCTTCGTCCATCGCATTGTCGAGCACTTCGGCGGCAAGGTGGTGCAGCGCGCGCTCGTCGGTACCGCCGACGTACATGCCAGGACGGCGGCGGACGGGTTCGAGCCCCTCCAGCACCTCGATCGACGACGCGTCATAAGCATTGGCGGGCGCCGCGGGGGACGCGAACAGGTCTTGGGCCATCGATGGAACCATAAGGGAACATCCGCGAGGATGCCAGCGCCAGACCACCGCGGATGTTGCTACACCATGTCCCGGGTGATGCCTGAAAGCCACAGTTGCGGCAAATCATCAGCATAGATGCATATTAAGGCCGCCAAGGACGTTCCTCGACCGACTGCAACACCCCCTCGGGAGAGACCATGCGTAACATCCTGCTTATCGGCGCCGTCGCCGCCGCTACTTTCGCCACCGCCGCCCAGGCTCAGGACACCACCGATCGTGCGCCGTTTAGCGGCATCTACGTCGGCGCATCGGGCGGCTACGACGTTCAGCCGAACGACGTCGGTTCGTCGATCCTGTTCGATCGTGGTTCGAACGGCAGCTTCGGCGACACCGTGTCGACCGCAGCAGGCGCCAATGCGTTCTCGCCGGGCTTCTGCAACGGCCGCGCGGTCGGCGCGACGCCGCTGCCGGGCAGCTGCCGCAACGACAAGGACGGCTGGTCCTATTATGGTCGCGTCGGCTTCGATACGCAGCGTGGCAACATCGTCGTCGGTGCACTGGGTGAATTCGGCAAGACCGAAATCACCGACAGCGTCAGCGCCTTCTCGACCACGCCCGCAAACTACGTGATGACGCGCGACGTGAAGTGGGAAGCGAGCATTCGCGCCCGCGCAGGCTATGCGGCCGGTACGACGCTGTTCTACGGCACGTTCGGCCCCGGCTATGCGAACATCGATCGCAGCTTCACCTCGACCAACACCGCGAACAGCTTCGCACAGTTCGGCAAGCGCAAGCAGTTCGGTATCGTCGGCGGCGGCGGCGTCGAGCAGAAGCTGGGCGAGAACTTCTCGATCGGCATGGAATACACCTACCACCAGTATCAGGACGACGACGCCCGCGTGCGCGTGTCGCAGGGTACGGCAGCGGCGAACAACCCGTTTATTCTGCCGGCTGGCGGCGCGACGACGGACTTCCGTCGTTCCGACGACAAGTTCCGCTGGCACTCGCTGCGCGCGACGGCGGCGTTCCGCTTCTAAGGCACAGGACCGCCCGGATCAGCGAAGCTGAACTGGGCGGTGTAGGCCTAACCGGCGTCGCCTCGGTGACGATCGGCGACTCGGTACGATGATGAAAGGGGTCGGCTTCCATGAGGGGGCCGACCCCTTTTTCGTGGCGAACGGAGGCGGATGGGGTCGATCTATCCTAACCTTCCCGGCCCATATGCTTACCGGCACAGCAACAAAAAAAAGGCCGCCTCCCACGCGGGAAGCGGCCTCATCAAATAGCCGTCACAGGAAACGCCCCTGACGTCCGACGCAGCTCAGCGTACGCGCGGGCCGCCGAACGGCAGCGGCGGCGGGGGGCGCCGGTCGCGGCGGGGCAGCTGCGCCTGATAGGCGTGGCCGCAATGCGCGACGCAATAGGGGAAGCCAGGGTTCACCTTGTCTCCGCAGAAATGGAAGTCCGGCTCGCCGGGATGACCAAGCGGCCATTTGCAGATGCGGTCGTTGAGATCGAGCAAGGTCGTCTTGCCGGCGATCTCGGCCGATGGCTTGGCGGGCACCAGCCGGCGCGGTGGGGCGGGCGTGGAGGGCGGCTGTTGTTCGCCGGGTGACTGGCGGACGAAACCGCCCGGACCGACGGACCGCAGGATCGGCTGCGGTTCGCGCACCGGCGCGGGTGCCGCAACGACCTCTTCCTCCTCATCCTCGTCGTCTTCCTCGACCTCGGCAGCCACCGGTTCGGGCACGGGAGCCGGTTCGGGGCGCGCCGGGGGCGCAGGCGGCGGCGGTGGTGGCGCGGCGACCGCAGGTTCTGGTTCGGCGGCCACTGCCACGGGCGCGGCCGGCTCGTTCGGCTTCACCGGCGACGGGCGCGATTGCAGGTCGAGGCGGTGCGCCTTGCCGATCACCGCGTTGCGGCTGACGCCACCCAGCGCCTCGGCGATCTGGCTGGCGGTCTGTCCCGCCTCCCACATCGTCTTGAGCGTCTCGATCCGCTCGTCGGTCCACGACATTCTTGTCTTCCTTACTCTCGCGCCGGGTTGCGGGCGGCTGCGGCTGCGGTTACCCGCTGAGCCCATGAGCAGCCAGCCCCCAATCGGCGAAATCCAATCGGCGATCCGGTCAGCCCCCGGCGTGCCGGTGATCCGGAACGTGAACTGGGGCGGCCTGAAGACCCTCTATGTGAAGGAGGTGCGCCGGTTCTTCAAGGTCCACCTCCAGACCGTATGGGCGCCGGCGATCACGACATTGCTGTTTCTGATCGTCTTCACCATCGCGACCGGCGCGAAAAGCCCGGTCCATGTCGGTGGCATCGTCGTTCCCTTCGCCGATTTCATCGCCCCTGGCCTTATCATCAGCCAGGGCATGATGGGTCCCGCCTTCGCCAATGCCAGCTTCTCGCTGCTGGTCGGCAAAATTCAGGGGACGATCGTCGATTACCTGCAACCGCCTTTATCGACGGCGGAATTGCTGGCGGCGCTGGTCGGCGGCGCAATGACGCGGGCGTTCATCGTCGGCTTCATCTGCTGGTGCGCGATGGCACTGTACCCCGGCGTCCACGTCACGCCGGTGCATCCGGTCGCGATCCTGTGGTTCGGGTTCCTCGGTGCGGCGTTCCTGTCGTTCCTGGGTGTGCTGACATCGATCTGGGCGGAGAAATTCGACCATGCCGCCGCGGTAACTAACTTCGTGATCGCGCCGCTGTCGTTGTTGTCCGGCACTTTCTACTCCGTCGACCGCCTTGCCCCCGCCTTCCGTGCATTCAGCCACGCCAACCCGTTCTTCTATATCATTTCGGGATTTCGATACGGCTTCCTCGGCACCGCCGATTCGCCGATCATGGTCGGGAGCATCGCGATCCTCGCGGTGGACATCGTGCTGGGGGTCACATGCTATCTGCTGCTGCGCAAAGGATGGAAGCTCAAAAACTAATCGCCGCGTTGGGAATGGCGATGGCGATCCTGGCTCCGGTCGCTGTCGCCGCGCAGTCGGCGCCCCCGTTGAATGCCGCCGACGCCGCCCCAGCAATCGCCGTCGACCCGGCCGTGCGATCGCGCGCCGATGCGCTGATCCCCGTGCTTGCGGGCAAGCCCGGCTATGCCACGCTGTTCGCCGATTCATTCAAGCGGGCCGTGCCGGAGGCGCGGTTCGGTCCGTTGACGCAGCAGCTTCGCACCACTCTGGGCGAGCCGCGCGGGATCGAACGGTTCGAGCCAATCGGCCGTTGGGCAGCAACCATCGTCATCGGCTACGACCGGGGGACCGCGACCGGGCACATCACGCTGGATCCCGCCGCACCGCATGCAATCGCCGGATTGCTCATCACCGGAACCGCCCCACGCGACGATAGTGCGGCCAAGGTGCAGGCGGAGGTCGCGGCGCTGCCGGGAACGGCGCAGATCGGCGTCTATGCACTGGATGGCTCCACCCCGGCGCCGGTGTTCGAAACCCGGGGCGATGGTCCCGGCCCGCTCGGATCGGCATTCAAATTGTGGGTGCTGGCAGAGGCGGCGCGACAGGTCGCGGCGGGAACGCTGCGCTGGGATCAGGTGGTGCCGGTCGGCACGCCGTCGCTGCCGTCGGGCGTGTTGCAGAGCTGGCCGGCGGGATCGCCGGTGACGGTGCAGACGCTGGCGACGCTGATGATCTCGATCAGCGACAACACCGCGACGGATACGCTGCTGACGCTGCTGGGTCGGGATCGGGTCGATGCGACGGCGGCGACATTCGGTGCAATCGGCCCGGTGCTGACCACGCGCGAGGCGTTCGTCATCAAGAGCGATCCCGCGCTGGTCGCGGCCTGGAGCAAAGGCGATGCAGCGCAGCGTCGTGCGCTTCTGGCGGCGCAGGCGTCCCGGATCGCCGGGACGGCACTCGATCCGATGATGTTCTCCGCCGGGCCGCTGGCGAACGATAGCGTCGAATGGTTCGCGCGCCCTCGCGACATGGCGCGGCTGCTGGCGGCGCTGAAGGAGGCCGGGCCGATCGTGCGTGGCATCCTGTCGATCAACCACGGCGTCGATCCGGTGACGGCCGCGCGATTCGACTATGTCGGGTTCAAAGGCGGGTCGGAACCGGGCGTGATCGCATTGAACCTGCTGGCCCGGACAAAGGCCGGTCGCTGGTATGCGGTGAGCGGCAGCTGGCATCGGCCAGATGCGGCGGTGAACGAAGCGAAATTCCTGCCGCTGGTGACGCGCGCGCTGACGCTGATGACGGAGGGGAGGTAAGCTAAGAGTTCACAGCATGTGAAGAAGTATCACCCACCGCCGACTAACGCCCCCCCCCTCGAAACGAAAGAAGACCTAGCAGGGGTTTAAAAGCCCGTAGATCAACGTGTCGCGCACGCCGATATGCGTTTCCCACTCGGCGCGCAGCCTGCCTTCGAAAAGGAAGCCAAGCCGCTCCAGCAAGCGGATCGAGCTAATATTGTCGGGATCGGTATCCGCGAATATGCGCCGCTCGCCCGCAGCGAACAGATCCGCGATCACCGCCGACACCGCCTCGTACGCGATCCCGCAGCCCCATGTTTCGCGCGCGAATAGATAGCCGATCTCGCATACCCCCTCACGTCGGCGCATCACGGATACGAAGCCGATCGCGCGATCGTCGCGGGTGCGCGTCACCGTCCAGGCACATTGGACGCCCGAGAAATACGCTCGCAGCTCGTCTACCGTCGCAAACGGCGCACGCGACCACCAGCGCATGACATCGGCGTCTGCCATCGCCGCGAACAGGGCCTCTGCATCGTCGGGAACCCTCGGCCGCAGCGTCAGTCGCGCGGTCGTTAACGGTGCGCTCACGCCGTCAGCGCGTCGACCAGCGCCCGTACCTTTGCCTGCCGCCATTGCGGCAGCGGCGCGACCAACCAATAACCGAACCGCGACGGCTGCGGATCGCCGATCACCACGACGGTGCCGGCGGCGATCGCATGCGCCGCGAGCAGTTCGGGCACCGTCGCGCGGCCAAGCCCCGCGACGGCCGCATCGATCGCCAGACCGGCATCCGCGACCCGGACCAGCGCGCCGCCCTCACCCCCCGGACAGCCGGGCCAGCCGATCACCGCGTCACCGGCATGCGGCGCGGCGATCGTCACCATGCCGTCCGATTCGAGTGCCTCACCCTCATGCTCACCCGGCCCCTCACCCCAGCGGATCGCGAGATCGAGATTGGCTTCGGTGAAATCGATCGCATCGTCGGAGGACAGCAGTACGAAACGCAGTTCGCCGTCCCGCTGTGCAACCTCGGCCAGCCGCGGCATCAGCCATTTCTCGGTCAGGTCGCGCGGCGCGGCGATGGTCAGCGACTTGGACGACTGGCCCGCCTGCATCGCCCGTACGGCCTCTTCGAATTGCAGGAAGCCGTCACGCAACGGGCCAAGTCCCGCCTCCGCCTCCGGCGTCAGCTCCAGTCCGCGCGTGGTGCGACGGAACAGGACGACGCCCAACGTATCCTCCAGCGCGCGGATCTGCTGCCCGACCGCCGCCGGGGTTACCGCCAGCTCGTCCGCGGCCCGGGTGAAGCTCAGGTGCCGCGCCGCCGCGTCGAGCACACGCAGCCCATTCAGCGGCAGGTGCGTCCGCTTCACGAATCAACCGACGGCGCGAACAGCGCGAATTTGGGGATCGCCGCGTCGAATGCCGCGCCATCCTCATCGATCAGCCGATAGCTGCCCTGCATCGCCCCGCTCGGTGTCTGCAACGGACAGCCCGACACATAGTCGAAACTCGCACCGGGTGCGATCAGCGGCTGCTCGCCAACGACGCCCTCCCCTTCGACCGAATGGCGCGCACCTCGGCCATCGGTGATGACCCAGTGACGGGTCAGCAGCTGGACGGTGCGCTCGGAATGGTTCTCGATGCGGATGTGATAGGCCCAGAACCAGCGGCCCCGACGCGGCTCCGACTGTTCGGGCAGATAGCTCACCGCGACGCGCACCGTCACCCCGCCCGTGGTTTCCGCGTGCGGGAAAAACTCCTTCACAGGCCGACCTGCCGCAACGCCTGATCGAGATCGTCGATCACGTCCTGCGGATCCTCGAGCCCAACGTTGAGGCGCAACATGCCCTCGCCGATGCCCATTTCGATCCGCTTGTCCTCGGCGACGCTGGCGTGGGTGGTCGACGCGGGATGCGTCATCAGCGAACGCGAATCGCCGATGTTGTTGCTGATGTCGACCAGCGCGAGCGCGTCGAGCAGGCCGTGCGCTTGCGCGCGATCGGCGACCTCGAACGCGAAGATCGGGCCGGTCGCGACCATCTGGCTCATCGCCAGCTCGTGCTGCGGGTGGCTCGGCAGGCCCGGGTGCAGGATCTTCGGCACACGGGCTTCAAGGAAACGACCGACCTTCAGCGCATTCTCCGACTGGCGGGTGATACGCAGATCAAGCGTCTCCAGCCCCTTCAGCACCACCCAGGCATTGAAGGGCGACAGCGTCGGGCCGGTATTGCGGGTGAAGGGCAGCAATGTGTTGGTGATGAAATCCTCGGTCCCGCACACCGCGCCGGCGAGCACGCGGCCCTGTCCGTCCATCATCTTCGTCGCGCTATAGGCGGTGACGTCCGCGCCAAGGTCCATCGGACGCTGCAAAGCCGGCGTCGCGAAGGCATTGTCGACCACCGTCGTGATGCCGCGTTCGCGCGCGATGGCGCACACCGCGCGCAGATCGACGACATCCATCGTCGGATTGGCCGGCGTTTCGAAGAAGAAGACCTTGGTCTCCGGCCGCACTGCGTCGAGGAATTGCTGCGGGTCGCGCGCATCGACGATCGTCGTGGCGATGCCGAACCTAGGCAGCAGCGTATCGGTCAGCCAGCGGCAAGACCCGAACGCCGCGCGCCCGCCGACAAGGTGATCGCCCGCCTGCAACTGGCACAGCAGCACCGCGGTCATCGCCGCCATCCCGGTCGCCATCGTCCGGCACGCCTCGGCGCCTTCGAGCAGCGCGATCCGCTTTTCCAGCATCTCGACCGTCGGGTTCTGCAGGCGGGAATAGGTCATTCCCTCCTGCTCGCCCGCGAAGCGCGCCGCCGCATCGGACGCCTTGTCGTAGGTATAGCCGGAGGTGAGGAACAACGCTTCGCTGGTCTCGCCATATTCGCTGCGGGCGGTGCCGCCTCGGACAGCCAGCGTCGCGGGACGCCATTGCGAGGTGATCGAGGGGTCCTGGCCTGCCTTGCGCTTCATGCGCGCCGCTTTGCCGGACGCGGGCGGGGGGTGCAAGCGTTGGTGCCTGACTCCTCCGGGGCATGAGGCGATAGCGAGGTGATGCATACCCCCCTCCTCCGTCATCCCGGCGAGTACCGGGATGACGGTGATGGTGAAACGACGCGATCGGCTTGCCAATCTACAGCATCCCGCAGACAAAGCCGCCTGTGCGCGCGTTCTTTTCCTGTCCCCTTCCCGCTGCGTTCGGCATCGGCCTGCTCGCGCAACTGCTCTTCTGCTGGCGGCTGACGACGCCGCACGTGCTGGTGTTCGACGAGGTGCATTACGTACCCGCCGCGCGCATGCTGCGCAGCCTCGCCGGGCCGGTGAACATCGAACATCCACTGCTCGGCAAAACCTTGATCGCGCTGGGCATGATGCTGTTCGGCGACAATGCGCTCGGCTGGCGGGCGCTCTCCACCGCCGCGGCGAGCGCGGTGGTGATGGGCGTGTTCGCGATCCTGTGGCTGCTGTTCGGGCGCATCCGCACGGCGAGCGTCGGGGCGGTGCTGACCGCGCTCAACTTCACCGTGTTCGTGCAGGCGCGCACGGCGATGCTCGACGGGTTCATGGCCGCCTTCGTCGTCACCGGGCTGGCCGCGTTGTTGTGGGCGATGCGGGCGGGCGGGTGGTGGCGATGGCTGCTCGGCAGCGTCCTGCTGGGGCTGGCGGTCGGGACCAAATGGACGGCGCTGCCCTATGTCGGTTTTGCCGGCCTGACCTACCTGATCGCGCGCTGGCGACGACCTGCTCTTTGGCCGGGGCTGCATCCGCTCGCCGCACTGGTGCTACTCGGCGGCGGTGTGGCACTCGCGTATCTGGCGACTTTCTGGCCGGCGTTCCTCTATGCCGACCAACCGCTGACCTGGCGCACGCTGCTGCCGTTCCAGATCGACATGTATCATCGGCAGACGCAGGTGCTGCCACCGCACACCTATCAGTCGGCGTGGTGGACATGGCCGTTCGACTGGCGGCCCATATGGTATCTGTATGAGTTTGCCGATGGCGCGCAGCGCGGGGTGCTGATGCTCGGCAATCCGGCGGTGATGTGGGGTGGGCTGATCGCGGTGCTCGCCTGCCTCGCCGCGTGGGTCCGGAGCGGCAACGCAAAAGCTGGCGGCATTGCGCTGCTGTGGATCGGCAGCGTCGCGATGTGGGCGATCATCCCCAAATCGCTCGGGTTCTTCTATTATTACTATCTGTCGAGCATCTGGCTCGCCATCGCCATCGCGGCGGCGTTCGACCACTGGCGGGCACGGTTGCGCTATTGGGATGAAGCGTTTCTGGCGCTGACCGGCGTGCTGTTCATCCACTTCTACCCCATACTCGGCGCCACGGCGCTGAAGGGACCGGGATCGTTCCACGGGTGGATGTGGCTGAAGAGCTGGATCTAATAGCGGCCCCAGACGAACTTCGACGACAGCGCGTAATTCCACACCGCACCCACCAATATTCCGATCAGCGCCGATGCCGCGGCCCCGCCGTCGCGGGCGTCATGAACGAAGGCGGCGATGCCGACATTGGCGACCAGCCCGACCGAACAGACCACGCAGAACGACACCCAGCCGTCGAGCAGCTGCCGCATCCCTTTCAGACGTCGATCGCGATAGGTCAGCGCGTTGTTCAGCAGGAAGTTGAAGGTCATCGCCGCCACCGCGCCCATGATCTGCGCGGGCAGGAAGCTCGCGCCGAGCAGCATGGCCAGCCCCAGCACACCCATATGCACGCCGACGCCGAGCACGCCGATCCCGGAGAACATCGCGAACCGCACCGGCACGAAGCGGCCGAACATCCGGTCGTACAATGCGATCAGATATTCCATCGCGACGACGTGATCGAGCTTCGACTCGCCTTCGGTCCGCACCCGGAAGGTATAGGGCAGCTCCGCGAAGCGCAGCGCGACGGGGCTCGCCGTCATCAGGTCGAGCAGGATCTTGAAGCCGATCGCCGACAATTCAGGGGCAAGCCGGCGGGCGTGGTCGGTACGGATCGCGAAGAAGCCGCTCATCGGATCGCTGAGGTCGCCCTTCAGCACCTTGCGCGACAGCTTGGTGGCGAAGGCCGACTTGGCGACGCGATCGCGATCCCAGTCCCCCGTTCCGCCGCCGTCGACGAAGCGCGAGCCGACGACGAGGTCGAGAGCGGCATCGCGCTGGAGCAGGTCGAGCATCTGCGACAGCAGGCGCTCGTCATGCTGGAGGTCGCCGTCGATCACCGCCACCACCGGTGCGGCAGTCGCGCACATCCCCTCGATGCACGCGGACGACAGGCCGCGGCGGCCGATGCGGTGGATCACCCGAACGCGCGAATCGAGCCGGCCCAGTTCGCGCGCCGCCTCTGCCGTGCCGTCGGGACTGTCGTCATCGACGAAGATCGCTTCCCAGCGCCGCCCCGCCAGCGCCTGATCCAGCTTCGCGATCAGCGTGGGGACGTTCGCCTTTTCGTTGAAGGTCGGGATGACGACCGCGATCTCCAACAGCGCGCTCACAGGACTGCGAGCACCGCATCCCCCATCGCGGAGGTGGTCATCGTGCCACCGAGATCCGCCGTGCGCGCGCCGTCGCGGATCGCGCGGGCCACCGCCGCCTCGATCCGGTCGGCGACTTCCGGCTGCCCCAGCGAATGTCGCAGCATCATCGCGGCGGACAGGATCGCGGCGCAGGGGTTGGCCTTGCCCTGCCCCGCGATATCGGGCGCGGAGCCGTGGATCGGCTCGTACAGCCCCTTGCCCGCGCCATCGAGGCTGGCGGAAGGGAGCATGCCGATCGACCCGGCGCACATCGATGCCTGATCGGACAGGATGTCGCCGAACAGGTTGCCGGTGACGATGACGTCGAACTGGCCGGGATTGCGCACCAGCTGCATCGCGGCATTGTCGACGTACATATGGGTGAGCGTCACGTCGGGATAATCGGCCGACACCTCGATCACCACGTCGCGCCACAATTGCGAGGTGTCGAGCACGTTCGCCTTGTCCACCGAACACAGGTTGCCCTTGCGACGGCGCGCCGTCTCGAACCCGACGCGCGCGATGCGGCGCACTTCGGCTTCGTCGTAGCTCATGATGTCATAGCCTTCGCGCAGGCCGTCTGCGGTCGTACGGCGGCCTTTCTCGCCAAAATAGACATCGCCGTTCAGTTCGCGGACGATGACGAGGTCGATCTGGCGCGCGATCTCCGGCTTTAGCGTGGATGCATCCTCCAAGCCCTCGAACAGGGTCGCGGGGCGCAGGTTGGAGAACAGCATGAGGTGCTTGCGCAGGCCGAGGATCGCCTGTTCCGGCCGCAGCGCGCGTTCGAGGTTGTCGCAGCCCGGATCACCGACCGCACCGAACAGCAGCGCATCGGCACGCCGTGCGACATCCAGCGTCGCCTCCGGCAACGGATGACCCGTGGCGTGATAGGCCACGCCGCCGACGAGCGCCTGTTCATACGTCAGGTCGAGATCGAGCGCGTCGAGCACGCGCCTGGCCTGCTGGATGACTTCGGGGCCGATGCCGTCGCCCGGCAGGAGTGCGATCATTGCCATGGCCGCTGCCTTGCCGCGCGTCAGCGCCTCACGCAACCGCCCTTTTCAGCATCGCCACGAGCCGTTCGCGTGCGATCAGCGGATCGGCACGGCGTTCGACCAGCAGGTCCCGGGCGAGGAAATGGCCGGTGATCGCCAGTCCGGCGACGATGTCGGGCCATTCCGCAGCGCCACCTTCGGTCAGGAAAGGAGGGAATACGAACAGCCGTTCTTCATAGCCGTGCGCCGCGCCGCGACATACCGCCCCGCCGCTGCGCGGGCTGACGAAGGCGAGATCGTCCTGTCCACCGGTGACGACGCAGGCGCTGAGGTCCAGTCCGAAACCGAGTTCGGCAAGCAGCAGCAGTTCGTACCGGACCATTGCACTCGCCCAACCGCGCGCCGCGGGTGCCGCCTCGATCGCGTCGAGCACCGCGCCGAGTGCGTCGTAGAGCCGGGGATAAGGCTGCGCCTCCGGCAAGGCGGTCGCGGTCAACGCGGTCACCCACGCCAGCGCGGCGGCGGGCAGCGGCTCGCCATGCAGCGCCGCGCGACTGTGCAGCGGCTCGATCGTCAGTGCGGCGAGCTGTTCGCCGGTGCGCGCGCGCCATTCGCCGGCGATGGCGTTGGCGGGTTGCAGGATGGGGCGCATCTGCCGCGATCGCCCGCCACGGACGTAACCGGGCTGCACGCCATCGCTGCGGGTAAGCGCCCGCACCACCGCGCCATGTTCGCCATGCGCGCGGACGGCGAGAACGATGGCTTCTGCGCTGAGGTGCATGGGGCGGATATAGCGGTTCGGCGGTGGGAAGTCCTCCCCGGTGAAGGCGTTAGCCCGGGGCGGTTGGCAGCGGCGTTCATCGCCTGTCTTGCCCTCCGTCGCGGCGGCGCCGCGTCACCGGTGCGCGCTTCCCGGGTTATCGCCGTATCTTCTTCGCCAGTCCCGCCAGTGCCGGATGCCGCGTCGCGCGTTTCGCGCGCACCATCGCGCCGTCGAAGGCAGTCAGCGCCAGCAACGTCGCGCGGTTCGTCAGGGTGGGGCGCAGGAGGAGCAGGTCGACGCACGGCACGCCGCCGCTGGAGAACAGGCGTTTGTGCTGTCCTTCGCCTTCGGTGAAGTCGAACCGGGCGAAGCGGTCGCCGAACAGTGATCCCATCGCCGCCGCCTGCAGGACGGTGCCAGGCGACAGGTCGTTCAATGCCGGATCATGCCCGACGTGATCGTAGCGCAATGCCGATCCCTGCGCCGTACAGCAGAGATAGGCCGCCGGATTGCCGCCGATGAGCAGCAGCCATGCCCGCACGCCGTCCGCGGCTGCCAGTTCGTGCAGATGCGCCACCGATGCAGCATCCTCGGGCAGGCCGGCATCTAGCAAGCGTTCCTGATAGGTCCTCGCCGAAACCTCTCGTGCCAGTGGGTAAAAGGCTGCCAGATCGTCGGGCGTCCGATACGCCCGCACCTCCATGCCGGCCGCCTCAGCCTTTTTCGTCTTGCGCTTCAACGTCGATCGCGCCGAGCCGGACAGCCCGCCCAGCCATGCGTCATGGTCCAGCGTAAGGTCGGTGTAGAAACGCGTGTAGCGCTGCCGCACGACCGCGTTGAAGCCGGCGCCGTCAATCTGCGTCGCGAGCGCTTCCGGCAGCGACGTGACGAGATAGCCGTCGCCATCCCCCGGCGGCAAGTGCGGCACCTGCCCCGCCAGCACCTCGTCGAGCGACAGGCCGACGCGGATTAGCCTGCGCTTCACCGACGCCAGCGTCCGCGCGCCGACCTGAAACTTCAACGCGACGGACGTCATGCCGCGCGTTCCGAGACCCAGTTGGACCAGAGCTGTTCCGCCTGTCGCATCCGCCGCCGGAGCGCGTTCGCCGCCAGCGGCCGGTCGTCGCGATCGAGCGGCAGAGGCGGACGATCAGCGAAGTGCATCGTCGGCAGATCGTTCCGCCGGGTCGCGAGCAACCGACACAGCGTGTCGAAGCGTCGCACATGGACCGCGTTCGCGCGCGTGCCCAGACGGTTGGCGAGTTCGAATCCATGGCTGACGATCGTCACGGCCGCGTGCTCCCCGGCAACGGCATGATCGAGCGCGGCCGCAGCCTCGGCGCTCGACAACGCGCATAGCTGGAACGTCCGCCACAGGCCTGGTGCGTCCTCAATCACCGTCACCGGAACCTCGATCAGCTCCCGCATCACCGGCGCGATGCGATCGGGCGGCAGACCGGTACGACTTTCCGTCGGCTCGGCGCCATTATGGCTGCTGTCGTAGACAAGGCCGAGCGTCGCGAGCGCCCGCAAGGTATCCGCATTGGCGGCATAGCCTCCGGCGCGAAAGGCGATCGGCTGTGGCGCGCCGGCGGCGACCAGAAGCTCGATCGCGCCGCGCAGCAGGCCGAGCTGCTCGTCCAGCGTATATTCGTACATCTGGAACCGGCCGTAATGCGCCGCGCGGTCCCCCTGCTGCGCGCCGGTCCAGTTGGGGTGCAGGTGCAGCTGCACCTCCTGCCCCGCCGCCATGATCGTATCGACCATGCGCTTGACGGGGGCGAGGCCGAACACCAGCGCCGGCATCGGATCGACGAAGAAACAGGCCTTCAAATCATGACGGGCGAGCCGTTCGAGCTGGTAGCTGAGCCCCACGCCCGCAGGTTCTAGGGAACGCGCGTAGATCGTGTCGACGTCGAGCCCGGCGGCATGGTGCCGCCATGCGAATTCGGTATCGACGGTCAGGAAGACAGGGGTCGCCATGGCCGCTGCCTAACGCGCGGGCATGAACAAATGGCTAGCAGGCGCGTCGTCATGTCCCAACCATCCCTCCGCTATAGCGCTCGATCTCATGGGACCCGGCGCAGCGGCAATGCAAAAACCGCGCGAGTTCAGCGCGCGTGATAGAAGTCGTACACCTGTTGCGCGACGCCCGCCGACACGCCGGGCGCCTTCTTCAGGTCTTCCAGACTGGCGTTGCGCACCGCGCGACCCGTGCCGAAATGCATCAGCAGCGCCTTCTTGCGCGCGGGACCGATGCCGGGGACCTCGTCGAGCGGGCTGGCGCCGATAGCCTTCGACCGTTTATCGCGATGCGCGCCGATCGCGAAGCGGTGGACTTCGTCGCGCAGCCGCTGGAGGTAGAACAGCACCGGCGCGTTGACCGGCAGCTGGAATTCGCGCCCGTCGAGCATGTGGAAGACCTCGCGCCCCTCGCGGCCGTGATGCGGCCCCTTGGCGACGCCGACCATGCACACGTCCTCGATGCCGAGATCCTCCAGCACCGCCTTCGCCGCATTCAGCTGTGGCTTGCCGCCGTCGATCAGCACCAGGTCGGGCCATTCGCCGCCGTCGCGATCGGGGTCCTCGGCCTGCGCGCGGGCGAAGCGGCGGCGGAACACCTCGCGCATCATGCCGACGTCGCTGTCGGTCGCCGCCTCGTTCCCCTTGATGTTGAACTTGCGATACTGGCCTTTGTGGAACCCCTCCGGCCCGGCGACGACCATCGCGCCGAGCGCATTTGTCCCCTGGATATGGCTGTTGTCGTAGACCTCGATCCGGTCGGGCGGTTCGGGCAGGTCGAACAGTTCCGCCACCTCGCGCAGCAGCTTCGCCTGCGTCGTGCTTTCCGCCAGCCGCCGCTCCAGCGCCTCGATCGCGTTGCGCTTGGCCTGATCCATCAGCCGGCGGCGGTCGCCACGCTGCGGCACCGACAGCGCGACCTTATAGCCCGCGCGTTCGCCGAGCGCCTCGCCGAGCAGCGCGCCTTCGTTCAACTCGCGGTCGAGCAGGATCGTCTTGGGCGGCGGCACCTCTTCGTAAAATTGGGTGAGGAAGCTCGCCAGCACCTCGTCCTCCGGCACCTCGTTGGTATGCTGGGGAAAGAAGCTGCGATGGCCCCAGTTCTGGCCGCCGCGGATGAAGAACGCCTGGATGCCCATCGTCCCGTCCTTGCACGCCAGCGCGAACACGTCGGCGTCGCCGACCCCCTCCGCGTTGATCGCCTGCGTGCCCTGGACGAAGGTGAGCGCCTTCAGCCGGTCGCGCAGCAAGGCGGCCAGTTCGAAGTCCATGTTCTCCGCCGCGGCCTGCATCTGCGCGCCGAGCTTCGCCTGCACCTTGGTCGATTTGCCGCCGAGGAAGTCGCGGCAATCGTCGACCAGTTCCTTGTACTCCTCCTTGCTCACCCGGCCGACGCAGGGGGCGGAGCAGCGCTTGATCTGGTAGAGCAGGCACGGACGGTCCCGCGTCTTGAAGAAGCTGTCGGTGCACGAGCGCAGCAGGAAGAGCTTCTGGAGCGCGTTCAACGTGTTGTTGACGCTGCCCGCGCTGGCGAACGGGCCATAGTAATTGCCGACCGCGCGCCGCGCGCCGCGATGCTTCTGCACGCGGGGGAAATCGTGGTCGCCCCGCAACAGGATGAACGGAAACGATTTATCGTCGCGCAGCAGGACGTTGTACGCGGGGCGGTAGCGCTTGATCAGCTGCGCCTCGAGCAGCAGCGCTTCCGCCTCGTTGTTGGTCGTGACGATCGTCATCGACCGCGTCTGCGAAATCATACGCTGGAGCCGCTTGGTCAGCCCCTTCACCTGCGTATAATTGGCGACGCGCTGGCGCAGCGATCGTGCCTTGCCGACGTACAGGACGTCGCCCTTGGCATCCTGCATCCGATAGACGCCGGAGCGGGTCGGCAGCGTTTGCAGCACGTTGCGGATCGCGGCGATCCCCGCCTCCAGATCCGGCGTATCGGACCCGCGGACGGTGTAGGTGGCGCGTTCTTCGTTGAATCGATCGGGCGGACCGTAGGAGGACATCCCCGCCATGTAGGAGTCGCGGCGGGTGGGGGCTAGGGGCTGCCGGTCAGCGACCGCTGGGTAACGCCCTTCGTACCTCGACCCTCTTTGCGGGGGGAGCGTCCGCGCCGATCGCGGCGAGGTCCGTCCCGACCTTCTCCAGCAGCGCTGCGGTCATCTGGCCGCCGCTGAGCGGGGCCAGTTTGCGGAGCGACAGTGTCTTGAACTTCGGCAGGTTATCGTCATCGCTCAATCCGGGGACGTCGCGATCTAGGATCGCCTTGGCACGGGGATCGGCGATCAGGTCGGCGATCGGCGTGTCGATCGAGAAGGCCGATGTCGAGACCGGCAGCGTCGTCGGTTCCGCTGGCGCGGGTTCGGCCGGCGCCGGCGCCGTATCGTCCGCCGGCAGGTCGAGCGCGAACTTGTCCGCGGCCGCTGCGGCGGGGGAGGCTTGCGCCTGGGCGACGGTGAGCAACAACGACAGCAGGATCGACATCGGACCACCTCGGCACCGGCAGGATGCGGTCACCGCTTGTAGCACGGCCGGCGACGGTGGGAAGGTCAGGCCTGGGCGAACATCTTCGTGCCGACGATCCCGACCACGGTCAATGCCATGAAGCAGGCCTGGACGAGGCTGACCTTGTCGCCGAACAGGAACATGCCGCCGATGATGACGCCGACCGCGCCGCAGCCGGTCCACACCGCATAGGCGGTGCCGGCGGGCAGGCCGCGCATCGCCAGCGCCAGCAAGCCCATGTTGACGAAGGACAGGACGATCGGGACGCTGGAGGCTTGCCACGTCGCAAGCGTCGCCGCCCATTTCAGGCTGAGCGCCCAGCAGATTTCGGTGAACACGGCGATGGCGAGAATGAGCCACGACATGGATGTTACTCCTAGCGCGGGCTCGTGATGACAGGACCGCGCCGGAAACCCGTGAAGAGACGCTGGTCGATGAGGGCAGCGAGTCCTCCCCCGCGAGGAAGAGGTGGCACCGCCAGGCCCTGACAGAGTGTAGGCGAGCACCGAATGCAGTGCCTGCGAAACCGCCCCTCCACCATTCGGCTACGCCGAATGGTCGCCCTCCCCCGCTTCGCGAGGGAGGAATTGGAAGTTTCAGTTCAAGCGGCTCAGCCCCGAGATCGAGCGGTCGATCATTGCCCTGTCGGCACCGGCGTCGTGGTGCTCGGCGATCAGCACGGCTGCCGCTTTGGCTGCGGTCTCCGCAGCGAGCGCACGGACTTCGGCGATCGCGTTGCGCTCGGCGGCGGCGATCTTGTCCTCGGCGCGCTTGGTGCGGCGGGCCATCAGGTCCTCCGCGTCGCGCTTCGCCTTGGCGATGATCTGGTTGGCTTCCTGCTGGGCATGCGCGCGCATCGTCGCCGCATCGGCTTCGGCCGCCTTGGCCTTGGCCTCATACTCGGCGCGCAGTCGCTCGGCATCGGCACGGAGCGCCTTCGCCTCGTCGAGTTGCGTGCGCACGCCGGCGATCTGCTTGTCGAGCATGGCGGCGATCTTCGCCGGCACCTTGACCACCAGCATGCCGATCAGCACGACCAGAGCGGCAATGCCGACCCAGCCGGTCGTGTTGAAGCCCAGTGCCGTCTCTTCGACGACATGCTCCGCGCCCGGTTCGGACACGTTGGCGGTGAGTTCGCTGCCATCGCGGATTTCACGTGGCTGCATGGTCTGCGACGATGCCGCGTCGGCGAGGTTCGCCGCGACCATGTTGCTGGCGGGATTAGCCATGAGCGTTGGTCCTCCGCACCGCATCGGCGGCGGCATCGATGCCGACGGTCAGGCCCGACACCTTGGTCACCAGTTCCTGCGCCACTTCCGCGGCGACGGACTGGAGGTTGAGCATCGCATTCGCCTTGGCATTGCCGACGGCGAGATCGTGATGCGCCAGCCGCTCGGCGAGTTCCGCATCGGCGGACTTCACCTGGCTTTCGGCGGCCTTGGTCGCCTGAGCCTTGGCGGCGCTGGTCTCGGCGAGTGCCGCGGCGCGCGCCTCGTCCATCTTCAGGCGCCATGCCTCTTCCACCTTGTCGGCGGCGAGACGGGCCTGTTCGGCCGCGGCAAGGTCGGCCGCGATCTGGCCTTCACGCGCGTCCACGGTCGCGATGACCCGGGGCACCATCATCTTGCCGATCCCGAAATACAGGATGCCGAAGGTGATGAGCAGCCAGAAGATCTGCGAAGCGTAGGTGGCGGCGATCTGCGAAATCTGAGGCATTTATGACCTTTAACGCGACCTCGAACAATCCGCCGGACGCAAGCGCCCGGCGTATGTCGATGTTAGGCGACGAAGAGCAGGATGATCATCGTCACGAAGGCGAGCAGGCCGAGAAGCTCTGCGCCCGCGAAACCGATGAACAGACGGCCCTGCTGGCTGTCCGCGGCGCCCGGATTGCGCAACGCGCCTTCGAGGAACTTGGCGAACACGTTGCCCACGCCGAGCGAGGCGAGGCCCATGCCGATCGCGGCCAGACCGGCACCGATCATCTTTGCGGCTTCTGCGTCCATGTCATTTACTCCCGATTCAAAAGCTAAAGTTGAGAAAGTTGAGACGTTCAAACTCGCGTGGCGAACCCTAGTGCAGGTTGACCGCGTCGTTCAGGTACACGCTGGTCAGCAGCGCGAAGACATAGGCCTGGATCGCGGCGACCAGCAGTTCGAGCAGCGTGATGCCGATCATCAGCACGAAGCTGGGCAGCGACACGAGCAGACCGTAACCCGGACCCATATTGATGCCGCTGATGACGAACGCCGCCAGCACCTTGAGCAGGATATGCCCCGCGGTCATCGCGACGAACAGTCGCAGGCCCAGCGAGAACGGGCGCACCAGGAAGCTCATCAGCTCGACGACGAAGATCAGCGGGATCATCAGCGCCGGGGTGCCGTGCGGCACGAACAGGCTGAAGAAGTGGAAGCCGTGCTTGCCGAAGCCGACGATCAGCACGATCGCGAAGCTGATCACCGCCAGCACGCCGGTGACGGTCAGGTGGCTGGTGATCGTAAACGGATGCCAGCCCGGAACGACGCCGACCGGGGTCAGGCCCCAGATGTTGGCGAACAGGATGAACATGAACAGCGAGAAGACGTACGGGACGAAGCGCTTGCCCTGCGGCCCGATATTCGACGTCAGCATGTTGGAGACGAAGCCGGTGAAGCCCTCGACCGCGGCCTGCCAGCGGCCGGGGACGAGATCGCGCTTCATCCCGCCCAGCATGAACAGCCACAGGCTGGCGAGCGTGATCACCATCCACAACGCGGAGTTGGTGAACGAGATGTCGTATCCCGCGACGACCCAATGCCGACCGAACAAAGGTTCGATCAGGAACTGGTGCATCGGATCGATCTTGCTGCCCGATTCTGCCGCCACGCGGATCTACGCTCCCTAATACGACAAACGCCCGGTTATTCCGGGCGTTCGCCTGCAATTCGAATGATCTGCCTGAACGCGACGGCGATTCCGAGGAACAGCATCACGATCAGCGCCCATGGGGTCGTGCCGAACCAGCGGTCTATACACCAGCCGATCAGCGCACTGCCGACGAGGCTTCCGATCAGGGCGGCGAGCACGCGATTGCCGAGCGAGTATCCCGCATCGGCGTTCGACGCCCCCTGCCCCGTCCGCAGCGCTTCCTGATGCCGGGCTTCCTTCAGCCGCTCATCGAGCGCGGAAAGCCGCGGATCTTCCGCGCTGGTGAAGTCTCGCCCGGTATCGTCTTCCGCCACGCGCAAACCCCTCGCCTGTATCGTTCAGCCGGGGGAGAAAACGCGTAGGGCGAGCGATCCCGCCAAGGCGTGGCCCGTTTAGGTAAGGGGTGCCGGGGTGTCAACCGGGGAACGGCGCACCTTACATTCCTCCCCCGCCAGGGGGAGGTGGCGCGCTCGCCAGAGCGTGACGGAGGGGGAGGTAAGCCTCGAAGCTGGTTGCTTGCGGACACGCCCCCCACTCCCGCTCCGCGGCGCCCCCTCCCCCGCTGACGCGAGGGAGGACTTAGAAGGGGTTACTTACACCGGCCGTCGAGTTCAGGCGTGCCGGTGTTCTCCTTCCACTGACCCGACGGCGTCTTGTACATCTCGCCCTGACCGACCTTCGCCACCAGATTGCAGCCGCTGGTGAAGGCGAATTGCTCGACGGTCGATCCGCTGGCCTGGGCGCTGGCGGTATAGGCCGCCTTGCGCTTGATGTTGATGTCGCGGACCATCGCCTGCACCGCAGGACCGCCGCTCACCACGCCGAGATAGCCGTCAGGCTGTTCGCCGACCTGCTTCGCCTCGCGCGCGGCGGCATAGGCCGGATCGCGCTGCGCATAGGCCGCGGCGGACAGGCCGGCGAGGGCCACCGCGCCGGCGAACATCATCGTGACCTTTTGCATCTTAGAAAATCCCCGGATTCTGCTGGATCAGCGATTTCGCTTCTCCGTCGAGACGATACACCACTTCCTGCGTGACGCTGATGTTCAGGTTGATCTCGATCGGCTTGTCCGGTGCCGACACGTTGATGCACCCGCCCAACGTCGTCGCCAGACCGATCGCGGCCATATTCGTCATCCGTCCCAAGGTCGTGATTCGCTCCGACATCTTCAATCCTGTTTCGCTCATGGCACGACCTCGCTTGCGGGGGGCTGAATGACGGGCGTTTCCTTCTGCCGATCGAGCAGCGCCGGCAGGTTGCGCTGGACCAGCCGGCGGGGGTCGTAGAAGGACTGAGCCGAATCGAGCAGGCCGCGGAAGGGGGCCTTGATCCGGATGTTGAACACGAAGGGCAGCTTTTGCAGGCGGCGGACGATGAAGTTGCTCTTCGCGCCCGCGCCTTGCGACACGCCGGCGAAGCGCACCTCGGTCACCATCTCGCCCGCCAGCGGCCCGTTCATGCCGATCGTGAGGTTGCGGTAGCGCAAGTCCTTCAGCGCCTGGAACGCGATATTGCCCCACAGGCCCAGATCCTTCTGCGTCAGGTCGCCGACATAGGCGAGGCTGCCGCCGCCCTGTCGCACCGCAAGCCGCCCGTTCTCGATCCGTCCGCCCTCGACATCGAATATCATCGGCAGTTCGCCGTCGAAAATGCCGGTCGCATCCAGATTCTTGAAGTCGAACTGGCCGAGAAACTGGCGCGCCTGCACCCCGTCGAGCCGGAACGTCATCCGCCGCGCGCTCGATTCCGCGAAGTCGAGCGTCGTCGGCAGCAGCGTCATCGTCCCACCCGCGAACGGCCAGCGGCCATTGTCGATCTGCACGCGCTGGTTGGCGAGCAACTGATAGGTGATCGTGCCGTCGGTGACGGAGATACCGGGGTTGATCGTCTTGATCGTCGCGACCTGCGCCGGTGCGCTCTCCAGCGCCAGCAGGTCGGTGAAGCGGACCGTCGTGGTGATGCCACTGACCGGCCCGAGCGCGGCGGCGAGCGCCGTGTCCTTGGTCGCGAACTGACCGGTCGAGGTGACGCCCTGCGCGTTCCAGGCGAGATGCCCCTCGCCGGTGACGCTGCCGCGCACATCGGCGACGACGCCCAGGGTCAGGCGGGTCAGCAGATCGGGCTGGAACCGCTCGTCGAAGGCGATGCCCGGCACCGCGATATCGGCGGTGCCGCTGCCCGACGACAGCGCATGGACGATGCGGACGCCGGCGACCTTCACGTCGCGGGTCGGTTCGTACAGCGTGCCCGTCGCGGCGATCGTACCGTCGGCGAGGCGGAAGGCGACGTCGCGTGCGGCGAGCGTACGGAAGCGCGGATCGGGCGCGGCATCGTCCACCGTCATCGTCGCGGTGAGCGTCACCACGCCGCCACGCAGCGACCAGTCCCCCGCCGCGGCACCGAGCAGCAGCGGCACGTTGGCGATCTGGCCCGACCCGCCGGTGAAGCTGCCCGCCACCGCTCCGCCATCGATCCGGCCGGTCAGCTGGTCGAGATCGATCCGCGTCACCCGCTCCGGACTGCCGAGCCGCGCCGCGACGCCGTCGAGCACGAAGCCACGGTCGCCCAGGCGCAATTGCGCACCGCTGGCGGCAAGCGTCAGCGGCGTCTGTCCCAGCCGACCGGCAAGCCGCGTCGCCGCCAGCCGCGCGCCGCCGCTCAGCCGCGCGCCGGAGAGCGTGACCAGCGCGCCGGAGAGCGGGCACAGCCGCGTCTGCACCGGATTGAGCGTCAGCCCCGCCACGGCCAGACGCCGGATCGCCAGCGGCGTGCAGGCCGGGTTAGCGATCAGCGTACCGCGCCCGTTCCAGCGCAGGTCGAGCGGCAGCGCCAGATCGTCGACCCGGCCATCGCCGAGCGGCCCCGACAGCGACGCCCGCGTCGATATCCGCGTCGCTCCACCCGGCGTCGCAGTGAAGGTCACCGGTGACAGCGCCAGACGCGCGCCGCCCGCAGCATAAGGCGCAACGATCGCCCGCCCGCGCACCGGCGCGCCGGGCCTTGCCTGCGCCAGCGTCATGGTGACGCCGGGCAAGCCGCCGCCCGACATCGCCAGTGTCGTGTCGACCCGCACCCGAGCATCGGGCCAGGCTAGCGCGATGCCACTGCCCCCTGCCAGCCGCACGCGTGCGCCGCTCGCCGCGGTGACGGCAGCCTGCGTCACGCGTGCCTGCCCTTTGCCGTCGGCTTGCCGGAGCGTGATCGTGGCCTGTCCGTCGAAACGCTGTCCGGCAACCTGCGTCGCACGCGTTGCTGCCTGGATCAGCGGGCCAACGGGCGTGCCGGTTCCGACGCCGCGCTGCGCCAGTGCGGCTAGGTAGCGGGGCGCGATGCTGGCATCACCAGCGGAGAGCGTCCCCGCGAACACCTGTTCTCCGCCGATCCGGAAGCGTCCGGCGATCCCGAGCGCGCCGGCGCGTGCCACCGGCGTGTCGGCGCCGGTCGCGGCAAGATCGACCGTACCGTCCGTCGCTTTGGCACTGCCGTCGAAGCGAACCGTCCCCCGCAGGCCGGCGACCCGCGCGCCCTTGCCGCGCACCGCGCCGCTCGCCAGCCGCGCCGATCCGCGCCATCCGTCCAACGCCGGGGTGAGCTGCGCGTCCACGTCGGCTCGCGCTTGGGCGATCGTCGCACCCGCGCATGCCGCATTCGCGATCCGCACCGGACCGACCATATGCGGTGCGGCTTTGGCTATCGCGACGCGCAACGCCGCCTGTACGCCGGCCACTGCGCAGCCGCCGCTCGCCAGCCGGGTGCTCACCACCGCGACCGTCCCGTCGAAGCCGTCGTCGAGCCTGCCGCGCCCCGCCATCTTCAGCCCGACGACACCAAGGGGCGTTTCCAGCCGCATCCGCGCGTCCGCAACGTCGACGTGCAGTCGGGGCAGCGCGAACGGCTTGCCCGAGGGCGGCGGCATGAACTTGTCCAATGCGCCGAGCGACAGCCGCCCGTCGACCAGCCGCCCGCGCAGCCGCACGTGCCCGGCGCGCACGCCGACGACGCTCGCGCCGTCGAGGCCGATCCGCGTCTCCGCCTCCAGCCAGTCGGCGACCAGATCGGGCGCGGCGGGATCGCCGATGACGACGTTGGTCAGCCGTTGCCGCCCGAAGCCGAGGTCGCTGACGCCATAATGCGCGACGATGCCGCGCTTGCGGAGTTCGCCGTCGATGACGCGCGTCGCGATCGGTTTGCGCGCCAGCCACACGCCGGTCAGCGCGACCAGCAGCACCAGCGCGAGCGCCAGCATGATCCGCGACGCGCGGCGCAGGCGGGCGGGGGGCGTTTCGCTCGACTGGTCAACCCCCTCGGCCATCTGCGCCTCCATAGACGGAGCACGCGCATCGGCGCAATTGCGCCCGCTCTGGACCGGCTCTAGGCTTGGGTCCGATGTCGACGCTTCCCCTGCTGCCCGACGAGGGCTTGCCGATGCTGCCGGAGGATACCGCCGGCCATCGCGAGCGGCTGCGCGGGCGGTTGCTGGATGGCGGCGGCGAGGCGCTGCTCGATCACGAATTGATCGAATATCTACTGATGCTGGCGATCCCGCGGATCGACACCAAGCCGATCGCCAAGGCGCTGTTGCGCGAATTCGGCGGAATCGGGGCGCTGCTGACCGCCGATGCGGCGGCGCTGACGCGGGTGAAGGGTGTCGGCGACACCTCCGCCGCCGCGATCAAGATCGCGCATGCGATCGCGATCCGGCTGCTGAAGGCTGAGGTGGCGGAGCGGCCGGTGCTCGCCAACTGGCAGGCGCTGCTCGATTACCTGCGCGCCGACATGGCGCATCATGCGATCGAGCGATTTCGGGTGCTGCACCTCAACACCCGCAACATGCTGATCCGCGACGAGGTGATGAGCGAAGGGTCGATCGATCAGGCGGCGGTGCATGTGCGCGAGGTGATCCGGCGGGCGATCGATCTGGGCTCGGCGGCGATCATCCTGGTCCACAACCATCCCTCGGGCGATCCCTCACCCAGTCGCGCGGATATCCAGATCACGCGCACGATCGCCGATGCCGGTGCGGCGATGGGGATCGTGCTGCACGATCACATCATCATGGGGCTGAACGGCCATGTCAGCCTGAAGGCGCAGGGGCTGATCTGAAACCGGTGGCGCTCACCCTCACCCTGTCGCCGCCTTCGGCGTCTTTTCCCTCTCCCGGCGGGAGAGGGAGGGAGGCGCGAAGCGCCGGAAGGGTGAGGGTGAGCGCGATACGCTTCGTTACAGCGTACGGATGATCCCCGAAAAGTCCGTGCCGCCCTTCCCGTCCGCGACGAACGCCTCGTACAGGTCGGTCGCGTGCCGGCCGAGCGGCGTGGTCGCGCCCGCCTCCTCCGCCGCCTGCATCGCGAGCCGCAGGTCCTTCAGCATCAGCGCCGCCGCGAACCCGCCCTGGTAATCGTGGTCCGCCGGCGTGTCGGGGCCGACGCCCGGCACCGGACAATAGCTCGTCATCGACCAGCTCTGGCCCGAACTGACCGACGAGATGTCGAAGAACGTCTGCGCGTCGAGCCCGAGTCGCTCCGCCAGCCTGAACGCCTCGCACGTCGCGATCATCGTCGCGCCGAGCAGCATGTTGTTCGCCATCTTGGCGGCCTGACCCGCACCGCTGGCGCCGGCGTGGATCACCGCCTTGCCCATGTCGGCGAGGAACGGCTGCGCGCGCGCGAACGCATCCTCCGCGCCGCCGACCATGAAGGTGAGCGTGCCGGCATTGGCCGCGCCGATCCCGCCCGACACCGGCGCATCGACCGCGGCGAGCCCCTTCGCCGCGGCGGTCTCGGCGACGCGGCGCGCGGTGGCGACGTCGATCGTCGAACAGTCGATCAGGATCGCGGATGGCTGCGCCCGGCCGAAGACGGCATCGGTGTAGACGCTTTCGACGTGCGTGCCGGCGGGCAGCATCGTGACCACCGCCTCCGCGCCCTCGATCGCCTCGGCGGCGGTGGCGACGGGCAGGCATCCCGCCGCCTTCGCCTTGGCCAGCGCGTCGGCGTTGAGGTCGAAGGCGCGGACGTCATGACCCTTCTTCGCGAGGTTGGCGGCCATGCCCCCGCCCATGTTGCCGAGGCCGATGAAGGCGACGCGTGCCATTGATGCTCTCTCCTAATAAACCTCGTGGGATGTTCACTGCCGCGTCAGTTCGCGCCCGACGATCATGCGCATGACCTGATTGGTGCCTTCCAGGATCGAATGGACGCGCAGGTCGCGCCAGAAGCGTTCGATCGGATAGTCCATCAGATAGCCGTAGCCGCCGTGCAATTGCAGCGCGCGATCGACGACGCTGCTGCCGGTGTCGGTCGCCAGCCGCTTCGCCATCGCCGCGAAACGCGTCTTGTCGGGCGCATTCGCGGTAACCTTGGCAGCCGCCATGTAGAGGAGCGCACGCGCCGCCTCCAGTTCGGTCGCCATGTCGGCGAGCGTGAACTGCGTGTTCTGGAAGTCGGCGATCGCCTTGCCGAACTGCTTGCGATCCTTGGTATAACCGATCGCCTCGTCGAGGCAGCGCTGCGCCCCGCCGAGGCTGCACGCGCCGATGTTGAGCCGACCGCCGTCGAGCCCCATCATCGCGATGCGGAACCCCTCGCCCTCGCCGCCAACGATGTTCTCGGCCGGCACGCGGACGTTGTCGAACGTCACCTGCCGCGTCGGTTGCGAATGCCAGCCGAGCTTGCGCTCGTTCGCCCCGAACGAGACGCCCGGCATGTCCTTCTCGATCACCAATGCCGAGATGCCCTTCGGCCCTTCCTCGCCGGTGCGGACCATCGTCACGTACACCTCGTTCTCGCCCGCGCCGGAGATGAACTGCTTCGATCCCGTCACCAGCCAGTCGTCGCCGTCGCGCACCGCCCGCGTCTTCAGCGCCGCCGCATCCGACCCGGAGCCCGGCTCCGTGAGGCAATAGCTCGCCAGCCGGTCCATCGTCACCAGATCGGGGAGATACTTGTCCTTCACCGTCTGCGACCCGAACCGGTCGATCATCCATGACGCCATGTTGTGGATCGAGATGAACGCGCTGGTCGAGGGACAGCCATAGGCCATCGCCTCCATGATCAGCGCCGCCTCCATCCGCCCGAGCGCGATGCCGCCCGATTCCTCGGAGACGTAGATCGCCGCGAAACCGAGTTCGGCCGCCGCCTTGATCGTGTCGCGCGGGAAAATGTGCTTCTCGTCCCATTCGCCCGCGTGTGGCGTGATGCGGTTGGCGGTGAAGCGGCGCGCGAGGTCCTGGATCTCGCGCTGGTCGTCTGTGAGGTCGAACTGGTTTTCCATGATTTACCTTCAGGCGGGACAGCGGCTGTAGCGGAACGAGCCGGCGCGATCGGGCGAACCCTTCGCCTCGCGCACCAACGTCTTGCCGTCGTCGAGCAGGGTGAGCGTCGTCGGTTCGGACCAGGTCATGCCCTCGCCGCTCATCGGCAGGTCGAACGCGACCTGCGTCGGCTGGGTCTGGCGCAGTTTCGCGGCCTCGCCACGCGACTCGTAGAAGGACAGGCGGTTGCCCGCGATCGTCAGCAAGCCCTTGTTGTCGGCACGCTTCGGATCGCAATCGTTCGCCACCATGCCCCAGCGGCCGGTGAACGCCGCCGGCATCGCCGAGATCGGCGAGGGTGTGGCAGTCGGCAGCGGCACAGGTGCCTCGACCGCCGCATTCCCCTGCGGGTCGAGCGGCACCAGCGTGTTCTGCGGATCGATCGACAGGTTGCCCGGCGTCGGTTCGACCGCGGCGCTGCCGCCGGATTCGTTGTTGGTCGTCTCGCCCCCCGAACAGGCGAGCAACAGCATAGGGGGCAGCACAGCGGCGGAAAGGATCGTTAGGCGCATCGTATTCAACCCATGGTGGGAATGACGAACGCATCCTGCACGCGTGAAGGTCCGCCGTCTTCGCTACCGCGCGGCAGGTCGGCGGTGCCGTCCGGCCAGCGCTGCGTGATCGTCTTGACCTTGGTCCAGAACTTCACGCCCTCCATGCCGTGCTGGTTGGTGTCGCCGAACGCCGACCGCTTCCACCCGCCGAAGGTGTGATAGGCGACCGGCACCGGGATCGGCACGTTGATGCCGACCATCCCGACGTTGACGCGCGCGGCGAATTCGCGCGCGGCATGGCCGTTGCGGGTGAAGATCGCGACGCCGTTGCCATATTGATGCTCGCTCGGCAGGCGCACCGCCGTCTCGAAATCGGGCGCGCGGACGATTTGGAGCACGGGGCCGAAGATCTCTTCCTTATACGCCGACATGTCGGGCGTGACCCGGTCGAACAGCGTCGGGCCGACGAAGAAGCCCTCTTCATGCCCCTGCAACGTGAAGCCGCGCCCGTCGACGACCAGTTCCGCGCCCTCGTCGACGCCGGTCTGGATCCAGTTCTCAACGCGCTGCTTGTGCGCGGCGTTGACCACCGGGCCGTAATGCGCCTGTTCGTCGGTCGAGACGCCGACGCGCAACGCGGCGATGGCGGGGATCAGCTTCTCGCGCAACGCATCGGCGGTCTTCTCGCCGACCGGCACCACCACCGGCAGCGCCATGCAGCGCTCGCCGGCCGATCCGAACGCCGCACCCGACAGATCGGCGACGACCTGATCCAGGTCCGCGTCAGGCATGACGATGCCGTGGTTCTTGGCACCGCCCATCGCCTGCACGCGCTTGCCCGCCTCGACACCGCGGCGGTAGACGTAATGCGCGATGTCGGACGACCCGACGAAGCTGACCGCGCTGATCGCGGGATGATCGAGGATGGCGTCGACCATCTCCTTGTCGCCATGGACGACCTGCAAGATGCCCTCGGGCGCGCCGGCCTCCAGCATCAGTTCGGCGAGGCGCACCGGGACCGACGGATCGCGCTCGGAGGGTTTCAGGATGAAGGCGTTGCCGGTCGCGATGGCGACGCCGAACATCCACATCGGGATCATGCCGGGGAAGTTGAACGGGGTGATCCCGGCACCGATGCCCAGCGGCTGGCGCATCGAATAGACGTCGATGCCGGGACCGGCACCCTGGGTATATTCACCTTTCAGGATGTGCGGGATGCCGCAGCAGAACTCGATCACCTCCAGCCCGCGCTGGATGTCGCCCTTGCTGTCCGCGATCACCTTGCCGTGCTCGGACGAGAGAAGCTGCGCGAGCGCATCCATGTTCGCCTCGACCAGTTCCTTGAAGCGGAACATGACGCGGGCACGACGCTGCGGGTTGGTCGCGGCCCAGCCGGGCTGAGCGGCCTGAGCGGCGGCGACCGCGCGGTCGAGATCGGCCTGCGTGCCCAGCGTCACGCGCGCCTGCACCTGACCGGTATTGGGATCGAAGACGTCGCCGTAGCGGACGCCGGCACTCGCTCCACCGCCGGTATGGCCGACGATCAGATGATCGATATTGCGCATGAACCTCTCCATTATTGCCGGCAGGATCACCCGCCCCGAGATTGCGCGCAACGCCGGATAGTGCGACACACACCTGCATAAATGCAGCCGCGATGGGACGACCTTCAAGATTTCCTGGCAATCGCCCGCGCCGGTCAGATCGCGCGTGCGGCGGCGGCGACCGGCGTCGATCCCACCACGCTCGCCCGGCACCTCCGCCGGCTGGAGGCGACGCTGGGCCAGACCCTGTTCGAACAGACGCGCGAGGGGCAGGTGCCGACCGCCGCGGGGCAGGCGCTGCTCGCGACGGTCGAGGCGATGCAGCAGGCGGCGGCGCGGATCGCCGCACCCGACGACGATCCCGATCACCTGACCGGCGTGCTGCGGGTCAGCGTGTCGGAGGGCTTCGGCACGTGGTTCGTCGCGCACCATCTGCCCGCCTTCACCGCGAGCCATCCCGCACTCACCGTCGATCTGGTCGCGACCAGCGGCTTCCTCAATCCGTCGCGGCGCGAGGCGGACGTGGCGGTCTTGCTGGCGCGGCCGCAGACCGGATCGGTGATCAGCGGCAAGCTGACCGACTATACGCTCGGCCTCTATGCATCGCAGGCCTATGCCGCGCGCCACCCCCTGCCGACGACGGCGGCCGAAGTACGTGCCCATGACCTGATCGGCTACGTCCCCGACCTGCTCTATGCGCCGGAGCTGCGCTATCTGACCGAGATCAAGGAAGGGCTGGAGCCGCGCATCCGCAGCTCCAGCATCAACGCGCAATACCGGCTGGTCGCGGCGGGAGCGGGTCTCGGCGTGCTACCGCGCTTCATTGGCGATGCCGACGAGACGTTGCGGCGGGTGCTGCCCGATCACACCATCCGCCGCTCGTTCTGGCTGGTCACGCACCAGGACATGCGCGAGGCGAAGAAGGTGCGGACCTTCCGCGACTGGCTGACAGGACTGGTGAAGACGCACCGCGCGCGGTTCGTGTGACGCCTTGCGATCATCCCACATCCCCCCGTCACCCCGGACTTGTTCCGGGGTCCACCGTGCCGCAACGGTAAGGCAAGAAGCTCGAGGGCTTCCCCTCGCCGCGAAGTGGACCCCGGAACAAGTCCGGGGTGACGCAGGATGTGGGTCGGAATCGGATCAGCCCTCCACCCTGCCCGATGAAGGAAAGGGCGCCCGCTCCATCACACGTCCAGATTCGCTACGTGCGGACCTTCCGCGACTGGCTGACGGCGCTGACGCAGACGCATCGCGGGCGATTCGTGTAACGCCTTGCGATCGTCCCACGTCTCCGTCACCCCGGACTTGTTCCGGGGTCCACGGTGCCGCAACGGTAAGGCAAGAAGCTCAAGGGCTTCCCCTCGCCGCGAAGTGGACCCCGGAACAAGTCCGGGGTGACGCAGGATGTGGGTCAGGATCGGGTCAGCCTCTTCACCCCGCCTGATGAAGCAAAGGGCACCCGCCCCATCACACGTCCAGATTCGCCACGTTCAGCGCATTGTCCTGAATGAACTCGCGCCGCGGCTCGACGACTTCGCCCATCAGCTGGGTGAAGATCATGTCCGCCGCCGATACGTCGTCGCTGGTCACGCGCAGCATCGTGCGGTTCGACGGATCGAGCGTCGTTTCCCACAATTGGTCGGCGTTCATCTCGCCCAGCCCCTTGTAGCGCTGGATCGCCAGCCCCTTGCGGCCCGAAGCGAGGATCGCGTCAAGCAACTGCGACGGCCGCGCTACCAGGCTCTCGCCGCGCGCAACGACGTTGGTGACGCTGCCGATCTGGCCCTCCCCTTCCGGCGTCGGCTCCGCATCCTCGGCAGCCGCGGCGGCGCCCTTCAGCGGCACCAGCTTGCCCGCGGCGACGAAGCTCTCCGCCTGCTCACTCGCCAGCGAGTGCAGCTTGCGCGCCTCGGCGCTTGCCAGGAACGTCGCCTCGACGATGTGGTGATCGGTGACGCCGCGCCACAGCCGTTCGAAGTGGATGCCGCCATCCTCGGTCAGCCGCGCGGTCCAGCGCGCTTCCTCGTCACCCGATTCGAGCCGACGCGTCACCTCGGCCACCGTCGCCTCGCGCTGTTCGCGCGTGAACGTCGGGTCGAGCGCGCCGCCCAGCGCCAACACCTCGATGATCACCGGATCGTAACGCCGCGGCACGTAGCGCATCAGCGTCCGCATGCGGCGGGCATGGTCGAGCAGGCTCTTGAGGTCCTGCCCCGAACGGTGCCCGCTCGGCGCCTCGAACACCATCGACGACACGCCCGCGTCGACCAGATATTCGTCGAGCGCGCTATCGTCCTTCAGATACACTTCCGACCGGCCCTTCGTCGCCTTGTACAGCGGCGGTTGCGCGATGAAGAGGTGGCCGCGCTCGATCAGCTCGGGCATCTGGCGATAGAAGAACGTCAGCAGCAGCGTGCGGATATGCGCGCCGTCGACGTCTGCGTCGGTCATGATGACGATCTTGTGGTAGCGCAATTTGTCGGCGTTGAAGTCGTCGCGGCCGATGCCGGTACCCATCGCCTGGATCAGCGTGCCGATCTCGCGGCTGGAGATCATCCGGTCGAACCGCGCGCGTTCGGTGTTGAGGATCTTGCCACGCAAGGGAAGGATCGCCTGGAAGTGCCGGTCGCGGCCCTGCTTGGCCGAACCGCCGGCCGAATCGCCCTCGACCAGGAACAGTTCGGACTTGGCGGGGTCCTTTTCCTGGCAATCCGCGAGCTTGCCGGGGAGCGAGGCGATGTCCATCACGCCCTTGCGCCGGGTCAGCTCGCGCGCCTTCTTGGCGGCTTCGCGCGCGGCGGCGGCGTCGATCACCTTGCCGACGATCGACTTGCCGTGCGCCGGGTTCTCCTCGAGCCACTCGGCCAGCTTGTCCGCCATCAGCGATTCGAGCGGCTGGCGCACCTCGGACGAGACCAGCTTATCCTTGGTCTGGCTCGAAAACTTCGGATCGGGCAGCTTGACCGAGACGATCGCGGTCAACCCTTCACGCATGTCGTCGCCGGTGAGGGTGACCTTCTCCTTCTTCAGCAGCCCCGACTTTTCCGCGTAATTGTTGAGCGTGCGGGTCAGCGCCGCGCGGAACGCCGCCATGTGCGTGCCGCCGTCGCGCTGCGGGATGTTGTTGGTGAAGGCGAGGACGTTCTCGTAATAGCTGTCGTTCCATTCGAGCGCGACGTCCATCGTCACGTCGTCGCGCGTGCCGTTGATCGCGATCGGCTCAGGGAAGAGCGGGGTCTTGGCGCGGTCGAGCCATTTTACGAACGCGGCGATCCCGCCCTCGTAATACAGCTCCACCGTCTTGGGCTCGTCGTGGCGCGCATCGGTGAGGAACAGGCGGACGCCCGAATTGAGGAACGCCAGCTCGCGATAGCGGTGTTCGAGCTTGTCGAAGTCGAATTCGGTGATCTTGAACGTCGCAGGGCTGGGCAGGAAGGTAACGCGCGTCCCCTTCTGGCCCGGCTCCGCGGGACCGACGACCTTCAGCGGCGACACGGCATCGCCGAACGCGAAGCGCATGTAATGCTCCTCGCCGTCGCGCCAGATCGTCAGGTCGAGGAATTCGGACAAGGCGTTGACCACCGACACGCCGACGCCGTGGAGACCGCCCGAGACCTTGTAGGCATTGTCGTCGCTGGTGTTCTCGAACTTACCGCCGGCGTGCAGCTGGGTCATGATGACCTCCGCCGCCGACACGCCCTCTTCGGGGTGGATGCCGGTCGGGATACCGCGGCCGTTGTCGGTGACGCTGACCGATCCGTCGGCGTTGAGCTGGATGTCGATCCGGTCGCAATGCCCGGCGAGCGCCTCGTCGATCGCGTTGTCGCTGACCTCGAACACCATGTGGTGGAGGCCCGATCCGTCGTCGGTATCGCCGATATACATGCCCGGCCGCTTGCGCACCGCGTCGAGGCCCTTCAGCACCTTGATCGAGGAGGCGCCGTAGTCGTTCGTATTCTGGGGTTCTGCCATAGCGATTATATAGGGATTACGAGGGCGGAACGAAAGCAAAATGGCGCCGTCCTGCGTGGCGGAGGTACGTCACCAGCTGGGCGACCCACGGGAAGGCCCCCTAATTCAGCTTCGCCGCCACCTCCCCCGCCAAAGCGGGGGAGGATCGGGACGATCTTCAGAACTCCGTCGCGCGGCGGCCGAGCAGCGTCACCTCGACGCGCCGGTTCTGACGCATGCCTGCGGCGGTGGCGTTGGTCGCGACCGGACTCGCCTCGCCATGTCCGGCGACGCTGAACCGCGCCCGAGTCACACCCATCGCGTCGAAGGCCGAACGGACGCTGGCCGCACGGCGTTCGGACAGGTCCTGATTATGCGCATCGGACCCGCGCGAATCGGTGAAGCCGTCGATCGCCACCCGCACCCCGCCGTTCGAGCGCAGATAGCTCGCCAGCGGTCGCAACTTTTCGATCGCGCCCGGCCGCAGCACATCGCTGTCGGTCGCGAACAGCACGTCCTCGGACAGGGTCAGCGTCGCGCCACGCGGCGTCTGACGAAAGCCGTAATCGTGCATCGCACGGCGATCCCACTGGCCAGGTACGACGGTGCGCGTCTCGACTACGACGGTCCGATCGCGGGCATCCCAGTCGAAGCCATCCCGCCGCGCGCCGGCAACGCGCACGAAGGCGGCGTTCGCATCCGCCGCCTCGCGTGGCGAGATACGGCCATCACGATTGCGATCGAAGTTCCGCATCACGAACGCGCGCCCACGCGGCGTGCCGCGCAATGCGGGATCCAGCCCCTGCACACCCGCGCCGATCAGGCGATAGGCACGGTCACCGGGACGCCCGCCGCTCCAGTCCCAGCGGTCCTGCGCCAGTGCCGGCGTGGCGACGGCGGTCAGCGCGGTCGCAGCGATAACTATCGATTTCAGCATGTAATCCTCCATATCCCCGCCCGATGGCGGCGGAATGGAGCAACGGGCTTGAACCACCGGTGACCCGCACCGACAGCCGCGGTTCAGCCAACCGAGACCCGGGTCGCCAGATCATCGATGCCGGCGAACAGCGCCGGCTCGGTGCCGGTCATCCACACCTGCCCGTGGCCGGACAGCCGGTCGAACAGCGCATTGCGCCGTACGGGGTCCAGATGCGCGGCGACCTCGTCGAGGAGCAGCACGGGCGCGTGCCCCGTCCGCTGCGCGACCAGCTCGGCATGCGCCAGCACGATGCCGAGCAGCAGCGCCTTCTGTTCTCCGGTCGAGGCGAGCGCCGCCGCCTGCCCCTTGCCCAGATGCGTCACCGACAGATCGGCACGATGCGGCCCCGCCAGCGCCCGTCCGGCGGCGGCGTCGCGCGCGCGATTTTGACGCAGCTCGGCCAGCAGCGCCGCGCCGTCGCCGCTCCATCCCTCCAGCGCGATCCCGGCACGGGCGAACGGCCCGTCGGGTTGCTCGACCAGCCGGTCGCCGAGCAGCGCGACCGTGTCGTGCCGCGCCGTCAAAATCGCATCGCCATGATCCGCCATCTGCGTTTCGAGCGCACCCAGCCAGTCGGGATCGGCTGGCTCGTCCGCGCCCAGCAACCGGTTGCGCGCGCGCATCGCGGCGTCGTATCGCGCGGCGTGATGCGCATGCGCCGGCACCAGCGCCAGCGTCAGCCGATCGAGAAATCGCCGCCGCTCGCCCGCCGGTTCGACGAACAGCCGGTCCATCGCCGGCGTCAGCCACAACACCGTCAGCCATTCGGCGAGCGTATTGGCGGTGGCGGCGGCGCCCTGGATGCGCACCTGCCGCCGTTCGGGCGCCGCGGCCAACGTGCCGGTGGCGACATCGACCGCGCCGCCCGCCGCCGCCAGCGTCGCAGCGACGCCGAAGCCGCCCGGCCCACCCTGTCGCTGCATGTCGGACAGCGCCGCCCGCCGCAGCCCGCGGCCCGGGGCCAGCAGCGACACAGCCTCCAGCACATTCGTCTTGCCCGCGCCATTCTCGCCGGTCAGCACGACGAAGCCGGCGCCAGGATCCAGCACCAGCTCCGCATGATTGCGGTAATCGGTGAGGCGAAGGCGCGACAGCATCGCAATGCGACTAGGCTGCGGACCTATCGACGGCAATGGCCGTGATAGCCGTCAGGTCGCCCGGAAGCCCCTATGCCAAAGCCGCCTGCGCCCGCTCCTTCTGCGCCGAAGCATAAGAAGCAAGCGTCGCGCCCAGTACCGTCTGTGCCTGCCGATACGCCACCGGCTCCGCGATCCTCAATCTTGCCCGGGCGGCGTCGATCGGTTCGTGCATCAACGCCTCGTAATCCTCACCGAGCAGCCACGCAGCGCGACGGCCGTTGCGATAGCCTTCGCGCACCGCCCTGGCGAACAGGGTGCCGCCCGTTGCCCGCAACGACTTCAGCGCCGCACCGCCGGCGATGAAGGCCCAGCCGAGGCCCCGTGTCTGGGCGTAGGAAAAAGCGACCAGACATGCCTCGCCCATCGTCTCGTCCGCCTTGTAGCCGGTCAGGACATGCCAGATGTCGTGAACGTCGCGCGTACGCCGGCCCATCCAGGCATAAGGATGGACGACATCGGTTTCGTCGGGGTCGAGCCGGCTCACCTCGACCAGTCCATCGGCGGAATAGCCCGTCGCCGCCAGAAATTCGCGATAGGCCGCGCCGACCGTGCCCGGGGCGAATCCGTCCACCCACGTCCGGTCGGAAAAACGCTGCGCCAGTTCGACGCGTTCATAGGCGATGCGGCCACCATCGCTCGTCGCGATCAGCCGGGCATAGCCGTTGGCGGTATCCCCGACGTTCAGCGATCGCATGATCCGGAACACCTGCGTCGTATCGTCGCCATCGGCGAGCAGCTTGCGCAGCGCATCGAACGCGGTGCGCCATGCGCGTTTGCCGGTCGTGCCGGGAAAGGGAGGAAGCTTCGCCATCGGGGCAATTTCCTTACTGACAAGGATGTCAGCATAGCGAATGGTGGACCTATCTTCAACAGGGCGGCGCAGATTGGCCGGGATTCCGACCTAATCCCAGGGGATCGGATTACATTTCAAGCGGTTGTCGAACGGTATGTGGATGCAAGCAGGAGCCGCCGGTGCTGTCGGATAAACGCGTGTTGATCGTCGAGGATGAGTGGATGCTTGCCGAACATCTCGGCGCCCTCGTCGAACGGGCGGGCGGAATCGTCATCGGCCCTGTCCCCAGCGTCGAAGAGGCGATCGCGCTGCTGCCCACCGGTTCCGACACGCTCCCGGGTGCGGCGACCCTCAATGTAAAGCTCCTCGAGGACGTATCCTATCCGGTCGCCGACCGGTTGGCGGAACTCGGCATCCCTTTCGTCTTCATCTCGGCGAACCAGCGGCACAGCATGCCCGATCGCTTTCGGGATCGACCCTTGCTCGCCAAACCGTTCACCGATGCTCAGGTCCGGGTCGCGATCGCGGCGCTGTTCGACTGACCGGTCAGGCCGGCCAGCGCGACCGGGCGATACCCGCGCGGATCGACGCCGACATCGAACTGCCGCGGCATCGGCTTCAGCTTGCCGTGGCTATGCCCGTGCAGGTTGATCGCACCGCGATGCTGGCGGTTCCAGCTGCGAAACGGGTAATGGCACAGTACGCAGAACCGGTCGTCGACCACGATCTCGGCATAATCGGCGACGCTGGCCCAACCCGGCACCTGCGCGATCGCCGGATCGTCGTTGTTGCCCCGAACCAGATGCTTGATACCGTTGAGCTGCGCCAGCAGCGGGGCGACGTCGTCCAGCCGCCGCGCCACGTCGCCCAGATGCCAGATGTCGTCATCGGGCGCGACAACCGCATTCCAGCCAGTAATCATGGCGGCGTCCATCGCCGCCGTCGCCGCGAAGTCGCGCTTGTGGATGTTCAACGTACGGTGATCGCCGAAATGCGTGTCGGCGGTGAACCAGATCGCCATGGCAGCGGTATGTCCTGACCGGAGGGCTCCGCCTGCAACACGGCACGGGCTCCCACGTTCCCCTGCCCGCGATGACGCCGCATTGGCTGTTTGCCGGCACCGGTGCTAGCATCCGTCATGGCCGCGCCACGCGCTCTCTGCATCGCTACGTTGCCGCTGTTGCTGGCGGCGGCGGCGATGCCGCAACAGGCACCCGATCCGCCGCGCCGCGCACCAACGATCCCGCTGCACGAGGCGATTCTGGACGACCGGCTGGAGATCGCGGGAAACGACATCGACGCGGTACAGATCGAAACGCGCATGGCGGTCGACGTCAGGATCGATGGGCGTGGCCCCTACCGGTTCGTCGTCGACAGCGGTGCCGACCGCAGCGCGATCGGGCAACGGCTCGCGTCCGACCTGCGCCTGCCTGCCGGCGACCCGGTGATGCTGCACGGCATGGCGGGTGCGAGCCGAACCGGAACGGTGATGATCGGCACGCTGGCGGTCGGCGGCAGCGTCGCCACGGATATCGCGGCGCCGGTGCTGCCCGAACGCTTTCTGGGTGCCAGTGGATTGCTGGGCATCGATGCGTTGCGCGGGCAGCGCCTGATGCTCGACTTCGATGCGGATACGATCGCGATCGAGGACACACGCCGTCCGGTGCGGGCGCAACGCGACGAGATCGTCGTCACCGCCCGCCGCCGCGGCGGTCAGTTGATCCTGACGCAGGCGCGCGCCGGCGGCGTGCCGATCCGTGCCGTCGTCGATACCGGCTCGCAGCTCACCATCGGCAATCTGGCGTTGCGCGACGCCCTGTTCCGCCGCCGCAAGCCGCCGGTATTCAGCTCGGCCACGCTCGTCGGCGTGACCGGCGACCAGATGGCCGTTGCGGTCGCGATAGTGCCGGAAATGCGGATCGGTGGCATCCAGCTGCGCGACGTGCCCGTCGCCTTCGCCGATCTGCCGCCCTTCGCCCTGTTCGAACTGCGGGATGTGCCGGCGATGATGCTCGGCACCGACCTGATGGGAAATTTCCGCCGTGTCTCGCTCGATTTCGGCGCCCGCAAAGTGCGCTTCCAGCTGCGGCGCTGCCAGACCGGCGGGGCCGGCTTCGGCGGACGCTCGATATTCATGCACGATACCGGGACCCCGCCCGCATCGAGTTGCCCGCCTCGCCCGCGTCGCATGCCGCCCGTCGAGCCGGTCGCCGCCCTACCGTAGCGGAGGCTAGCGGTAGCGCATCGTCGCCGTGCCATGCGCCGGCAGCGTCATGCGCCACGTCGCGATGCCGTCGATCTCGGTCAGGGTCGCGCCGACCGGCTTCACCATCTCGCCGGCCCTGCCGATCGGCAGTTCGACGTCGACCGCACCGCGGTTGGCGTTGGTGACGGTCAGGACGGTGTCGCCATCGGCGATCCGCGTTTGCGTGACCAGTACCTGCGTGCTGGTGCCGGCGCCGATCCGCACCGTCTCGCCGACCGCCCGATCGCCCAGCGTGCCGGTGCCGAGCAGCAGCCGTTCGGGTCCGTCCGTGCCAGGCCGATCCGCATAGAGGGCGGTGGTGCCGTCCGGCAGCGGTAGTCCCAGCGCGTCCTCCTTGCGATTGCGCACCACCAGAACGATGCCGACCGGCGCAGCGGACAGCGTCTCGCCCTTTCCGATCCGCCGCCGATAGCGCCGTTCGAACGGCACCCGGTTGGCGAGCAGCAACGCCACCTGCTTTTGCGCGCGCGGCGCGACCGTCACCGGCATCGGCACGGTATAGAGCTTCAGATCGCCGAGATCCTCCGGCGGAGGGGGCGGCGCCATCATGGCCGGGGCAGGCGGCGGTGGTGGCGCGCTCTCCGCCATCATCATACGCGAGCCTGTGACGACGATGTCCTGGGATTCCTCCAGTTCGATACTTCTCAGGTCCGACGTCGTCGTGCCCAGCGGATAACAGGCGAGGCGCAGGCCCGCCGCCCGGCGCATCCACTCGTCGGTCGCCGTCCTGTTGAGCCGCCCCGCCACCGCCTTCACCCGCGCGTTCCGGAACGTCTCCGGATTGCCGTTGGCGACCGTCAACCACGCGAACAGGTCGATCGTCCGCCCGTCCGCCGCCATCGTCGCGACATAACTCGCCGACCAGTCGAAGCCCGAGGTCAGGTAGGACAAGGTCACCGTCGCGGTGCGTGCCGACGGCGTGTCGGTCGCGACGCTGAGCACCGGCCGTGCCGACAGCCCGCGCGGGACGCCGTCGAACGCCAATGCCTCGGGCAGGCCGGAACAGCGCAGGCTCTCGATACCCGCCGCCGTCTTCAGCACGACGCCCTGTGCGGGACCGGCGACGACCGTCGCCGCCTCGCTGCGCCGCCGCCCGGTCGCAGGGTCGGTACGGGTCAGCGTCACCGTCCGTCCCAGCGTACCGTCGATCAGCGACGCGGGCGACAGCAGCCGCGCATCGCGGTTCTTCTCGATCGTCCCGCCGGGCAGGCCGTCGATGATCGCGCTCACCGGCACGATGCCTTCCGCTACCCCTTCGAAGCGTACGATCGCCGGCCCTTTGGGCAATTGCACCGTCCGCGTTTCGGTGACCAGCGCGAACCCTTGCAGATAGTCCAACTGGATACCCGCACTGCCCCGGTCGGGATTGCGATAGACCGTCACCGCGACCTGCCCCGGCCCCGGCGACACGACCGTCGCCGGGCCGACCTGCGCCAACGCAGGAGGACTGGCGAGCAGCGCCAGCGCCGGCCCACCGGCGAGCAGCGCGCCAGCTCCGGCCCACCGGGGCGTACGCATCAGTAGCGGGTTTCGAAGGTCGCCGTCACGATCGTCTCGCCGTTCGCGGGAACCGGCACCTGCCAGACGGTGCTGTCGGCATCGCGCCGCTCGCTCTTGCGGCTTTCGGCGATGATGCGCGTATCGGTCCAGTCGAACCCGCTCTGCGTCAGTTCCACCGTCACCGGTGTCCGCTTCGCGTTGGTCAGCGTGTACCGCATCGCCGTCCGCCACTTCCATTCGCTCAGCCGCGTCCGCTCGACCACCACCGGCAGCACCTTCACGTCGAAGGCATCGCCGGTTTCGAGCGCGATCTGCGATCCTTGCGGGCTATGCTCGATCCGGTTCTCGCCGGTGAACTGCGCCTGCCCGCGCGCATCGCGGACATAGACCCGCACCGTCCCCGCCGGCAGCGCATCGCCGAGTCCCGCTCCGGCGGAATTGGCGAAGCGCAGAACGCTCGCCGCGCTGCGCGGCTCGGTCGCGGTGCCGAGCCAACCGTTCTCAAACGCATAGCCCGATTGCGCCGCAGCACCCTTTACGTCGAGGAAGCTCACCTGCTTGGTCTGCTTGTCGGCGATCGTCGTCCTGCCAGGCAGCGGATAGAGGTAGAAATCGCCCAATTGCTCACGCGACGCCGTTTCGGTGCCTGCCCGTTCGATCCGGCCTCGCGGACGCGGGCGATAGCTGTTGCGATCGCCCTCGCCATCTTCGGTCGCCACCTCCCCCGCGACCAGCAGCGTGCGCGCATTGTCGAACGTCGTGCCGCTGGTGTTCTTCAGCGTCACCCAGCCCTGCACGTCGATGCGTCCGCTCCTGTCGTCGAACAGCGCCACATAATCCGCGCTCCACCCCAACCCGCGGCTTAGATAGGAGAGCGTCGCGGGCCGCGTTCCCGCACGATTGCTGTCCAGCATCACCGACAGCGTCGGGCGTGCCCGCAGCGATGCCGGCACGCGGTCGAAAATCGCACGGACCGGCAATCCGTCGTCACGCAGCACCTCGATCCGCTCGCCAATCTGCAGCACCACGCCGCCGTTCACCGCCAGCACCCTGGCCCGCTCGCGCGTTTCCGCGCCCGTCGCCGGATTGGTCCGCAACAGCGTGATCGTCTCGCCCACCGCCTTTTCCATCAGGCTCGACGGGCTGAGCAGATCGTAATCGAAATTCTGTTCGACGATCCCCGCATCGGCGATGTTGAGCGACACCGTCTCCGGCCGGATCGACGCGCTGACGTCGGGGAAATCCTGCCGTACCTGCCCGCGCACGATCGGTAGTTGCCGCACGTCCTGCACCAGCGCGACGTCATTATTGTAGATGGTGACCGATACGTCGCCCTGCGCACTCCGCGACGCGCCCGGCACGGTCTGCGCTGGCGCCTCCTGCGCTACAATGCCTCCGGCAGCATCAGCATCGCCAGTCCGAATACCGCCGTCCGCATCGTTGCTCTCCCCGTGATCGACGGTTGTGGCCCGGTTGTAATACGCTGGCAACGCTTGAAATATTACAGTTGCGTGAAACGCATGCACAGTTGCAAGCAACAATGTTGCGCTCTTATGTAATGATCGCCATCTCCTGCTTGCCGGATATTTTGCCGGCATGGAGACTACCACAATGCGCATGTTCGAAACCGCAGCTAGCAGCATGCTGGCGATCGCGGCTCAGGCGCTGGTGGTCGGGGTGATCATCACCACCCTCTGACCTATCGGCCCGCCCGCCCCTTCGGCCCGCTTCCGGGCGAGAGGGCGCGGCTTGCCCGGCCATTCCGCTCAATCCTTGCGCGGATATCGCGCGGCAAATTCCCGGTCCGACATCATGAGATAGCGGATCATGTCGATCAGCGCCCATGGCCAGGTCAGCAGCATGCCGACCACAGTCATACTCAGCACCAGCATTACGATCGCCGATCCGGTCCGCCCCGTGTAGAAGCGATGCAACGCCAGCGGTCCCAGAAAGAACGCCAGCAGAGCCGCGACCAGCTTGTTGCGATCATTCACCGGTTCGCGCGGCGGTGGCGGTGCCAGCACGTGACGGGTGCCCGCAACTTCAGGCATCGGAAACACGCTGAGCGCGCGATCGCCATTCGATTCGAAATCGACCTTCAGACCAATCGCCGGCTCGCCGCGTTGTGCCCAGTCCTCAGGCGTGAACCGATACCGCTGGCCGTCATCGCCGGCAACCAGCCCCTCACCGGTCCGCGAATCCACACCCAACACCTGTCCACGCATGCACATCCCCCGATTCCGTAAGCGCAGCATTGTGGCGATTGGCGTTTCGGGCGCAACCTAAAAGCCTGTCCGCTCGATCCGGGGACCGCGTATCCGAATGGCACCCTCTCTTCAGGAGAGGGCTGGGGAGGCCTCATCCAGGTCAGCAATCATGACCGCCCCACCAAACCCTACCCTCCAGTGCAAGGGCTATCGCGTGAATCGCCTCCAGCTCTGGATCACTCCGTCGCGAACACGCCCTTCAGCTTGGCGAAGAAGCCCTGACTCGCCGGGCATTCGTCACCCGTTTCCGTCTCGCGGAACAACTCCAGCAATTCGCGCTGGCGCACCGACAGCTTGGTCGGCGTTTCGACGTCGATCTGAATGACCAGATCGCCGTGACCACGTCCTTGTAGCACCGGCATGCCCGCGCCACGCTGGCGCAATTGCTTGCCCGACTGGATGCCCGCCGGAATTTTGATCTCGTGCATCCGCCCGTCGAGGCCGGGGATCGACAAGGCGCCGCCCAGCGAGGCCGTCGTGAAGCTGATCGGTGCACGCGCGAACAGGGTCGTGCCCTCGCGTTCGAACAGCGCATGCCGTTTGACGTGGAGAAAGATGTAGAGGTCGCCCGCCGGCGCTCCGCGCGGTCCCGCTTCGCCCTCACCGGACAGGCGGATGCGCGTGCCTTCATCGACGCCGGGCGGCACGTTGACGCTCAGTGTCTTGGTCTTGTCGATCCTTCCTTCGCCGCGGCAATCGCCACAAGGATCCGCGATGATCTCGCCCGCGCCCTGACATACCGGGCAGGCGCGTTCGACCACGAAGAATCCCTGCTGCGCCCGCACCTTGCCGTGACCGTTGCACTGCCGACAGGTGGATGCATGCGTCCCGGGCTTCGCGCCCGAACCGTGGCAGGTGTCGCATTGCGCCGATACATCGACCGTAATCTCGGTCGACTTGCCATGAAATGCCTCTTCGAGCGTCACTTCCATGTCGTAGCGCAAATCGGCGCCACGCCGTTGCTGGGTACGCCCGCCACCGCGGCCGCCACCCATGAATTCGCCGAAGACCGATTCGAAGATATCGGAAAAGCCGCTGAAATCCTGTGCTCCGCCGCCACCACCGTTCTGGAACGCGGCATGGCCGTAGCGATCGTAGGCCGCGCGCTTCTGCGGGTCCTTCAGGACCTCATAGGCTTCGCTGACCGCCTTGAACCTGGACTCGCTATCCTTGCACCCGGCGTTCTTGTCCGGGTGATACTTCATCGCGAGCTTGCGATACGCCGATTTCAACGTCGCGCCGTCCGCATCACGCTCGCATTCGAGCAGTTCGTAATAATCGACTGTAGTGCTCATGCCCGACCTTTAAGCCCTGAGACCCCCTCCCCGCCGGGGAGGGGGCGATCGGGTTACGCCTTGTTGTCGTCGACTTCCGAGAATTCGGCGTCGACCACGTCGTCCTTCGGTGCTTCTCCGTCGGTGCCGCCCTGCGGCGACGCTTCGGACTGGGCCTGCTTCTCGTAGATCGCCTGGCCGAGCTTCATCGCGACCTGTGCGAGCGCCTGCGACTTTTCGGTCGTCTGGTCGGCATCGCCGCCCTCGACCGCAGCCTTGGCAGCGTCGATCGCCGACTGGATTTCCGACTTCAGGGCCTCATCGACCTTGTCGCCATTATCCGCCAGCTGCCGCTCCGTCGTGTGGATCAGCGATTCGGCGTTGTTCTTCGCCTCGGCGCCGGCCCGACGCTTCTTGTCCTCCTCGGCGAACTTCTCGGCATCGCGCACCATCTGCTCGATGTCGTTGTCCGACAGACCGCCCGATGCCTGGATGCGGATCTGCTGCTCCTTGCCGGTGCCCTTGTCCTTGGCCGACACGTTGACGAGGCCGTTGGCGTCGATGTCGAACGTGACCTCGATCTGCGGCACGCCGCGCGGTGCGGGCGGGATGCCGACAAGGTCGAACTGACCCAGCAGCTTGTTGTCCGCCGCCATCTCGCGCTCGCCCTGGAACACGCGGATCGTCACCGCGCCCTGGTTGTCGTCGGCGGTCGAATAGGTCTGCGACTTCTTGGTCGGGATCGTCGTGTTGCGGTCGATCATCCGGGTGAACACGCCACCCAGCGTCTCGATACCCAGCGACAGCGGCGTCACGTCGAGCAGCAGCACGTCCTTGACGTCGCCCTGCAACACGCCCGCCTGAATGGCGGCGCCCATCGCCACGACCTCATCCGGGTTGACGCCGGTGTGCGGCTCCTTCCCGAAGAAATTCTTCACCGCCTCGCGCACCTTCGGCATGCGGGTCATGCCGCCGACGAGCACGACTTCGCTGATGTCGTCGGTCTTCAGGCCGGCATCGGCCAGCGCCTTCTTCATCGGATCGATCGTGCGCTTGATGAGGTCGTCGACCAGACGCTCCAGATCGGCGCGGTTGATCGTCTTCACCAGATGCTTCGGGCCGTTCTGGTCCGCGGTGATGAAGGGCAAATTGACTTCGGTCGACGCTGCCGACGACAGTTCGATCTTCGCCTTTTCCGCCGCTTCCTTCAGACGCTGCAACGCCAACTTGTCCTTCGACAGGTCGATGCCTTCGTCCTTCTTGAACCCTTCGGCGAGATATTCGACCAGCTTGTTGTCGAAATCCTCACCACCGAGGAAGGTGTCGCCGTTGGTCGCCTTCACCTCGAACACGCCGTCGCCGATCTCGAGGATCGAGACGTCGAACGTGCCGCCGCCAAGGTCATAGACCGCGATCGTCTTGCCGTCCTGCTTCTCCAGCCCGTAGGCGAGAGCAGCCGCGGTCGGCTCGTTGATGATGCGCAGCACTTCCAGACCGGCGATCTGGCCGGCGTCCTTGGTCGCCTGACGCTGGGCGTCGTTGAAGTATGCCGGCACGGTGATGACCGCCTGCGTGACCGTCTCGCCGAGGTAGCTCTCGGCCGTCTCCTTCATCTTCTGCAAGGTAAAGGCGCTGATCTGCGACGGCGAATAATCCTTGCCGCCTGCGGACACCCACGCGTCGCCGTTCGGACCGCGCGCGATCTTGTACGGGACCAGCTCGGTGTCCTTCTTGGTGATCGGGTCGTCGAAACGACGGCCGATCAGGCGCTTCACCGCGAAGATCGTGTTGTCACCATTAGTGACGGCCTGACGCTTGGCGGGCTGGCCGACCAGCCGCTCACCGTCTTTGGCGAAGGCGACGATCGACGGCGTGGTGCGCGCGCCTTCCGCATTCTCGATCACCTTGGGCTTGCCACCTTCCATCACGGAAACGCAGCTGTTGGTGGTGCCGAGGTCGATACCGATTACTTTAGCCATGTGTGCTTGCTTAGCCCCTCACATACGAAATCAATGGCGAAAATCGCCGAAACCCATGGAACCTTTGCCCCGTTACGGCAGCGAAAGCTCCTGTGTATGGCCGGGATATAGGTGGGGTTCCGCTTGCCGCAAGACGGTGCGCGCCATAGTGACTTGCCTCGAAATGAGCCGGTCGGCTTGAAGGGGATGATGCGATGACGCGCTGGTGGATGCTGATGGCGGTGGTGACGCTCGGCGGTTGCAGCGGACCGGGGCGGGTAACGGTGGACGACGCGTGGATTCGCCTGCCTGCGGTCACAGGCCGCCCGGGGGTCGCCTATTTCACGCTGGAGGGCGGTCCGTCGAACGCGACGCTCATCAACGTCAGCGCCGACATCGCCATCCGTGCCGAGATGCACGAGAGCATGACCGGTGCCGGCGGCATGACCAGCATGAAGCCGCTCGCCAGCGTCGCTGTTCCCGCCGGGACCGACACTGTCTTTGCGCCCGGCGGTCGCCACGTCATGCTGTTCGACATCAATCCGAAGGCGAAGGTAGGGCGCATCTACAACCTGACGCTGAATTTCTCGAACGGGGCGCGGATCTATGCCGGGGCGATGACCGTCGGCGCGGCGGACCCGGCGCCGGATTTCTGATGGCGACGACGATGCCAGTTCGCGGCTGAGGCAGCGATCCGATGCCCCTGCTCTCGCTGCGCGCTCCTGCCGATGCCCGCCCGTTGACGGCAGGCGAGCGCGCGCTCGCCACATCGGTGTTCCACGACGCGATCGACTATGACGCGGTGCGGTTGTCGCGCACCAAATGGGCCTTCTTCCAGCCGCGCGATACGGTGATGGCGCCGACCGGCTGCATCCACTTCCATCCCGGCGGCACCCAGTGGCGCGACGATTTCGCCGCCGCCGCACTGACTGACCAGGGCCTTTTCGTCCACGAGATGGTGCACATCTGGCAGCACCAGCGCGGCATCTGCCTGCCGCTCGCGCGCCATCCGTGGTGCCGCTACGATTACGCGCTGAAGCCCGGCCAGCCGCTGCACCGCTACGGCATCGAACAGCAGGGCGAGATCGTCCGCCATGCCTTCCTGCTCGGCCACGGCGCCCGCATCCCGGGCGCACCGCCACTGGCGCAATACCGGACGCTGCTGCCCTTCGGATGAAGGCATTGCCCGATATGGGGTTCGGGATTGACGTTACGGCAACCCTGCCTTTTCTATTTATCACAACGAGTAAGTTACGTTTCGGACCTATTAACTTCTAGGCTCATAGAGGCGGCTTTCCCAGACCGCGGCACCTCTTGACCAAGGCCCCCGATGCATACCGAAACGCTCCCTCGATCCGCGCTGCTGCGAAACGACCCCGCCTTGATCGACGCGTTGCGCGATATCTGGGTGCTGCTGGAGTCGACGATCGTCGAGGAGACCCGCGCCTTCTGCCATCATTCGATGGCGCGGATGCTGTACCGCAGCGATGCGCCGGTAGCATCGCCGCTGCACGAACGCGAACTGGCCTACACCCGGCGCAAGTTCATCGGGCCGTTCGATGCATCGCTGGATGCGGAGATGGTCGAACGGGGCAGCAACTTCGTTGCGAACGGCGGTGACGACAATGACTATATCGATGGACTGATGGAGAATTACCGCTCGCGCGACACCCTGCTGCGCACAGTGCTGATCCATGATCCGCTGCGCTATGCTGCGTCGACCAACGCACTGTACCGGCTCGCCGCGATCGATATCCGGGCGTTTTCCGCCGGTGCCGCCGCGCATCGCGCACGTCGCGACACCGTCGTCCGGCAGAATCTGGCGGACACCATGGCCGAGGTGACGCGGATCGTCGTCTCGATCGGCACGATCAGCAGCCAGACCAACCTGCTCGCGCTCAACGCCACCATCGAAGCGGCACGCGCCAACGAACACGGACGCGGCTTTTCCGTCGTGGCGCAGGAGATGAAGCGCCTTGCCCAGGCGACACGCGCCGCCACGCAACAGGCGACGGCGTTACTCGGCGCAGCCTAAAGCGCGTCGAAATCGATCGCGACGTGCCGGTCGAGCGTCTGCGGCGCTTCCGGCATCGGATATTTCAGCCCGGTCGCGCAATTGAACAGCACCACCCGCTCGTCCTCGTCGACCTCGCCGGTCTTCAGCGCCTCGCGATAGGCGGCAAGCGTCGCGCCGCCCTCGGGACACAGCAGCAGGCCGTCGCGCTTCGCCGCATCCTCGACCGCCTTCAGGATCGCGGGGTCACCGACGCCCAGCGCCTTTCCGCCACTCTCCCGCACCGCCCGCAGGATCAGGAAATCGCCGACCGCCCTTGGCACGCGAATGCCGGCCGCGACGGTATGTGCATCCTCCCACCGCTCGGCATGCTCGACACCCGCCTCGAACGCGCGGACGATCGGCGCGCACCCGCTCGCCTGCACCGCATACATCCGCGGTCTTTTCGATCCGATCCAGCCGAGCCGCTCCAGCTCGTCGAACGCCTTCCACATCCCGATCAGACCGGTGCCGCCGCCGGTCGGATAGAAGATCGCATCGGGCAGGTCCCAACCGAACTGCGCGGCCAGCTCCAGCCCCATCGTCTTCTTGCCCTCGATCCGATAGGGCTCCTTCAACGTCGAGAAGTCGAACCAGCGCCCCTCCGCGGCCCCCTTCCCCACGATCGCGCCGCAATCGTCGATCAGGCCGTTGACCCGCCATACCCGCGCGCCCTGCATCGCGATCTCGCGGACGTTCACCTCGGGCGTGTCTTCCGGGCAGAAGACGATCGTCTCGATCCCCACCCGCGTCGCATAGGCCGCCAGCGCAGCGCCCGCATTGCCGTTGGTCGGCATGGCGATCCGGGTCACGCCCAGTTCCTTCGCCATCGCCACCGCCATCACCAGCCCGCGCGCCTTGAAGCTGCCCGTCGGCAACCGCCCCTCGTCCTTCACCAGCACGTTGGGGTTGCCCGCCGCTTTGGGAATCGGGATCAGCGGCGTCTCGATCTCGCCCAGACTGACGACATTTCCGGTATGCCGAACGGGCAGCAACTCCCGCCACCGCCACATATCGGTGTCCCGCGCGCCGAGCGCATCGCGCGACACCGCCGCCTTCACGCCCTCCAGATCGTAGCGCACCAACAACGGCCGCCCGGCGCGCGACAGGCCATGCAGCCGGTCCGCGTCATAGCGCTCGCCGGTCAGCGAGCATTCCAGATGCGTGACGAAGGTCGGACGATCGGTGGTCAGATTGGCGTTCATGGGGCTCTTTCGACATCCTCCCCGATAACGGGGAGGATTGCACATCAGTCCGGCTTGCGGGCGACGCCGACCAGCGCCGGGCGCAGCAAGCGGTCCTTGATCATATAGCCCGCCTGCATCTCCTGCACGATCGTGCCGGGGGCTTCATCGCTCGGCACTTCCATCATCGCCTGATGCTTGTTCGGGTCGAGCATCGCGCCCATCGCCTCGACCTTGGTGATGCCATTGCGTGCGAACACGCTGTCCAGTTCGCGGCCCGTCGCTTCCAGACCTGTCACCAGCCCCTTCAGCCGTTCGTCACCGCGCAATTCTGCCGGAATTGCCGAGAGACCACGCGACAGATTGTCCGCCACTGACAGGATGTCGCGTGCGAACGATGTCGTCGAATAGGCCCGCGCGTCCGCGACTTCCTTTTCGGTGCGGCGGCGCACGTTCTGGATTTCGGCCTGCGCATACAGCGTCTGCTGCTTCGCCTCGGCCAGCTGGTTCTCCAGCTCCGCCACCCGGTCATGCTCCGCCACTTCGGGAGCCGCCTCGGCAGTTTCCTGGCGCAGCGCCTCCGCGTCCATCTTCGTCTCTTCGGTCATTCGATTCCCTGTAGGTTCAGCCCATCAAACGGGCGAGCGTTGCCGCCGTGAAATCCACCATGGGCACGACGCGGGCATAGTTCAACCGCGTCGGGCCGATCACACCCACCACGCCGACGACCCTGCCACCCGCGCCGCGAAACGGCCGCGCGATCACGGAAGATCCTGACAACGCGAACAATTTGTTCTCCGCACCGATGAAGATGCGGGTCGCATCGCCGGCACTCGCGCTATCGAGCAGGTTGGCGATTTCCTGCTTCCCCTCCAGATCGTCGAGCAGGTCGCGGACCCGGTCGAGGTCCGCCGCCGCCGCCGCATCGATCAGCCGGCTCTGCCCGCGCACGATGAACACCGGCCGCCTCGCGCCATCCTCGCTCCATACCGCCAGCCCGCGCTCCACCAGAGTTCGCGCCGCAACGTCCAGCTCGGCGCGCTCCTCGACCAGCTGCCGCTCGATCCGCGCGCGGGCCTCGGCCAGCGTCAGCCCGCCCAGCGTCGCGGTCATGTAATTGCCCGCCTCGATCAGCGCCGACTGAGTCATCCCCGCTGGCAATTGGATCACGCGATTCTCGACACTGCCGTCCTCGCTGACCAGCACCGCCATCGCCTGATCGGGCGACAGCCCGACGAAGCCGATCGACCGCAACGCCAGTTCGCGCTTCGGCACCATCACCAGCCCCGCGCACGCCGACAGGCCGGACAGCGCCGCGGTCGTCGCCGCCAGCGCCTCCTCGACCGGCCCGTGATAGCCGACCCGCGATTCGATCGTCGCGCGCTCTTCGGCGGAGGGCTCCAGCGCCTGCATCATCCCGTCGACGAACAGCCGCAGCCCCCGCTCGGTCGGTATCCGCCCGGCGCTGGTATGCGGGCTGGCGAGCAGCCCCAGCTCCTCCAGTTCCTGCATCACGCCGCGGATCGACGCCGGCGACAGGTTGAGGCCGGAGGCGACCGCGATCGTCTTCGACCCCACCGGCACGCCGGTTGCGACATAGCCGTCCACCACCGCGCGAAAGATATCGCGCGCCCGGTCGGTCAGTTCGGTGACGGGCGGTCCCATGCGTCTTTATCTAGGACGCCGCGGATCGCCGATAAAGGCCGCGATCGGCAGTGCGGTGGGCGCAGACCGCAACGCCTCGCGCATTTCCTGCGGGCCGCAGCCGTAATAGACGTTGAGGTGCTGGCTACCGCCGCTCAGTTCGCTCCACACCACATCCACGCTCGGCATGTCGGTCGGCGCGTTGCCGCAATTGGGCGTACCCGGCTGGTACAGCATCTCGTTTTCGCGCGGGCGATACGGCGCCAGCCTGGCGGCAAAGGTATGATAGGCCGCGGGTGTCGCCTGAAATTCCTTGATCCCGGTGACGGCGGTGAAGCGCTTGCCCTCGAACGTGCCCTTGCCATTCGGCGCGATCGTCACCGCGTAGACCGGGCAGGTGCCAAAGCACGGTGCGGTTTCGTAGCGTATCGTCTCGCTCTCGATCGCCACCGGTCGCCCGTTGCCCGAATTCGACGCATCGACCACCACACACCCCGATACGACGCCACCCGACAGGATAACGCCCAATCCTGCGATCATCGTTCTGCGCATGTCATGTCCCCTTTGCTCACCACTGGCGCAGCCATCCTGCCCCGTCTAGGGAATTGCCCATTGGACCTTGAGGAGAGTTGAATGCGCCCCAGCGGCCGCGCCCCCGATCAGATGCGTGCCATCACGATCGAGCCGAACTTCACCCGCCACGCCGAGGGATCGGTGCTGGTCGGCTTCGGCGATACCAAGGTGCTCGTCACCGCCAGCATCGAGGAGCGCGTGCCGCCGTTCCTGCGCGGCAAGGGCGAAGGCTGGGTCACCGCCGAATACGGCATGCTCCCGCGCGCCACCCACACCCGCGGCAATCGCGAAGCCGCCAAGGGCAAGCAGTCGGGCCGCACGCAGGAAATCCAGCGCCTGATCGGCCGCTCGCTGCGTTCGGTGGTCGACATGAAGCTGCTCGGCGAGCGCCAGATCGTCCTCGACTGCGACGTCATCCAGGCGGACGGCGGCACCCGCACCGCATCCATCTCCGGCGCCTGGGTCGCGCTGCGCCTCGCCGTCACCAAGCTGATGGCCGACGGCAAGCTGACGGTCGATCCGATCCTGCAAAAGGTCGCTGCGGTCAGCTGCGGCATCTATCAGGGCACGCCGGTCCTCGACCTCGACTATATCGAGGATTCGGGCGCGGACGCGGACGGCAATTTCGTCCTGCTCGAAAACGGCAACATCGCCGAGGCGCAGGCGACCGCCGAACACGCGACCTATGACGAAGAGGCGCTGCTCCGCCTGCTCCGCCTCGCCCGCATCGGTTGCGCCGACATCTTCGCCGCCCAAGAGCGCGCCGTACGATGAGCGGCGAAGGCAGGGACCCGCAGGCGATCCGCAAGCTTGCCCCAGGCAAGCTCGTCATTGCCAGTCACAATGCCGGCAAGGTCCGCGAAATCGCCGAGCTGCTCGGCCCGTACGGGATCGAGCCGATCTCGGCCGGCGAACTCGACTTGCCCGAGCCCGAGGAGACCGGCACCACCTTCGTCGCCAATGCCGAGCTGAAGGCGTTGCAGGCCGCCGACCTGTCCGGCCTGCCGGCGCTCGCCGACGACAGCGGCCTGTGCGTCGACGCTTTGGGCGGTGATCCGGGCATCTTCTCGGCGCGCTGGGCCGGCGAATCGAAGGATTTCGGCCACGCCATGCGCCTCGTCGAGGATCGCCTGAACGAAGAACCCGACCTGCCCCGCTCGGCGCATTTCGTCTGCGCGCTGGCGCTCGCCTGGCCCGACGGCCACGTCGAATGGTTCGAAGGCCGCGTCGACGGCACCTTGGTCTGGCCTCCGCGCGGGAAGGCAGGCTTCGGCTACGACGCCATGTTCCTGCCCGTCGGCGCCACCGAAACCTTCGGCGAGATGGACCCCGCCGCCAAACACGCCGTCAGCCACCGCGCCAACGCGTTCCGACAACTGGTCTCCGCGGTTCTCTGACTGCATCCCGTGTTCCTGCGAACGCAGGAGCACGGGACGTGGCGACGATCAGCATGGCCCACGCCTGCCTTCACCGTCGCAAGCGCGAAACAGAGAATTAGAACGCGCGCTGGCCCATCACATTCCCCGGCGGCGCATAGCGGCACACCAGATAATCGTCCGTCGCGTTACCTGCGATCGCGCACCCGACCTGCGTCGTCCCGCGCCATACGATCTGCGTGTAATGCCCCACGTCCTCCCACCGCCCGGTGCGGCTGAACTGCGGCGTCGGCAGGTTCAAGAAATCCTTCCGCTCCGCCACCCAATGGCCGATCATCTCGTCGAAACGATACGCCCCGCGCGTACCGGTCCACAGGTTCTCGCCCTGTCGCCCCGCCCCCATCGGCTGCACCGCATGTTCGAACCGCCCGGTCCGCGCCATCGTCTCGGCATAGGCGCGCGCCGAAGCCGCCAGCGGCTCGCTCCACGCGACCGGCGCCACGCCGACATCGCCGCGCGCACGATTGTGCCCGGCCAGCATCACCCGTTGCAGCAACACCGATCCGCGCGGCGCGGAGGCGGCGCTGGTCCTTGGTTCGACGACACGCTCGGGCCGTTCAGGCGCCTGAGCACAAGCGGCGAGCAACACGGCGGCGATCCACGAGTGGCGTTTCAGCATGATCCCCGCCATATCGGCAGCATCATGACCCCCGACAAGACGCCGCTCGCGCTTTACGTCCACTGGCCGTTCTGCGTCTCGAAATGCCCCTATTGCGACTTCAACAGCCACGTCCGCGATGTGGTGGACCAGCGGGCGTGGCGCGACGCGCTGCTTGCCGACCTCGCCTACGAGGCGCAGGCGCTGCCCGGCCGCACGCTGGGGTCGATCTTCTTCGGCGGCGGCACGCCCTCGCTGATGCCGCCCGCCACCGTCGCCGCGATCATCGACGCCGCCCGGACGATCTGGACCCCCGCCGAGAATATCGAAATCACGCTGGAGGCGAACCCCTCGTCGGTCGAGGCCGCGCGCTTCGCCGATCTCGCCGCCGCCGGCGTGAACCGCGTCTCGCTCGGCCTGCAATCGCTCGACAATGCCGCGCTCAAGTTCCTCGACCGCGCCCACGATGTTAACGAAGGCCTCGGTGCGCTGGACACCGCGCAGCGCCATTTCGAACGCGTCAGCTTCGACCTGATCTACGCGCTTCCCGACCAAAGCCTTGCCGCCTGGCAGGCGGAGCTCGCACGCGCGCTGTCGTTCGGCACCGAGCATCTGTCGCTGTACCAGTTGACGATCGAACCGGGCACACGCTTCGCCACCGAAGCCGCCAAGGGCCGCCTGACCATCCCCGACGGCGACACCGCCGCCGACCTGTTCGAAGCGACCCGCGCGATGACCGCCGCGGCCGGCCTGCCCGCTTACGAAACTTCGAACCACGCAAAAGCCGGCGCGGAGAGCCGCCACAACCTCACCTATTGGCGCTATGGCGATTACGCCGGAGTCGGCCCCGGCGCGCACGGCCGCCGCGACGGCGTGGCGACGCAGCGCCGCAAGAAGCCCGAGAATTGGCTGTCCGCCGTCGCCCGCAACGGCCACGGCACGGAAGTCGAGACCTCCCTCGCCCCCCACGACCGCGCCACCGAATCCCTGCTGATGGGCCTCCGCCTGCGCGAGGGCGTCGATCTGACGCACGTTGCCCGACTGGCCGGCGGCGCCGCGCCGATCGTCTGGCCGGCAGTCGCGCGGCTGGAGGCGCAGGGCTTCATCGTCCACGAACCGGACCGCCTGCGCGTTACCGAAGCCGGCGCTCTGTTGTTGGACGCCATCCTGCCGCTGGTCGTGGGCGACGCGTCGGCGTTGGCTTAACGAAGGTTTGGGTCACGCAAAGGCGCGAAGAGGGTTAGCGTCGCATAACGCCTGCCCCGACCTTTTCCTACCTCGTCATCCCGACGAAAGTCGGGACCCATGGAAGCGCGGCGGCGGTGTTGGCCCGTAAACTTCATGCCGGGCGAGGCCATGGGTCCCGACTTTCGTCGGGATGACGAAGGGAGAGAGCGCAATGGACCTGTGCGCAGCACCCCCATTCCTCTCTTCGCGCCTTCGCGTCTTCGCGTGCACAAACTCTTTTATGCCTTTACGCGCTGATCCGATCGAGTGTCGCAGGCCTACGCCCACCCAGCTGTTCTTCTCTCCGCGCCAAGTAATCTTTTGACTTCTAACGCCCGAACCCAGCCGGAGCCGGCGATACCGTCACCGTCGTCCCACCCTGGATTTCCTGCACCTCCAGCGCCCGCTCCGCGATCCCGTCGCGGCCGAAACGGAACGCGCCGTCGATCCCGGCGAATCCGTCGCTGTCGCGCAGCTTTCCTTCCGGAAAAGCCCGCCCTACCGGCCAGTCGCGCGAGATGCGCACCGTCAACAGCACCGCATCATAGCCCAGGCTCGACAGGCGATACGGCGCCGCGCCGTATCGCGTCCGATATTTGGTCGCATATTGCCGGTACAGCCCATCCGCGACGCTGGCGAACCACGCCCCGTTCAGCGCCGCCTTGCCCGCCGCCGCCGCTTCAGAATTCCACAATTCGGTACCGAGGATGCGCGTCGCGCCACCGCCGCCACGCTTGACCAGCGGCGCCGCTACCGCTGCGCTGGTGCTCGCATCCGCCACCAGCACCGCGCCATACGGCCCCTTCGCGTTGAGTCGCGCCACCGCACCGGCGATGCCGCCCGCTACCCGGCCATAGGTCTGCAACGACGCGACCTCGCCGCCCGCGCCCTCGACCGATCGCAGGAACGCGGTCGACGCCCGCTCGCCGTACAGGCCGTTGGGGATCAGCCCGGCAAAGCTCGTCACGCCGCGGCTGCGCGCATATTGCACCACCCGGTCGATCGACTGCGCCGGCGCATAGCCCATCAGATACGTGCCGTTGCCCGCCACCGACACGTCGTTGGAAAAGCTCAGCACCGGCACCCCGGCCGCCCTGGCGATCGGCGCGACCGCGCGCACGTCCTCGGACAACAGCGGCCCCAGGATCAACTGCGCGCCCTCGGCGATCGCGCGTTGCGCCGCCGCAGCGGCGCCGGTCGCGGTGTCGTAATTGGTGATCCGCACCTTGTCGGTGCCGGTGTCGAGCACCGCCAGCATCGTCGCATTGGCGATCGAGCGGCCCACGCCCGCGTTACTGCCCGACAGCGGCACCAGCAGCGCCACCCGGTTGCGCTGCGTATCGCGCGGCAGGCCCGCCTGCACGTCGTCGGGCCGCTCCACCGGCGCGCGCACCGGCCGGTCGGGCGCGGCGACGGGGCCGCGCGGCACCACCGTCGAACACGCCGCGAGCAGCCCCGCTCCCAAGATCGCCACCCAGCGTCCGAGGCCGCGCGTACGCACCTGTCCAAATGTTGCTGCCTCTGCCATGACGTCCCCTGTGGCCATATCCGAAAATCCTCTCGAACCCGGGCTGTACATCGTCGCGACGCCCATCGGCAATCTTGCTGACCTAAGTCCCCGCGCCGCCGACATCCTGTCCCGCGCCGATGTGATCGCAGTGGAGGACAGCCGCATCACCGCCGGTCTGCTTCGCCACATCGGCACCCGACGCCCGATGATCCCCTATCACGATCATAACGCAGAGGGGATGCGCCCCGGCCTCATCGCCCGCATGACCACCGAAGCCATCGCGCTCGTGTCGGACGCCGGCACGCCGCTGATCTCCGATCCCGGCTACAAGCTGGTCCGCGATGCCCGCGCCGCCGGGCGTACGGTGGTGACGATCCCCGGCCCCTGCGCCGCGGTCGCCGCGCTCACGCTCGCTGGCCTGCCGACCGACCGTTTCCTGTTTTGCGGGTTTCTGCCCAGCAAGGCCAAGGCGCGTGCCGACGCAATCGCCGAAATCGCCGCCATCCGCGCCACCCTCGTCCTGTACGAATCCGGTCCGCGCCTGTCCGTCTGCCTCTCCGCGCTTGCCGACGGCCTCGGCGACCGCGACGCGGCCGTGACGCGCGAGATCACCAAACGCTACGAAGAGGCAGTCACCGGCACCCTCACGCACCTCGCCGCCCGCTACGCCGACGCTCCGCCAAAGGGTGAGATCGTCATCGTCGTCGCCCCCCCCGGCGAAGCACCACCTCCCGACGCCGCCGACGCCGAAGCCGCGCTGGCCGAAGCCCTAACCCGGCTGCCGGTCGCAAAGGCCGCTGGCGAAGTGGCGAGGGCCTTCGGCCTCGATCGCAAGGAACTCTACGCCCGCGCGCTGGCCATGAAAGGCAGCTGACCACCTTCCACACCGATCGCGAGCCGCCACCGGGCACCGGGTCCATTCGCTCCGTCCTGCACGCGGCGCGTAGGGTACGCCGTTTCCACGACCATGCTCCTTCTCGTCGCTGCAACATTCGGCAACGATCGACCGCCATCGTTGCTCGTCGAAGCTGCCAACTTCGCAGCGAACAACGCAGCATTGCTTGCTCGAACCAAATCGCTGCGCCACCCTGCGGCGATGTCGACCAGACGCACTCCCTCTCCCGCGCGCCAGGCTGCCGAAGCCACCGGTCGCCGCGGCGAGCGCCTTGCCGGCTGGTGGCTGCGACTGAAAGGCTGGACCATCCTCGACCGCCGCGTCCGCACCCCGGCAGGCGAAGTCGACCTCGTTGCCCGGCGCGGCAAGCTCATCGCCTTCGTCGAGGTCAAAACCCGCCGCACCGCCGCCGAACTGGACTTCGCCATTGACGAACGGCGGCTCGCCCGGGTCGCGGCGGCGGCGGAGGTGCTGATGGCGCGCTATGCCGGGCCGGGCGACGACATCCGCGTCGACGTCATCCTGCTCGCGCCCGGCACCCGCCCCCGCCACATCGAGAATGCGTGGACAGGATGACATTCGGTCGAGCGCACCCTAACTGCCGGCTCGAACAACCGATCGGAGTGCGTCCATGCCCCTCACCGTCGCCGTCCAGATGGACCCGCTCGACAGCATCGCTATCGCCGGCGATTCAACGTTCGCCCTGATGCTCTCGGCACAGGCGCGCGGCCACAGCCTGTTCCACTATACCGCCGAAGACCTAAACTACGCGGACGGTCGCGTCTGGGCCAAGGCACATCCGGTCACCGTGCAGCGGGTCGAAGGTGACCATTTCCGGTTCGAGGCGCCCGTCAGCCTCGACCTGGGCGAACAGGCCGACGTGGTGCTGATGCGACAGGACCCGCCCTTCGACCTCGGCTACATCACCGCGACGCATCTGCTCGAACGGATCGCGGATCGCACACTGGTCGTGAATAACCCGCGCAGCGTCCGCAACGCGCCCGAAAAGGTGTTCGTTCTCGACTATGCCCGATTCATGCCACCGACGCTCATAACCCGCAGCCTCGACGAAGCCCGCGCCTTCCTCGCCCGGCACGGCGAGATCGTGGTCAAGCCGCTGCACGGCAATGGCGGCAAGGCAATCTTCCGCGTCGGCAGCGATGGCGCGAACCTGTCCGCGCTGATCGAGGTGTTCAACCAGACGTGGCGCGAACCACATATGGTGCAGGCGTTCCTCCCCGCCGTCGCGCAGGGCGACAAGCGCATCGTACTGGTCGATGGCGAGGTCGTCGGCGCGATCAACCGCCTGCCAGGCGAAGGCGAGATCCGCTCTAATCTGGCGGTCGGCGGGTCGGCGGTGAAGACCGGGCTGACCGAGAAGGAGCGCGAGATTTGCGCCGTACTCGGGCCGGAGCTGAAGCGCCGCGGGCTGCTGTTCGTCGGCATCGACGTGATCGGCGGCGAGTGGCTCACAGAAATCAACGTCACCTCTCCCACCGGCATCGTCGCGATCGAGCGGTTCGACGGCACCGATGTCGCCGGCTTGATCTGGAACGCGATCGAGCGTCAGGCGCCCGTGAACGGAACGGGGCTGACGGAACGGGGCTGACGTTCCCGCCGTTAGCCGTCCGACATGACCGAATTCATCCTCAACGGGATCGCCTGGGGCGGCTATTTCGGCATTTTCCTGCTGATGGCGCTGGAAAACATCGTGCCGCCGATCCCGTCGGAGGTGATCATGGGCCTGGGCGGGATGGCGGTCGCGCGCGGTGACATGGCGATCGTTCCGCTGGTTCTGTGGGGAACCGCGGGGACGACGGCGGGCAATTACTTCTGGTATCATATCGGCCGCCACATCGGTTACGAGCGCTTCCGCCCGTTCGTCGATCGTCATGGTCGCTGGCTGACGCTGGAATGGGAGGATGTCGAACGACTGCACCGGTTCTTCGTGCATCACGGCGGGTGGGTGGTGTTCGTGTTCCGCTTCATGCCGACGTTTCGCACGATCATCTCGCTGCCAGCCGGCATCACCTGCATGCCGCTCTGGCGCTTTCTCGTCTGGACCTTCGCCGGCAGCCTGATCTGGAACAGCATCCTTGCCGCTGCCGGCCTCTATCTCGGTTCGCGTTTTCAGGAGCTGGATCGCTACGTCGGGCCGGTTGCGATCGCGCTCACCGTGCTGATGATCGGCGGCTATCTCTGGCGTGTCGCGACATGGAAGCCCCGCCAGCGGTAGGCTTGCTTCGCCTTATGCCCGCGGATGCGCGTTGCGATAGACGTCCATCAGATGCGCTGCGTCGACCGCGGTATAGATCTGCGTCGAACTGAGGCTCGCATGCCCCAGCAATTCCTGTAGCGCCCGCAGGTCGGCACCTCGCCCCAGCAGGTGCGTCGCGAAGCTGTGACGCAGCGCATGCGGTGTCGTCCGGACGCCCAGCCCCAGTCGCGACCGGGCGCCCCGCACAGCCTTGCGAATGATCCCCGGCGACAGCGGCCCTCCTTTCGCTCCGCGAAACAGCGGAGCGCCCGCTTCCAGTGCCCACGGCACCTGCTCCACATAGCTCTCGATCGCGGCACGCACCTGTGGAAGCAGCGGTATGACCCGTGTCTTGTCGCGCTTGCCCGTCACCATCATCGTGTCGCCCAGCGGCAGGATCCGCGCCGGCAGAGCGATCGCCTCGCCGATACGCAACCCCGCACCGTAGAGCAGCAGCAGCACCGCCCAGTCGCGTGCGCCGATCCACGGTTCGGCGGCATCGTCCGCCACCGCGTCGGCGAGCGCCAGCGCCTCGTCCGGCGAGATCGGCCGCGGCATCCCCGTCTTGACCGCTGGACTGCGCAACCGCGGTGGCTCCGCCCCCGGCGCGGCGAATGCCAGAAATCCCCGGACCGCCGACAGTTCGCGTGCAGCGGAGGCATTGCCTAGCCCCTCGCCCCGCCGCGCCGCCAGAAATGCGCGCAGATCGGCCGGCGTGACTTGCGCCAGCCTTGCCGCATCGACCCGCTCGCCGAGATGCACCTGCAGGAACGCGGTCAGTCGCTCGGCGGTCGCCTGATAGGCTCGCACGGTATGGGCCGATCGCCGTCGGTCGCGCGCCAGATGAGCCGCCCATCGCATCGACAGCGGCCGAGTGGGATCGTTCGTCACGACATCATTATGGGCTCTGTCAGGCGCAGCGGGAAGAACATATTAACCGCTATCTTGCATCAGGTTAGCCATGACGCATCCGGTAACGTCTTCCTCAGGGCCCGTGTACGACGAAGCGAGCCGTCTTGCCGCCCTGCATGCACTGGCCCTGCTCGACAGTGAGCCCGAAAGGGAGTTCGACGCCCTCGTCGCGCTTGCCGCCGAGTTACTAGGCTGTCCCACCGCACTGCTCACCTTCATCGATCGCGACCGCCTGTGGATCAAGGCGAGCACGACGCAGGGCGAGCGCGAACTCGACCGCGATATCGCCTTTTGCGATCACACGATCCGGCAGACCACTCCGATGGTTATCGACGATCTTCGCGATGACGCCCGCTTCCACGACAACCCGCTGGTGATCGATGCGGGCATGCGCTTCTACGCGGGCACCGCCATCCATGTCGCCGATGGCGAAGGCGTGCGCCAGCCGATCGGCACCCTGTGCGTGCTCGACGAGAGCCCTCGCTCGTTGAACGCGGCCGGTCATGCCGCCCTCGGGCATCTTGCCAGCCTTGCCGAGGCGCTGATCGCCGCCCGCCGTACGGCGATGGAGGCGATCCGGATCGCGACCACTGGTGAAGAACTCGTGGGCAGGCTCGCCAGCAAGGACCGCATCTTCCGCCAGGCGGAACGGATCGCAATGATCGGGTCCTGGCGCCTGTCGCTGGCGGATTCGTCGATCGAATGGTCGGACAACGTCTATCGCATCCATGGCCTGCCGGTCGGGCAGAAACCCGCGCTGGCCGACGCGCTCGAATTCTACTTGCCCCGTGATCGTGCCGAGATCGCGGCCAAGCTCGCGCAGTCGATGGAGACGGGCGCTCCGTTCGACTTCGAATCCGACTTCATCACGGCGAAAGGCGAGCGCCGCCGCGTCCGTTCGGCGGGGGAGACGGAATGGACAGACGGCACGCCGACGGCGATGGTCGGCGTGTTCCAGGACATCACCCATCGTCACGACCTCGAAACGCAGCTTCGCCGGTCTGCGGATACGGATGCGCTGACCGGAATCGCCAACCGCGCCGCCTTCGATCGCGAACTCGACACCGCGATGCAGCGCGCCCGCCGCGCCGGCACGCCGCTCTTGCTTGCGTTGATCGACCTCGACGGCTTCAAGTCCATCAACGACTCCCTCGGTCATGGCGCCGGCGACGACGTGTTGCGATTGACAGGAACGGCGCTGACCCAGCCGTGGCTACGCGACTGTTTCGCCGCGCAGATCGGCGGCGACGAATTCGCCCTTATCGTCACCGACCCACAATTAATCGACCACGCCGACCGTTTGCGCCTCGACATCGAATCCGCGCTCCGGGTCTCGGTCGAGGCAAACGGCATCACCATGACCAGCGCCGGATCGGTCGGCATGGCCAGCTTCGATGACGATTGCCATTCGCTACGCGACTTCGCCCGTCGGGCCGACGCCGTCCTCTACGCCGCCAAGCGGGCCCGCGTCGGGCTCCGCCGGTCGACGACGGCAAAGGCGGCTTAGCGCTTCACGTCGACTCGGCCAGCCCCCATATATGGCCCATGTCGTCGCGTGCCCGTGTCCTCGTCCTCAACTCCGCGCTCGGCCCGCTCGACTATCGGGTGCCGACCGGCATGCAGGTCGAGCCGGGATCGATCGTCATCGCACCGCTCGGCCCGCGCCAGTTGCTCGGCGTGGTGTGGGAGCCGGAGCGGCTGCCCTCCGACGCCGAAGTCGGCGACAACCGCTTGCGCCCGTTGCTGGGGGTGGTCGATGTGCCGCCGCTCGCGGCGCCGTTGCGCCGGCTGGTGGAGTGGACCGCCGCCTATTATCTCGCCCCGCCCGCGGCGGTGGTTCGGATGGCGCTCGCTTCGACCTCCGCGCTGGAGGGCGCCCGCACCGTCACCGAATATCGCGTCACCGGCCATGTGCCGCCGCGCCTGACGCCGCAGCGCGAACAGGCGCTGGGGCGGATCGGCGATCGGCAGGGCCTGATCCGTGAACTCGCGACGATCGCCGACGTCAGCGATGCGGTGATCCGCGGGCTGGTGAAGACGGGCGCGATCGAAGCCGTCGAGGTCGACATCGACAGCCCCTTCCCTCATCCCGATCCAGCTTTCGGCCCGCCGACGCTGGCCGGCGAGCAGCAGGCGGCGGCGGACACGCTGGTCGCCAACGTCGCGACCCACGCGTTTGCCCCGACGTTGCTCGATGGCGTCACCGGGTCGGGCAAGACCGAGGTGTATTTCGAGGCGGTGGCGGAGGCGATCCGGTGCGGCCGCCAGACGCTCGTCCTGCTGCCGGAGATCGCGCTGACCGAACCGTTCCTGAAGCGCTTCCACGACCGCTTCGGTTGCGAGCCCGTTGCCTGGCATTCCGGGCTGCGCTCGACGCAGCGCCGCCGCGCGTGGCGGGCGATCGCGAGCGGCGAGGCGCTGGTGACGGTGGGGGCGCGATCGGCGCTGTTCCTCCCCTACCGCAACCTCGGCCTGATCGTCGTCGACGAGGCGCACGAGACGAGCTTCAAGCAGGAGGAGGGCGTACATTATCACGCCCGCGACGTGGCGGTGATGCGCGGTAAGTTCGAATCCTGTCCGGTGATCCTCGCCAGCGCCACCCCCGCCATCGAGACGCGTCAGCAGGTGGCGTTGGGCCGCTACGAGGAACTGAAGCTCCCCGGTCGGTACGGCCCGGCGGAGATGCCGACGATCGAGCCGATCGACCTGATCCAGCACCCCCCGGAGCGGGGTCGCTGGATCGCGCCGAAGCTGGTGACGGCGCTGAAGGAAACGCTGGCCAAGGGCGAACAGTCGCTGCTGTTCCTCAACCGCCGCGGCTATGCCCCGCTGACCCTGTGCCGGACCTGCGGGCATCGCTTTCAATGCCCCAATTGCACAGCCTGGATGGTCGAGCACCGGCTGACGCGCCGGCTCGCCTGCCACCATTGCGGACACGTCATGCCGACGCCTCGCGCCTGTCCCGAGTGCAAGGAAGAGGACAGCCTGGTCGCCTGCGGTCCCGGTGTCGAACGGATCGCCGACGAGGTGACGGCATTATTCCCCGAGGCGAAGACCGCGGTCGTCACCAGCGACACCATCTGGTCGCCGGCCAAGGCAGCGGAATTCGTCGGCCGGATGGAGGCGGGCGACATCGACATCGTCGTCGGCACGCAATTGGTCACCAAGGGTTATCATTTCCCCAACCTGACGTTGGTCGGCGTGATCGACGCCGATCTCGGGCTGGAGGGCGGCGACCTCCGCGCCGCCGAGCGCACCTTCCAGCAGATCCGGCAGGTGTCGGGACGGGCCGGGCGCGGGGCCAAGCCGGGGCATGTCTTCATCCAGACGCACAGCCCCAAGGCGCAGGTGATGCAGGCGCTGATCACCGGCGATGCCGACGCCTTCTACGAGGCGGAAACCGAAGCCCGCCGCGACGCCGGCGCCCCGCCGTTCGGCCGCTACGCTGCGATCGTCGTATCGTCGGAGGAACAGGCCTGCGCCAACGAGATTGCGCGGCTGGTCGCACGCAGCGCGCCGCAGGTTGACGGCATGGCGGTCTACGGCCCCGCCCCCGCCCCGCTGGCGATGCTGCGCGGCCGGCACCGCTATCGCCTGCTGATCCATGCCCGCCGTGCGCTCGACGTGCAGGATGTCATCCGCGACTGGTTGGGAGCGCTCGACTGGCCGGCGAAAGCACGCGTGACCGTAGACGTCGATCCGTATAACTTCCTGTGATGACCAATAGCGGTCCAAACGGGGGTCCCAGGCCATGACCACGCGGCGGAGCTTTCTGGGCGGAACGGCAGCGACCGCGGGCATGGCATCCCTGGCTGGAGCGGCGCAGCCCGACCGGGCACTGATCGTGTCGACCTGGGACTTCGGCGCAGCGGCGAACGATGCCGCCTTCGCCCGGATGAAAGCCGGGGGTAGCCTGATCGATGCAGTCGAAGCCGGCGGCATGGTGCCGGAAGCAGACCCGAACAATCATTCGGTCGGCTATAGCGGCTATCCCGATCGCGACGGTCACGTCACGCTGGATGCGGTCATCATGGACGATGCCGGCGGCGTCGGTGCGGTCGCCGCGCTGGAGGATACCGTCCACGCCATCTCGGTCGCGCGCCGGGTTATGGAGAAGACGCCGCATACCTTCATCGTCGGCGAAGGCGCGACGCGGTTTGCGCGGGATCAGGGCTTTCCCAAGGTGAAGCTGCTGACGCCGGAAGCGGAGAAGGCGTGGCGCGACTGGCTGAAGACATCGCAATACCGACCGGTCGCGAATATCGAGAATGCCCGCCCTCGTGGTGGTGCGCTCGACCACGACACGATCGGGCTGCTGGCGCGGACCGCCGATGGCCGAATGGCGGGGGCGTGCACCACATCGGGCATGGCGTTCAAGATGCGCGGTCGGGTCGGCGACTCGCCGCAGGTCGGCGCCGGACTCTACGTCGAGGCGGGGGTAGGCGCGGCAACTTCCACCGGACTGGGGGAGGAGGTCACCCGCGTCTCCGGCACGGCCCGCGTCGTCGCCTCGATGCGTGCCGGGCTGTCGGCGCAGGCGGCTTGCGAGGAAGTGGTGCGGCATATCGCCAAGCTGCGCGGCGATGCGATCAAGGGCACGCAGGTCGGGTTTTTGGCGCTGTCGCCGCAGGGGGAGGTCGGCGCTTTCTGTCTGCTGCCGGGGTTCACCTATGCAGTGACGGATGGCGCGGGTGTGACGGTCGTGAAGAAGGGGCCATCGCTGTTCGCGGCGTGATCCCCGGGCGTCCAGTCGCTGGCAGGGCCATGCGACTCGGACAACCTGGGCACCTTAATGGAAACGATCCAAGTCTACCGTTTCCGGATCGGCGATAATAGGACAGCGTCGGGGATGAGAAAGAGCCGGGATGGCGGTAGCGTGATCGAACCGCGTAGGACATCCCGGTTGCCTTTTCGACAGTTCGCCAAGGGGATGGCGCCGGTCGCGTCCGACACGTGTCGTTCAGGCGGCGCTTTCCGCCAGAACGGTGAGGCCCTGCGCGTTCACCTCCGCGAAGCCGCCCTGGATCGCGATCGTCTCTGGCTGGCCGCCTTCGGTGCGATAGACCGACAGCGCACCGTCGCGGACGGTGGACATCAGCGGCGCATGGCCTTCCAGCACGCCGAAGTCGCCCTCGGTGCCGGGGACGACGACCATGTACACGTCCTCGGACCGGACGAGCTTTTCGGGCGTGACGAGTTCGAAGTGGAGCATTGTTTTCTTCCTTGGCCCCTCCTCTTCAGAGGAGGGGTTGGGGTGGAGGAGTCATGAGCGCCGGTCTCGGTGAGACCTTCCCCACCCCAACCCCTCCCCTAAAGGGGAGGGGCTTTTCCCGTCAGCTTACGATTCCTGCGCCATCTTCTCGGCCTTGGCGACGACTTCGTCGATGCCGCCAACCATGTAGAACGCACCTTCGGGCAGGTGATCGTATTCGCCGTCGACGACCGCCTTGAACGAGCGGATCGTGTCTTCGATCTGCACGAACTTGCCGCTGATGCCGGTGAACACCTCGGCGACGTGGAACGGCTGGCTGAGGAAGCGCTGGATCTTGCGAGCGCGCGTGACGGTCAGCTTATCCTCTTCGGACAGTTCGTCCATGCCGAGGATGGCGATGATGTCCTGCAACGACTTGTAGCGCTGGAGCAGCGACTGGACGGCGCGTGCCGTGTCGTAATGCTCCTGACCGACGACGCGCGGTTCGAGGACGCGGCTGGTCGAATCGAGCGGATCGACCGCCGGATAGATGCCGAGCTCCGAAATGGCGCGGTTGAGCACGGTCGTCGCGTCCAGATGGGCGAACGACGTCGCCGGGGCCGGATCGGTAAGATCGTCGGCGGGAACGTACACGGCCTGCACCGAGGTGATGGACCCCTTGTTGGTCGAGGTGATCCGCTCCTGCAACGCGCCCATGTCGGTCGACAGCGTCGGCTGATAGCCCACTGCCGACGGGATACGGCCGAGCAGCGCCGACACTTCCGCGCCCGCCTGCGTGAAGCGGAAGATGTTGTCGACGAAAAAGAGCACGTCCTGCCCTTCCTGATCGCGGAAGTATTCGGCGATCGTCAGGCCCGAGAGCGCAACGCGGGCGCGGGCGCCCGGCGGCTCGTTCATCTGGCCGAATACCAGCGCGACCTTCGATCCCTCAGACTGCGGATTGCCATCGGCATCCTTGGCGATGACGCCCGCATCGAGGAATTCATGGTACAGATCGTTACCCTCGCGGGTGCGCTCGCCGACGCCGGCGAACACCGAGGTGCCGCCATGACCCTTAGCGATGTTGTTGATCAGTTCCTGGATCAGCACGGTCTTGCCGACGCCGGCGCCGCCGAACAGGCCGATCTTGCCGCCCTTCGCATAGGGCGCGAGCAGATCGATCACCTTGATGCCGGTGACCAAAATGGCGTTCTCGGTCGACTGATCGACGAACAGCGGCGCATCGGCGTGGATCGGGCTACGCAGGTCGGTGAGGACCGGACCGCGCTCGTCGATCGGCTCGCCGATGACGTTGAGGATGCGGCCGAGCGTCGCCGGACCGACCGGAACGCTGATCTGCGCGCCGGTATCGCGCACGGTCTGGCCGCGGGTCAGACCCTCGGTCGCGTCCATCGCGATCGTGCGGACGGTGTTCTCGCCCAGATGCTGCGCGACTTCGAGGACGAGGCGGTTGCCATTGTTATCCGTCTCGAGCGCCGAGAGGATCGCCGGCAGATTGTCCGGGAAATGCACGTCCACGACCGCGCCGATGATCTGCGCGATCGTGCCGGTGGTGTTGCTGCTGCCCGTGTTCTGCGTCGGGCGGATGTCGTCTGCGGCGGTTGCCATGGCGGTTCTTCCTGCTTCGGATTCGTTAGAGCGCTTCGGCGCCGGAGATGATCTCGACCAGCTCGGTCGTGATCGCGGCCTGACGCGTGCGGTTGTACTGGATCGAAAGGCGATTGATCATGTCGCCCGCGTTGCGGGTGGCATTGTCCATCGCGTTCATGCGGCTGCCCTGTTCCGACGCGGCGTTCTCGAGCATCGCGCGGAAGACCTGGATCGCGACGTTGCGCGGCAGCAGGTCGGCGAGGATGCCTTCCTCGTCGGGTTCGTATTCAACGACGGCGCCGGCTGAGACGGGCGCGGAAGTTGCCGAAGTTGGTGACACGTCCGCCTTGGAAACGTCCACCGCGACCGGGATGATCTGCTGGCCGACGGGCTCCTGCACCAGCGCCGAAACGAACTTGGCGTAGAACAGGTGGGCGACGTCGAACTCGCCCGCGGCATAGCGCGCCAGCAGGTCGTCGGCGATCTCTCGCGCCTGGGTGAAGCCCAGCGTCTTGTGGCCCCCGAGCTCATGGTCGGCGACGATGCCGTTCGGGTAGAAGCGCTTGAGAACGCGCCCCTTCTTGCCCGCCAGATAGAAGCGCACGGTCTTGCCCTGCGCCTCCAGCTCCTCCGCCTTGCGGCGGGCCGCGCGGACGATGTTGGTGTTGAACGCGCCGGCAAGGCCGCGTTCCGAGGTCGCGACGACGAGCAGGTGGACCTGATCCTTGCCGGTACCCGACAGCAAAGGCGACACGCCCGCGCCGCCGGCCAACTGGCGCGACAGGCTGGCGACGACCGCCTCCAGACGCTCGGCATAGGGACGCCCGGCCTGCGCCGCCTCCTGCGCACGGCGCAGCTTGGCGGCGGCGACCATCTTCATCGCCTTGGTGATCTTCTGGGTCGATTTGACCGAGTTGATCCGAACCTTGAGGGCCTTCAGTGACGCCATTGTCTGCCTTCTCGTGCTCCTGCGCAGGCAGGAGCCCAGGGTTACTCAGCGAGCCGTCTTTGGCTCTGGGCTCCTGCGTACGCAGGAGCACCGGGTGGCCTTACGCGAAGGTCTTCGCGAACTGGTCGAGTGCGGCCTTCAGCCCCGACTTGGCCTCGTCGCCGAGATCGCGGGTTTCGCGAATCTTGGTGAGGACGTCGGCGTGGTTGGCGCGCAGGTCCTGCAACATCGCCGCTTCGTAGCGGACGACGTCGTTCACCGCGACCTTGTCGAGATAGCCGTTGGTGCCGGCGAAGATCGACGCGGTCTGCTCCTCGAAGGGCATCGGGTTGAACTGCGACTGCTTGAGCAGCTCGGTCAGGCGCGCGCCGCGGTTGAGCAGGCGCTGGGTCGAGGCGTCGAGGTCCGATCCGAACTGCGCGAACGCGGCCATTTCGCGATACTGCGCCAGCTCGAGCTTGATCGAGCCGGACACCTTCTTCATCGCCTTGGTCTGTGCGGCGGAGCCGACGCGGCTGACCGACAGGCCGACGTTGATCGCCGGGCGGATGCCCGCGAAGAACAGGTCGGTTTCGAGGAAGATCTGGCCGTCGGTGATCGAGATCACGTTGGTCGGGATATAGGCCGACACGTCGCCCGCCTGCGTCTCGATGATCGGCAGCGCAGTGAGGCTGCCGCCGCCGTTGGCGTCCGACATCTTGGCGGCGCGCTCCAGCAGGCGGCTGTGCAGGTAGAACACGTCGCCCGGATAGGCTTCGCGGCCCGGCGGACGGCGCAGCAGCAGCGACATCTGACGATAGGCGACCGCCTGCTTCGACAGATCGTCGAACACGATCAGCGCGTGCATGCCGTTGTCACGGAAATACTCGCCCATCGCGGTGCCGGTGTAGGGCGCGAGGAACTGGAGCGGCGCGGGCTCCGACGCGGTCGCAGCGACGACGATGGAATAGTCCATCGCGCCATTCTCTTCGAGCGTCTTGACGAGCTGGGCGACGGTCGAGCGCTTCTGGCCGACCGCGACATAGACGCAGTACAGCTTCTTGGATTCGTCCGAGCCCTGATTGACCGTCTTCTGATTGATGAAGGTGTCGATCGCGACGGCGGACTTGCCGGTCTGGCGATCGCCGATGATCAGCTCGCGCTGGCCGCGGCCGACCGGCACGAGCGCGTCGATCGCCTTCAGGCCCGACTGCATCGGCTCGCTGACCGACTGGCGCGGGATGATGCCCGGCGCCTTCACTTCGACGCGGCTGCGCTTCTCGGCGACGATCGGACCCTTGCCGTCGATCGGGTTGCCGAGACCATCGACGACGCGGCCGAGCAGGCCCTTGCCGACGGGAACGTCGACGATCGTGCCGGTGCGCTTGACGATGTCGCCCTCGCGGATCTCGGCGTCCGAGCCGAAGATCACGACACCGACGTTATCGGCTTCGAGGTTGAGCGCCATGCCCTGCACGCCGTTGGCGAATTCGACCATCTCGCCCGCCTGGACGTTGTCGAGGCCGTAGATGCGGGCGATGCCGTCGCCGACGCTGAGCACCTGGCCGGTCTCGGTGACCTGGGCCTCGGTGCCGAAGTTGCTGATCTGGTCCTTGATGACCTTCGAGATTTCTGCGGCGCGGATATCCATGTGCTTAGCCCTTCATCGCGTGCGCGAGAGTATTGAGACGGGTGCGGATCGACGAATCGATCATCTGTGAACCGATACGGACGACGAGGCCGCCGAGCAGTTCGGGATCGACCGACAGGTCGACGGAAACTTCGCGGCCCATGCGTGCGCGCAGCTGCTGCTTCAGCTCGCCGACCTGTTCGTCGGTGAGCGGGTGCGCGCTGGTGACCTCTGCGGTCGCCTCGCCGCGGTGGCGGGCGGCGAGCGTGCGAAAGGCGCGGATGATTGCGGGCAGCTGGCCGAGGCGGCGGTTTTCGGCGAGGACGCCGAGGAAATTCTTGGTGGTCGCATCGATGCCGATGCTGTCGGCGACGCCGAGGATCGCCTTCACCGCGGCGCCGCGGGCGACCAGCGGGCTGGTGGTCAGCGCGCGGAAATCGTCGCTCTGCGCGAGCGCGTCGCGGACCGAGGCGAGGCTGGCTTCGACGGTATCGATGCTCTTCGAATCGCGCGCGAGCTCGAACAGCGCGATCGCATAGCGTCCGCCTAAGCTTGCCTGAATACCGCCGGATGTCTCCACGGAGTCGAAGTCCTCGTGCCGAATGTTGGCCCATGGGGAGAAGGGCGCGCGAAAGCGCACCTCTTATGGGTGGCGGGCGGCTAGCATGGGGGTCGCCGGAGCGCAAGTATGACGGGGGCGTCATGTTCGCGGAATCCTTGCCCGTCGCAGGCGGGAGATACGCTCGCATCGGCAGCATGCGTTCAGGATCGGAAGCGTAACGACAATGGACGGAGGACGCTGAACTATGCGAGGGCTGGTGGCTATGATGATCGGATCGGCGCTCGCATCGACGGCGGCGGCCGAGACGTTGCGGGTGGAAGGCGTGTTCCCGGCGCAGGCGCGGGAGGCGAGCTTTCTGCCGACGATCGCGGTCGGCGAATTCGCCGGACCGGAGGGTGACGCGCTGGCCGACGCGATCGAGCGGCGGCTCGCGACCCTCGGTTCGGACGGCCTGCCCCATGTACGCCTGATCCCGCCGGGCCTGAAGCCCGACGGATTGCTGACCGGGCGTACGAACGTGTCCGTGTCGGACAACGATTATACCGAAAGTCGTCAACGCTGCATCGAGAAGAAGGACGGCAAATGCGTACGCAAGGAGACATATCGCGTCGACTGCGTGGCGCGCACGATCGACTTCCGTGCCGATCTGAGACTGACGCGACGTACCGGCGGCCTGCCCTATGCGGTCAGCAAGACGCGTGACGACCGGCATGACTGGTGCGAGGATAGCGGCGTGGCGAGCGATGTGGGCAGCACGGTGCATGGCTTCGTCGAATCGGTTGCAGCCGAGGTTCGGCTCGATCTGGCGCCGCATGCAGAGAGCTACACGATCCGGGTGCAGGAGCGGCGCGACGGTCTGCCGGCCGACGCTGCCGCCCGGTTCAAACAGGCGGTCCGGCTGACCAAGACCGACGGCGCTGCCGCGTGCGCCGTCTTTGCCGAGGTCGACCGGGTGGCGCCGGATCATGGATCAACCACCTTCAACCTGGCGCTATGTGCCGAGGCGGCGGGTCGTTATGCCGAGGCGGGGGATCGCTACACCCGGGCCCGGTTGTTCGCGCCGAAGGCGGGCGGCGATGTCACCAAGGGGCTGGGCCGCGTCGGCGCACTGGCAGCAGGCGCGCAGGACGTGGCGGCGATGCGCGCCATGCCACCCGTTCGCGGTACGGGGTTTTGAGCGCAAGCCCCGGGATGAGGCGAGCGCGGCGATCGATTATACCGTCGGCATGACCAGCATCGATCAGGACGCAGCCTGGGCCGCATTTACCGCGCGCGACCGGGGACAGGACGGAGCCTTCGTCGCTGCGGTGCGGACGACCGGCATCTATTGCAAGCCGAGCTGCCCCGCCCGCCATCCCCATCGCGAGAACGTCAGCTTCCTGCCCGACGGAGCCGCGGCGCGGGCGGCGGGGTATCGCGCCTGCCTGCGCTGCAAGCCGGACGCGGTCGCCCGCGACAGCCGCGCCGTCGCCGAAGCGGTGGCGCTGATCGCCGCAGCGGAGGAGGGCATCGGACTGGACGCGCTGGCAGCACGGGTCGGCTACGCGCCGCACCACTTCCTGCGGCTGTTCAAGCGGGCGACCGGGGTAACCCCTGCCGCTTATGGCCGGGGCCTGCGGGCGAGCCGCGCAGCCGAGGCGTTGCAACGCGACGGCAGCGTTACCGGTGCGATCTACGAAGCCGGCTATGGCGCGGCGAGCCGCTTCTACGCGGACGGCGCACGCCGGCTGGGGATGAGCCCCAGCGTATGGGCGCGGGGCGGCATTGGGGTGACGATGCGATGGACGGTCGCGGCGACCAGCCTCGGCCCGCTACTGGTGGCCGCCACCGATACAGGATTGTGCCGCGTGGCGTTCGACGAGGATGCCGCAGCGCTGACACGCCGCTTCCCCCGCGCGACGATCGTGGCGGGCGACCCGGCGCTGGCGGCGCTGGCTGAGGAGGTCGTGACGCTGGTCGAGACGCCCGGCCGCGACGCGGCGCTGCCCCTGGACGTTCGTGGCACTGCTTTTCAGGAGGCGGTGTGGCAGGCGTTGAAGACGATCCCCGCCGGCGAAACGCGCAGTTATGCCGAACTCGCCGCGCTCGCGGGGCGGCCGGGTGCGGTGCGCGCGGCAGGGACGGCGTGTGGCCGCAACCCGCTGGCCGTGATCGTCCCCTGCCACCGCGTCACCCGTAGCGATGGCGCCCCCGGCGGCTACGCCTATGGCGTCGATCGCAAGCGGGCGCTGCTGGATCGGGAACGGAGTTAGTTGCCGGCCTGCGGCGTAGCAGGGGCTGCGCCTCCACCCACACTGCTCCCGTCCGGACCGCCGTCCACCGGACCATCGGCCTCGCTGCCGGTCACGGCCGCGGCGGTGGCGGCGTTCTTTCCGGCGTCGAGTTGCGCCAGCATCCGTGCGGCGCGATTGTCCGCCCCGCTGTGCGCCGAATAGGCCAGCGGGCGCAATGCGGTGCGCGCGTCGTCCAGCCGTCCGTCATACAGGGATTGGGTCGCATAGGCATAACTGAGTCCGCCGTCCTGCGGCACCAGTTCGTGTGCCCGCGCCAGCGCCGCCTTGGCGTTGTCCGTCGCCTTCGCACCCGCCATGCCGAAGCTGGAATAATAGAGCAGCAGCGCGAAGGCATCGTTGGGATCGAGCTTGTTGGCCTTCAGCAGCCAGCTGCGGGCTTCCTTCCACACGGCCGGATCGGTCGCCTTCGCCTCCCTCGCGCGACGCAGATGGACCTGCGCCTTGTAGACCAGCGCCTGCGACGCGTTCGGATCGATCGCCAGCGCCCGGTCGGCGGCAGCTTCGGCAAGGTCGTAGCGGCCGGCATCCAGCGCCATCTCGGCCAGCCAGCCCTGCACCACGGGATCGGTGGCATGGCGTTCGCCGATCGGCAGCGCCTCGGCTAGGATCGGCTGGGCGGTCGTGCGGTTGACTCCGCGGTCGGACTGCATGCGCAGGTCGATCATCGCCTTCTCGCCCGGGCGGAGCGGCCGCAGAGCCACCTGCGGTGCCGCCAGCTGGGCGATCGGAATGGTATAGGCGGGCAGCTTCGATCGCCCGAGATAGGCGTCGAGCGCCTTGTCCAGCGCCCGCAGGTCACCGAAGGCCGCTCGGGCTGCCTCGACGTTCGGCGTGCCGGCATTGACCGCCTTCAGATAGGCGATCAGCTGGTCACGGCGCGTGTTGTCGATCATCAGGTAATGCGTCAGCAGCCAGCCCCGCGCATAAAGCGACGACACCTGTTCCGGCGACATCCTCGATCGGGGCATCCCCATCATCTGTTCGACCGACAGCCGCTCGCGCTGCCGCAGCAGGGCATAGGCGCGGTGCTGGGCAGGCGCGCCGATCCATACCACGTCCTTGTCGAACCGTGCGGTCGACAGAAATTCCGCATAGCCCTCGACCAGCCAGCCGGGCGCCGCCGCCCCGGTGTTGCCCAGCATCAGGTGATGCGTATATTCGTGGAACAGCACGATTTGCGGCTGGAGGCTGTTGGCCGAGCCGCCGCCGGCACGCGCCGGCGTGTAGACCACCGATCCGCTGGCGCGCCCCTTGTAGAAACCCGCGACACGACTGCTGCGATCGCCAAAGATGCGTCGCACCGCGACATCGTTGGCAACGACGTAGACGGTCAGCTTGTTTGACCCATCCCCTTCGCGCGCCGGAATCGAGTTGAAATAGCGGACCACGCTGTCGAAGCGTTCGAGCCGTTCGGCCTGCTCCCTGACGTCGTCGGCATCGCCATTGGCGTAGACGATGAAATGCTTCGACGTCGCCTCGATCCACTCGGCCCGTGCAGGTTGCGCCATCGCCAGCATGGTCGCCGCCGTCGTCAGCGCCAGCCCGTTCGTTGTCCACCGCATCGCGCACTCTCTCCCGCCAAGGGCCGGAGGCTAACGCCGCCGCATCCCGCTGTCAGCCCGCCTTCGTGCAGGAATAGACGAGCTTCTCATTGGGTAGCGGCGGCAGTGCGGCGCGGACGGCCGACTGGCGCTGGGCCAGTCGGTCGATCGCGGCGGGATCGACGCTGCACCGCGCGCCGTCGTTCTCACCGCGCAGCTTGCGCATCTGCTCCATCGCCTGCGCGCCAAGCATATAGCGGGTGTTGGTGTAGCGACGGGTGGCGGGATCGAACATCAGCACCGACACCGTCTGTTCGCCATCCGGCACCAGCACCCGTTCCCAGCGATCGTTGGCGGGCAGATACTGGGTCCGCCCGTTGACGCAGCCGCTACGCCCCCAGGCCAGTGCGACATCGGTGATCGCGGATACGGTGACACGGCTGCTGTCGGGCTGGAAGACGCAGGCGAGCTTGCCGAGCGGGGCGTTGGGCACGACCTGCCGCGTGACCGCGGGCGGCGGCGGCAGATCGGCCTCGCCCGAAGGACGAAGCAGGAATATCGCGACGGCGGCGATCATCGCGAGACCGCCGACGCCTGCGGCCCAGATCGCCGGACGCCGCCTGTCGCGCGATTCGAGCAGCCCCGCACCGCCGACGCCGAGGGCGCCGAGCACCAGCAGCAGCCCGGCGACGGCCATCACATTCTCGCGCCGGGTCTGCGCAGCCTCGCGCGCGTCCGCAAGCGCCTCTTCCCGCCCCATCGCAGCACGCGTCGCAGCCTCGCGCGCGCTGGTCAGCGCATCGGCGCGGGCACGGGCGTCCGCCTCGGTGTCGTCGCGCAGCCGTTCCTCGATCGAGGTGCAGGGCGTGCCGACGGTCGCATAGGGCTGCTTCGCTTCCCGCAGGAATGCGAACACTTCGGTATCGGCGATGGCGAAGCCGAACGAGCTGTCACCCTCCTCGCCGCGGGTGATGGCGGAATTGATGCCGATCACGCGACCACAGCGATCGAGCAACGGCCCACCCGAGTTGCCACGCGCGATATTGGCGGTGTGAAGCAGCACCTCGACTCCAGTCAGGCTGCGTCGGCCGGAGAATACGCCTTCCGAGCGCACCGGCGAGGTCGGGCGGATGTAATCGGCGGCGGAGCGCGCGGTCGCGAGGTCGACGTTGCCGGGATAGCCGAGCGCGACCACTGCATCGCCCTCCCCCACCGGACCGGTGTACAGCGCCGCTACTGGCAGACGGGCGCCGGCGAATTCGATCAGCGCGAGGTCGCGTTGCGCGTCATAGGCGATGACGCGTCCCTGATAGCTCTTGTCGCCTTCGGAGGGGACCACGCCGACGACGACGTTGTCGGGATAGCGTTCGGCCAGCTCCATGACGTGCGCGTTGGTGACGATGCGATCGGGTGCGATCGCGACACCGCTGCCGTGGCCGAAGCCCACCACCTGGCCATCGACCACCGCGATCGTGACGACCCGAACGACACCGCGGGCGGTCGCGCCGATGTCGTCCGCCGAAGCCGGGGCGGCACCGGCGATCGATCCGACGATCGCGACGAGGAAAAGCAAGAGCCAGCGCATACGACCGCTTCGAACGGCAGCGCGGCTGCGCTGTCAAGTTCGGCATGGGGCGTCTGGGCCGCAATCGGGCGTCGACTGAGTTTGGTTAGGAAAATGTCAAACTCTGCCCCCTACCCCTTCCCTCGAGGTTCAAGGGGTACAGCATGAGCGCGTTCGGGCGTCGCAGCGGAATGGGTGGCGGACAGCCGGCAAGACCGGCCTTCGGCGTGGCGCGCCCGATGCAGGGCAGCGGTATCGCGCGGTCCGACGAATCAGCCCCCGGTAGCCAGTTTCCGCCCATCGAGTCGATGCCGTTGCCGGGCGAGGACAGCCTGCCCGGTACGATGCCGGCGGGCACGCTCGACGCGATGCAGCGCCTGACCGACCGCCAGAACGCCAGTGGCGAGTCCGGCAGCAGCCGCGGCGAAGGGTTCGAGGCGTCGATCCACAAGATCAAGGAACAGGTGCTGCCGCGCCTGCTGGAGCGCGTCGATCCCGAAGCCGCCGCGACGCTGGGCAAGGACGAGCTGGCCGAGGAATTCCGGCCGATCATCGGCGAGGTGCTCGCCGAGCTGAAGCTGACGCTCAACCGCCGCGAACAATTCGCGCTGGAAAAGGTGCTGGTCGACGAGCTGCTCGGGCTGGGGCCGTTGGAGGAATTGCTCGCCGATCCGGCGATCACCGACATCATGGTCAACGGGCCCGACCAGACCTACGTCGAGCGCAAGGGCAAGCTGGAGCTGGCGCAGATCCAGTTCCGCGACGAGGAGCATCTGTTCCAGATCGCGCAGCGCATCGTCAATTCGGTCGGCCGCCGCGTCGATCAGACGACGCCGCTCGCCGATGCCCGCCTGAAGGACGGGTCCCGCGTCAACGTGATCGTGCCACCGCTGAGCCTGAAGGGCACGGCGATCTCGATCCGTAAATTCTCCGCCAAGCCGATCACTCTCGACATGATGGCGGGCTTCGGCAGCATGTCGCCGAAGATGGCGACCGCACTGAAGATCGCAGGCGCGAGCCGGTTCAACGTCGTCATCAGCGGCGGTACCGGTTCGGGCAAGACGACGATGCTCAACGCGCTGTCGAAGATGATCGACCCGGGCGAGCGCGTGCTGACGATCGAGGACGCAGCCGAATTGCGGTTGCAGCAGCCGCACTGGCTGCCGCTGGAAACGCGTCCCGCCAATCTGGAGGGTCAGGGCGAGATCTCGATCCGCGACCTCGTCAAGAACGCGCTGCGTATGCGCCCGGATCGCATCATCCTGGGCGAAATCCGTGGCAGCGAATGTTTCGACATGCTCGCGGCGATGAACACCGGCCACGACGGTTCGATGTGTACGCTCCACGCCAACTCCCCGCGCGAGGCGCTGGCGCGTATGGAGAACATGGTGATGATGTCGGACATCAAGGTGCCGAAGGAGGCGATCAGCCGCCAGATCGCCGATTCGGTCGAGCTGATCATCCAGGTGAAACGCCTGCGCGACGGCTCACGCCGCGTCACCAACGTCACCGAGGTGATCGGCATGGAAGGCCCGGTGATCGTCACGCAGGAATTGTTCAAGTTTGAATATCTCGACGAGAGCGCGGACGGCAAGATCATCGGCGAATACCGTTCGATGGGCCTGCGCCCCTACACGCTGGACAAGGCGAAGCAGTTCGGGTTCGACAGCGCCTATCTGGAAGCGTGCCTGTAGGACCGCCGTGACAAAGATGTGAGGCCCGCGGCGATACGTGGTAATGGCGTCGCGATGCGTTGTTTCCTGCCGTTCGCCGCACTGCTGATTGCAGCGGCACCCCTGCCGCTTCGTCCTGATACCGCCGACCGCGAGGGAACGGTCGCGCTCGCCGCGGATACCGAAGCACGCTGGGTGACGTTCGACCTGACGCCCGGCAACCAGATGCGCTTTACGCTGACGCTCGACGGGCGGCCGGTCACCGCGATCCTAGACACCGGGGTGAGTTATTCGGTTCTCGCCCGCCAATCGGCGGCGGTCGATCCGGCGCGCGTCGTCGCCAACGGACAGGCGACCGCGATCGGCGGCGGCGGTAACGGCACCGTGGCGATCGGCTGGCAACCGACCCGGCAACTGGCGATCGGTGGACTGACCCGCACCGGCGGCGGCGTCACCGTCGCCGACCTGCCCGCGCTCGCCACCGGCAGCGCCCGCGCGGTCGATATGCTGGTCGGGCGCGACGTCACCGGCGGACAAGCCCTCGACGTGGATTATGCCAACCGCCGTTTCCGATTGCTGCCGTCCGGCCGACTGCCGTTCGTCGGCGCGCTGGCGCCGCTGTCGATCTCCGCCAACCGCCGCGTCTACGAAAGCGCCATAACCATCGGCGGCAAGCGTCTGTCGCCGATGATCGTCGACACCGGCGACGGGTCCGCGCTGACATTGTCCGAGGCAAGCTGGCGTCAGCTCGCGACCGCGGTGCCGACCACCACGACGATCTCGTTCGGGCTGGCCGGCGAAACGGTGAGCACGCTCGCCATCCTGCCGTCCGCGACGCTGGGCCAGCAGGCGATCCGCAACGTCGAGACCCGTGTCGAGCCCCGCGGTGGCTTTTCGCAGGCGGTCGGCGTCGCCGGGCGGATCGGTTCGGGCCTGCTGCAAGGCTATCGCGTGTTGCTCGATCCCACGGCAGGGCGAATGGTGCTGAAGCCCGGCCCCGATGCCGATGCGCTGCCGTTGCGATCGACCAGCGGGTTGCTCGTCGGCGTGCAGGGTGACCGGCTGAAGGTGCTGCACGTCATGCGCGGCGGTCCCGCCGCGGCAACGAACTGGCGGACGGGGGACCTGATCTGCCGGATCGACGACCAGCCCGTCGGGAAGGACTATCCGTCGAGCCCGCTGGCAAAATGGTCGATCGGCGCGCCGGGCACGGTCGTGCGACTGGGCCTGTGCGACGGCACGGTGCGATCGCTGACGCTGGCGCAGTTCTACTGAGCTTGCACGGGCGCGCAGTTGCAAGCGGGAGGGGAGACCGCGCGACGCCCCGAGTTGCTTCGCCACACCCGCACTGACGAGCAGGCGGCGAGTGCCTCCCCCATCGACGGGTCAGCGGCTATGCAATCCGAGACTGACGAGCAGGATCGTTGCGAGCAGCGCCGCCATCTGCACGGTCCGCCAGTCGACCCAGCCGACGCGGTCGAGATCGTCGCGCAGCCGTCGCCGGCGATCCCGCAACGCGGCGAAAAGCGCGACGAGCACCGCTCCGCCAGCGCCCCAGAACATCGCCGGCACGGGCGCGCGCTCAGCCGAGCTTCTCGACCTTGTCCTGCAACCGCGCCATTTCCGCCTTCAGTGCGGCAATCTCGTCGTCCTTGCTCCTGGAGGTAACGGGAGCGGAAGGCGAGGCCGGCGCCGGCGACGCACCACCTGCGGGCGGCTGGAACGCCTGCGCCGCCGCTTCGAACATCTGGAGGTTGCGCTTGGCGATCTCGGCGAAGGGCGAGTGGGCGAACGCGCCCTCGACCGCCGATTTGAATTGTTCCTGATTGCGGCGGAAGCTGTCCATCGACGCCTCGAGATAGCCCGGCACCATCGACTGCATCGAATCGCCATACATCGAGATCAGCTGACGCAGGAAGCTGACCGGCAGCATGGTCTGGCCGCGGCTTTCCTCTTCCATGATGATCTGGGTCAGGACGTTGTGGGTGATATCGTCGTCGGTCTTGGCGTCGACGACCTTGAAGTCGCGGCCTTCGCGGGTCATCGTCGCCAGATGGTCGAGTGTGATATAGGACGAGGTCTCGGTGTTATAGAGCCGGCGATTGGCGTATTTCTTGATGATGACGACACCATCGGTCCTGGCTTGCTTCTTCATGCGGCTCCCCCGTCGCGTAACCCGACCCATCCGGTGTTCCGTCCGTGACTGATGTGGGTGATACGCCTCAATTTTTCGCACCGCAACACGGACCGCGTCCCCTGCCGCTGTTCCTGGACATGCTGCGCAGCGAAACTGCAGCACATCCGGAACGGCTCGCCGCGGCGATGGCCGGCCTCGCCGCCTATCAGCAGGCGCCCCGTCCCGCCCCGCCGCCACCGATGCCGGCGTTGGCGATCAGCGGGCGCGCGACGCTGCGCTACTACGGCGGGCGCGGGCGGCTGGTGGTGTTCGTCCCCTCGCTGATCAATCCGCCCGCCATCCTCGACCTCGGTGGGACGTCGCTGGTCCGATGGATGGCGCGGCAGGGTTTCCGGGTCGCGCTGGTCGATTGGGGCGCGCCGACGACGGCGGATCGCGATGTCGACATGACCGCGCATATCGAGGCGCTGCTGATCCCGCTGATCGAGCAGCTCGACGAGCCGCCGGTGCTGGTCGGCTACTGCCTCGGCGGCACGATGGCGCTGGCTGCAGCCTGCGCGACGCCGGTCGCCGGTCTCGCGATGCTCGCCGCGCCGTGGCAGTTCGCGGGATATGGCACCAATGCGGCGGCGATGATCGACATGTGGTCCGCCGCCAGTCCGACGTGCGAGGCGCTGGGCGTCATGCCGATGGAGGTGTTGCAGGCCGGGTTCTGGCGGCTCGATCCCGCACGGACGGTCGCCAAGTACGAAACGTTCGGGCGGCTCGATCCGGACAGCGATGCGGCGCGATCGTTCGTGCGACTGGAGGATTGGGCGAATGCCGGCGAGCCGCTGCCGCTCGCCACCGCACGCGACCTGTTCGAACGCTTCATCGCAACGGATCTGCCGGGCACCGGCGGTTGGTCGATCCGCGGTGCGGCGGTAGCGCCCGACCGGCTCGGCTGCCCTGCCATGGAGTTCGTCTCCGCCACTGACCGCATCGTCCCCGCCGCCACCGCAGCGGGACTGTCGGACCGCCGCGACCTCGCGCTCGGTCACGTCGGCATGATCGTCGGCGGCCGCGCACGATCGATGGTGTGGGAACCGCTCGCCCACTGGATTGCGGGCCTTCCGCCGGGTACACGGCGCACAGAGGAGTAGGACCATCATGAACGAGATCGTCGTCACCGCCGCCAAGCGCACCCCCGTGGGCAGCTTTTTGGGCGCGTTTTCCGCCACTCCGGCGCACGAGCTCGGTCGAATCGCGATCGAGGCCGCGCTGGCGCAGGCCGGCGTCGACGGCGCCGACGTATCCGAAGTGATCCTTGGCCAGGTCCTTACCGCCGCGCAGGGCCAGAACCCGGCACGTCAGGCGTCGATGGCGGCCGGTATTCCGAAGGAGGTCCCGGCGTGGGGCGTCAATCAGGTGTGCGGATCGGGCCTGCGCGCGGTCGCCCTCGCCTGTCAGGCGATCCAGACCGGCGATGCGACGATCGTCGTCGCCGGCGGGCAGGAGAGCATGTCGCTCAGCGCGCACGCCCAGACGATGCGCGGCGGCACCAAGATGGGTGCGGTCAGTCTGGTCGACACGATGGTCAGCGATGGTCTGACCGACGTGTTCAACGGCTATCACATGGGCATCACCGCGGAAAACCTGGCCGAGCAATATCAGGTAACGCGTGGCGACCAGGACGCCTTTTCCGTCGCCAGCCAGAACAAGGCCGAAGCGGCGCGTAGCAGCGGTCGCTTCAAGAACGAGATCGCGCCCGTCACGATCAAGGGCCGCAAGGGCGATACCGTGGTGGCGGACGACGAATATATCCGCAGCGGCGTGACCATCGACAGCGTCAGCGGTGTGCGCCCGGCCTTCAAGAAGGACGGCACCGTCACCGCCGCCAACGCCAGCGGCCTCAACGACGGCGCCGCGGCGCTGGTCCTGATGAGCCGCGAGGAAGCCGAGCGGCGCGGCGCCCCCGTGCTCGCCACGATCAAGAGCTGGGCGAGCGCCGGCGTCGATCCGTCGATCATGGGCATCGGTCCGGTGCCGGCATCGAAGAAAGCGCTGGAGAAGGCGGGCTGGACCATCGCCGACCTCGACCTGATCGAAGCGAACGAAGCCTTTGCGGCGCAGGCGCTGTCGGTCGGCAAGGAACTCGGCTGGGATGCCGACAAGGTTAACGTCAACGGCGGCGCCATCGCGATCGGCCACCCGATCGGCGCCAGCGGCGCGCGCGTGCTGACGACGCTGATCTACGAGATGCAGAAGCGTGACGCGAAGAAAGGGCTGGCGACGCTTTGCATCGGCGGCGGGATGGGTATCGCCATGTGTGTGGAAAGGTAAGATAGCCTGCCCTTGATCAAGTGTCGGCTGGCATCTTTTGCAGGATCATACAGTCTTGCTGACCCTAGTGTCACATCGTTGCCACACGCGACGATCAACATGATCCCGGCCGGCACAACTCTCTTGTTATCCAGCACGTTTATTGGAACCTTGCTGGCAGATGAACGGGCCGAACCCCGTCTTCGCTACAGGGGAAATCATGCGCATCAGTCTTTTGCTCGGCGCCACGGCGCTTGCCGGCTCGCTTTTCACGTCATCGGTGGCCGCCCAGTCTATTCCGAACGTACCCAGCGCCACGCCGCCAACAGCGACGACTCCGGGTAAGTCGACGGCGCCGGGTGATCCCACGGAACAGGCTGTTACCGTCAGCGCCGATGGCGAACAGCGCGATGACGGATCGATCATCGTCACCGGTTCGCGCATCGCCCGCCCTGAAATCAACGGCGTGCTCCCCGGCGTTCAGATCACGGCCCAGTCGATCGAAACACGTGGCTTCACCAATGCTCTCGAAGCGCTCAACGACATTCCGCTGGTCGGCCCCGGTGCCAGCCCGCTGAACGGCAACAACGGCGGCCAGACGGCAAGCCTGGGCGCCGCTTTCGTCGATTTGCTCGATCTCGGCACCGCGCGTACGCTGACGCTGGTCAACGGCCGCCGCTTCGTATCCGGTAACGCCGCCTCGCTGTTCGTCGCGGGCAATGAAACCGGTAGCCAGGTCGATATCAACGTCATTCCGACCTCGCTGATCGAGCGAGTCGATACGGTGACCGTCGGCGGCGCCGCCGCTTATGGTGCGGACGCGATCGCAGGCGTGGTTAACTTCATCCTGAAGGACGATTACGACGGCCTCCAGCTACGTGGGCTGACCGGCATCTCCGAACGCGGCGACGCGGCCCAGTATCAGCTGAGCGCGCTTGCGGGTCACAACTTCCTCGATGGCCGTGCCAACATCACCGCGTCGTTCGAATACAGCCGCAACGATGGCCTTCAGGCGACGAGCCGCGACTTCCGCACCATTCGCCCCGGATCGTACACCAATCCGTTCAATGGCGGTGTCCGCAACCCGAACTTCGCCCCGACCGCAATTATCGACGTCGCAAATGCCAATAACGGCGCATTCCTGCGCGCGGCGGACGATGGTCAGCCTTCGACGCTGTTCGGCCTCGGCCTGGTCACCCAGACGCTGAGCAACCCGGGCACGGTTCTCAATGTCCAAGGCACGAGCTTCTACACGCCCTATACACGGATTACCGGCACCAATGTCGCTGGCCAGGCCGTCACGACCAACTACATCGCACTGGCCAACGGCGTTACGCCGGTCGGCTTTGCCTTGGCAGGCACGACCGCGAACGGGGCTGCGTCCACGCTGCGGGTATCGGGTACGGGCGCCAGCATCAACAACGGCTTTTTCAGCTTCTCGGGCGCACAGATCATTCAGGGAACGCCGGGTGCGGGTGCAATTACCGCCAACGGTTTGAACGGTCGTACGACGCAGGCGACCAATGTTCCATTCACGACATTCGCGCCGACGTCGCTGCCTGCCAACGTCACCGCAGCGCAAATTTTCACGGCTTATGGCGTGACGGCGCCTACCGGAGCCACTGCGGCACAGCAGACGCTGCTAGCCGTCAACCTGTTGCAAGCCAACCGTTTCACGGCCCGTGAATTCCTGGCAGCCAATCCCACGACCAACCTCAACTATTTCATCGGCACGTTCGCACCCGACGTTCCGCGGATCGCCAACACGGATACCACGCTGGTCAGTGTGAAGGTGAACGGGACGACGGTGCAGGTGCCGGTCAATCAGGTGCTGCCGTTCGTTGCGGTACCGCTGGAGTTCAACGACAACGGTACCCTGCGCGCCTACACTTTCTCGGGTCCGGTGAGCGGCAACGATCCCCTGACCGTCAGCTCCGCTCGCGGCGGTGACGGCGGCTTCCGTCGCAGCCTGGAAAATACCGTGTTGCGGACCCAACAGGACCGCTACGTCGCCAACCTGCTCGGTAAGTTCGACATCAGCGATCAGGTGACCTTCTTCACCGAAAACACTTATGCCAAGGTGCTCAACCGGTCGCTCGGCAATATTTCCGGCGCGCAGAACTTCATCACGCAGGGGCAGGAAAACGCCGCCCTCTTGGTCAACTACAACAATCCGTACCTGACGGCGCAAAATCGGGCCGTGCTGACGTCGGTGGGCATCACGCCCACAGCGACCAACCAAGGTAACTTCCTGATTACCCGTCAAAATCAGGACGTTTTCGGCGCAAACCCGTATACCAATCGGCAGGAGACCTATCGTCTGGTCGGCGGACTCCGGTCGAAGTTCGAGTTGCTCGGACATCGCTGGAACGCTGAAATTTCGGGCAGCTACGGCCGCTCCGTCCAGACGACGAAATCAGCGAATATCTCGGACATCGAGTACCAGCTTGCGCTCGACGCCGTCGATCAGGGTCTCGCCACCACGGGCGTAGCTAATGGCAATGTCGTTTGCCGGGCACAGGTATTCCCGACCCAATATCTGGGACGCACGCCGGTCGGCACGGCGCAGAACATCACCCGCGTTCGCGGTGCGGATGGCGTATTGACCGAGGTCCTGCTGACCCCGACCATTTCGCAGGCGCAGATCGACGGGTGCCGGCCGCTCAACCCGTTCGGCTACAACAACATGACGGACGCATCGAAGGCCTATGTCATTGGCCAGTCGACGTTCCGCAACGTGTCCGAACAGACCTATGCGCAGGCATCGATCGGCGGTGGTCTCTTCAATCTACCCGCCGGTACCGTCCAGATTAACGTCAACGGCGAATATCGTCGCGACAAGCTGGGGTTCTCCACCAACGAACTGAACACGCTCGGCCGGACACGCTCGGCACCGTCGTCCGACACCGAAGCCTATACCGAAACGTACGAAATCGGTGGGGAAATGGTGATCCCGCTGACAGGTCCGAACTTCCTGCCGTTCCTCGGTCGGCTCGATTTTCAGCCGGCAGTCCGAATATCGCAGCAGAACGGTCGCGCCCAAAGCTATCGCAATCTGACCGGGCAGTTGACCACGCCGCAACGTAATGGCGATGCGGCCACGATCTTCTCGCTTGCCGGCACCTGGGCACCCACGCGCGACATCCAGTTCCGCGGCAATTACACCCGCTCGGTGCGTCAGCCGTCGATCGTCGAACTCTTCCTTGGCGGCCAGCCGTCGTTCACGACGCCGGTCGATCTGTGCAATCCGGCGAACATCGACTCGGGTAGCTTCGTGGCCAACCGGCGCAAGAACTGCACCGCGGCGGTGATCGCGGCCGGGGTCAGCGATGCGCAGGGCGTAATAACGACGACCGATCGGGCAACCTCGTTCCTGCAAAATTACGTCGCCACCGGCGCCGGTCTGCAAGGCGTGTTCAACGGCAACACCGCACTCAACCCGGAGCGCGGCGAAAGCTGGACCGCCGGTGCGGCCCTCACGCCGCGCTGGATTCCCGGCTTGACGATCTCGGCGGATTATATCGATGTCCGCGTGAAGGATGTGATCACCACGGCCAGCATCGGCACCTTCCTGCAGACCTGCTACGACAGCCCGATCTATCCCAACCCCACTGCTGACGTCGGCATCAACAGCTGCACGCAATTCTCGCGTGGCACCGATTTCCAGCTGCAGAACGGCTATTCGGCCGGCTTCCTCAATCTGGGTGGGCAACGGGTCAAGGCCGTCAACGCATCGGCGAATTACACGATCGAGCTGGGTTCGGATCGACTGACCCTGCGCGGGGGTGCATACCGCCTGATCAGCTATCAGGTCTCGCCATCGGGCAAGTATGACGACACGCAGGAATCGGTCGGTTCGTTCGGTCGGCCGCGGTGGGAGACGCAGCTGTCCGCGCGGTACGAACATAACCAGGTCTATGGCCAGGTTACCTGGAACCGCAGCGACCCGACGCGGATCTTCGTCAGCAATCTGCCTGCGACCAACGAGCAATACCCGTACACGCGCTATGCAGCACAGAACAACGTTGACATGACGTTGGGTGTCGACGTGAGCGAAAGCTTCCGCTTCCAGGTGTTGGTCGCCAACGTGTTGGACAACACCACGGCCGGCGATCTGGGCTATCGCTTCGCCGATTACTACGATCAGATCGGTCGGCGTTATCGTATGACGGTCACCACCCGCTTCTGATCCAAGACTTCGCTACAGAGGGGTCGTTCTTCGGAACGGCCCCTTCTTTTTACACTGTTCGGCCCCGCGCGTATCGCCGCCCCAAACTCGTAAGCAGCTCGTACTGCGACATCCCGCTCCGCGCCGCCGCATCCGGCAGGGCGAAGTCGATCGCGACCCAGTCGCCCTCCGCCAGCTCGCGCGCGGCCGTGACGTCGAGCGCCACGAGGTCCATCGAGACGCGCCCGATCACCGGCAACGCGCCGTCGTCCGCGCTGCCGCGATCCGAAAACCCCCGGAAATAACCGTCGGCATAGCCTAGGTTAACGATCGCGACCTCCGTCTCGCGCTGCGCAGTCCATATCGCGTTGTAGCCGACGGTGTCGCCGGCCTGGACGGTGCGACGCTGCAAAATCTGCGCCTCCGGCGTCACCACCTGCCGGATCACACCCGCGCACTCGCGCCGGGGGATACCGCCGTACAGTGCCAATCCCGGGCGGGTGAGATCGAATGCATAATCGACGCCTAACGCAATCCCGGCGGAATTGGCGAGGCTCATCCGCCGCACGTCCGTCACGCCCTGCAACGATCCGAACAGATCGCGCTGCCGCGCATTCATCACGCTGTCTTCGTCGGCGCAGGCGAGATGGCTCATCAGCGTCTCGATTGTCAGGCCATCGAGCAGTCCGCCGCGCACCGCATCGGGCGATACCCCCAGCCGGTTCATACCGGTATCGACCATCACGTCGCAGGCTCCGCCGCCCGCCTCTTTCCATCGGGCGACCTGTGCATTGGTGTTGAGGACGGGCCGGGCGATGCCGGTCCGTGCGACCGCCATGTCCTCCACCCGCACCCCGTGGAGCACCGATAAGGGCAGTCGCATCGCCGCCAGCCGCTCGGCCTCCGCCCAGGTCGCCACGAAGAAATCGCGGCAACCGGCCGCTGTCAGATGACGGGCGACGAGGGATGCGCCGAGGCCATAGCCATCTGCCTTGATCGCGGCACCGCAGGCCGCCGCACCGCTCATGCGGTCGAGCGTGCGCCAGTTATCGGCGAGGGCGGCGGTATCGATGCGGAGGCGTAGGGGAGCGGTCACGCATCGCCGCATAAGCCCGCGGGCGCCGCGCGTCGATGCCCGGTGCGCCGCCGCGGCTCAGTCCAGCGCCGCGCGCATGCCGATCCACAACGTTCGGGGCGAGGCGCGCTCGACGATCGCGGTACCGCTGATGCCGGCCTCCACGCGCGCATCGAACAGGTTTTCCACGCGCGCCTCGATCGACAGACCACGCGTCAAGGGCAGCGCGGCATAGCCGTCGAGCGTCGTCGCGGGCGCGAGGCTGCGGCTGTTCTGGTCATCGTCGAACTGGCGCGCGACATGGCGGACCGTGGTCGATAGCGCCGCCCGCCCCCGGCGCCAGCCGAGCGTGCCGGACAGCGCATCGCGCGGCGTCTGCGCCGGGCGGAGGTCATCGAGCGCCGCCGCCACGGCCGATGCCCTTACCCGGGCGTCGACATGGCTCCACGATGCCAGCGCGGTGACCCGCCCGACGGTATAGCTGGCATCGACCTCGACCCCGGTCGAGCGGATGGCATCGAGATTGCGGCGCACCCGCGATGCGCTGGTCGGCGTCGCGGACAAGGTGACGTTGGCGATCGCATCGTCCAGCCTGTTGTGAAAGACGGTTGCGGCCAGGCTCGCGCCCGCAAGCGGCGTCAGCGTCACGCCACCCTCGATCCCGGTCAGACGCTCAGGCGAGAGCGCGGCATTGGCGGCGGTGACGTCGTTGCCGACACGGAATGGCCGGTAGAGTTCGTTGAGCGTCGGTAATCGCCAGCCGCGATAGCCCGCAGCCCGCAGTGTAATCGCAGGCATGACCCGCCACGCCGCGCCGATGCGGCCGGTGAATTCGCTGCCGTCGCGATCCGCGAACCGGTTGGCGGTCAGCGCCGCCCCGCCGACGATCGGCCGCTCGGTCAGGTAGCCGCCGTCGATGCTCCAGCGATCGATTCGCGCCGCGCCGGTCAACGTCAATGCGTCGATCGCAATGCTGCCATCGGCGAACAGGCCTTCGGTGCGGGTCGATCCCCCCGCTTCCCGCCGCCGGGTCGGTGCCGCGTTCACGAAGGTGAACAGCTCCTGCGTCTTGCCGGACACGTCGCGGATATCGGCGCCCATCCGCAGGTCGATCGTGCCGCCGACGGGCGGGCGCACCTCCAGCCGCGCACCCAGCCCCGTAGCGGGCGTATGATACTGGTCGAGCGACTGGCTCACCGTCGTACGGGCGGCGTTGACGCTCGCAAAGTCCGACGCGAAGGCGCGGGTCTGGAGATAGGCGAGCGCCGACCATCCCCAGCGCCCCCTGCCGACGAGGCGCAGGCTGGCATCCGCACCCTGCGACCGGTTGATCGTAAATGCGGTGCCGCGTTCGCGCCGGTCGGTGAATGCGCTGACGTTCGCCTGCAATTCGGTCGACGCGCCGACGCCGATCACGGTACGCAGCGCCCCCGACGCCTGTTCGTACGGTGCGGGCCGGTCGACGGGGCCGCGGCTGCCCGCCACCACTGGGACGAACCCGTCGCCCCGCGCATAGGCGGCGGACAGCGTCGCGAAACCGCCGGCGCGGACCAGCGCGCCGGATGCCTGCGCCTCGACCGAATCGCGGCTGCCGTAGAAGACGCTGGCGTCGAGCGGGCTCAGCTGGTCGGGGGTGGCACTGTCGAGCTGCACCGTGCCGGCCAGCGCACCGGCGCCGAAATACCCGCTGCCGCCGCCGCGCGTCACGCGTACCTGCCCCAGACGACCGGTGGCATAAGCGGGGAACGCCACCCAACCGCCGAACGGATCGGCCTGCGGCACGCCATCGAGGATCAGCAGCGCCCGGCTGGACGCGTTGCCGCCGATGCCGCGCAGGGTGATGCCCTGGCTAGTGGGATTGGCGGTACGACTGTCGGAGCGCCGGAATTGCTGCAACCCGGCGACATCGGCCAGCACGCTTTCCAGCCGTGCGCTCGCATTCGCCTGTAGCCGTGCACGATCGATCGTCACGATGTCGAAGGCGCGTTCGCCGGGCGATGCCGCCAATCCCCGCCCGGTGACGACGATGTCGGTGCCGTCGCCCGTGCCGGATATGGTCTGGGCCCGGATCGGAGCAGATACGGCGATGACGAGAGCGGCGATCGGCAGGTAGCGCATCACCGCCTCCAAGCCGGTTTTGCGCCGTGCCGCAATGGTGCCCGACATATCGACCACCGATTGCCCGATCATCGACGATCGTCAAAAAACCTCGCTAACCCAGATCGATGCACGTGCCATCTGGCGGAACACGCACCGGCGGGGCGGGTTGGCGGCCTCAAAACGAGGAGCCGATATGACCGATTATCCAACGCCCCCCTATCCCGAACAGCAGCAGGACATACCCGGTCGCACCGACCGGATGGACCCGCGACCGGATCACGGCGAGCACAGCTACGAAGGATCGGGCCGGCTCGCCGGCAAGGCGACGATCGTGACCGGCGGCGACAGCGGCATCGGCCGCGCGGTCGCACTCGCCTTCGCACGCGAAGGGGCGGACGTGCTGATCGCCTATCTCGACGAGCACGACGACGCCGCAGAAACGCAGCGGCTGGTCGAGGAGGCCGGTCGGCGCGCCGTTACGGTCGCCGGCGACCTGTCCGACCCCGCGCATTGCCGCAGCGTCGTCGCGCGCGCGGCCGAGGCGTTCGGCAGGATCGACGTGCTGGTCAACAATGCGGCGCACCAGCGCAGCTTCGAAGCGCTGGAGGATATTCCGGACGAGGAGTGGCAGCGAACCTTCGCGGTCAACATGCATTCGATGTTCTATCTGTCGAAGGCCGCAGTGGCGCACATGGGCGAGGGCGCATCGATCATCAACACGACGTCGATCAACGCCGACGATCCCAGCCAGACGCTGCTGGCCTATGCGACCACCAAGGGAGCGATCCATAATTTCACCGCCGGCCTGGCGCAGATGCTCGCCAGCCGCAAGATCCGCGTCAACGCGGTCGCGCCCGGTCCGGTGTGGACGCCGTTGATCCCGTCGACGATGCCGCCGGAAGCGGTGAAGACGTTCGGGCAGAACACGCCCCTGGGCCGCGCGGCGCAACCGGTCGAACTCGCGCCGCCTTATGTGATGCTCGCCAGCGACGAAGCGAGCTACATCACCGGCGCGACGATCCCGGTGACCGGCGGCCGGCCGTTTCTTTGATCGGGATCAGGCCGGGTCGGGAACGATCCGGCCGCTGTCGCGCTCGGTTACAAACCGGGAGAACGATCATGGTGCAGGCACGACGGACGGCGCAGCGCTCGAACGGTGCGTGCGCGTGAGCCGGGAACGGCTGGGTGCCGAGTCGCTGCGCGACGAGCTCAATCAGGCGGCTTTGCGACTGTCGCTCGACAGCGAGGGGGCCAAGATCGAATTCATGCTGCCGACGCTCGCGGATCCCGAAGACGGCATCGCGATGCACAACTGGGACGTGCAGGCCTTTTGCCCGGAAGAGCTCGATGGCATCGCCCGCAAGGCGGTGGAGCAGGTCGCGGCGACATGGGATCTCGACCCCCATGTTGCCGAAGAGAGCGGGGATCACCCCGACTGACTGCCCCGCTGGTCCTCAATATCCGTTCTGGAACAGCATTTTGCGCATCTCGGGCACCGTCGCCGACAATTCCCGCGCCATCATCGCCGCAAAATAGCGAGCGCCCGCATAGCCTAGATGCGTGCGATCGAACGACAGCTTGCGCTGTGCGAACGGCAGATCGTCGACCTCACCGGTGGCGGCCGGCACGGCCGTGCCGGCCACGCCGGGTGGCAGCTGCGCGAATCGGTCGGCCTGCGCCTCGCCCATCGCCTGTACCGCGGCGGCGCTTTTCGCATTCAGTTCGATCAGCGGCACCTTCATCGTCGCCGCGACCTTGCGCACTGCCGCGGCCCAGGGTTCCAGATCGTTCGACAGCGCACCGTTTGCGAACATTCGCCGGGTGAGCGGCGTGACCAGAATCGGCATCGCGCCCGCAGCACGCGTTTCCCGCACATAGCGGGCGATATTGGCGGGAAACTCGGTGGCGAGATCGGTCGACCGGCCCGGTTTGCCCGGCTGATCGTTGTGGCCAAACTGGATCAGCACCCACGTTCTTGCGAACCCCGGCGTCTTCATCTCGGCGAGCGCGATTTCCCACGATCCTTCCGCGATATAGCTGCCCGAACTACGCCCGCCCCGCGCCAGATTGACGCAGGCGACGAACGACGTGACATGCTCGCCGCAGAACACCCCGCCCCAGCCACCGGCCACCGCCGTGGTGGAATCGCCGACCAGCACGATCTTGGACGCGCTGATCCGTTGCGGCACGGGCGGTGCGGGTGCGGGTATGCCCTGCGCAGAAACCGGGCTGGACGATGTGCACAGTAGCGCGATGCCCAGACGGATCGCGGTCGTGCGCACGGCGCAGCGGCGGATGGCGTTCGGCATCACGGGTCCTCTCCTCGATCCTCGCCTGTCGGTTCAGGAAACCGGTGTCATCCCACGCAAGCGTGCCTGAGTCGATATGGTCAATGGGTCCGGATCGTCACCATGTGGCAGCGGATCGCGATCGGGGCATTGTCGTATCCCTCCCGCGACCCTAGAATAAGTCCGACATTTTCCGAGAGAGGTATTTTCCGATGATCGACGGCGCCCTGCTGATCGGCGGCGAAGCACGCCAGGCCGCGCAACGCTTCACCGCGGTAAACCCGGCCAGCGGCGAAACGCTGACTCCGGACTTTTCATCGGCAGGCAACGATGCCGTCGATGAGGCGTGCGCGTTAGCGGAAGCGGCGTTCCCGACCTATGCCGCCACCGATCCGAAAACGCGCGCCGCCTTCCTCGAGGCGATCGCGCAGAACATCCTCGACATCGGTGACGACCTGATCGTCCGCGCGATGAGCGAAAGCGGTCTGCCGCGAGCGCGACTGGAGGGTGAGCGCGGCCGCACTGTCGGGCAGTTGAAGCTGTTCGCCGGCGTCGTGCGTCAGGGCGACTTCCTCGATGCCACGATCGATCCCGCCATGCCCGGCCGCGCGCCGTTGCCGCGCCCCGATCTGCGCCGCATCAATCTCGCCATCGGTCCGGTCGCGGTGTTCGGCGCGTCGAATTTTCCGCTCGCCTTCTCCGTCGCGGGCGGTGACACCGCTTCGGCGCTCGCCGCCGGTTGCCCAGTGGTGGTGAAGGGCCATCCGGCGCATCCCGGCACCGGCGAACTGGTCGCCCGCGCGATCCAGAAGGCGGTGGCCGATGCCGGCCTGCCCGCCGGCGTGTTTTCCTACCTGCCCGGCGAAACCAACGAGCTGGGCGGTGCACTGGTCGCCGATCCCCGCATTCAGGCGGTGGGCTTTACCGGATCGCGCGGGGGCGGCCTCGCACTGGTTCGTATCGCGTCCGAACGCAAGGAGCCGATCCCGGTCTATGCCGAGATGTCGAGCATCAACCCCGTCGTGATCCTGCCCGCCGCGCTCGCCGCACGCGGTGAGGCGCTGGGCAAGGAATTCGTCGCGTCGCTGACGATGGGTGCCGGCCAGTTCTGCACCAACCCCGGCTTGGTGCTGGCGATCGACGGTCCCGACCTCGACACGTTCGTCGCCGCCGCTGCCGCCGCGCTGAACGAGAGTGCGCCCATCACGATGCTGTCGCCGGGGATCCATGCCAGCTTCGAACAGGGTGTCGACGCGCTCGCCAGCCACGAGGCGGTCCGCACCGTCGCGCGCGGCAAGGTGGGCGAAGGCGTCAACCAGGCGGTCGGCGCGGTGTTCGAAACGACGGCCGGGGCGTTCCTTGCCGATGCCGCGCTCAGCCATGAAGTCTTTGGCTCGTCCTCGGTCGTCGTGCGTTGCCGCGACGTCGCGGAGATCGCGAAGGTCATCGCCGGTCTGGAGGGTCAGCTCACCGCGACGCTGCAGATGGATCCAGCCGACGAGGCCGATGCCGCGACGCTGGTACCGGTGCTCGCGCGCCGGGTCGGGCGCATCCTCGCGAACGGCTGGCCGACCGGAGTCGAGGTGGCGCCGGCGATGGTGCACGGCGGGCCGTTCCCGGCTACCAGCGATGGCCGCACGACATCGGTCGGCACGCTGGCGATCGCCCGTTTCCTGCGGCCGGTGTGCTTCCAGAATCTCGCGCCCGCGCTGTTGCCGAAGGGATTGGGTGACGACAATGCCTGGGGCGTTTCGCGGCGCATCGACGGGAAGCGGGAAGCCAGCGCGACCTAATCGGTCGTCCCTGCAAGAGGGGGTGGCCGCGAAGCTGGCGGAGGGGGAGGTTGGCGACGAACCTGGTCGCTTGTGGAAACGCCCCCTCCACCATCCGCTGCGTGGGCGGCCCCCTCCCCCGCTTCGCGAGGGAGGGATTACGGCAGTACGACCGGTGTCACGGGCAATCCGCATACCCCGGCATCGAACGCGAACACGTCTCCCGCCCCGGGCTGCTCTGCCAGTTCAGCGTCGTCCAGCCCCTTGCGCGCGCTGGTTGCGAAGGCGGTGCGCAAGTCGTCGCCACCGAAGGCGATCTTGGTGATGTTGGACGCGGGCAGCGTCACCGTGCCCATCAGCGTGCCTGCCGGATCGTAGCGCCGCACGCCCCAGCCGCCCCATAATGCGACCCAGAGGCAACCGTCCGCATCGACGACCGATCCGTCCGGATGGCCCGCGTCGTCCTCGATCGTGACGAACCGCTCTGCCGGCCCGAGCGTGCCGTCGTTGCCGATACGCGCGCGCCAGATCGTCTTGCCGAGCGTATCGGTGTGGTACAGCGTGCCGTCCGCAGCGATCGCGGGCCCGTTGGTGATGCACACGGGCGGCAGGCCGCTATCGACGATTGCGCCATCGGCGAAACGGTACAGGCGCCCGCTCGCATCGGTTTCGGCATCGTCCATCGTGCCGAACCAGATCCGGCCGGCGCTGTCGGTAGCCGCATCGTTCAGCCGGTTGCCGGCGGCATCGCCCTGCGCGCGGGCGATGAAGGTGAAGCTGCCGTCCGCGGGATCGAACCGGTGCAATCCCGTCCGCAGGCCCGCGATCATGCCGCCATCGGCGGCCGGCAGCACCCAGCCGACCTGATCGGGCGCGTCCCAGCGCCGCACCGCGCCGGTTGCCGGATCGACGCGATGCACATGCCGGCTTTTGATGTCGACGAACCACAAGGCGCGATCGCGACCGACCCACACCGGCCCCTCGCCCAGCGTCGCCTGTACCGGCAGCAGGGTGCGTACATTGTGGTCGGTCATCGCAGGCGATCCTCTCGTTATCAGCAGCGCTTCATCCCCTGCCCCAACAGATTCGTCTAGTCTGACAATTACGCGATCAGACGTCGAACAGGTGCCGGTACTGACGCGGCTGCGATCGGAGGTATTGGTCGGGCGCCTTCACCCGGGCGCCCAGATGCGCCGCCGCGTGCCAGGGCCAGCGCGGGTCGTACAGGATCGTGCGGGCCAGCGCGATCATGTCCGCATCGCCGGTGCCTACGATCGCCTCCGCCTGTTCGTAATCGGTGATCAGGCCGACCGCGACGACCGGCATACCGCAGCCCTGCTTGACCGCCCGCGCGAGCGGCACCTGATAGCTCGGGCCGACCGGGATCGCCTGCCGCGGGTCCAGCCCGCCGCTCGACACGTGGATACCGGCGCACCCGCGTGCCTCCAGCGCCTGCGCAAAGGCGACGGTCTGCGCCGCATCCCAGCCACCCTCCACCCAGTCGCTGCCGGACACCCGCATCGTCACCGGGCGATCCGCAGGGAATGCTGCGCGGACGGCGTCATAGACCTCGAGCGGGAAGCGCATCCGGTTCTCAAGACTGCCACCATAATCGTCGTTGCGCCGATTGGAGAGCGGCGAAAGGAACTGGTGGAGGAGATAGCCATGCGCGCCATGCAATTGCACCGCGTCGATCCCCAGCCGCGCCGACCGATGCGCGGATCCGGCGAAGGCGTCGCACAGCCGCTTCAGATCATCGACGGTCAGCGCGGCGGGTGCATTCTCGCCCTCGGCGAACGGCGTGGCGGAGGGCGCCACCGTCTGCCACCCGTCGGCATGATCCGGCGCGATCTGCTTGCCGCCCTTCCACGGCAGGTCGGTCGATGCCTTGCGCCCGGCATGCGCGAGCTGGATCGCGATCGGCATGTCGGAATGACGGCGTACCGATTCCAGCACGCGCGCCATCGCCGCCTCGGTCGCGTCGTCCCAGAGGCCGACGTCGGCATAGGTGATCCGGCCTTCCGGCACGACCGCGGTCGCCTCGATCGTCAGCAGCCCGGCGCCCGACAGCGCGAGATGGCCGAGGTGGATCAGATGCCAGTCGGTCATGCAGCCGTTGTCGGCGGAATATTGGCACATCGGCGCGATGACGATGCGATTTGGCAGCGTCAGCGAACCGACGGTGACGGGCTGGAAAAGCGCAGGGCCGCTCATGCAGAAACTCTCCGGTAACAGGGTCGAAGAGCGTTACGCACCGGATGCCATTTGGTGCCGTGCCGGCAACGTCACGCAGGCTGCCAGACCGCCACCCTGCCGCGCCGCCAGCGTCAACCGCCCACCATGCAGATCCGCCAGTTCGCGCACGATGGCCAGCCCGAACCCGTGCCCCTCGCCCCGCTCGTCCAGCCGCACGCCGGGGTGCGTCACCCGATCGCGCTCCGCAGCGGGAATGCCGGGGCCGTCATCGGCGACGCAGAGCTCCAGCCACCGCGCATCGGCCTGCCGCCGGGCCGTCACCCACACCCGCGCGACGGCATGCCGCGCCGCATTATCCAACAGATTGCCGAGCAGTTCGTCGAAGTCCTGCGCGTCGATCGCGGCAGTCACGTCGGCGATATCCGTATCGATCGTCAGCCCGCGCGTCGCATGCAGCCGCCCGATCGCCTGCACCAGATCTGCGACGGCCGGCGCGACCATCGTACTGGCGCGCGCATCAGTGGTCGCGGCCCGCGCCCGCGACAGATGGTGGCGGATTGTCGCATCGATCCGCGCGACCTGCGCCGTCCGGCCCGGATCATCGCGTACGGACAGTGCCAGCGTCGCCACCGGCGTCTTCAGGGCATGAGCGAGATTCGCCGCCGACTGCCGCGCCGTCGCCAGCGCTGCTTCGCGATCCGCCGCCAGCGCGTTGAGCTCTGCCGCCAGACCGCGCAATTCGACCGGCTGGTCCTCATCCAGCCGCGTCGCCGCCCCCGCCCGGATCGCGGCAACCTGCGCCTGCATTCGCCCGAGCGGCTTCAGCCCCAGCCGAAGCTGGACCCATGTCGCCGCCGCCAGCAGCAACGCAAGGATCGCCAGCGCCAGCTGCAACGGCCAGAAGACATCCTCGAGCGGCCGGTCGATCACGGCACGCGGGACCGAGGCGGTTACCGTCGTCCGGCCGATCACCAGCCGCCGCGCATGGATGCCGCGTCCGGCCCCGTCCGCACCGTCGAGCGCTTCCGGGCCGCGTTCGTGGCGCGGGTGCGGGCGCCCGTGCAGCACGGGGCGGTCGGTGGACCCGATCGCGCCCGCTGGCGTCTCGATCCGCCACCGCCACCCCCGACCCGCCTCCAGCGCGCCAGATCGCTCCGCCAGCGCCGCACGGTCGACCTGCCCATCGGCATCGACCACGCTCGCCAGCAGAGCGATCTGTGCATCCAGTCTCCGGTCGATGCCCTCGGTCACCACCCGCTCCAGCACGCCGCCGATCGCCCAGCCCGCGACCCCGAGCGCCGACAGGATCGCCATCGCCGACAACAGCAGCATGCGCCGCTGAATCGAATTGGGCAGCAGCCGGCGGATCATGGGCACGTCAGCCGGTAGCCACGGCCGCGTACCGTCTCGATCATCGTCGGGCCAATCTTGCGTCGCAGCCGCCCGACGATCACCTCGAGACTGTTCGAATCGACATCGGCATCGCCTTCATAGACGCGTTCCAGCAGGTCGAGACGCTCGATCACCGCTTCGCGCCGCAGCATCAGCGCCGACAGCACCCGCCATTCGAACGCGGTCAGCTTCAGCGGCAGGCCGTCCAGTTCGAAATGCCCGATCTGCGTATCGAACGACAGCCGCCCGCAGGTGAGCACAGGCTGCGCGTGCCCCGCTGCGCGCCGGACGAGCGCGCGCAGCCGCATCACCAGCTCGTCCAGCCGGAACGGTTTGACGAGATAATCGTCCGCCCCGGCCTTGAAGCCCGCGACCTTGTCGGACCAGCCGTCGCGCGCAGTCAGGATCAGCACCGGCAGCACGCGTCCGGCCGCGCGCCATTCCTTGAGCACGGTGATCCCGTCCTTGCCCGCCAGCCCGAGGTCGAGCACCGCGACGTCATACGCCTCCGTTTCTCCCAGATGCGCAGCGTCGATCCCGTCCGCGACCAGATCGACGGCGAAATGTTCGGCACGCAGTCCGCGTGCGATCGCCGGGCCCAGATCGCTGTCGTCCTCTACAAGCAAGATACGCATCGGCAGCCGGTATCCCCCGTCGCTAAACCGAACCTGAACCGCGTGGTTCAGCGGGGGTCGGACGCACCATCCTAGAACGCCGTCATCGACACACCAACCGGAGAGACCCGATGACACGTATGACAATCGGACGCCGTCAGCGTCTGGCACTCGGCGCAACCGCCCTGATCGCGATCGGCGCAGCCGGCGGCGCAGGCGCGGTGGCGCTCACCCGCCCATCGATCGAGATGGCGCCGACCAACGTCACGCCGATCGCCAGACTGGGTTCCAGCGACGGCATCGTCACGGTGAAGGGCCGCGTCGCCGAGGTCTTCGGCGATCGCTTCGTCGTGCAGGACGGCAGCGGCCGCGCGATGATCGATGCGGGCCGCAATGCCGGCAGCATCGTCAAGGGCAGCGCCATGACGGTGCAAGGTCGTTACGACGACGGCCAGTTGCGCGCCCGCTTCCTCGTCGATCCGGCGGGTCAGGTCAGGGAGGTGGGACCCGCGCACGGTCCTCACGGCCCACGTGGACCGCACGGCCCCGGCAAACCCGGTGGTCCGGACGGCTCCGGTGGCCCGCGTGGCGACGGCCCGCCGCCTCCGCCCCCCGCAGACGGTCGCGGCACACCCCCGCCGCCGCTCGCCGCAGGCGCACCCGCGGCCGCACCGGCTGGGGCTCCGCCTTCAGCGGGGGCACCGGCAGCGACACCCGCGCGCTAGCCCCGTGTTCCTGCGAATGCAGGACGACAGAAGACCCGGTCGCGCCCCACGCGGCCGGGTCTTTCCCATTGCGTTATCCCGCGCGATAACGCGGGCATGACCCCGCTTCCCACCGACGCGCTGATCGTCATCGATCCGCAGAACGACTTCTGCCCCGGCGGCGCACTCGCCGTCGGGGACGGCGATGCGATCATGCCGGGCATCGCGACGCTTGCTGCCCGTTTCGCCCATGTCGTCATCACGCAGGACTGGCATCCCGCCGGTCATAGCTCGTTCGCGAGCAGCCATCCCGGTGCCGTGCCCTTCTCCACGACGATGATGCCCTATGGCGAACAGGTGCTCTGGCCCGATCACTGCGTGCAGGGCAGCCACGGCGCGGCCTTCCACCCCGGAATCGCGCGGGCGATCGACCACGCGCAGATGATCCTGCGCAAGGGCGGCAATCCCGCAATCGACAGCTATTCCGCCTTTCGCGAGAACGACCGCAGCACCGCCACCGGCCTTGCCGGATTCCTGCGCGACACCGGAGTGACCCGCTGCGTGCTGGTCGGTCTGGCGTATGACTTCTGCGTCGGCTGGTCGGCACTAGACGCGGTGGCGCACGGATTCGAGGCCGTGGTGGTAAAGGACCTCAGCCGCGCGATCGGCATGCCGATCGCCGATGGTCGCACGACATTGGACGATATCGAGGATCGCTTCGCTGCCGCCGGCGTGACGATCGCCTAGCCGACCAGCGTTCGCCGCACCGCATCCTGCCACCCCACCGCCAGCCGTGCGCGGTCCGCCGCCGCCATTCGCGGTTCGAAACAGGCGCCGCGCCGCCAGGTGCGGGCCAGTGCCGTGCGATCCGCCCAGACACCCGTCGCCAGCCCCGCCAGAAACGCTGCGCCCAACGCAGTCGTCTCCAGATGCTCGGGTCGCTCCACGGGCACCTGCACCATGTCGGCAAGGAACTGGCACAGCCAGTCGTTCGCGGCCATGCCGCCATCGATCCGGATCGTCGCGGGCGCATCGCCGCCATCGGCGATCATCGCCTCCGCCAGATCCATCGTCTGGTAGCCGACCGCCTCCAGCGCCGCACGGGCCAGATGCGCCGCTGTCGTCCCCAGCGTCAGGCCGTAGATCGCGCCCCGCGCCGCCGGGTCCCAGTGCGGTGCGCCGAGCCCGACGAAGGCGGGGACCATGTAGACGCCATGGCTGTCCGGCACCTGCGTCGCCATGTCGTCGGTTTCACGCGCATGGGTGATGACGCCCAACCCGTCGCGCAGCCACTTCACCGCTGCCCCCGCGACGAAGATCGACCCCTCCAGCGCATAGGTCATCACCCCGTCCAGCCGATATGCGGGCGTGGTCAGCAGGCGATGCTCCGACGTCAGCGCTTCCGTTCCCGTGTTGAGCAGCATGAAACAGCCGGTGCCATAGGTCGATTTTGCCATGCCTGCCTCGAAGCACGCCTGCCCGAACAGCGCGGCCTGCTGGTCCCCCGCCATGCCGGCGATCGGAATCGCCGCGTCGAACAGCCCGACGGCCGTCGTACCGAAGACATGGCTGTTGTCGTGCACCTGCGGCAGCATCGCCATCGGCACCCGGAACAGCCGGCACAATTCTTCATCCCAGCGCTGTGCCCGGATATCGTAGAGTGATGTCCGCCCCGCGTTGGTCACGTCCGTGGCGTGCACCGCGCCGCCGGTCAGCCGCCACAACAGGAAGCTGTCGATCGTCCCGAACGCCAGTTCACCCCGCTCCGCCCGGGCGCGGGCACCGTCGACATGGTCGAGGATCCAGGCGATCTTGGCCGCGGAAAAATAGGGGTCGAGCACCAGCCCGGTCCTGGCGCGGACCGTCGCCTCGATACCGTCCGCCTTCAGCGCGGCGCAGACATCCGCCGTGCGGCGATCTTGCCACACGATCGCGCGGTGCAGCGCCGCTCCGGTCGCCCGGTCCCAGACGACCACCGTCTCGCGCTGGTTGGTGATGCCGATACCGGCGATCCCCTTCGCGCCCACGCCGCTCTCCGCGATCGCCTGTCGCGCGGTCGCCAGCGTGTCGCGCCAGATGTCCTCGGGGTCGTGCTCGACCCGGCCTGGTGCGGGATAATGCTGCGCGAACTCGACCTGCGCCGTCGCGACCGCGCGCGCCTGCGCATCGAAGACGATGCTGCGCGTCGACGTCGTCCCCTGATCGATCGCCAGGATATGGGTTGCAGCCATCGGTCATCCTCTTCGTATCGTCGCCATGGTGACGCAGCGCCGCTTTCGGGTAAAGCGGGCCACCCTGGAGGACGTGAGCATGGCGGACGTGGACCTGCTGATCGTCGGCGGCGGCATCAACGGCGCGGGGATCGCCCGCGACGCCGGCGGACGCGGCCTGTCGGTGATGCTGGTCGAGCAGGACGACCTCGCCAGCCATACCTCGTCCGCCAGCACCAAGCTGATCCACGGCGGCCTGCGCTATCTGGAATATGGCGAGTTCCGGCTGGTGCGGGAGGCGCTGATCGAACGCGAGCGGCTGCTCGGCATCGCGCCGCACATCATCTGGCCGCTCGCCTTCGTGCTGCCGCAGGCGCAATCGCCGCGGCCGGCATGGATGGTGCGGCTCGGCCTTTTTCTCTACGACCATCTCGGCGGCCGCAAGCGCCTTCCCGCGACGGAAACGATCCATTTGTCGCGCGATCCCCGCGGCAACGGATTGAAGCCGGGCAAGGCGGATCGCGCCTTCGTCTATGCCGATTGCTGGGTAGAGGACAGCCGGCTGGTCGTCCTTAATGCCCGCGATGCCGCCGCTCGCGGCGCGGCGATACACACCCGCACCCGCCTGATCGCCGCCGTCCGCGATGGCGGCGAATGGCGTGCGACCATCGAGGATGCCGCCGGCCCGCGTACCGTAATCGCCCGTGCTTTGGTCAACGCCGCCGGGCCATGGGTCGCCGATATCCTGTCGAAGGTACCGGGCGCCCACCACGACCGCGGCGTGCGCCTGATCAAGGGCAGCCATATCGTCGTGCCACGCCTGTACGATGGCGAACACGCCTTCATGCTGCAGAACCCGGACCGCCGCATCGTCTTCGCGATTCCCTACGAACGCGACTTCACCCTGATCGGCACCACCGACCAGCCGTGGCAGGGGCCGCCCGGCCCCGCGACCATCGATGCGGAGGAGACAGCTTACCTCTGCGACACGGTGAACCGCTATTTCACGCGCGCGATCGGCCCGGCCGATATCGTCTGGAGCTATTCAGGCATCCGTCCGCTCTACGACGATCACGCTGCCAACGCCTCTGCGGTGACGCGCGATTACGTTCTGGACCTCGACGCGGAGGACGGACGGGCACCGCTGCTGAGCGTGTTCGGCGGCAAGATCACGACGTATCGCAAGCTGGCCGAACACGCGCTCGAGAAACTGGCGGCCACGTTCCCGGATGCGGGTGGATCATGGACTGCGACACAGCCGCTTCCCGGCGGCGATTTCATGCATTTCGACACAATGCTGGCCAGCCTGATCGCCGCTCGCCCCGACCTGCCTGCGCATCTCCTGCAACGCCTCGCCCGTGCCTACGGTACCGACACTGCTGCGCTGCTGGGCGACGCGCAGGACGTCGTCGCGCTCGGCCGGCATTTCGGCGGAGATCTCTACGCGCGTGAGATCGATTATCTCGTGACGCACGAATGGGCGCGGACGGCGGACGACATCCTTTACCGCCGCAGCAAACTCGGCCTCCACGTTCCGGACGGTACGGCAGAGGCGATCGCGGCCTATCTCGGGTAACGCCCACCCGCAGGCAACGGTACGAACGAGAACGCCGGTTCTATCGTACCCGCCCCGGGGGAACCTCCCCGGCGAAGTGTGCCTCCAGATTGGCCACCACCATCGCCGCCATCGCCGCTCTTGCCTCCACGGTGGCGGACCCCTGATGCGAAGACAGCACGACGTTGTCCCGCCGTAGCGCCGTCGGCACATCCGGTTCGTGGGCGAACACGTCCAGTCCCGCCCCGGCGATCGTCCCGGACTCGAGTGCGGCGATCAACGCGGGCTGATCGACCAGCGCGCCGCGCGCGACGTTCACCAGAACGCCGTCCGGCCCCAGTGCCGCCAGCACCGCCGCATCGACCGCCCCGACGTTGGCCGCGTCGGGCGCTGCCGACAGCATCAGTACATCGCATTCCCCGGCGAGGCGGCGCAGATCGGCGACGAACCGCCAGGGCACATCGGCCTTCGGGGAACGCGCGCTGTAGAGCAACTCCCCGGCAAACGGTACCGCCCGCAAGGCGATCGCCCGCCCGATCGCTCCCAGACCATAGACCCCGATCCGCCGCCCGGACGCACGCCGGGCGAGCGGCACCGACCAGCCGCCGTCCCGCACGACGCGATCGTGCGCCGCGATCCGTCGCTCCACCGCCAGCCACAATCCGATCGCAAGGTCGGCGACGTCGTCGGTCAAGACACCCGCGGTGATCGCCAGCACGATGCCGCGCGCCGCCAGCGCATCGCGATCGATCCCGTCATGCCCGACCCCGTGCACAGCGACGATCTCCAGGGCGGGCAGACGATCGAGCAGGGCGCCGTCGACCAGCATCGTCCCGCCGCCCACCAGCGCGCGCACCCGGTCGCACGGCGCATGGTCGATCCCGACATGCAGCGTGAACCGCTCCGCCAGCCGGGGTGCGAGCGTGTCGGGCAACGGCGACAAGGCGAGAACGTCGATCATAACCACTCCAAACCCCTGCTCACTCGCGGGAGAGAAATCGGGTCACACGCTCACTTCGCTTCGCGTTCGTCCGTCCGCACCGAATATTCGCAGGTACCGTGCGATCTCGGCCGGATCGCCGGTGGCTTTCGCCGGATTGTCGGACAGCTTCACCGCCGGCCGGCCGTTCGCCCGCGTCACCTTCGCCACCAGCGAGATCGGCTCCAGTCCCGCTGCACCATCGGGGTCGCAGCCGCGGAAGTCGTTGGTCAGGTTCGTCCCCCAGCCGAAGCTCATCCGCACCCGTCCTTGGAAGTGCCGATAGACGCGCTCGATCGAATCCACGTCCATCCCGTCCGAGAAGATCAGCAATTTGTCGCGCGCATCCTGCCCGTGAGCCTGCCACCATTCGATCACCTGCTCGCCCGCCTCGATCGGCGGCGCGCTGTCCGGGCGAAAGCCGGTCCAGCCCGCGACCCATGCCGGTGCATCGCGCAGGAATGCCGCCGTGCCGAACGCATCGGGCAATACCACCAGCAGATTGCCGCCGTAATGCGCCTGCCATTCCTCCAGCACGCGATAGGGCGCCGCCGCGACCCCGGCATCGTCGCGCGCCAATGCCGCCAGCACCATCGGCAGTTCATGTGCGTTGGTGCCGATCGCCTCCAGATCATTGTCCATCGCCAGCAGCACGTTGGACGATCCGATGAAGCGGCTGCCCAGCCCCTCCTTCAGCGCCTCGACGCACCAGCGCTGCCACAGGAAGCCATGCCGCCGTCGCGTGCCGAAGTCGGAGATGACGAGGTCGGGGAGATCGCGCAGCCGCTCGACCTTGTCCCACAGCTTCGCCTTGGCGCGTGCGTAGAGCACGTCGAGCGCGAACCGGTCCTTGCCGCGCAGCGCCGCCCGCGCCCGCAATTCGTTGACGATCGCAAGCGCCGGGATCTCCCACATGGTCGTGTGCGTCCAGGGTCCTTCGAACGTCAGCTCGAACTGTCCGTCGACGCGATGCAATTCATACGGGGGCAACCGGAAATCCGCGAGCCAGGCGATGAAGTCGGGCGCGAACATCCGCTGCTGGCCGTAGAAGCTGTTACCCGCCAGCCAGATCAATTCTTTTTTGGCGAAGCGAAGTCCCCGCGCATGATCGAGCTGCGCCCGCAGTTCATCCTCGTCGATCACATCGGCGAGACGGACGCTGGTACTGCGGTTGATCAGCCGGAACGTGGCATCGACGTCACCGTGCAGGTGACGGATCATCTGCAGCATCAGCAACTTGTAAAAATCGGTGTCGAGCAGGCTGCGCACGATCGGATCGAGCCGCCAATTATGGTCCCAGGTGCGCGTCGCGATATCGGTAACGGCCATGACAGCACCGCTACAGTCAAGCGCCGGGCTTTCCAACCGTTGCCATGCGGCCTAGGCGTAGTCTGACAAATCGAGGGAGAGCGGGATGGCGATCAAGAGCGAGCGGCGCGAACCGTCCCATACGCTGATCGCTCGCGACCTCGGCATCGCCATCGTCACCGGCCGTCACCCGCCCGGCAGCGTCATTCCGGGCGAGATCGACATCGCCAGCCAGCGCGGCGTCTCGCGCAGCGTCGTGCGCGAAGCACTGCGCATGCTGTCCGCCAAGGGGCTCGTCGAAAGCCGCCCCAAATCCGGCACCCGCGTCCGCGAACGCGCACAATGGAATCTGCTCGATCCCGATCTGCTGGCATGGATGTTCGAGGGCGAACCACCCGCCAGTTTCGTCCGTGCGCTGTTCCAGTTGCGCATGATCGTCGAACCGGCCGCCGCCGAGATGGCCGCACTGTCGCGTACAGCCGATCAGCTGGAGCGGATGGACACGGCCCTGCACGGCATGGTCGCGCACGGCCTCGACACGCCGGAGGGTCAGGCGGCGGACCAGACCTTCCACAACACGATTCTCGAGGCGACCGACAACGAACTGCTGGTCAGCCTGTCGGGCAGTATCGGTGCGGCGGTTCGCTGGACGACCATCTTCAAGTTCCGCGGCAGCCGCCGCCCCCGCGACCCCATGCCCCAGCACCGCCGCCTCTACGATGCGATCGCGGCCAGCGATGCGGCGACGGCAAGGGACGCGACCATCGTCCTGCTGCAACAGGCGCACGAGGATACGGAGCGCTTGCTGCAAGCGTGAGTTTGTTGAGCGTAGCGATGTCTTGGGTCACGAAGGACATCGCTTGCCTCCCTCTCCGTCACCGCCGCGCCACCTCCCCCTCGCGGGGGAGGACTTGAATCTTACCGCGCCGTGAGGATCAGCAACGTTTCTCTCGCGCGCAGGAGGGAACTCCATCAATGGTTGTCGCGCGGCAACCCCATCGTTTGTGCGATCCGCTGGTATTTCTCTGCGCCCTCCAAGATCGCGCCGGTGTTCATCTGCCCGACGACCGCACGCTGGATCTCCTGCCACGGCGTCTGCGACTTCGGATAGGCGAACCCGCCAGCCGCCGCCAGCGCCGCCCGCCGGTCCATCAGCTCGGCCTCGGGGATCAGCACGTTCGCGGTGCCGGTGTTGAGGTCCACGCGCACGCGGTCGCCGGTCTTCAGCAGCGCGAGCCCACCCATCGCCGCCGCCTCTGGCGACGCATTCAGGATCGACGGCGATCCACTCGTTCCCGATTGTCGCCCGTCGCCGATGCATGGCAATGCGCTAACGCCCTCGGTGATCAGATACGCCGGCGGCCGCATGTTGACGACCTCCGCCGCGCCGGGATAGCCGATCGGCCCGGCGCCGCGCATGAACAGCAGCGTTTCCGGCGTGATCCCGGTCGCGGGATCGTCGATGCGGTGGTGGTAATCCTCCGGCCCGTCGAACACGACCGCCGGCCCCTCGAACGCGTTGAGATCGTCGGGGTTGGACAGGTAACGCTGGCGGAATTCGGGCGAGATCACGCTGGTCTTCATCACCGCCGCGTCGAACAGATTGCCCGACAGCACGATGAAGCCCGCATCCTCGACCAAAGGCTGGTCGAACGGACGGATCACCTTCTCGTCCTCGATGGCGACGCCGCGGCAATTCTCGCCCATCGTCTTGCCGTTGACGGTCAGCGCATCCTCATGGATCAGCCCCTGCCCGATCAGCTGGTTGACCACCGCGGGCACGCCACCCGCGCGGTAATAATCCTCGCCGAGATATTCGCCGGCGGGTTGCAGGTTGACGAGCAGCGGCACCTTGTGCCCCTCGGTCTCCCAATCCTTTAGCGGCAGGTCGACGCCGACGTGGCGGGCGATCGCCGACAGATGGATCGGCGCGTTGGTCGAACCGCCGATCGCCGAATTGACTCGGATCGCATTGTGAAACGCCGGCTTCGTCAAGATGTCGGACGGCTTCAGATCCTCCGCCACCATCTGCACGATGCGCTTGCCGGTCAGGTACGACACCTCCTGCCGGTCGCGATACGGCGCGGGGATCGCCGCCGATCCCGGCAGCGACATGCCGAGCGCCTCGCACAGCGAGTTCATCGTCGTCGCGGTGCCCATCGTGTTGCAATAGCCCGTCGATGGCGCGGACGACGCGACCAGCCGGATGAATTCCGCATCGTCGATCTCGCCCGCCGCGAGCAGCTGCCGCGCCTTCCACACGATCGTGCCCGACCCGGTGCGCTCGCCCTTGTGCCAGCCGTTGAGCATCGGCCCGACCGACAGCGCGATCGCCGGAATATTCACCGTCGCCGCCGCCATCAGGCAGGCGGGCGTCGTCTTGTCGCAACCGATCGTCAGCACTACGCCGTCGAGCGGATAGCCGTACAACGTCTCGACCAGCCCAAGATAGGCAAGGTTGCGATCAAGCCCCGCGGTCGGCCGCTTGCCCGTCTCCTGGATCGGGTGCACGGGGAATTCCAGCACGATCCCGCCCGCCTCGCGCACGCCCTCGCGCACGCGGTCCGCCAGCACCAGATGGTGGCGGTTGCACGGCGACAGGTCGCTGCCGGTCTGGGCGATGCCGATGATCGGCTTGCCCGATTGCAGCTCCTCCAGGCTCAGCCCGAAGTTCAGGTACCGCTCCAGATACAGCGCGGTCATGTCGATGTTGGCAGGGTTGTCGAACCAGGCCCTGGAACGGAGGGGCGTGCGCGATTGCGTCATGTTATTTGGCCACCGATAGCTTGTAGATCATCACGTGCCGATACGGCTTGCCGGGATCGACCCGGGCGGACGCAAAGGCGGGCTTGTTGGGAGAGTCCGGGAATTTCTGCGGCTCCAGCGCAATGCCGTCGCCCATCCTGTAGACGTGTTTCGATTTGCCGATGAACGTCCCGTCGAGGAAATTGCCGGTATACAATTGCACGCCCGGCTCGGTCGTCGACACCTCCAGCACACGGCCTGATACAGGGTCCTCCAGTCGCGCGGCAAGGCCCGGCGCCGTGGTCAGTCCCTTGTCGAGCGCGAAATTGTGATCGTAGCCGTGGCCCATCACGATCTGGGGATCGCGACCGTCGCGCAGGCCGTCGCCGACCACACGCCCGCTCTGGAAATCGAACACGGTGTCCGCGACGGGGCGCAGCTCGCCGGTCGGGATCAGATTGGCGTCGACCGGCGTGATCGCCCTGGCGGGAATCGTGAGCCGATGCCCCATCGCGTCCCTCGGCGATCCTTCGCCGGCGAGATTGAAGATCGCGTGGTTGGTCATGTTTACCAGGGTCGGCTTGTCGGTGCTGGCACCGAAGATGATGGTCAGCGCACCGTCGTCGCTCATCGCATAGGTGACCGTCACGTCGAGCTTGCCGGGATAGCCCTGATCGCCGTCCGCGCTGGTCAGCGCCAGCGTGACGCTGCCGTCCTTCACCGACACGACCCGCCACGGCTGCTTGTCGAACCCTTTGGTGCCGCCATGCAGCGAATTGACCTTGTCGTTCAGCGGCAGCTGATACGTCTTGCCGTCGAGCGTGAACCGGCCCCCGCCGATGCGATTGGCGTAACGACCGACGGTGACGCCGAAGTAATTGGGATGTGAGGCATAATCCCTGGCATCGTCATAGCCGAGCACCACGTCGGCGACCTTGCCGTTGCGATCCGGGCCACGCAGTGCCTGCAACGTCGCGCCATAGGTCAGGATGCGCGCCTCGACACCACCCTTCGCGATCAGCGTGATCGCCTCCACGGCGGTACCGTCGGGCAGCGCCCCTGCAGCCTCGCGCTTCGCGGTGGCCGCATCGGCCTGCGCGGCAGCCAACGTCATCAATCCGGCGCCTGCCATCCCCAAAGCCTTTCGAACCTTCACCGCATCTCTCCCGACACTCATCGCCGGCATTGACCCGGCGTATGCTGCCTTTATAGTCAGACAAATAACCGGGGCGCAAGGCGGCGGAACGACGTCGGCAGCGGAAGAGGATGAGAGAATGGCAGGACCGATCGGCACGACCACGCATCATGCGGTGGGGGCAGGGGGCAGCGCCTCCTACGGCAAGGCGCTCAGCCTGCTCGCCAGCCTGTTTTTCATGTGGGGTTTCATCACCGTCATCAACGGCGTGCTGCTGCCGCACCTGCGATCGGTGTTCGAACTCGACTACACCCAGACGACGCTGATCGAATCGGTCTGGTTCATCGCCTATTTCTTCGCGTCCATTCCGTCCGCCAAACTCATCGAGCGCGTCGGATACCAGCGCGCGATCGTGATCGGCCTGCTGATCATGGCTGCCGGGGCGCTCGGCATGACGCTCGCCGCCAGCCTGCCGTCCTATGGCGTGACGCTCGTCATGCTGTTCATCATCGCGAGCGGCATCACGCTGCTGCAGGTCGCGGCCAACCCCTATGTCACCGTCATCGGCCCGCCCGAAACGGGATCGTCGCGGCTGAACCTGGTGCAGGCCTTCAACTCGCTCGGCACCACGCTCGCGCCGCTGTTCGCCGGCTATCTGATTCTCGGCCGCAGCCAGAGCGGGACCGCCGAAGCCGGCGCGACGCTGACGCAGGCACAGCGTTATGCGGACGCGCAGTCGGTGATCCTGCCCTACGTCCTCGTCGCGATCGTGCTGGTCGTCCTCGCGGTCGTCATCGCGCGCTTCCCGCTCCCATCGCTGGGCGCGGCGACGCAGCGCGCGGCCAAGGCGGACCGTCACCAGCATTCGCTGTGGAAGCATCGCAACCTGACGCTCGGCATCCCGACGATGATCGCCTACCTGCTCGCCGAGATCGGCGTCGCCAACCTGTTCGTGAATTTCGTCTCGCAGCCCGAGATCGCCGCGATCACGCACGAACAGGCGTCGCGCTATCTCGCGCTGCTGTGGGGCGGGATGATGGTCGGCCGCTTCGCCGGCAGCCTCATCATGCAAAAGATCGCACCGGAACGCGTGCTTAGCGTCTTCGCCTTCGGCGCGCTCGTCGTCGTCGCCGTTGCGACGTTCACCACCGGGCCGATGGCCATGTGGTCGCTGATCGCGGTCGGGTTGTTCCATTCGATCATGTTCCCGACGATCTTCACGCTCGCGATCCGCGGCCTCGGCCCGCTGACCGAAGAGGGGTCGGGCCTGATGATCATGGCGATCGCCGGCGGTGCGCTCGTCGTTGTCCAGGGCTGGCTCGCCGATCGCTACGGCCTCCAGAACTCGTTCTTCCTGACCATGGCGTGCGAGGTCGTCGTCCTCGCTTATGCGCTCTGGGGTTCGAAGCCGACCGCCGACCTCGGCACGCCCCAAGCCGAGTAAGCGGGATGGCGAATGCGATTATCGCGGTCGATTGGGGTACGACCAATCGCCGCGCCTACCGGGTCGAGGCGGACGGCAGCGTGTCGGACGGCATGCGCGACGGGGCCGGCGTGCTGGCGATGGCGGCGGACGATTATGTCCCCGCGCTCGCCACGCTGCGCGAACGGCTCGGCGATCTGCCGGTCATCGCGGCGGGCATGATCGGTTCGACCCGCGGCTGGCGGGAAGCGCCCTATGTGCCCGCTCCCGCCGATCTTGCTGCACTCGGCCGGACCGCACTGCGGATCGACGATGCCAGAGCCATTATCGTCCCCGGCGTGTCTTGGGTCCATGGCGCCTGTGCCGACGTGATGCGCGGTGAAGAGGTGCAGGTTCTGGGCGCGGTCGCCGCCGGCCTTGCCCCTGCCGATGCGCTGTTCTGCCAGCCCGGCACGCACAACAAATGGATCGCCACACAGGACGCGCGGATCGTCGATGTGACGACGGTGATGACCGGCGAACTCTTCGCGCTGCTCAAGGCGCACGGCATCCTCGCCGGCATGCTCGACGGCCCGGTCGCGGATGGGACTGCGTTTCGCGAAGGCATCGCGCGCGGCGCCGGTGCCTGCGACCTCGGCGCGGCGCTGTTCGAGGTCCGTGCCGCCGTCCTCCTCGCCCGCCGCGCACCCGAAGACGCTGCGGCCTATGCCAGCGGCGTGCTGATCGGTTCCGACGTCGGCGCACGCGATATGGCGGGCGAGACGGTCCACCTGCTCGCCGACGGCACGCTCGCCGCTCTCTACACCGCCGCGATCGAAACGCTCGGCGGCCGGGTAGAGCCGGTCGACGCGACGATGGCCTTCATCGCCGGCATCCACCACCTGCGCGCGCATCTGGCCGCATGATCCTCTCGCGACGTCACCACCGCCAAGGCCAGCATGCCGCAACACCCCCGGAGCCTTTACAATGACCGACCCCGCAACCCGCTTCGCCGAGGCGTTCGCCGCCTGCCCGCTCGTCGCGGTCCTCCGCGGCCTCACCCCCGCCGAGGCTGAGGCGATCGGCGACGCGCTGGTCGATGCCGGCTTCACGCTGCTCGAAGTCCCGCTGAACTCGCCCGACCCGCTGACCAGCATCGCCGCAATGGCGAAGCGCTACGCTGGCCGGGCGATCGTCGGTGCGGGCACCGTACTCACCACAGACGATGTCGCCGCCGTCGCCGACGCGGGCGGCGAACTCATCGTCTCGCCCAACACCGATCCCGCCGTCATCCGCGCCTCGGTCGCGCGCGGCATGATCTCGCTGCCCGGATATTACACCCCCAGCGAAGGCTTCGCCGCACTCGCCGCCGGCGCGCATGGCCTCAAGCTGTTTCCGGCCGAAGGTGCCGCTCCCACCTACCTCAAGGCGCAACGCGCCGTCCTCCCCAAGGACACGAAAGTGCTCGCCGTCGGGGGCATCACCCCCGACACCATGGCCGCATGGCACGCCGCCGGAGCGGATGGCTTCGGCCTCGGCTCCAATCTCTATCGCGCCGGCAAGTCCGCCGCCGACGTCGCGCGCGATGCCGCGACGTTCGTTTCCGCAGTGAAGGCCCTCGCATGACACCTCCTTCTTCGATTTCGGCCCGCCTCCTTCAGCAGCGCCTGCCCGACGGCACGCGCCGGGTAATCCTCGCCGAGCATGCCGCGCATGTCCTCACAGGCGTCACCACCACCCGCGAACTCGCGGCTGCCGCCATTGCCGAAGGCAGTTCGCTGCTCGACGCTGCCCGCGCCCGTCGCTCGGACGAGACGGTGGACCTTCCAGCCGCGCTCGCCGCCGGCGAACTGCTGCCCGCGATTGATCACGACGACAGCGCGCGCCTGATGCTCGCGGGCACCGGGCTGACTCATCTCGGCTCCGCATCGGGCCGCGATGCGATGCACAAGGCCGCTGCCGAGGGCAAACAGACCGACTCGATGCGCCTTTTTCTCGAAGGCATGGAGGGCGGCCGACCGACGGAGGGTCAGACGGGTGCGCAGCCCGAGTGGTTCTACAAGGGCGACGGCCAGTCGCTGATCGCGCCCGGAGCGCCGCTGACCTCGCCGTCCTTCGCGCAGGACGGCGGCGAGGAACCCGAACTCGCCGGCATCTATCTGATCGGCGACGACGGCACCCCCTTCCGCCTCGGCATCGCACTCGCGAACGAGTTCAGCGACCATGTGACGGAACGCCATAATTACTTGTGGCTGGCGCATTCGAAGCTGCGGCAGGCGGCGCTCGGTGCGGAACTGCTGCTCGGCGAACCGCCCGCCGACATCCATGGCACCAGCCGGATCGAGCGGAACGGCGAGACCCTTTGGGAAAAGCCGTTCCTCACCGGAGAGGCGAATATGTCGCACAGCCTCTCCAACCTCGAACATCATCATTTCAAATATGCGTCCTTCCGTCGCCCGGGGGACGTGCACGTTCACTTCTTCGGCACCGCGACCCTGTCCTGCGCCGACAATATTCAGACGCAGGACGGCGACGTCTTCGCGATCGAGGCCGCGCCCTTCACGCTGCCGCTGCGCAATCCGCTCGCCACCGCACCCGCCGCGCCGGTCACGGTGACGCCGCTGTGAGCGAGCCGATCCGACTCGCGCTGGTCGGGATGGGCAAGATCGCCCACGACCAGCACGTCCCCGCGATCACCGGCAACGGCGACATCACGCTCGCCGCGACGGTCAGCCGTAACGGCGAAGGCGTAGACGGTGTCCCGCACTTCCGGGAACTCGCCGATCTGATCGCCAGCGGGATCGCGATCGATGCTGTGTCACTCTGCACCCCGCCGCAGGTTCGCCGCACCATAGCCGCACAGGCGATCGCACAGGGCTGGCACGTTTTCCTCGAAAAGCCCCCCGGCGCGACGCTGGCCGAGGTCGCGCACCTGCAAACCGCCGCGGACTCCGCCAACATCAGCCTCTTCGCGAGCTGGCATTCGCGCTACGCCCCTGGCGTCGAGCCGGCGCGCGCCTTCCTCGCCCATGCCGACATCCGCAAGGTCACGGTGACATGGCGCGAGGACATCCGCGTCTGGCATCCGGGACAGGCGTGGATTCTGGAGGCGGGCGGCTTTGGCGTGTTCGATCCCGGCATCAACGCGCTGTCAATCGTCACCCGCATCCTGCCGCGGCCGTTCTTCATCGCCGATGCGGAACTGGATTTCCCTGCCAATTGCGACGCCCCGATCGCCGCGCGCATCACCTTTGCCGACGACCATGGCGTGGCCATCGCGGCGGACTTCGACTTCCGGCAGGAAGGTCCGCAAAGCTGGGACATCGCAGTCGACACTGCGGAGGGCACGCTGACGCTCCACGATGGCGGCGCGCGTCTGGTGATGCCGGACGGCACCGAACCCTCGCATGAGGATGCGCTTCACGGCGAATATGCCGGCCTCTACGCCCGTTTCGCCGAGATCGTCCGCGCCGGTCAATCCGACGTCGACATCGCCCCCTTGCGCCATGTGGCCGACGCCTTCCTGCGGGGGCGGCGGATCACGGTGGAGCCGTTCGTCGAGTGATGTCCACGCGAAGCCGCTGAGCCGCGAAGAAAGACGTGTGTTCGCACGGAGGACACGGAGAAAAGCAGAAGGGGCGGCACCCCACTCCCCGTCATCCCGACGAAAGTCTGGATCCATGGGGGCGCTACGGCGGCGTGATGCGTTCCATCAGATCGATCGCATCCGTGGGGCCCGGCGTCCGCCAAGATGACGGATGGGAGCGGGGGCGCAGCCGCGTCCAAACGCAGGTCCTCCACCCTTCGCCCGTCAGTCCGCCTCAACCCTTCTGCTGCGCGCCTCCGCGCGAACCGGCTTCTTCTCTTCGCGCCTTTGCGCCTTCGCGTGAATCAACCTACCCAGGCAGCAGCCTCGCCGATCGCAGCATACACCGCGTCCAGATCATCGTCGCCGATGCAATACGGCGGCATCACGTACACCACGTTCCCCAGCGGCCGCAGCAGCAGGTCTCGGGTCCTAAAGAACGCCAGCAGCCGCGGCCCCATCGCCGACAGATAGTCCGCGCCCTCGTCCCCCAGATCGACCGCCGCGATCGTTCCCAGCGTCCGGATATTGCGCGCGCCCGACAAGGCGTCGGCCCGCACCCGCTGCCGCGCCGCCAGGTTCGCGACCCGCTCCAGCACCGGCTCCTCCTCCCAGATCGCGATATTCGCCGCCGCCGCTGCGCAGGCGATCGGGTTTGCGGTGTAGCTCGACGAATGAAAGAACATCCGCGCCCGGTCGGCACTCAAATGCGCCTGATAGATCGCCTCGCGTGCCATCGTCACCGCCAATGGCACCGCGCCCCCGGTCAACCCCTTGGACAGGCACAGGATATCCGGCACGACGCCAGCCTGCTCGCACGCCAGCACGGTTCCGGTCCGTCCCCACCCCGTCATCACCTCATCCGCGATGAACAGCACGTCGTGCCGCGCACAGATCGCCCGCATCTCGGCGAGCACCCACGCCGGATAGACCAGCATGCCACCCGCCCCGCAGATCAGCGGCTCGACAATCAGCGCCGCCGGAGCTTCTCGGCACGCCACCTCCAACGCATCCAAAGTGGCCTGCTCGCGGCCGGTGGCGGGAAACGGGATGGTCGCGACATCGAACAGCAACGGCTCGTACGCGCGGTTGAACGCGCCCCGGGCACCGACCGACATCGTCCCGATCGTGTCGCCGTGATAGCCATGCTCCAGCACCAGAATACGATGCCGCGGCTCTCCCCGATTAAGCCAGAAGCCGAGCGCCATCTTCAGTGCCACCTCGACGCTGGTCGAACCCGAATCGGAAAAGAACACCCGCGTCAGCGCCTCCGGCATCAGCCGCAGCAACCCGGCCGCCACCGCCTCCGCCGGTTCGTGCGTCCAGCCGGCGAAGATGATCTGGTCCATCTTTGCCGCCTGATCGGCGATCGCCGCCATGATCCGCGGTTCGCGATGGCCATGCGTCGTCACCCACCATGACGAAATCGCATCGACCACCCGCCGCCCGTCCGCCGTGTAGAGCGCCGCCCCCTCCGCCCGCACGACTTCGGGGATCGGCTCGCCCAGCCCATGCTGCGTGAACGGATGCCACACCGCGCTCACATGAAATCCTCCACACCAAAACTGTCCGCGAATGCCCGAGCCAACCCCGCGGCACTGAGCGGATCGACCCGGCCCAGCCGCCCCAGACGCCGCACGGCGCCGATCCGGCAGATCGTCGCCTCGCTATCCTCCTGAGCCTCACCGTTGAACGCGATACCGAGGATCGGCACCCCCCGCCTCCGCAATGCCTCGATGCTCAACAGGCTGTGGTTGATCGTCCCTAGTCCTGTGCGGGCCACCAGCACGACGGGCGCTCCCCACCGTGCGAACATATCGGCATAAACCAGATCGCCAGCCAGCGGCACCAGCACGCCCCCCGCCCCCTCGACCACCAGCGGTCCCTCGACCGTCGGCATTGCCAGCCGCGCCGGATCGATCGTCACCCCGTCGATCGCGGCGGCACGATGCGGCGAACACGGCGTCACCAGCCGATACGCCTCGGGCAGCACCCGCTCGACGCCCAGCGCCCGCACCCCCGCCGCGTCACCGCCCTCGTCCAGTCCCGCCTGCACCGGCTTCCAGTAGGTCGCACCCAGCGCCACGGTCAGCGCCGCCGCGAACACGGTCTTGCCGACGTCGGTGTCGGTCCCCGTCACCACGATCACGCGGTTCATCGCAGCACCCCTCCCAGACCTTCGATCGCCGCCTCGTCGACGTTGCAGGTGATCGACACCCGCAACCGCGCCGTCCCCGCCGCCACCGTCGGCGGCCGGATCGCCCGCACGTCGTACCCCGCCGCCTGACATCGCTCCGCCAGTGCCACCGCGGCACCATCCTCGCCGACGATCACCGGAAACAGCTGCGATCCGCTTGCGAAGCCCAGCGCGCGCTCCGCCGCCGCGACCAAGGCCCATAGCCGCGCCTGCCGCTCCGGCTCGTCGACCAGACAGCGCAACGCCTCCCGCACCGCCGCCGCCATCAGCGGCGATGGCGCGGTCGAGAACACGAAGCCCCGGGCCCGGTTGATCAGCATGTCGCGCAGCACGGCCGGCACGCACAGCAGCCCGCCCTCCGCGCCCAGCGCTTTCCCACAGGTATGCAGCGTCACGACATTCTCCGCGCCGTGCAGTCCCTCGGCCAGCCCCCGCCCCGCGCTGCCGAACACGCCGGTCGCATGCGCCTCGTCGATCAGCAGCATCGCGTCGTACCGCGCCGCCACCGCCGCCAGATCGTTCAGCGGCGCCTGGTCGCCATCCATGCCATACAGGCTCTCGACCGCGATCCACGGCGTGCCGGTGCCGCCTCCAGCCCGCCACCGCCGGATCGCATCCTCGAACGCGTCGACATCGTTATGCGCCACCGCCGCCCGCGGCGCACGCCCCAGTCGCATGCCATCGTGTGCACTCGCGTGCACCAGCTCATCATAAACAATTATATCGCCCGGCTGCGGCAGGGTCGCGAACGCCGCCACGTTCGCTGCATAGCCATTGGCGAAGAACAGCGCAGCCTCGCTGCCGAAATGCGCTGCCGCCTCGACCTCCAGCGCCTCATGCTCGGGATCGTTGCCGCGCAGCAGCCGCGACCCGCCCGATCCAATGCCGACGCCGCGGTCCAGCGCCGCCGCCACCGCCTGCCGCAGCCGCAAGGACGCTCCCAGCCCGAGGTAATCGTTGGACGCGAAATCGGCGCCCGTCCTCGGCCGCAGCGCCCGCAACCGGTCGGCCGCCGCCAGCCGCGCAAGATCGTCACGATAGAATTGCAACATCGCTGCTCCTCTAGCGCCTGCACCTTCGCGCGCCAGCCCACTGGCGTTCGGCCCCCGGCATCCGATACGGGGGCACGCGCCATGTCCGATCACCGGGAGAACACGCATATGATCTGGAAGTCGATCCTCGCCGCCACCCTGGCCGCGGCGATCCCGGGTGCCGCATCGGCCCAGCGTGCGCAGACCACCACGCCGGTGCAACTGCCGCGCACCATCCTGTTCATCGGCAACAGCTTCACGCAGGGCGCGCATTCGCCGCTCCGCAACTGGCACGCCGATCGCGTCACCGATCTGAACGGCGCGGGCTATGGCGGCGTGCCGGCGCTGTTCAAGGAATTCACCGTGGAGGCCGGTCTCAACTACGCCGTCAGCCTGGAAACGCAGGGCGGTCAAAGCCTCGCCTTCCACTACGAACAGCGCCGCCAGCTGTTCGACCGCCCGTGGGATGTCGTCGTGCTGCAGGAATACAGCACGCTCGACCGCGATCGACCCGGCGACGCCACCCGCTACATCCGCAGCGTCGGCCAGCTGAGTTCGCTGTTCCGCGTTCGCAATCATGCGGTGAAGGTGGCACTGATGGCCACGTGGAGCCGCGCGGATCAGATCTATCAACCCGGCAGCCCGTGGTCCGGCAGGCCAGTGGCGACCATGGCGGAGGACCTGCGCAACGCCGCCGATCGCGCTCGCCGCACCAACCGCGCGGTGTCGGGTATCATCCCGGTCGGTCAGGCATGGAATCGCGCGTTCGCCGCCGGTATTGCCGACCCGAACCCGTATGACGGCATCGCCTACGGCCAGATGAACCTCTGGTCCTTCGACCATTATCACGCCAGCACGGCGGGCTATTATCTCGAGGCGCTGACGGTATTTGGCGACGTTACCGGCGTCGACCCCCGCAGTCTCGGCCGTAACGAACGTGCCGCGGACGAACTCGGCCTGTCACCGGATCATGCCGCGGCGTTGCAGGCGATCGCGCACGAACAATTGGCGGCACGGTAACCGCTCGCTCCCAAAGCGGCGAAAGGCAGCGATTGCATAGGCAACAGTCGGCGGTGCGGCGATCGAACTCCTACCCCCATCATCCCGGCGAACACCGGGATGATGGGGGGAGGAGGTGATGAAAAGGGGAACGAAACGAGGGGCCGTTTACACCCGCATCGGCATCAGCACGTACAGCGCCGGCGCCTTGTCGTTCTCGCGGATCAGCGTCGGCGCGGCGGCATCGTTCAGATGCACCTCGACCACATCGCCGTCGATCTGCCCCAGAATGTCGAGCAGATACCGGCTGTTGAAGCCGATCTCGAACGGCATCGCAGCATAATCGCCCGGCACCTCTTCCGCCGCGGTCCCGTTCTCGGGGCTGGTCACCGACAAAGTGATCTTGTCGCGATCCAGCGCCATCTTCACCGCGCGCGTCTTTTCGGTAGCGATGGTGGACACACGATCCACGCCCTCTTCGAAGCTGCGCGGATCGAGCTTCAGGATCTTGTCGTTACCCGTCGGGATGACCCGCGAATAATCCGGGAAGGTGCCGTCGATCAGCTTCGACGTCAGCACCGCCTGCCCCAGATCGAACCGGATCTTGGTCCCCGACAGCGACACGCCAACCGATCCGTCGACCTCGTCAAGCAGCTTGCGCAGTTCGGCGACGCACTTCCGCGGTACGATCACGTCGGGCATCCCCGCCGCACCCTCGGGCCGCGGCAGCGTCACGCGCGCCAGCCGATGGCCGTCGGTCGCTGCCGCCTTCAACGTCGGTTCGCTCGCATCGTCCTGCACATGCAGGAAAATCCCGTTGAGGTAATAACGGGTCTCTTCGGTCGAGATCGCAAAGCGCGTCTTGTCGATGATCTGCTTCAGCGTCTCCGCCGGGATCTCGAACTGCGTCGGCAATTCGCCCTCGGCGATTACCGGGAAATCGTCGCGCGGCAGCGTGCCGAGCGAAAAGCGCGCGCGCCCCGCCACGATCGACATGCGACCCTCGGCGGCATGTAACTGCACCTGCGAACCGTCCGGCAGCTTGCGCGCGATATCGAACAGCGTGTGCGCCGACACCGTCGTCGATCCCGCCTGATCCACCGCCGCCGCCACCGATTCGTTGATCTGCAGATCGAGGTCGGTCGCCATCAGCCGCAACTGCCCTTCGGCGGTCGCTTCCAGCAGCACGTTCGACAGGATCGGAATGGTATTGCGCCGCTCCACCACGGACTGGACATGGCTCAGCCCCTTCAGGAGCGTTGCACGTTCGATCGTCGCCTTCATGAGTCTTACCCCCGTCCCCCGAGTCCGGGGCGTGTCCCGCCTGTCCTACCCACGAAAAAGGGGTCGGAGCAAGCACTCCGACCCCTCGGGCGATTCCGGTTAACAGCAGGTTAGCGGAATGGCCGGATCGAACGCGCGAGAGAGCGCATTCGATGCGCGGTGCCGGCCCGCTCCCCATCGGGTCCCTGCAAAGTATTACTTTGCAGGGCTACCCCCTCCCGTCCACCCACACGGTATCCTGATGGGTGGCCGGGAGGGGGAGCGGGCCGGCACCGCCTCTAAAACTCGCGTTTCAGCGAGTTTGCAAACGAACTCTCAGAACCGCATTCCGACGCCGGCCACGATCTGGTGCCGATCGGCATCGATATCGAAATCGTCGGCCCGGCCGTAATGCGAATAGCGATATTCGCCCTTCACATAGGTCCGCGCGCCGATCTGGTGCTCCAGTCCCGCGCCAAGCCGCAGCCCGTCGAGATCGACGTGATCGCTGGTCCGCGTGTTGCCGACGTCGTAGCGCGCCTCGACCCTGGCATTTGTGTAGCCGGCCTTGGCATAGGCCATCGTCGACGGATTGAGCACAAAGCCCGCACGCCCGCCGACGTAGATATCACGCCCCGCATCGACGCGCAGCCGATCGCCGGCCAGCACCAGATTGTCCGTGCGCGTATCGGTGGTCGATCCGGTCAGCTCGCCCTCACCGCCCAGGATCAGATTGTTGACCTGCACGTCATACCCGACCGCGCCGCCATAGACGATGCCGTCGCTCGAACTCGAATCCTGGCTGTGGCCGTCCTTCAGCGCATCGTAGCCGGCGACGCCTTCGATGCGCAGGCCAGTGAACGGCGATCCGGTCGTCTGCGCCATGGCGGGGGCGGCGAAGGCGGTCGTGGCGAGCGCGGCGAAAATGAGGTTACGCATGAACTACTCCGTGATGGGCCCCATGAACGCGGGGCGGACCGACCCAATGGCCGAAGCCGCGCACCGTTGCATGAACCTCAGCTAAACACGGAAATCCGTTGCTTTTGCGCCACAGCGATCCGACACCGGCGCGATGAACCAGCCCCTTCCTGCCTCGCGAAAAGGTCGCGATTTTATCGCCCGGCATGGGGAGACCGTTTTCAACGCCGCCCGCCGCTTGCAGGGCGACCATCCGCACACCCCGCTCACCCGCGCCGGATTCATGCAAGCCGACGAGATGGGCCGGGCATTGCGCGATCTGCTGGGCGCGAAACCAGCCCTCACCCTCTGGGCATCGCCGACGGGTCGCGCGCTCCAGACGCTGGCGGTCATCGCCGAACATCTCGAATTCGACTGGCACGCTGCCCACACCGATCCCCGACTCGTCGAAATCGGCATGGGCAGCTGGGGCGGCCGCTATTACGCCGACGTGATCGGCGAGGTCGGCCCGGTGGTGACACCCGAGGGCCTGCTCCGCCCCGCCGCCGACGGCGAGGATTACCGCCAGATCGACATCCGCGTCTCAAGCTGGCTCACCGACACGAACGACGACGCCGGCGACCGGCTGGTCATCATGCACGGCATCTCCAGCCGCGTATTGCGCGGCGTGATGACGGGCGCATCCGTCCATCCGGAATGGGGCGCGCCGATCGCCGCCGGCCTGCCGCAGGGATCGGTGGTGCTGATCGAACAAGGCCGCGAATCGGTCGCGCATCTCGGAACGGGGCACGCGCCCGCGTGAAGCGACTGCTCGCCCTCCTGCTGGTCACCGCGGCCCCGGCAACGGCGCGCGACACGATCGGAGTCTACAAGGGCTGGGGCGCCTTCCGCGACGCCGCACCCGCACGTTGCTACGCCATTGCCCGCCCCGCCGCAGCGGGCGGGCGCAGCACCGGTTGGGCGAGCGTCGCCAGCTGGCCCGGTCGCGGACTGCGCGCATCGCTCCACATCCGGCTGTCCCGGACCCGCGATCGCTCTGCCCCCGTTACGCTGACGGTGGGCGAGCGCCGCTTCGAACTCACCGCCAACAGCTTCGATGCCTGGGCCCCCGACGCCCCGACCGACCGCGCGATCGTCACCGCCCTCCGCTCCGGCCGCAGCATGAGCATCGAAGCCGTCGCCACCGGAGGCCGCCCCTTCGCCGACGTCTACCTCCTGACGGGTGCCGCAACCGCGATCGACGCGGCGACGCTGGCGTGCGTGCGCTAGGCTGGATTCACGCGAAGCCGCAAAGACGCGAAGAAGGCGGCACTCCACCGCCCCCGCCCCCTCCCATCATCCCGGCGAACGCCGGGACCCATGGTTTCAAGGCGATCGTAATCGCGCACGCCACTGGCCGTGGGCGTCCATGGGTCCCGGCGTTCGCCGGGATGACGGAATTGAGGAAGGAACAGAAATAAATCCTTCCCAACTCCCTCTTCTTCTCCGCGCCCTCCGCGCCCTCCGCGCGAACACACCTTCTTCGCGCCTTCGCGTCTTCGCGTGAACAACCTCTCCACCCCCAACCCACCGGGATGGAAACCAACCCCATTTTCGTCTATATACCGCCGATGCTCGACAGCGTTGCCCCGCCCATGCCCATTCCGGGCCACATCGACCCTGTGCCGGTGCCCCGCGCCAAGACGTTCCGCGCGGACGGCCGCATCGACCTGATCGGCCTCGGCAAGGACGCCCTTCGCCAGACCCTGCTCGACGCCGGCATGGAGCTGCGTCAGGCCAAGCTCCGCTCGAAACAGATCTGGCACTGGCTCTACAACCGCGGCGCGACCGAATTTTCCGCGATGAGCGACATCTCCAAGACCATGCACCCGTGGCTGGAACAACGCTTCGTCATCGGCCGCCCCGAGGTGGTCGAGGCGCAGGTGTCGACCGACGGCACCCGCAAATGGCTGCTCCGCTCGCCCGACGGGCAGGATTACGAGGCGGTGTTCATCCCCGACGCCGATCGCGGCACGCTCTGCGTCTCCAGCCAGGTCGGCTGCACGCTCAACTGCCGCTTCTGCCACACCGGCACGATGCGCCTCGTCCGCAACCTGACCGCGGGCGAGATCGTCGGCCAGGTCATGCTCGCCCGCGACGCGCTCGGCGAATGGCCGAGCCAGCCCGAGGGACGCATGCTCACCAACATCGTGATGATGGGCATGGGCGAACCGCTCTACAATTTCGACGCGGTCCGCGACGCGCTGAAGCTGGTGATGGACGGCGACGGCCTCGCGCTCTCTCGCCGCCGGATCACGCTCAGCACCAGCGGCGTGGTGCCGATGATGGCGCGCGCCGGTACCGAGATCGGCGTCAACCTCGCCGTATCGCTGCACGCCGTGACGAAGGAGGTGCGCGACGAACTCGTGCCGCTCAACCGGAAATACGGGATCGAGGAATTGCTGCAGGCCTGCGCCGACTATCATGGCACCAGCAACGCGCGGCGCATCACGTTCGAATACGTCATGCTCAAGGACAAGAACGATTCGGACGCCGAAGCGCACGAACTCGTCCGCCTGCTGCGCAAATACGATCTGCCCGCCAAGGTGAACCTGATTCCGTTCAACCCCTGGCCCGGCGCCGCCTACGATACGTCGACGCCGGAGCGGGTGCGCCGGTTCAGCGAGATCATCTTCGCTTCGGGCATTTCGGCGCCGGTCCGCACGCCGCGTGGCCGCGACATCGACGCCGCCTGCGGCCAGCTCAAGACCGCGGCCGAGAAGAAGAGCCGCGCGCAGATGGACCGCGAGGCCGAGGAAAAGATGATCGCGCTTGGCTGATCCAGTTGCGCTCGCGCTGGCGGCGGGCGCGGGGATGTTGGGCGGGGCGATGAACGCGCTGGCGGGCGGCGGATCGTTCGCGACGATGCCGACGCTGATCGCGCTCGGCCTGCCCTCCACCGTCGCCAACGCGACCAGCAACGTCGCGGTGCAGCCCGGCGCGGTGGCGAGCGCCTGGGCCTATCGCGCCGGCCTCGCCCCGATCGGTGGCATCGGCGTGCGGACGCTGTCCGCCATCACCTTCACCGGCGGCCTCGCCGGCAGCTTGCTGCTCGCCCGGACCTCGGCAAGTGCGTTCGACGTCATTGTCCCCTGGCTGCTGCTCGCCGCGACGATCGCCATCGCACTCGGCCGTCACGCCTCCGACTGGCTCAGCGCGCGCTTCGTCGCCGGACCGCGCAGCATCGTTGCGGGGCAAGCATTGCTCGGCATCTACGGCGGCTATTTCGGCGGCGGCGTCGGCATGATGCTGACCGCGATGTGGGGGCTGCTGACCGGAGCCACCCCCGCCACGCTCGCCGCCCCCCGCACGCTGATGCTCGCGGTCGCCAACACCGCCGCAACGATCGTCTTCGTCGCCAGCGGCATGGTCGCATGGGCGCTCTGCGTACCGATGATGGTCGGATCGATCGCCGGCGGCTACCTCGGCGCACTGGTCGGCCGCCGCCTGTCCCCCGCCATCATCCGCGGCTGGACGCTGCTGGTGACGGTCGTCACCACCGCGGTGTTCTTCTGGCGGGCCTACGGCTGAACTTCTCCGGAGAGCTTCGTCACCCCGGACTTGTTCCGGGGTCCACCGTGCGGCAACGGGAAAAGCTTAAGCCGCTTGCCTTTCCTTCACGGCACCGTGGACCCCGGAACAAGTCCGGGGTGACGAAATAAGACGTTCGACCCCGACCCGATCTACCGCGGCCGCCACATCCGAAACAGATTCGCCTCGGTCACATCGAAATAATCCGCCGGCCCACCCCCGCGCATGATCGGCCGCGCCCGCGCGGTCTGGTACACGCCGTCCTCCAGCATCGCGGTGTCGATATGCACCCCCACCGCCTCGCCGATCACCAGATACTGGTCCAACTCCTCCCCATGCCGATCGGTCAACCGGATCAACTGCGTCAGCCTGCACTCGAACGCCACCGGACTCGCCGCCACCCGCTCCGGCGCGACCAGCCGTGACGGCAGCGTCTCCAGCCCGGCAAGCGCGAACTCGTCTACATCCGCCGGCACCATCGCCGACGTCGCATTCATCGCCTCCGCCAGATCGCGCGTCGCGAGGTTCCAGACGAACTCGCCCGTCGCCTCGACATTGGCGACGCTGTCCTTCCGCCCGACGCTGGAAAAGGCGATCAGCGGCGGCGTATAGTTGATCAGGTTGAAGAAGCTGTACGGCGCGATATTGCGCACCCCATCCGCCGACACGGTGCTGATCCAGCCGATCGGCCGCGGCGCGACCATTGCGTTGAGCGGGTCGTGCGGCAGGCGGTGGCCGTCGCGGGGTTCGTAGAAATGCCATTCGATCATGCCCGCTTACCTGCTACAATATCGGCATGAACCCAATAGCGCCTGGCACTTCGATCTTCCGCCACGCGCTGGCGACGCGGATCTGGCACTGGATCAACGCGGTCGCGATCTTCATCCTGATCGGCAGCGGCCTCGGCATCTCCAACGCGCATCCGCGGCTCTACTGGGGCCGCTACGGCGCGAATTTCGACCACGCATGGACGCAACTGCCGCGCTTCCCCGCGTGGATCACAATCCCCGCCAACTACAATCTCGCGATCTCGCGCCGCTGGCACCTCCTGTTCGCGCTGGTCCTCGCCTTCGGCCTGCTCGCCTTCATGATCGCCAGCCTGATCAACCGCCACTTCGCCCGCAATCTCAAGCTGAAGGCCGCCGACGTCAGCCCCGCGCATCTCGCCGAGGATGTCCGCGATCACCTCAACTTCCGCTTCCACGACGCCGACGATCCCGGCGCGTACAATTCGCTCCAGAAATGGAGCTACATCCTGACGATCTTCGTCATGCTCCCGCTGATGATCCTCACCGGTCTCGCGCTGTCGCCCGGCATGGATGCGGCATGGCCGTGGTTGCTCGACCTGTTCGGCGGCCGCCAGTCGGCGCGCTCGATCCACTTCATCACCTGTGCCCTGATCGGCGGCTTCGTCGTCATCCACCTGACGCTCGTCATCCTCGCCGGCGCGGGCAACGAACTGCGCTCGATGATCACCGGCCGCTGGAAGGTGCCCCCCACCGGAGACCGGCCATGATAATCGCCCGTCGCAACCTGATCGTCGGTGCCGGCGGCCTGCTACTCGCCGGCTGCGACAAGGTCGCCGCCCTCCCCCAGGCGCGCAAGATCCTGTTCGCCGGCGAAGATATGCACCGCGGCCTGCAACGCGCGCTGATGGACCGCGGCGCGCTCGCCCCCGAATTCACCCCCGAACAGATGTCGCCGATCTTCCGCGCCAACGGCACCCGCGATCCCGGCACCCCGGCTTATGCCGCGATGGTCGCCAACGAGTTCGCCGACTATCGCCTCCGCATCGGCGGCCTCGTCGACCGCCCGCTCTCGCTCAGCCTCACGCAACTCGCCTCGATGCCCGCCCGCAAGCAGATCACCCGCCACGATTGCGTCGAGGGGTGGAGCGCGATCGGCGCATGGCAGGGTCCGATGCTCGGCACCGTCCTCAAGGCCGCGGGCATGCGCAACACCGCCCGCTACGTCGTCTTCACATGCGCCGACCTCTACAATGGCCAGCCCTATTACGAATCGATCGACACGATCGACGCCTTCCACCCGCAGACGATCCTCGCGCTCAAGATGAACGGGTCGCGCCTGACGGTCCCTCACGGCGCCCCCGTCCGCCTCCGCGTCGAGCGGCAACTGGGCTACAAACACGCCAAATACGTCACCGGCATCGACGCGGTCGAAAACCTCGCCAACATAGGTAAGGGGAAGGGCGGCTATTGGGAGGACAACGTCGATTACGATTGGTACGCCGGCATCTAGGACAGTAGAGCGGCCCTATGGCGCTGATCGATCTATTCCTCAGCCGCGCCGTGAAGCGTGGCCAACTCACCCTCCATCGCCCCGGCACGCCGCCCGCCACCTTCGGCACGCCCGATCCCGACTACGGCCACATCACCATCCGCTTCGCCGATAACGGCGTCGCCGGCCGCATCGTCCGCAACCCGGCGCTGGCGGCCGGCGAGATGTACATGGACGGCCGCCTGACCGTGGACGGCGACGACATCATGGGCCTCGTCCGCCTGCTGAAGCGCAACAGCGCGTGGGAACGCGGCCAGAACGCGCTCAAACCCTCCGCCTTCGTGCAAGGGTTAGGCGCGGTGAAGCACCGGCTCGACCGCATCAACATGGAGCGTCGCTCGAAGCGGAACGTCGCCCACCATTACGACCTGTCGGCGCGGCTCTACGACCTGTTCCTCGACGCCGACAAACAATATTCCTGCGCCTATTACACCAGCCCCGACAACGGTCTGGAACAGGCACAGACCGACAAGCTCGCGCATATCGCGGCCAAGCTGGCGCTGCGCCCCGGCATGCGCGTGCTCGACATCGGCTGCGGCTGGGGCGGCATGGCGCTCTACCTCAACAAGCATTTCGGCGTCGAAGTGCTCGGCGTCACTTTGTCCGAGGAACAGCTCAAGATCGCCCGCGAACGCGCCGCCGCCGCTGGCGTGTCGGACACGGTCAAGTTCGAGCTGATCGACTATCGCCGGGTAGAAGGCCGCTTCGACCGCATCGTCTCGGTCGGCATGTTCGAACACGTCGGCCCGCCGCAATACCGCACCTTCTTCCGCAAATGCCGCGACCTGCTGACCCCGGACGGCGTGATGCTGCTCCACACCATCGGCCGGCTTGGGCCGCCGAGCGTCACCGACGACTGGACGACCAAATACATCTTCCCCGGCGGCTACAACCCGGCGCTGTCGGAGGTGATGCAGGCGTTCGAGGGGCTGAAGCTGTTCCTCACCGACGTCGAGGTGCTGCGCCTCCACTACGCCTACACCCTCCACGAATGGTATCGCCGCACCCTCGCCGCGCGCGACCAGATCGTCGCGCTCTACGACGAACGCTTCTACCGGATGTGGACCTTCTATCTCGCCGGCGCGGCCAATGCGTTTGAGAACGGCGGGCTGGTCAACTACCAGATCCAGTTTAGCCGCAGCCGTACCGAACTCCCCATCACCCGCGACTACATGTTCGAAGGCGAACGCGCGCTGCGAGCCTCCGGCGTTCCTGCGAACGCAGGAACCCAGAGCCACGAAGACCAGCCTATGTAACCTTGGGCTCCTGCCTGCGCAGGAGCACGGGCGTCACCGCCCCGCCGGAGCCTTGGCACCCGCCTGCGGCCCGATCACCGCCGCCCGCGCCGCGGTGCGCTCATCCAAACTCACCACGCCATCGTGATTGGTGTCGTACCGTGACGCCAGCGCCCGGAACAGGCCCTGCATCTCGGTCGGCGACACCTTGCCGTCATGGTTCGCATCGGCGGTGTTGAACCACGCGCCGCTGATCGCCTTCGCCTTGCCCGGCGGCATCTTGTTCTTGCCAACGTCCATCCGCGCCACGCGCCCATCGATCTCCGCCCGGGTCAGGAAGCCATCCTTGTTGGCGTCGGTCTTGTCGAACTCCGCCTTGATCTTGGGATCGACCTTCTGTGCCAGCGCAGGCGTGGCGAGCAACAGGACGGGCAGAGCGGCGAGCAACGGACGGAACATGACGTCTCCGGATGATGAATTTGCGTCCGCAGTAGGCGGCGGCGCTTAAACCCCCGGTGAACGCAGACGTTGCACCGCAACGCACAGGCGCTTAGGGGCGCGCCATCCACCGCAATCGAGGATGCTGCCCGTGACCGATCAGATCAACCGTGTCGTTCTCGCCTATTCGGGCGGGCTGGATACGAGCGTGATCCTGAAGTGGCTGCAACAGACCTATAATTGCGAGGTCGTCACCTTCACCGCCGACCTCGGTCAGGGCGAGGAGCTGGAGCCCGCCCGCCAGAAGGCGCAGATGGCCGGCGTCAAGCCCGAGCATATCTTCATCGACGACCTGCGCGAGGAGTTCGTGCGCGACTACGTCTTCCCGATGATGCGTTCGAACGCGCTGTACGAGGGGCTGTACCTGCTCGGCACCTCGATCGCGCGGCCCTTGATCGCCAAGCGCCAGATCGAGATCGCGCGGATGGTCAACGCCGACGCGGTCAGCCACGGCGCGACCGGCAAGGGCAACGATCAGGTCCGCTTCGAACTCGGCTATTACGCGCTCGCGCCGGACATCAAGGTCATCGCACCGTGGCGCGAGTGGGACCTCACCAGCCGCACCCGGCTGATCGAATTCGCCGAACAGCACCAGATCCCGGTCGCCAAGGACAAGCGCGGCGAATCGCCCTTCTCGACCGACGCGAACCTCCTGCACACCTCGTCCGAGGGCAAGGTGCTGGAAAATCCGTGGGATGAGGTCCCCGACTACGTCTATTCGCGCACCGTCAATCCGGAAGACGCGCCGGACACCCCCGAATACATCACGATCGACTTCGAACGCGGCGACGGCGTCGCGCTCAACGGCGAGGCGACCAGCCCGGCGACCCTGCTGACCAAGCTCAACGAGCTCGGCCGTCGCCATGGCATCGGCCGCCTCGACCTCGTCGAGAACCGCTTCGTCGGCATGAAGAGCCGCGGCATGTACGAAACGCCGGGCGGCACGATCTATCACCTCGCCCATCGCGGCATCGAACAGATCACGCTCGATCGCGGCGCTGCGCACCTCAAGGACGAACTCGCCCCCCGCTATGCCGAGCTGATCTACAACGGTTTCTGGTTCTCGCCGGAACGCGAGATGTTGCAGGCCGCGATCGACCACAGCCAGGCGAAGGTCAGCGGCACCGTCCGCCTCAAGCTCTACAAGGGCGGCGTCTACATCGTCGGCCGCAAGTCGCCCAACAGCCTCTATTCGGAAAAGGTGGTGACCTTCGAGGACGATCAGGGCGCCTACGACCAGCGCGACGCGGCCGGCTTCATCAAGCTCAACGCACTGCGCCTGCGCCTGTTGGGCCGCCGCGACGCCGAATAAGGGAACCGGATCGCCCTGATCCACGTTATCGTTACGCTTGCAGCATCCAGCCCTTTTCGGGGGGCAGGGGAATTGGAAGCTCGCGACGCCCTGTCGATGCCCGCCGCATCGGCAGGGCGTCTTTGTTTGACCAGATGACGTCGTCACCCCGGACGTGTTCCGGGGTCCACGGTGCCCCACCCGAAAGGCTGGAGGCGCGCGCTATTCCCCTCGCCGCAGAGTGGCCCCCGGAACAAGTCCGGGTGACGACTTCACAGGGGTGATGTCAGCCCGATCAGGCAAATCACACCAAAGCGTTCACCGCATCCATGAACCGCGCCAGGCTGATCGGCTTCGACACGTACGACCTAGCCCCCGCCGCCCGGATCCGCTCCTCGTCGTCCCGCCCGGCATAAGCGGTCACCGCCATCACCGGAATCGCCCGCAGCACCTCGTCCGCCATCAGCTCCAGGATCAGCTCGTACCCCGTCACATGCGGCATCTGGATGTCCATGATGATCAGGTCCGGCACGAACTCGCGCGCCCGCGCCACCGCCTCGCGCCCGTCGCGCACCGGCTCGGCCACGAACTCGTGCGCCCGCAACAGGTCGCAGAACAGCTTCAGATTGAGTTCGTTGTCCTCGACAACGAGCACCCGTTTCGCCACGTGCGTCACCAGCCTTTCAAACCGGGACGATAGCAATGCGCACGCGCGATACAAACCTTCCCGATGCGGACGTGCTCGGATTGCAGGCATTGGTCTGGGCGATCGGCGAGCCAGACCGCGCCGACCGCCTGATCGCGGTCACCGGCCTCGACCCCGACGACCTTCGCGCCCGCGCCGGGGAGCCTGCGGTCCTCGCCGCCGTTATCGGCTATCTCGAATCCTACGAACCCGATCTTGTCGCCTGCGCGTCCGCGCTCGGCGTCCCCCCACAGGCGCTGGTCGCCGCCCACGAAACCCTGGAGGCCCGATGAAGCCGCTGCTGATCTCCGATTGCGACGAAGTCCTCCTCCACATGGTCAAGCATTTCGGCGTCTGGCTGGGTGAGACCCACGACATCGATTTCGCCCCCGACGGCGCCGATTTCACCAACAGCATGCGCCGCCGCGACAATGGCACCGCCCCGACCCGCGAAGAGATGTGGGCGATGCTCGGCGGCTTCTTCCCGGCCGAAATGCACCGCCAGACGCTCGTCCCCCACGCCGCCGAAGCCCTCGCGCGCCTCGCGGAACGCGCCGACATCGTCATCCTCACCAACATCACCGACGCCTGCAAGACCGCGCGACTCGATCAACTCGCGAAGTTCGGCATCGAACACCGCGTCGAATGCAACCAGGGCGGCAAGGGCGATCCCGTCGCGCGCCTCGTCGCGGAACACGGCAACCCGGTCACGGTGTTCGTCGACGACCTCGCCGTCCACCACGAATCGGTCTCGCGCCACGCCCCCGGCGTCCACCGCCTCCACATGATCTCCGAACCGACGCTCGCCCCCAACGTCCCCAAGGCTGAACACGCCCACGCCCGCATCGACGACTGGCGCGAAGCCGCCGACTGGATCGAGGCGAAGTTCGACGCCGGCGTGCCTGCCGACTAAACCCTCCCTCACTCCCGAAAAAGGACCCACCCATGACAACGCACGTCGATCGCAAGCTCGAAGAACTCGGCCTCACCCTCCCCGAAGCCGCCGCCCCGGTCGCCGCCTACGTCCCCGTGGTCGAAGCCGGCGGCATGCTTCACCTCTCGGGCCAATTGCCCTTCAAGGACGGCCAGCTCGTCAAGGGCCGCCTCGGCGACGGCGTCTCGCTGGAAGACGGTCAGGAAGCCGCGAAGCTCTGCGGCCTGATGATCGTAGCGCAGGTCAGGAAGCACCTCGGCGGCGACCTCTCGCGGATCAAGCGCGTCGTGAAGCTCGGCGTCTTCGTCAACAGCCACGCCGACTTCACCGACCAGCCCAAGGTCGCCAACGGCGCCTCCGAACTGATGGTCGCGCTGTTCGGCGACGCCGGCAAGCACGCCCGCAGCGCGGTCGGCGTCCCCGTCCTGCCGTTGGGCGCAGCGGTCGAAGTCGACGCCATCATCGAACTGGCCTGACCCCACGTGCTCCTGCGCACGCAGGAGCCCAGGGTTACCAAGCGCACCGCTCGAAACTCCGGGTTCCCACGTTCGCAGGAACACGCCCCCCTCCGCAAGCGCCGATAGCGCCCCTATATCAGCGACGATGCCAGCACCGTCCCAAGCCGCATGACCCAGGTCGCCGCCCACCTCGTCGACGGCGTCCGCGCCATCCCGCCCGAACAATGGGACGCCTGCGCCGGCACCACCAACCCCTTCGTCAGCCACGCCTTCCTGTCGGCGCTCGAAGACTCCGCCAGCACCGGCAACCGCTCCGGCTGGCAACCCATTCCCATCGTCGTCGACGGCGCGGACGGCACCCCCGCCGCCATCGCCCCCGCCTATGCCAAGAGCCACAGCCAGGGCGAATACGTCTTCGATCACGCCTGGGCCGACGCATGGGAGCGCGCCGGCGGTGCCTATTACCCCAAGCTCCAGATCGCCGCCCCGTTCAGCCCCGTCCCCGGCCCCCGCCTGCTACTCCGCGACCCCGCCGCCGCGCCCGCGCTGATCGCCGCGCTGGAGGCCGTCACCGACCAGCACGGCCTCTCCTCCGCCCACGCCACCTTCCTCGCCCCCGATCAGGTGCCGCTGTTCGAACAGGCCGGCTGGCTGATCCGCGAAGGCACCCAATTCCACTGGGCGAACCAGAATTACGCCACCTTCGACGATTTCCTGGGCGCACTCGCCAGCCGCAAGCGCAAGGCGATCCGCAAGGAACGCGCCGCCGCCGTCGAAGGCCTGACCATCCGCCACCTCACCGGTCCCGATATCCGCGAAGAGCATTGGGACGCCTTCTGGACCTTCTATCAGGACACCGGCAGCCGCAAATGGGGCCAACCCTACCTCAAGCGCGCCTTCTTCCCGCTGCTTGGGCAACGCATGGGTGACAAGGTGCTGCTGATCCTCGCCGAGCGCGACGGCATACCCATCGCGGGCGCACTCAACCTGATCGGCGAAGACACGCTCTACGGCCGCTACTGGGGCTGCACCGAAGAGGTGCCCTTCCTCCACTTCGAACTCTGTTATTATCAGGCGATCGACGCCGCCATCGCCCGCGGCCTCAAGACCGTCGAGGCGGGAGCCCAAGGCGAACACAAGCTAGCCCGCGGCTACGTCCCCGTCCCCACCTGGTCCGCGCACTACATCCCCGACGCCGGGTTCCGCCGCGCCATCGCCGACTTCCTCATCCGCGAACGCGCCGCCGTGGCGCACGAACAATCCTGTCTCACCGAACTCGCCCCGTTCCGAAAAGGCGGCGACTGACGCATCCCCTCCCCTCCCTGCAAGCGAGGGGCCGGGCGTGGGTAGAGGCGTGGCGCTACGTCACCCCGAAGATCATCATTCACCAGAAGCGGACGGCCCGCTTGCGGACACATACCGACGTTCAGGCCGGTGATCCGGGCTTCCGATAACAGCCATTCATCAAGCGCGATCTTTCCCGTTTCTCCGTCTCCGTCTCCGTCCGGCTATTTCGGGAAAGAGCAATCGGGAACAGATTTCGGGAAAGGACGTGCCCCGGGCGGCTCTCCGCAATCGCTCAGGCGACTGTCCCGCTATGGGTTCCCAATCGGGAAAATGAAACAGCCGCAACTGTATTGCCGTGGCAAGACACCCCGCTTATGGGTCGATGGAAAGGCGATGGCGGTGACACTGACTGGTAAGCTCATCCGATATGCCGCGAGTGCGACATTAGTCGCGACGGGCATCTCTCCTGCTTTGGCCGGCTCATGGATGCCGATGGTGACAGCCGGTAAGGCTGTCGACGGTGTTTGGCGATCACGCGGCTACGGGCATATCCTTGTCGTGCAAGGCGGCGCGCGTACACTGTATCATGTCGCCGGCGCGTTCTGTTATCGTGATCCAACCGGCGACACCGACGAAGATGCTTATCGGCTTGTGTCCATCGTAAGCCCGACGCACATCGTATTTGCCGCCTCGGCCGACGAGACACGCTATGGGTTCGATCGCATTGCCGCGCTTCCGCGCCGCTGCACCGAGCAACGAGGTTGGACGGCGCACGATCTTGGCGACGTGATCGCAGCCACCTTTGCCGATCTTTATCCCGGCTTCGGCCGACGCGGACGAATGTTGGGCACGCTCACCGCTGCCCTTGCCACTCCGGGCACCTCACCTCCCAACTTGGGCTTTTTCCAGCGCGCTACCCAGGCGCTCGCGAGCCTCGACGATGCTCATGTGGGCTTGCAGGCCACGATCGACGGCGTCGATCACGACTTCGAGGGCGGTGAAGCGCCAACCATATTGAGCGCACAAGCCAACCCTGCATTGGGGACCGATCCCGCAGAAAGGGAGCGAGCCTGGTCCAAATCATATCGAGAGGGCATTGCCGGTCTGCTCGACGGCGGCGGCCATCAGGTCGCGAACCGCCGCATCCTGTGGGGCACGATCGGGCGGATAGGCTACCTCAACATCGTTGCGATGGGCGCGTTCGACAAGGACGCGTCACCGGACGATACGAAGGCACTGGACGCGGCGCTCGACGAGGCATTGATTGCTTTCCAAGGACTTCCGGGCGTGATCGTGGACGTGACCAACAACCGCGGTGGGTATGATGCGATCAGCCTCCACATCGCCGGTCGGTTCGCGGGCGAGCGCCGGTCAGCCTTCTCGAAACGAGCGGTCGGAGCGAAGGGCGCCTATCAGCGGTTCGAGGTCGTTCCGACCGATCGCGTCCGGTATATCGGCAAGGTCGCGCTGCTCACCAGCGACGTGACGGTCAGTGCCGGCGAGACCTTCACCCTCGCGATGCGGGCGCTGCCGAACGTGACGCAGATCGGCGGGAGGACGCGAGGCGCGTTATCCGATCAGCTCGCCAAGCCCCTGCCGAACGGCTGGACGTTGACACTGCCGGCCGAGGACTATCGCGATCCCGGTGGCCGGTCGCAGGAAGGTGTCGGCATCGATCCCGAGCAATCCTTGCCCCCCTTCAAACCCAATCACCAAACCATGGTCCGGCGGGTAGTGCAGAGCATGTCACCTCCAAGCTGAGTGGCATGATCCTGCATTCCCGTTTCCCGATCCTTTTTGAGAAAGGCGGCAGCCCTCCCTCCTTAATCCCTCGCCACGCCACTCTCCCCCGGCGGCGGCGGCACCATCGGCGGCCTCGGCAGCCGGCGCGGCGGCAGCAGCGCCGGGTCCAGCAACACGCTGGCGGGCGTCTGGTCGTCGATCCGGTACAGGACGTCGCGTCCGCTCCGCCAGACCGGCGTCAGCCCGGTCAGGAACTCGGCCTCCACCGGCGGCGGATTGATCAGCCAGACGTAATCGAAGGCGTGCCGCGGCAGGAACGCCAGCGACACCTTCAACGGCCTCCACCACTCCCCCCGACACCGTCGGTCGGTGACCAGTTGCGAGGGGTCATGAGCGAAGCGGCCGGCGATGGGATAGCGCACCGTCAGCAACTGCCCGCCCGCCATCGACCATTGGTCGTTGGCGAAGGCGATCTTGCGCTCCAGTGCCAGCCCGGCGGCATGCTCCAGCCGGGTCGATGTCCAGTCGTCGCGGCACGTCCGCCCGACCATCGTCAATAGCCGTGCGCCCTCCGGCACGTGATCCAGCGCCGCCAGCGTCCGGTCGTAATCCCTGGCATACAGCCAGTAGCTCACCGTGGTACCGGCGAGCCGCACCCCGAAGAACGCGAGGCCCAGCGCTGCCAACGTCGCCGCCCCACGGAACGACAGCCCACGCTTTGGCCGCAATGCGATCAGTGCGATGGCCAGTGCGAACGGTGCCAGCCGCATGTCGGCATACGCCGATCCGAACACGATCCGCGGCAGCAATACGAAGATCGCCGTCAGGAACAACGTCGATAGCAGCAGGTTGCGCGAATATTCGACGCGGTCGTCACGCACGCCCTTCAACAGGATCACGAACAGCACGGTCGCGGACGCCAGATCGAACGCCATCCACCGGTCCCGCAGCACCATGATCAGATAGCCGACCTTGGCGCGCCAGTTGAACCAGTCCATCGTCTGGCCGGTGACGTGATCGCCGGATCGCCACAGCACCATCATCGCGAACGGCAACGCCAGCGGCAGGCAGCCGATACCCGCCCTCACCCAGCTTTCCAGCCAGTGGCCGCTCTGTCGATCCTTGCGCACGTCATGCTGCCGGATCATCTCGGCAGAGAATGCGAGGATGCCGAGCACACCCCAGCCGAACGTGTGGCAAATCCACAGCACGCACGAAAGCGGCACGAACAGCAAGGCTCGCAGCCGCACGGCCCCCAGCCGCCCCATCCGCAGCCACAGCGCGAACAGATTGAGCGCCAGCGCCATCGACAAAGCGAAGTTCACGAAGCCGAACTGGAAGGGATAACCATATGCGAGCGGCAGTGCGAACAGGGCCGTCGCCGGAATGCGGCCGTGAACCTCGCGCGCGATCCACAGCAGACCGGATACCGTCAGCGCCGGGATGGCCATCACCACCAGCTTGACCGCCAGTTCCAGCCCGAAGATCGGCGCCAGCGGTTCGATCAACAGGTCGACGCCCAGATTGCCGATCATCGACCAGCGGAAGTCATACCATTCCGCCAGCCAGGGGTAGGACGCGCCGTCCAGCTGGACGCGATACCGGCCCATATGGCCCGGCAGGTCGACCAGCGGCGGGATCGTCGGCCACAGCAAGGGGATCATCGTCGCGATCACCACCGCCACGACGAACCACCGCGTTTGCCACCAGTGCAGCTTATGCCCCTGCATCGCCCTGCCTTAGGGGCTGGAAGCGGCGTCCGACAAGTATTGTCGCGCAATAGTCCCGTCGCAGTGCGGCGAACGGAGGTCCCGCATGACGGACGGCCCCCCTCACGCGTCGTTCGGCAGCAGCATGTTTCCCGCCGGGAGGCGATCGACCGCGCCCTGTGCCGAGGCGTCGAGGCGTGTGCGCTGCGCCACCATCGCGCCGGCGCGTTCGGTCGCGGCCCGGGTATCCCCCGCCAGTTTCTTGACCTCGGTCGCGACCACCGCGAACCCCTGACCCGCCGTGCCTGCACGCGCCGCCTCGATCGCCGCGTTCAGCGCGAGCAGATTGGTCTGCTTGGCGATCTGCTGGATCGACGTGACGATCTCGCCCAGTTCGGCCATCGTACCCTCCAGCGTCCGGCTGCGCTCTTCCAGCGCGGACTAGTATCGCCGGCTTTCGTCGAGCAACGCCTGCGCCTGCCGTTCCAGTTGCACCTGCCGGGTGATGTCGGTCGCGATCTTCAGGACCCGGCGGGGAATCCCCTCGTCGAAGATCGGATTGTACGTCGCCTGCAACCACAGGGGCGCACCATCGGCCCGTCGGCGCTGATATTCTCCGCTGGCGAAATCCCCGTTGCGCAAACCGCTCCAGAGCGCGCGATATCCTGCGGAATCCGACACCTCGGCCGGGCAGAGCAGGCGATGGTGCGCGCCGATCACCTCTTCCATGCGATACCCGATCAGGGTCAGGAACCGGTCGTTGGCCCAGGTGAAGCGGCCCTCCATATCGAATTCCGCGACGGCTTCGGATCGGCAGACGGCGGCCCATGCGGCCGTGCAATAACCGGCGCTCGGGCTCTTCTCTCCGGGCATCGAGATTCGGTGATAGGTCACGCGACCGCCCCTAGACGCCTGCCCTGCGGAGAACGCTGATCGACGTTAGCCGCCATCGCCATGGCGGCGTCCGGAGACAAAAAAACCAAGGGCGGCATCCTCATAGCGAGGATACCGCCCCTGGCCCGTAGTGACGCGATACAGGGCGGCCGAACGATCCGGCCACCATGTGCCGCTATGCCCGGCGAACATGAACGCAATGTGTCCGAAGCAGGACCGGCATGAGGCAACCGGTCGGAGAAGTGCTGACGCAACGAAGGCCCCCGAAGCACAAGGCTCCGAAGGCATTCGCGAAACAAGCAACGATACCGGCGGACGTGATGCCGCCGGCGGGATTACTTGATCTTGGCTTCCTTGAACTCGACATGCTTGCGCACGACCGGATCGTACTTGCTGAAGCTCAGCTTCTCGGTCTTCGTGCGCGGGTTCTTCTTGGTGACGTAGAAGAAGCCGGTGTCGGCGGTGCTGACGAGCTTGATCTTGACGGTAGTCGGCTTGGCCATGAGCCCTAATCCTGAAAACAAGGAGAGCGGCAGCACCAACGCCGCCGCTCAATCAGTCGCGGCGCATGGCGGATGAGGCGACCGAAGTCAACCGCGCGACGCCCGAAACACCCCTCTTAACCGACCCCTTACCATTGCAGGCGCAGGATCACGTGTGAAAAAGATGGAGCGGGGCAAATGGGGCGGGCAGTCGATGGTGAGATGACCATGATGGAATCGGTGCGCGCGGATCTTGCCGCGCGAATCGCCGCCATCGATGTGAAGGCGCCCTATACGTGCGCTCGCGACCTCAAGCCGGATATCAACCAGATCCGATTGATCGCCCATCGCAACGGACTGAACCCGGCCGTCACCGTCGCGCATTTTGTGGATTCGGCACTGTCCCGCGGCGAGCATGGTGCACTCGTCCATGGCTGGTTGTCGGTGCTGGGCGACGCCGTCGCCTGCGATCGTCAGGACGTGCGTGCCTGCGACGCCTTCGCTGCCGCCTGCTCGGTACGGCTGGCCGGCTAGCATGGATGCGCTGATGGCGGCACTGGTTGCCGCCGCTCTGGCGCAGGTCGGCGATCGTCCGGCGTGGCTCGCCGCGATCCTCGGCGACCGGTATCGCGCGCCGGGACTCGTCATCGCGATGGCGGCGCTTGCACTACTCGGTGCGGGCCTGCTTGCCGCCGCGCTGGGGGCGTTGCTCGCGCCGCAGCTGACACCCGAGGCGAAGCAGCTGTTTCTGGCCATGTCGCTCCTGTTTCAGGGTGGCGGCGCCCTGTTCCCCGTCAAGGCGCCAGACCGTCTTGCCGGCTGGCGGATCGGCGCCGCCGCGACCAGCCTCATCGGCCTGTTCATCCTTGCCTTCGGTGACGGCGTGCAATTCGTTGTCCTTGCGCTCGCGGTACGCGCGGAACTGCCGTGGATGGCCGCCGTCGGCGCCATGCTGGGCTCGCTGGCGGTCGTCGTTCCTGCCGTGGTGCTGGGCGAACGCGGCTGGACGGCGCTTCCGCTCGTCGCCATGCGCCGGACTATCGCAGCGCTGTTCATCGTCGCCGCAATCTGGCTGGGACTCGGCGCACTTCGCCTGATCTAGCGCGCCGATCACACCGGCTCGTAAAATGCCCCCACCAACGGAGCATTTCCGCCATCGGATCGTTGCCGCAACGATCCCATTCGACGGAGTTTCCCATGGCAGACATCAATCCCGCGCTGAACACGCCGACTGACCTCAGCAACACTCGCAGCGTCGCCGACGCGTTGAACGCATCGTTAGCCGACTGCTACGCACTCTATCTCAAGACCAAGAACTTCCATTGGCACGTGTCCGGCCCGCATTTCCGAGACTATCATCTGATGCTCGACGATCAGGCGGCGCAGATTCTCGGTGTGACCGATGCCATCGCCGAAAGGGTGCGCAAGACCGGCAACACCACGTTGCGGTCGATCGGCGATATCAGCCGTCGCCAGACGATCGCCGACAACGACAAGGATTTCGTCGATGCCGCGGCGATGCTCGCCGAACTGCGCGAAGACAATCTGAAGCTCGTCGAAAGCTTTCGTGTCGTGAAGGATGCGGCCGACGACGCGAAGGACAATGCAACCAGCGGTATTGTCGACGAATGGACCGACCAGGCCGAGGAGCGTGCCTGGTTCCTGTTCGAGGCCAGCCGCAAGGGCTAAGCCCCGATGCCGATCCTTCCAGCGTTCCCCTGGCGCGGCCAGGGAAACGCTGCCGGGATCAGGTATCGGTTACCAGGGCGATACACCGTTCGGCGTGCACATGGCCCACAAGCCGGTCCACAAGGGCGCCTCACCCGCCCAGCGTCACCAGCCACACGTCAGCCGGCGCCCGGAACCGCAGCGGCACGCCGCTTGTTCCCAGCCCCGCAGTGATCACCGTCGTCAACCCGCCCTGGCGGACCAGTCCGCACATCATCCCCGGTTTCCAGAACACCCGCGGCGCCCCGATGATCGGCAGCACACCCTGCCCGCAATGCGTATGTCCAGCGAACAACACCCCGATCCCCGGTGGCACTCCCAGAGACAGATCGGGCGAATGAGTCAGGATCACCTTCGCGCCCGCTAGCGCCGCCATTGCCCGCAGCGTCGCTGGCAAATCGTCGTGCCCGCTGAACGCGTCCCCCGCGCGACCGATCGCCAGTGGCCCTCGTCTGACCGCCGCGTTATCGAGCACCGTCACCCCCGCCCGCCGCAACCCCGACGCGATCGTCTCGGGCATGGACTGGTCATGGTTGCCGAGCACCGCCACCACACCCAAAGGGGCGCTTAACCGGGACAGGGGTGCGACCAGATCGCGCGCGCCCGCCCGCGCCACGTCCACGTCGTGCCCCGCAACATAGTCGCCGCCGATCAGCACGAGGTCCGGCCCCAGCGCATCGATCTGCGCGACAATCCGCGTCAGGCGATCCCCGTCCATCGTACTGTTGCCGATATGGATATCGCTGATCAGCGCTACGGTCACCGGCTTCGCTCCTGCGGGCCAGTCCGGCAACGCCAGCTGCGTCCGCCGCAGCACGGGATCGGCGAGCGCGTTGAGGTGCCACCATCCCGCCACGCCCGGCAGCAGCGCCAGCCCCGCAGCCAGGATCCAGAGCAAAGTCTGCATTGTGGCAGCCGTAACGGGAGCGGATCGATCGCGCCATGCGTTTGCCCCCCATGCACGCTTTTGCCGCGCTCCTTGATTCGCTCATCTACACCCGCGGGCGTAATGCGAAGCTGAAGCTGATCGTCGACTATCTCCACGCCACCCCCGACCCCGACCGTGGATGGGCGATGGCAGCGCTGACAGGCGATCTCGACTTGCCCGGCGTGAAGCCTGCCCAGATTCGCGCGTTGATCGAGGCGCGGGTCGATCCCGTCCTCTTCCGGATGAGCCGCGATTACGTCGGGGATACGGCCGAAACCGTCGCGCTGCTCTGGCCTGCACCCGTGCGGCCGCCTGTCGCCGCCGAGCCGGTATCGATCACCGCAACGGTCGACGCGCTCCGCCATCTGTCGCGCTCCGATGCGCCCGCGGTACTCGCCGACATGCTGGACCGCCTGGATGCCGAGGAACGCTTTGCGCTCCTCAAGATGGCGACCGGCGGCCTCCGCATCGGCGTGTCCGCACGTCTTGCCAAGACCGCGCTGGCGCAGGCATTCGGGCTGGATGTCGATGCCGTCGAAGAGGTGTGGCACGGCCTTTCGCCGCCCTACATCTCGCTGTTCGCCTGGGCAGAGGGCACCGGCGAACAACCGACGCCCGCCGACGTCCCGGTCTTCCGCCCGTTCATGCTCGCGCACGGTCTCGAGGACGCGCAGGTCGACCTCGCCGACTATGCCGCCGAATGGAAATGGGATGGCATCCGCGTCCAGATCGTCCACGTTGCTGGCCAGACCCGCCTCTACAGCCGCACCGGCGACGACGTTACCGGCAGCTTCCCCGACGTTGCCGCCGCGTTCACCACCCCTGGCACCGTCGATGGCGAACTGCTGGTGAAAGGGGAGGTCCAGGGCGGCGCGCTGGAAGACGGCGGGGGTGCGGCAAGCTTCAACGCGCTCCAGCAGCGCCTCGGCCGCAAGACCGTCTCGGCGAAGATGCTGGCCGATTATCCAGCCTTCGTCCGCCTTTACGACATCCTGCTCGACGGTCCCGAAGATCTGCGCGCCCTTCCCTGGACCGAGCGCCGCGCCCGGCTCGAGGCGTTCGTCCCCCGTCTTGACCCCCATCGGTTTGACATCAGCCAGGTAATCGAGGCCGCGAGCTTCACCGAACTGGAGGCGATCCGCGCCGGCGCCCGCGACGCCGCGATCGAGGGCGTCATGCTCAAGCGCCGCGATTCGCCCTACGTCGGCGGCCGACGTGCCGGCCTGTGGTACAAATGGAAGCGCGATCCGCTCACCGCCGATTGCGTCGTCATGTACGCCCAGCGCGGCAACGGTCGCCGCTCATCCTATTACAGCGACTATACGTTCGGCTGCTGGACCGAAGAGGGCGAGCTACTCCCCGTGGGAAAGGCCTATTCCGGCATCACCGACGAGGAATTGCGCATGCTCGACAGCTTCGTCCGCCGCCACACCCTCAATCGCTTCGGTCCGGTCCGCGAGGTGGAAAAGACGATGGTGCTGGAGATCGCGTTCGATTCGATCCACACCTCGACACGCCACAAGTCCGGCATCGCCATGCGCTTTCCGCGGATCGCGCGGATACGAACGGACAAACCGGCGGCGGAGGCGGACCGGGTGGAAACGCTGAAGCGGCTGGTGACCTGAAGCGATCGCCCGCCATATCCGCCGTCCGGCTAGGATTACAGGTGCACGTCGGGCAAAGATGCCGGCACATCTTTTCGGAAAGCGCCGCTCTCCATGTTTCACGTCGACTATGATGCCTGTGCCAATGCCCTGATCCTCACCGTCAAAGGGTTCTGGCGACCGGAAGATGTCACCCCTTTCGCCGCGCGGGTCGGTGCGAAGGCACAGGAAGCAAGGGCAATCAGGCCGGATTTCAACGTCATCGTCGAGTCACTCGAATTTCCGGTTCAGGCCAATGACGTGGCGGACATGCTGGTCCATATCATGCGCGGAGGTATGGCCCTCACGACGGGGCGTGCCGCGGTCGTCGTCGGCAGCCACCTCAACAAGGCACAGGCGGAGCGAACCCTCGTCCATCCTCGCGTTCGCGTGTTCCTGCAGCTGGATGCGGCAAAGCGCTGGCTGGCCACCACGGATGAGGACTATGCACTAACGGCATGAGCAGGCGATGGAATGTCCATCGGCATGTCGTAAAGGACGCGCGCCGGGGTCGCATTGCAATTCAAAGTTGTTCTTAGCCCGCTCGGCCGACCTCTTCGCCGATTTTGATCTCGAACAGCGTCGGCCAGTATTTGCCCGTGACGAACAAACGGTCGCTGGCGGCGTCGTAGGCAATGCCGTTCGCAACGGCGTCCGGATCGCTGTTCGCGATCTCCGCGACCAGCGGCCGCAGGTCGATCAGCCCGTCCACCTTGCCGGTGGCGGGATCGATCCGTGCGATGAACCCGCTCATCCATATGTTCGCGAGAATCCGCCCCTGCCGGTATTCCAGCTCGTTGAGTTTCTGAAGCGGCCGGCCGTTCATCGTGACCGCAATCCGGCCGCGTTCGGCAAAGCTCATCGGGTCCATGCGGCGCAGCGTCGGCGTACCATCTGACAGGATGATCCCGGTCGCATCGCTGGTCATGCCCCAGCCCTCGCCGGTATAGTGGAACGGCTTTCCCGCCTGCTTCAGTGCCGGCAGTGTCCAGCGGAAACCGAGGCCGGTCTTCCACGTCACGCTCAGCAGCGTTTTCTTCCAGCAACCAATGCCTTCGCCGAACAACTCCGGCGCGATGCGACCCCGCGCAAACACCTTGCCATCCGTAAGTGAGACCCGGCGAACATCCGACGCGCCTTCCTTGCCCGTGCTCTCGTACAGCGCGCCGTTGCAGAACAGCAGCCCTTCGGTGAACGCGCCGGTGTCATGCGGCATCCGTGCGACCACCGTTGCCGCATAGACCGGCACGCCTGCTTCAGGCGCGACCGCAGCGGGTTGTGCCGGGGTCGCGGTCATAACCGGAGCCGGAGCCGCAGGCTGCTGCGCCTGCCATGCGACACCGCCGAACACGCCAACGATCCCCAGCGCCAATGCCACCTTCACCACACGCATTCCTCTGCCATTCCGCGAACTATGTCGCCGGGACCTCGCATCTCCGGCCACAAAACGCAAAAGGCCCGGCACCGCTGATGCGGGGCCGGGCCTTTCGTTGGCGAATCGGGGAAGCTTACGCGGCCGACAGATTTACCGCGGCGTACTTGCCGCGACGGTCGACCTCGAGTTCGAACTGGAGCTTGTCGCCCTCGTTCAGCGTGGACATGCCGGCGCGCTCGACGGCCGAGATGTGCACGAATGCATCGGGCTGTCCGTCATCGCGCTGAATGAAGCCGAAGCCCTTCATCGCGTTGAAGAATTTGACGGTACCCGTTGCCTTCTCACCGGTCAGCTGACGCTGCGGCGCGCCACCGGCGCCACCAGCACCGCCCGGACGCGGACCGCGGTCGCCGAAGCCACCTTCGCGCGGCTCGCGGGGAGCGCGCTCGGACACGGCCATCGGCTCGCCATCGATCTTCAGTTCGGTCGCCGAGATACGGCCGCCGCGATCGACAAGGGTGAAGCCAAGCGGCTGACCTTCTGCGAGCGCGCTCATGCCGGCCTGTTCGACGGCCGAGATGTGCACGAACACGTCTTCGCCGCCGTCATCGCGGACTACGAAGCCGAAGCCCTTCTGCGCGTTGAAGAACTTGACCACGCCGGTGCCTTCGCCAACGACCTGCGGGGGCATGCCGCGGCCGCCGCCGCTGAAGCCGCCACCACCGCCGCCGCCGCCGCCGAAACCGCCGCCGCCGCCACCACGGAAGCCGCCGCCACCGCCGCCGCCGAAGCCGCCGCGATCACCGCCACCGCCGCCGAAGCTGCTGCCGCCACCGAAGCCGCCACGGTCACCGCCGCCGAAGCCGCCGCCACCGAAACCACCACCGCCGAAGCTGCTGCCGCCACCGAAGTCGCTGCTGCCGCCGCCGAAATCATCGCGCTTGTCGCGACCACGTCCGCCACGATTGCCGCGGCCACCTTTGTCGTAACCCATAACCCTGTTCGTCTTCCCGGTTCGCCCGCATCCAATCCGTGACAAGAACCCGTGCGCCGGACGACGAACGCGAGCCCTCGGGCGCGAAACCTATTGCGCCTTGGGACTCGTCATAGCGCAGAAAACAAGTCGTCGCGAACAAATTCGTCGTATCTTTCGACCAGTTCGTGGTGATCACCGACCACCGGCGAACCCATTGCCATCAAAGCGCCCTTTTTGCCCATCGCGCACCCGCCTCTGGTTCACATCGGTTCCACCGTCGCGCTTAAATCATTGAGCGATCCGGCGTTGCGGCGTAGGGCGTCGCCATGACCGTACACTTCCACGAGGAAGACCTCCCCGCCGACGTCTTCGCTCCCGGCGCCTCTATCGCCGTCGATACCGAGACGATGGGTCTCATCACGCCGCGCGACCGGCTGTGTGTGGTGCAGCTGTCCGACGGCGGGCCCGACGAACACCTCGTTCGTTTCGGCCCAGGCAGCGACTATGCCGCACCCAATCTGAAGGCGCTGCTCGCTGATCCCGGCCGGGTGAAGCTGTATCATTACGGCCGTTTCGACATCGCCGCGCTCCAGCATTATCTGGGTATCGTCGCCGGTCCGGCGTACGATACGAAGATTGCATCGCGCCTGATCCGTACCTACACCGATCGTCACGGATTGAAGGAACTGGTCCGCGAATTGCTGGGTCAGGAACTCAGCAAGCAGCAGCAATCGTCCGACTGGGGATCGCCCGAACTGTCGGATGCGCAAAAGGACTACGCCGCCAGCGATGTCCGCTTCCTGCATCGATTGCAGGCCGAACTGAACCGTCGCCTGATTCGCGAAGGCCGGATGGAAATGGCGCAGGCATGCTTCGACTTCCTGCCGACCCGCGCCGCGCTCGACCTTGCCGGGTGGCCCGACATCGACATCTTCGCCCATGCCTGAATCGTCACCCGCGCCAGACCCGCGCCAGCCCGTGTCGGCCCTGACCGGTAGAAGCGCATGAGTTCCGCCGTCGCGCAACGCGTGCGTTCGGCGCGCCAGCGCTGGGCCGCCCCCGGCGGACGCCACGACCGGTTCGTCGCCTCGCTCAACACCGGTCTTCCCGTCGGCATCGGCGTGCTGATGGCATTTCTCGTGATGGCACCGCTGACGGCGAGCAACGAAGTGTCGTTCGTTCTCGACAAGAACAAGGTCGAGGTTGCGAAGGAGCGGATGAAGCTTCAGTCCGCCACCTATCGCGGGCAGGACGACAAGGGGCAGGCCTTCGCGCTCAACGCCGGGTCGGCGGTGCAACAGAGCAGCAGCGTGCCGATCGTCCAGATCAACGGCATGGCCGCCGACCTCGAACTGGAGGACGGCCCCGCGACGTTGCGCGCCGATCAGGGACGCTACGACCTCAACAGCGAACAGATGAAGGTCGACGGCCCGATCGCGTTTCGCACCGCCAATGGCTATCGCCTCGATACCAGCGATGCGACGATCGATCTCAAATCGCGAACGATGAACAGTCAGGGCAAGGTCACCGGCACCGTGCCGCAGGGCAATTTCAGCGCGAATACGCTCAATGCGGATCTCGAGGGGCGCACTGTGCGGCTCAGCGGCAATGCCCGCTTGCGGTTCGTCCCCGAACGCACGAAATAGCCGCCATGCGCTCGCTCATTCCTCTCGCCCTGCTCGTCGCGGCTCCCCTGGCTGCCCAGACGGCCCATAATTCGAACGCGCCGATCGATTTCGGCGCGGACAACATCGAATTGCAGGACAAGGCGAACCGTGCCGTGCTGTCGGGCAACGTCTCGGTCAAGCAGGCGGCGATGACGCTCAATGCCGCACGGATGACCGTCAGCTATACCGGGCAGGTGGTTGGCGGGAACCCGCAGGTGTCGCGCCTCGATGCAAGTGGTGGTGTCACCGTCCGTCGGCCCGATCAGACCGCCAGAAGCCAGTTCGCGATCTACGATCTCAATCGCCGCGTCATCACCATGCTGGGTGCGGTGACACTGACCCAGGGCGGCAACACCGTCAACGGCGGTCGCCTGACCATCAATCTCGACACCGGACGTGCGGTGATCGACGGATCGTCCGTCCGCGGATCGAGCGGCGCGACCGGGGGCACCACGTCGGCGAGCCCCGGCGGTCGGGTGACCGGCACCTTCTCCGTACCCAAGCGCAACTAACCCTCCCCCGCAAGGGGGAGGGCGACCGCGCGCCCACATCACCGCAGCCATCCCGCATCTCGTCGGAAGGGGCTTCCCTCCGTCGCCTGCGCGCGCCATGACGCATCCCATGCACGAACCCTGCCAAGGCAGGAGTTCGGTAACCTATTGCTGCGAGGCATCACGCCCATGGACGCCGCCGTTTCCGACCTGCAAACCGCCGAGGCGATCCACGAACCGCCAGTCAACCGCGGCCTGCAGGCGATCTCGATCGCCAAATCCTATGACAAGCGCATCGTCCTCACCGACGTGTCGGTTTCGGTCGACCGCGGCGAGGTCGTCGGCCTGCTCGGCCCCAACGGCGCCGGCAAGACGACGTGCTTCTATTCGGTGATGGGGCTGGTGAAGCCCGATTCGGGCCGGATCATGCTCGACGGCGAAGACATCACAAAGCTGCCGATGTACCGTCGGGCGATCCTCGGCCTCGGCTACCTGCCGCAGGAAACCAGCATCTTCCGCGGCCTGTCGATCGAAAAGAACATAGCCTCGGTGCTCGAACTCTCCGAACCGGATGCCTCGGCGCGTCCCGCCAAGCTCGACAAGCTGCTCGACGAATTCGGCCTCACCCGGCTGCGTGCCTCGCCGGCGATGGCATTGTCGGGCGGCGAGCGGCGACGGGCGGAAATTGCGCGCGCGCTTGCCGCCGATCCGTCGATCATGCTGCTCGACGAACCGTTCGCCGGCATCGACCCGATCTCGATCGCCGACATCCGCGATCTGGTGAAGGACCTCAAGCGCCGCGACATCGGCGTGCTGATCACCGACCATAACGTCCGCGAAACGCTCGACATCGTCGATCGCGCCTACATCATTTACGACGGCCGCGTGCTGTTCGCAGGATCGCCCGAAGAACTGGTCGCCGACGCCAACGTCCGCCGCCTGTATCTGGGCGAGGGCTTCTCGCTGTAGGGTATGGGTCGATCATCTACCTTGGCCCTCGCCCGCAAGGGGGAGGTGGCGCCGCGAAGCGGTGACGGAGGGGGAGGTAAGCGACGCCCCCTCCGACAAAGTTCATTGCCGTCCTCCCCCTCCGTCCGCCTGACGGCTGCCACCTCCCCCTGGCGGGGGAGGACTTTGCGCGCCGCATGAGCCTCGCCCCGCGCCTCGATATCCGCCAGTCGCAATCGCTGGTGATGACGCCGCAATTGCAGCAGGCGATCAAGCTGCTCGCACTCTCCAACCTCGAGATCGAGGGCTTCATCGCCGAGGAGGTCGAGAAGAACCCCCTGCTCGAAGCGGCGCAGACCGACGAGGTCATCCGGCCCGAACGCGTCGAGCGCGAAGAACCCGCGGGTGCGGACGACCTGATCGGCGGCACCGCGACCGCCGACCCGATCGACGTGGACTATGCCACCGAAAGCCACCAGCAGGACAGCGTCGCCGATGGCGGCGGCGGCTTCGACGGCGCGCTGTCGATGACCGGGGGCAGTGGCGGCAGCGGCTTGGGAGGCGAAGACCTCGACTTCGACTCCTTCGCGCAACGCGATGGTACTCTCGGCGACCATCTCCTCGCGCAGGCCGGCGCGGTGGTCGATGGCGCCGACTGGTTCATCGCCCAGCATCTGATCGACCAGATTGACGAGGCCGGTTACCTCACCGCGTCACTGCTCGACATCGCCACGCGCCTCGGCACGTCGCAGGCCCGCGTCGAGCATGTCCTCACACGCATCCAGACGCTCGACCCGACCGGCGTCGGCGCGCGCGACCTCGCCGAATGCATCGCATTGCAGGCGCGCGAGGCGGATCGCTACGACCCCTGCATGGCGCGGTTGATCGACAACCTCGATCTGCTGGCGCGCGGCGAACTCACCCGCCTCAAACGCATGTGCGGCGTCGACGACGAGGATATGGCGGACATGATCCGCGAACTGCGCGGCTACGATCCCAAGCCCGGCTGCCGCTACGGTGGCGAACCCGCGCTCGCGGTGACGCCCGACCTGTTCGTCCAGAAGACCAAGACCGGCTGGGGCATCGAACTCAACGCCGCCACCCTGCCCCGCGTCCTCGTCAACCGCCGCTATTACCACGAACTCAGCCACGGCCCGCAGGACAAGGCGTCGAAGGCCTGGCTGTCCGACGCGCTCGCCAGCGCCAACTGGCTGATCAAGGCCCTCGACCAGCGCCAGCGCACGATCATCAAAGTCGCCGCCGAGATCGTGAAGCAACAGGAAGCGTTTTTCCTGAAGGGCGTCGCGCACCTGAAGCCGATGACGCTCGCTCGCGTGGCGGACGCGATCGAGATGCACGAATCCACCGTCAGCCGCGTGACAAGCAACAAATATCTGAGCTGCGCGCGCGGCGTCTTCGAGCTGAAATATTTCTTCACCAGCGCCATCCAGTCCGCCGACGGTGGCGATGCCGTATCTGCCGAGGCAGTGAAAAGCGCGATCCGCGCGCTCATTGCCAATGAGGGAGCCAAGATCCTGTCCGACGACACATTGGTCGAATTGCTGCAGGCCAAGGGCTTCGACATAGCCCGTCGCACTGTCGCCAAATACCGTGAGGCGATGGGCATCGGCAGTTCGGTCCAGCGCCGCCGCGCGCGCACGTTGGAAGGGGCATGAACCTCTCCCGCCGCGCGATGCTTGCCGGAGCCATGACACTGCCGCTGACCGGTGCAGTGAAGCCCGCGCAGACGCTCACCATCATGACCTTCAACGTCCGTCTGCCCATGGCCTCGGACGGCGCCAACGACTGGCCGCACCGCCGCGCATTGTTCGCGCAGACGGTCGCTGCCGCCGATCCCGATCTATTCGGCACGCAGGAACTGTTCCAGTCCCAGGGCGACGACATCGTCCGCGCGCTGCCACACTATCGCTGGTTCGGGCGCGATCGCCGCGGCGGCCATGCCGACGAGCATATGGGCATCTTCTACCGCCCCGACCGGCTGACGTTGTTGGCACAGGGCGACTTCTGGCTGTCGGACACGCCCGACGTTCCAGGCAGCATCAGCTGGGGCCATCCCTTGCCGCGGATGGTGACATGGGGCCGCTTCCAGACCCACGAAGGTCGCCGCTTCGTCGCGCTCAACACCCACTTCCCCTATCGTGCCGAAGACGAATCCGCGCGTGAGAAGGCCGCCGCGCTGATCGTCGCCCGCCTGCCGGACATCGCCGCGAACGATCCCGTGGTCCTGACCGGCGATTTCAACACTACCCCCGACGCGAAGGCCCACGCCACCCTGACAGCCGCGCTCAAGGATGTCTGGCAATCCGTCCGCGCGCCCAAAGGCCCGCCGCTCACCTTCCACGACTTTACCGGCAAACCCGATCGCCGCATCGACTGGATTTTGACCCGCGGTTTCCGCCCGTTGACCGCACAAACGATCACCCGCCACACGGGTGCGCTTTACCCGTCCGACCATTTCCCCGTCGTGGCGCGGATCGCCTTTCGGTAGCAGTGAATTTCACGCGAAGGCGCGAAGACGCGAAGAAGGATTGTTCGCGCAGAGGCGCAGAGGACGCGGAGTGGGCTTTCGCGAAGCAGCTGTATTCAGAAAATTTGAACTGAAAGCTGCCGCTGGCATCGAACGTCTCTGCGTCCTCTGCGCGCAAAAAACCTTCGCGTGAAAGCACCTTCTCACCGCGACGGCTCAATCATCCTCATCCTCGAACCCCACCAACGCCAAGGCCCTTGCCTTCATCTGGCGCTGCTCGCACCAATGAACCAGCGCCTCTTCGCGCCCGTGCGTCACCCACACTTCGCGCGGTGCGATTTCGGACAAGGTGTCGGTCAGCTCGTCCCAGTCGGCGTGATCGGACAGGATCAGCGGCAGTTCGACGTTCTTCTGCCGCGCCCGCTGCCGTACTCGCATCCACCCAGAAGCCATCGCGGTGATCGGATCGGGCAGGCGGCGCGACCAGCGGTCGTTGATCGCACCCGGCGGGCACATCACGACGTGCCCCGCCATGTCCGCCTTCTTCGCATCCGCCACCGGCAGCAGCTCGCCCAGCCGCACGCCGTGCTCCGCATACAGGTCGCACAACCGCTGCAACGCGCCATGGATATAGATCGGCGCCTCGTGCCCCCGCTCGCGCAGCTCGGCAATCACCCGCTGCGCCTTGCCCAGCGCATAGGCGCCGACCAGCACGCAGCGATCGGGGTTGGCGTGCAGTCGCGCGATCAGCTTGTCGATCTCGTCGCCCGTATCGGGGTGGCGGAACACCGGTAGCGCGAAGGTCGCCTCTGTGACGAACACGTCGCACTTCACCGGCTCAAACGGCGTACACGTCGGGTCCGCCCGCCGCTTATAGTCGCCCGACACGACGACCCGCTCGCCGCGGTAGTCGAGCACGATCTGCGCCGATCCCAGCACATGCCCGGCGGGGACATAGCCGATCTCCACTTCGCCCATCCGGATGCTCTCGCCGTAAGCGACGGGGTGGCCTGCCTGTTCGCCGTAGCGCGCGTCCATGATCGCCAGCGTTTCCGGCGTCGCCCAGACCGCAGCATGCCCGCCGCGCGCGTGATCGGCGTGGCCGTGGGTCACCAGCGCCTTGGCGACGGGTTCAGACGGATCGATCCAGGCATCCGCCGGCTTGACGTAGATGCCATGCGGATGCGGTTCCAGCCAGTCGCCCAATCGTGCCATGCTGCTAGTACGCACCAGCCCGCCCAACGGTGCCGCCGGATCGAATAGCGCCTGCGGGTCGTTGACCCCGGACGCTACACCTACGGGAGAAAATCGATGGTGATCAGCAGCTTCTGGGGTTTGGTCGTCTTCGTCGGCGCGATGGTGCTGCTCGGCGTGCTCATCTGGGCCAAGTTCAACAATCGCGTCTCGCGCGACCAGCACCGCCGCACCGAACAGGCGACGCACGACCTGTACCAGGGCGATGCGGTGGATCACGACGGGCGGTAAACCGTCACCCTCCCCCGTCATCCCGGCGAACGCCGGGACCCATGGGGGCAAGCGGCCGGATATCCGCACACCGTCAATGGCGCGCTGTCGTGGGTTTCGATTTTCGTCGAGATGACGGAAGCATGGGCAATCCCCGCCACTACGACGGAGTGGTTTCGCCGCCACCCGCCTCCTACATAGGTTGCAATGGACCTCCCCCAGCCGCTCGCAGACTGGTTCGCCACCCGCGGCTGGCGTCCCCGGCGTCACCAGCTCGACATGCTCCGCGAAGGCCGCGCCCGCCGTCACGCGTTGCTCGTCGCCACCACCGGCGCGGGCAAGACGCTCGCCGGGTTTCTCCCGACACTGACCGAATTGATCGAGACGCCGACCGAGGGTCTGCACACGCTCTACGTCTCGCCGTTGAAGGCGCTCGCGGTCGACATCCAGCGCAATCTCGTCGCGCCCGTCGAAGAGATGGGCCTCGACCTGCGCATCGAAACCCGCACCGGCGACACGCCCAGCGACCGCAAAGTTCGCCAACGCATCAAGCCGCCGCAGATCCTGCTCACCACGCCCGAATCGCTGTCGCTGCTGCTCAGCTATCCCGACAGCTTCACGATGTTCGAAGGGCTCAGGACGATCGTCGTCGACGAAGTCCACGCCTTCGCCACCGGCAAGCGCGGCGACCTCCTCTCGCTGTGCATGGCACGCCTCCAGCGGATCAGTCCTGCCTTACGCCGCGTAGCCCTCTCCGCCACCGTCGCCGATTCGGACGGCTACCGCGCCTGGCTCGCCCCCGATGGCGATATCGATCAGGTCGCGATGGTGCAGGGCGAGGCGGGCGCCGACCCCCACATCGCGATTCTCCTGCCCGAAGGCCGCGTGCCTTGGTCCGGCCATTCCGGCCGCTACGCTGCGCAACAGGTGATGGCGGAGATCGAGGCGCACAAGACCTCGATCGTCTTCTGCAACACCCGCAGCCTCGCCGAACTGATCTTCCAGGACCTATGGAAGGTGAACACCCAGTCGCTGCCGATCGGCGTTCATCACGGCAGCCTTTCGCTCGAGGCGCGCCGCAAGGTGGAGGGTGCGATGGCGGACGGCCGCCTGCGCGCGCTGGTGGCGACCGCCAGCCTGGACCTGGGTGTCGACTGGGGCGATGTCGATTGCGTCATCCAGATGGGCGCGCCCAAGGGATCGTCACGCCTGCTCCAGCGGATCGGCCGCGCCAACCACCGGCTCGACGAAGCGTCGGAAGCGATCGTCGTCCCCGGCAACCGCTTCGAATATCTCGAAGCCCGCGCCGCCCTCGACGCGGTGGAGGCGGGCGAACTCGACCCCGACCTGTTCCGCCCCGGTGCGCTCGACGTGCTCGCCCAGCACGTCATGGCGGTCGCCTGCGCCGCGCCGTTCGATCAGGCGGCGTTGCTCGACGAGGTCCGCTCCGCCCTCCCTTATTCGGCGCTGACCGACGAGACGTTCGATCGCGTCCTCGGCTTCATCCGCGATGGCGGCTACAGCCTCAAGGCCTACGACCGCTTCAAGCGCCTGACGCAGGAGGCGGACGGCCTGTGGCGCGTCAGCCACCCGAAGTTCGTCACCCAGCACCGCCTCAACGCCGGCATCATCGTCGAATCGACGATGCTCAACGTCCGCTTCAGGAACGGCCGCAACCTCGGCAAGGTCGAGGAAGGGTTTGCCGCGCAACTTTCCCCCGGCGACACCTTCTTCTTCGCCGGCCTGTCCTGCGAAGTGCAGAAGATCGACACCGAGGACCTCATCGTCCGCGCCTCGTCGAAACCGGCGCGCATCCCTACGTACGGCGGATCGCGCATGCCACTGTCGACCAACCTCGCCGACCGCGTCCGCGGTTTCCTCGCCGATCCGGGCCAATGGGCGCGCTTTCCCGACGACGTGCGCGAATGGCTGGAATTCCAGGCGAAGCGCTCCGCCCTCCCCCGCCCCGGCCAGCTTCTGGTCGAGACCTTCCCGCGCGAAGGGCGCAACTACATGGTCGCCTACAGCTTCGAAGGGTGGAACGCGCACCAGTCGCTCGGCATGCTCATCACCCGCCGGATGGAGGCGGAGGGGCTGAAGCCATTGGGCTTCGTCGCCAACGACTACGCGCTCGCGGTGTACGGCATCGACAAGATCACCGACCCCGCCGCGCTGTTCAGCCCCGACATCCTCGAACACGAATTCGTCGACTGGGTGCAGCAATCGCATCTGCTCAAGCGCGCCTTCCGCGAGGTCGCGGTGATCGGCGGGCTGGTCGAACGCCAGCACCCCGGCAAGCGCAAGACCGGGCGACAGGTCACCTTCTCGACCGACCTGATCTACGACGTCCTGCGCAAATACGAACCCAGCCACCTGCTCCTGCAAGCCGCCTGGGACGATGCCCGCGCCCGCATGACCGACGTCGGCCGCCTCGCCGGCCTGCTCGACCGCGCCGCCGAGACGATGCTCCACGTCGATCTTGAGCGCGTCACCCCACTTGCCGTCCCGGTGCTGACCCTGATCGGCCGCGAGAAAATCTCGGTCGGCAGCGCAGATGATGCCTTGCTGATCGAAGCCGAAGCGCTTGCGGCGGAGGCGATGACGCTCGACTAGCCCGCGACACTTGCCCAATCACTCCCGTCACCCCGGACTTGTTCCGGGGTCCACCGTTCCACAACGGCAAGACAAGAGGCTCAAAGCGCTTCCCCCAGCCGCAGAGTGGACCCCGGAACAAGTCCGGGGTGACGAAGCCGTTGGACCCGAGGATCGGACCCGGATCGCGAGAACGCCTAAACCGTAACCTGCTCACCCAATTCCAGAACTTTCCCCGGCGGGATCTTCAGGAAATCCGTCGGGTCGCTCGCGTTACGCTGCATGAACATGAAGATGCGGTCCTGCCACAACGGCATGCCGACATCCGCCTCCGGCTTCAACGTGTTGCGCCCGATGAAGAAGCTCGTCTTCATCGCGTCCAGACTGCGCATCTCGGTCTTGCCACCGACCCCCAGATCGGCCGGCACGTCGGGCGATTCCATGAAGCCGTAATTGAGCACCACGATCTCGAAATTGTCGTCCAGCCGTTCGACGGTCGAGCGATGCTCCTCGTCCACCACCGGGCGGTCGGTGGTGCGGATGCTCACCACCAGGTTGCGCTCGTGCAGCACCTTGTTGTGCTTGAGGTTGTGGAGCAACGCCCCCGGTGCCGAGCGCGGATTGGCGGTTAGGAACACCGCAGTGCCCGGCACCCGCTCGGGTGGGCGCTTGGCGAGCGCAGCGGCGAGGTCGGCGAGCGGGATGCTCTGCCGCGCCTCGAACGCCCGCACGATGCCCTTGCCGCGCACCCAGGTGTAGATCAGCAGGCCGATGGCGGCCGCGATCGCCAGCGGCACCCACCCGCCTTCGACGACGCGCAGGATGTTGGCACCGAAGAACACGAGGTCGAGGCACAGGAACGGCAGCACCGCGGTCAACGCCCACACCCGCTTCCAATGCCACACGTGCCGCGCCACGAGGTAACCGAGCAACGTCGTCACCACCATCGTGCCCGTCACGGCGATGCCGTACGCCGCCGCCATCGCCGACGACGTCTTGAACTGCACGATCAGCACCAGCACGCCGACCAGCAACAGCCAGTTGATCGCGGGAATATAAATCTGGCCGGCGAAGTCCGCCGACGTCTGGCGCAGCTTCATGCGCGGCAACAGCCCCAATTGCACCGCCTGCTGCGTCAGCGAGAAGGCACCGGTGATCACCGCCTGGCTCGCGATCACCGTGGCGAACCCCGCCAACACGATCAGCGGCCCGCGAAACGATTCGGGCGCCATCAGGAAGAACCAGTTCTGGTTGACGAACGGCGTCCCCGCCGCCGCCGCGGCCTCCAGATGCGACAGCGCGAACGCGCCCTGCCCCAGATAGTTGAGCGTCAGCGCGGGGAAGACGAGGAACAGCCACGCGATCCGGATCGGTCGCTTGCCGAAATGTCCCATGTCCGCGGTCAGCGCCTCCGCGCCGGTGACGGTCAGGAACACCGCGCCCAGCACGAACAGCCCGGTGGTGCCGTGCGTCGCAAGGAAGCGGATGCCATAGCTCGGGATCAGCACGCGAAAGATCGATAGCTCGTCGGCGATATGCCAGATGCCCAAGGCCCCGATCGTCACGAACCACAGGATGCAGACCGGCCCGAACAGCTTGGCCACCATCGCCGTGCCGCGCTTCTGGATCAGGAACAGTGCGATCAGGATGCCGATCGTCAGCGCCCGGATCGTGCCCTCGTCGAACAGTTTCGCGGCGGACGGAATCGTCTGCAATCCCTCCATCGCCGACAGCACCGACAATGACGGCGTGATGATCGCATCGCCATAGAATAGCGCAGCACCCGCCGCGCCCAGCACCAAAGCGATGCGGCTGCGCATCCCCAGCGCGCGCCGAGCCAGCGCCGCCAGCGCCAGCACGCCGCCCTCGCCGTGATTGTCGGCGCGCATCAGGAAAAAGACGTATTTGCACGTGACGATCAGCGTCAGCGTCCACAGCGCGAGGCTGAGCACGCCCAAGATCTCGGACGGGTCGATGCCGTCGGCGGCGGACTGGCCCAGCGCATCGCGGAACGCGTAGAGCGGACTGGTGCCGATATCGCCGAACACCACGCCGATCGCCCCGATGGTGAGACCGATGAGTGCGGGATGATGCTGAGCGGTGGAAACGGGTGCTTGGACGGCGGGCGACATGCGCGCGACTACCCTCTGACAGAACCCTCCCGGCGGGAGGACGGCGCGCTTTACGCCTATTGCAGCCCCAGGCAAGCGGATTTGCTGTGCGCCGCACAACGGCTTGCCCATGCGGATCTTTGCGGGCAAGGCGGACGCATGGTTCCCTTTTCGTTCGGCGGCCACGCGCTCTGCGCCCTTCCGGAGGGTGCGTTGCTATGGCCGGCACGCCGTGCCTTGCTCGTCGCCGATCTCCATTTCGAAAAAGCGAGCTGGTTCGCTGCCCGCGGCCAGATGCTGCCGCCGTACGATTCACTGGCGACGCTCGCCGATCTCGCCGCCCTGGCCGCGAAAACGGGGGCGGAGGAACTCTGGTGTCTCGGCGACAGCTTCCACGACAGCGACGGCTGCGAGCGCCTGCCGCAGGAAGCGCAAATCCGCCTCCGCGCGCTGACCGAGGGGCTGCGCTGGACGTGGATCACCGGCAACCACGATCCCGACATCAAGGACCGCTGCGGCGGCGAGGTCGCGGACGAGGCGGAGGTGGATGGTCTCATCTTGCGCCACGAAGCCGACCCGCTGGAGTCGCGCCCGGAGCTGTCGGGGCATTTCCACCCGAAGCTGCGTGTTGCGGTGCGCGGCAAGCAGATCGCTAGACGCTGCTTCGTGGCGACGGAGCGCAAGATCGTCCTGCCGGCATTCGGTGCACTGACCGGTGGACTGGACGTGAACCATCCGGCGTTGGTGAAGGCAGTGGGTCGGGGGGCGGAAGCGCTGGTCCCGGTAGAACAGCGCCTCCTGCGCTTCCCGATCGCCGCCTGATCTGTCGTCACCCCGGACTTGTTCCGGGGTCCACCGTACCGCAAAGGTAAGGCTAGAGGCTCAGGGGATTCATCCAGCCGCGAAGTGGACCCCGGAACAAGTCCGGGGTGACACAGGATATCGGGCGATGGCTGCTCTTACCTATACAGCGTCGGGAACCCGGCCTTAAACGCCGCTACCTTCGGCTTGTCCCAATGCACGATATACGGGTGCGTCGGGTTCCGGTCGTAGAAATTCTGATGGTACGCCTCGGCCGGGAAGAACCCGCCCTGCTCGATCCGCGTCACGATCGGCCCCGGAAAGCTCTTCGCCGCGCCGAGCTGCGCGATATACGCCCGCGCAACCGCCGCCTGGCGCGCATCCTGCGGGAATACCGCCGACCGATAGCTCGGGCCGCTATCCGGACCCTGCCGGTTCAGCTGCGTCGGATCGTGCGCGATCGAGAAATACACCCGCAGCAGCGTCGCATAGCTCACCTGCCGTGGATCGAAGACGACCTTGATCGCCTCGGCATGCCCGGTCCGCTCGGTCGACACGGCATCGTAATTCGCCGTCTCACGCCTGCCGCCGGCATAGCCCGCGGTCACGCCACGCACCCCCTTCACGTGCTCGAACACCGCTTCCATGCCCCAGAAGCAGCCGCCCGCGAACACCGCGGTATGCATCCCCGCGGCAGGCGGAACATCGACCTTGGCAACGGGGATCGGCACCGCGCGCTCGGCCGCGGCGAAGCCGGTGGAGGCGATCACGGCGGCGGCGACACCGGCAACGGGCAACAGGATTTTCAGCATACCACCAAGATGGGGAGCCGCCGCCCGCATTACAGCCTCAGCGGACTGCGACGATCGGCGACGCCGCCGGAATCGGCTGCACGCCCTGCGCGCTCGCCGGCTGAAGCGTCACGACACCGACCGCGCCGATGGCAAAGCCACCGACGAATTGCCAGAAGAAGCCGCTCTTGAAGACCTTGCGCATGACGCACCCATTGGTTTGTTCGAGCGCAGCTACGTCGCTGCGCCCCGTAAGGATGCGAGATCGTCTCTCCCGCCTCCAGGCTCAATGCCGTTTATAGAAACGCTGAATTAACGCGGCGTGGCGACCGCGTTCATCGGGCGTAATATTATACCGGAGTGGCCTCACCCCACTCGGCAACGGCTGCGCCGTCTATTCCCTCTCCCGATGGGAGAGGGAGGGAGCCGCGCAGCGGCGGAAGGGTGAGGACGATCCCCCTACTTCAGATCGGCACACGCCTGCTGAATCCGCTCGCACGCGGTCCGCAGCAGCGTGTCGGACGTCGCATAGCTGATCCGCATCGCCGGCGACAAACCGAACGCCGCGCCCTGCACCGCCGCCACCTTCGCATCGTCGAGCAGATACCCCACGAACGCCTCGTCGCTGTCGATCACCCGCCCCGACGGCGTGCTCTTGCCGATCAGCTCGGCGAACGACGGATAGACGTAGAACGCGCCCTCCGGCGTCGGGCAGTGCATGCCGGGGATCGCGTTGAGCATGCCGACGACCAGATCGCGCCGTACCTGGAACGCCGCATTGCGCTCCTGCAGGAACCCCTGCGGGCCGTTCAGCGCCGCCACCGCCGCCGCCTGCGCGATCGAGCAAGGGTTGCTGGTCGACTGCGACTGCAATTTCGCGATCGCCTTGATCAACCACGGCGCGCCCGCCGCATAGCCGATCCGCCAGCCGGTCATCGCATAGGCCTTCGAACAGCCGTTCACCGTCAGCGTCCGCTCGTACAGCTCCGGGCACACCTCGGCGATCGTTGCGAAGCGGAATCCATCATAGACGATATGCTCGTACATATCGTCCGCGAACACCCAGACGTGCGGATGCCGCGCCAGCACCGCGCCCAGCGCCTTCAGCTCATCGACGGTATAGCCCGCGCCCGTCGGGTTGGACGGCGAATTGAGGATCACCCATTTGGTCCGGGGCGTGATCGCCGCCTCCAGCGCTTCCGGCGACAGCTTGTAATCCTGCTCCGGTCCGGCGACCGCGAACACCGGCGTGCCGCCCGCGAACTGCACCACGTCGGGATAGCTCACCCAGTACGGCGCGGGGATCACCACCTCGTCACCGGCATCCACCGTCGCGACGATCGCGTTGAACAGCGTATGCTTGCCGCCGACGTTCACCGTCACCTGATCCGTCGTGTAGGTCAGGTGGTTGTCGCGCGCGAACTTGGCGACGATCGCCTGCTTCAGCTCGATCGTGCCGTCGACGTTGGTATATTTGGTCTTGCCGTCGCGAATCGCCTGGATCGCCGCCTCTTTCACAAAGTCGGGCGTATCGAAGTCCGGCTCGCCCGCACCCAGCCCGATCACGTCGACGCCGGCGCGCTTCAATTCCAGCACGCGGCTGGTGATGGCGAGCGTCGGGGACGGGCTGATACGGCCGAGGGCGGCGGAGGGCTTCATGGCAGGGGCCTTATGGCGACAGGGAACGCGCGGCCCTATAGCGACAGCGGGTCCGATTTCGCAACCGCAACAACCGCCGGCATCAACCCGCGCAGCGCATTTCCGACAAAAAATTGCTTGGGAAGATCGTTAGGCGACAGATTAACCTCGATCACCCGCCCCGATTCGATCAATTCCGATCGCAGCACACCCGGCAGCAGTCCGTGGGCCGCCGCCGGGGTCACCAGCCCGCCATTCCGTGGCAAGAACAGCGAGGTAAAGCTTCCCTCGGTCAGCCAGCCGTCCGGCCGCATGAACACCACCTCGTCGGTTCCCGCCGCGATCCGTGCCGCATCATAGAAGCCCCGATCGCTCGACTTGTGCCGCAACCGGTAATCGTCGGTCGCGACCGGCAACGGCACCACCGCTACCTGTAACGGTCGGTCGAACCGCGCCGGCGCCGGGCCCACCTCGATCGCGATCGCCCCGCCCTGCGCCAGCAGCAGCCGTATCCGCGCCGCCTCGCGCAACCGGAAAGTCGCCGCCTGCAATTCGTTACGCGCATGATGCCGGTCGAAGCGAAAGCCCAGTGCGACCGCACTCGCCCGCATCCGTTCCAGATGCCGGTCGAGCAAGCGTATTCCCTGCTCGGGATCGAACGCCATCGTCTCGATCAGGTCGAGCGGCCGCTGCCCCGCGGTGACGAACGCGCCCTTCGCCAGCACCTCCGCCCATTCCTCGTCCGCCCGGCTGTCCGCGACGATACCCGATCCGAGGCCGAGTTCGGCCACCGTCGCGCCCGCCTCGACCGTCAGCGTCCGGATCGCCACGTTGAACGCCGCGCCACCATCGGCATCGATCCGCCCGATCGCGCCGGTGTAGACGCCACGGGCGGTATCCTCGACCGCGCCGATCACCTCCATCGCGCGCTGCTTCGGCGCGCCGGTGATCGAGCCGCAGGGATAGAGCGCGGTCAGCACGTCCACCGCATCGCGGCCCGCCGCCAGGTCGGCCGTCACCGTCGACGTCATCTGATGCACCGTCGGATAGGTTTCGACGGTGAACAACGCCGGCACCGCGACGCTGCCCGGCTTCGCGATCCGCGACAGGTCGTTGCGCATCAGGTCGACGATCATCAGATTCTCGGCCCGCTGCTTGGCATCCGCGCCCAACGCCACCACCCGTGCCGCATCTTCCTCCGGCGTATCGCCGCGCGTCGCCGTCCCCTTCATCGGCCGACACGTCAGCCGCTTGTCCTCCAGTGCGAAGAACAGCTCCGGCGACAGCGACAGCAGATGCCGTTCGCCCGTCGCCACCAATGCGCCATAGCCAGCTGCCGACCCCCGCCGCAGCTTCGCATACAGGGCCGCGGGATCGCCCGCGATCATCACATCCGCCCGCAGCGTCAGGTTGGCCTGATAGATATCGCCGGCCCGGATCATCTCCAGCACCCGGTCCAGCGCATCGTCGTAGACGTGACGCTCGATCCGCGGCTGCGGGTGGGTCGCCCATGCCCCGGCAGGGTCCGGCAACAGCGCCGCCACCTCATCGGCCGTCATCGTCCGATATCGCTCGAACAGCCCGAACCACAGCAGCGGTGCGTCGATATCCCGCGCCGGCAGGTCCCGCGGCATCAGCGCCGCACCCGCCTCATAGGTCAGATAACCCGCGGCATGCAGTCCGCGCGACGCCGCCCCGCGCAGCCGCTCTAGCGCCGGAACCACCTGATCCAGTCGCCCGGCCGTCACGATCTCGACGGGATCGACATACAGCCGCGCCCCCGCGCCATCGGCCCGGGCATCGTCCAGCAGTACGAACGGCGCGTTCAGCATGCACCGTCAAATGCACGGGTGGATGCTTCCGGCGCAAGCGGCGATTGCCGCCCCCTCGCCCGCCCCCTATCTCTGCCGCCATGACCGACAGCCCGCTCAAAGCCGCCATCGTCCAGGTGACGCCCTTCCAGCAGAATTGCACCCTGATCTGGTGCACCGCGACGATGAAGGCCGCGATCGTCGATCCCGGCGGCGACCTGCCCCGTATCAAGGCCGCGGTGGCACAGGCCGGCGTCACGGTCGAAAAGATCCTGCTCACCCACGGCCACATCGACCATGCCGGCGAAGCCAAGACGCTCGCCACCGATCTCGGCGTGCCGATCGAGGGCCCGCACGAGGCCGACCGCTTCTGGCTCGCGCGCCTCGACGACGACGGCAAGAACTACGGCATGACCGGCGTCGTGTTCGAACCCGACCGCTGGCTGGTCGAGGGTAACACGGTCACGGTCGGCAACCTCACCCTCGACGTCTACGAAACCCCCGGGCACACGCTGGGTCACGTCATCTTCCATCATGCACCGAGCAAGTTCGCGCAGGTCGGCGACGTCCTGTTCCAGGGCTCGGTCGGTCGCAGCGACATGCCCGGCGGCAACCACAAGCAATTGATCGAGACGATCGTCACCAAGCTCTGGCCGCTGGGCGACGATACCGCCTTCATCCCGGGCCACGGCAACCCCAGCACCTTCGCCCACGAACGTGCAAACAACATGTTCGTCAGCGACAAGGCGTTGGCGGAGTAGCGTTACCCTCACCTCCGGCTCTCGACCTTTCTATTCCACCACCCCACCCACTCCGCCGTCCCACCTACTCCGCCCCCGCCCCCCCCTCCGTCATCCCGGCGAACGCCGGGACCCATGGAGGCAAGCGGCCAGCGATGCGCGCACCGCCGATGGCGCGATGTCCATGGGTCCCGACTTTCGTCGGGATGACGAGGAGGGTGGGTACGACAGCCATCCCAAGACATCGTCATCCCCGCGAAGGCGGGGACCCATAATCACCAACGTCGCGCCTCACGCCGCAACGCCAGCCAGTATGGATTTCCGTTTCCGCGGAAATGACGAAGGCAGGACCTCACCCGAAGACCCCACCCCCGTCACCGCCCGGCCGGCAACATCTTCCCCGATTCCCGGTCCAGCCCCAGCGCCGTCACCACATCCAGCACCGTCGCCGCCACGACGAACGCCACCGCGCCCCACACCGCCTTGTTCTTCGGGTGCGCGCTTGCCGCCGCCCCCAGCGCGGTCAGGTCCATCGCGTCGCCGGCAACCCGGTTCCAGACGTTGGTCGACACTGCCGGCGCCGCCAGCAGGTTCGCCCCCGCCAGCAACTCGCGCGCGCCGAATCCCTTGATCAGCCCTTCGGATCCTTCCGCCTCCAACGCCCTCGCGATCCGCTTCGACGCGAACAGCTCGGTCACGCCCAACGCGATCGAGAACACTCCCAGGCCCAGCCCTAACCGCTTGAAATCCATGACAACACTCCGTCTTCTGCCACGGCGGAACCAACGGAAAGCGGGGCATCCCGTTCCGTGGTCGAACCAGTGCTGTCCTACACGCCGCCAGCCGGCTATCGTCCCCGCCATGCCGTGCAATCTCGCCTCCCCCACCCGATGCCCACGGCAGCGGCTGGAGACGCATTCCGTCTCCGACGTAGTGACAAGTTCGGCAACTTCCGCGCAAACGACTCAGGACCACGCCCCTCCCCGCCGTCGCGCTGCCGCCCCGATATCCGCTGGCGAAGCTTGCAACAGTCCGGAAATTCGCTATAGGCCCGCGCTTCGCGATGCGTCCGGTTGTCGGTGGCGTCCAGCGGCCGACCTTGCGTCGGTTGTCGGCACGTCCCGTCGGGCTCATCGGATTTCCGTAAGCCGAATTTCTAGAACAAGGTGCCGAAATGGCCGTCCCCAAGCGAAAGACCTCTCCCTCCAAGCGCGGCATGCGTCGCGGTCACGACTCGCTGACCGTCGCGTCGTTCCAGGAGTGCCCGAACTGCGGCGAGCTGAAGCGTCCGCACAACCTGTGCAACGCTTGTGGCCATTATAACGGCCGCGAGATCGTCTCGGTCGAGGGTTAACACCCTCCCCTCCCATCCGGATAAGCGCTGAACCATGCCCGACAATTCCTGGATCGCCGTCGATGCGATGGGCGGCGACGAAGGGGTGGCGGTCATGCTCGCGGGCGTGGCTGCGGCCCGTCGGCGGTATGAGGGCATGCGCTTCTTCCTGGTGGGCGACGAATCGGCGATCCGCGAAGAGCTGAAGTCGCACCCGAATCTCAGCCAGCACAGCGAGATCGTCCACGCACCCGAAAAGGTCGGGTCGAGCGACAAGCCGAGCCAGGCGATCCGCCGGTCCAAGACCACCTCGATGGGCATCGCCATCGATCTGGTGAAGCAGGGCCGCGCCGGCGCCGCCGTATCGTCGGGCAACACCGGCGCGCTGATGGCGATGGCGAAGCTCGCGCTGCGCACCCTGCCGGGCATCGACCGTCCCGCGCTCGCAGCGCCGCTGCCGACGCTCGGCGAGAATGACGTGGTCATGCTCGACCTCGGTGCGAATACGGAGGTGGACGCGCGCAACCTCGTCCAGTTCGCGGTCATGGGTGCAGCCTATGCCCGCACGATCATGGACCTCGAATCGCCCCGGGTCGCGTTGCTCAACATCGGCAGCGAAGACCAGAAGGGCACCGACGAGATTCGCGACGCCGCTGCTGTGCTGAAGGGCCAGACGCACCTGCCCCTCACCTTTACCGGCTTCGTCGAGGGCAACCAGCTCGCCCGGGGCAACCACGACGTCATCGTCTGCGACGGTTTCGCCGGCAATATCGCGCTCAAGACTGCAGAGGGCACCGCCCGCTTCGTCGCCGACTTGCTCAAGCGCGCCTTCAGTTCCTCGGTCCGCTCGAAGGTCGGTTTCCTGATCTCGCGCCCCGCGACCGAATTGCTGCGCGACCACCTCGATCCCAACAATCACAATGGCGCGGTCTTCCTCGGCCTCAACGGCATCGTCGTGAAGAGCCACGGCAGCGCCAACGAACGCGGCGTCGCCACCGCGATCGGCAATGCCGCCAAGATGGTGCGTGCCGATCTCACCCGCCGCATCGCCGACGATCTCGGCAATTTCGAAAAGCGCGCGGCATGATCCGTTCGGTCATCCTCGGCACCGGTTCGGCGTTACCGGAAAACCGCGTCTCGAACGCCGATCTCGCCGACCGCCTCGACACCAGCGACGAATGGATCGTCGAGCGCACCGGCATCCGCTTCCGCCATATCGCGCAGCCGCACGAAACGACCTCGACCCTCGCGGCCGAGGCGTGCCGCGCCGCACTGGAATCGTCGGGCAAGACTGCGCAGGACATCGACCTGATCGTTCTAGCCACCGCGACCCCGGATCAGACCTTTCCGGCGAGCGCCACCAAAGTCCAGGCGATGCTCGGCATCGACGATTGCGTCGCCTTCGATGTCGCTGCGGTCTGCTCGGGCTTTCTCTACGCGGTGCAGGTCGCGGATGCGATGCTGCGTACCGGTATCCACCAGCGTGCGCTGGTGATCGGCGCGGAAACGTTCAGCCGCATCCTCGACTGGGAAGACCGCACCACCGCCGTGCTGTTCGGCGACGGCGCCGGCGCGATCGTACTGGAGGGGCAGGAAAGCGACTCGGACACCGGCCGCGGCATCCTTGCAACCAAGCTCCATGCCGACGGCCGCCACAACGAACTGCTCTATGTCGACGGTGGCCCGTCGACCACCGGCACGGTCGGCAAGCTGCGCATGAAGGGCCGCGAGGTCTTTCGTCACGCCGTCGTCAACCTTGCGGCTGTGATGCAGGAAACGCTGGTGATCGCAGGGCTTGCCCCCGACGATGTCGACTGGGTCGTGCCGCATCAGGCCAATGCCCGGATTCTCGATGCGACCAGCCGCAAGCTGGGCCTGGCGGCGGACAAGGTCGTGGTCACCGTCGACCGTCATGCCAATACGTCAGCCGCCTCGGTCCCGCTGGCACTCGACACGGCCGTCCGTGATGGCCGTATCCGGCAGGGCCAGATCGTCGTTCTGGAGGCCATGGGCGGCGGGTTCACCTGGGGTGCGGCGGTTGTCCGCTTTTAAGACGATTACGTACAAGTACATAGGTACTATCCTAATATAACGGAAGAAAGTCACTTTCGGACACGTCTGGTCTGGTGTAAACGAATGCCGGGGCATCCTAACAGATGGAGTGGGGCGAGCGTGTTGATGACTACCGCAGGCACTTTGACACGGGCCGACCTATCAGAAGCGTTGCATCGTCAGATCGGCTTATCGCGCGCCGATTCCGCCAAGATCGTCGAGCAGATCCTGACCGAAATGTGTGAAGCGTTATCGCGCGGCGAAAACGTCAAGATCTCGGGATTCGGCACATTCGTACTGCGGGACAAGGGTGAACGGATCGGACGCAATCCCAAGACCGGGATCGAGGTGCCGATCGCACCACGTCGCGTCCTCACCTTCCGGGCCAGCCAGATGATGCGCGAGCGCATCGTCACGTCCAGCTGACCACGATGCCATCCGGCACCGGGAAAGCCATCGGCGCGTTCCGGACGATCGGGGAGGTTTCGGAGGAAACCGGCCTTCCCCAGCATATCCTGCGCTATTGGGAAACGCGCTTTCCCCAGCTGCGACCGATCACGCGCGCCGGCAACCGACGGTATTACCGTCCGGAAGATGTCGCGCTCATCCGTCGCATTCACGGCCTGCTGAATCAGGAGGGTTATACGGTTCGCGGTGTGCAGCAATTGCTCGCCACCACGCGCACCGACGTTTCAGCCGAAGATAAGGCGGATACCACGTCGGTGCTGCCCATGCTGAAGGCGATCCGCGACCGGCTTGCCCATGCCCTCAGCCAGGACGAACACCTCGCTTTATAAGTCCTCGGGCATTAGCCCGTGGCGCAGCAGGCTCGCTGCCAGATCGGCCACATCCTCGACACTGCGATCCTCGTTCCAGACACCAAATCGCAGGCCGAGGAACACGTTCATCCCCATGATCGCCCAGGCGTGCACGTCCGACACATCGCTGCGCACCTCGCCGCGCATCGCCGCAGCCCTCAGTCGCTGATCGATGCGTTCCGCCGTCGACGCATAATGCGACCGAAAGCTGTCCGGATCGACGAACTCCGCCTCGTCGATGATGCGATAGATTTCCTTATGCTCTCGCACGAATCCGATGAACTGCGCCAATCCCGCTCGCTCCGCGGCGATGCCGTCACCAGCCGCGCGCACCGCCGGCGCGACATGATCGCGAACCTGCGCCGATAGATCGGTCACCAGTGCGCGGAACACTGCATCCTTCGAATCGAAATACGTATAGAAACTGCCGAGCGCGACGCCCGCCCGCCGCGTGATCGCGCTGATCGACGCCTCGTGAAATCCACGTTCACCGAACTCCGATGCCGCCGCATCCAGCAGCGCACGCAACGTCTTGCGACCGCGCGCCGTGCGCGGCGTCTTGTCGAGGCTCGCGACCGACGCGGCATCTTCAGCGCTCGTCATCTCCAAGCCTCTCCATCATTCCAAGTTGAATCCCGGTTCAGGTTTCACTATAGCGTTCGTCATTGGCGTACAACCCGGGTCTACCGGACGGCGCTGCATAGGAGGGGTTTTACCATGAAGGTGCGCACGTTCACGTTCCTGATGCTCGGCGCGGCCGCAGCGGCGTTGTTCGCCGGACCGGCCGCCGCCCGGATCGCTCCGACCGATACCGCAGGCATCGGTCAGGACGGCGCAGCGGCCACCGAAACGACACCCGACACGACGGATACGCCGTCCGAAAACACCGGCGACATCGTCGTCACCGCACGTCGGCGTGCCGAATCGCTGCTGAGCGTGCCGATCGCGGTTACGGCGTTGAGCGCGGATCGGCTCGACAAGCTTGGCGCAGTCGATCTGACCGACATCCAGAATTTCACGCCGAACACGACGCTGAAGACCGCCCGCGGCAGCAATTCGACGCTTGCCGCATTCATCCGCGGGGTCGGCCAGCAGGATCCGGTGCCGGGGTTCGAAGCCGGCATCGGGATCTATCTGGACGACGTCTATCTCAATCGCCCGCAGGCTGCGGTGCTCGACATCTATGATGTCGACCGGATCGAGGTGCTGCGCGGACCGCAGGGCACGCTATACGGGCGCAACACGATCGGCGGCGCGGTGAAATACGTCACCAAGCGGCTGCCGGACGATCCCGAGGTGCGGATCAAGGCAAATTACGGGTCCTACGATCAGGCGGACGGCATCGTCGCCTTGTCGGCGCCGATCGGCGACATGCTGAAGGTCGGGGTGGCGGGTGCACGCCTCAGCCGTGGCGGCTTCGGCCGCAACATCAATCTGAATATCGACAATTACAACAAGGACATCTGGGCGGCGCGCGGCACGGTCGAGTTCGAGTCGCCGGACACGCGGCTGTTCGTGCGGATCACCGGCGACTACACCCATGACAAGAGCAACCCCCGCAACGGGCACCGGTTGATCCCCGGCATCGTTTCCGGCGCTCCGGTGCTCGACGATGTCTACGACACCCGCGCCGGCCTGAATTTTCCGCGGCAGGATATCAAGGCGGGTGGCCTGTCGATGACCGCCAACGCCAGGCTGACCGACAGCCTGACGTTGCGCAGTATCAGTGCGTGGCGCAAGGACGACAGCTTCACCCCGATCGACTTCGATGCGTTGCCCGCGGTCGATGTCGACGTGCCGGCGATCTATCGCAACGAACAGACCAGCCAGGAATTCCAGCTGCTCTACAGCTCGGACAAGCTGAACGGGTTGCTCGGCTATTATTACCTGGGCGCCAAGGCCTCGACCGGATTCGGCGTGCTGCTGTCGACGACGCTACCGGGCTTCAACGCCTATACCGCCGGTGACGTACGCACCGAAACATCGTCGGTGTACGGCGACTTCACCTTCGACTTCACGCCGCAGTTCAGCCTGTCGCTGGGCGGTCGCTATACGTGGGACGAGCGCAAGTCGTACGTATTCAAGGCGAGTTACCTCGGCCTTACCCCGGAGTTTGGTGGGACGCCGGTGCTGGTAGGCGCCCCTGCCACGGATTTCCGCGGCAAGGCCAACTACAAGCGCTTCACGCCGCGCGCTTCCATCAGCTTCAAGCCGGTCGAGGATCACCTGCTCTACCTGTCCTATTCGGAAGGCTTCAAGGGCGGCGGGTTCGATCCGCGGGGGTCCAGCACGTCCGCGCCGATCAGCAGCGCGGCGGCAGGGCGGACGTATCAGGACATCTACAACTACCTGTCGTTCGATCCGGAGACGGTCACCAGCTACGAGGCGGGCTACAAGGGTGCGGTGTTCGATCGGCGACTGACCTGGGCGCTGGCGGGGTTCTACGCCGATTACAAGGACGTCCAGGTACCTGGCTCGGTCGGCTGTTTGCAGAACGGCGTGCAGAGCTTCTGCGGGATCACGACGAACGCCGCCAAGGCGCGGATCAAGGGCGTCGAGCTGGAAACCAACGCGATCCTTGTCCGCGATTTTGCGGGCGTCGGGTCGTCGGTCGCGCTGACCGGCGCGGTCGGCTATATCGACGCCAGATATCGCCGCTTCATCGGTCCGACCGGCACCGATGTCGCCAATGTCCGCGTGTTCCAGAATACGCCGCACTGGACCGCATCGGGCACGCTGACCGGCAACGTTCCGGTCGGCGAGGGACTGGTCACCGCCAACTCCACGCTGTCCTACCGCGGGCTCACCCACCAGTTCGAAACGGCAAGTCCGTTCCTCGACCAGCCGCGCTATGCGTTGCTCGATGCCGGGATCACCTGGGCATTCGGCGAAGGACGGCGCTATTCCGTCGGCGTCTATGGCAAGAACCTGACGGACAAGCAGTATAAGACGTCGGGCTATCAATATATCGCCAGCACGGTCGCCGGCGTGCCGATCCGGACGCCGGCGGGGGGCTATACCTCGACGTTGGGTCGGGAGGGGATCGCCACCGCCTTCTATGGCAACCCGCGGCAGGTCTTCGCGAGCATTGCGGCGAAGTTCTAGACAGACATCCGGATCGCAAACAAGGGCATGACGATGACTCCCTCCCCCGCCCTGCCCGCCGCCAGCGCCCGTTACCGGGCGCTGGTGCTGGCGATGTTGCTGCTGGTCTATACGTTCAACTTTCTCGACCGGCAGATCCTCGGCATCCTCGTCGCGCCGATCAAGGCCGAGCTGGAGCTGACCGATACGCAGCTGGGGGCGTTGGGCGGCATCGCCTTCGCGCTCCTGTATTCCACACTCGCCATTCCGCTGGCGCTGGTGGCGGATCGAACGAGCCGAAGCTGGGTCATCACGATCAGCCTGACGGTATGGAGCGCGTTCACCGCATTGTGCGGATTAGCGACCGGCTTCTGGCAGTTCTTCGCGTTCCGGCTGGGTGTCGGCGTCGGCGAGGCGGGGGGCGTCGCACCGAGCTACGCGATGATCAGCGACTATTTCCCGCCGGAGCAGCGGGCGCGGGCGCTGTCGATCTACTCGCTCGGTATCCCGGTCGGGCTGGCGGCGGGGGCGCTGCTGGGCGGCATGCTGGCGAGCGCGGTCAACTGGCGCTGGGCGTTCATCGCCGTGGGACTCGCCGGCGTCGTCATCGCGCCGCTGTTCCGGTTCGTGGTGAAGGAGCCGCCGCGGGGGATGTTCGATCCTGCCGCGGTCCGATCCGAGCGGGTATCGGTGGGTGCGGTGTTCCGCATCCTCGCCGCCAAGCCGAGTTTCTGGCTAATGGCGTTCGGGGCGTCGTTCAGTTCGCTATGCGGCTATGGTCTCGCCTTCTGGGTGCCGTCGGTGCTGATCCGCTCGTTCGGATTTTCGCTTTTGACCGCATCGCAATACATCGGATCGTTACTGCTGATCGGCGGGACGATCGGCGTGTTCGCCGGGGGATGGCTGGCCGATCGGCTGGGAGCGAAGGACCGGGGGGTTTACGCGAAGCTGCCGGCAATCGCATGGCTGGTGACCGTGCCGCTGTTCGCCGCGGGCCTGACCAGCGGGTCGCCGACGCTGTCCTGGTTCCTGTTCCTGATCCCCCACGGCCTCAACATCCTGTGGCTGGGACCGGTGACGACCGCCGTCCAGCATCTCGTGCCGCCGCCGATGCGCGCCACCGCCTCCGCCAGTTTCCTGTTCATCAACAATCTGATCGGGCTGGGGCTGGGATCACTGATCATGGGGCGGCTGTCTGACGCGATGACGGCGGTGCACGGTGCGGATGCTTTGCGCTGGGCGACGACCTATGCGCTGGGGTTCTATCTGGTGGCGGCGGGATTGATGCTGCTGGCGGTGCGGCCCTTGCGGCGCGATTGGGTGGGGTGAGAAAGAGCGGGTCGGTGGTCCTCGGGTAGCGGGTGACCGGCGTGTAGGACAGACCCGGCCAATTTGCTGAGCGAACGTAGTCGGTTACGTGGTCCCACGACCAACTCCTCCACCGTCATCCCGACGTACGCCGGGATGACGACGATGGGAGGTTTACCGCTCCCGCGTGGCGGCGAACCTTACCTTCGAATAGCGGTCCGCGATGTAATTGACCTCCCATGCGCTTTTGGCGAGGAACACCGGGTTGTTGTCGCGGTCCTTCGCCATTGCCGAGCGGTTGAGGTCCATGAAGTGCTTGAGGTCGGCCGGGTCCTCCGCCGACACCCAACGCGCGGTCTCGAAGGGTGCGGGCTCGAGGCCGGCGGCGACCTTATACTCCGCATCGAGCCGCGACAGCAGCACTTCCAGCTGGAGCTGGCCGACGACGCCGATGATCCAGTTCGATCCGATCTCAGGGTAGAAGACCTGCGTCACGCCCTCCTCCGCCATGTCGTCCAGCGCCTTGCGCAGCTGCTTGGTCTTGGTCGGGTCCTTCAACTGGACGCGGCGCAGGATTTCGGGGGCGAAATTGGGCAGGCCCGTGAAGCGCACATCGGCACGTTCGGACAGCGTATCGCCGACGCGCAGCGTGCCGTGGTTGGGGATGCCGATGATGTCGCCGGGGAACGCCTCGTCGGCGACCTCGCGATTCTGGGCGAAGAACAGGATCGGCGAATGGATCGCGATCGGCTTGCCGCTGCCCGATGGCGTCAGCTTCATGCCGCGTTTGAACGTCCCCGAACACATCCGCATGAAGGCGATGCGGTCGCGATGGTTGGGGTCCATGTTCGCCTGCACCTTGAACACGAAGCCGGTGACCTCGTCGTTGTCGGGCGAGACGGGTGCGGGTTCGGCAGGCTGGGCGCGCGGCGGCGGGGCGTGTTCGGCGAGCGCGCCGATCAGTTCGGCGACGCCGAAATCCTTGAGCGCGGACCCGAAATAGACCGGGGTCAGGTCGCCGTTGCGATACGCCTCGGCATCGAATTCGGCATAGCCGGCCTGCGCGAGTTCGATCTCCTCGGTCCAGCGTTCCGATAGCGTCGGCGCCACTTCGGTCTTGCCGAGGAACGCGCGGCTGTCGCCTTCGGGACGGCTGATCGTGTTGGTGGTGAGGTCGAGCACGCCTTCGAATTCGCCGCCCATGCCGACCGGCCAGCTCATCGGTGCAACGTCGAGCGCGAGCATGTCGGCGATCTCGTCGAGCAGTTCGAAGATCGGGCGGCCTTCGCGATCGACCTTGTTGACGAAGGTGATGATCGGCACAGAACGCAGGCGGCACACCTCGAACAATTTGCGCGTCTGCGGCTCGATGCCCTTCGCCGCGTCGATGACCATGACGGCGGAATCGACTGCGGTCAGCGTACGATAGGTGTCCTCGCTAAAGTCTTCGTGGCCCGGCGTGTCGAGCAGGTTGAAGGTGATGCCGTCACGCTCGAACGTCATCACCGACGAGGTGACCGAAATCCCGCGCTGCTGTTCGATCTTCATCCAGTCCGATCGTGCGCGGCGGTTCTGGCCACGCGCCTTCACCTCGCCCGCCAGATGGATCGCGCCGCCGAAGTACAGCAGCTTTTCCGTCAGCGTGGTCTTGCCGGCGTCGGGGTGGGAAATGATCGCGAAGGTGCGGCGGGGGGAAGTCACTGGATCGGGTCTCGGGATGCGGCGCGACCCGGACGGGAGGCGCGGAAGTTGTCGAAGTTGACGGTACGTCGGGATGAGAAGCGGGTCCCGCATGCTGCTCCGGAACGGAAAGACACGATGCGGAATGTGCAGGTCATGCACGCGCTTTGCCAGATCGGGAGCGTGTAGGACAGAGGGGTGTTTGCGGGTCGCGTCCCGCTTACCGTTCGTCACTCCCGTCCGCGGGAGTGATAGCGAAGCGGGCGTCCCTTACCGCTCCAGCGTCACGCTCATCGTGATGCGTTTGTCGCCGCCGGCGGGGACTTCGAACACGCCGGGCTTGTCGCGATATTCGCCGGTAAAGCCCTCCGGGTCGGCAATGCCGTGCCATGGCTCGACGCAGACGTATGCGGCACCGGGCTTGGTCCAGATGCCGAGCATAGGCGTATCGGGGAAGGCAATGCGCAGGCGGGGGCCGGTCGGGGCGCCGTAGGTCACCGCCTGCGAGCGGATGTGGTCCCACACCAGCGCGTCATGCGCGAACAGATCGTCGCGCAATGCCAGTTCGCGGCCGTCGAGCGGTGATGGCTTGCGTGCGTCGGCAATGGTGCCGTCGGCGGCGATGGTGCGGAGCGTGTCGGGTTCGTCGGCCTCGAACAGGATGCGGTGCGCGGCGCGATCCTGCCCGTATGGCAGTGGCCAGGCGAAGGCGGGATGGAAACCGAAGCTGGCGGGCAGCGGGACGGCCGCCGGATTGACGATCCGCGCCTCGATCGTCAGCGTCGCGCCGTCGAGCGTGTAGGCGAGTTCCAGCCGGAAGGCGAAGGGGTAGCTGGCGCGGGTGTCGTCGCTGTCGGTCAGCGCAAAGGTGACGCTGGCATCGCTCTGCGCGACCGCATCGAACCGCGAATGACGGGCGAAGCCGTGCTTCTTCATCGGACGGGCGGTTCCGTCGATGCGGATCGTCTCCTCGAACGGCATGCCGACGACCGGGAACAGGATCGGTGCATGGCCGGTCCAGAACGCTGGATCTGCATCCGTCATCAGCTCGCGACCATCGGCATCGCGCAGGTGGACGAGCTCGGCGCCGAGCGGATCGATCGCGGCGGTGAGCACCCCCGAGCTGATGGTGACGAGTTCGGTCATATCTGTATCCCCTGCCGGTCGCGACGCGATTGCGCGCGGCGGCGGGGGTGTCAATCGACCGCAGTCCGCAGGAAGGAGGCGTTGGCGCTCGCGGTTTCGGCCTGCATCGCCTGTGCGTCTTCGTTGGTCGGCGGCGTCCATCCCTCCGCGGCGGACGCATCGGTGACCAGCACGGGCGTTCCCTTGCTGGTGACGGCGAACAGCTTCTTCGCGAACTGGGTCGGTACGCGGATGCAGCCGTGCGAAGCTGGGAAGCCCGGGTTCATACCGGCATGGATCGCCACGCCATCCCATGTCAGCCGCTGCATGAACGGCATCGGCGCGTCGTCGTACAGGTTGCTGCGATGCTTTTCGGACTTCTGCAGGATCGGGAATACGCCCAGCGGCGTGTCCTTGCCATCCTTGCCGGTCGACACGGTAGAGGCGCCGATCAGCAACTCGCCGCGATAGACATAGGCCTTCTGATCGGGGATCGAGATCACGATGCTGACCGGTTCGAGCGTCGCATTGTCGTTCCACAGGAAGCGATTGGGCGCCAGCGACGTCACTTCGGGGGCCAACGCATCGGCGGCGGCCATTGCGGACGCAGGAGCCATGGCGAGGATCGCGGCACCAGCCATGACGAGCCATTGCTTCATGTTACGTCGTTCCTTTCTTTACTGCCCCTTCACCTGGATCAACGCACGAGTCCGTCGATCGTGCCGTGTCGATTCGGGACCGATCGAGCCGCAACCACGCCGAAGCGTGCAGCGGCAACGCCGGTTGGGGGGAACAGCCGCAGAAAATTAAGTCCATAGCTGCTATATGACTATCAGCGGGCAATGACCGGGGCTTTTGAAAATTCGATGCAAATTGAGCACGATAACGCACATGACCAGGCGCACGACCGGCGAGCGCTGCTGAAGAACGCGCTGGTGCTGGCGGCGACCCTGGGGGTGCCGGGCACCGTGTCCGCGGCGACACGGCGGCTGACGCAGCAGGATCTGCGCCCCGTCAGCGAGCCGTCGCTCCCCGCCCCCCGGCCCATGGTGGCCGCGCGGCCGATCACGTCGTCACGGGTGGTACGCCCCGATCTGATGCGGCAGGCGATGGCCGCACTCAACACGCACGGCCGCCGCGTCGCGCACCGCGACCGGATCGCGATCGCCGATATGTCGGCGCCGTCCTCGCAGGCGCGCTTTCACCTGATCGATCTGGTATCGGGCAAGAGCAAGTCGTTCCTCGTCGCGCATGGCAGCGGTTCCGACCCGGCACATACCGGGTTCCTGAAGCGCTTCTCCAACGAACCGAATTCGAATGCATCGTCGGAAGGGTCGTTCGTGACCGACGATTATTATGTCGGCAAGCACGGCCGGTCGCAGCGGCTGATCGGGCTCGACCCGACTAACGACAATGCCCTGTCACGCGCGATCGTGGTGCATTCCGCCTGGTATGCGAACCGCGACATGCTGCGCACGCACGGCATGCTGGGTCGCAGCCAGGGCTGCTTCGCGGTCGGCGAAGGTGACCTGAGCGATGTGTTCGCGCAGCTTGGCACCGGGCGAATGATCTTTTCCGCAAAGGTCTGATCCCGGGGGCGGACGCGACCGCCCCGCAATATTCGTCATTGCGAGCGAAACGAAGCAACCCAGGGTAGCCCGTGCCGCCCCGGGTTGCTTCGCTTCGCTCGCAATGACGGACAGGTTACCCCCGCAAGCTCGCACCCTGCTTCGCCGCAGCGGCGACCACCTTGTCGGCGATCGCCTTCAGCGTCTCGTCGGTGAAGCTCTTGTCGGTGGGTTGCAGGATGACCTCGACCGCGACCGACTTCTTGCCCTCCTCGACGCCGGTGCCGGTGAAGACGTCGAACACGCGTGCAGCCGTGATCGCGGCCTTGTCGGCGCTGCGGACGGCGCGGACGAGGGCGTCGGCGGTGACCTCCGCCGGCACGAGGAATGCGAAGTCGCGGCGGACGGACTGGAGCGCTGGCGGCGTAAAGGCCGGGCGCATGAAGCCGGAGGCGCGTCTGGCGGGCAGCGCATCGAGGTAGAGCTCTACCGCAGCGACCGCGCCGTCGAGGTCGAACGCCTTCAGCAGGCTCGGGTGGAGCATGCCGAACTTCGCCAGCACGGTCTTGGGTCCGAGGCGCATCGTGCCGCTCTGGCCGGGATGCCACGCGTCGCCGGCCTCGCCCATCACTTGCAGATTGTCGACCGGGGCACCCGCCGCAGCGAGCAGCGCCAGCGCCTCGGCCTTGGCGTCGTAGGCGTCGAAGCCGGCGGCCTTGCCGTCGCGCCAGCCGCGTTCGCGACGGTTGCCGGCGAGGATCAGGCCCAGCGTCGGACGCTCGGCATCGCTGAGGTAGCGGCGGCCGACCTCGAACAGGCGAACGGACGTGATGCCGCGCTTCAGGTTGCGCTCGGTCGCCGACAGCAGGCCGGGGAGCAGCGACGGGCGCATGACCTTCAGGTCTTCGCTGATCGGATTGGCGAGGCTCCACGCACCGCCGCCGAAGGGCGCGGCCTGTGCCTCGGACAGGAAGCTCCACGTCACCGCCTCGTCGAAACCGCGGGCGGCGGCGGCGCGGCGAACGCGGCGTTCGAGCTTCTGTTCGGGGGTGGCGGTCGGGCGGGTGACGCCGGGGGTGCGGGGGAGCGGCACGGGGGCGACCTTGTCGATGCCGTCGATACGGATGACCTCCTCGACAAGGTCGGCGGCACCGTCGATGTCGCGGCGCCATGTCGGCACGGTGACGTTCCAGTCGGCATCCACCGCAAAGCCGAGCGACTCGAGGATGGCGCGCTGGCGATCGGCGGGCACGGCGAGGCCACCGAGCGTCTCCGCCTTGTCGGTGTCATAGGTGTAGATGCGCGGGGTCAGCGGCGGCTGGCCGGCGCGCGTGACCGACGAGGGCGTACCGCCGCACAGGTCGAGGACCAGCTGTGTCGCGATCGCGAGGCCATCGTCGAGGAACGCCGGATCGACGCCGCGCTCGAACCGCTGGCGCGCGTCGCTGGTCAGCATCAGCGCCTGACCCGTGCGGGCGATATGGTCGGGATCGAAGAAGGCGCATTCGATCAGCACGTCTTTGGTGTCCGCGGACACGCCGGAATGCTCGCCGCCCATGATGCCGCCGATGTCGTGGACCCGGTGCTCGTCGGCGATGACCGTCATCGCCGGGGTCAGCGCGTAGGTCTTGCCGTTCAATGCGACGATTTGCTCGCCGTCCTGCGCCTTGCGCGCGACGAGACCGCCGGACAATTTGGCGCGGTCGTAGACGTGCAAGGGCCGGCCAAGGTCGATCGAGACGTAGTTGGTGATGTCGACCAGCGCGCTGATCGGCTTCTGTCCGATCGCGGTGAGGCGGCGGCGCATCCATTCGGGCGCCTCGCCGTTGGTCAGGCCGCTGACGTTCTGCGCGTAAAAGGCGGGGCAGCCGGCAGGGTCGTCGGTGCGGACGTTCGGGGCTTCGCCCTCTCCTGCCACGGGTGCGACGGCGAGCGGCTTCAGCGTGCCGAGGCCAGCGGCGGCAAGGTCGCGGGCGATGCCGCGGACGCCCATGCAATCCTGCCGGTTGGGCGTGACGCTGATGTCGATCACCGCATCGTTGAGCCCGGCGTAATCGGGGAAGGCAGTGCCGACGGGCGCATCGGCGGGGAGTTCGATGATGCCGTCATGGTCCTCGCCCAGCTCCAGTTCGCGGGTCGAGCACATCATGCCGTTCGACTCGACGCCGCGGATGGCGGCGACCTTCAGCGTCACGTCGAGGCCGGGAACATAGGCACCGGGAGGGCCGAACACACCGACGAGGCCGGCGCGGGCGTTGGGGGCGCCGCAGACCACCTGCATCGGGCCGTCACCGGCGTCGACCGAGAGCACCTGAAGCTTGTCCGCTTGCGGGTGGCGTTCGGCGGTGAGGACCTTCGCCACGCGAAACGCCTTCAGCGCGTCGCCGGGATTGTGGACGCCCTCGACCTCCAGCCCGATGCGGGTCAGCGCCTCGACCACCGTGTCGAGGTCGGCGGCGGTGTCGAGGTGCTCGTGGAGCCAGCCAATCGTGAATTTCATCGCAGTTCCAAACCTTCGTCATCCCGGCGAACGCCGGGACCCATGGATGCGAGCGGCTCGTGACTGCCGGCTGCATCCGCCATCTTGCTCATCCCATCCATGGGTCCCGGCGTTCGCCGGGATGACGGATGGGCGGGGGTTAGGGTCACGCCGCCCCGACGCCGCCGGACAGGGTCGGCACGTCGAGCGTCGAGAAACCGTAATGCTTCAGCCAGCGGATATCGCCGTCGAAGAACGGGCGCAGGTCGTCCATGCCGTATTTCAGCATCGCGAGCCGGTCGATGCCGCAGCCGAAGGCGAACCCCTGCCATTCGTTCGGATCGAGGCCGCAGGATTCGATCACCTTGGGGTGGACCATGCCGGACCCAAGCACTTCCATCCAGCCACCGCCGGACCCGCCGATGACGCGCTTGCCCTTCTCGATCGTATAGCCGACGTCGACCTCCGCCGAGGGTTCGGTGAAGGGAAAGTAGCTGGGACGCAGGCGCAGGACGATATCGTCGCGCTCGAAGAACGCCTTCAGGAACGTCTCCAGCGTCCATTTAAGGTGGCCGAGCGTGATCCCCTTGTCGATCACCAGCCCTTCGACCTGATGGAACATCGGCGTGTGGGTGGCGTCGCTGTCGGAGCGATAGGTACGACCGGGGGCGATGATGCGGATCGGCGGCTTTTGCTGGAGCATCGTGCGGATCTGCACCGGCGACGTGTGGGTGCGCAGCAGCGAGAACGTCGTGCGCTCGTCCGCAATTCCCGCCGCCTTCGCATCGAGTCCCTGCTGGAGGTAGAAGGTGTCGTGCATCGCCCGCGCCGGATGCGTCTCGGGGATGTTGAGCGCGGTAAAATTATGCCAGTCCGTCTCGATCTCGGGACCGGTGGCGACCGCAAAGCCGAGGTCGGCGAAGATCTCGGCGAGTTCGTCCATCACCTGGCTGACCGGATGGACCGTACCGGTGAGCGCCGCGTCGGCGGGCAGCGTCATGTCGAGCGTCTCGCCGGCAAGGCGCGCGTCGAGCGCGGCGCGTTCCAGCGCGGTCTTGCGGGTGGCGATGGCACCGGCGACCGCTTCGCGCAGGCCGTTGATGCGCGGACCCCGCGTCTGGCGTTCCTCGGGCGTCATTTTGCCGAGCGTTTTGAGCAGCTGGGTGACGCTGCCCTGCTTGCCCAGCGCCTCGACCCGCACCGCTTCGAGCGCGTCGAGGCCGGTCGCGGCATCGATCGCCGTCAGCATGTTGTCGCGCAGGGTATCGAGGTCGTCAGTCACGTCATGCTCTCTTTCGGGACGGCCGACGCGAGGCGGGGCAATCCGATTGCGGTGCCGAGATCGGCCCAGTCTTCGTTCTGCGCTTCGATCAGGTCGATCTTCCACGCGCGCCGCCAGTCCTTCAGTCGCTTTTCACGGACGATGGCGGCCTCCATCGTCTCGTGCACCTCGTACCAGACGAGCAGCGTCACGCCGTATGCCTTGGTGAAGCCGGGGATCAACCCCTCTCGGTGTTGCGCGACGCGGGCGAGGAGGTTGGAGGTGACGCCGATGTAGAGCGTACCGTGGCGGCGGCTGGCGAGAATGTAGACGCACGGCTGGAAAATGTCGCGCATGTGGTGCCACTCCTTCGACCACCCCATTCCGTCATCCCGGCGAACGCCGGGACCCATGGATGCGATCGGGTAGTGTTAGCATGGAGCGGGAGCCGCAGATACTCTCTCCTCCCCCGCTCACCTTGGGGCCCATCATTGCGGCGAACGCCTCACCCGCTGGAGGCGCAAGTTGCCGTGGTCGCGCATCATCACTGGCCGCGTGCGTCCATGGGTCCCGGCGTTCGCCGGGATGACGGAAGAGGGGGATGTGACGGGGAAGCAAGGAGGGGCATGCAGAGGGTGGGTCAGCTTTTGACCCCACCCCCAAACAGAAAAAAGGCGCCGGTGGTATCCCCACCGACGCCCCTTTCCAAAAACCTCACACCAGTCGCGGTTACGCGGCCTGGGGCAGGGCCGCTTTCGCCTGCGCGATGATCGCGCTGAAGGCGGCGGTTTCGTGCATGGCGATGTCGGCCAGGACCTTCCGGTCCAGTTCGACGCCTGCCAGCTTCAACCCGTGCATGAACTGCGAATAGGTCAGACCCTCGGCGCGGACGCCGGCGTTGATGCGCTGGATCCACAGGCCGCGGAAGGTCCGCTTCTTGACCTTGCGATCGCGGTACGCGTACTGGCCGGCCTTTTCGACGGCCTGACGAGCGATGCGGATGGTGTTCTTGCGGCGGCCGTAATAGCCCTTGGCCTGCTCAAGAATCCTCTTGTGCTTGGCGCGGGTGGTTACACCACGTTTGACGCGTGCCATGTCCTGATATCCTTACTTGAGGCCGTACGGCGCCCAGGCCTTCACCGTGGCGGTGTCGGCCTTCGACAGCACCTTGGTGCCGCGGTTCTGGCGGATGTACTTGCTGTTGTGGCTGATCAGGCGGTGGCGCTTGCCGGCGACGCCGTGCTTCAGCAGGCCGCTTGCGGTCAGCTTGAAGCGCTTCTTGACGCCGCTCTTGGTCTTGAGCTTGGGCATTTTGGTCCTTTCGCTATGAGCAGGCATGGACAGCCGCGGCAGCCCTTGATGGCCGGGCAGTCCTGTAGCGCCTCGCTCGGGAAGCGCGCCCTTTAGCGGGGCATCGCGCAAAACGCAACCAATGCCCGAATGACGATCCGCAAGCGGCCGATGCGGAACCGAAACGAGTGCTGACGCGCTGTTGCCGCCGATGGACACGCCGCCCCCCGCACCGGAAACGGCCGCCACGCCGCAACCTGATCCCGATGAGGGAGCAGGAACGGCGACCGTCGATTCGCGTCGTCGTCGCGCGTGGCGGATCGCCCGCAACATACTGCTGACGATCCTCGGGCTGCTCGTCGCGATCTGGCTGGTGCTCTATATCACCAAGGGACGGTTCCTGAAGCACCCCTTCGAACGATTCGTCGGCGGGCAAACGCATCGCCCAGTGACGGTGGCGGGCGATTTCCAGCTCTATTTTGCGCCGTTCCGCATCAAGTTCGTTGCGGAAAAGATGACGATCGCCAATCCGGCCTGGGCGACAAAGCCGTTTCTGTTCCAGGCGGAGCGGATCGATACGCGGATCGCGCCGCTGTCGCTCATCTGGGGCAAGCGGCGGCTGTACTGGCTCGATCTGGCGAAGGGCGCGGTCGATCTCGAGTGGAACGAAGATCACAGCGCCAACACCTGGACGTTCAGCAACGAAAAGGGTGGAAAGCCGCTGGAATTTCCGCGGATCGACGTGGCAACCGTGCGCGGCACGACCGTCCGCTATCGCGATCCCCGCATGCAATTGATTGCCGATCTGAAGGTCGACGATATCCGTTCGGCGGACGCACGAATCGGCAAGGCCGTGGGTGTCGACGGCGACGGCACGATCCGCGGCACGCCGTTCCGGGTCACCGCGCAGTTGCTGTCGCCGGACGCGACGGTCAATCGCGGCAAGAACGAACTGCGCGCGCGTGCATGGGCGGCGCATAACGTCGTCGATGTCTCCGGCACGCTGCCGTCGATCGCGGGGATCGAGGGCGTACCGCTCCAGACCCGCGCACGCGGGCGCAACCTGTCCGAACTGCTCGGCATCATCGGCGTCGTCATCCCCAACACCCGCGCCTACCGGCTGAAAGCGCAGCTGGTGCAGCAGGGTCAGGAGTATCGCTTCACCCGGATGAGCGGCACCGTCGGCGAGAGCGATGTCGCGGGCAAGCTGACGATTACCAACGGCGATCGGCTGCATCTGGATTCGACGTTGACGACGAAGACGCTCGACATCGTCGATGCCGCACCGTTCATCGGCTACAATCCGGATATCGTCGCGGACAAGGGGGCGATCGCCGCGGCGGCCGCGACCGGCGCGGCGCCCCAGCGGATCATGCCCGATGCCGAACTGCCGATCGAGACGATGCGGCGGTTCGACGCGGACCTCAAATGGACCATCCGCACTGTCCGGTCACGCAACCTGCCGATCAGCAACGTCGACCTGACGCTGGACCTGGAGCGGGGGCGGCTGGCGCTGTCGCCGCTGGGCTTCGCGATGGCGCGGGGCAATGTCGCGTCCGATGTGGTGTTCGACACGCGGCAAAGGCCGACCGCGGTCAGCTACGACATCAGGCTGGCGCCGACGCCGCTCGGGCGGTTGCTGGCTGGCTACGGCGTGGCGGAGGCGGGAACGACGGGGACGGTAAAGGGTCGGATCAAGCTCGACGGGCGAGGCGATTCGATCCACGATTCGCTGAGCACCGCGTCCGGGCGCATCGCGTTCATCGTGCCGCAGGGGCAGCTGTGGACGCGCAACGTCCAGCTCGCCGAGCTCGACCTCGGCACGTTCGTGCAGAAGATGTTCGAAGACAAGTTGAAGAAGCCGGTCGAGCTCAATTGCGGGCTGGTGGGCTTCACCGTCCGCAACGGCGTGGCGGCGGCGGACCCGATCCTGTTCGACACGACGAAGAACGTCATCGTCGGGCGTGGTGGCTTCAGCTTCCGGACCGAGGGCCTCGATCTGGCGTTCCGTGCCGACGGCAAGAAATTCAGCCTGTTCTCCGGCCAGTCGCCGGTAGGGATCGGCGGGGTGTTCGCGGCTCCGAAGCTCGACGTGGTCAGCGATCAGCTGCTGGCGCGTGCGGGGGCGGGGCTGGGTCTGGCGCTGGTGGCGACGCCGGTCGCAGGCATGCTGGCGTTCGTCGATGTCGGCGATGCCAAGTCGGCAGCCTGCGGGCCGGTGCTCGCGGGCGCGACGGCGCGGGCCCAGCGGACGACAAAGGGCACGCCGAGGGACGATGTCGGCAAGGGCACGACGGCGAAGGAGGAAGACGGAAGCGGGTCGCTGGGCGAGAAGAAGAGCCAGCGGAAGAAATTTCTGGGTATCTTCTGAGAAACGCCGTCATCCCTCCCCCGCAAGGGGGAGGTGGCGCGCCGAAAGCGTGACGGAGGGGGAGGCAAGCGAGGAACTTCGTTGGGAAGGCTGGCGACGAACTGCGTCACTCACGGAAACGCCCCCTCCACCACCGACTGCGCCTGCGGCTTTCCTCGCCCACTGAAGCAAGGGGGGCATCGGAAGTTAATGCGAATGCGCGTCCGGCACGGCGTGCAGCGCTTCTAGGACATCATCCGTCCGTGCCGGATCGCCGATCGCCAGCACATGGCCGGCGCTGTCGGCGGTCAGCGGATCGCCGTTCCAGTCGCACATCCGCCCGCCCGCACCCTCGACCACCGGCACCAGCGCGGCGAAGTCATAGAGTTGCAGCCCCGATTCCGCGACGATGTCGAGGTGGCCGCTCGCCAGCAGGCCGTAATTGTAGCAGTCGCCGCCATAGACGGGTCCCTGCCGGACGTGACCGCCCGATGCGGCGGCGACCAGCGCCATATAGTGCGGCACGTCGCCCTCGGCGAACAGGTGCGGGCTGGTCGTCGCCAGCACCGCGCCCTCCAGCGTCCCGCAGGTCCGTGTCCGTGCCGGCCTGCCGTTGAAGGTCGTCGGGCGTCCGGCGACACCGAGCCAGCGTTCGCGCTGCACCGGCTGGTCGATGATGCCGAGTAGCGGCCAGCCGTCCTCGACCAGCGCGATCAGCGTGCCGAATATCGCGCGGCCAACGGTGAAGCTGCGCGTGCCGTCGATCGGGTCGAGCACCCATTTGCGGCCCGTGACGCCGGGCTTTTCGCCGTATTCCTCACCGATGACGCCATCGCCGGGCGCCTCGGCATCCAGCAGCTTGCGCATCGCCGCCTCCGCCTCGCGGTCGGCGCGGGTGACGGGGGAATGATCGTCTTTCAGCTCGACGCCGTGTTCGGCCCGGAAATAGGGACGAATCGCGGCGCCGGCGGCATCGGCGAGGCGGCTGGCGAGCTGGATATCTGCGGCAGTGATCGGCATGGGTGCTGCCCTATCGCGCTCGCCTGCCGTGCGCTAGGGTGCGGCAACTTCGAGAGGATCGTCTTCATGCGCCTGTTCCCCGTTCTCGCCGCCATTGCCGTCGTCGCCGCTCCTGCCGCCGCGGCCGGGCTCGCGGTCGGGGCGAAGGCGCCGACCTTCGCCACCCGCGGCGCGATCGCCGGCAAGGTGGTCAACATCGACCTCGCGCAGCAGCTGAAGAAGGGGCCGGTAGTGCTCTATTTCTTCCCCGCGGCATTTACCGGGGGCTGCAATGCCGAAGCGCATGCCTTTGCCGAGGCGATCCCCGACTTCCAGAAGGCGGGTGCGACCGTGATCGGCATGTCGGCCGACGATGTGCCGACGCTGCAGAAGTTCTCCGCGGAAAAGTGCGCCGGCAAGTTCGCGGTGGCGAGTGCCGGCCCGGCCGTCATCAAGAACTACGATGTCGCACTGGCCGCGATGGGCAAGTCGCTGACGAAGCGCACCAGCTATGTGATCGGCAAGGATGGTCGCGTGGCCTATGTGCATGACGACATGAACCCCGCGCAGCATGTCGCCCTCACCCTTGCCGCGGTACAGAAACTTCGCCGCGGCTAGGCCATGGCAACGTCGCGCTAACTATTGACCGCTACAACACGCTCGATCATCGAGGGTGGGGCATGGGCGGGCCATTTGCAGTAAGGAAGGACGAACGGGGGGATTTATTCTCCCGCATCGGCGCTTTTCTTGCGCAACAGGGGCTTAGTCCGGATCCCGCACATTACAGCTTTGCCTATGACGTCATCGCCAATCCTGCCGGCGTCATTGCGCAGGCGGTCGATCGCCTGACCGATGGCGGCGTCCGCCTGAGCCGTTCCGATATCGAGCAACTGGGTGGCCGCGTGGCGATCGGTGGCGGCGGCGCCGGATCGGTTCAGGATGGCAGCGATCGCGCCAGCCGGGTCGAGAACGAGGCGATGAGACTGGTCGAGGAAACCCAGGCCCAGGTCGACGGATTCACGTCGATCGTGCGTGCCATGCAGGACGAGACGAGAGACTTCGGTCGCGATCTGGCGGAAAGTGCCGCAGCGATCGCGCCCGCCAATCGCGCGGCCAGTACCACCGCCGGGCTCGACGAGATCGCGCGGATCACCGGATCGATGCTCACGCGCATCCGTGATGCCGAGGTGCGTCTGGCGCATGCGACCAGCGAGGCCGATGCCCTGCGTGCCAAGCTTGCCGAGGCGAACGATACCGCTCGGCGCGACGCCCTGACCGGCCTCCCCAACCGCCGTGCATTCGACGAAGCCTTTACGACACGACGCGAGCGCGATGGTCCGTTCTGCCTGGCGGTATGCGATATCGACCGGTTCAAGCGGATCAACGATGCGCACGGTCATCAGATCGGCGATCGCGTGCTGAGTGCCGTTGCGAAGACGCTGGCCGAGGAATGCGCCGGGCATCTGGTCGTGCGTCACGGTGGCGAGGAATTCGCCGTCCTGTTGCATGGCATCCCGCTGGCGGACGCGGCCGCGCATCTGGATGGCGTACGCAGCGTCATCAGCGGAAAGCGGTTCCGCTTGCGCGAAAGCGACAAACCGCTCGGTCAGGTCACCCTGTCGATCGGCGTCACGGCAGTCCACGACGCCGAACCGATCGATGCCGCGTTCGATCGTGCCGACCGCCTGCTCTACACCGCAAAGGCCGATGGCCGCGATCGGGTGTGTGCCGCCTGATCTTGGCGTGATTTGCCCGTCAGGACTGGTGAAAAATACCAACCTTCACAGTGCCGGTTTCTTCAATCTTTGTTTATCAACAGCTTAGTGCAATTGGCACGCAGGCTGCAAAGCCCCCGGTATCGATCGTGAATGGATCACATCGATGCCAAAAGGGAATACCATCATGTTTCTCCGCTTCGAACTCGCCCAGCGTGCCGCCTTCTCCGTCGTCGCCGCCCTCGCCTTCGCTGCGCTCGCCGTCAGCGCCGCCGTTCCCGTCGTACCGGTCGCATAACCAGCATCCTTTCGGGAGATAGACGATGTACCGCAGCCTGTTCCTCAGCCTCGCCTCGTTCGCGACCACCATCCTCGTCATCGCCTCGCAAGGCGGCGTGACCGCCGGCTGACACGCCGCACGCAGGACGGGCCCGGCATCGACGCCGGGCCACCGTCGCCCGCCGGTCAGGCAGTGGCGACCCCACCGACCAGTCCCGCCGGCGCCTCTTCGCCCCGACTGTAGGTGCCGATCAGCAATCCGGCGGCGAGCACATGCCCCGCCATCGCCTCTAGTATCGCCGAACGTCCGGGCGTTTCGCCGGGCGCACCGACGCCCGACGCCAGTGCGAACAGCTGAAAGGCGTAGCGATGCTCGCCATGGCCCGTGGGCGGATCGGGCGGCAGCCAGCCTTCGCGTTGATAGGAATTACGGCCGACATCGCGTTCGGGCGAACCCGCGCCGTCCCCGATGATGTCGCCTTCGGCCAACCGCCGTGCATCGGCGGGCAGGCCCCAGATCACGGCATGAACGAGCGGCTGGGACGCGGGCGCGTCCGCATCCTCGACCAGCAAGGCGAACAGCGCCGTACCCTCCGGAGGCTCCCCCCAGACGAGGGGTGGCGATACGCCCGCACCGTCTGCCGTGAACCGCTCGGGCAGGCGCGCGCCCGTGGCGAAGGCCGGACTACCGAGATCCATAGCGGGAAAGGCGCCACCCAGTTCGGGGCGGGCGATCGCCAGCTTGTCCGAACCGGCGCGGACACCATCCAGCATCTTGCCAAGCCAGGCGGGAACGTGTTCGAGCATCGGTCTACTCCTGAGGGCAATCACCCGGACGGCGCTGCGGAGCGGAACCGGCCACGTACCAGCGGCTGGCCTGTCCCATCGTTCCGGCATCATGGTAGCACGCCTCGCCCCGCGAACCGTCGACTGCGACGAGGAACGTCCAGTTGACGTCGGCGCAATTGTGCGGCGCGCAACCGTGCGCGGCAATGCGGCCGTCCGCCGCCTTGAAGATCGGTACGCTCACCGCCTCTCGCGCGACGATGCGGCGGCGTACGGCGTCTTCACCGACCGCGTCGATCAGCGCCCGCGACACCTCGGTCCGATCGTAGAAGCCGACGCCATCGACCGCATCACCGGGGTATTTGCCGACATAGGCGGAGATCGGGTTGCTATGCGCCTGCCCAGGAATCGGCTTGGGCATCTGCGTCGGCGGCGGGACGAATGTCGCTGCCGCATTGTCCGCCGGTTTGTCGCCATTCCCGCCACTACAGGCGGCGAGCAGCAGCAGGGGTGTGAGATGGAGCGCACGCATGCGGGTGGAACGCTGCGGATCGCCCGGTGGTTGCCTGTGCCATGACGCATGACCTCGATCGCTTCGTTTCGGCGCAGGCGCGAACCTATGACCAGGCGCACGGCGAACTGCGTCGGGGTCGCAAGACGGGTCACTGGATGTGGTTCGTCTTTCCCCAGATCGCCGGATTGGGGCGAAGCGAGACGGCGCGTTTCTATGCGATCCGCGATGTGTCGGAGGCACGCGCCTATCTGGCGCATCCGCTGCTCGGAGCGCGGTTGATCGCTGCGACGCGGGCGGTGATCGCCGCGCCGGGGAGCGCGGAGACTATTCTGGGAGACATCGATGCCATGAAGCTGCGGTCGTCGATGACGCTGTTCGCTGCGGTGGCCGACGATCCGGCACCGTTCGTGGCGGCGCTCGACCGGTTTTTCGGCGGCGAGCGCGACGCGGCAACGCTGGACCGTCTATAGGGACGTCCGGGTCAGAACAATTTGCCGCCGTTCGGCACCGGCCGGCTAGGGCCGATCAGCACCACCTTGCCGTCAGCGTCGGGAAAGCCGAGCGTCAGTACCTCGGACATGAATGGCCCGATCTGGCGCGGGGGAAAGTTGACCACCGCCGCAACCTGCCGCCCGACGAGCATTTCGGGTGTGTAATGATCGGTGATCTGCGCAGACGACGTCTTCACGCCGATACCGTCGCCAAAATCGATGCGTAGTTTGATCGCGGGCTTGCGTGCCTGCGGAAATGGCTCGGCGGCGACGATCGTGCCGACGCGGATGTCGACACGTTCGAAATCCGGATACGCGATCGGATCAGAAATCGACATTGTCGTAATGCGCCGGTGGCCCGATCATCTCCATCCGCTCGGACAGCAGCGGACGGAAGCTCGGCCGGCTCTTGAAACCGCGATACCAGCGCGCCGTCTGGTCATGCCCCTTCCAGTCGATCCCGCCGAGATAATCCGCGACCGAAATCTGCGCGGCGGCGGCGAGATCGGCGAGGCTCATCGTCGCGCCGCCCAGCCAGTTGCGATGATCGAGCAGGTAATCCGTATAATCGAGGTGGCTGACCGCCGCCTTCATCGCTTCGCGTAGCCCCTTGGCATCGGGCGCGGCGCGATGCGCGAGCCGCTTGACCACCCGCTCGTGCAGCAACGGCCCGGTAACGTCGCGATAGAAGTGCGTGTCGAACCACGTCACCAGCCGTCGGATTTCCGCACGATTGGCCGCGGTGCCGTTGATCGTCGCCGCCTTGTCGACGGTTTCCTCGAAATATTCGCAGATCGCCATCGAATCGATCAGTGGCGCACCGGGGCGTGACGCGTCGACCATCACCGGCGTTTCGCCGGCGGGGTTCATGTCCATGAATTCGTCGCGCCGCTCCCACGGCGATTCGCGGACGAGTTCGTAGCCGATCCCCTTCTCGCCCAGCAGCAGGCGGACCTTGCGGCTGAACGGGCACAGGGGGAATTGGTAAAGCTGCCACATACCGCCGTGTTATAAGCATGGGGGTGTGGAGGGAAGCGGCGATGGACGACGCCGATCGATGAGCGTCGCCGCAAGATGAGGGTCGCGCGACGCCGCGACCCCCATCTCTGGCTAACGTCCCTTATTCCGCCGCGACCAGTTGTACGCTGTCGTCCAGCGGATACGCCTGCCGCGACAGCATTTCCTTCGGCACGACCTGCCAGAAATCGCCCGCGATTCGGTCCCAATCCGCCAGCAGACCCTTCGACCATTTGCTGTCGGTCGCCTTGGCATGGCGCTCGACGAGGTCGCGGAGGACACCTTCCCAATGGGCGGATGCCAGCCGCTGCCAGACGATGCTCTCCGGATTCGCGCGGTGTTCGAATTCGGCGTCGGGATCGTAGACGAACGCCATGCCGCCGGTCATGCCCGCACCGAAGTTCTGGCCGACCTTCCCCAGCAGCACCGCGACGCCGCCGGTCATATATTCGCAGCCGTTGGCGCCGCAGCCCTCGACCACGACGGTTGCGCCCGAGTTGCGCACCGCGAACCGCTCGCCCGCCTGCCCCGCCGCGAGCAACGTGCCCGAGGTCGCGCCGTAGAGGACGGTGTTGCCGAGGATGGTGTTGTCCTGACTGGCCAGCGGTGACGACACCGCCGGACGCAGGATGATCGTTCCGCCGGACAGGCCCTTGCCGACATAGTCGTTGGCGTCGCCGAACACCTCGAGCGTGATGCCCTTGCACATGAACGCGCCGAGCGACTGGCCCGCACTGCCGCGCAGCCGGATGGTGACGTGACCGTCGGACAGCTTGCTCATGCCGAAGCGGCGCGTGATCTCCGACGAAAGGCGCGTGCCGACCGCGCGATGCGTGTTGCGCACCGAATAGGTGAGCTGCATCTTTTCGCCGCGGCTGAACACCGCGGCGGCATCCTTGATGATCTGCGCGTCGAGGCTGTCCGGCACTTCGTTGCGGAAGGTCGAGAGCGAGAAGCGGCGCTCCGCATCCGTCGCATCGACCTTGGCGAGGATCGGGTTGAGGTCGAGATCGTCGAGATGCTCGGCACCGCGGCTGACCTGACGCAGGAATTCGGTGCGACCGATCACCTCGTCGAGGCTCTTCACGCCGAGGCGGGCGAGGATGTCACGCACCTCTTCCGCGATGAAGGTCATCAGGTTGATGACCTTTTCGGGCGTGCCGACGAACTTGTCGCGCAACGCCTGATCCTGCGTGCAGATGCCGACCGGGCAGGTGTTGCTATGGCACTGACGCACCATGATGCAGCCCATCGCTACGAGGCTCAGCGTGCCGATGCCATATTCCTCCGCGCCGAGGATCGCGGCGATGACGATATCGCGCCCAGTTTTCAGGCCGCCATCGGTACGCAGCCGCACCCGGCCGCGCAGCCCATTGAGGGTCAGCACCTGATTGACCTCCGACAGGCCCATTTCCCATGGCGTGCCGGCATATTTCACGCTGGTCTGCGGCGAGGCACCGGTGCCGCCGACGTGGCCGGCGATCAGGATGACATCGGCATGCGCCTTCGCCACGCCCGCCGCGACGGTGCCGATGCCCGACGAGCTGACCAGCTTGACGCAGACTCGCGCGCGCGGGTTGATCTGCTTCAGGTCGTAGATCAGCTGCGCGAGGTCTTCGATCGAATAGATGTCGTGGTGCGGCGGCGGCGAGATCAGCGTCACGCCCGGCGTCGCATGACGCAGCTTGGCGATGAATTCGGTGACCTTGAAGCCGGGCAGCTGCCCGCCCTCACCCGGCTTGGCGCCCTGCGCGACCTTGATCTCGATCTCTTCGCAGGCGTTGAGATATTCGGCGGTGACGCCGAACCGGCCGCTGGCGATCTGCTTGATCGTCGAATTGGCGTTGTCGCCGTTTTCGTAGGGCTTGAAGCGCTTGACGTCCTCGCCGCCCTCGCCCGACACAGCCTTGGCACCGATGCGGTTCATCGCGATCGCCAGCGTCTCGTGCGCCTCTGGCGACAGCGCGCCCAGCGACATGCCGGGGGTGACGAAGCGCTTGCGGATTTCGGTGATCGCCTCGACCTGATCGACCGGCACGCCTTCGTTCGGGAAGTTGAACTGGAGCAGGTCACGCAGATAGACCGGCGGCAGATCGGCGACGCCGCGGCTGAACTGCAGATAGCTGGTGTAGCTGTCGGTCGACACCGCGGTCTGCAACAGGTGCATCAGCTGCGCCGAATAGGCATGCGTCTCACCCGTGTGGCGCTGGCGATAGAAGCCGCCGATCGGCAGTTTCGCGACCGCTTCGTCCCACGCCAGTTCGTGGCGAACCAACGCACTGTAATGCAGCGAGTTGTAGCCTTCGCCCGAGATCTTCGCGGGCATGCCGGGGAACAGGTCGTTCACCAGACTGCGGCTGAGGCCGACCGCCTCGAAGTTGTAGCCGCCGCGATAGGATGAGATCACCGCGATCCCCATCTTGCTCATGATCTTGAGCAGGCCTTCCTCGATCGCATGACGATGCCGCTTGAGGCATTCGTCGAGCGACAGGTCGCCGAACAAGCCGCGGCTCTGGCGGTCGACGATCGCCGCCTCGGCCAGATAGGCGTTCACCGTCGTCGCGCCGACGCCGATCAGCACCGCATAATAATGCGTGTCGAGGCATTCGGCCGAGCGCACGTTGATCGACGCGTAGGAGCGCAGGCCGCGACGGACGAGATGCGTGTGCACCGCCGCCGCCGCCAGCACGCCGGCGATGGCGATCCGGCCTTCGGAGACATGCTCGTCGGTCAGGAACAGCTCGCTCTTGCCCTGCCGTACCGCCTGCTCCGCCTCGTTGCGGATGCGCTGGATCGCGGCACGCAGCTTTTCCGGGCCGCCTTCGGCGTCGAACGTGCAGTCGATTTCGGTAGCGCTGCCAGCGAAATGCGCGCGCAGCCGGGCCCAATGCTGGCCCGTCAGCACCGGCGAATCGAGCACCAGCACACGATCGCGCTGATCCTCGGTATCGAGGATGTTGGCTAGATTGCCGAACCGGGTCTTGAGCGACATCACATAGCGTTCGCGCAGACTGTCGATCGGCGGGTTGGTCACCTGGCTGAAATTCTGGCGGAAGAACTGGCTGATCAGGCGCGGCTTGTCGCTGATGACGGCGAGCGGCGTGTCGTCGCCCATCGACCCGATCGCTTCCTTCGCCGTCTCGACCATCGGCGACAGGATCAGCTCCATGTCCTCCAGCGTCTGGCCGGCGGCGACCTGACGCCGCGCGAGGCCGGCGCGATCGTAGCGGACGACGGCGTCCGGCACCTCGGGCAGGTCGTCGAGCGTGTGGAATTCGCCGATCATCGCGGCATAGTCATGCTCGCCGCTGATCCGGTCCTTCACCTCGCGGTCGTTCATCACGCGGCCCTGGTCGAGGTCGACGGCGATCATCTGGCCCGGCCCCAGCCGCCCCTTGGCGACGACGGTGGATTCGGGGACGACGACCATGCCGGTTTCCGACCCGACGATCAGCAGCCCGTCCGAGGTCTGGGTGTAGCGCAGCGGACGCAGCGCGTTGCGGTCGACACCGGCGACCGCCCAACGGCCATCGGTCATCGCCAGCGCGGCGGGGCCGTCCCACGGCTCCATGACCGAGGCGAGGTACTGGTACATCGCCGCATGGTCGTCGGGGATGCCGGTATCCTTCTGCCACGCTTCCGGCACCAGCATCAGCTTGGCGGTCGGCGCATCGCGGCCGGATCGGCAGATCGCCTCGAATACCGCGTCGAGTGCGGCGGTGTCGGAAGCGCCGGCCGGAATCACCGGCTTGATGTCCTCAGAATTGTCGCCGAACGCGAGGCTCGCCATCCGGATTTCGTGGCTGAGCATCCAGTTCTTGTTGCCGCGAACCGTGTTGATCTCGCCGTTGTGGGCGAGGCAGCGGAACGGCTGCGCCAGCCACCATTGCGGGAAAGTGTTGGTCGAATAGCGCTGGTGGAAGATCGCGACGCGCGATTCGAAGCGTTGGTCCTGCAAGTCGGGATAGAAGACCGACAGGCTCTCGGCGAGGAACAGTCCCTTGTAGACGATCGACTGGCACGACAGCGAACAGATGTAGAAGCCCTGGATCTGCGCCGCGATGATGCGCTTCTCGATCCGGCGGCGGACGAGGTACAGGTTCTTCTCGAACTCTGCAGCAGTCACCTCGTCGGGCATCGGCCCCGCGATCATGATCTGTTCGATTTCGGGCCGAGTCGTCTGCGCCTTCAGCCCGATGACCGAGACGTCGACCGGCACCTGCCGCCAGCCATAGATGGTATAGCCCGCCTCGATGATCGCGCTCTCGACGATCGTACGGCAATTCTCCTGCGCGCCCAGATCCGTGCGCGGCATGAAGATCATGCCGACCGCGAGCCGGTTCGGCATCACCTTGTGCCCGGATGCGACGACGGCATCGTCGAAGAAGCGGTGCGGCAGGTCGATGTGGATGCCGGCGCCATCGCCGGTCTTGCCATCGGCATCGACCGCGCCGCGATGCCAGACCGCCTTCAACGCATCGACCGCCGACTGGACCACGCGCCGCGACGCGCGCCCGTCGGTCGCGGCGACGAGGCCGACGCCGCAGGCATCGCCCTCGCTGTCGGGGCGATACATGCCGTGTTCGGCCAGATAGGCGCGCTGGTCGGTCGTCATCGGGTCGTTCGTCACGGGATCGGTGGTCCGGGCATCGGTCATCGGTCTGGTCCTACTTGGCCGAAGGGGCGTCGAGCGCGGTCAGGCGCGCCTGGATCTTTGGAACGGCGGCGATGCCGGCCTCGCGACCAATCGCCCGCCCCTGCTCCGACAGCGTCTTCTGCAGCTGCGGCTGGAGCGTCAGCAGTTTCGCTCCCACGGGGGAATTGTAGAAGCCGAGGATCGCCAGCAACTCAGGCTCACTGAAAGCCTTGCGATATTCCTCCGCCGCGGCATCGCCGATATCGGGATAACGCTGACGGAACGCGGCCGTGAACTCTTCGGAGATTATCGCCCCGATTTGCTGGCGGCCCGATTCCGTAGCCAAACGCGCCTTCAGCGGCGCGGGCGCATCGGTGGCATTCTGCATCGCGTTCTGAACATTGGCGACCATCAGCGGCATGAGCTGCTGGAACATGGGGTCGAGCGTCCGCTCCATCTGCATCCGCGCCACGATCGCACGCGCGGTCTTGATCGTACCGGGCTGCTGTTGCGCGGCAGCGGCCTGCGCAACGGCAGGCGCCGGAGAAAGGATCAACGCCGCCAAGACGATGGCCCGGATCACGCCGCCACCTTCCCGGCCTTGGCCTTCGCCTTCAGCCATTTGTGCATCGTCGCGGCGACGTCACGGCCGTCGCGGATCGCCCAGACGACCAGCGACGCACCGCGGACGATGTCGCCCGCCGCGAAGACGCCGTCGAGGCTCGTCATCAGCGTCTTGCCGTCGACCAGCACCGTACCCCAGCGGCTGACGCCCAGTTCGGGCGCACCGAACAGCGCCGGCAGATCCTCGGCATCGAAGCCCAGCGCCTTTACCACCAGATCCGCCTGCAACGTGAAGTCGCCGCTCGGGTCCGGCTCCGGCGCGCGGCGGCCGCTGGCGTCGGGGGCGCCGAGCCGCATCTTGCGCGCGCGGACGGTGCCGTCGCTGTCGAAGGCGGCGGGGGCGGAGAGCCAGACGAATTCGGCGCCCTCCTCCTCGGCATTGGTCACTTCGCGCTGGCTGCCCGGCATATTGGTCCGGTCGCGACGATACAGGCACTTCACCGATGCCGCGCCCTGCCGGATCGCGGTGCGGACGCAATCCATCGCGGTGTCGCCGCCGCCGATCACGACGACATGCTTGCCCTCGGCATTGAGCGCGCCGCCGTCGAATGCCGGCACCGCATCGCCGAACCCCTTGCGGTTCGACGCGATCAGGAAATCGAGGGCCGCGACGACGCGATCGTCGTCACCGCCGGCAACGTCGAGGGCACGCGCCTTGTAGACCCCGGTCGCGATCAGCACCGCATCGTGACGTGCTCGCAGTTCATCCAGGCTCGCCTGTTCGCCGACGCTGAACCCTTCGTGGAAGACGATGCCGCCCGCCTTCAGCCGCTCGACCCGGCGCATGACCACCGGCTTTTCCAGCTTGAAGCCGGGGATGCCATAGGTCAGCAGCCCGCCGGCGCGATCGTGGCGATCGTAGACGTGCACGTCATAGCCGTGCCCGCGCAGATATTCCGCCGTGGTAAGGCCAGCCGGCCCCGCCCCGATCACCGCCACCGACTGCCCACGCGACGGCCCGGGGACGAGCGGTTCGACCCAGCCCTCTTCCCACGCCGTATCGGTGATGAATTTTTCGACCGACCCGATCGTCACCGCGCCGTGGCCGGTGAATTCGATGACGCAATTGCCCTCGCACAACCGATCCTGCGGGCAGATGCGACCGCAGATCTCGGGCATGGTCGACGTCGCGTTGCTGAGTTCGTACGCCTCGCGCAGCCGCCCCTCGGCAGTCAGGCGCAGCCAGTCGGGAATGTGATTGTGCAGCGGGCAATGGACCGAACAATAGGGAACGCCGCATTGCGAACAGCGCCCCGCCTGATCCTCCGCCGTCGGCGGCGCGTAGCGCGCGGCGATCTCGGCAAAGTCCTCCGAACGGATATCCGCTTCACGCTTGGCCGGATAGGCTTGCGGTCGTCCAACGAACTGTAGCATCGAATCGTGCGCCATGGGGCCTCCTGCCATCGCCGCTACGAAGCAGGAGCACCCATGTCACGCACAAAATGACCTATAGGTCAGCAGTGTTACCATTGTTTGGCCGGTTTTCTTTGCGATCCTATCGCAACAACCAGTTATAGCCTCAAAGTACGCATTGTTCCGGACCTATCGCAATTGGAGTGCGACCAGCGCTACCGCGCCGACGATGATCCGGTACCAGGCAAAGGGCGCGAAACCGTGCCGGCTGACGATGCCGACGAACCAGCGGATCACGACCAGCGCGACCACGAACGACACGACGAAGCCAATAGCGATGCTCAGCCACTCGCCCTGCCCCAGCGCCGCACCCGATTTGAGCAGGTCGTAGCCGGACGCCGCGAGCATCGTCGGGATCGCGAGGAAGAACGAGAACTCGGCCGCCGCGCGCCGATCCACGCCGAGGCTGAGCGCACCCATGATCGTCGCGCCCGACCGGCTGACGCCCGGGATCATCGACACGCACTGGACGAAGCCGACACCGAGCGCGGTCCGCCACGGCATCGACTCCACCGTGTCGTAGCGCGGCTGCTTCACCATGCGCTCGATGACGAGGATAGCGATGCCGCCGACTATCAGCGCGACCGCGACCACGGTCGGGCTTTCGAGCAAAGCCTTCACCGCCTTGTAGACGACGAGGCCGATCACGGCAGCCGGCAGGAAGCCCAGCGCAATGTTGCGAACGAAGGCCCAGGATTTGGGCCGTCCGGCGAACAGGCCGACCGCGACCTCCCGGAAGCGGCGCCAGTAGAGCACCACGACCGCAAGGATCGCGCCCAGCTGGATGACGATGTCGAACGTCGCGGTCGCCTGATCCTGCACGCCGAGCAACGTACCGGCGAGGATGAGGTGCCCGGTCGACGAAACGGGCAGGAACTCGGTGACCCCCTCGACGATGCCGAGGAGGATGACGGTGAGGAGGTCCATGGAAGTTCCTGTAGTTAGGCGGCAAGCGTTTCGGCACGGCGACCGAAGCGGCCGGTGCGGCGGAAGCGGACGAGCCATTCCGGCGCGACCGATTCGAGCGGCGTCGCCTCGACGCCGAGGGCCTTCAGTCCGGCCGCACCCGGCGCGACGACGTTGTCGCGCTGCAGCATCAGCCACTGGTCCTTGCTGATCGGCGCGAACGGCATGCTGGCAAGCAGCGATCCCGCCGCATCGGGCAGTTCGACGATGGAAGGCGACTTGCCGATCGTCCTGGCGATCCAGCGGATGATCTCGCCCATGCTCATCACGTCGGGGCCGCCGAGCTCGAACGTCTGCCCGGCAAAACGCGTATCGGTCGCCTGCGCCATCGCCTCGCCGACGTCGCCGGCGAACACCGGCTGGAACTTCACCGGCGCGCGCAGCACCGGCACCACCGGCGCCTTGCCGATCATGGCGGCGAAGCGGTTGATGAACTGGTCCTCGCGGCCGAACACGATCGAGGGACGGATGATCGCAGCGTTCGGGAAAGCGGCGCGCACAGCCTCCTCGCCGCGTCCCTTGCTGCTGCCATAGGCCGACGGTGCAGCGCCGTCGGCACCGATCGCCGACATATGGACGAGTGTCTCGACACCGGCGGCCGCCGCAGCCTCTGCAACATTGCGCGCACCGGCGACGTGGATACGCTCGAAGTCGCCGGCGAGCACGCCGACCATGTTGATGACCGCATCGGCGCCCGCGACCGCGCGACGGACCGTTTCCGGCAGCGTCACGTCGGCGGCGACGAATTGCGTCTGCCCCAGCCCGCCGAGCGGCTTGAGGAACCAGGCGTGGCGCGGATCGCGCTCGGCGACGCGCACCCGCGCTCCGCCGCGCAGCAGCGCCTGCACCACATAGCGGCCGACGAAGCCGCCACCGCCAAAGATCGTCACCAGCTTGTCGTTCATCGCACGGGCCTTTTTTCGTCGCTTTCCTGACAAACCGCCCTTGCCCCGCGAAACCCGTGTTGACAAGCGCGCCGACCCACCCCTAAAGGCCGCCCCCTACCCCGTGCCCAGATGGCGGAATTGGTAGACGCACCAGCTTCAGGTGCTGGCGATCGCAAGGTCGTGGAGGTTCGAGTCCTCTTCTGGGCACCATTTTCCTGTTCCACGACATCCGAGAACCATCGACAAAATGGCGGAAAACCGCCATTCTTGCCTTGGTTCTGGTCGAGGACGTCCTGGTAGATTTCAGTCGATCCCGGCCCAAGACGGGCCATGACATGGGCCATGATGGCCCGGGAAAATCTGATGGCCCGCGGGCCATCACGACGGGGGTGACGGGAGGCTTTCGACCACGACCGGACCGTATGTCTGGAGCAAGGGTCATGCCGCTGAGAGATCTGGAAATCCGCGCCCTCAAACCCGAGGCCCGCGTCTACAAGCGCACCGATGAGCGGGGCCTCTATCTGGAGGTCCATCCGAACGGATCGAAGCTGTGGCGCTTCAAGTTCGCGCATCTCGGCAAGGACAAGCGGATTGCGCTGGGTCGGTATCCGGAAGTGGGGCTCGCAGACGCCCGACGGAAACGCGACGAAGCCAGGGAGAAGCTGCGCGACGGCGTCGACCCCGGTGCGGAACGCAAGCGTGCCAAACTCGTCGCCATATTCAACGCGGCGAACACCTTCGGTGACATCGCAAAGGAATATATCGACAAAATGGTGATCGAGGGGCGGGCCGACGCCACCACGAGCAAGGCCAACTGGCTTCTGGAGCAACTGGCCCCGATCGCGGCCAGCCCGATCGCGGACCTGAAGCCGGTCGAGGTTCTGGCCGCGCTGAAGCGCATCGAGGCGAAGGGCAAGCACGAGACCGCGCGGCGCTGCCGTTCCTTCGCGGGCCGCGTCTTCCGCTACGCGGTCGCGACCGGCCGCGCCGAGGCAGATCCCACCGCCGTCCTCCGCGGCGCGATCATCACACCGAAGACGAAGCACCACAGCGCGATCCTCGATCCCCTTGCCGTGGGCGGGCTGCTCCGTTCGATCGACGACTATGCCGGCCATCTCGTCACGCGCCTTGCCATGCAACTCCTGCCTCATGTCATGACCCGCCCCGGCGAGCTGCGGCAGGCGAAATGGCCCGAGTTCGATCTGGAGAACGCGGTCTGGAAGTTTCCTGCCGAACGGATGAAGATGCGGCGCCCCCATGCCGTGCCATTGTCGCGGCAGGTCGTCGCTTACCTCGTCGAACTGAAGGCTCTTACGGGTCCGGACGGCTTCGTGCTGCCGGCGTTCCACACGTCGCGCCGGTCGCTGAGCGAGAACACGATCAACCAGGCGTTCCGCCGGATGGGGTACGCGGTCGGCGAGGTCACCGCCCACGGGCTGCGCACGACCGCCTCAACCCTGCTCAACGAAAGCGGGAAGTGGAGCCCCGACGCGATCGAGCGTTCTCTCGCCCATGCCGACAAGGATGCGGTCCGTGGGACCTACAATCGCGGCTTTTACTGGGAAGAGCGGGTCGCCATGCATCAGTGGTGGAGTGACTATCTCGACAGCCTGCGCGCCAGTGCACCGGTGGCCGCCTGTGCGTGACCGACAATGCGTGGCCGGCCCGTCACCGATCGTCGACATGAAAGAACATCGGGTTGCGCAGCCACGCGTCCAGATCGGACGCCCGCCAGTCGACGCAGCGGCGGGAGATCGCGACCTGTCGCGGGAAGCTGCCCTCCGCGATCTTCCGGTAGAGGGTCGAGCGCGTCAGGCCGGTGCGATCAAGCACGCTCCGGAGGCGAAGGATGCGGTCGGCTTGTACCGGATTGTTCATGGCAAAACTCGCGACGTTGATGAATGTCGCGGCATGTTGAAGAGCCTCGTGACCATGCAGCAAGAGCGGCAGAAATGCATCACAGGCGCCGGGACCGCGCTGATGTGCGCGGGGATTTCCGTTCACCACCCGGACTGCGATCAAATAAATTTCGCGGCGCGCGATGATGCCGCATCAATTATCGAAACTCCGCGCATGGGCGACGGCGAACGCACGAGCGGAACATCTGGGCTTTGTGCCGGACGCCGGATAGGATCATAGCCCATGCGCCGCGATCTCGATCACCTGCCCCCTGTCAAACAGCGCGAGCTGGAGCGAGTGGTGCAGATCATCTTCGAGGAGTTCGGCGACGCGTTGGCGCTGTCGAAGCATGAGTGGAAGCGCAAGGGCCGCATCCAGAAGGTCATCCTGTACGGCAGCTATGCGCGCGGCGGCTGGGTCGACGAGCCGCACACCGCCAAGGGCTACCAGTCGGATTACGATCTGCTGATCATCGTCAACGACAAGCGGCTGACCGATCGTGTCGAGTTCTGGCTAAAGCTGGAGGAGCGGCTGAACCGCGAGCTGGCGGTGACGAAGACGCTGCGCACGCCGGTCAACTTCATCGTTCACACGCTGCAGGAAGTGAACGATGGCCTCGCGCATGGCCGCTACTTCTTCATGGACGTGCGCGCTGACGGGATCGCGCTCTACGAGAGTGAAGACACTGAGCTGCACAAGCCGCAGCCGAAGACGCCTGCACAGGCGCTCGTCATGGCGAATGAGTACTTCGAGGAGTGGTTTCCAAGTGCCGCGAAGTTCAAGAAGGCGTCCGATTTCCTGATCGGTGAAAGCGGGCTGAGGGAGGCCGCTTTCAATCTGCACCAAGCTACAGAACGCCTCTATCACTGCGTCCTGTTGGTCACGACATTCTACACCCCGCACGTCCACAATCTGGCGTTCCTGCGCACGCAAGCGGAGCGTCTGGACCGGCGGCTGGTGTACGTCTGGCCGGGCGACACGCGCGTGGAACGCGCCCGGTTCGAGAAGCTGAAGGAAGCCTATGTGAAGGCCCGCTACTCGAAGCACTACCGCATCACGGAAGAGGAGCTGACGTGGCTTGGCGCGCAGGTCGAGGAGCTCGGCCGCGTGGTGCATGCGATCTGCGCCGAACGCATCGCCGAACTGGAGAGCAAGGCCGCCGCCTGATCTGTCAGATCGGCGTCAGCGTTCCTGCTTCTCCGCATCATCGGCAAACGCCCGTTGGCCACGCCGACGCCATAGCAGCAACGTCTGTTCGCCATCGTCGCCACGCAGTCGCGCCGTGATCTCGAGCATCATACCGTATAGCGCTGCACGATCGTCGCCGGTCAGCTCGATCAGCCCCGCCTTGGCAACCAGCCCGCCCAGTTCGATCAGCTGACGTGTACGTTCGCGCCGCTTCACGACTCAGTCCCGCCGATCACTGCGCGCCCGCTTCAGCAGCATCCGGTTGCGTGCGATCCGCGTCCGTCGCAGTGCCCTTGCCGTTGTCGCGAGTTGCCTTGCGTCCGGTTGCGGCACCGCGCTGAAAGAAGGCAGCGCCTGCCCGCGTCCACGCCTCCTTCGTGGCGTCGTCGGTCGTGTTCATCGCCGCCAGCAGCGCACCGGCCAGCTGCTCCGACGTTAGCCCATCCGCACCCGTGGCGATGACCAGCTCCCCGAGCTGGCGAATGCGGCGGTCCTTCAGCTGTCGTGCGCGGTCCTCAAGCGCCTTCAGCTCCGAATCATAGTCCCGGGGTTTGCGCATTGTGATGGTCCTCAATCGTTATCGAGGACGCGCCAGTTATCGGAAGCTTCGATCAGCGGCCATGCCGTGATATGCAGTGGGACGACGGCGTCCCGAGACTGATGAAATCTGGTGAGGGCGCGCTTATACGTCGTGCCGACGTGCGCCTGGAAGTGTAGATGGTCTGCCGTCATGGCGATCTACCACTTCTCGGCCAAAGTGATCTCGCGGGCCGCCGGTTCGTCGGCGCTGGCGTCCGCCGCGTATCGCTCGGCGTCGCGGCTGCATGACCAGCGGCTCGATCGCCACCACGACTTCTCGAACAAGGCCGGCATCATCCATTCCGAAGTGATGCTGCCCGAGGGCGCGCCCGAGCGGTTCGGCGACCGCGAGGCGCTGTGGAATGCGGTCGAGGCGGTGGAAGTGCGGAAAGACGCGCAGCTCGCCCGCGAGATCGAGTTCGCCATCCCGCGTGAGCTATCCCCCGAAGATGGTATTGCCCTCGCCCGCGACTTCGTGGCGCGCGAGTTCGTCGACCGCGGCATGATCGCCGACCTCAACGTCCACTGCGACATCGGCGCCGATGGCGAACCCAAGCCGCACGCGCATGTCATGCTGACGATGCGCGAGGTGAAGGAGGACGGCTTCGGCCCCAAGGTCCGCGACTGGAACGCGACCTCGCAGCTGGAACACTGGCGCGAGGCATGGGCGAACCATGTCAACCAGCGGCTGGCCGAACTGGATATCGATGCGCGGGTCGATCACCGCACGCTGGCAGCACAGGGGATCGACCTTGAACCCCAGCACAAGATCGGTCCCGCCGCATCACGGATGGCGGAACAGGGGCTGTCGTCCGAACGGCTCGACGAGCATCACGCCATCGCCAGATCGAACGGCGAGAAGCTGCTGGCGAACCCGGCACTGGCGCTCGATGCGATCACCCACGGACAGGCGACCTTCACCACCCGTGACCTTGCGATGTTCGTCCACCGCCACAGCGACGGCAAGGAGCAGTTCGACGCGGTGATGGCGGCGGTGCGCGCATCACCCGAGCTGGTGGCACTGGGCAACGATGGACGCGGCGAGCCGCGTTTCACCAGCCGCAGCATGATCGAGACCGAGCAGCGGCTCGATCAGGCGACGACACGGCTCGACGCCGGCCGCGGGCACGATGTCGGGCAGCGCTATCGCGACATCGCCCTCGCCCGTGCGGCAGCGCGCGGAATGATCCTGTCGCCCGAGCAGCGCGGCGCGTTCGAGCACGTCACTGACGCCAGAGATCTCGGCACCGTCATCGGCTATGCCGGCACCGGCAAGTCGGCGATGCTGGGCGTTGCCCGTGAGGCATGGGAGGGCGCCGGCTATCAGGTGCAGGGCCTTGCCCTGTCGGGCATCGCGGCGGAGAATCTGGAGAGCGGTTCAGGTATTGCGTCACGCACGATCGCGAGCCTCGAGCATCACTGGGGACAGGGGCGCGAGTTGCTGAACGCGAACCACCTCCTCGTCATCGACGAGGCCGGGATGATCGGTACACGGCAGATGGAGCGCGTGCTCAGTGAAGCGCAGCGCCGCGGCGCCAAGGTGGTGCTGGTGGGTGACGCCGAACAGCTGCAGGCGATCGAGGCGGGCGCGGCGTTCCGCGCAACGGCAGAGCGCCACGGCAGCGTCGAGATCACGGACATTCGCCGTCAGCGCGAGGACTGGCAGCGGCAGGCAACACGAGCGCTGGCGAGGGAGCGCACCGGTGAGGCGATCGCCGCCTATGCCGATACCGGACACGTCCATGCCGCAGCGACGCGCGGGGACGCGCGCGAGGCGCTGGTCGACCGCTGGGACCGTGACCGGCAGGCATCGCCACAGGCAACCCGCATTATCCTGACCCACACACGTGATGAGGTTGCGGCGCTCAACGATCTGGCGCGGCGGCGGCTGCGCGACGCTGGTGAATTCGGCGAGGACGTCAGTATCGCCACCACCCGTGGCCAGCGTGACTTCGCCGACGGCGACCGCGTCATGTTCCTGAAGAACGAGCGCAGCCTTGGCGTGAAGAACGGCTCGCTCGGCACCGTCACCTTTGCCGGCGCGACCCGGATGAGTGTGATGCTCGACGACGGTCGCAACGTTGCCTTCGACCTGAAGGACTATGCCGACATCGACCACGGCTATGCCGCCACCATCCACAAGGCGCAGGGCATGACGGTGGATCGCACGCATGTGCTCGCCACATCCGGCCTCGACCGGCACGCGACCTATGTCGCGCTGTCCCGACACCGCGACCATGTCGATCTCCACTACGGGCAGGACGACTTTGCCGATCAGGGGCGGCTGGTCCGCACGCTGGCGCGCGAGCGGGGCAAGGACATGGCCTCGGATTATACGCGGGCGCTTGCACCGGAACGTGCACCGTCGATCACACCACGCGCTCCGGATATCCCGGCCAGCACACGGCCGCCCGCGCCGAAGCGCGATCTGTTCGCCGGCATCAAGCTCGATGTCGCGCCAGCCATCGCGTCGCCTGCCGCCTCGCCGCTCGACAGGGCGGTCGAGCGCTTCGCACGCGCCGCCGCCGACGTCTCGAAGATGCGCCGCGCCGGGCTCGATGTGCTCCCGCACCAGAACATCGCCCACCGCGAGGCACGGCAGGCGCTCGACGCGATCCGGCCCGAGGGCGCGCGCGATCTGGTCAGCGCCTTTACCCGCGACCGCAGCGTGCTCGACGAGGCGGTTGCTGGCCGTCCGGCCGCCGCCATCCGGGCAATGCAGCTCGAGGCGGAACTCCGGGCCGGGCTAGACCGCAAGGCCGACCGCTTCATCGACGACTGGCAGGCCGGGATCCGCCGCTACCGGATGCTCCGGCAAACCGCTGACAGCGATGCCGCGTGGCAGACCGGCGAGCGGCTGTCGACGATGGCAAAGTCGCTCGAGCGCGACCCGCAGGTCGAGTCGCTGCTCCGCAACCGGTCGAAAGAGCTCGGGATTACGGTCGCGCAGGGGCAATCGCTGTCCCAGAGCCTCCAGCGCAGTCTCGACCTCTCGCGTTCCCGCGGGATCGGGTTGTAGCCCTCACATTCATGGACACGAACACCGACAGCAGTAGCCCCGCCACCGATCTTGCCCAGGCCTTCGAGGCGCTGCGCGGCGAGGTCAGCCTTACCCGCAGGGCGGTCGAGGGGCTGACCGCAGCCCGCGAGCGGATCCCGGATTACAGCCCGACGCTCGCGAAGCTCGGCAAGCAGATCGAGATCACCATCGCCCAGACCGAGGCGATCCGGCAGGCACCGGCGATCACACTGACCCGGGATGGCATCGCAAAGCGCATGATCGAGGCAAGCGTCCTCGTCCGGGCCGAAGATGCCCGGCTGCTGAATGAGACCCGCGACGTGCTTTCGCGTTCGATCGGCAAGATCGATACCATCGTCGAGCGTGGTCAGGCCGCCGACCGGCAGTGGCGGGACAAGCTGTGTTCTGCCGCTGGCGGCGTGATCGCCGGCATCCTGCTGTGGTCGGTGCTGCCGGGCACCATCGCCCGGTCATTGCCCGCCAGCTGGCATGTGCCCGAGTGGATGGCGGCACGCACCATGGGGATGACGCGGCACGAGGCAGGGCGGGCGTTATTGCGCAGCGACCTGGCGGTAGAAAAGTCACGGTAGTCAGCGGATCGAGATCTGTCCTCCCGCGGTCGCGCTAACGGCGGGCCACCTCTACACGTTTTAAACATGAACGGCGTGAACGATCGCCGGACTCCCGAAAGCAGCATCTGTGGGGTAAACCGGTCGCTTTCAGGCTTGGGTTCGTGAATGCAGACCGTCTGCATTCGTGGTGGATTACCGTCCGGCAGCTTTGGGGTGTCTGGACCGCGTAAGCTGAAGCTGGTTCACAATTTGAGATCAACAAGGGTGTCTGTTTTGTCGGCCCCTAGACTATCCTCTCTTCGATCCGGCTGCCGCTCGGTGTCTTGATTACCGCGAATCCATTTGGCACCGCCTGTTGCACGAGCGGAACGTGCGAGATTAAACCGACCGCCCTGCGCTGGCCAACGATGTCCTGCAGAACCTGCAGGACCTGATCCAGCGTCCCGCCGTCACTGTCGCTGTCGAGGCTGCCAAAGCCTTCGTCGATAAAAATCGTGTCGAGACGGATGGCACCGTGGGTCATCTCGACGATATCGGAAAGGCCAAGCGCTAGGGCCAAAGCGGCGATGAAGGTCTCGCCGCCAGACAGGGTCGTGACTTCGCGCGCTCGCCCGGTCTGAATGTCATGGACGCGTATATCGAGACCACGCTTCCCGCGGCCACCTACCGTTTGCACGTCGCGCTCCAAGCGATATCGGCCTTGGCTCATCGGGCCGAAGCGAAGATTGGCGGCTTCCAGTACCTGATCGAACATCGCGCCGACGGCATAAGTTTCCAAGGTAATATTCATCGCGTTGCGGCCTTCGAACGCATCAGCCAAGTCGCGCAATGGGCCGGATTGTTCGTTCAATAGCGCGAGGCGCTCCATCTGCTCGCGCAGGCTTTCGAGCAATCGGTTCAGTTGATTCCAACCAGCCCGCGCGTCGGCGGCAGCGCGGGTAGCGGTCGCGGCGGCTGCCTGCGCAGCGTCCCGGTCAGCGCGGAAGAGCTCGAGATTCGGCTGCTCACGTCCCGCGATCGCCGCGCTGGTATCGTCGACCCGACTTTGCGCACGCGTCAAGTTTTCGCGGAATGTGTCGAGTTGTTCGAACAAGGTCGCGATGTTCGCAATGTCGGCTTTCGCTGTGCGATATTGCTCATCGGTCAGCCCGAGCTCGTCTCGCCGCGTCACATAGGCGGAACGCGCATTCGTGAGGTCTTGGTCGCATTCGGTGATCCGCTTTGCCGCACCCGTTCGATCGCTCTCGGCAGCGGCGCGATCGGTGCTGGTCTGCGTACAGGCGTCCTGCGCCGTCTGGATTTCCAGCTCACGCTCGTCGATCTGCGTGCTGACGGAGCGTCGCCGAACCGTAATCGCGGCGGCGGCGTGTAGCGATTCAGGAACCGCGGCGATATGGTCATTGTACGACTGCCGCGCGAGCGCGGCCGCAGTCCCGGCCGACCGCTCTACCTCGGCCTTGGACGAGCGTTCGGCGTCCGCCGTGGTCACATTCCCTTCAAGCTTCACGGTCTGTCCAACGAGGGACGTTACATCGACGACGGCGCCCAGCGCCTCGATCGCCTTACCCAACCGCAGCGTCTCGCCCTCGAGATCCGCGGCGCTGCCCTCCGGCGCGTCCAGCGCCTCCAGGGCAGTCCTTCGTTCGTCCCGGACGCTGGCCGCAGCGCTGAAGGCGGACTCCGCCGTCTGTGCGTCTGTCGCGGCGCTGTCGAACGCGACCTGTGCCTCGCGCCACGCGGCCTCCAATCCGGCGGCGGGCTCGCCACCATGGGCCGGCTGGGGATGCTCCACACTGCCACAGACGGCGCAGGGGCTGCCGCTCTCAAGGCTTTCGGCAAGCAGTCTTGCCTGGCCGGCGATAAATTCTGCCTGCCGATCACGGACGGCAGTCTCAAGGCCGCTACGACGCAATCGTGCGTCCGCCACGGTACACTGCGCTTTCGTCAGTAGCCCTTCTGCGGTCTCCAGCGCCGTCCGAGCCCGCTCCACCTCGCGTGCGTGGCGCGCTAGCCGCTGAATGCGGTCGCGTTCGGCGGTCAGGCGCAGGCGTTCACTCTGGGTGGCATGCGCCCGGTCGACATTCGCGCGGTGGGTGACGAGCGTTTGCGTTGCGCCTTCGGCCTGTTTCCGGGCCGTCGCGGTTGCGGCCCGTGCGGTTACGAGCAGCCCCTCGGTTTTCTCGGCCTGCGCCTTCAAATCGGCGGCATCGGTGAGGACCGTGGCATAGCGATCGAGATCGGAAATCTGTCGCTTCAAGGTGTCAATCTCGCCAACCTTGGTTTTCAGATGTTCCAGCGACCGCATCGCTGTCGCTTCTGCCTCCAACGTCTCGGTCACGCGCCTTGCAGCGATCGTCTCCGCGTCCTTGGCCAAGACTAGGGCGGTGACGGCGCGCGTAAGGACATCATCACGGTCGACCAGCTGGGCCGCGCATCCGGCCACCTTATGGCGCTCGCGAAGGGCATCCATTTCGGTCTCGCGCCCTTGAAGGGCCGTGAGCGCTATCGCCGCAGCACCGGCTTCATCGAAACATTTCTGCAAGGTCTCACCATTGGCGAGCGTGGTGACGGCGGCAGCACGGGTCGCGTCGGCTGTAGCGGCGCCGGCATCGAGTTCGACGCACCGTCCTTCCGCTGCACCGATCGCGCTGGTCAGATCATCGGTGCTGGCGAAACCGGCGTTGGTCAGTTGCTGAACGTGCAGCAGCATGCCTTGCTGGTAGGTCGTGCGGGCATCCGCGGCTTTCGCCTTCAGGCTTTCCGTCATGCGTTCATAAAGCGAGACGTCGAACAGGCCGCGGAGGATTTCGAGGCGCGCCTTGCTGTCCGAAGCGAGGAAGCGCTCGAAGTGCCCTTGAGGGAGAAGGACGATTTGACGAAACTGCTCGATGTCGTAGCCAAGCACTTCGCGGATGCGCTCGTTGACGACGCCAACGCGTTTTTCGGCCAACACCGTTCCACAGTTATCGACAGTGACGTCATCGACCTCGATATCGGTAGCGTCGAACAGATAGGCGGTGTGGACATGGTCGGTCTCACCCTCGCCACGCAATCTCGGTCGCTTCTGCTCGGGCTGCCGGCGCACGAAATAACGCTTGCCGCCGAGCTCGAAAAGGAAAGCCACCTCTGTGAGAGTCTGTGCGGCGGCATGGCCTGACCGCATGCTGGTCGTCGGCTGCTCGTGTCTCGCGCCTTCGCCAAACAGCGCGAACGCCATCGCGCTGAAGATCGAGGTTTTGCCCGAACCGGTCGGACCGTAGATCCCGAACAGGCCTGCATCGACCGCGCGCCGGAAGTCGACAACCTCGGTCGCGGCATAGGGCCCGAAGGCGGTTATGAAGAGCTTGAGCGGCTTCACGCCTCGATCTCCTGCCGCGCGTCGTGGATCAGCGTGTTCACCAGCTGAGTATCGAACTCGCCCGGGGCCTCCCCGCGAACGAATTCTATGAAATCGGATACGAGGGTCTCGGGATCGTCGATGGCGGCGCGCCCTTCACCTAGCTTCTCCTCCAGCGTGCGTTCGGCGCGCTCGTAACTGAGCTGCACCGCATTAGGGTAGAGCACACGTATGCGCTTCATCGGATCGATCTGGGGCGTCCCATCGGTGAGGACCACGCGGATGAAATCATCCGAGCCGACGGGCGCTGCAACCAGCTCCTTGAGCGTCCCCCGGATCGTCCGGGCCTGCCGACGGGGCGTCAGTGGTATGGCCGTCGTCACGACGGAGCCATCGGCTGCCATGTCGATGAGTGTCAGCGATTTTTCCTGACCTTCCTCGTCGAAGCCGAAGGCGAGCGGTGAACCCGAATACCGAATGTGCGAAGCTCCGACCGATTGTGCCCGATGGAGGTGACCAAGCGCGACATAGTGGGCGCCCTCAAAAATCTCCGCGCTGACCGTCTCAATCCCGCCGACGGTACGTGACAGCGACCGCTCGCTGTCCGTGGAGGCGGCCCCTTCGACGAAGCTGTGGGCGACCACGATCCAGCGAGCGCCAGCCGGGACACGGTCACGTGCGGCGTTGACCTGGGCAGCGATAACGTCGGCTGGGCAGCTGATATCTTCTGCGTCAAAGCAGGCCCGCGCGGCGAACTCATAGGAAAAGGGAAGGGCTGAGATTGCAACCGGTCCATGCTCGTCCTCGAGGATCATAGGCAGATCGTCGGCGTCGAGCGGACCGCGGATCAGCGCCTTTTCAATCGGCGCGAGCACGCCAAGCATGCCAATCTGAGCGGCTGCGTCGTGATTGCCCGCGATGATGACAATGGCGAGCCCCGGGTTTGCGGTTGCTCGCACCAAGAAGTCGCGCAGCCGCGCGAGAGCAGTCTGCGGCGGCCCGGCGCGATCGAAGATGTCGCCCGCAATAATGAGCACGTCGGGGGAGTGTTCGAGGATGGCGGAATCGATCTGCGCGAGAATCACGTCATGATCCTCGTCGAGCGGTAGCTGGAAGAACTGGCGACCAAGGTGCCAGTCGCCCGTGTGCAAAATTCGCATGCCCTGGTTCCATCTATTTTCTATGCGTGTAGAAACTAGATGGATTATGATCGGAGAGTCAACTACGATCGCGTCATGATCGACGGCGAGCTCAAGCCCGCACAGCGTGCGCGGCTACATTATCTGGACCAACGTCTGACCTGGCTTGGTCAGGCGAACAGGCGCGATCTGATCGAGCGGTTTGGTATCTCGAATGCACAGGCTGCGGTCGACTTTCGAATTTACATGGCGCGCGTGCGCGCGCCGGCGCCAGCCTATGACGCCGTCCGCAAGACCTATGTCGCGGACCGGGCGCACCTTGGGCTAGGAGATGTTGGAGAGTTCCCTTCGCTCGAGGCGATCTACGCGCAGGCTCACAAGGATTTTGCGCGGCTGCTCGGTCCAACCCGGCAATGTCCGGCGCCAGTGATGCGCGAACTCAATCAGGCGATCGAACGGCGCTGTTTTGTCGAGATCGACTATGTTTCTATGTCGTCTGGCCGCCGTGATCGCCAGTGGATCGCGCCCGCGCATATCGCGAGCGACGGCGAGCGATTGCATGTCCGAGCTTGGAGTCCGGATCGCAGCGAGTGGCGCGACTTCCTACCCGTTCGGGTATCGAGCGGCAGTAGCTTCGCCATGCGCCCGGTCGAGGAGCCGCTGCCGCCTGACGAAGACTGGGACACGATGATAGAGGTTCGGCTGCGGCCCCGAGCGGACCTGACCGCGGAGCAAAAGCGCGCGGTCAGGCTCGAATATGGTTTCGAGGGCGACGGCATCCGCTTTGAGACGCGGCGGTCGCTTGAATTTTACATTGATCGGCGCTGGGGGCTTGATCGTCCCGGCGCTCGCCTCGAACGCTATTGATCGCGCTATGGGCGGCAACGTCACCGTCGATCCGCGCGAACGGGCCACCCCGGTGGACGATCCAGCAATAACGGAAGCGCGCAGCCTGCGCACCGGACGCTTGCTCGACGCCAAGCGCCTGATCCGGTCATTTAGTTATGACGCCGCCATTCGGCTGCGAGGCGTGTTGAAGGACGCCGCAGGGCGGGGACGACCGCGTCTCGTCTGCCCGATGTGCGGGGTCACGCTGTTTCTGGCGAGCAGCATGTGTAAGAAATTTTACCTGCGGCATCGCTTGGAAGACGGCTCCTGCCCGGCGGTGACGCACAGCGGCCTGACCGAGGCAGACATGCGCGCGATGAAATATCGCGGCGCACAGGAGAGCGACGCACATTTGCGCACGAAAGAACTGCTGGCGCGCAGCCTCGCGGCAGACCCCGGTTTCTCCGAGGTGCGGTTGGAGGCCACCTGGCGCGCGAGCGAGGGTCTTCCCGGGCTGCGTCGTCCCGACCTATCCGCCCGGTACGGCGAGCTTCGAACGGCATTCGAGGTGCAGCTCAGCACGACCTTCCTTGATGTCGTCCTCGGTCGGAAGCGCTTTTACCGGGCGGAAGGAGCGGCGCTCGTTTGGCTCTTGCCGAGTTTCGACCCGAGTTATCGGCGAATGACCACCGACGACATCCTGTTCGGCAACAACTCAAACATCCTTGTCGTCGACGACGTGACCGTCGCCGCTTCGATCGCGGCGAGCCAGCTGGTCGTACGCGTGTGGCACCGGCAGCCTCGGATCGAGGGCGAGCGTATTATCGACGACTGGATCGTGCGTCTGGTCCCGTGGAAGGAGCTTCTCATCGATGTTGATGGCCAGACCGTCTGTGCGTTCGATTTCGCTGCAACCGAGAGCGCGGCCATATCGGAGCTTGGCCGACTGCGGGAGCAACAAAGGGCAGCAAAAGAGGCGACGGGGCGCGCCGCTGCGGAAGCGGCGGAGCAGGAATTGCGAGGAGAAATTTTTGCGTGGGCTTTGGCCGAAGACCGGGCATACGGCCTGTTCGACTATTATCATCGCTGGGCCGAGCTAAACTACGATCTGGTTGCCTATTGCGCAGACCTTCTTGGCACGCCTTCGGACGTGCGCGTGCCCATTCGAATGGTGAAGGTCATCGAGACAGCAAAGGCGGGAAAGCCCGTGGGTTTCGGGTACGATACACTCGTGGAGGTGGCGCACCACCTGTTCCACCAACGCCCGGAGTTGCTCAAGGGCTTCGGCTTCCTGCTTCGCGCCTACGGGCATCACCATCTTTTAATCGAGCAGGATGTTAGGGGGAAATGGGCGAGCAAGGTCGCCGCCCATCGTGACGCGATGCGATACGAACCGCGGTTCCAGATGGCGGCAGACGAGCAGCGACTTTTCGATTTTCTTTCAGAAGATTTTTGCCGGAAACCGGCGGCGGGGTGGCGTGACAAATGACGGAAACACGTCTGTTCGATCTCAACATCAATAAGATATTCGAAGCCTCGGAAAGCACTCATGCGATCCGCGAGCTAATCGTAAACGCGATCGACAAGCGGAAGCTCAGCGCGACCGGGGACATTGCGGTGTTCAAGGCTGACGACGGCAGCTGGACTGTCCGCGATTACGGTCGCGGGCTGCATTTCGAGCACTTCACCACGATTGGCCAAAAGCGGTCCAACAAGATTTCCTCGTCTGACCGCTGGATAGGTGCCATAGCCACAACGGGGAGAGGGCATGCCGAACGAGACTATACACAATCCTGACCAGTACATGACCGCGCTCCGCACGATTATCGCGGGAGGTCGGAAGCGGATCGGACTACTGCTCGGCGCCGGCGCGTCCGCCGGCATGCGCAAGATCGATGGCAGTTATCCGCTGATACCCGCGGTCGCCGGTCTGACGACGCAGGTCCTCGGAATTCTGGACGGCGAGTATGGAAAGCAGATCGCCGAACTGAAGAAGGAGTTGGCGCCGAAGGAGGACATCGAGACGATCCTCTCGCGCGTGAGGGCCCTCGCCAAAATTATCGGTCCAGCAAAGATCCACGATCTGGACGGTCCCGGTTACGCTAAGCTGGGCGAGCGAATCTGCGAGGAGATTGGCACCATCGTCAAGGTGTCGTTGCCGCCGAGCGGGTCTGCCTACAGCGACATCGTAACTTGGATCGTGGGTACCGCCCGCGATCATCCGGTCGAAATCTTCACGACGAATTACGATCTGCTGATGGAGGAGGCGCTAGAGCGCGTTCGGGCGCCGTACTTCGATGGCTTCACGGGTGGCCGAGACCCGTTCTTCGATCCAGTGACGGTGTCGAACAACGACCTTCCGGCCCGCTGGACGCGCCTTTGGAAGCTTCACGGTTCGCTCGGGTGGTGCTCGAACGACAAAGACGAGGTCGTTCGATCCGGCAAGGACAGCGCCAAGCACCTCGTGTTCCCGGAGCATCTTAAATACGAGCAGACCCAGAAGGCTCCCTATGCGGCTCTGTTGGACCGGCTCCGCGCTTTCCTCGCGACGCCCGACACCCTCCTGATATCAGTGGGCTTCTCGTTTGCGGACGCTCACATATCCGCGAGGATTGACGAGGGGCTCGCCGCTAATCCGTCCGCCAGCGTGTTCGCGTTCCAATTTCAGAGGCTTGAGGACGAGGGCTGTGCCGGCGAATTGGGTCGCCGCTTGCCGAACCTCAGCGTCTATGCCCGCGACGCGGCTATCGTCAACGGCTCTGCAGGACTCTGGAAGGTTCCCGACCAGTTGCCGAGCAAAGATTGGGGGCCGATCCGCTCGTCCTACTGGTCGCGCCCGGATGACGCCTCTCCGTACGAATTCATCCTCGGGCGCATCGAGGACTTCGCGCGCTTCTTCTCCGCCGCGCGGTCCGCGCAAGCCTTCGTCGTCTCGCCGGCTCTACCCGCGGATCCCGACACCGTGCCTCCGGTTGAAGCCCTTATCGCGTGACGAACGCACCCACCCTCCTCGGTTACGTCGGTGCGGTGGCTGGGTCATCCATCAGCGTGCGGCAGTACGAGGGTATCGCCTCGGGCATTGCGATCATCGGCGGCCGCAGCTACCGCGTTGGCCAAGTCGGAAGCTTCGTCCGTATCCCCCAGGGCTATCACGACCTTTACGGCATCATCTCAGACGTCGGCGCGACCGCGACGCCCGAGACGCTGGTCAATGCTCAGGCGCGGGGCGAGCGCTGGATGAAGGTCCAGCTCGTCGGCGAGGTGATCGAAACGACCTTCGAGCGAGGCATTAGCCAATATCCCGCAATCAACGATCAGGTTCATCTCGTGGTCGAGGGGGATCTGGGACGGATCTACGGCAACGCCGACGCGGGTCAGGTCACGATCGGTCGGCTGTCGGGCGCGGAGAGCATACCTGTCCGCGTGGATCTCGACAAATTGGTCACACGCCATTCGGCCGTGCTGGGATCGACTGGCTCGGGCAAGTCGACCACCGTCACAAGCCTCCTGAGATCGCTGTCCGTTGGGCAAGGGGAAGGCGCCGGTTTCCCGAACGCCCGAGTTCTCCTCATCGACATCCACGGCGAATACGGACGCGCTCTCGGTGAGGTGGCGCGCGTCTTCCGCGTGAACCCGCTCGAGGGCGAGTTTCCACTCTACGTGCCCTACTGGGCCCTCGACCTTGGGGATCTGCTGGCCTTCCTGCTGGGCAAGACCGACGAAAAGGCGCTGACGGCTGTCCAAGACCGTATTCTTCAGATGAAAGCCAATACGGTCGCGAACGGGGCCTATCCCGGCGCCGATCCGAATTCCCTGACCTCTGAAAGCCCGTTACCGTTCAGTCTAAAGTCGCTGTGGTTTACCCTGATAGATCCTGAGCTAAAGACGTGGAACGAGAACACCCAGCAGACTTCGGCGCGCACCGCCGCGGGCGATGCGGAGACTCTCATGCCGCCGACCTATCCTCTACCGGGGATCGGCGGCGCGACTCCATTCGCGAACAAGTCGAACGTGCTGTCGATCAGGCGCCAGCTAGACCAGCTGCGGTCACGTCTCCTTGACCGGCAATTCGACTTCATGCTCCGGCCGGGGCCGTGGGAGCCAAACCTTGAGGGCGCGCCGGAAAGCGACCTCCCGCAGCTTCTCGAGAGTTGGCTGGGCCATGATCGACCAATCACCGTTCTCGATCTCTCCGGGGTGCCGAGCTCTGTTTTGATGCGCCTGATCGGCGGCATCCTGAACGTTATCTACGAAGCGCTATTCTGGGGCCGCGAGCGTCCGGAGGGTGGTCGGCAGCGACCCCTGCTGGTCGTAATGGAGGAGGCGCACCGCTATCTCGGTCGGGACGATGCAAGCCTCGCCCGGGATGCCGTCCAACGAATCGTGAAGGAGGGCCGCAAGTTCGGCATCGGAGCGATGATCGTCAGCCAGCGGCCGTCGGAGATCGACGACACGATCCTTTCGCAGTGTGGCACCTTTTTCTCGCTGCGGCTCTCGAACGCGGCGGATAGAAGCAAGGTGCAGGCCGCCCTGCCCGACAGTCTGAGCGGCATCGTTGACAGCCTTCCGGTGCTGCGCACCGGAGAGGCCGTGATCACTGGCGAGGCGGCGAAGTTGCCGGTCAGATGCCGCATCACGCTTCCCGAGGAGGGAAAGCGGCCATCCAGCGAGGATCCGCTGGTGGCGCAGAGCTGGTGCAAGGATCGGGGCGCAGAGGACTATTCAGCCCTGACGGCCGCTTGGCGGTCGCAGAACCCACGTTGGACAGAGGACTAGGATATGGATCGGCAGGCAGTCAGCTCTTCGAACCTCGCGTCTATCGGATACGATCCCGGCACTGAAACGCTAGAAGTAGAATTTGCGAAGACCGGTAAAGTCTACGAATACTACAACGTGCCGCAGTTCATGTTTGACCGATTGATGGAAGCATCGTCTCACGGCATTTTTTTCAACTCCGAAATCCGCAATGCCTACGGATGCAGTCCACTCTAAAAGGGGATCGGCATTGAGATCGGCCCTTCGCTTGACCGATCTCGATCCGTTAGGTTGCCCGTATCGGGCGCCCGAATGGGGACGGTAGGATTCACTCCAGACTAGCGTCGTTCGCCTGCGGGCGGCCGCGTCAAGAATCATGATTTTGCAGAGATTCACGAGCGTCTGAAGTTGGGAGGCGGGGATGGATGCGCGAATGTCCGGATGCGGGTCGCTCTCCTACCATGTGCTTCAAGTGTTTCGCACTCCGAGAGCGGTGGCGGTGAATGCGTCTTCCGAAGCGCGGCTGTATAGGCCGTCGAGCTGAGCGTTCATGATCAGCAGCGCGGCGATGCGCTGAACGATGGAGCGGAGCCAATTGACCTCTGTCAGCGTGAGGGGATTGCCTTCCCGGCGGTCGGCTTGACGGTATCCAAGCCACTTCTTGAGCACCGGATACCCGGCTAACTGATACTGCCAGACGGCTTCGGGGACGTTCGCAAGACAAGTCTCCTCGTTCAGCCAAAGGTCGCCAGTCCTTTCGCCGAAGGCGGCGGGTGCGACTTCGTCGGGGCGGAAGTCTCGCGGGCGCCACCCTCCGGGGGCACCGCCCCAGTAGGCTATGCTCACCATGAGATCCTGGTCGCGCACCTGTGCGTCGTCCCTGCGGCGCAGCAGCCCGATATGCGCCGCTCGTTCACCTAGGGCTTCGCGGATGGCTACCTCTGCGTCGCTGCCTGCATCCAGGAGCGTCGAGACCACCCTTCCGGCGCCGACTAACTCATTAAAGAGGACGCGGTCCCGGGGAATCGGCGGGTGCGCCCAGTCAGCCGACAGGGCGCTCCGATGCTCCTCTTGGTATCGCGGCGCGTGTAGGAGCGCGATGATCACCTTGAACAGTTCGCCCGTGAGCGTCCTCGCCGGCTGGTCCTCGCGTCGGCCGATCAGGCCGAATTGGTCCCGGAGCGCGTTCCATGCGGGTTCGGCGAGATTGGCGAGCCGGCCGGCGAACAGGCCCTCCCCCTCCACCTCACGGGGGATCACGTAGGAGCCCCGCTCGTGGACGTGACGTGTGATGAGCGTCCTTGATATCGTCGGCCTGACTTCGGAGACCTTTCGCGGCTCCGCCACGGTGATCAGGAACTCGTTCTCGCCAACGACGTCGCCGAACTCGGAGCGGACCCGGTTGAGGAGATCATCCTGGGTTTCATAATAAAGCCAGCGCTGGTCGAATGGGAAAACCAGCGCCGGCTTGATCTTTGCCTCTGAATAGCTCTCCGCGCCAAGCGTTTGCCACGTGTCCTCGGGTGCGTAGCCGGATCGTTTGATGGCGAGATCGGGTGCGACGGCAGCTGCAACCGTGAAACTTTTTGCCGTGAGATAGCGACGCATCCTGCTGGCAAGCGCAGACTTGTCGACGTCGAGGACGCCGCCGGTCAGGCCGCGGTTGTGCTCGACGCCCTGGAATCTCTGCGGGAAGAGCTCGTCGAGCGCGGGCCAGCTTTCGTAGCCGCCCTCGAAGTTATGGACTGAGAGCCGCCATCGGTTGGCGCGGCGTGGCTCGAGCGGCTGATAGCCAGGCTCGCCGGATCCGGCTGGCGGCGCGCCGCCGGGCAGGCTGGCGAGGAGCGCGGCGCGTTTGCCGGCGGCCGCGCCCCAGTATTCCCGGAAGTGGACCGCCGCCTCTCCCGGAGCGCCTGCTGTGGTCGCCCGCTTGACCAAGGTGGTGATGGCGGTGCCGGGCTGGATGCCGCGCGGGTCCATCTCGGTGGTGAACACGCTGTCGTCGCGGGTTCCCGCGCCAGCCAGCCCCCTGGGGATGATCTTGCCGGTTTTGTATTTATCGCCGTTAAGGTTGTCGATCCAAACCTCGTCGAAACTCGTCAGCAGCGACTGGCGCATGATCGGATGCGAACGTCCAGTAAGCCAATTGGCGTTCGAGATGAAGGACACGACGCCGCGATCCGCGGTGACGCCGATGCGTTCCTCCGCCAGGCGGAAGAAGCGAACGTAGAGGTCGTTGAGCAGCTGTCGCTTGACGCCGAACTCTTCGTAGAGCCGGCCGTTGCCGCGTTGGCGTTTCTCGACGAAGCCGAGGCGGTCTCGGACGACGTTGCCTGTCTTGCGGTCGATCTTGTCGACCAGGGTGGCACCCTTGTAGCTGGCGACCAGGTCGGCTTCCTCAGCTTGAGCGACTCCGGCGAAGGCGTCGTAGGGCGGATTGCCGATGACGACGATGACGCGAGTGTCCTGCTTGATCGCTTGGCTCGCGTCGAACTCGTCCCTCATCTCCGGAAACGTAATCTTCACGTCGCGGCTGTCGGACCAGCCGGTTAGGGCGTTCGTCAGAAAGACGGAGAGCCGCTCGTCGGCAGCCGGCGGGACGCCGAGTTCTGCTAGCAGGATGTAGAGTTGGAGCTGGGCGACGGCGAAGGGCGCTGTGAGGAGTTCGAAGCCGATGATCCGCCGCGTAAGCGCCTGCTTCAGTTCGAGCCCCACCGTAGTCTGGTTGCCTGTCAGTCGGAGCTCCTCCGCAATGCAGCGCGCGACCTCGAGCAGATAGGCACCAGTGCCGCAGCAGGGATCGAGCACGACGACCTGGTTGTCCGCCAGTCCGCGCGCGATGTTGAGTTCGGACTTGAGGAGGTGATGGACGCGCCGGACTTGGTAACGAACGATCTCGGGCGGCGTGTACCAGACACCAAGCTCGTCGCGTAGTTCGGGGTCGAATGCCTCCAGGAAGGGTTCGTAGAAGTAGGTGATCGCCGCCACAGTGGGGCTCTGGTCGTCGGTGGTCGGGAAGGTCATCCGCTCTTTGAAGAGCGCAAGATCAACGCGGTTTAGGGTGGCGACCGCGCGTTCGAGGTGGGTCGCCAGGTCGAGCTGCCGGAGATAGCGCGGCGAGCGGAGGTCGTGGAAGAGTTCCTGGAGGAAAGGGATGTGAAGGTGCCGCTCGGCCTCGCTGATACTGAACGGTCCGAGAGCTCGGCTGGTGTCGCGTTCCCAGAGGATCCACGCGGCGAACAGGCTATAGAAAGCCGTCTGGATCAACGAGCCGCGAAAGAACCGGTCGCCCTTTGGATCACCCAGCTCGAAGGAGAGCCCGAGCGCCTGTCCGAAATCATCCAGCAAAGCCCCAATGGATTGCAGATCCTCGGGCAGCGCGTCCTTGGCGTCTCGCGCTTGGCGCGCGAGAACCTTAGCGAGGGCTGCTGGTTCCGCAATTCGAGCGAAGTCGGTGACCGCACGATCGATGATCTCAGATAGCTCACCAACGGCTGGATCGTCGACGCGTGGGTTCAAGCCGCCACTCACCGCCGACCAGAGGTCTACTTCAGCGATGAGGTCGCGGTCTGCAGGTGGGACCGGAACGCCCGACTGGCGCGTGGTTCCGGGCCGGACCGTAAGGAGACCAATCCCTCGTACGTTTACTAGCAACACCACACCGGCTGCGGAGAGATAGCGCCCGATCTGATCGTTCCGATCAGTAGACAAAGCCATATTCTCCAGCGTCACACCGGGAAGCTTTACCTCGCCGTAGACGCCAATGAACTCGGCGTCGCCTAACACGAAATCGGGCATGTCGATGCCCCGGCTGCGTGCCTCCGAGGTTCCAACCCGAACGTCGAACGGCAGCCGGGCTGTCTTCAGCACTCCGGCAATCAGGTCTCTGATGTCGGGATAGAAGGTTGACTCGTTAGTACCCCTCTGCGCGGCTAGCTGCCGCGTCGCGGTAACGTATTTTACAATGAGATCCGCGACTTCGACCTGTGGCAAGCGACTTTCTCCCCTTGAGGCTATCTGTCACGATTTCGGTGGGCCTGACAATCAGAACCCCGGCCATTCTAGCTCGATCGGACAGACGTTAGTGCACCGCGGAAGAGCGCGTCTTCCCTTCCTCTCCCCTGCGCTCAATCTGCGGAAAGCCTCCGAGTTGAGCCTGAACGAACGTCTGCTCCTGGCAACGGCAGGCCGGCGTTGGACGACCGATTGTGGGTCGTAACAGCTAGTGGCGGTCACTGGGCGGGCCCGATGTCAGCCGAAGCGTACCATCCCGTCCAGTCCTGCAACGTTGCCCGCGAGGCTAGGCACCTCCTCCAGTTGGCGGAGCTGGTCGAAGCGGCCGCGCTCCTCGCGATAGCGGACGATCTCGAATCCGTGCCCCTTAAGCGCGGGGAGCGCGTCGATCTCGTCCGCGGTGGCGACGTTGACGTCGATGCTATCGGGCCCGCTCACAGGTTCGCCTGCTCGTCGTGCGGCAAGTCGGCGTCCGGCGGGTAATAGAGCGTCGCGCATTCCGCGCGCAGGCAGCCGCCTTCAATCGTGATGTCGTCGCGATAGGCGTCGCTGATGAACGACAGCGTGTCGACGTGCCGTGCCTCGAAATACATCGGGTGCACGTCGTCGCGCCCCGCGCCGTAAACCACGCGCCCGACCTTGGACCAGATCGAGGCCATGGTGCACATGCCGCATGGCTGGAGCGTCGAGTAGAGCGTCGCGCCGCGCAGTTCCATCTCGCCGGTGCCCTCGCACGCCCGGCGGATCGCCATCATCTCCGCGTGTGCGGTGGCATCTGGCAGTTCCTGGGTCTGGTTGCGCTCTGCCGCGATCTCGCGCCCGTCGAGCACGATCACGCAGCCAAGCGGGGAAGTCGAAGGATCGGAGCCCTTGGATCGCGCGACCTTGATCGCGCGGCGCATCCAGTGCTCGTCCGTTGATGCAAAGGCGTTGCTCTCCATTTAGGCCTCGCTCACATCGTCGGCATGGAACTCGGCGAAGGCTTCGCCGACCTTGGCGGCCTTCGCGTCGTCGTCGATGTCGACCGATACGCTGACGGCTCCGTTCAGCGGTGCGTCGCCGCGCGGCTCGGGACTGGGCTCACCTGCCTCCGCGTCGGAGCCCGCCAGGCCCTCGCCTGCGCTGTTTTCGCTGCCGTCTGCGGCGACGAACACGTCCGTTCGCTCGACGCCATGCTCCTGCACCAGGCGCTCGACCGTCATTTCGGCCTCGCGCCGCGTCTCGAAGGTGGCTGTCAGCGTCGTGCCCATGATCGTTCTCCCGTGCCGCCGACAGGGGCCGGGGTCGGGGGCATAACGCCTGGCGAGGCACCGGGTCCGCACATCGCGCGTTAGCTGTCGATGAAAACCGTTCGCTTGCCTGATGGCACCGATGTGCCCGCGCTGGGTCAGGGTACCTGGATGATGGCTGAAGACCCGCAGCGTCGGGGCGACGAGATCGCGGCGCTGCGTGCCGGCATCGACCTCGGCATGACGCTGATCGACACCGCGGAGATGTATGCGGATGGCGAGACCGAGCGGCTGGTCGGCGAGGCGGTGGCTGGCCGTCGCGACGACGTCTTCCTGGTCAGCAAGGCCTATCCACAGAACGCCTCCCGCAGCGGACTGGCCCGTGTGTGCGAGGCGAGCCTGCAACGGCTCGGCACCGATCGGCTTGACCTGTACCTCCTGCACTGGCGCGGCAGGGTACCGCTCGGCGAGACGGTGGAGGCGATGGAGCGGCTGGTGGACGCCGGCAAGATCCTGCGCTGGGGCGTCAGCAATCTCGATACCGGCGACATGGAAGAACTCGTTGCGGCGGGCGGCGAGGCATGCGCAACCGACCAGATCCTCTACAACCTGACACGCCGCGGCCCCGAGCACGATCTGCTACCCTGGCTGGCGGCGCGGGGGATGCCGGTGATGGCGTATAGCCCGGTCGAACAGGGCCGGCTCGTCGCGGATGAAGGGCTGTGCTCTCTGGCGAGCGGGCTTGGCGTTACGCCGGCACAGGTGGGTCTTGCCTCGCTGCTGGCGCGCGACGGCGTGATGGTGATCCCCAAAGCCAGTACGGTCGAGCATGTACGGGAGAATCTGGCCGCCGCCGACCTCGCGCTGTCGCCCGAAGTTACGGCCCGGCTCGACGCCATGTTTCCGCCACCAAGCGGTCCTGTGGCGCTTGATATGCTTTAAATTTCTTGGCTGCTGAACGAATGTCCGGTTTCAAATAGCGAATGATGAGCCCGAACGGCGGAAACTGGGTCGGTTGCGCGGGTGCTGGGCGTGGCCGGTATCGACCAAAATACGCCGTTCACTGGCGTTTCGCGAATGTCGGGATAGGACAGGAGCGGCCGCCCGAGCTTTACAAAACTGTTCGCAGGCGCGCGCACCCCGTCGTGAAAGCGCTCATTTGTGAGTGGCACGAAAGTTGGACACCTTTAGCACGAGTTGGTCGGCAGGAGTTGGACTCAATGTTGGCCATATGCGGCACGGTCGGTGGTCAATCTCGGCACCGTGACGCGACGTCTCATGTCCAAAGAGCCTGGGCCGGCTTCCTACCAAAATACGCTGTTTCGATCCAGCGCTCGGCATGTCGGCTCACGCCGAAAGCTGCAGGTTGGCCTGCGCAAAACGGCGGGTCGGCAATGCGCCCTAGTATCGGTCGTTCGTCGTGTTCGCCTCCGACTTGGGAAGCTGTTGTTGTTCGGCCAAGGCGCTGTCTACGAACACGGCGTTTCGATCCGATTGCGCTGCAGTTTGAACTTGAGCGCCTCCTAGGCTAATCATAGAACAAAGAGGGTGCGGTAGCTGCGCGTGCAGGGGGAATTGACGGTGCGATCCGAATCGAACGAAGTAGCTCGTGCCGCTCCCCTGCTTTTCCGACATGCGACGCCGCGCACATCGTCGGCGAATCTTCCTGGCTATTACGATCCCAGCGCCCAGCTATGGGTGATCGAAACCACTGCTGGGATTGTGCCTGTCGTGGAAGCGGCGGCCTCCACACTCATCGAAACCAACACTTCGACCCGTGTTCGCCAAGAAGGCGATGACCAGGATTGCTCGAACACGGTCGGGCTGGCCGCGATCGCCTTTGCGGAGACGACCCTGACCGCCGTACAGATGGAAGTCGACGACCAAGATGCGTCAACCGATCTCAGAAGCTTCGACGCGCTGCTCGATACCAGCACGCTGACCAAGGTTCGGCAGGAAAGCGCGGATGACGATCTGACCCAAGACGAAACGCTGGCACTGCGTCGCCCTCTTGGCACTCTCGCCGAACTCGCGACCAAGACCGACGTCCAGCAGGAAAGCGATGACCAGATGACTACGGGCGGCATGCTCGAACTCGAGACTCGATCGCTCAACAACCAAGAGGGTGTCGATGACGATTTCCCGGCCATGCTGCTTGAGCTGCAGATCAAAACCTTTGCCAATGTCGAGGGAGACGATGACGACCTCTCGATGATCCATTGATCGGATCGTCCAGGCCGTGATCTTGCTCGTCACCAATAAACGCGACCTCACCACCGACTTCATCGTGGTGGAGTTGCGCCGACGCGGGCGCGCCTTTCATCGCTTGAACACCGAGGACATGCCCCAGGCCAGCGTCCGGTTCGACCCGCGCGCTGGTGGCAGGTGGGCAATCGAGACGTCCGACCTGAACCTCCGGCTCGAAGACGTCGGCGCCGCTTATTATCGCCGTCCTGGTGCGCCCGAACCAGCAGGGGCGAGGGACGAGGCGACCGCCAAGTATCTCGCCGACGAGTGGTCGGCGGTGACCAAGGCGCTCTGGAACGCGCTGGAGGGCCGCTGGCTGAGCTCGCCGTTCGCGATCCTGCGCGCCGAGGACAAGCCGCGCCAGCTGGCGATGGCGTCGGCCTTGGGATTTGATGTCCCCGAGACGTTGATCTCGAACGATTTCGCGGCCGCGAGCGCGTTCGTTGCCAAGGCCGGTGCGATCGGCAAGCCGCTCCGGCATTCGCTGGTCGAACGCGGCGATGCCGGCGAAGTGCTGTTCACTGCCCGGCTCGATCCCCTCAAGCCGATGGACCGGACGGCTGTGTCGCTGGCACCGGTCATCTATCAGCGTGAGGTGCGCAAAGCCTATGACGTGCGCGCGACCGTGATCGGCGATCGCGTGTTCGCCGCAGCGATCCACTCCCAGGACCATGACGAAACCGAAGTCGACTGGCGATCGGGTACGCGGCTCGACATTCGCCATGAAGCGATCGAGCTTCCCGCCGACATTATCGATAAATGCCGGGCGCTCACCCAAAAGCTCGATCTCCGCTATGGCGCGATCGACCTGATCGCTGACCAAGATGGCCGCTACTGGTTTCTTGAGATCAATCCTAATGGCCAATGGGCATGGATCGAACGTCGCACGGGTTTGCCGCTCGCATCTGCCATCGTCGATGAACTCGAGGCGATCGCGGCATGAAAGCGGCGATCACCGCAGGGGCCAATGCGGCGTGGCGCTGGCTCGCCAAATGGTGCTTCACGATTGGTCAGTTGCTCTGGCCATGGCTCGAAAAGCTGACGCCGGAGCAAGAGAACACTCTCAAGGATAACCTGACGAGAGATGAGGCGCGGATCGATGCGCTTGACTTCGGCAAGGATGGCGATGCGGCGCTGGAGGAGGCCCGCCGCCTCGCCGACAGCGAGGCGGAACGCCGCCGCAGCACCGACCAGAAGGCGGCGACCTATCTCCCGCTCGTTGCCGCACTGATCCCGCTGGTCCTGACGCTGGTGAGCGCGCTGTGGGAGAAGAAAGCAGGCAGCGCGCCGATCTGGCTCAACATGCTGCTACTCGGTCTTGCGGTCGCCTATATCGCCAGCGCTGGTCACTGGGCGTTCCGGGAACTGAAGGTTGGCGTCTCGCACGAACCCGGACTGACCGATTTCGAGAAGGCCTGGGGCGTCCCCCATCCGAGCCAGACCTTGGCGCGCCGCCTGTTGCTCCACATGCGGCGCAACCGCGACGGGGTCAATTGGAAGGTCACCTGCATCAAGATGGCGCACGAATATCTGTTGCGCGCCTTCCTAACATTTTCACTGCTGCTGCTCGTGAATATTGGGTGGTATCTCGCCGGACCGCTGATCCAGACTTGGCTGTCCGCGCCCGGTCCGGTCTTGACGACCCCAAGGCAGGCGATTGCTGCCGTCGCCGAGGTCGATAGCCTCGCCGCTCAGCTTCGGACGACCGAGGCTTGGACCGTACTCGACAATGACTGTCGGAGACGGACGGATGGCCGCGCTGCGCTGACCTTCGCACCGGCCGTCGTCACGACACCCGCGAAAATCCCTTTGATCCTTCGGCCCGCGAAGGGTGAGACCGGTGCCGCGCAAAACCTCCGTCTAGATTGTGCGGGCAAAGCGGTTGGTCTGGCGCGTGCCTGGTTCATCCCGATGCGGCTGGCTGGTTTAAAGCGGTCGCCTAGCTTGCCGGATCCGCTCGCAGTTTCGGCGACCAACACCGTCGTCGCAATCACGAGGAATTGGCCGCCGACCGGCACCAAAGATGATCCGGCCAAATTGCCCGCTACACTCCTCCAACAGGCGGACTTGCGGCGCGACGGTAAAGGCCGGCCAATCGTGTTGGCCATCACCGCGGTCGGCCCGGGTGCTGTTACGACCCCGTGAGTCTCAGAGGTTATAGGCGTGGCGCAGCCGATCGATAACGACCTCTCTCGTCATAGCGACGCCAAACTGCTTCGGCGTGAAATCGTCCTGCCCGGCGAGGGCGTCAATGAACGCCTGCATATCGGCCTTGATCTTTTCGGGCAGGTCAAACGTCGCCTCCGCGCTCAGGAGCTGGAGCAGGCGCGCCACATCGTTGCGGTGCTTCTTCACATCTCTGTCGTCGACTTTCTCGCCCTCCGCACGACGGCGGCTGAGATCAACCCAGGCACGCGCCTTGAAGGGAATAAGGCCGGCTTCATCGAGAACCGGCACGCCGTCCAGCGACCGCCCCATCGTCTTGAGAAACGCATAATAGTCGGCGTCGAGCAGGATGGCCGACAGGCTCGCAGCTTCCTCGGCGATCGGGATCGGCGTGAGCTGGCTACCGGGCGCCAGCTCAAATCCTTCCGGCGCATTGGAGAACAGCTCCAACATCGCCGGGTAGCCCTCGGTCGACGGTTCGGCGAACCGGTAGAGAATCCGTTCGCCTTCGCTCCGCTGCCGGATCTCGTATCCGCCTGCCTCGACAAAGGCCATGAACGTCTCGGAGAATGCCGGGTCGAGTGCCTCGACGATGAGGACAATATCAAGATCCTTGGTCGCGCGAAAATCGAGACCGGCTTCCTCCATGATCAGCTCGCATGCCGCTCCGCCGATCAGCACATATTGGTGCTCATGGCCGGAAAAATGTGCGCGAAAGCGGTCGACGCCAGCTACCATCCAAAGGGCTCCAAAAGGTGATCGGCTGCCTGCGCGACTCGTTCGTCGGCGTCATGCCGTGCGCTCAGATAGAGCGAAAGTCGGTCGGCAACCTCGTTGTCGCTAAGGACTTGGGGATCATAGGCCCATGTCTGGACCTCGATCCGGCGTTCGTCATAGGCCCAGGCAGTTTCCAATCCGTGATGCCGCGCCATCCGCTTCCATGCGGCGGCCGGCGCCGCCCTGCACTCAATTCGCGGTTCGTTGAGCATCGTATATCGGGCAAGGGCGCTTTCGCCCGCCAACACCGCCTCGTTCAGGGGCAGATCACCCGTGACATAACGAATCTTGCGCACCGGCGATTGTAAGCGCTCCTCGACCGCGCGCCAAAGGTCGCCGCCACCAAAGCGAAGGCTGAGGCGACGTTGGCGGCCGACGCGGTGCGGCCGCGCCAGTTCGAGCGCTTCCAGTTCATCGAACGCCCGGCTCATGCTCATGATCGCGACTTGGTAGCGCTCGGCGAGCTGGGTCAGGCTGGCATCGTTCACATCGTGCCCAAGCAGGGCGGCCAGAATTACGACCTGAGTGGTGGGAGACACCTGCTCCGACGACGGTCCCGGTTCGCTGGAATAGGTCTCGCGCAGGTCGACAAACGCTTCGGGCACATAGAATTGTGCGCTCGGCGAGATGAACGCGACGCGCTTCTCCACTAGGCGCCGACGCAATGCCGCCGGTACAGCTTCGAGCAATAGCACGAACAGGCGTGCATCGATATGGCGTCGCATCTGGTCCCGATGCTTCAGGAACTCGTCAACACCCCCTATTCCGCCGCTTTGCGGAACGATGAACACGGTCGGGCTGTCGAGCAGTTCCCCGCGCCACAAGGTGTAGCGATCATACAAGAAGTGCGGGAGCCCGAGCGGCTTAATGGGGTCGAGATGGAGGTGCGCACCGAAAGCCTCGCGCGCATAAGTTTCCGATGCGTTCGCCAGCGCGCGTAATCGCAGGTCAGGAAATCCATCTAACATCGCACCGGCTAACTAACAGCAGTGGTGTTAAATATCCACTTCAATGTTAGATAGCATGGTTCCCGTTTGTTCGGCAGCGATCCGCTGCTCTATTTCATGGGCTTCGGACACGCCCAGGCTGACCAGTCGGCCGAGCACGGCGTCGATGCGCGCACGTTCGGGATGGTCGCGCCGCAACAGGGTGACATCCTCTTCGGCAGCCTTTTCGAACCATTGGGCGACCTTTCGCCCGATACCGAGTGAATGCCACATCGACGGATCGGCTTGGACGACGTCTAGCCAAGTCTCAACCGCGAACAGCAGGAAATCGAGGTGACGAACCGTTGGTGCGACCGACAGGCTGTTCATCGTGCACATCGCCACGAACGGGGTCGGACCACCAGAAAGCAATGGCCGCAACGTGTCGAGCAGCGGGTCGAGCCGGTCGATCACCGCGGGAACCAGATAGCTCTCGGTGCTGGCGAACGGGTTGTAGGTGTTCATCAGCAGCTTCGCGATAGCCGGCCCGGTCTCGAAATCGATCCGAAGATCGCCGGGACGACCATCCCGAGCCCATCGTGCAAGCCCGATCGTCCGCGCGACCAAGTGCCCGCGCAGGTCGCGAGCCCGATCGGCCGTCCGGTCCCGATCGTTGAAATAGCGAACGTCGGCTGCGTGAACGAGCGTATCGAGGACATCGCAGAACGACCGATCGGGAAGCTCGACGATCGGCCGGAGGTGGCGTTCGAACCGCGCTTCGTCCGCGTCCATCAGCATTGCCGCGAACAGGACATAGAATTGATGGTTCCAGTCGTCCGGCGTCCGATCCAACTCGGCGCGAGCTGGATACCCATGGGCGTTCAGCCGCGCCGACCAAGGGGCATAGGCATCGATCAGTTCCTCGTACCAACCAGGCGTGCCCTTGGTTTCGACATTCAGGAGGCCGAGCCATTTTGCGATGCCCTGTGCATCGACATGGACCGACGCCCTCTCGGACCGAGGCGTCCAAGTCTCGTCATCTCGGTCGACGTCGATCCCGTCGCCATCGGCGGAGAGCCGCAGCCGAGACCCATTCCGAATAGATGGCGCCTCTTCCGGGAGGACCGGCCAAGTCGGCTCCAGCCCGCCATCGAGCCAGGCGATCTCTGTCGCGACCGCCTCTCCATCGCGGCGCGCCTTCTCAGTTTCATACGCTGCGCCGTCGGCCGGATCTTCGTCATAGGGACTCCACCGCCAGCGCCGACACGCGAAGGCGATCCGGATGACCGATTTCAAAACGCGGGGATCGATCTCGTTGACGCGCGCCAGCGCAGCGGCAAAGGCCGGTACGCCGGCGCGATCGCTGCGGGCTGCGGTTTCGACCAAAAGGTTGCGATCCGTCGGCAGCCGGCGCCGGTGCCAGAGATGGATGAGCGCGCATATGCCCATCCCTGGCCGATTGAATTGCAACATCTCGGAGGAACCGTAAGGATCGATCTCTTCCTCGAGCGCCTTGGCGATGACCGCCCGCACCCAGGCTTCATGCTCGTCCAACAGCGCATCGTCGCCGTCGCGGGCGACCAGCATGGCCGTCGCAATCAGCCGGGTCGTTCGCGCCTTCAAATCGTCGACGTCGGCATAATCGGGCAGCTCGCCGGCAGCATAATCCACCGCCTCCCGGGCGATCTCCGCCGATCCCTTGGCCGGGTCGTTCGTCGCGAGGTGGATCTTCGCGTCAAGATTGCTCGAATGAACGAGCTTCAGGCGGCTTTCCTCCAGCTTCGCAAGATGCGCAGCTTCGGCTGGCGGTGACCGATAGCCAAGACCGCCATCAACCTCGATCCAATTGCTCCGGTCCAGCATATTGAGCGCATAGGCCCCCATGAATGCGGGATCACCGAAGCTGGCGTGGTCGGCATAGAGACCGATCTTCGCCACGGCTTCGCCCAGCAACGCGCGGAGACGGCGCCCGCCGTCATCATCGGCGATGTAGTATGGGAGAAGCTGTTCGAGGATCACGCCGCGTGAGGAGCGCTTAGCCAGCTCGGCCAGCTTGACCCGACCGGCGGGCTCCCTTTGCCCGTGGAGCATCCGGCCCAGCGCCTCGTGCGTCGAGCGCACGCGATCATTGGCGAGCAGTTCGGGGCAGGCCACGAACGGAACGAGCGCGTCTCGCGTATCGGGCCAATGTGACAGGAGGACATCGATCGTAATCAAGAGATAGGCAGCGCAGCTTCCCTCCGGTCCCAGAATATCGCCGAGGAGGGCCTGCACGTCTTCGCCTCTGTCGAGACGCTCCTGAGACCAGGCCTCCAGCGCCATGAGCCCTGACGCCGCGGAATAGTCCCGCGCCTGATCGCGCGACCAGAAATAGGTTTGAGGCCAAGGGAAGAAGCGCGGTTTCCCGTCAAGGACGATCGTATAGCCGTTCGTCTCCGTCGTTTTTCCGTCGGCATGATACGTCACCGCTGTCGCGATGAGCTTGCGAATGAGGGTGAGCCCGATATCCGGTGCGGCGTCGAGCAGATCGAGGAACGGCGGCTGGGCCGGTGATGGTGGCATATAGTCGGTGTCGCTGAAACTCAGCGCCCGGCCCTTGGACTCGCGTCGTGACCGCTTCGGATCCGGGGCTTCGATCAGGGTCGCCTCAACCAGCGCGGCGAGTTCGGCTGGGGCGACCGTCGCCAGCGCCCGGCTGAATGGCCGGATGTCTTTGACCTTATAGCGATCCCTCTCCGTCGCCGCCGCTGCGAGATAGGCCTTGGCTTCGTTCGGCGCGTTCGCGGCCAGCACCAGCGTCATGGAGCGAAGCTCGTCGATCATCCGTTCGCGGGCCTGCCCCTCAAGCTTGGGAGCATCGGGCGGGGCAGGGATCATGATCGGGGTTGTCCGAAGATCGAGCTGCAGTAACCATCCGAACAGCATTTTCGCCGCCGTCCGTCCGTAGTCCGTTGGCGGCATCAATAGGAATATCTGGATCTCGACGAGCTTGACGACGGCTGCGATCGCCTGGACCGGGATCTCCGCGGCATGATCGAGGCACCACATCAGCAGCCAAGGCGCGGATGGCGTAGATGAGGTCCGCAGCGTTCCGGGGGTCAGCGGTATTTCCGCGCCCTTTGCCTCGGCCTTTGCGATAAGCTCCGCCATCGAGACCGTTTCCACCGCACTGATGGCGGTGGATAGCTCGACCAGCAGGGCGCCACCCCGCGCGAGCAAGATCGCGCTGCACCGATTCAGAAGCTCCTTGGCCCGCTCAGACCGGACAATCGCCATCAGGGCCTGACGCCGCCACGCATCGTGGGCACCCGGGCGGGACAGAGCGTCCAGAAGGTTCTGCCAGCCCGCGCAATCCTGTCCCTTCTCCAGCGCGAACCGGGCCGCAAATTCGATCCCGCGCGCCAGTCGCGATGAGGGCGGCACGCCTAGGTCGACCTCATTGAGGAGCGTGATGTCTTCGTGCAGCCGCGCCCCGATCGCCCAGTCGCGCAGCACGTCATGATAATAGCCGAGTTGATCGCGCTTCGGTTCGCTCAGGGTCAGGCTACGCAGCAGATGATCGCGCGCCGATGAATCTGTGGTCGCCTCGATCGTGTCGCGCCCGGCCAACGCGGCCTCGGCCAGCGCGGCGAGGAGGCGCTGGGCCGGACGGACATCCTCTGGCTTCGCGCCGTCGGCGGTCCGCCACCAATGGTCGGCCAGCGCCGCTTCGGTGCGGACCTCGACCGTGCTCGGCACTTTGAGCAACTGGGTCAGGCGGTAGAGATTGCGCGCGATGTCGGCGGCGGGGTGCCCGGGTGCAAGCAGGACGCGCAACTCTGGCGCTGCTGCGCTCAAGACGGCGACTTCGTCGTCGTCGAGTTCGCCGACGATGACCTGATAGGGCTTGCCGAGCACGGTAAGCGCGTCTTCGGCGAGCCAGTCGCTGCCCTCGACGCCGATGTCAGGTCTGGTCGAGACGACGACCGAGAAGCCCTCGATCCCGGCTATCCCGCGCAAGACGTCGTTGACGGTGCGCCGACGCTCCGCTGAGGCAAACATTTCAAGCCCGTCGATAAACAGGATTCCGCCGCCGCTTGCGGCAAGATAGCCGAGGAAATCCTTGGCGGTCCCAGGCACATCGAGGCGCTGAGCGAGCGCAGCCCAGCCGCCATCGGGTGTCCCGATCAGATCGAGGACGATAACGTGCGCTTCCCGCCCTTGTCGCTCAGCAAAGTGGCGCAGCACATAGGATTTTCCGGCACCGGGCTTGCCCGTGATCTCGATGAAGCGGTGCGTGTCGCGCGCCGCGTCGAGCGCGGCGAGCGCACCTAAGCGTGGCAGGTTGATGCCGCCGACCGTCGTGCCGATGTCCATCAGCGCAAAGCGCGACATTTCCGCCAACCGCGCGCGCGCCAAGGCATAGTGTCGAGCACCTGCTAGGCGGAAGCCGCGCGCCGTCAGCGCCGCGACCAGCTCGTCGCGCGTGAGCGACCCTCCGGTCTTGCCGGTCAGAATCACCAGTTCGATGAGATTGCTCCAGAGGGCCTCGGCGCGAGCCGCGTCCTCGGGGGCCAGCGCCTGTCCTGCGAGCGTGAGCGCATGAGCCCGGGCCTGCGGGGCGCCGGACTCGAAGTCAAACTCAAGGATCAGGAACCGCCGGACGATGGCCCAGATAGCCTCGTCATCATCCGCTACGCCAAAGGCGACAAGATGGGTGCGGAACGTCTGGGCGAAACTGCGCATAGCGTCACTGGCGACGCCTTTGCGCGCCAGTGACGCAAAGAACTGGGTACCTGACTCCGCCGTGCGCGCCCGTTCGAGCACGTCTTGATAGGGGCCGGAAATCGCGAAGCTGGTGCGCTGAGTGGCAACGGCGAGAAGATGGCGATCGGTCGGCTTGCTGGCCGGGTCACTCCTCACGATCTGGTCGCAGACACCCTCGAAGAGGCCGTCCTTCGGGGCGAAGGTGATTGTGCGCTTCGACTGGATTTCAAGCAGCGAGCTGCCTTTGTCCGACACGCCATGAATAATCAGATCGTCCAGGGCATAGCCTTCATCGATGCCCTGAAATTGCACCCGTTCGATCCGCGCGTCCGGTAGTCCCCGCGCCTCACTGCCCGCCAGCATCTGGAGAAGATAAAAGGCGCCAAGCTCGCCCTCGATATAGGTTCCTGCACCTCCACGCCCAACGGGGCTGGAGCCGTTTTCCATTTCCTTTGCTTGGTCTTCGGGCGCGTGATCCATGGTGCTCGCTGTCTCGTCACGGCCAACAGGTCGTATGTTGCTTCGATAGCGTGTGCACCACCTTCAATCGAATCGTTTTGGGTATCGGGTCGCCGCCGCAGCGCAACTGCAGAGCAGATCAAGCGGAACTTTCGAACCCGTTCACTGGAATAATCTTTCGACTCGCGGCATCGAAGGTCAAAAGCACAGTCCCGCTTACCGGTTTGTAGGTTAGCAAGGCCCTGACATCCGCTTCGGCCAAGCGATCATTCAATAGATCGCGAATGAGATCGACAAACGCGCCGATGCCGGCTTCCGCTGTCTCCGCATCAATTTCTGTCTGGATCAGAAACTTGAAATTTGGGCCGGGCACCATCTCGCCGGTGATCGAATAGGCAAGTGAGAAGCGCTCTGTTGGCGAAACTTTCCCGGATGTCCCAACGGCGGTAACGGTCAGGCCCGAGGCACTCCGCCACAGCGCTATTGCTGCACCCTTGAAGGCGGCATAGGCATCCTTGCCGGCCTCTTGCAGGACCCCGTTGAAAAACCCGGCGGCGACGAAGAGAGCCAGAGCGGTCGGGAGGTAGAGCTCAACTCCGGCATACGGGCCGCCTGGATGACGGATAACCCCGAGGTTCAATCCGAGTTCGTCGAGATGGGCTCGAACGTCCGCTTCAATGTTGTCGGGCAGCCCGTCCTGAATCACCAACAGGATGTCCGGCCGGCCCAACAGACTGTTTCTCTGCTCCTTCATGCTCGCCCTCAATTACCGTAATCATTTCTGACGCACTTGCGTGATTTAGAAAAGGCTGGTCATCGGGTCGCGAGGCCGGCTGAACGAGAGCTTGCTTCTCCCGACTGCCATCAGAAAGTGGATTGGTACCAATCGGCCGTGTTCCTGTCGATCTGTGACGTGGTTGGCCGCGGGCTGAACGTCTCCTTCTGACAGGAGCTGCCGTTCGGAATGTCGCGTGCATACGACGGCTTTGTCCCATGAGAAGCCGGTGGCTCTCCGGCAACAGTCGACCAGAGCCGATCGTCTCAATAATCTCTGCGGACGTCCGGTCCTAAGCCGCCGATCTCGCAGTTCGAAGCGGACGATTAGCCACGCTCCTCATCTCTGCAATTCACGGGCCCGGTCCGACAGATCGAAAGCGATCGATCGTTGGTCTAGTAGATCGCTGTATGGACTGCGTCGTTGCGCAGGCGGAGCGCCGCATCTACGCCTCCATCGATTATCTGGGGACAAATCCAATCTAGGGGCAATCATGGCAACGACAGCAGCCGAGCCGGCTCTCCCGACTCTTGAACCGGCACGTGCGCCGATGTCGCGATCACGCAAGAAGGTCGATCGGCGACCGGGCGCCGCGCTTGCCGTCGACGAGCCAGATTATGTGCCGCCCGATTTCAGCGCGAGTCGCCAGATCCGTATCGGTTCGAGCTTTATCGAGCAGTTTGTCGCAGGGCATGATGCGAGCGATGTACTGCGCGAGGTCGTGCAGAATGAATATGACGGCGGCGGTGAACGCCTGAAGCTCACATTCGGGAGCCGATCGCTTGAGGTTGCGGGTACGGGGCGGAACATCGACGCGAAGGGCTGGGAGAGGCTTTCGGTCATCGTCGGAACCGGCAATGTAATGGGCAGCCGCCAAGGCGAAGTTGTCGCGCCGAAGGAAAATGGAATCGGCTCCAAGAATTTCGGGCTGCGCTCACTTTTCCGGTTTGGCGATACCATCCATGTGCGTTCTGGCGGCCAAGTCGCGCTGCTCGATCTCCACACACAGGAAACAGCGCGCGTGCGCGATCTGGCGTGGAGCGGCGAGAAGGGCGTCCGCGTCCATATCCCCTATCGCCAAGCCTCCACCGAACGGCTCGAGGCTTTTACTCTGGAACGCGAGCAGCATGCGCTCGACCTGATGGCCGGCGGTCTTGCCGACACGCTGGTCAAGCTGGCGCTGAGCGGCAAGCGTAGAGGGTTACGCGAGGTCCAGATTCAGTCGATCCGAACCGGCCGTTCCTTGCGCTGGAAACAGGATGCGACGGCCGGCCGCAGTCGTGTCGTTGGGGTCGCAATGGTCATCCGTAGCGGGCGGCTTGTCGATGGCAATGCGAAGGGCATGCCGTTCCAAGAAGAAGAATTTTCGCGTAGCGTCGAGATTCCCGCCGGGCATGCGGGACGGGCATTTCCAGCCTATTATCGCCTGCCGGGCGGGTGCGTGAAGATCGCGGTGTCGGTCCCCATAGCGCGCAAGCGTGTTGATTTCGGTCAGCACGGGCACTTCTATTATCCGCTGAAAGCACCGTCATCGCGAACCGGCTGTGCCGTCAGCGTCAGCGCGCGCTTCGAACTCAATACCGATCGCAGCGGTGTCAACGATCATGTCTGGAACGATTGGCTGATTGATCAGGCGGTCGATCTAACCGTTGCTCTCCTAAAGGATGACTGGTTCGGGCGTTACGGGGCCGACGCCTTCAAGGCCTTGATTAGCAATGGCTTGGCCAGCCCGGATCGCTTTGCGACAAAACTTGCAGAGCGGCTGGCGGGTGATGCGTGCTGGCCGACCCGCGCGCGCGGTGACGAACGTTTCGCGACGGCCAGTAACATCGTGCTGCCCAGCGACGATGCGCTCGCCGGCTTTCTCGGCGACAGCCGATATCTCGATCCTGCAATTAGCGGCGACTCGCCGCTGCGCCTGCTCGTCGCCAGCTGCGGTGCAAAGCCGTTCACAATCTCGTCATTGGTTCGCCTGCGTTGTGCCGGGAAGGACGAGACGGGGCTCGCCACGAAGGTCGCTGGCGATGCAAATTTCTACTTCACTGACTATCCCGCGCATATCACTAGGGTCGACATGCAGGTGCAGTCGGCTACCGGGTTGTCCGTCTTCTGGCGTAAGCTGACGCGGCCGAATAAGTCCGATCTGGCCAATAGCGCTTCGACACTAAGCGCGACAGGCGAACTTCGGCCGGCGAATCAGCTCATGATCGTCGATCGCGACCTTTGGGACGACTGTCCCGAGCCCGAGACCAATCGGCTTCACCCGGCGCTCGCGCCCTACAAGGCCGTTTCGGGCCATTGCCGCGTCTTTAACGAAGAGCAATGGCTGATCGATGCCGCCGGTCGGGCGTCGAACGCGGCACCCGACGACCGTGAGCGCGAGACGCTTTACCGGAAATTGCTGGCACGCACGGCACCGATCAGCCGCGCCGCGCTCACTGCGTTGCGCAACAATCCGGTGGTAAAGAACCAGCGCGGTGCCTGGGTGGCTCCAATCGATCTTGTGTTGCTCAAACGCCCCCTCGCGCGCCTGCTCGATCCGGTGGTCGACGCGCCGTCGCGCGAGCTCATCGCTGCGACGGCGCTCCTCTCTCGCCTGCGGCTGCGCGACAGCTTGAGCGGCGCCGACCTTGTGCGCTGTGCCGAGGGCCTAGCGGATCGGCCTGAGATCGCCGAGCGCTTCGAAGCCTTGTTGTCTGACCATCTGAAGCTTCTAACGGCGCCAGTCATCGAAGCTCTGCGGGCGATTCCTTGCCTCAAGGCGCGTTCCGGCGCGCTCGCGGTGCCGGCGGCGCTCCATCTCGATACCCCGACCAACCGACTGTGCATCGACGACGCGAACGCGATCGTCGCTGGAGCCAATGATCTCCTCTATCGCAAGTTGAAGCTCAAGCCGGCTCCCGACGTCGAAACGTTGCTCGGCATTGTCGCGAAGCACCGAGAGACAGGAACTGCTCCAGCACGCGCGGACCTGCTTTATCCGGCACTGGTCGAGGCGATGCGACTTGAACGACGCCCGAAATCCGACGTCGCCGACGTGCCAATCTGCTGGGTGCAAAATGGCTATCACTCACCCTCGTCGATCCTCGTTGGCACCCGCGTCGTGGCGCCGCTCGCCGAGGCAATCCCAATTTACCGCGCGCTAGAAGATGTCGGCCGCGCCTATCGGGATCTTGGCGCACCGGACCAAGCCGATGAAAGCCATTGGCGGCGCTTTTTCGCAAAGGTCGGATCCGCCTGGGCCACGCAAGCTCCGCTCGATCAGCGTCGGCGGCGCCTGCTGCTCGAAGCCTATCAATTTCGTGGCGCGACCGGCCTGCCCCTAGGTCTGGAGGAGACACCATGTCTGCTGGATGACCAGAGTCGTCTGTTCACTCCAAGCAAGTTGCACGCGGGACGATTGGTCGAGCCGGACTTTCCGGCACTCGAGGATGCGCTGCGCAATACCGGAAGCACCATCGGCGTGATCGAGCGCAGCGAACGTTCGCGCAGCTTTTTCTGGGGGCTCGGCATCCGACCCTTGTCGGCAATTGCCGGCGCGAGCGAACCAGCTCTTGGACAGACCGGCCGTCCGCCTTTCTGGTTCAAGGCCAAGCTCGGTGATCGTGTGCTCGCCATGCTTCACCGATCGCTCTTTGCACGCGCGCTGTTCGAGGTTGCTTCGCGCAATCGCCACCATCATGCGGGTTTTACACCCTCGGATTTGGCAACGATTGCGCAGCGCCTCCATTCCATTCGCGAGATCGGCTTTTTCCAGACGATGGCGCGGCGCTACCATGTCGGCGGCGTGACCATCCCGGTCCCGGCGCAGATTGCCATCAGCGGCGATCGCATCGCCTTGTTGCCGCCCAAGACCAAGCACAGCTTCCAGCTTCTACTTGCGGAAGCGCTCGCCGAGATCGCCGGCGCGACGAGCGTATCGACGATGCGCATTATCGCAAACGCCTTTCTGCCGCTTCTGCTTTGCGGGACCCAGGAAGAGCTTGTCGACTATCTCGATCAGCTCGGCATTCCGCATCGCCGGCGCCTGGATGAGGACGATGAAGCCGACCTCAGCCTAGATGACGAGGACGAAGGCGAAGGCAGATCGGCAAGCGACGACGCAGAGGAACTGGCGCTGAGGCAGGTGTTCGACAATCTCGACACATCGGGCTCGGGCAATGCCGATCCCGTCGAGCCAGTCGATTGCGTCGAGCCAGAAACGCCCGGCGATGGAGCATCGCCTCAATCGTCCCCTCTGCCGCCAGCACCGCCGTCCTTCGTGCTGCCCGACCTGGATGATGTATCGTTGACGGTCACACCCGCCCACGGGACGGAGATCGCGCCGCGCGAGCCCTCTAGCCGTGGCGGAGGCGGATCGTCTGGTCTGTGGCTGCCGCCGACCCCGGCCGAGATCGAGCGAGCCGGACTGGTCGGGCAGCGCGGTGAGGAACTTGTCTATCGGCTGGAGCTCGAAAAGGCCCGGGCGATGGGCTTTGACGAGCCAGAACGCTACGTCGTGTGGACATCACAAACTGAGCCCGGTGCTGACCATGACATTCGTTCGGTCGATGCCGAGGGGCGTCCGCGCTGGCTTGAGGTCAAGTCCACAACCGGTAGCGACGGGCGGTTCGACTGGTCGCGTAAGGAGTTCGAAAAGGCGCTTCGCGAGCGCGAGCGCTACGAATTGTGGCGAGTCTACAGGGTTTCCGACCGTTCGCCGACCGCGAAATGCTTTCCGAACCCGGCGGCGATGCTCGGTACGCGTCAGATCGCGCTCGAACTCGCCGGGCTTCGCGCGAATATCGAAGACATGGGTTGAGCCGCTTCGATGGTTTTTGGTAAGAAGGGAACGCTGCACGATGACGCAGCAACATCTGATGATCGCGGTCAATTGGTATGGGCCATACAAAGACCTCGACCATGCACGCGAATGCGCGCGCCATGACTATGTGCACGGCCTGTATCTCGCGATCGGAAAGTGCCGCGGTGAGCGGATGAAAATCCTGCAATATGTGGGCATTGGCAATGCGATTCACACGCGGCTCAACGATCGACACCATAAGCTAGGGCTCATCTCGCGCGAGCGCGAAATCTGGCTGGGCGAGATCGCGACTGCCGAACCGTCGGGCAGGCGGCTGAAGGCAACACGGACCACGCTCGATTTTGCCGAATGGCTGCACGCGCGCTTCCTTCGCCTGCCGCTCAACGACAAGAAGACCAAGGCGCTGCCAACCCGCAGTGTGACGGTCCTCAACCGCTGGTTCGGGCTCGACTATGAAACGCCGAAGCGTCGGCCGCATAAGGACTGGCCCGACCTTATCGATTATCCGGATTTCCAACTCCCGGCCCGAACTGTCTGGTTTGGCGTTCGCCAGCGTCGGTTCTTGGCGCCCGATTATGCGGCCGGGCCCGGCTGAACTACGATCGGCGTCGACGCTTTCGGGTCAGGTCGCAAGCTGCGTCATCTTCGGCGTCGGCCCGCCCGACCAGCGATACTCGTAATGCGCCGCCGGTCGGACATTCAGCACGATCCGCAGGCGATGCCGCTGCCGCTGGGTTTCCTTAGACTGTTGGACAATAGGCCATTGGTACGCTGACGGCGCAAATCCTTGCCGGCAGGCGAACGGTTTACTCCGTGCAAACGAATCTAGGGCAGCTGTCCGCTCGTCACCCCTTGGAAGCTGAAGACCGCTCACGCCCAACCCAGCCATTCGATGTCGACGTTTGAGCATCCTCGCGAGCGTCGGCTCTTGGCGTAACCCGACATTCAGCGACCAAGCCAGGAAGGGCAGCAAAGTCCCAACCCAGGCCGTTTCGAGCGCCGGGCTGAAGCGGCCAAAGCAGTCGATCCGCGCACGTCAATGAGCGAATGCTTTCGGGAAGCGGCAAGGGCTGCGTGAGCGACCGGGAATGGGTCGAGCTCGATAAAAGGTGGGCGCTTCTACGATAGCCCTATTGAGCAAATACGACGGTGTGATATGCCTTGAAACACCGATGGCGAGCCCAGAGCGCGTACTCGAACCATCGCTACAAGCCTCGTGGCGGGCCATAAAACGGGCCATCATTTAAACCACACAGGTCTTTGATTTTCTTATCAAATTCTTGCTTGCAGAACGCGGTTCCTCTTCTGGCACCATTCTCCCTAGGCTATAGAAAAGCCTAGGAAATCGCTGAGAATTAACGGTTTTAGTTGATTGTTACAGATGTAACAGGAGCTGAAAGCCATGTGCAACTATCTCGCCAAGTGCGGTTGCACCTACTATCTTCGGCACGCTATCTTCGTTGGCCGACGGCCTATCTTAGGCAGTCGGGCTGAGTTCATGCTATCGCTACGGTCCAAGGCTGCGCACAGGCGGAAAAATCCGGGAGCGGATCGACATGCATCTGAGCGATGTTGGTCGGACACAGGAATCGAGCGACGAGTTTATCTGGAAGGCCGGCGCGGTGACTGACGTGCTGCCCTATCGTGCACCCGGCAGCGACGAGGCACGCCGGGCGATCCCGGACATTCCACTTGCCGAACTCGCCGCGGTGGTGCGGGATAATCCGGCGTTACTCGACGAGCCCGATCCGGCACGCGAACTGGCACGGATGCTGGGTGTCGAGCGGCTGGCAGCCGTCTCGCGCGCCCGTCTCGACGAGGCGATCGCGCGATGCCGTGGTAGCGATGCGTTACCGTCTGTCACGCCGACCATGCCCGGAGCGGCATGACCGTGGTGCGTTTTCTTCATTCGAGCGACCTGCATCTCGGCAAGCGCTTCGGCAACTTCACGGGTGACCTGCCCGGCCGCCTGCGGGAGGCACGACACGCAGTGATCGGCAAGCTCGCCGCGCATGCGCGTGAGCACAGCGTCGAAACGATCCTGCTTGCCGGCGACACGTTCGATACCGAGACCCCGGCTGCCGACGTCCGACGGCAGGCGCTGACCGAGATGGCGCATCATGCCCCGATCCACTGGGTGATCCTGCCCGGCAATCACGACTCATTACAGGCGACTGAATTGTGGGCGCAGCTTGCCCGCGAGGCACCTGACAATGTCGTTCTTGCGACAACTGCGGCTCCGATCGCGCTCGCTGAGGGTGCGGTTCTTCTCCCCGCGCCTTGCACCACCCGCCGCCCCGGCCGCGATCTCAGCGAGTGGATGGATGGCGCAAGCACATCCGACGGTGCGATCCGCATCGGGTTAGCGCATGGTCCGATCCAGACGTTTTCCGAAGAGGGCGTCGGCACCGAGGTGATCGCACCGGACCGCGCGCGTCGTGCCGGTCTGGATTATCTGGCGCTGGGAGACTGGCATGGTGCCCTGGCGATCGATCCACGTACCCATTACAGCGGTTCACCCGAACAGGATCGCTTCAAACATGACCGGCCCGGCACGGCATTGCTGGTCGATATCGCCGGAGCGGGCGCAGTGCCCGAGGTGACGTCGCTCGCTACAGCAGGCTTCGCGTGGCGAACGCTCGATCTCCATCTGCTCGCGGGCGACGATCCCGGGACCATGTGCGACGCGCTGTTGCCCGACTTGCGGGATCGTCGACAGACGTTGGCGAAGGTCGTCGCAAGCGGTCGCACCGGTCTTGCGGCCCGGATGGCGCTGGAATCGGCGATCGCCCGCGCTGCGCCCGACTTTGCGTGGCTCGATCTCGACATGTTTGGACTGGCAACGGAATGCGCTGTCGAGGATCTCGACCAGATAGACCGCGCGGGCGCGCTCCGTGAGGCGGCCGACGCACTACTCGTCGACAGCACCGATGCCAGCAAGCCAGCCGCCGACCGGGCGGTGGCCGCCGCTGCCCTGGCGCGTCTCTATGGCTATGCCCAGCAGGTATCACGATGAAACTTGCCGGTATCCGCTTTCACAACGTCAAGCGTTTCGCCGGACGTGGCGTCGCCATCGAGGGCATCGGAGAGGGCGTCAACGTCCTCTGCGCGGCCAACGAATTCGGCAAGTCGACGAGTTTCGAGGCGCTGCATGGCCTGTTTTTCCTGCCGCATTCCAGCACGGCGGGCGGCGTCCGCAACCTGCGTCCTTATAGCGGCGGCAACCCACTGATCGAGGCCGATATCGTCGTGGGAGACGCACGATACCGGATCACCAAGCAATTCTATACGGGACGCTTCGCCAAGGTCGTCGAACTCGCGTCAGGGCGGCTGATCGCACAGGCTGACGAAGCAGAGAATTTCATCGCCCGGCTGATTCAGGGCGGCGCGGGCGGGCCGGCAGGATTGCTGTGGGTACGTCAGGGTGTCACCGGGATCGAACCTCGCAGCCGCACGGATGAAGAAAGTGACCGGCAGGTCCGCACCAGCCTGCTTGAGTCCGTGCAGGGCGAAGTGGAGGCGGTGACGGGCGGCCGGCGTATGGCAGGGGTCATAGCCGCTGCTGTCGAGGCAACCGGAGAATTGCTCACTGCGACGGGCAAACCCAAGGCCGGTGGCCGCTATGCGACCGCAATCACACTGCGCGCCCAACTTGCCGACGAAGTTCGCTTGCTGGAGTCTGAAGTCACCGCGCTGCGGGACGAACTCGATCGACGCGGCATCGCTCAGCGCAGGCTCGTCGAGCTGGAGGATGCCGATGCGCGCGACGCCCGGCGGCAGGATGTCGACAGAGCCGAACGCGCCTTCGAGACCGCTCGCACCCAGGCCGATCGACTGAAGACGCTTCGGGCTGAACTGGATCTCGCCCGCGAACGGCGCGATGCCGCAGCGCGAGAGCACCGGCAGTTCGACGATGCACTTGCCGACGCGCAGCACGTAGCGGATGAAAGCGCGAAGGTGACCCGCCGCCGCGAAGAGGCCGTCGAGCGGCGCCGTTCGACGAGCGAGACGATCGCCACCGCGCGGGCTGAGGCGGAGGCGGCCGATACGGAAGCGACGGCGGCACGCGAACTGCTCCGTCTGCTCGACAGTGCCGAAAAGGCGCGTGATGCCGCCGCGCGGCGCACGGAATGGGAAGAACGGCTGCGGCATGCCGAGAGCGTTCGCGTCACGATCGGACAATGCGACGCGCAACTCGCGGGACTTCGGTTGCCGAAGGGTGCGGTCGATGAACTGACCGAACTGGATATCGAGATTGCTCGCATCCGCGCCGTGCAGGATGCAGCCCGCCCTTCCGTCACGATCGCCTATGACGATGCCGCCGCCCCGCGCATAACGATCGCGGGCATTGTGCTGAACCATGACGAGGAACGCGGCTACGATGGTCACGTCCAACTCATCGCGCCGGGGATCGGCACGATCACGTTACGATCGAACGCCGACGATCGCGATGACGGTCGCCTGACCACGAGGGAGGCGCAACGGCAGACGCTCCTCGCCTCGATGGGCGTGGCCGATCTGGCGGCGGCACGCGCGCAACAGGTTCGCGTTCAGGCGATCGAAGCGGAAGCGAACGAAGCCCGGGCGCAACTGAAGGTCATCGCGCCCGACGGGCTGGATGCGTTGCGCGAAACGGTGGCGGCGCTGGCCGATATCGATCCGGTGCCGGTCGATCTGACGGCGGACCCGGTCGCGACCCGCGCCGCATGCGACGGGGCCGAGCAGCGCCGGCACCAGGCCATGCAGACGATCCGCACGGCGGAGCCGGCGCGTGTGCATGCCGACGACGCATTTGTTGCGGCAGAGACCATGCTCGCCGGTCTCCGCGCCCGCGATGAGCAGATCAGGGCGATTCTCGGCCCCGTAGAGCGGCGTGACGCACGGCATCAGGAGCTCTCGGCGCGCCTTGCCGACTTCGATACCGCACTTACCAAAGCGGAAGGGGCGTATGATGCCCAGCGCGCCGATGCGCTGGATCTCGATGCGGTGGAAGCGGTGCTTCGCCGCGTCCGTTCCGTCGAGCAGTCGGCGGCAACCGAGGTCCAGCAGTTGCGGGAAATCATCGCTGGCCTGAATGCGCGCATCACGGCGCGGTCCGAAGAGGCGGTGGAAGAAAATTGGCGGGAGAAGGGCGAAGCCCTGGCCGCGGCGGAAGCGCGGGTCGCGGCCTTCGCGCAGGAGGTGGCCGTGCTTGCCCGGCTGACGCAGGCGCTGGAAGCCGCCCGCTCCGACGCGCGCGATCTTTATCTGAAGCCGGTGATGACCGAACTGCGCCCGCTGCTTGGACTGTTGTTCGACGATATCGAAATCGCCTTCGATGACCGGACGCTCCTTCCCCAGAAGATTGTCCGCAGCGGGCAGGAGGAAGATGTCGAGCGGTTGAGTGGCGGCATGCGCGAGCAATTGTCAGTCCTCACCCGCCTCGCTTTTGCGCGGCTGCTCGCACGTGACGGTCGCCCGGCACCGGTGATCCTGGACGACGCGCTGGTCTATTCGGACGACGACCGCATCGAACGCATGTTCGATGCGCTGCACCGTCAGGCGCGCGACCAGCAGATCATCGTCTTCTCCTGCCGCCAGCGAGCCTTCCAGAAACTGGGCGGCACCGTTCTACGGCTAACGGACTGGCTGCCGTGATCCGAATTGTCACGCAACACGCTTGATACACTGGATGACGCCGGCCGATCGTGATCAAATCTGTTCTGAGTACCGGATAACTCGAGCTGCCTCGGCATCCGGGAGATGATCAGGGCAGGCATCAACGTCGGACATAAAGCGGGGTGCACGAGATCGGGAAGCGGCTACCCCGTTCCTGATCAGCCTGTCCCAGCCACAGCCGAAGCAGCCGCGATCCAGGGCGTTGAAAAACGCCCCCATCCTGTCGAGACCGGATGGCAACTTGACGTTCGCTACGACGCCTCGCCTGCACGATCCAATATCCTGCGGGCCTGCTTCAGATGCGGCGCATCCACCATCCGGCCATCGACCTGCAACGCACCCGCGTCCGGCGCCGATGCGAAGGCGGCGACGATCGCGCGCGCCTCGGCGACCTGCGCCGCATCGGGCGTGAAGGCGGCGTTGATCGTCGCCACCTGCGTCGGGTGGATCGCCATCATGCCGGTAAAGCCATCCCGCGCCGCCGCTCGCGCATAGGCATCGAGCCCGTCGAGATCACGGAACGCCGGATAGACCGTCTCGATCGCCGCTACGCCCGCCGCATGCGCGCCGAACAGCGCCAGCGCCCGCACCATCTGATAGGGCGCGGTATGGCGCCCGTCCGCCTCGCGCGACGTCGCAGCCCCGATCGCCGCAGGCAGATCCTCCGCTCCCCAGGTCAGCCCGGCGAGCCGCACCCCCGCACCGGCATAGCTACCCAGCTGAAAGATCGCCGCCGGCGTTTCCGTGGCGATCGGCAGGATCGGCGCATCGATCCCCGCCGTCGCCAGCCGCGCTGCCAGCAAGCGAACGCTGTCCGCCCCCTCCGCCTTCGGCATCACGATCGCGTCGGGCGACAGGCCATGCAGCGCCGCGAGGTCGTCCGCCAACAGGTCGCTATCGAGCGGATTGACCCGCACCAGCACCGCCACCCCGCCACGTGGCCCGTGCACCCGCTCCGCCACCGCAGCGCGAGCGACCTGCTTGGCCGATGCCGCCACCGAGTCCTCCAGATCGAGGATCAGCGCATCGGCACCACTCGCCGCGGCCTTGTCGAACCGCTCCGGCCGGTCGCCCGGCACGAACAGCAGCGACCGCAACCTCATGCAGCAGATCGCTTGATGAGCGCACTGCGCAGGCATTGGCACACGATCTCATCGCGCTGGTTGAGCATGCGATGCGTGAAGGTGACGATGCCCGCCTCCGGACGCGACCGGCTGTCCTTCAACTCATGCACTTCGGTCTCGGCGCGCAGCGTATCGCCGAGGAAAACCGGCTTCGGCATCACCAGTTTGTCATAGCCGAGATTGGCGACCAGCGTCCCCAAAGTCGTGTCGCCCACCGACAGCCCGACCATCAGCGCGAAGGTGAAGGTGCCGTTGACGAGGATCTGCCCGAACTCGCTCGCCTTCGCCGCTTCCACGTCGAGATGCAGCGGCTGCGGATTATGCGTCATCGTCGAGAACAGCAGATTGTCCGTCTCGGTCACCGTCCGGCGGATCTCGTGGACGATCCGGTCGCCCACCGTCCATTGGTCGTAAAAGCGCCCGGCCATCACTCCGTCCCCTTGTCGATGCGGGCCAGCAACGTGCCCTCCGGCACCTGCGCGCCCTCGCTGACCTTCAGTTCGGCGACGACGCCATCGAACGGCGCCAGCAGCGCCTGCTCCATCTTCATCGCCTCCAGCACCAGCATCCGCTCGCCCTTGCTGACCGCCTGCCCCGCGCTCACCAGCACCGCGATCACGCGCCCCGGCATCGGCGACACGATCGCCCCGTCGCCCTCACCGCCGCCGGCGACATGATCGGCACGGCGTGGCCCGAAGCCCCAAGCCTCGCCATCGAGGAACAGCACGCCATCGGCGACGACCGCATTCTTCCCCGGCGCATCGGTGACGAGATACGGTTTGCCCGCAACCTCCACCTCGACCTGCGACGACGGCGCGGCATTGGCGCGAAACCCGCGCAGGCTCGTCCACGGATCACCGGTCGCAACCGGCAGGATCGCCGCCGCCGCCGCCGCCAGCACCGCGGGCGAAGGTTCGGCCGGCGGGATCAGCGCATCGGCATGCCGCTCGATAAAGCCGGTATCGACCCGCCCCGCGACGAAGTCCGGATGCGCCGCCGCCCGCGCCAGAAACGCGGCATTGGTCCTGACCGGCCACACCTGCGTGCCCCGCGCCGCCGCCGCCAGCTTCGCCGCCGCCTCGCGCCGGCTGGAGCCATGGACGATCAGCTTCGCGATCATCGGATCGTAATAAGGCGTCACCGCGCCCCCTTCCTCGACGCCGCTGTCGATGCGGACACCATCGGGAAACCGCAGCCGGTCGAGCGGCCCGGTCGACGGCAGGAACCCGGTGGACGGATTCTCGGCATACAGCCGCGCCTCCATCGCCCAGCCATTGATCGACAGCTCGTCCTGAGTGCGGGGCAACGGCTCACCGGACGCGACGCGCAATTGCCATTCGACCAGATCCTGCCCGGTGATCGCCTCGGTCACCGGATGCTCGACCTGCAACCGCGTGTTCATTTCCATGAACCAGATGCGGTCGGCACGCAGGCCGTCCGACCCGTCGGCGATGAACTCGATCGTACCCGCGCCGACGTAATCGACCGCACGCGCGGCCTTCACCGCCGCATCGCACACCGCCGTCCGCGTCGCCGCATCCATGCCCGGCGCGGGCGCTTCCTCGATCACCTTCTGGTGGCGGCGTTGCAGCGAACAGTCGCGCTCGAACAGATGCACCGCCTGCCCGTGGCGGTCGCCGAACACCTGCACCTCGATATGCCGCGGCGACAGGATATACTTCTCGATCAGCACCTGCGCGTTGCCGAACGACGCCGCCGCCTCGCGCTGGCAGCTCGCCAGCATCTCCAAAAAATCTGCCGCGGCGTCGACCTTGCGCATGCCCTTGCCGCCGCCGCCGGCGACCGCCTTGATCAGCACCGGGTAGCCGATCGCATCCGCCTCCGCCTGCAACCGCTCCGGCGACTGGTCCGCGCCCAGATACCCCGGCGTCACCGGCACGCCCGCCGCGATCATCCGCTCCTTGGCGGCATCCTTCAGCCCCATCGCCCGGATCGCGGCGGGCGGCGCACCGACCCACACCAGCCCGGCGGCGACCACCGCCTCGGCGAACTCGGCATTCTCGGACAGGAAACCGTAACCGGGGTGGATCGCCTTCGCGCCGGTGGCGCGCGCGGCTTCCAGCAGCCGGTCCTGCCGCAGATAGCTATCGCTGGCGGCGGCGGTGCCGATGCACACCGCCTCGTCCGCCTCGCGGACGAACGGCATGGCGGCATCGACATCGGAATGAACCGCGATCGTCCGCACGCCCAGTCGGCGCGCGGTGCGGATAATACGGCGGGCGATCTCGCCGCGATTGGCGATCAACAGGCTCTCGATCATCACCATCACATCCGGAACAGGCCGAACTGCGCGCGCTCGGGGATCGGCGCGTTCAGCGTGGCGGAAAAGGCAAGGCCCAGCACGTCGCGGGTCTGCACGGGATCGATGATGCCATCGTCCCACAGCCGTGCGGTGGCGTAATAGGGATTGCCCTCATCCTCGTATCGCTGGCGGACCGGCGCCTTGAAGGCCTCGGCCTGTTCGGGCGTCCACGTCTCGGCGTCGCGGTGGACGGTGGCCAGCACGCTCGCCGCCTGCTCGCCGCCCATCACCGAGATACGGGCATTGGGCCAGGTGAACAGGAATCGCGGACTATAGGCACGCCCGCACATGCCGTAATTGCCCGCGCCGAAACTGCCGCCGATCAGCACCGTGATCTTCGGCACCGACGCGGTGGCGACCGCGGTGACCAGCTTCGCGCCGTTCTTGGCGATCCCCTCCGCCTCGTATTTGCCGCCGACCATGAAGCCGGAAATGTTCTGCAGGAACAGCAACGGCACCCGCCGCTGGCACGCCAGCTCGATGAAATGCGCACCCTTCAGCGCCGATTCGGAAAACAGCACGCCGTTATTGGCGAGGATCGCGACCGGCATGCCCCAGATGCGCGCGAACCCGCAGACGAGGGTGGTGCCATACAGCGCCTTGAACTCATGAAATTCCGACCCGTCGACGATCCGCCCGATCACCTCGCGCACGTCGTACGGCGCACGCACGTCCTGCGGCACGATGCCGTACAGCTCCTGCGGGTCCAGCTTCGGCGGACGCGGCGCGGTGATCTCGATATCGACCGACTTGGGTGTGTTGAACGTCGCGACGATGTCGCGGACGATCAGCAGCGCATGTTCGTCGTTCTCGGCGACGTGATCGACCACGCCCGACTTGCGGCCATGCGTGTCCGCCCCGCCCAGTTCCTCGGCCGAGATCACCTCGCCCGTCGCCGCCTTCACCAATGGCGGTCCGGCGAGGAAGATCGTGCCCTGATTGCGCACGATCACCGTCTCGTCCGACATAGCGGGCACATAGGCTCCGCCTGCGGTACAGCTCCCCATCACGCAGGCGATCTGCGGAATCCCCTCCGCCGACATCTGCGCCTGGTTGAAGAAGATGCGGCCGAAATGCTCGCGGTCCGGGAACACCTCCGCCTGATGCGGCAGGTTCGCACCGCCGCTATCGACCAGATAGATGCACGGCAGCCGGTTCTGCTGCGCGATCTCCTGCGCACGCAGATGCTTCTTCACCGTCATCGGGAAGTAGGCGCCGCCCTTCACCGTCGCATCGTTGGCAAGGATCATGCACTCGCGACCCGACACCCGGCCGATCCCGGCGATCACCCCCGCGCCCGGCGCGCCATCGTCGTACAGGCCGTTCGCCGCCAGCGCCCCGACCTCCAGAAACGGCGAACCCGGATCGAGCAACCGCTCCACCCGGTCGCGGGGCAACAGCTTGCCGCGCGCTACGTGGCGCGCGCGATGCTGCTCCGACCCGCCCAGCGCGGTCTGCGCCACATTGGCGCGCAGCGTTTCGGCAAGCGCGCGATTATGCGCGGCGTTTGCCCGGTGATCGTCCGAAGTCGGGTCGATCAGCGTGGATAGCGTCGTCATTACTGCGCTTTCGGGGCGTCGTGACCGATCAGCTCGCGTCCGACGAGCATCCGCCGCACCTCGTTGGTCCCGGCCCCGATATCGAGCAGTTTGGCGTCGCGCCAATAGCGTTCGACCGGCCAATCCCTGGTGTAACCCGCGCCGCCCAGCGCCTGGATCGCCTCGTTCGCGACCTTCACCGCATTCTCCGACGCGAACAGGATACACCCGGCCGCATCGAACCGCGTCGTCCGTCCCGCGTCGCACGCCTTGGCGACCGCATAGACATAGGCGCGCGACGTATTGAGCGCGACGTACATGTCTGCGACCTTCGCCTGCATCAGCTGGAATTCGCCGATCGGCCGGCCGAACTGCCTGCGCTCGCGGACATAGGGCAGGACGACGTCGAGGCACGCCTGCATGATGCCGAGCTGGATGCCCGACAGCACGACGCGTTCATAGTCCAGACCCGACATCAGCACTTTGACGCCGCCGTTCAGCGGCCCCATGACCTGTTCGTCGGCGACGAAGCAATCGTCGAAGACCAGCTCGGCGGTCGGCGACCCGCGCATGCCGACCTTGTCGATCTTCTGGCCGATCGAGAAACCGGGCATCCCCTTCTCGATCAGGAACGCGGTGATGCCTTTCGATCCCGCATCGGGGATGGTTTTCGCATATACCACCAGCGTGTCGGCATACGGCGCGTTGGTGATCCAGAACTTGGTGCCGTTCAGCCGATATCCGCCATCGACCCTGTCGGCGCGCAGCTTCATCGATACGACGTCCGATCCGGCACCGGCTTCCGACATTGCCAGGCTGCCGACATGCTCGCCGGAAATGAGCCTGGGCAGATACTTCGCCTTCTGCTCGGCATTGCCCCAGCGGCGGATCTGGTTGACGCACAGGTTGGAATGCGCGCCGTAGCTCAGTCCGACCGAGGCGGAGGAACGGCTGATCTCCTCGCACGCGATCAGATGCTCGAGGTAGCCGAGGCCCAACCCGCCGTCTTCCTCCTCGACGGTAATGCCATGCAGGCCGAGCGCACCCATCTCGGGCCACAATTCCCGGGGGAAGCTGTCCTCTGCATCGACCCGCGCGGCGATCGGCTCGATCCGGTCGAGCGCGAAGCGGCGTGTCGTATCGCGGATCGTGTCCGCCATCTCGCCGAGCCCGAAGTCCAGCTCTGCCATCTCACTCTCCTGCCTGTCGTTGCCATGACGTGTAGGACGATCCGGGCCGCCCGCAAAATTGAAAGGGCCGGAAGAAGAGCATAGAGCCTGTCTATGATCGACCGCTATCACCTGCGCTATTTCCTGTCGGTTGTGGACACCGGCAATTTCTCGCGCGGGGCGGCGGCATGCAACGTGTCGCAGCCGACGCTGTCGGTCGGCATCGCCAGGATGGAAGCCGCGCTGGGTCGCCCCCTGTTCAACCGCACCAATCGACGGGTCGAGCTGACCGAGGCCGGTGTCCGACTGCTGGCGCATGCCCGGATGATCGAGGGGGAATTCGCCGCCGCGGAACGCGAGGTCGCCGGCACGGTCGACGTGCGCACCATCCGGCTGGGGGTTCTGTCGACGACGCCGAGGCGCTGGATCGAGCATGTCCTGCGCGAACGCCGCGCCTTCCCCACCGGCGACCGGATCGAAATCGTCGAGGGCAGCGAACGCGACTTGCGCGGCCGGCTGGCGCGCGGCCGCGTCGACGCCGCGCTGACGATCGTCCGCGACGACGACGATGCCGATACGCTGCGGCCGATCCTGACCGAGGGCTATGCGCTGGCGCTGGGCGCGGCGCATCCGCTCGCGACGCGCGGCAGCGTCCGGGTCGAGGAACTGCTCAACGACCCGATGATCGTCCGCCGCCACTGCGAATTGCTGTCAGAAACGAGCCGCTTCTTCACCGCGCGTGGTATCCGGCCGTTCTTCCCGGCGCGCACCACCAGCGACGACAAGGCGTTGAGCTATGTCCGGGCGGGAATGGGCGTGACGGTGATGCCCGACGGCTTTCGCGAACCCGGCGTCGCGCGGGTCGCCCTCGAAGGGTTCGATTTCACCCGGACGCTGGGCCTGATCCATGCCGCGCATGTCGATCCGCATGCCGCATCGTACCGCCAGATCGCCGATGCCCTGATCGCTGCCGCGGCGGCCGACGATACCGGACGCGACTTGGCACCGCGCCACGACCGCCGCTAGGAAGGGGCAACGAAGGAGCAGGCGGGGCAGTGACAGACGACACGAAGCGCCGGACGGTGCCGCAGCGGCGCGCAACGATCACGGACGTCGCGGACCATGCGCACGTGTCGAAGAAAACGGTGTCGCGCGTCATCAATCGCGAAACCGGCGTCAAGCCGGCAATGGTCGAACGGGTCGAGCGCGCGATCCGCGAACTGCACTTCAGCCCCAATCCTCAGGCGCGCAGTCTGGCACTCGGCCGGTCGTTCCTCGTCGGCCTGATCTACGAAAATCCCAGCCCCACCTATGTCGTCAACATGCAGCTCGGCATCCTGGACGTGTTGCGGCCTGCGGGGATGGAACTGGTCGTCCATCCCTGCCGGCAGGAGGCGCCGACGCTGCTCGACGATATCCGCAGCTTCATCGAACGCCAGCGCCTGGACGGCGTCATCCTCCCGCCGCCGCTGTCCGAAGACGAGAGCCTCGTGACACTATTACGCCAAACCCGCTGCCCCTACATCCGTATCGCCTGCGCTCCGCTGGATGAGCCTGCGGTCATGGTGGTGAGCAACGACCGTTCGGGCGCGCGACAGGCGGCGTTGCGCCTCGCGGACCTGGGCCATCGCCACATCGCCCTCGTCCGCGGGCCGGTCGGCTATCTGTCCTCGCACGAACGTGGACAGGCGTTCGTCACCGCGTTGCGCGACCGGGGAATCGCGATTGATCCCGCCTGCGATGTGGCGGGCGGCTATACGTTCGAGGGCGGCGTCATCGCCGGCCACCGCCTCCTAGAACTACCTCTCCCCCCCACGGCAGTCTTCGTGCTGAACGACGACATGGCGATCGGCGTGATGCAGGCCGCGCGGGAGCGGGGCCTGAATTTGCCCGACGATCTGTCCATCATCGGTTTCGACGATCTGCCGATGGCAGCACGGATGTGGCCCAATCTGACGTCCGTGCGTCTGCCAGTTCGTGAGATGGGCGCTGCGGCGTCAGGCAAATTGCTGGCGATCCTGGCGGGCGAAACCGATAGCGGCGGCGATCATCCAGTGGAGCCTATGCTGATCGTCCGGCAATCGGACGTCGCCTGTGTACCCGCCGGGCGGGGGCGACGGACATCCTCTCGCGCATAGCGGACCATATGTAGACTGCGAGACCCCGGACGATGTTGCGTAGCCGAAAGGCGTGGAAAAAGCGGATCGACTCGAACGGCCGTGGCCCCGCCCGCAAATCCCCGACAACGTTGCCGATGTCCCTGAACAGCGTGCGGACGATCCGCGCGTCGTAGAGGATATGCTTGGCGTAAAGCGCGCCGTCGCCGAACGCATAGCCCGCGAGCAAAGTGCGGAGCGCGGCGGGCGACCGACGGCCATGGTGATGCGCGACGGCGAAGTGCGGATCGTAGCGGACCGGGACCCCGCACCCCATCGCGCGGAATAGGAAGTCTGTATCCTCTGCGGCTACGAATCGCGCGCCGGCGCCGAAGCGCTCGTCGAACGGCCCGACCCGATCCACGACGTCGCGCGTGAATGCGAGGTTGGCGCCCATCACGAAGCCGCCGGGAAACGCGTCAGGAGAGGCGAGCATCGCATGATCTTCCAGCTTGATGGTCACCGGCAGATCGGCCTCGTCGCCAAGTAGAATGCGGCCGCCGATCACCATTGGCGCAGGCACGTCGGCGAAGCGCTGAACCAGCAGTGCGAAGAAGCTGCGATCGAGGACGCAATCGTCGTCGGTCATCGCGACGATACGCCCCGTCGCTCGTGCCAGTCCGGCGTTGCGCGCCCGGGCCAATCCCGGCCTCGACTCCTCTACGATCGTCACCGCGAACCGTTGTTGCACACGCCACGCCGCCAGCCGCGTAGTCGTATCGTCGATCGATCCATTGTCGACCACGATCACTTGCAACCCGTCGAAGCCATCCGCGGCAAGGGTGATCGACGCCAGCGTGCGATCGAGCGAAATGCCGCGGTCGCGCGTGCACAGCAGCAGGCTGACGTGGGTCATGCCCGCCTTGCGCGGTCCAGCAGCGGCGATTGCGCCGTCCACGCAGCGATATAGGCGGACAGCTTGCCGTAGTCATTGTCCAGTGCGACATGCGGGATGTCGAGCAGGAGCGCGAGGATATGCGCGTGGAGCCGGTCGGTGACGATCCGCCGTCCGCGTGACAGCAACGCCAGCCCGCGATCGACGCGCGCCGCGGCGAGCCGCCCGTAATGATCCGCCCGCGTCTCGTCCCCGCGGACCGACGGCAAAGGTCCATCATCCAACCAGTCGACTACCATGGCATCATCCGTCTCACCCAGCGTCGCCGGATCGTGCGCGGCGCGTTCGTCGTCGGTGCGCATCAGCATCAGTATACCGCGATCCGCCGCCCCGCGCACCTGCCGCCCGAGGGCGAAGGCGCTGTCGGGAGCGAGATCGACCGGGCAATCCCACCTCCCGCGCGCCAGTTCGAGGCTGGGGCGGTCCCGGACATAGAGGTGGAAATCCGGATGTCGCGCGATCGTCGCACCGAACGCGGCCATGCCCTGAGGATCGCGGAAGTGGATGGATTGCGGCAATTGCACGATGGATCGACCATGCACCTCCGTCAGGACACGCTCGCGGAACGACTGGTGATGACGCCAGATGTCGCCCAGATTGCCGCCGCCGTGCAGGAAAAGCGTGCCGCGTGGGCTCGCGGCGCAGAACGCCGCCATGTCGAAGCCGTCCCAGGTGCAGACGTAATCGGGATCCTTGCCGGTGAGGCGGCGTAACATCGTCACCTCGCCCAGCCAGATCGCGCTGTCGCCGACATTGGCGTGATCGGGAAAGTCGACCAGCGCGTAATGGTCGCCCGGGCCGACGTGGCGTTGATACATCGCCAGCAGCGCCGCCTGCTGTCGTGCCACGACATCGATCGTCGTCATGCCGTGAGCAGCCGCGCCTGCGAGACCCCGGCATACAGCGCCTCGCAGCGGTCGAGCCAGATATCGCGCGTGAACAGCCGCTCGACGCGCGCGCGCGCAGATGTACGGGGGATCGTGATGGCATCCCGGATCGCTCCCGCCAGCGCCGCGACATCGTCTGCAGGCGCGAACATCCCCGCTTCACCGATCACCTCGCGTGCCGCACCGCGATCGAAAGCCGCGACCGGCAAGCCGCACGCCATCGCCTCGATCGCGACCAGCCCGAATGGTTCGTCCCAGCATGGCGTGAAAACGAACACCCCCGCCTTGCCCAATTCGGTCGCCAGCGCGTCGCCCTCCAGATGGCCGCCGTAACGCACCTTCGGCCCCAGCAGCGGCTCGACCTCCGCCGCGAAATACTCAGGGTCCTCGATCGACCCGAACAGCGTCAGCGGGACGTCCGCACGCAGCGCCGCCTGCGCTGCGAAATGCGTCCCCTTGTTGGGCGTGATCCGGCCGCACCAGATCGCTCCTTTGCCGGTATCGGCAAACGGCCATGCGGCGGGATCGATGCCGTTGTGCAACACCGACGCTTCGGGTGGCGGGTCGTCGGGGAACCACGCGCGCAACTGACTGTGTGACGTCACCGTAAGGCGGTGGGTCGGCGCCGGGCTGGCCTTCACGAACCAGTGCAGCGCATCATATGGAGGGACGTGGAGGGAGGTAACCGTGGGCACGCGCGCGGTCCGCGCGGGCTCGATCGGAAAGCGGTGCAAGCTGTTGTTGTGCACGACGTCAAACCCGCCGGCTGCGATCCGATCGCACGCCGCATCATAGCCGGCGTCGAGATGCGCGATCAGTGGCGCCGATCCGCGATGCTCCGCCCAGGGGAACGTTCGTTCGTAATGCCGGTCGATCACCGGATCGATCGTGAAGCGGGGGTCGCTGTCGCCGGCCGCGAACAGCACGACATCGTGTCCGCGTGCGGCGAGCCCCTCCGCCAGATACCAGCTGTGCGATTCCATCCCGCCCATGAACGGTTGTGCGATCCGCTGTCGGACATGGGCGAGTAACGCGATCCTCATGCAGCGACGCGATCCGTATCCATCGCACGCGCCTCCAGCACCCGGATCACGCTTGCGGTATTGGCATAAGGCTGATGACTTTGCTGCCCGGTCAGCGCGAAATCGTCGGCGTCGGGGCGGCGCAGGATGCGGATCGGCGCGCCTTCGGCATCGTCGACAAGTCCCATCAGGCGAAAGGCGTAGAGCCAGTGTCCCATGGTCCGGTAGCCCCAGCGTGTCTCGAACAGCTCCGCATTGCGCACGACGCTGTCGATATGGTGGACCGGCGGCATGTGATGGGGGTGATATTGGTGATGGGCCAGCCCGCCCCTGATCCAGGCGATCGGCACGCCGGCGGTGTCGAGTACCTTGCCGAAGTCCGTGTCCTCACCGCCGTAGCCGCGATAGCCCTCATGAAAGCCGCCGACGCGCAGAAAGGTATCGCGTCGCATAGCGAAGTTGAGCGACCAGAAGCAGCGATAGTCGTTACACAGTTCGATCCCCTCTGCCGGCGGCCCGCGCCGGTCGGAATGGCGTACGGCGACATCCGCGAACCCCGCGCTGTCCCAAGTGCCTGCGGTCGCGCCGCCCGGCAGGTACATCACCTCGCCCATCAGCAATCCGTCGAGTTCGGCCAGCCGGCGTGCATAATCGGCGACCAGTGTCGGCGTCGGGATGCAGTCCATGTCGAGAAAGATCAGCGCATCGCCCTTTGCCGCACCGGCCGCAGCGTTGCGAGCGGTGGCGAGCGGCAGATCGCCGCCCGCGATCATCAGTTGCCGGATCGGGAACGGTGCGTCCGGAAGATCATAGGCACTGTCCTGGATAACCGCGACGATCAGTTCGACCGGCGGTTGCGTCTGCCGGGTCAGACCGATGACGAGGTTGCGAAGATGATCGGGCCGGCCACCGGCCAGCGTAACGACGGAAACGGACATGGGCGATACTCCGGTCAGATCGAACGTTCGGGATCGGCGATGGCGACCCGTTCCGGCCACAGCCGCGCAGCCAGCATCTCCAGCCATGCGGCGGCATCCGCGGCGGGCGCATCGGCGATCATCGCGCGCTGCCGTTCGGGTCGATGCGTAACCAGCGTCTCGACGATCGCCTGCGTCCAGGCATCGGCGGAAGACGGCAGATGCGGGCGCACGCAGGCGACGCCGGCCGCAGCGAGCGCATCGGCCTTGCGATGCTGTTCATCGAAATAGCGCCATTCCGGCACCGCCAGCCACGGCCGGGCAGCGGCGAGGATCTGCTGACACGTCGTGTTGCCGGTAGAGGCGATGACGAGGTCCGCCGCGGCGACGTGATCGGCCGCATTGTCCACCCAGCCGCGATGCTCGATGTTGGTCGGCTCGGTCGCGTGCCAGTCGCGGACCACGGGGCCGATCGTCATCCAGCGCGCAGAGGGACGGCTACGCGCACCGACGCCCAGCGGCGCCTGACCGAAGCCGCCGCCGCCGCCCCCCGCCATGACCAGGATCACCTCTTCGTCCGGACCGACGCCGATCCGCTGGCGTGCAAGTTCGCGCTCCGGCACGCGCGTATCAACGCCGAGTCCGCCGGCGAAGCAGGTGCGCGCGCGCATGTCGGCGTCCCATTCGGGCTGCGCGAGATCGGCGTGGAAGGCGGCGAGCAGCCCGGCCGCACCATCATAGGCGGCACGATGACCGGCATCGCTGCGGTCGCCGTGTTGCAGCACCTTGACGTGCGGCACGCTGCAGATGCGCGCAAGCTGCGCGACCTCTGCCGACACGTCGCAGATCATCAGCGCCGGGTTCGCCTCGACGAACCAGCATGCCATCGTCGCCATCGCCTCGCGGATGCCGGGCCAGCCGAGCGGCGCGCAGTGCAAGGTCGACGGAGTCGGCACCCAGTCTGCCGAGGCGAGTTCTCCCCCGGTCGGTTCGAACAGCGACGGGATGCGGACGATCGTCGCCTGAGCCGGCAAGGGCGGGAAGATGTCGTCGCGCGCGCAGAAGATCGTCAGCGGCCGGTCCACCGGCAACGCGTGCGCGATCGCGGCGCAGCGTTCGGCATGGCCGCGACCCTGATGATGGACGAAATAACCGAACGGGCGCGTCATGCGGCGATCTTCGACGGAGGGCTTGCCAGACCCAGCCGCTCCAGCCCCTCGATCACACCCGCGGCATGATGCCGCTTCGCCCGGTACAGGCCGGGGCGCGGCGTGAGGCCGGCGAGTTCGTGACCGGCATTGCCGACGACGATCGCCGTGCCGCAGCGTTCCAGCATGTCGATATCGTTGCCGCTATCCCCCGCCGCGATGCAATCCGCAAGCGTCAGACCGACACGTGCCGCATAGGCTGCGATTGCTGCCGCCTTGCCGCCTGCAGGTGCCAGCACATCGATCAGCCGTCCGTGCGAAAAAATCACGCGCGCCGACAGTCCCTCCGCCGACAGCGCCGTCCGGATAGCTGCCGCATCTACCGCATCGCCGAAGAAGCTGAGCTTGTGCGGACCGGCCGTCGCCTCCGCCTGGGGAGTGAGATCCAGTGGTTCCAGCGCGGCCCGGACCCCAGGCATATCCCAATCTGCATCCAGCGACCGTCCGTACGCGTCGCACGCCCGCCACGTGCCATCCGGCCCGACGAGCATGATCCGCGTTCCGACATCGGTGATGAAGGCATCCGGCTCCGGCAGATGCCATTGCGCCAGCACTGCCCGTGCCTCGGCGAACGATCGGCCGGTGGCGACGACGAAGTGCAATGCGCTGGCCCGCCGCCATTGCGAGAATGCTTCGGCACTCGCGGCGCAGCCTGTCAGCGTGTGGTCGATATCGCACGCGAGCAACGCCGCCTGCCCTCGCAGGCTGCGGTAGACCGCTACCGATTCGGCCGCATAGCGGCGCCAGTCGTAGCGATGATGGTTCGCCAGAGCGGCGACGCGGAAGCGAGCATGCGCGGCGGCGTCTCCGATCACTTCCCGGCACGCGACGGCGATGGCGGCAGTGTCGCGCGGATCGACCAACAGCCCGTGGCCGATGGTCGCCAGGATTTCGCGAGGGCCCCCGTGGCGGGTGGCGACGACCGGCACGCCCGCTTCCGCCGCTTCGATCAGGGTCAGCCCGAACGGTTCGTGCAGCGCCGGATTGACGAATACGCCGCCTGCCGCCGCGCGGCGATACAATGCCGTCACATCGGCTGCGTCGTGTCGCGCCGGCAGGGCGACGCGACCTCGCAAAGCGGGAGTGGCGCACAACCGGTGCAGGTCCGCTCGCACCGCACGTTCCTCCGCCGAAGCACGGCCGTCGTCCTGCCCGGCAAGGATCACGAGGTTAGCCTGCGCCTGCAACAGCGGATCGGCCGCATACGCGCGGACGAGACCGGCGAGGTTCTTCTTGGCGACGGGTCGCGCGATGGCGAGAATGATCGGCAGGTCAGGTCGGTCGACCATCTCGCCGAGCCGATCGACCAACGTCGGAGCATCGGGGTTGCTCTGGCGCTGTGGCACCCCCGGCGCGATGCAGCGGATGCGGTCGTCCACCGCCACGCCGTAAGCCCGCACCTGCCGGTCGGCCTCATCATGGGTGGAGACGATCAAGGCGTCTGCTTGCGCGATCGCCCGTCGCTCGGCCGCGATCCTTGCGTCGAGACCCGCATCGCCCAGCCCTTGCCCACGCTTGTCGATGGCCAGCGCGTGCGGCGTATAGACGAATGGAATCCCGAAGCGCCGGCGAGCCTCGATCGCTGCCACGACCGCGTCGGCAAAATGCGCGTGGATGACGTCGGGCAAAACCGGCAGCATATCGAGATACCGCCAGAACGCCGAGCAGAATGCCGGCAGTTCGGCCGCAAGCGCCTCTTTCTCGAGATAACGTGGACTGTCGGTCGCAATCCGGTCGATCGTCACCCGATCAGCGACGATTTCGCGAGCCATGGCGTGGTTCGACGGCAGGTTCTCCTCCGCGAAGCTTCGCGTCACGAGCGTGACCTGCTCGACGTCCGTCAGCGCCGCCTGTGCCAGCGCTGCGTCCATCACATAGGCCAGATGGCCCCCGGAATCCGCCGTAATGCCAAAATCGATCGGAGGGGCCTTCAGGCAGCCCCCCAAAGCCAAATGCATTATGAACAAGGCGGCCCCATTTCGTTAGGCCGGTGTAACGATCAGAGAAGCCGTTGTTTCCGGTAGTTGATCTGTATCAATACCTTATGATGTTGCGTCCGTTTCATCATCGGGTTCTGCCCTCAGGACGGCGGCCGGACCCCAGATTGCAACCATTCCCGCAGCAGCATCGTCACCTCGCCGGGCCGCTCCATCGGCGCGAGATGTCCGCAATGGCGCAGTTCGTGAAAGCGGGCTTCGGGAATGCGATCGGCAAGCGCTCGCGCGTCGTCCGGCAGGCAGATACGGTCGCGATCGCCCACCGCGACCAGTGTCGGCACGTGCACGGCGTCGATTGCAGGGCCGATATCCGGCCGGGCCAGCAACGCACGCTGTTGGCGTTCGAACACCTCGGCCCCCACCCGCTCTGCCATCGCCTGCACCGGCCCGCTGATGATCGAGGTCAGCATCGGGTCGGCGTGCGGCGCGGTTGCGAGCATCCCCTGCTCGCGCACGGTGCGGGGTCGCATCCGCATCGTCTCGCGGGTGCCGAACAGCGCGATGCGGTCGATCCGCTCCGGCGCCTGCCGCACCATTTCCAACGCCACGTAGCCGCCGAGGCTGACCCCCGCGACCGCGAATCGCGGGGGCGCATAGGCGAGCACGCGCGCCGCCATGCCCGCCAGCGTATCGTCGACGGTGAGGTCGCCCAGTTCGGGATGCGCGACATCGCCGAGGTCGACCACCTGCCGCGCCCAGAGTTGCCCGTCGCAACCCATGGCGGGGAGCAGGACGAGGGGAATGGATCGACGGATCATGATGCGATCTCCTGCACGGGGCCGGGCGTATTCATCGGATCACCCGACGAACGGGAAGGCGAGGACCAGCATGCCGACGACGGTCATCACCGCGCACACCATCATCGCCGGGATCAGCGTGAAACGCTGGTGGTCGGCCAGATCGACGCCCGCCAGACTGACCAGCAGATAGGTCGACGGCACCAGCGGGCTGAGCAGGTGGACCGGTTGTCCCATCAGCGATGCGCGCGCGATCGCCATCGGCTCCACCCCGTAATGCGTTCCCGCCTCCGCCAGGATCGGCAGCATCCCGAAATAGAAGGCGTCGTTGGAGATGAAGAAGGTGAACGGCAGGCTGAGCAATGCGGTGATCGGCGCCATATAGGGGCCCATCACCGGCGGGATGAAGCCGACGACCTCCTTGCTCATCGCCTCCACCATGCCGGTGCCGGACAGGATGCCGGTGAAGATGCCCGCGGCGAAGATCAGCGACACGACCGACAGGACGTTGCCGGCATGCGCGGCGATCCGCTCCTTCTGCTCGGCGACCTGCGGATAGTTGACGATCATCGCCACCGCGAACGCCAGCATCATCAGCACCGACAGCGGCAGGATGCCCGATACCAGCCCGGCGAGCAGCACCACCGTCAGCGCGCCGTTGAACCAGCGCAGGTGCGGCCGGCGCGCCTCCGGGAACTGCGACACGGCCATGCCGCTGAACGCGGTCGGCTCGTTCGTCTTGACGTGGCCGATGCGGGCCCGCTCCTTCCGCCCGAACCAGATCGCCAGTCCGACCAGAAAGCCGAGCCCCGCGATCATGCCGGGGATCAACGGCAGGAACAACGTCGCCGGATCGAGCTTCAGCGCGCTCGCCGCACGCGCGGTCGGCCCGCCCCAAGGGGTCAAATTCATGATGCCGCTGGTCGTCATCAACAGGCAGCACAGATACAGCCGGTTCATGTCGTACCGCTTGTACAGCGGCAACAGCGCGGCGATCGTGATGATGTAGGTCGTCGATCCGTCGCCATCCAGGCTGACCATTGCGCACAGGGCAACGGTGCCGATCAGGATCTTCAGCGGATCGCCGTGGACCAGCCGCAACAGGCGGTTGACCAACGGATCGAACAGGCCGGTGTCGGTCATGATCGAAAAGAAGAGGATCGCGAACAGCAGCATCACGCCGGTCGGCGCGAGGTTCTTGATGCCGTCGATCATCATGTCGCCGACGCCGCCTGCGAAGCCGGCGATCAGCGCGAAGATGGTGGGAACGACGATCAACGCGACGAGCGGCGTCATCCGCTTCGTCATGATGAGGGTCATGAAGGTGGCGACCATCAGGAAGCCGTACAGGGCAAGGCTCATGCGATGCTTCCTTGGCGGGAGGTGGAGCGGGACAACATCAGAAGGTCACCGCGACGCGAGCGCTCACGGTTTCCCCGTCGTCGGGGCCCATGAACGCGCCGCTGCGATTGTCGGTGTTCCAGTGGATCGCGTTGACCTGGATGCGGGTGAAGCTGTTGAGGTACCAGTTGACGCCGACGGTCGCCGCCCAGCCCTCTCCACCGGTCAGCAGGTCGGTGAAGTCGAGATCCTCGTAGCGCGCGGTCAGCTCGATCGCGCCCGCCCCGCCCTCGAACAGCGGATCGAGGACATGGGGCTGGCCGAAGCTGCCGAGGCGCGGATTGTACGGCGGCAGGTCGCCGGTGATGAACCAGCCGCCCGACAGGCTCCACGCCTTGCTGACGAAGTCCGGCCGGCCGCCGTCGAGCCGCGCATTGCGTCGCCCGGCCTCTCCCATGATCCAGACCGGTCCGGCATAGCCGCCCAGTTCCGCGCCATAGCCGGTGGTGCCGGTGCCGCCGGTCAGCGGCCCGCTCGACACGCGCAGCGCGCCGTTGAAGCGACCGCCGATGACGGTGTTGCGGGTCAGCGTCGTCGCCGCGCTCGACAGCGACTCGTCGAAGCCCCACAGGCCGAGGTGGAGCACGCCGCTCGCGGTCTTGATCGGGTTCCAGTGGACGCGCCCGAGCAGCGTGCGGCTGTCGCTGACCGCCTGATTGCCGTCGACGCGGTCTCCGGTGACGGTCAGCGACGCGTGGCCGGTCTTCCAGAACAGGCGTGGCATGATGCCGATGCCATAGAAGCCGCGCTGCGGGATAATGGCGGTGGAGACGGTGCTGCGTTCCATGAACGGCGTCGAATCCGACCCCGTCGACCCTTCGAAGGCGCGATCGTTGAACAGATGGCCGGCGCGGACATCGTAATCGAGGCCCGCCGCGATGCGGTTCCGCCAGCCGATGAAGGCGGTGACGACATCGACCTCGTTCTCGGAGAAGTCGCTTTCGAACTGGTAGAAGAAGTGCGTGCCGACGCCGCCCTCCAGTCCCAGCCGAAGCGCGCGCATCCCCGTGGTGGTGATGTTGCGGCCGTCATATCTCGACCCGAAGCTGGAGCTGACATCGGTCAGGATGCGGCCGCGCGGCTTGAACGTGTAGACGCCGTCCGCCGAGTGGAACACCGGCAGCCCCGCGCCCCATTCGGTGGTGACGCCGGCATCGTTCGCCTCCCGCGCCCGCGCGACGTCCCGCTCGGCGGGGCCGGGGGGCACGAGTTGCGGCGCGAACGGCGCGGTGACCTGCGGGCGACGGGTCTGCTGCGCGACCTGCACCGGCGCGGGGGCGCTAGCGGAGGTGGGTGCCACCGTACCTGGGGTGGCGGGCGCCGGCATGGCCGCGACCTGTTGCGCGCCCTCCAGCCGGTCGAGACGCGCCTTTAATGCCGCGATCTCCGCGGCCTGCGCGCGGACGAGGGTCGCCAGTTCGTCCGCGCTGGGTGTCTGGGCCAGCGCCGGGGTGGCGACGACGAGCGCGATTAGCGCGCAACCGGTACGCAACAGGGTCATTTTACGAGGGCTCCTTCGGAGAGGATGGCAGTCCAGTCGGCGAGGAAGCGCCGACGCTTGATCGAGTCGAGATTGACGAGCAGCTGCGGTCCGACGCGGATCGGTCGGGCGCGGTCGGCACCCAGACGCGGCGCACGCACGTCGGTGCGCACCGGCAGCAGCCATTGCCGCGCGAGCAGCGTCTGCCCGGTACGCGACAGCAGGAAATCGAGGAACAGCCGCGCCGCCGCCGGATGCCGGGCATCGCGCGCGATGAAGGCGACGCGAGAGGCGACCAGGGCATAATCGCGCGGGAAGACGACGCCGATCCGGGGATCGCGGCGGGCGCGGGTCAGCGCATAGGGCCCGACGACATTGTACGCGATCGCCGCACGCCCGCTGGCGACCGCGTCCAGCATCGGTCCCGTGGTACGCGACAGCAGCGGCCGCGTCGCCGCGATAGCCCGAAGCAGCGAGCGGGTGTCGCGGGTGATCGCATAATCCTCGGTCAGGTACAGATAGCCGACGTTGGATCGTGCCGGGTCATAGGTCGCGACCTTGCCCGCGAAGGCGGCACGGCGGGCACGCAGCAGCCGCTCGAACGCCTCGTGCGTGTGCGGCACGTCGGCGGGGGCGATAAGTCGCTTGTTGTAGACGAAGGCGACCGGTTCGGCGGTGACGCCATAGCCCATGTTCTTCCACACCGCGGCGGGCGGCAGCGCAGGCTTTTCGGGGCTCTGATAGCTTTGCGCATAGCCGTCGTTGATCAGCTTCGCCTGCAGATCCATCGCCGACGACCAGACGAGATCCGCGGTGGGACGGCGGGCACGCGTCTCCGCGACGACGCGGCGATAGATATCATGCGATTCGAGGTCGCTGTAGGTCACGCTGACGCCGGGCCAGGTGCGCTGGAACGCCGCGATCACCGTTGCCATCGCCGACGCGTCGGCGTTGCCGTAGACGTGCACGCCCCGCTCGGTCCGCGCCTCCGCCACCAGCGCATCGTAGGAACGCGGGTAGCCGGCGGGGCGCTGCGCGGCCGTGGGCACGGGCACGGCCAGCATCAGAACGGGCAGTGTCAGGATCGACATCATCGAAAACAGGCGGTGCATCATGCAAGCTCCTCTCGCTTCCCGCCTCTACGTTCGGGTAAGCCAACGAGCATGGGCTACACCGGCAAGCTGTCATCAACCTTTCACGGACCGGCCCCTTGCGAATCCTGATCGTCGAGGATGACGCACCGCTCGCCCGCGGCATCGTCGCGCTGCTGCGTATCGCGGGCCATGCGGTCGATCACGTCGCGACGGGCGAGGACGCGCTGATGGTCACGGCGGACGAGGACTACGCGCTCGTGATCCTCGACGTCGGGCTGCCGGATCTTGACGGGTTCGCCGTGCTGAAGGCGTTGCGACGGCGGGGCGAGCGCGTGCCGGTGATGATGCTGACTGCGCGCGATGCGCTGGACGACCGTGTCCGCGGGCTCGATCTGGGTGCCGACGACTATCTGCGCAAGCCGTTCGCGCCGGAGGAGCTGGAGGCCCGCATCCGCGCGCTCGGCCGTCGCCGGGGTGGCGATCCGACCCCGGAACTGGTGGTGGGAACCCTGGCGCTCAACCGCTCGACCGGAGAGGCGCGGGTCGGTGACCGGGTGCTGGACCTGCGCCGCCGCGAACTGTCCGTGCTGGACGCCCTCGCCACCCGCGCCGGCCAGATCGTCACGCGCGAGACGTTGCAGGCGGAGGTGTTCGGCTTCGACGAACCGGTCGGCCCCAACGCCATCGAGGTGAACATCACGCGTCTACGCGGCAAGCTCGCCCCCGACGGCCCCGCTATCCGCACGGTGCGCGGTGTCGGCTATCTGCTCGATGTCTCCTGATCCCCGCACCCCGGAACGCGGTGGCGCACTGGCGTTACGCACCCGGCTGCTCGCGACGATGCTGGCGCCGCTGCTCGTCATCGCGCTGCTGCTGGGACTCGCGGGCGCGACGCTGATCGCCGACGTCGTCCGGCGCACCAACGACCGCGTGCTGGGCGGCGCCCTCGGTGCGATCGCCGAGACGGTGCAGGTGGAGCGCGGCGAGGTGACGCTCGACCTGCCTGCCGCCGCCTTCGGCATGCTGGAGAACAGCGAGCGCGACAACGTCTATTACCGTGTCGCCGTCGGCGGCCGGCTGCTCACCGGCTATGCCGACCTGCCCGCCCCCGACATCGCCGATCTCGCGATCGACACGCCGCAGTTCCGCTTCGCTAGCTATCGCGACCAGCGCATCCGCATCGCAGAGGTACGTCGCGCGTTGCCGCGGATCGCCGAGCCGGTGATCGTTCAGGTCGCCGAGACGCTCGACGGGCGGGCCGCGCTCCAGCGGCGGCTGATGATGGCGCTGCTGATCGGCGAGATCGTACTGGTCGGCGTGGCGATGCTGCTGATCCGGCCGGCGCTAGCATGGAGTCTGCGTCCCCTGTCGCGGCTGCGCGGTGCGGTCGCGTCGCGCGATACGCGGGCGACGCCGGACCTGTCGCCGCTCGATGCCGGGCCGCTGCCGGCCGAGTTGCGCCCGCTCGCCGATGCGTTCGACCATCTGCTCGCCCGCCTCGATACCGCGACCGAGGGGGTACGACGGTTCACCGCCGATGCCTCGCACCAGATGCGCACCCCGCTTGCCGTACTGAAGGTACAGGTCGCGCTCGCCCGGCGCGGCGATCCGCAGGCACTGGGTGAGATCGCGGACGCCGCCGACCGGCTCGAACGGCTGGTGACGCAATTGCTCGCGCTCGCCCGCGCAGAGGAAGCCGGCGCCTCGCCCCCGCTCGAACGGGTCGACCTGCGCGAGGTCGCCGTGGCGGTCATCAACCGCCGGATCGCGCAGGCGATCGAAGCGCGGGTCGACGTGCACCTCGACGCACCCGACGAGACCGTCGTCATCGCCAGTCACCGGACGTTGTTGTTCGAAATCCTGTCCAACCTGCTCGACAATGCGATCCGCTACAATCGTCCCGGCGGCATGGTGGCGGTCAGCATCGCATCCGACGATGCGTCCACCTCGATCGCGGTCGCCGACGACGGGCCGGGCCTGCCCGACGCCGACCTTGCCCGTATCGGCGAACGCTTCGTCCGGCTGGCGAACGGCCCCGGCAATGGGGGCGGCGGCAATGGGGGCGGCAGCAAGGACGGTAGCGGTCTGGGCCTCGCCATCGTCCGGTCGGCCGCGCAGCGACTGGGAACCGATCTCGACATCACGAACACGCGCCCGGGATTGCGGGTCACCTTGCGCTTCCGGACGGCATGACTTCAATCCCGCGGATCGTGACCGCGCCTGCGTTTACCTGTTGATCTCGCCACCGAAACGATGATGGTAGGCCGTCTGGCAAGGGGGCAAACAGATGACCGATCATGCGCGATACGCCGCCGCTCTGCTGCAGGCGCGGCATCGACGCGAAGCCCTGTTCCCGCCCGCGCTGTTCGACGAATTCGCGTGGGAAATACTGCTGGCGCTCTACATCGGCCGGGCGAACGGCGCGATGGACGAGGCCGCCCTGTTCGATGCGGTCGGCTGCATGCCCACGGTCGGCCGGCGCTGGATCGCCTATCTCGTCGAGCAGCAGCAGGTGCTGCGCTCGGGCTCCGGCGTCGTGCTGCACGATACCGTGATCGGTCCGATGGAAGAGTATCTCGGCGGCATGATCCGGGATGCGCAACAGGCGGGATAACCCGCGACGCTACCAGCTGACGGCGCCGCCGATCCGGATCGTTCGCGGGCGCAGCGGCGTGTATTCGTCCCGCAGCGCCTGTGCGAACGGATTGCCGCCTGCGAACCGGTCACCCGTCACGTCCCACAGGTTCTCGACGTTGGCAGTCAGCCTGACACGTCCATCGCTCCAGCGTGCACCGATACGCGTGGTGCCATAGCCGCCCTGTGCGACGTCGAAGGGCGCCCGCGTGCCGGGCGTCGATTGCCCGACGTAGCGCCAGGCCGCGTCGACGCCGCCAGTCTGTCCGGATGCGATGCGCCAGTCGTACGTGAGGCTGGCCGACAAGGCGAACGGCGGCGTATTGGGCAGCCGCGCTCCCGGCGATCGGGGGATCGTCGGATCGCGGTCGTCGATCCGCGCATCATTGAGGAACATCGCCAGATCGCCGCGCAGACCGACGATCGGTATCCAGTTCACATCAGCCTCAAGCCCGTGGATACGGCTGTTGCCGAGATTGGTCGTGAACGGGAATCCCGTACGGTCGACCAGGTCGGCCTGGACGTGGCGCCAGTCCGCGATCGACAGCCCCGCCGATCCGGCGACGCCGGTCGGCCCGGGCCGATCCGTGCGGATGCCCACCTCCGCCACCCGGATCGTGTCGGGCCGAAGATCGGCGACGCGGCCGATGCCGGGCGCCACGGTAATGCCGCCGGTGCGAAATCCCGACTGGATGCGGGCGTAAGCGGCGATATCGGGCCGCACCATCCATGACACGGCGATCGCAGGATCGATCCGGGTCACGCTGCGTCCGCGGATGAAGGCGTTCAGACGCGAACCGGCGATCGGTTCGCCGTCGCTTCGCTGATGCGTCACCCGTCCGCCCAGCGTGACGGTCAACGGCGGCGTCACCACGAACCCCGCCTCGCCGAACACCGCCGCATCGATCGTACGGTTGCTGACGCCGACGATATCGCGCAGCCGGTCGGGCGCGCCATACATCCGTTCATAGGCATCGCGTGCCTCGAGCAGCGACACGCCGACCAGCCAGCCGACGCCGTTGGCGCGCGTCCGCGACACGCGCGTCTCGTGCGATAACAGCCGGCTGTGTTCGGTCGTGTCATACGCGATCGGCACCGTCGGCCGATTGCGCCGCGTGGCATCGAAACGGCTGTCCGCATCGCGCAGGACGAGCCCGGTCGCCGACACCAGATGCAGGCCGTCGTCCCACAGCTTGTCGACGACGATCCGTCCGAGCCGGTAATCCTGATCGAACGGCTGCGCGAGCAGGGACGCGCGCGACATCGGCGGCGCGCCCCGTTCCGCATATTGCAAATCCGGTGCCGCGACGGATTGCAGCACGACACCGGCGTCGATCGTCCAGCCTTTGCCCGGACGCAGGCGCAGGTCGAGGCGCCCGCCGGTGGTCGTCACCGTATTGACCCGGTACAGTCCGCGGCCCACATCGGCGATATAGCCGCCATCGTGCATGCGATAGCCGACGGCACGTACGCCCGCGACGCCGCCGATCAGCGGCACGTTCATCATCGCCGCCACGTCGCCGCCAGCCGCCCCGCCGCGCGTGCCGCTGACTCCACCCGACACCTCGGCGGCGATCCGGGCGAGATCGACGATGCGCGGCACCAGCCGGATGATGCCGCCGATCGCGCCGGCGCCGTACAGCGCACCCTGCGGCCCCTCGAGCACCTCGATCCGGTCCATGTCGTACAGGCTGAGTCCCGGATCGGGTCCGTTGTAGGCGAGCGGCACCTCGCCGAAATAGACGTTGGTCGTGGACTGGGTCGGGCCGGTGAAGCTGCTGTCGGCGACGCCGCGGATGAACAGCTTGTTGCGGCCGGCGCCCAAGGCGGTTCCCTGCAGGATCGGGGTCGCCGCCAGTGCCTCGTCCAATGTGTCGCCGGCGACGTCGCCGACCCGCAAGCCGCTGCCCGATCGCAATACCGTGATCGCGCCGGGGAAGCCCAGCAGCGCGACCGTGCGCTTCGATGCGGTGACGACGATGTCGGGCGGCGGCTTCGCAGTCCCCGCGACAGGATCGGGCGCTGCCACGGGTTTGGCCGGAGCGGCCCGGGCGGCTCCGGCCCGGCGCACGGTCGGGCGGCGGACCACGCGATAGGCGCCGGCGCCAAGGCCTTGCGCAGCGAACGGCGTGCCCCGAAGCAGGCGGTCGAGCGCCGCCGATGCGGTCAGCCGACCGCGAAATCCGGCTGTCGCGATCCGTCCGATACCCGGTTCGGCACTGCCGATGTCGCTGCCGGTCTGACGCGCAAGTATCGCCAGCGCGCGATCGAGCGGTCCTGCCGGGATATCGACGCCATGACGTTCGTCGGGGCGTGCGCCGGCGGCCACCGGCACGCATAGCGCCGACGCTGCCGTCACGACCGCCATGATGCGACGATCAGGGAACGGGGCTCTCCCGCTTCGTCAAGATCCAGCGCGTCCCGTTGCGTATCGCGCGTCCGCCGATCAGGGCGGCGATCCGGGGCATCATTTGGTCGGCCTCGCCCGTCACGCGGATCGATCCGGTGAACGGCACATCCCGCAGGGTCGGCGACGCCGTCACCACGATGCCGGTGCTGCGCTCCAGCGCGGCAGCCACCAGCCGCACCGGCGTCTGGCTGAAGACCAGCCGCTGCTCGCGCCAGCTGCCGACATCGCCGATCGCGACGCCCGACATTCGCGCCGATCCTCCATCGACGTGCGACAGCGCTGCACCGGGCGTCAGCATGATCCGTTCGCCCTGCGGCTGGAACAGCACCCCGCCCTCCGCGACCTGTACGCTCAGATGGGTGCCGACCCGCGAGACGTCGAACACCGTGCCGGTATCCTGCATCCGCATCGCACCGGACCGCACGACGAAAGGATGCGACGCGTCATGGACGACGTCGAACAGCGCTTCGCCATGCTCCAGCACCACCGATCGGCCACTGGCGTCGGCGATCGCCAGTCGCGTGCCACCGTTCATGGCCACACGGCTGCCATCCGCCAGCAGCAATGTCCGCCGCACGCCGGCAGGCGTTTCGACGATCCGTGCCGCTACCGGCGGACCACGTTGCGGGATCAGTACGGCAGCGGCGATCGCTGCCGCTGCCAGTCCGCCCGCTCCGGCGTACCATCGCCGCGCTCGCAGCGTCGGCCGGTCGCGATCGTTGGCGGCGACCGGCGGGGCGGACGGCGGAGCGGACGGCGTCCAGTCCGCCGGAACCAGCACCGCTCCGAGCTCGGCATCGGCGAGCGTCAGCGCGTCATAGGCGCCGGCATGCGCGGCATCCGCCTCCAGCCAGTCGGTGAACGCCTGCCAGTCGTCGGTCGTCGCGGTCGGCAAGCGCAGGTGCCATGCCACCGCAGCGGCGTGCGCATCATCCTCCCGTCCGACATCCTCGCGATCACCGGCCATCGCAGCGGTCCTCCTCATGGGTAAGACGTCCTGCCCGACCGTCATCCTCACCAGACGATCCGCGCCGTGCATGAATTCGCACATATGCGCGCTGCAACAGCTTTTCGACGCCGCTGACCGAGATGTCCATGCGCTCGGCAATCGCCTTCTGCGACAGCTCCTCGAAGCGATACAGGCGAAACGCGGTGGCGACGCGTTCGGGCAGGCGGGCCAGCACCGCCTCGACCTGCGCCAGTCGATCCCGCGCGATCATCAGGCGCTCGGCATCCGGATGCTCGCTCGCGCCGGGACGGCTGTCGGACCAGGCGGTATCCCGGTCGAGACGACGGGCCGCCCGGCGGCGGCGGTCGATCGCCATGTTGTTCGCCATCCGGTACAAATAGGCGGCCGGATCGGCTATCGGCCCCCCGACGGCGGTGTCGAGCCTGAGCCAGAGGTCCTGCAACACCTCCTCCGCCTCGTCGACATTACCCAGCCGGGCGACGAGCAGCCGCAGGAACAAGGGGCGTTCGGCGAGGAACACGGCGCGCAATCCGCCGGCGTGACCGGTATCGTTCACGCCGCGACCGGAGCAGGCGCGCGTGCGTCGACGTGGAACATGACGGCGAGCGCCCCGATCGCCATGACGTTCTGGAGCAACGCGTGCCAGCCCGCGCCATCGGTGCCGTCGAGCCAGAGCAGCGCCGGCAGCAACGGATATAGCGCCAGACTGGTCACCAGCCCCACCGCCATCGATCGCTGCGGCAGACCCAAAGCGGTGAGCCCGGCGGCGAGGGGCGCGCTCGCCAGCCCCGCCGTTCGCGCTGCCGCGACCAGAATGAGCAGCATCGTGCCGCCGCCGAAGCTGCTGCCGCCGAATGCGATCAGCAGCCGATCGCCCAGCAGCGCCAGCACCAGCATGATCGGCACCGCCACCGCCAGTGCGATGGCCGCGCTCCGCCACACCGTATGACGCAACGCGGCGAGCTCGCCGCGCGCGACCTGACCGGCGAGCACGGCGTAGCTCGCCTGACTCAGCAGGACCGTCGGCTGCGCGAGCAGCGCCGTCGCGCGCTGGGTCAGCGCCAGCAGACCGGCGGCGGCGGGGCCGAGCAGCCAGCCGACGGTCAGCGGCGCCAGATTGGGCGCCAGTTCGCGTACCGTGATGTCGAAATTCGTGATGAGGATGAAGCGGGTGAAGCCGTCCGTCTGGCGCGCCGCACCGCGCCACGGGCCGCGCAACCGCTCGCCCTGCGCCAGACGGCGCCACGCGACGAGACCGAAGCCCCACATCGCCAGCCCCTCGGCGACGGCAGCGACCAGCCAGACGGTGAGGAAGCCGATCAGCCCGCCCCCCGCGATCCATACCCCCAGCGCCCCGATCAGGCGGATCAGCGGCGACACCGCCTGATGCAGCCCGATCAGGTCGAACCGGCCGGCGATCTGCAACAATCCCTGCGGCGTGGCGCGAACGGTGGCGATCACCGCGAGACTGTAGACGGTGGCGATCCGGATCGTGTCCGCGGACCAGCCGAGCTTCGGCCCGATCAACGGCGCCAGCACCGCCGCGACCAGGATCGCGACGACACCGCAGCCCAGCTCCACGACCGCCATGAAGCGGACGATCCGCGCGAACCCCGCGGCGTCGCCGCCCTCCAGCGCGATCCCGCCATAGCGCACCACGCCGTGAAAGCCCGAAAACGCCAGCACGCTGCCGATCAGCACGGCATAGGCGTTCACGAGTACCAGCACGCCATAATCGGCTGCGCCCAGCCGATGCGTCACCAGCATGAGATAGACGAGGCTGATCGCCCCCGCCGCCACCTTGCCCCCGAGCAGGTGACCGAGGTTGGCGAGCACCAGCCGCACGCCCGCCTTGGGGGGCGGGCGATCCTCCCGTCGGGCGGCGGAATGGCGGAACGGCGAACGCATCGCGGGGCCAATAAGACAGCCGCGTTGCGCCGACGACCGGAAAGTTCCGAAAAATCCGTTCATGACGGAAATTTTAATGTGGGTGACCGCGCTTGCCTTCGTCTCACGATTATGAAGATCGGTTTCTTGTTCAACCACGACCAGGTGCATCAGGTCGCGCACGCCCTGCCCACCGCGCTTGCCATGACAGAGGATTATCCGCAGGCGGAGATCGTCATCGCGACGACCAACGACCGGCTGACGGCAGAAGTGATGCGGCTGTGCGAGCGGTTGAACGTCACCGTGCCGCTGGTGCAGCTGACGCTCCGCCGCCCGACGACGCGGGCGCTTGCCGCGACGCTGGAATGGGGCCTGCCGGTCACCAAGATCGGCATCTACCGCGACAATCTGGATTTCTTTCGCTCGCTCGACGCGCTGGTGGTGGCCGAAAAAACGTCGCTGCTGCTCAAGACGCGGTACGGGCTCGACGACCTCAAGATCATCCATACCCGTCACGGCGCCGGCGACCGCGCGATCGGGTTCAACCGGCATAGCGCGATGTTCGATCACGTGCTGGTGTCCGGCAGCAAGATCCGCCAGCGCCTGATCCACGATGCGGGCGTCGATCCGGAGAGGATGAGCCTGATCGGCTATCCCAAGTTCGACCTGATGCCCGATCCGGCGCCGCGCCTGCCGTTTCAGGCGAACGGCAAGCCGACCGTACTCTACAACCCTCACCCCTCGCCGCATCTGTCGTCTTGGTATGCGCAAGGACGCGCGGTGCTCGACCATTTCCTGCGCGACGATCGCTACAATCTGATCTTCGCACCGCATGTGATGCTGTTCCATCGCCGCTTCGTGGTGACGATAGACCGGTTCCGGATCGATCGCGCCGGCACCATCGATGCCCGGTATCGGAACGCGCCCAACATCCACATCGATCTGGGCAGCGCCTCGTCCACCGACATGACCTATACCGCTGCCGCGGACATCTACCTCGGCGACGTCAGCAGCCAGGTCTACGAATTCCTCCACCGGCCGCGGCCGTGCCTGTTCCTCGATGCGCATGCGACGGCGTGGGCCGGCGATCCCAATTACGTACATTGGCAGGCGGGCGAGGTCGTCACATCGACCGGCGATCTGGGCGACGCACTGGACCGCGCGGTGGCACGACACGATACATACCGCCCGGTGCAACGCGCCCTGTTCCAGCGCAGCTTCGAACTGACCGGCGAACGATCGGCGGTCCGGGCCGCCCGCGCGGTCATGAGCGTGCTCGGAGATACGGCATCCAGGGCGCCGCTGCACCGGACGGCGACGACGATGCGGACCGACGAGGGCTTGCGCGTCGCCTGATCGGCGGCAACAGGGCCATGTCATTGCGGGTGTCCGCCCGCCGTTCAGGAAGCGATGCAGACCGTGGCTCTACGCAAGGACATCTGGCGACCCGCGATCGTCGGGGCGACCGCCACGGAAATCCTCGCCCGCGGGTCGATCGAGGGTTTGCCGCTGCAATGGTTGCCGCCGATGGGCAGCTTCCGCTTTCTCGCCGATCCGTTCGGGTTATGGCGTGACGACCGGCTGTACGTCTTCGTCGAGACCTACGACTACCGCGTCCGGATCGGCGCGATCGAAGTGCTGGTCTACGATGCCGCATTGCGGCTGATCGAACGCCATCCGGTGCTGGGCGAGGCGTGGCATCTGTCCTATCCACTGGTGTTCGAGGCGGAGGGCGAGACATGGATGCTGCCGGAGGCGCATCGGTCCGGCCGACTGACGTTATACCGGGCGGTCGACTTTCCGCGTCGCTGGGAGGCGGCGCACGTCATCGCGCTCGACCATGTCGCAGTCGATGCGACGCCGGTGTTCCACGACGGGCGATGGTGGCTGTTCTACACCTCCGCCTCGCATGAGCCGGACAAGATGAGCGCGCTGCACGTCGCCTTCGCCGATCGGCTCGCAGGTCCCTGGACCCCGCACCCCTGCAATCCCGTTCGCGTCGATGTCGCCAGCGCACGCCCCGGCGGCACGCCGATCGTCGTGGAGGGGCGGATCGTGCTGCCGGTACAGGATTGCAGTCGTACCTATGGCGGTGCGATCCGCCCGTTGACGATGACGGTGCTGACCCCCGATCGGTTCGAGGCATCGGCGGGCGCCGCATTGAACGCCCCCGCCGCCGCGGCACCGTTCGTCGAGGGCTTCCACACATTGGCCGCAGCCGGACCGGTGACGTTGATCGATGTGAAACGCACCGAACTGTCGCCACACGGCCTGTCGATCGAGGCGATCCGCGAGGTCCGGAAGCTCGCGCGGCGGATCAGAACGCGGCGAGACGATCGAGGATAGCGCGGCCACTCTCGACGAAGCGGTCCGGGCCGAAGCGATCCAGCACTCGTGCCCGTGCCGCCTGTCCCATCCGCGCCAGTGCCGCCGGGTCGGCGAGGCAAGTCGACAGCGCGCCCGCCAGTGCCACCGGGTCGTCGGCGGGCACCAGCGCGCCGGTGACGCCATCGACGATGCTGTCGGGCAATTCCCCGACGGCCGAGGCGATGACCGGCAATCCCGCCTGCATCGCCTCGTGCGCCGCCACGCACAAGCCCTCCGACCGCGACGGCTGCACATAGAGGTGGCAGGATGCAAGGAACGCCGAAGGCTCGGTCGCATAACCGACGAAACGGACCGTCGTCACCGACCGCGCCAGCGCCAGCGCTTCCAGCGCATCGCGCTCCGTGCCATCGCCGGCGATGAGCAATTCGTACTGTGTCGCCGGATCGAGCAATGCGAGTGCCTCGATCAGGACGTCATAGCCCTTCACGCGGTGCAGCCGCCCGAGGGTGCCGATCCGCACCGTGTCGCCCGGCCGCCACGGTATCGCCGCACGCGCTTCGGGATCGGCACGAAAGATCGACCATTGCATCAGTCGCTCCGCTGGAACGCCCAGTCGCCGGGCGGTCAGCCGGGTCACCGCCGCGCTGTCGCCGATCCACAATCGGGACGCGCCTCGCATCGTCCGCAGCAGGACGCGATTGGCGGGCTTCAGAAAGGCCGCATGCTGCCAGCTGACCACGGGCCAGCCCCGCCGCAACCCGATCAGCTGCCCCAGCAAGGTCGCGCGGGTGAGCGACGTCCACAGGTGCGTCGGCGCCCAGTCCCGCAGCCGTTCGTCCAGCCAGCGCAGCGCGGCGACGTGATCGCCCTCGCCGCCATCGCGCACCTGCACCGCGATCCCGGCAGCCAGCATCGCGGCCTCGCCGCGACGGTCGCGCGGGGTCAGTGCGAACACCGCGACTTCAGCCCCGCCGTCGCGGAGCACGCCGAGCACCGCCGGTACCGGCGATGCCGCGCCGCCGCCCTCCACGGAGTTGATGATATAGGCGATGCGCATCGGCGAGGCCGTCATCGCCGCAGGTCCGCGAACAGCGTCAGATAGGCGCGTGCGACCGGCCCGATCCGGTGCCGTGCGACCGACGCCGCCAATGCGTGCGGATCGGGAGGGGGCTGGTCGAGCAACCGTTCGATCGCCCGCGTCAATCCGGCGATCGCACCGACCGGCACGATCGCACCCGCACCGGGCGCTCGCAGCAACCCTGTCGCAGGCGTGCAATCCGTGGCGACGACCGGCCGGCCGGCCGCCAGCGCCTCCACCACGACGGCCGGAAACCCTTCGAAATCCGATGCGAGGACGAACAACCGTGCCTCGTCCAGCCACGGCCGGATATCGGCGACATAGCCGGAAAAGGTCACCCGACCGGCCACCCCCAGCCGCTCCGCCAGATCGTGCAAGGACCGGGCGTCCGGCCCATCGCCGACGATCGCCAGCCGGGCATCGCATTGCGACAGGGCTGCGAATGCCTCGATCAAACGGGCGAACCCCTTTTCGGGAACCAGCCGCCCGGCCGCCATCACCAGCGGCGCTGTCGTATCGGGCGTTGCCGTCGGCGGCGGTACGGCATCGCTCAGGGCAGGCAGTGCGATCGTAGTCGCTGCCGGTCGCCGTAGAATTGCGTTCGCCTGATCCCGCGCCACGTCGGACAAGGTGACCACGGCGTCGGCATGACGCAGCAATCGACGCATCCGCCGTTCGAAGCCCCACCGGCGCAACACGCCGCGTTGGGGTTTGTCGAGCGCGGCGCTGACCTGCGCCACCACGGGGATATCCAAACCCGCAAAGGCGGCCGCGACCGGCCAGTGGTAATTGCCCGCCACGAATACGACGTCGAACCGGCCGCCGGCGGCGAATGCGCGCGCTGCCCGCCCCAGCCGGTCGCGCGATCGCGGCCCCCGGGGAATCGCGGGTCGGGCCAGGATGATCCCGGGCCCCTCCCCCGCCAGATCTCGCAATGGCCCAGCGTCCGACCCGGCGAAGATCGTCACCGCGCAGCCCGCCGCCGTCCACGCATTCGCCAGGCGTAGGGCGACCCGCTCCGTCCCGCCGAGCGAGAAGTCGTGCAGGACGATCAGGACATGCGGCAGGTTCGTCGTCATCGCGCCGCGACTAGCCGCGTGCGGCGACCCGCGCCATCCTTCCGGAGGATCGCCCCTTCCGGAGGATCGCCCCTTCCGGAGGATCGCCCCTTCCGGAGGACCGATGGCGTACGGGGCATGAAGCGGTCGCCATCGCCGGTCGACGGCACTAGACCCCGCCCGTCACATCCGGTCGACGGAGTTAAGCGTTGGAAGTCATCTCGATCGTTCTGTTTCTGTTGCTGGCCGTGGTGGTCAGCGGCGCGGTGTCGCGGATGTTGCCGCTGCCGATCCCGACGCCGCTGGTGCAGATCGTGCTCGGCGGGCTGATCGGCCTGTCGACATCCTATCGGGTCGAGCTCGATCCCGAGCTGTTCCTGCTGCTGTTCCTGCCGCCGCTGCTGTTCCTCGACGGCTGGCGCATTCCCAAGGACGAATTGCTGAAGGATCTACCGGTCGTCCTCGAACTGGCGCTGGGACTGGTGCTGCTGACCGTGATCGGCATGGGGTTGCTGATCCACTGGATGATCCCGGCCATGCCGCTCGCGGTCGCCTTTGCCCTCGCCGCGGTGGTATCGCCGACCGATCCGATCGCGGTGTCCGCCATCGCCGCGCGCGTACCGATTCCCAGGCGGATGATGCACATCCTCGAAGGGGAATCGCTGCTCAACGACGCATCGGGGCTGGTATGCCTGCGCTTCGCCGTGGCCGCGGCGCTGACCGGCAGTTTCTCGCCCGCCGCCGCCGCCGTGAATTTCGCGTGGGTGGCGATCGCCGGGATCGTGATCGGCGTGGCCGTCACCATCGCCGCGACGCGCGCCAAGGCATGGGTATCGCGCCGCTATGGCGAGGAAACCGCATCGCAGATCCTCGTCAGCCTGCTGATCCCGTTCGGATCGTATCTGCTGGCCGAGCATGTCCACGCCTCCGGTATCCTCGCCGCGGTCGCTGCGGGCGTGACCATGACCTTCGCCGAAATCTCGCGCCAGGCGATGGCGGCGACCCGCATGCGTCGCAATTCGGTGTGGGATACGATCCAGTTCGCACTGAACGGCATCATCTTCGTGTTGCTCGGCGAGCAATTGCCGGGCGTACTGGCGGGCGCGGCACAAACCGTCCGCATCACCGGCCACGCCAATCCCCTGTGGCTGGGCGCCTATGTCGTCGCGATCGTCGTCGGCCTCGCCACGCTGCGGTTCGGCTGGGTCTGGATATCGCTGCGGCTGACGCTGCTGCGCCAGCGGTGCGACGCCCCCGACGGCGCATTGCGCAGTCCCGACTGGCGCCTGATCGCCGCGATGTCGTTTGCCGGAGTGCGCGGGGCGATCACGTTGGCGGGTGTGTTGACGCTGCCACTGGCGCTCGACGACGGATCGCCGTTTCCGGCACGCGACCTCGCGATCTTTCTGGCGGCGGGCGTCATCATCGCCTCCCTCATCATCGCCAGCCTGCTGCTGCCGATCCTGCTCAAGGACCTGACGCTGCCCGCCGAGCCATCGTCGCAGGCCGAGGAGGATGCCGCGCGGGTCGCCGCCTGCGAAGCGGCGATCCGCGAGATCGAACACGCCCAGCACGAACTGGCGGAGGCGCACGGCAACGCCGATTTCTACTCCGCGGCGGGCAGCCGCATCATGGACCTCTATCGCGACCGGATCGAGAGCCGCAGTCAGGGGGCAAGGGTATCCGCCGAGGCACGGTTGCAGGACCGGGTGGAGCGCGACCTGCGGCTGCGCGGGCTGAAGGCGGAGCGCAAGGCGATCCTCGAAACGGCACGCGAACGCCGGATCGGCAGCAGCGTCGCGCAGAAGCTGATCCGCGAGCTGGACCTGCAGGAGGTGCGTACCCGGGGGTGACTTGCGATGCATCAATACGATCGCCGCCGCGTCGGCGGAGCCATTCCACCCACACCTCGTTCGCAGCCCGGGACCTATCCCATGTGAGAGGATTACGCCGATGGCCGTCAAATTTGCCGGAACGATGAACGCGATCAATCGTGGTCTCGACGAGACCAAGGCCAGCAAGGGCGCCGATATGGTCGAGGACTGGGAAGCCGCACTCGCCGATGTCGACGTGCCGGGCGCCAAGGGCATCCTGCGCGACCTCGCATCCCTGCGCAAGCAGCTGGAAAAGGATACGCCGGACGGCGACCGGGTCCATGCCCTGCTGCACCGGCTGGGCACCGCCACCACCAGGATCGCCGACAAGGCGGACAAGTCGCAGGACAAGCTGAAGGCATTGGGCGAAGCCCTGACCGAGGCCGGCGAGGACCAGCCGGACGAGGAAGAAGACGCCGAGGCCGCGGCAGCGCCGAAGCGCGCCCGCAAGAAGTGATCGCCGGCCGGGTGACGCGATGGTCACCCGGCACGCCGCTGGTCGTGCCGTAACGGCAGCAATTCTTACACCGCCGTGAACTCGCCACCCCGCCGTTCGTTCGCGATCCACAACATCAGGGGTGAAACATGGATCAGGGCGACCGCAAAGCTGTAGACAGCGCGTCGCTCGCAGGACCCGCGCGGGTCGTGCCCGCGCAAGTGCCGGGCATGAACGGCCTGCTGGGGCTGGCCGTCGGCGTGGTCGTCATAGCGGGATTGTTCTTCGCGAAGGACGTGCTGATCCCGATCACGCTCGCCATCCTGCTGTCGTTTGTCCTGTCGCCGGTGGTCGCCGCGCTGCGTCACGCCCGCTTGCCCAAGGGGCTGGCGGTGATGATATCGGTGCTGGCGGCGCTGGGATTGCTGGGCGGCGTCGGCACGCTCGTCGGCATGCAGGTCGCTTCGCTTGCCGACGACGCACCCGGATATCTGCGGACGATCGACGACAAGGTGGCCTCGGCAAAGGGCTTCGCGGCCGATCGCGTCGCCTTCTTCGCACAGGACAAGGCGCCACCGCCACGCGCCGCCGCCGGACCGCCGCAAAGCAATGTCGAGCGTGTGCTGGCGAGCCGGTCGCGCGAACCCGTGCCCGTTCGCGTCACCGATCGCGAACCCGACGCCTTCACCGTCGCGGGACAGGTGCTCGGCCCGGTCGTCGGGCCGTTCGAGACGTTCGTCATCGTCCTCGTCGTGGCGATCTTCATCCTGATGCAGAAGGAGGATCTGCGCGATCGGATGATCCGGCTGTTCGGATCGTCGGACCTGCACCGCACCACGCTGGCGATGGACGACGCCGGCGCGCGCCTGTCCAAATATTTCCTGTCGCAGCTGGCGGTGAACACCAGCTTCGGGATCGTCATCGGCACCGGATTGTGGGCGATCGGCGTACCGGTGCCGGCATTGTGGGGCATCCTCGCAGGGATCCTGCGGTTCGTACCCTATGTCGGTGCGTTGCTCGGCGCCGCCTTGCCTCTCGCGCTGGCAGCGGGCGTCGATCCCGGCTGGACGATGGTGATCGAGGTGGCGGTGCTGTTCGCGGTGGTCGAGCCGCTGATCGGCTATGTCGTCGAGCCGCTGCTCTACGGCCATTCGACGGGCCTTTCGCCCTTGTCCGTCATCCTCGCCGCGGTGTTCTGGACCTGGATCTGGGGACCGGTGGGTCTGGTCCTGTCGATGCCGCTGACGCTGTGCCTTGTGGTGCTGGGCCGCCATGTTCCGGCGCTGGAATTCCTCGATATCCTGCTTGGCGATCGACCGGCGTTGACCCCGGTCGAGAGCTTCTACCAGCGGATGCTGGCGGCCGATCCCGAAGAAGCGCTGGAGCAGGCGGAACTGCTGCTGAAGGACCGCTCGCTCGCCAGTTATTACGACGAGGTCGCACTCGGTGGTCTGAAACTGGCGGCCGAAGACGCGCGTCGCGGCGTCGTGGATCGCGCCGGTGCGGAGCGGATCGTCCACGCCATGTCGACGGTCGTCGATGAACTCAGCGAGCAGGATGATGGACTGCTGGCAGCGGCACCGGTCGCAAAGACGCTCAACCCGATGCCGGCCGCCGATACGACGGGGATGGTCGTGCCGGCGTCCGGCACCACGCAGGCGCCGGACGACTGGCGGGAAAGCCATGCCGTGACCTGCATCGCCGGCCGCGGCGTGCTGGACGACGCGGTCACCGCGATGCTGGCGCAACTGCTCGCCCGGCGCGGGTTCGGCACGCGGCGTATCCCGCATGCCGCCGTCGCGCGCGATGCCGTCCAGCGCGTCGATTACAGCGGCACCCGCATGATCTGTCTGTCGTATCTGGAAATCGGCGGCAGCCCCAGCCACTTGCGGTATCTCGTCCGGCGCCTTCGCCGCGAAGCACCGGGCGCGCACATCCTGGTGGGGCTGTGGCCGCAGGGTGAAGCGGCGCTTAGCGACGAACAGATCCAGCGCGTGCTGGGCGCGGACAGCTATGTCGGTTCGCTGGCGTCGGCGGTGGACGTGGTGACCGACATCGCGACCGCTCCCGATATCAGCCAGGCGGCGTGATGGGGCCTCTGCACAATGCGCGCCATCATGCCCGGCTCAAGGTCAGGATCGGGCGCCGGTCGATCGTTCGGGCAGAGCTGGCGATCGATACGTCCGGCCTGCTGGCCATCGGTGCGATGGTCACGTCGATCCTGCTGTCGACCGCGGTGATCGTCCGCGTCGCGCGGGCGAGCCCCGGCCCGCCCCCCGAACCGGACGTCAGCTCTTCGCGGTGAGCGGTACCGAGGCGCGACCGGCGCTGCGGGGCGGCTCGTTCATGGGTCGGTCCTGCGCATCCCCGGCGAGGCGAGTGGCATGCAGACGTCGCAATATCAGCGCCAGGTCCCGCTCGGTAAGCCGCGAGACCGGATCGATCACGGCGCCTTCCGGTAACGGTTCGACCCAGGCCGCCAGCCGGTTGCATGCCGCCCCGAGTTCGGGATCGAAACTGTCATCGAAATCAGCCATCGGCCCACAATATGCGTTCGACGCCGGGCCGCAAGAGTATGGAGGACGGGCATGCAGGAACTGACCCTCGCCATCGTCGGCATCGACTTCCCGAACGGGAACGGCAGCAATCGCCGGTCCGAGATCATGATGACGCTGCCCGGCGAACCGGTCGAGCTGGTGCCGGAGCCGAAGAACAGGCACGACAGTCATGCGATCGCCGTGGTCGGGCCGCGCGGCGTGCAGATCGGCTACGTCACGGCCGAGCGGGCGCCCTATATCGGCGCGCGGATCGCCCGCGGCGAATCGGTGAGGGCGATCTTCCAGGCACTGGACGGCGGGTCGGCATTCGTCCGGGTGCGATTCGGCGGCGATGCTCCGACGCTGCCGGACCGTCCGCCGGAGGCGTCCTCGTCGCCATCGCGTCGATCGCGCCGGGCAGACGCCGACCCACACGGCTTCTATCCGGATGACGACGGTCCGGAATGGGGAGCGTGATCGCCTCCGTGTGACGACCGGCAGGGAACATTGAAGAACGTCCGGCGCTATGGCGATCGGTCCGGCGACACGGGCCGACAGATCTGAAAGGTTACCATGGCTGCCGACAAGCTCGATATCGACATCGCGTCCGTTCAGGACAATCCCACCGAACGGCAGGTGGAATTTTCCGGAGAGGTCGATGCGGACGAGGTGCAGTTCGCCGTCCAGTACGACGTGCTGGAAGCCCTGAGCGGCGATGCACCCGAGGACGACGACGCTATCGAGATGTTCAACCGCTTTTCCGACGAGATCGCCGAGGCCGGCCTGAGCGCGCTTGCCCGCAATCCCGACCAGACGGTGGTCGTCATCAGCGAGAACGACCTGGAATAGCAGTCGGGCCGAGACGGCCGGGAGCGAGCGGTTACGGCACGCTCCCGTCCTGAAACGATCAGCGCGCTTTCACGAACCTGATCGTGATGCGGTCGCTTTCGCCGATCGCGGCGTATTTCGCACGATCCACATCCTTCAGCCGATATGTCGGGGGCAGCGTCCAGACGCCTTCCGGATGGTCGTGCGTATCCTTGGGATTCGCGTTGATCGCGGATTCGCCGGCAATCCGGAAACCCGCCGCCTGCGCCAGCCGGACGATCGTCGACCGCTTGATGTAACCGCTCGTCTTCTCGCGCGCCGAATCCATCTGTTCGGGCAGGCGATGGTCGACGACACCCAGCACGCCGCCCGGCTTCAACGCCGCATAGAACGCCTTGAAAACGCGCTCCGCCACCGCGGGATCGTCCTGCATCAGCAGGTTGTGGACGTTGCGGAACGTCAGCACCACGTCCGCGCTGCCGGCCGGGATCGACGATGCCCCCGTCTTGAAGTCGATCGTGGCGACCTGCGTCGAACCATAGACGGATGCCTTGTCGGCGAACGCGGTGCGGGTACGCTCGGCCTGGGTGGTCGGCACCAATGCGATGTAATGCCCGCGACCCTTCACCAGTGGCGCGAGGATTTCGGCATACCAGCCGCCGGCCGGCAGGAACTCGACGACGGTCTGCGTCGGCTTCACGCCGAAGAAGGCCAATGTCTGCGCCGGGTGACGATAGGCATCGCGCGCCCGGTTCGCCGGGGTCCGCGTCGGCGACTGGACAGCGGCGGCGATCTCCTTCGACGGTGCGACGGTCTGTGCGACGACGGCCGTGGCCCCGAGCGTGGCGACGCAGGTAAACGCGGTGAGCAGGCGGTTCATGTTGTTTTATTCCCCTGAGGCATCCTGCCGCGACCATGCCCGCCGCGGCCGCCTTGTACAATCGCCGCTTTGCCGCCGCCTGACGGGCGTTATCCCGGGTTTCCCGTCAGCGGTCGGGACACTCAGTCGGGACGACGCGGTCCGGAGGATGCACCCAGCGACTCCGAGATCGCCGCGCCCGCCGCCATCAGCATCTCGCGCGTGGCCACCAGATCGGTGCGTTGGGAGCCGTCGATCATCTCGAGATAGGGCACCGTCAACGCCGCGGTGATCGCACCGCCGAAGGCGAAGATCGGCACGCTGATATCGGTGACGCCGGACGCGCGCGCGCTGGGACTCATCTCGTATCCCTGCGCCCGCACGACCGCCAGATGCGGTCGCAGCTTGCGTATCGCGGCGGCTGCGTCCGCCGGCTGGGCGGCGATGATGGCATCGCGTTGCGCGTCGTCGGCGAAGGCCAGCAGCACATGCCCCGAACAACTGGTGACGAGATCGATCACCGCGCCGGCGCGCATCGCGAACCCCGCCGGACCCAGGTTCTCGATCCGCTGGACGACCAGCCCGCGCGCCTCCGCCCGGACGACCAGATGGCAGGACTGGTTGGTCGCCGAGACCAGCGACTGCATGACCGGCGCGGCAACCGTGGCCAGCGATCGTGCCGGCGTCGCGCGATAGGCGACATCCAGCATCCAGTAGGAGACGCTGTAATGGTCCGACTGCGGGTCCTTCCGCAGCCAGCCGCGCCGCTCCATCACGATCGTCACGCGGAACACCTCGCTCATCGATCGTCCAAGCTGCTGCGCGATCTCGCTGATCGTCAGACCGGCAGGCATGGTCGCCAGCAATTCGAGGATGTCGAAGCCTCGTTCCAGTGCGGGCGCGGCATAGGCGCTGCGCGACTTTGTGCTCTTCTCGGTCATATTCGCGGTTTCTCACGACAGCGACGGGTTGAAAAGCGTTCTTGCCTAGCCCCCGCCATCCAGCTAGCTTCCACCTGTAAAACATAGTTTCAGAAAGAATGCAGGAGCGGATGGGCGGACGACTGGAGGGCAAGCGCGTGCTCGTCACGGCGGCGGGTCAGGGAATCGGGCATGCGATCGTCGCGGCATTCGAACGTGAAGGTGCGACCGTGTTCGCGCTGGATCGCGACGCCGCGCTGCTCGGTGACGCGGCGCACCCGATCGTTCTCGACCTGCTCGATCACGCGGCGATCGACCGGTTACCCGAACGGACGGGTGCGATCGACGTGCTGGTGAATGCGGCGGGGATCGTCCACGCCGGCAGCGCGCTCGACTGCACGTTCGACGACTGGGACACGAGCTTCGCGCTGAACGTGACGGCGATGTTCCGGACGATCCGCGCCTGTCTGCCGGCGATGATCGCGCAGCGGCAGGGTTCGATCGTCAACATCGCCTCGGTCGCATCGTCGATCATCGGCGTGCCCGACCGCTTCGCCTATGGCACGACCAAGGCGGCGGTCATCGGCATGACCAAGGCGGTGGCAGCGGACTTCGTCGGCGACGGCGTCCGCTGCAATGCGATCTGCCCCGGCACGGTCGAAACGCCGTCGCTGCTGGCGCGTGTGCGCGAACGCGCCGACCGCGACGGGTCGAGCGTCGCGGAGGCGCATGCCGCCTTCGCCGCACGCCAGCCGGTCGGCCGACTGGGACGCGTCGACGAGATCGCCGCACTCGCCGTGCACCTCGCATCCGACGAAAGCGCCTTCACCACCGGCACCACCGCGGTGATCGACGGCGGATGGAGCCTGTTTTGACGCGGATCACGGCATTGAGGACGCAGGACATCCGGTTCCCGACGAGCCAGTCGCTCGACGGATCGGATGCGATGAATCCCGACCCCGATTATTCCGCCGCCTATGTGGTGCTGGAGACCGACCGCCCGGGGCTGGAGGGGCATGGGCTGACCTTCACCATCGGCCGCGGCAACGACATCTGCGTCGCCGCGATCGAGGCGATGCGCCATCTTGTCGTCGGGCTGGACCTCGACTGGATCATCGCCGATCCGGGCCGTTTCTGGCGGCATGTCACCGCCGACAGCCAGTTGCGCTGGATCGGCCCCGACAAGGGCGCGATGCATCTGGCGACGGGTGCCGTCGTCAACGCGGTCTGGGACCTGTGGGCCAGGCATGCGGGCAAGCCGCTGTGGCGGCTGGTCGCCGATTTCACACCCGAGGAGTTCGTGCGCGCGATCGATTTCCGCTATCTGACCGACTGCCTGACGCCTGACGACGCCCTGGCGCTGCTGCGTACGAAAGCGGACGGCAAGGCGGATCGGATCGCGACGATCGAGGCGCAGGGCTATCCATGCTACACGACATCCGCAGGATGGCTCGGCTATGACGACGACAAGCTGCGGCGGCTGGTGCGCGAAGCCGTCGATTCCGGCTTCCGCCACGTCAAGCTGAAGGTCGGTCGCGATCTGGACGACGATATCCGGCGCCTCAGGATCGCGCGAGAGGCGGCGGGTCCGGACGTGCGGCTGATGATCGACGCCAACCAGATCTGGGAGGTGTCCGAGGCGATCGACTGGGTCCGCGCGCTCGCCTTCGCCGATCCGTGGTTCATCGAGGAACCGACCAGCCCCGACGACGTGCTGGGCCATGCCGCGATCCGCCGCGGCATCGGCGAGGTCAAGGTCGCCACCGGCGAGATGTGCCAGAACCGCATCATGTTCAAACAGTTCATGGCTGCGGGCGCGATCGACGTGGTCCAGATCGACGCCTGCCGGCTGGGCGGCGTCAACGAGGTGCTGGCGGTGCTGCTGCTCGCCGCGAAATACGACCTGCCGGTCTGTCCGCACGCCGGCGGGGTCGGCCTGTGCGAATATGTCCAGCATCTCTCGATGATCGACTATGTCGTGGTCTCGGGCACGATGGAGGGACGCGTGGCGGAATATGTCGATCATCTGCATGAGCATTTCGTCGATCCCTGCGTGGTCCGGAACGCCGCCTACATGCCGCCGACGCGACCGGGCTTCTCGATCGAGATGAAGCCCGCCTCGCTCGACCGCTATCGCTTCGTGCCCCCCGTCGCGGCATGAAGCTGGGGTTGGCGGACAGGGTCGTCGTCGTGACCGGCGGCGGATCGGGGATCGGCGGTGCGATATCGACCGTGCTGGCCGAAGAGGGCGCGATCCCGGTCATCCTCGGTCGCCGTACCCTCGACGACGAATTCGCCGCCGGGCTGGCGACGCTGCAACCGCAGTCGCTGTTCGTTCAGGTCGACCTTGCCGACGACGACGCCTGTGCCCGCGCGGTGGCGCAGGTCGTCGACCGGTTCGGCCACATCCATGCTCTGGTCAACAACGCCGGCGCGAACGACAGTGTCGGGCTGGACGCCGGGGTGGATGCCTTCGCCGCCTCGCTGCGGGCGAACCTGTTTCATTATTACGGCATGGCGCATCATTGCCTGCCGCATCTGCGGACGGCGCGCGGGTCGATCGTCAACATCTCGTCCAAGGTCGCACTGACCGGACAGGGCGGCACCAGCGGCTATGCCGCAGCCAAGGCGGCGCAACTCGGGCTGACACGGGAATGGGCGGCGGCGCTGGCGAAGGACGGCATCCGCGTCAACGCCGTGCTGCCGGCGGAGGTGATGACACCGCTGTACCGCCGCTGGATCGAGACGACGGACGATCCCGACGCACAGCTGGACCGGATTGCCGCGCGCATCCCGCTCGGCCATCGCATGACGACCGATCGCGAGATCGCCGACACGGTCGTCTTCCTGCTGTCGGACCGCGCCTCGCACACCACCGGGCAATGGATCGTCCCCGACGGCGGCTACGTCCACCTCGATCGCGCTCTCAGCTAGGACCCACGCCATGCCGACCGTGACCGCCGGACAGACCAAACCGCGCTACACCGCCGCCATCGTGCTGACGGTCAGCCTGTTCTTCCTGTGGGGGATGGCGAACAACCTCAACGACATCCTGATCGCGCAGTTCAGGAAGGCGTTCGCGCTGTCGGATTTCGGCACCAGCTTCGTCCAGCAAGTATTCTATTTCGGCTATTTCCTGTTCGCGATCCCCGCGGCGATGCTGATGAGCGCGCGCGGGTACAAGGCGGCGATCGTCACCGGCCTGATCCTCTACGGCTGCGGCGCATTGCTGTTCTATCCGGCGGCGGAGGGCAGCCTGTATGCGCTTTTCCTGCTGGCGCTGTTCGTGATCGCGTCGGGCCTCGCGTTTCTGGAGACGGCGGCGAATCCGTTGATGACCGAACTCGGCGATCCCGCCGCTGCGGCGCGGCGGCTGAACTGGGCGCAGGCCGCCAACCCGGTCGGCGCGATCACGGGCATCCTGATCGGCCGCAACTTCATCCTGTCGGGCATCGAGCATGACGAGGCCACGCTGGGTGCCATGACGGCGGCGGAGCGGCTCGCCTATTACGGCATGGAGGTCCGCGCGGTGCAGGCCCCCTATCTGCTGATCGGGTGCATCGTACTGGCGTTTGCGGCTGTGGCGGCCTGCCTGCGCTTTCCGCCGGGCGATCCGGACGCGCCGGCAGTGGCGTCGTGGTCGGGCATCCGGGCCGCCGCGCGCCGGCCGCGCCTGATCTTCGCGGCAGCGGCGCAGTTGCTCTACGTCGGTGCGCAAGTGGGCCTGTGGAGCTTCACCATCCGCTACGCGCAGGCGAACATCCCCGGTATCGGCGAGCGAGAGGCGGCGGATGCGCTGTTCGTATCGCTGGTGCTGTTCGCCGCCGGCCGCTTTGCCGGCACCATCGCGATGGCGAGGGTGCGCCCGGCTACGATCCTCGCGGTATTCGCCGGCATCGCGGCAGTCCTGACGATCCTGGCTGCGACCGTCGGGGGCCGGTTCGGCCTGTACGCACTCGTCGGCACCAGCTTCTTCATGTCGATCCAGTTCCCGACGATCTTCGCGCTGGGTGTCGAGGGTCTGGGGCCGTTGCGCCGTGCCGGATCGTCGCTGCTGATCATGGCGATCATCGGCGGCGCCCTGCTGACCGCGGCGATCGGCTGGCTGTCCGATCGCGCGGGAATCACGGCGGCGATGCTCATCCCCGCCGCCGCGTTCGTGGTCATCGCCGCCTTCGCCCGGTGGACGGCCAAGGACGGTAGCGTACGGAACGGGAAATGATCATGCACCGGATGATGACGACGACGCTCATGGCGATACTGGTCGCCGCGATATCGCCGGGGGCGGATGCGAAGGTGATCGGCACGAACGTACCGGCGACATCGCCGACGCGTGAGCGGATCGCTCGTCTGCCGGCAGCGGAGCAACGGGTCTGGCGCGCCTACCGCAACCGGTCGGACGCGCAGATGGCGATCGATCGTCGCACGCTGGCCGCCGAATTGCGGCGCGGCGAAACGCCGCCGCCACCGCCCATGGCCGTGGGCGGCGGACAGAAGAAGGCGCGGCTGGACGCCGATGCCGGCTGGTATGCGACGGCGGAGGCGCGACGGATCGGTGATACCGTGGTCAGTTTCCAGACGCCCGCGGGGGGATGGAGCAAGAATCAGGACCGCGGCGGTGCACCGCGGCTGCGCGGCCAACGCTATGCCAACGATGCCGAGACGATGGAGGTCGGCACCGGCAATTTCGATGCGCCGGCAGACCGGTTCTGGACCTTCGTCGGAACCATCGACAACGGCGCCACCACCACGGAGATACGCTTCCTCGCGCGGCTGGCGGCGGCCCTGCCCGGCTCCGACGGCGACCGGTATCGCGCCAGCGCCGTCAAGGGCGTGCGATATCTGCTGAACGCGCAATATCCCAACGGCGGCTGGCCGCAGGTCTGGCCGCTGGAAGGCGGCTTTCACGACGGCATCACCTTCAACGACAATGCCGTCGCACAGGTCGCGATGCTGCTGGAGGAGGTCGGCGAAGCGGACGGCTATCGTTTCGTGCCTGCCGGTCTGCGTGCCCGCGCCCGTTCTGCCGCAACGCGCGTGACCGCGATGATCCTGCGGGCGCAGGTCCGCGTGGACGGACGGCTGACCGGCTGGCCGCAACAGGTCGATGCGTTGACGCTCGCGCCGATCTCCGCACGCAACTACGAACCCCGGTCGATCGCCAGCGGGGAAACGACCGACATCCTTATGTTCCTGATGCGCGAGCCAAAGCCATCGCCCGCGGTCCGTGCAGCGATCGATGCGGGGGTCGCCTGGCTGAAGGCCACGGCGTTGCACGACGTCGCCTTCACCAGGGTCGGATCGGAAGGACGCAAGCTGATCCCCCGTCCCGGCGCCGGGCCCCTGTGGTCGCGCAACTACGATCTGGTTACCGGTCGGCCGATCTTCGGCGACAAGGACAAGTCGATCCATGACGACGTCAACGACCTCTCGCCGGGGCGACGCAACGGTTACAGCTGGTGGGTCGCCATGCCTGCGCGCGTCATCGCCGCCTATCCGGCATGGCAAAGCCGCACCGGTGCCGCGGTTCGCGGCGGCTGAGGTGACGATGTCGACCCGCCTGCCTCGTTTGCGGCACTCGCTCCTCGGCGCGACCATGATGGTGCTGGCGTGGTCGCCGATGGCGGCGGCGCAGACGCTGGTCGCGACCGAGGGTGTCCAGCCCAATCTGAAGGGCCGGCTCGACCGCCCGATCCGCTACCGGCCCGACGGCGATGCCTTCGTCATCGAGAACGGGACCGAACGTTTCAACCGGCCGCTGTACGGCGGCAACACCGCATTCCGGGTCGATGGCGGCGACCGGCCGGAGTTCGTGCTCTACCTGCCGGGCCGCGGCGGCAATCTCCGCTTTGCGGTGCGGGGCCGCGACGGGAAGAGCTGGTGGCTGCACGACGCCCGCTCGATCACGACGCGCTATCGGCCCGGCGAGCTCGACTATCGCATCGCCGATCCCCGGCTCGGCGGCACGATCGAACTGACGGTCGTCGCGCTCGCGGCGACGGAGGGCGTGGCGGTACGGGCGCGCGGGGCCGGCATCGCCCCCGGAACCGCATTGATGTGGTCGTTCGGCGGGGTGAATGGCCAGCGTGGCAAGCGCGACGGCGACATCGGCACGGAAAAGGTGCCGATCAGCGAATGGTTCGGGTTCCGCCCGGCGCTGGCCGAGCGCAACGCGGTCACGCTCGCGGGGCACGACCGTTTCGCTATCGCCGGTCCCCCCGGCACGATCACCGGCACCGTGCGCAACGGCGCGATCACCGGCATCGCCGATGCCACGGGGTGGGACGATCCGGCGGCCTTGTTCGCGTCGCGCCGCGCCGGAGCAATCCCGGCCCGGCCCATCGCGATCGGCATGCTCGCCCTCGACGGCGACGCGCATCTGCTGCTCCAGCGCACCGCCTATGCGCCGAAGACGAACGCCGATCTCGCGACCTACGCCGCGGTCAGCGCCGACCGTCGCGCCGCGCCGCCCTTGCCGCCGCTCGCGACGGCCTATGCCGCAACCGCCCTGCCCGCGGCGTTCGAGGCGGCGCGCGCGCATTTCGCGACCCTGCGCGCGCGCGTCCGCATCACGACGCCCGATCCGTGGCTGGACGCCAGCATCGGTGCGCTCAACGTCGGCGCGGACGCGGTATGGGACGGTCCGCAGTCCGCGATCATGCATGGGGCGGTCGCGTGGCGGACGAAGCTGCTGGGCTGGCGCGGTCCGTACGCGCTCGACGCGCTCGGCTGGCACGATCGTGCGCTGGCGAATTTCCGGGCGTGGCTGCCGCGCCAGAATGTCGATCCCGTGCCCGCGACGCTGCCCCCCGCCGATGCGGCCAGCAATCTCGCGCGCAGCGAAACCGCGCTGCATTCGAACGGCGACCTGTCCAATTCGCATTACGACATGAACGCGGTCTTCATCGACGCGCTGTTCCGCCACCTCGCCTGGACCGGCGACATCGGCTTCGCACGGGAGGCATGGCCCGCGATCCAGCGCCATCTGGCGTGGCAGCGTCGGCTGTTCCGCCGGCCGTTCGGCCCGCGCGGCCTGCCCCTCTACGAAGCCTATGCGCAGATCTGGGCGAGCGACGACATCCATTATTCGGGCGGCGGCGTCGCCTATGCTTCCGCCTACAACCTCTATCACAACCGGCAGGCGGCACGGATCGCGCGGGCGCTGGGAGAGGACCCTGCCCCCTACGATCGCGAGGCGGCGCTGATCGGTCAGGCGATGCGTGCCGAACTGTGGCTGTCCGACAAGGGCCGGTTCGCCGAATATCGCGACTGGCTGGGCGAGCGGGCGGTGCACCCGAGCGCCGGGCTGTGGAGCTTCTACCATGTCGTCGATTCGGGCGTCCCCACCACGCGCGAAGCCTGGCGGATGGCGGATGCCGTGACGCGCGACATGCCGCTGATCCCGGTCGCGGGACCCGGCGTCCCCGCCGACCGGCCGTACGCCGTCTACGCCTCGAGCGACTGGATGCCCTATAGCTGGTCGGTCAACAACGTGGTGATGGGCGAGAACCTGCACAGCGCGCTGGCGCTGTGGCAGGCCGGCCGCGCGGATCAGGCCTATACGCTTGCCAAGGCTGCGCTGCTCGCCAGCATGTACATGGGGATCAGCCCCGGCAACGTCGGTTCGCTGAACTACCTCGACGTCTACCGACGCGAGGCGCAGCGCGATTTCGCCGACGGATCGGGCGTGATGGCGCGCACCATCGTAGAGGGGTTGTTCGGCCTCGCCCCCGACGCGATCGCCCGCCGCCTGACCGTGCGCCCCGGCCTGCCGGCGGACTGGGATCACGCCGAACTGCATCACCCCGACATCGGCATCGCCTTCCGCCGCGAGGGGGATCGCGACCGCTGGACGCTGCGGCAGACCGGCACGCGGTTCGCGCAGGTGCAGCTCCGGCTGGTCGCGCGGCGGGACGACGTCGCGGCGGTAAGCGTGAATGGCCGCCCTGCGCCATGGAAGCGCGATGCCGACGCGGTGGGCGCGCCCGCGATCCTGATCGACACCGCGTTCGGATCGACGGCGGAGGTGGTCGTCCACTGGTCGGGGCAGGCGATCGTACCCGCGCCCGCAGGCGGTACGCAGCTGGTGGCGAAGCGACAGGGTGCGATGCGCTGGCTGGCCCCGACCGGTGCGCCGGTTGCGCAGCCCGCACCGCCGGTCGTCGTCGACCGCGCGCCCGTCGGTGCGCAGCGCGCGGTCGACCTCTCGCACGTCTTCAACGATCGCATCGACGCGATCTTTCAGGCCGGCAAATACCGTAGCCCGCGATCACCCTTCGTCTCGCTGGCCTTGCCCGCGCAGGGTCTGGGCGCATGGGCGGGGCATGTGAACGCCACCGCCAGGATCGATGACGGCGGGCTGCGTCGTGCCGCCAAAGCTGCGGGCGGCTGGTTCCGGCTACCGGACGGCGGCGGCTTCCGTACGCCGGGCGAAGGGTCGAACGCCGTGTTCGTGTCCCGGTGGGACGCCTACCCCGACACCGCGACCGTGCCGCTGACGGGGCAGGGACGATTCCTGCGCCTGCTGATGACGGGCACGACCAACCCGATGCAGAGCCGCATCGACAATGGCGAGGTGATCGTCACGTATGCCGATGGCGGCACTGCGCGGCTGGCCTTGCACAATCCGACGACATGGTGGCCGATCGAACGCGACTATCTGATCGACGATTATCAGTTCCGCGTGCCCGGCCCCCGGCCGCTGCGCATCGACCTGGCGACCGGACGGGTCCGCACGGGCGGTGCCGGCGAAGAGATCGACGGGGGCGCGGCGACCGTGCTCGGCCTGCCGCTCGATCCGCGCCGGTCGCTCCGCTCGCTCACCATCCGCGCACGCGCGAACGACGTCGTGATCGGCCTGCTCGGTGCGACGATCGAGGACGCGCCGCGCTGACCGCGCGTGGGGAAACGCTATCGTTTCCCCACGCGCGCATCGTAGGCGGCGAGCACCGCACCCGGCGCGGTGCCGAACCACGCATAGCCGCGGCGACGACCCGTGCTCAGCTCCATGTAATCGTCGTGCAGCGTCTTGTCCCGATCGCCGAACAGCGGCTGGTTGCCGTCGACGCTATAAAAACGCGCCCATACCGGCGGTGCGGCGGGATCGGCGATCAGCCGCCGGCCGAGACCATCGTTCGCGTCGCGCCATGCCTGCCCGTGGATCGCGCTGGCCCGCAGCCAGTCCGCCGCGGCGCCGATCGCGGTCTCGACCGCCGGATCGCGGCGCGGCAATCCCATCAGATAGCGCAGCACGGCCGCGCTCTCCGGCGCGGCGAGCGCAGCCGGTTCGTAATTGCGCGCCGACGTGATCGCGAGGGTGAGGGCGTCGTGCTGCTGGCCCCAGCCCGTCCGTCGCCCGTCCCGCACCACCTGCATCGCAAGGATACACGCCACGCCGCGCGCTGCCGCCGCACGCGCATCCGATCGCGTCGCAGCGGGCATGAAGGCGAAATCGCCCTTGCCATCGGCGACCTCGGTCAGCAGGCCGAGCACCTGCGCCATCGCATTGTCGTTCAGCGTGATCGCATCGTGATATCCACCCTCCAGCGGCCAGACCTGCGGCCACCCACCGTTGGGATATTGCGCGTTGAGCAGATACCGCACGCCGCGTTCGGCACTGGCCCGATACGGTCGTGCCGCCGCACCCTGCCCCAGCCGCGTCGCAACCTTCGCGAGGAACCGGATCTCGTGCGTGGTCGCGTCATTGTCGAGCGTGCCGACGTAGTGCCAGCTTTGCGTCGGATCGAAATCGCCGGGCTTCGCCGCCGCGTTCGAATTGTCGGAGACATAGGCCTGTCCCGGCAATCGCGCCGCTCCGCGCGGCTGGTTCTTGCCCCAGCCACCCGCCGGCGTCTGAAAGCTCACGATCGTATTGGCGACCGCGCGGGCTTCGGGACCCGCATACCATTCGTCGGGCCGGTCGAGCGGCATGGTCAGCACGCCATTGCCCGTCGCCGGAGCCGCCGGAACGGCAACGCCCGGCTTGCGCTCGGCGGCGAGTGTCGCCTTGTCGACCCGCATCGCCGCCTGCGACCGCGCAAGATAGGCCATCCAGATCCCGCGCCGGGCGGCTGGCAGTGCCGCGATCCTCTCCGCCGTCACGCTCTCCGCCGGCTGATTCATCCCGACCACCTTCGCCGCGGCCGGTATGGCTTGCACGGCGGCCAGACAGGACATCGTGCCGATCATGAATGTTGCGGTTTTCATCCGTGTCACCGTCGCTCTCCCATCCGAATATTCCGTCGTCTACTGCGACCGCAGCAGCGTGATCCGCCCCATCAGTCCCGATGGCTGCGCTACGATCTTGTCCTGGTCCTGATCCTGGAAACGGTCGCCATAGCGCGCCACCAGCAACCGGCGGTCGGGCGCGGGGCGTGCCGCCAGCGCGTTCAGCGCGGTGTTCATCACCGTCACCTCCACACGATTGCGACCCGGCTTCAGCCAGCGGGTGACGTCGATCCGCCACGGCGCGGTCCACACCGTGCCTGCCGTCTGGCCGTTCACCCGGACGGTCGCCGCATCGCGTACCGGCGCGTCGATCGCCGCACGCGGCCGATCCGCCCCGCCATCCCCCGCCCGCAGACGGCCCTCGCCGAAATCGAGGAGCAGCCGCCCGCCTCCTGCCTTCGGCGTCTCGACCTCGCGGGTATAGGTGATCGCCCCCGAATAGCCCTTCAGTCCGGCAACGCCGTCCCACGACCGCCCAGGTTGCAGCTGCGCGCCGACGCTGGTCCGCCACCCGGTCGAAAGGTCGCGCACGACGATCGTCCCGGGATCGCGGGATGCCGCGCCGGCAGGCATGTCGCGGTCGCCGAAGATCAGGATACGCGACTGATAGGGCGCCAGCCGCAACGCGATGGCGCCGGTCCCGGCGGGGCTTCGCTCGCCGGTCACCGGGTCCCACCATTGCCCATTGCCGGTGTCCCCGACGAAGCGGGCGGTCGTATCGATCGCGACCGGACCGGTGTTCGCCACGAAATACAGGTCGCCCGCGGGTAACCGCCGACGGACGAAACCAAACGCCGGATCGGGCCGCGCCAGCGCCACCGTGGCATGCGCCGCCAGTTCGCCCGAAAGCCGCTCGGGGACGACGACGCGCACCGATCCCGACAGCGCGCGCGAGACCGCCGCGACGGTCCGGTTCCCCGCCGCTGCCTCCCGCAGCCCGACGCCACGGCTCGGCAGCGCGCCGAGGGCAATCACCGTGCCGCCCCGCGCCGCATAGTCCGCGATGGCGCGGTACGCCGCGGGATCGATGCGTTCGATCTGCGGCAGGACCAGCGTACGATGACGCAGCTTGCCGGCCAGCACCGCCGCGCCGTCGATGAAGTCGACGGCACGCCCCGCGTCGAGCACCCGGTCGACCAGCATCGGGTCCAGCCGCGCGCGGATCGCTTCGTTCAGCGACGCCCGCGCCGGTCGCATCGCCGCGAACGCATCCTCGGTCGGCACATAGATCGCGACGTCGGGATCGGCGGTCCCCTCGCGCAGCATCGCGCTGACCCGCGCCAGATAGCCGGTGACGGCAGGCATCGCCGGATACCACGGATTGTGATCGCTGAGCGCCGCGGCGGCGTAGAACGCCCAGCCCGGTTCGGCGATACCGGGCGGCGAATAGGGCCAGCCATGGCCGACGAGCTGGTTCACGCCCTGCAGGAAATGCCGGTCGGCCTCGACCTTCATGTCGAGCGGGGTCGCCGCCCATGTCGGCGAATGCAGCCACGTCCAGGTTTCCGACGACACCACCGCCCGGTCGTACAGATGCGCCGCCGACGTCGCCCAGCGCGTCGAGGTGAAGCGCCGCCAGTCGGCACCCTCCCCCTCGGGCAGGTCGACCAGCGCATTGCTCGACAGCGTCGGCGGCGGGAAGCCATAGACCTGCGCGCGGAACCGGGTGCCATGCGCATGCGCCCAGTCGGTGATCGGCCGCAGATAGCGCTCGTCGACCAGTTCGGAGAGCGTCTTCGCCCAGTCGTAGCGGACATCCGCGCCATCTGGCCGGTCGTCGAACAGCGCGGGCAGATGGTCGAGCAGATCGTATCCGCGGCGGCGGCGGAACTCGGCGGGCAGGTCGTCGGTCCAGCCGGCGCCATAGGCCTCCAGACTGTCCGAGAACATCGCCGTCGGCGGCGCGGCCCCGGCGAAGGCGGTCAGCAGCCTGTCGCCCACCTGCGTCAGATGGCGCCGCACCGCGCTCCCGTTGGCGTGGTCGAGGACGAAACCCTCCGCACCCAGCGACGGACGCTTGACCTGCTGCCCGGTACGGCCTGCGACGAACAGCAGCGCCTCCCGTGCGATCGCCGCCGGCACGATCGTCGGCGCGGCGATGTCGAGACGACGATCGCCCAGGAACAGGCCGACGGGCGTCTCCCCCGCCCCCCATGCCGGCAGGGCGATCCGGTCGGCTCCCGCCGGCACCGGTAAGACCATGCGGCGCAGCGCGGACGAGGCCTCGTCGACCGGCACATGCGGTCCGCCGAACGGCCAGCCGCTGCCGATCGTCACGTCGATGCGCATCCCCTCGGCCCGCGCCCGCACGCCGGCGTGGCGCAGCGACGCGATGAAGGCGTCCGACAGATAGGGCGCATTGCGCACACCGGCGAACTGGCCGTCGAGCGCCAGCGGATAGGTCGGCTGCACCTCGAACCCGCCGAAGCCGCCCGCCTTCATCGCGGCGATCTCGCGCGACAGTTCGGCATCGTCGACCGACGGACCGAACCACCACCAGCGCACCATCGGTCGCGCGTCGGCGGGCGGCGTCTCGAACCGCTGCCACAACGCCGTTCCGCCGTCGCTGCGCACCTGCCCCATGGTCGGCGCCGCGAGCAAGGCGGTGGACAGGACCAGCGCGATCCGCCTCACGCGGCCGGACTCCGCTGCACCTGCCCGTTGACGATCACCCGATCGAAGCGGAGGTCGCGCACGCCCGTTGCCGTCAGCCGGTCGCGGGTCAGCCGCACGTTCACGTCGCGGAACAGGATGCTGCCGATCTCGGTCTGGCCGGGATTGGGGCGGATCGTGCCGAACGCACCGAAACGGCCGCGGATGCCGACGAACGACAGGCCATCGACCTTCGAACGCGGCGGTTCGCCCGACCGGTCGCGATATTGCGTCCACGGCTCGACCGCGACGATCGATCCGCCGTCGCTGTCCAGCGTGATGTTGCGGAACCGGATATTCTCGTACCGCTGCGGCGTGTCCGGCCGCAGCTTCAGCCGGGCGAGCACCATCGCGCCCGTCACCCGGCAATCCTCGACCGATACGTCGCGGATGATCGTCGCCTCGCTGCCGCACGAGAACACCTGATGCCCGCGGCGGAACAGGCAGTTGCGCACCCGGATGCGCTCGACCGGCGGGCTGTCGGCATCCTCCATCGCGCGCGGCCCCTTCGATCCCTTGGCCGCGATGCAATCGTCGGTCACCGAGAAATCGCAGCCGTCGATCAGCACGTCCTGACAGCTGTCGAGATCGATGCCGTCGCTGCTGGGGGCCTGCTTGTAATCGTCCGGCACCTCGAACCGCGCGCGTCGCACCGTGACGTCGCGACAGCGGTACAGGTGCAGGTTCCAGAATTGCGAATCCTTGAACGTGACGCCTTCGATCGTCACGCCCCGCGATCGTTCGATCAGCGCCAGCCGCGCGCGGGGCACGCCGAGGTTGGGAAAGTTTCCCGGGTCCGGCGCGGCATTGCGCAACCGCCAGAACAGGTCCCAGATCGGCCGCCCGGCGCCGTCCAGCGTCCCCTGACCGGTGATCCGCAGGCCGTCGCATCGGTCGGCGTTGATCAGCGCCGGGGTGAAACGCTCCTCGAAATGGCCCTCGATCCGGGTCCGCCGTGGCGGGAAATGCGTCATGTCGGTCGTGCAGCGCAGCACCGCGCCCGCGTCGAGGTGCAGGTGGACGCCGGGCTTGAGGAACAACGCCCCGCTGACGAACACCCCGCGCGGCACGACGACGGTGCCGCCACCGCTACGGGCGAGCGCATCGATGACGGACTGGATCGCACGCGTGTTGATCGTCGCGCCATCCGCGACGGCGCCGCCCTCGCGGATCGACCGGCTCCGCGCCGGGCTGCGTGCGGCACACAGGGGAATGGCGAGGATCGCTGCGGTTGCCGATCGGCGGCCATAAAGCTGGGTCATGATTTCCTGCCGCAAGACTGTGAACGAAAACGGGCTGTCGACATCGTCAGATCCCGACAGCCCAGGGTCTTCCAGGGGGAGGAAGGTCGTGGCGTGCCGGCCATCGGGCCGGCACGCATAGGGGATCAGAACGTGATGATCGCGCCGGCATAGAAGGTCTTTCCGGCGTAGAGCGAATCGTACATGTACGGGATACCGCCACCGATCTCGCGATACTTGCTGGGCGCGAACTTCTCGATCGGCGTCCCCAACAGGTTCTTGCCCTCGGCGAACAGCTGGAAGCTCTTGCTGATCGCATAGGCGGCGCGGGCGTCGAGCGTTTCGGTGCCGTTCTTGAACACCGGAGTGACCACCTTGTAATAGGATGTCGCCACGCTGCCCGTGATCCCCTGCGTGCTGGGGATCCGGTTCACCGCATTCGCTTCGGTCAAGGCATAGAAGATATCGCGCTTCTGATAGGCGATACGGGCGTTCAGCTTGCCGTCGTCATACCACAGGTTGAGGTTGTAGTAATATTTGGACTCCGAACGCGGCGGCAACGCCGTTCCGGTGAACAGGTCGACGAACGTGTTCTTCTCGTTCGACTTGGTGAACGAATAGTTGAACCCGCCACCGGTGTGACGCAGGAAGCCGGGCAGGAAGGTGAAGGCGGTCCGGCCCGCGACCTCGAACCCGCGCTGGCGCAGGCCGCTCGGCCCGTCCTGATAGGTCGAAACCTCGTAGGTATCGCCGCCGAGTTGATAGGCACCGATGTTGATGTCTTCCGGACGACCCGACCGCACGCTGATCTGGTAGACGGCCGCACTCAGCTGCGTGTCCTTGTTGGGATACCATTCCAGCGACAAGTTCTGCGTGGTGGCGCCATAGCCCTTCAGCTCGGGATTGCCGATGCGGCCGGTGCAGCGATTGACGAAGTTGGCGAGCACCGCACCGCCCTCGGCATTGTCGTCGGTCGAGGGATCGTCGTCCTGGATTGCACCCGGATTGGCGGCGATGAACGCCTCCAGCGCGGCACGCTGCGCAGGATCGACCAGACCGCACGACACCGTGCCGTTGCCGGTCAGCTGAAGGATGCTGGGACGCGCGCGTTGCAGCGCCGCGGAATAGCGCAGGCCGAGCCGCTCATCGATCGGCCACACCGCAAGGTTGAAGCTGGGCAGCCAGTCCTCGCTGGTGCGCTGCACATCCCCGACCTCGCGCCGGATCAGCTGGTTTTCGATCGTATAGCCGGGGAACGGCGTGGTGATCGGCGTCGCGACACGGCGGCTGAAGTCGATCACCGGCTGTGCGTTCACCTTGATCCGCTGATAGCGGACGCCGATGTTGCCGTTGACGAGGATATTCAGCGGCCGGGTTTCGAAATCCATCATCGCATAGGCGGACGACGTCACTTCCGACGTCAGATAGGTCGGTCGCTTGTACGTCTTGCCGTCCGAGGCCGTGCATTCGTACAGGCAGTCGAGGTTGCGGTAGTTGAGGTCGATGTAGCTGCTCAGGATCTTCTGGAACTTGCCGACGTCGTACGTGCCCCATGACGAGATCAGGTCGCCGCGATTGGGTGCGCCGCCAAAGAATTCCGCGCCCGGCAGACCGACGAGGCTGCCGTTGATCAGATTCTGATACTGATCGCGCGTCAGCGTATAGATCCGCGACAATTGATCGGTGGTTCCGGCCGTCGTGACACGCGGTACGGAGCCGAACTGGCACGGCGTCGCCGCCGGCGCGGCCGCGGGATCGCAGAACTGGATCAGGTCCAGCGATTGCGCCCGCGTCAGCACCACGCCCGGCGACAGCTGCGAACCGTTGTTGCGATAGCTTTCGTTGTCGCGGGTGCGGTGCTGGATACCGGCCTTGACCCGGACGATCGGACCAAGACTTTCGAACGTGCGATCGACGTCGAGCTGGTAGTTCCACTCGCTGTTCTTGTCGTCATAGGGCGTGTATTCGTATTGCGAGCCGGCGCTGACGCCGTTCGTTCCGACCGTCGGATAATAAGACGCGGGATTGAACAGGTCGACGTTCGGGACCTTGATGCTCCACAGGCCATTGTCGGGCGACACGCTGTAATTGGCGACGTCGGCCGGCGCGAGGAACGAAAAGGCGTTGTCCTGGCGATTGGACGACGCCCGGCTGTACTGGATGCGCGCCTTGGCCGTCCATGGCCCGGAGATGAAGTCCGCACCCGTCTGCGCGTAATGCTGTTCGATCTTGCGCTGGATGTCGCGAACCTGGCTGGTGACCGTCAGCGTGTTGCTGAACTGGTTGCCCGTGCCCCGCGCGATATCGAATGCGGTGACATAATGGTTCTCGTTGACGACGACGTTGCGGATATTGCTGCCGGTCAGCACGCCGGACGTGTTGGTGGTGCCGACCGGCGTCGCGACGCTCCAATTGTAATCCTGCGACGATACCCGGCGGAAGTTCGGATTGTACGATGCGAACAGGACGAGGTCGCGATTGACGCGCCAGTCCGCTCGCGCCTGGAACGAGATGCGCTGATCGGATTTGACCTGACGACCCGGACGCGGGAACGACGGGACGAAATCCTCCCATTGCGCATAGCAGTTCAGGCGGCTGTTGATCCCCGTCGTCGACAGCGCCGCGCAACCCGCCTTGGTCGTCACCGCCGCGGCGACGGGATCGAAGGGCGTCGTGAAGCTCTTGTTCGGTGAATTGTCGTAATCGCCGAGCGGGATATAGCCGGCATTCGCCACGGTGACGCGGGCATAGTCGGTGCCAACTTTCTGATCCTCGTACGTACCGTTGAGGATCAGGCCGACGTCGCCGTCGAAGAACTTGCGCGTGGCGATCGCGTTGATACGCGGCGACGCCTTCTCGCTCAGCGTCTGGTACATGCTCTGCAGGTTCAGCCGGTACAGCGGTTCCTTGAAATCGAGGCCGCTGCGCTGTTCGATCCGCACGGTGCCGCCGACGCCGCCGGGGGTCATGTCCGCCGTCTGGCCCTTGATGACGTCGACGCTCTTGATCAGGTCGGACGACAATTCGCCGACCGACGATGCGCGACCGCCCTGATCGTTGGTCGACAGCGTCGTCATGCCGTCCACCTCGACGCGGATCAGGTCCGCGGACTGGCCGCGGATGGTGAAGCCGCCCTGCTCGCCCGAATCCGACACGTCGAGCGCGACACCGGCGATACGGGCGATCGCCTCCGCTGCGTTCTTGTCCGGGAACTGGCCGACGTCGTCCGCGACGATCGAATCCTGCGCCGTGCGCGCGGTCCGCTTGCGCGAGATCGCGGAAGCTTCGGCGGCGCGGACGCCGGTGACGACGATCTCGGCATCGGTCGGATCGCCGCCCGCATCGGGCGCCGCGCGCGCGGGACGATCCAGATCCTGGTTCAGCTCTTCGGGATCACGCGTCGAGGATGCGGTCTGTGCCGGGGCAGTAGCGCTCGTCTGCGGCGATGGCGCGACCGTGTCGGTGGCGTTCGGGGCGGCTTGCGCGGCACCCGGCGCTGATGCCTGTGATGATGGGGGCGTTGCGCGCGGCGTCGTCTGCCCGCTTGCGCCCGTGACCGGCGCAACGGACTGTTGTGCGACGGCGGCCGTTGGAAAGAAGCCCGTCGATACGATCGATAGCGTCGACACCCCCAGCAGCGCGACGGCTTTCACCCCATGTTTTCTCATCTTGCCTCTCCCATGTCGTTCTTTTTTATCGTCTTGTGATCGCGCATCGATTGTCCGCCGCGAAGCGCGCCGACGGACCCGTATGTCATTCGAATACCACCGGAATGGCACCCGCTTCCCCTGTCATGGCATGGTGGCTGCCATGACGACCCCGTGTACGTCGCAGGCCGATTTCATATTTGCAATACGTTTTTGCAGGTGAACTTGATATTGGGTTCCAAAATATGACGTTGTGGTACAAATACGCCACAGCCACTGGCAAGAACAATTGCGAATGGCGTACTTTTGCGGGAAAGTGGCCTTGATGACGGATACCTCGCTACCGCGCCGCGCGTTCCTCGGAATAATCGGCGCCGCCGGTGTCCAGGCCGCCGTCCACGCGGTGCCGGCGCCGCCCCGCGCGGCTCGGGCGAACGCCCTGTCGCTTGCCGGGGAATGGCGTTTCGCACTCGATCCGGCCGACGTCGGATCGGCCGATTACTGGTTCAACAAGGTCATGCCGTCGGATCTGCGGATCAACCTTCCGGGCATTCTCCAGACGCAGGGGTTCGGGAACGCCATCACGCCCGATACGCAGTTCGTCGCCGCGCTGCCCCGCGACATGCGCTGGCACACGTTGCCGCAATACAAGGATTACACCGTCCCCGGGAACGTGAAGGTCCCCTACCTCTCCCAGCCGATCCGCCACTATCTCGGCGTCGCCTGGTATCAGCGGGATATCGACATCCCGGCGGCCTGGGCCGGCAAGCTCGTAAAACTACATCTAGAACGCACCCGATGGCGCACCGACGTCTTCGTCGGCAACCGGATGGTCGGGTCCGATTCGTCGCTGGTCGCGCCGCATGACTTCGATCTCGGTGTGCTGCCGGTCGGGAGGCATCGCCTGACGCTGCGCATCGATAACAGCATGCAGGAACCAGTATACCGTCCGGACGGGCATGCCGTATCAGACGGCGAAGGCGCGACCTGGAACGGCGTCGTCGGCCGGATCGAGTTGACCGCGACGCCGACGGTCTGGATCGAGGACGCACAGGTTCACCCCAACCTGACGGACAGGAGCGCACTGGTCCGCGTCACGATCGGCAACGCCACCAATACCGCGGGGCGCGGCGTGCTGAAGGCGAACGGCGTCGCCGTTCCAGTCGAATGGGCGGTCGCGGGCGGCCACGCCGCGATCGACCTGCCGTTGCCCGACGCGCGTCCGTGGTCCGAATTCACTCCGCACCTGCAAACCGTAACGCTGGCGCTGGACAGCCCGTCCGGCACCGATCGACGCGATATCACGTTCGGCATGCGCGAGATCACGACGGCAGGTCGCGACATCCTGATCAACGGTCAGATCCTGAACATGCGCGGCACGCACGATGGCGGGGGCTTTCCCCTCACCGGTTATCCGGCGACCGACGTAGAGACGTGGAAGCGGATCATCACGATCTGCAAGGAGTGGGGCCTGAACGGCATGCGGTTCCACAGCTGGTGCCCGCCGGAGGCGGCGTTCACCGCCGCGGACGAACTCGGCTTTTACCTCCAGCCCGAATGCGGGATGTGGAACAACTTCGATCCCGCCGGCCGGATGCTCGCACTCCTGCACGATGAAACGGCCCGGCTGATCAAGGCCTATGGCAACCATCCATCCTTCATCATGCTCGGCGCGAGTAACGAGCCCGCCGGGCAATTCCACGCGCAACTGCCGCAATGGGACGAACGGTGGAAGGCCGCCGATCCGCGGCGGCTCTACACCGACGGCACCGGGCGCGTCGCGCGTCCGCCGGGCGGCCCCGGCACGCGGTATGCCGCGGATTTTCTGGTTATCGGCGCCGATGTCCGCGGACCACGCGGCTGGTTCGGCGAGGATTACGAGGACGAGCTGAAAGGGCATGTCGGGAAGATCCCACAGCCGGTGATCAGCCACGAAACCGGGCAATGGTGCGCCTATCCCGACTTCTCCGTCATCGCGAAATTCGACGGCGTGCAGTCCTACACCGCGTTTCCCCGCGGCAAGGATCTGGGCGACCTTCCGTATATGGTCCCCGGCAATTACGAGATCATGCGCGATCTCGCCCGTGCGCACGGCCTGTTGGACATCAACGCCGACCTGGCGCGGGCATCCGGCCGCTTTCAGGTCGCCTGCTACAAGGAGGAGATCGAGGCCAATTTGCGAACCTCTTCGCATTCCGGGTTCCAGATGCTCGATCTGCACGATTACCTTGGCCAGGGCGGCGCGCTGGTGGGGCCACTCGACGCCTTCTGGGAGGGGAAGGGCTATGTCGCCGCACCCGAATGGCGTGAATTCTGCAGCGCCACGGTGCCGTTGGTACGGCTGAAGGAGCGCGTCTTCACGACACAGGACCGGCTGACCGCAGCTGCCGAACTTTATCATTTCGGCCCCCGCGATTTCAACGCGATCGACCCGCGCTGGCGCATCATCGATGCCGCTGGCCGGACGCGGCTGTCCGGCAGGCTGGCGAAGCGGCCCGCTCCGCGCGGCAAGGGAACGAGCCTCGGCATCGTCGAGGCAGACCTGTCGCGCCTGCCCGCACCGGGCTTCCATACGCTGATCCTCGAACTGCACGGCACCGGCATCCGCAATCGCTGGCCGATCTGGGTCTATCCCGCAGCGCCTCCGGCGATCTCGACGGACGGGATCGTCGTCACGGCATCATGGAGCGAGGCACGCGCAGCCCTCGCCGCCGGCGGGCGCGTATTGTTCCTGTCGGGCAAACCGGCAGCGAGCAATCCCGATCTGGCGATGACGACGGTGCCCATCTTCTGGAACCGGCTGATGAATCCCAACCGCGCGTGGATGCTGGGCCTGCTCAACGACGCGGACCACCCGGCGCTGAGTGGATTCCCGACCGACGCGCATTGCGACTGGCAGTGGATCGACCTGATCGAGAACACCACGGCGATGAACATGGAATCGCTCGGCAACGACATCCGGCCGATCGTCCAGCCGATCGACGACTGGAACCGCAGCCTGCGACTGGCGCTGCTGTTCGAGGTTCGGGTGGGAACCGGCAGGCTGATCGTCAGCGCGTTCGACCTCAACGCCGATGCCATGCCCGATCGCCCCGGGGCTCCATCACTGCGTCATGCCGTCCTCAGCTACATGATGTCGGATCGCTTCGCCCCCACAATCGAACAGCCCATGGCGACGATGGACGCATGGGCGGTGCAACGCCACGTGGCCCCGCTCGCGGCCCGCCCGCCCCTGCCGAACGACGATGTCGTCGATCCAGGCGCGCTGCGGCAACGACGCTGAACGATGCGACGGGGGGCCGATCGGTCTCGCCGTGTCACCCGGTCAGAAACGGGCGCGCAGGCCGATCGTGGCGGTGCGGGGCGTGCCCGGCTGCACCCAGACCGGCGAATAGCTGTTGGCATACCAGTGTTCGTCGAACAAATTGGCGACGGACCCGAACAGCTCGACATCGTCGGTCACCCCGATCTGCCCGAACACCCGTACCAGCGTGTGCGACGGCAAGGTGAAGCCGGTCCCCGTCTCGCCGCTGCGCTGACCCAGATACTGGATGCCCGCCCCCAGCATCGCGTCGCGCTTGCCCAGCGTGAAGCGCTTCATCGCCTGCACGTTCAGATTGTGATCGGGAATGTTGATGAGCGGATCGCCGGGTTCGATCTGGAACGAGAAATTGGGGTCCAGCACGCGCGATCGCGCCTCCGCGTCGGTATAGGCATAGCTCAGCAGCAGGTCGACGCCGCCCGGCAGCCGACCGTTGACGTCCAACTCGACGCCGCGACTGCGCGCCTTGCCGATCGCGATCGAAAAGCCGGGGTTGAGCGTGTCGGTCGCCAGCACGTTCGATTTCTGCAATTGATAGACCGCCAGCGTCCCCGTCAGCCGGCCGCCCAGCGCGGTCAGCTTCACGCCCGCCTCGATCGACCGGCTCGTCTCCGGCTCGAACACGTTGCCGGTCGCATCCGCCCCGATATTGGCGCGGTAACCCTCGCCGTAAGCCGCATAGAGCGACAGCGGCGTGCTCGCCTCATAGACGATGCCCGCCTGCGGGCTGAAGCGGCTGCGCTGGCGCCGGCCCAATACGCCCGTCAGGCGATTGTCCACGCGCAGCAGGAAATCGTCGTACCGTCCGCCGATCCGCACCTGCAACCGGTCGGTCAGGCTGATCTGGTCCTGCACATACGCACCGGCGGTGCGCTGCACGTCGAGCCGATCGGTGGTCGGCGTCGTGACCGGGACCGGATACCGGCCATAGACCGGGTTGCGCAGGTCCAGCACATAGCCCGCGCGGTCCGTCGTGGTCGCCGTCACCACGGGTCCGCGATAGCGGGTGAACATCTGGTCGGTGTCGAAATAGTCGAAGTCCCCACCCGCCAGCACGCGGTGGCGGAGCGGCCCGGTCATGAACTCACCCGCGATCTCCGCGCGGAACACGCTGTGTTCGGACGTGTAGCGCCGCGTCCGCCGCTGACGCGACAACGACCGGCCATCGACATACAGCTTCTGGCGCGACCGCACCGTCTCCGCATCGGACGACGCGCCGGTCAGCAGCGTGTCGCGGTGGCTGGCCCCGACCAGCAGGCTCCACGTGTCGCTGAAATCATGCTGCAGACGCAACTGGTGCCCCGTCGCGCGCGCCACGGTATCGCCGTCGCCCGGCTCGCCCAGAAAGCGCGAGCGGGGTACGGTATCGAAATCGCCGTTCAGCACGACGATGCCGCGGTCGAACGGCACCTCCACCCGCGTCCATTCGAAATCATAGGTCAGCCGCGTGGCCTCACCCAGCCCGACGCCGATCGACGGCAGGAATCCCCAGCGCTTCTGCTCCACCATGTCGCGGAACGTATCGCCGCTCTCGGCATAGCCGATCAGCCGCGCCGTGACGTTCCCGGTCAGCGCCACATTGGCGTCGCCCTCCGCCCGGACGGTGTCGAAGCTGCGATATTGCAGCGAGGCGGTGCCGAAACTGCGGCCGAGTTCGGCCTGCTTCGTGACGATGTTGATCGATCCGCCCGGCTCGCCGCGCCCCAGCACCGCCGCGGCCGGCCCCTTCAGCACCTCGACCCGCTCGATCCCCGCCACATCGCGCTGACCGCTGAACCCGCGCCCGGCGTTGAAGCCGTTGACTAGATAGCCGCTCGGCAAATTCTCGTCGCCGACGAACCCGCGCACGGCGAAACTGTCCCACAGGCCGCCCAGCGTATTCTGCCGCACCACCGATGCGTTCAGGTCCAGCGCATCGGTCAGCCGCAGGATCGCATTCTCCTCGATGACGCTGTCGTCGATCGTCGCGATCGCCTGCGGGATCTCCCGCAACGCGAAATTGCCGCGATAGGGCTGGCGGACGCCGGTGACGGTGATCTCCTCGCGCTCCCGGCGAGCCTCCTCGTCGGCCTCGATCGACTGGGCCGATGCGAATGGACAGGAGAGCGCGACCACGAGGGGAAAGGCACCAGCCGTGACGGCGGTGAGCATGGAACGGCGCAATGAATATCCCCTTCGGCAACACATATCGGGGCCGTAGCGGCGTACCTCGATCGACGTGCTTTATGCCTGTGATGATGTAACATCGTCAATGATATCTTGTCACATTTACCGCAATGCGGCATGTGGCCCCGGTTTCCAGACCGAGGTTATCGATGACGCCCATCCTTTCCCATCTTGATCCGATCCTGATCCAGGATCTGACGCTGGCATATGATGCGCATGTCGTGCTGGACCGCCTGTCGCTGGCAGTGCCCGCCGGCAGCATCACCGCGCTGCTCGGCGGCAACGGTGCGGGCAAGTCGACCACGCTGTCCGCGCTGTTGGGTTTCACCCGCGCGCAATCGGGCACGATCGCGGTGTGCGGGATCGATCCTGCCGCGAACCCCGACCAGACGCGTCGCCGCGTCGCGTACCTGCCGGAGAATGTCGCACTCTACGAACACCTCTCCGCGGTCGAGAATGCCGATTACCTGCTTGCGCTGTCCAGCCAGCGGCAGGAGCGCGGGGCGATCGTCGACGCACTGGCGGCGGCGGGATTGCAGGAGCGCGCCTGGGATCAGCGACTGGGCGGCTTTTCCAAGGGCATGCGGCAGAAGGTCGCGATTGCGGTCGCGCTGTTGCGTCAGGTGCCGGTGCTGCTGCTCGACGAGCCGACATCCGGGCTCGATCCGCGCGCGACCGCAGACTTCAACGCGTTGCTGGCCGCGGTGCGGGAGCGGGGCACGGCGGTGCTGATGGTCACTCACGACCTGCTGTCCGCAGCCGACGTCGCCGACAGGGTCGCCTTTCTGGAAGCAGGCCGCGTCGCGCTCGAAGTGGCAGCGAGCGGGCCGGAGCGTTTCGATGTGCGGGCGCTCCACGCCCGCTTCCAGATCGGTAGCGAGCGGCTGGCGGCATGAGCATCGTCCGCCTGATTGCGCGCGACGAGCTGCGGATGATGGCGCGCAACCGCGTTGCCATGATCGCTTTCGCGTTGCTAGTACTGCTGACGCTGGTAGCGGTGGTGAGTTCGCGGGCACATCAGAACGGTATCGCCGGGCTGCGCGACCGTCACGCCCGTGCCGCCGAAACCGCGTTCGATGCACAGCCGGATCGCCATCCGCACCGAATGGTGCATTACGGCACCTTCATCTTCCGCCCGCTGGGTCCGCTTGCGGCGTTCGATCCCGGTGTCGACGCCTATACCGGCAACAGCATGTTTCTCGAGGGGCACCGCCAGAATACCGCCAATTTCGGCGACGTCCGGCAAAGCTCGCTGCTGGTGCGCTTCGGTCAGCTGACCCCGGCCTTCGTCTTGCAGGCGGTGGCGCCGCTGCTGCTGATCTTCCTCGGCTATGGTGCACTCGCGCGCGAGATGGAAAGCGGCACGCTGCGCCTGCTGATGCTGCAGGGCGTCGGCCGTCGGCGTCTGGTGGGCGGCAAACTGCTGGCTTTGGGCGCCGTAGCCCTAGTCGCTGGCGCCCCGGCAATGATCGGGTTGCTGCTGATCGCCGGACAGCCCGGCGCGCTGGTGTTGCCGATGCTGATCATCGCGCTCGGCTATGCGGCCTATCTTGCACTGTGGGCGGTGCTGATCCTGCTCGTTTCCGCATCGGTCCGGCGCAGTCGCGACGCGTTGCTGGCACTGGTCGCGTTATGGGCGGTCGCGCTGGTGCTACTGCCGCGGGTCGCGCCCGATCTTGCGAGCGCTGCGGTGCCGCTGGCGAACCGGTTGCAGACCGACGTCGCGATCGCACGCGACCTGCGGAAGATGGGCGACAGCCATAATCCCGACGATCCCCATTTCGCCGCATTCAAGCAATCGGTACTGGACCGCTACGGTGTCGCGACCGTCGAGGACCTGCCGGTCAACTACAAGGGCGTCGTGGCACTGGAAGGCGAGCGGATGACCGCATCGCTATTCAACCGCTACGCCGCCGCCAGCTTCGCCGCACAGGCGCGGCAGAACGGGATCGTCGAGGCGGTCGGCCTGCTCAGTCCGGCGATCGCGCTGCGTTCGTTGTCGATGGCGGCGGCCGGCACGGACTTCGCCGGCCATCGCCGCTTCCTCGAACAGGCCGAGGCGTATCGCTACGCACTGGTGCAGCGGCTGAACCGGATGCAGGCGGACGGCGTCAGTTACGCCGACGACACCGCGGTCGACGCAGGCGCCGATCGCCGCAAGCGTGTGTCGGGCGACCATTGGCAGGCGATGCCCAATTTTCGCTTCGTCGCGCCGACGGGGACCGCGCTCGCCACCGCCGCGCTACCCGGGCTGGCAATAGTGATCGGCTGGCTGGTGATCGCTCTCGCGCTGCTCGCGATCGTCACTCGCCGGTTGGGAGAGCGCCGGTGACCCTGTTCATGTACGAATTGCGGCTGTTCGGCCGCCAGCGACTGGCAGTGATAGCGCTGATATTGCTGGCGTTGCTGACCAGCGCCGCGTTGGCGGCGGGCATCGCCGAAGTGTCGCGACAACGCGCCGCCATCGCCGCAATTCCGGTGGCGCAGGCGGAGGATATCGGCGCCGTCATCGATTATGTCGACCGCACGAAAGATGCCGGCAGCGCGGCCTATTACAGCTTCCATCCGACGTGGGACGCGCCCGCGCCGATCGCCTTCGCCGCGTTCGGCATGCGCGACGTCTCGCCCTACATCCTGCGCGTGCGCGCGCTGGGGCTGGAGGCGCAGATCTACGACGGCGACACGTTCAATCCCGAACTGGCGCTGCCCGGCCGGTTCGACTTCGCCTTCGTGCTGGTCTTCCTCGCGCCGTTGTTCGTGATCGCGCTGTTCCACGACCTCGTCTCGGGCGAGTGCGAAGCGGGGCGGCTACGCACGCTGGAGGCCCTGCCGAATGGTGGCCGGGCGCTGTGGCGGCGACGGACGGCACTGCGTATGGCAATGCTGTGGGCAGCGCTGGGCGTGCCGTTCGGCATCGCCGCGATGGCGGAGGGCGTCGGTGCCGGCATCATCGCGGCCGTGCTGGCGGTGACCCTCGCCTATCTGCTGTTCTGGGTCGCGCTGGCGGCTTTGGTGGGCCGCTTCAGCTGGAGTTCGGTGACCAACGCGGCGATGCTGGCAGCGACATGGCTGGTGCTGGTGCTGATCGCGCCGACGCTGGCCAACGTCGCGATCAACGCTGCTATCCCGGTCGATCAGGGGGCGGAGATCGCATTGGCGCAGCGCGAGGCGGTGAACGACGCATGGGACATCCCGCGCGGGCATACGATGCGCCGCTTCTACGCCGGCCATCCCGAATGGGCGGATTCCGCTCCCCTTGGCCCGGAATTTCACTACAAATGGTATCTCGCCTTTCACCAGAACGGCGACGACAGCGTTCGCGACCGGGTCCACGCGTATCGTTCCGGACTGGAGGCGCGCGACGCCGCGGGTCGCGCACTCGGCTGGTTCCTGCCCTCCGTTGGCGTCCAGGCGCTGCTGACCCGTCTCGCCCGGACCGATCTGGGCGCGCAGCTCGCCTATCAGGACCGCATCCGCGCGTTTCACCGGCGCCTGCGGACCTTCTATTATGCCTATCTCTTCCGTGATCGGCCGTTCGCCAGAGCCGATTTCGATAGCGCACCGCGGTTCACCGGGACCCATTGATAGGCCTGCACCGTCTCGCCACGGGGTTGATAGCGCAGTTGAAAAGCCTGTCCGCCTCGCCTGACGTCCAGCGTTACATAGGCCTGCTGGTCACCCTGCAACGCATCCTGCGGGAAGCCGTTCATGATCTCGTCGCCGTCGCGCAGCCCGGCGGCCGCGGCGTTCGATCCGGCGACCAGCCCGCGCACGATCTTCGGATTTGCCTGCAACGACGCCATGTCGAACCCCAGATCGTAACGGCGCAGCAGCTTCGTCACGCGGCGAAACATGGGTCCGTAGGCGTCGGACGGCGGCAGCACCGTCGCCCCGCCCAGCATCGCGTCGAGGTCGGCGATCCCCTTCGCGCCAAGCTCCGTCTTCAGCAGCGACCGGTACAGCGCCTCGTTCATCGCGCCCCCGCGGCGGCGCGCCTTCAGCGTCGCGCGGACGATGTCGTCGAGCGAACGCTTGCCGCCGGACTTCGCCCGGATCTGCGCATCTACCACTTCGAAATACAGCGACCCGCGATCGTAGGGCAGCACCCGCACACGCGTATCGCGCCAGAAGCCTTCGGGGATGGCCGCATTTGGCGTCGCGATCTTGATGTTTGTGTAATAGCGCCCCGCCGTCTCGTTGAGATCCTTCAGGAAATCCTCGGCCGAGATCATGCCCGCGCGCAACGGCAAGGTCCGTTGGTAATGCACCGCCAGCCCTTCGCCGAACCACGACCGGTCCAGCCCGCCGGCGCTGTCCATCGATCCGTCGAGCGAATTGACCCAGCTATGCAGCATCTCGTGCGCCAGCAGCGATCGCAGGTCGTCGGGCTTCGACGTATGGTTGAAGGTATAGGCGAAGCTGTCGGTCAGGCCGATGCCGCTGCCCGGATTGCGCGTGTTGGTGCGCCCGAACACGCCGAAGCTGGGCGGGGTATAACCGAAGAAACCGCCATAGAAGCGGTGCAGCGCCCCGGCCCAGGTCATCAGCGGCGCCATCGCGAACGGCGGCTGGCCCTGCCACGCTGCGAAGAACCCGTCCGTCTCCGGCCCCGCCACGCCCGGCCGACCACCCATGTAATAGGCCGACGCCAGCTTTTTCGCAGGGATAGCCGCCGCGCTCGTCACGTCGCCGACACCGAAGCTCGACACCCCGGCTCCGCCCGTGCCGTATCCCGCAAAGTCCCAGCGCACCTCGACCCGGCGCGGCGTGGTGTCGGTCGGCAGCAGCAGGAAGGCGGTGCCAGCCGCGGAAAAGGTCCCGCCCTCGGTCCGCATCTCATATTGCGGCAACGCCAGTGGCGGCGCGGACGCATCGATCGGCACGCGGTAGCGCACGGTGACGACGCCATCGACCGCCCGCGACGCCCGCCACCGACGCGTCGTGTTCGACCCGTCCTCCACCTCGTCCTGCGTCGTCACTGCAATCGGACCGGCGCCGTCGGTCAGCGCGAGCCCTTGCAGATCCTTGCCGCTGGTGACCACGGTGTTGGCAACCATCGGCAGCTCGAACAGCGCCTCGCCCGCCGCCGCATGCATGCCCTGCGCGATCAGAGTCACATCGACGAATGGCACATGCTGCGCCGCATCCGGAGCGCCGGGCGCGAGGCGAACGACGAGACGCGGGCCGTCAGCTTCCGCCCCCGCTGCCCCGGCCAGCAACAGCAGCGACGCCATCGCCGGCAACACGCGTAACATTCGACCTGTCATGACGCCTCCTTCGTTCGGGCGATCAGCCTAGCCGTGACGCTCGGCGAAATTCTGCCCGATCCCACTGCCCCAACCGCCCGCCGTGCATAGCGTATGCGGGGCCACGCGGGCCAATGCGGGCATGCGCCCCGATCACGCCGCCGGCAGCGGCAACCGATGCGTGCATTTCACCTCGGACAGGGTCGCGATCGAACGGATGTCCTCGACCCCCGGCAGCCGCAGCAGCGTGCGGAAGGTGAAATTCTGATACCAGCCCATGCTCGGCGCCAGCACCTTCAGCATCACGTCCATCTCGCCGAACAGCGTATAGGCCTCGGTGATCTCCGGACATTCCTCCACCGCCCGCATGAAGCGCTCACGCCCCTCGTCGCTCAGCCGGCCCATCTTCAGCTGCGCGAAGATGTACATGCTCTCGCCGAACTTCTCACGATCGAGCACCGCGACCTGCGCCTTGATATAGCCCTCGTCCTTCAGCCGCTGGATGCGCCGCCAGCATGGCGACTGCGACAGGCCGACGCGATCGGCGATCTCGCTCGACGATTCGGATGAGTCGATCTGCAGGCGGTCCAGGATCTTGAGGTCGAGGCGATCGAGAGTTTCAGCCATGATTATGCACGGTTCCGGCAAAACGGGGATTGAAGCTGCAGCCATCTCACCATGGGCGCGAACGATCGACAAGCTTTTGCGTGCCACCCGCATTAGGCTGGGCGCAGGGCAGGCTGACGGAGAAGCGAACATGACGCGCGACGATCTGGCAATCTTCGACAGTGACGCAGTCCGCGCCGGCCTGACCTATCCCGATTGTATCCGGGTGGTGCGGGAGGCGATGCAGGCGCTGTCCGCCGGCACCACCCGCCAGTTGCTGCGGACGATGCTGTCGCTGGGGCCGGGCCGCACCTTCGCGCAGATGCCGGGGGCCCTGGGCGAGCAGGATTTTTTCGGCACCAAGACGATCAGCGTGTTCGCCGACCCCCGATCGCCCGGTAAACGCCGTCACCGCGGCGTCGTCGTGCTGTTCGAACCCGTCGAAGGCCGCCCGGTCGCGATCGCCGATGCCGAGGAGATCACGCACATCCGCACCGCCGCGGCCAGTGCGGTCGCCACCGATGCGCTCGCCCGGGCAGACGCCACCACCTTGCTGATCGTCGGCACCGGCGGACAGGCGCACACGCACCTTCACGCACTGCCGCTGGTTCGCCGGTTCGGGCGCGTGCTGATCTGGGGCCGCTCGCCGGACAAGGTCGATGCGCTGATCGCCGCCTTCCCCGACCTCCCCTGCGAACGCGCCGACGACCTCGCAGCCGCCGCCGGCGCAGCCGACGTGATCTGTACGCTGACCACCGCCGCACAGCCGGTGATCCTCGGCGACTGGGTCCGTCCCGGCACCCACGTCAACCTCGTCGGATCGAGCGGCCCCGGCCCGGTCGAGGTCGACAGCGCCCTCGTTCTCAAGGGCCGCTACATCGCCGACAGCATTGCCTCCGCCCGCGACGCCGCCGCCGAATTCCTCGTCGCGCGCGACGCCGGCCTCGTCACCAACGCCCACATCGTCGCGGAGATCGGCGAGGTGCTGCTGCGTCGGGTTCCCGGTCGCACCCACGCCGCCGACATCACCCTCTACAAATCGCTCGGCCATGCGGTGCAGGACCTCGCCGCCGCCGCGCACCTCTACCGGAGTTCGCGGCCTTGAAGCTGATCCCCGTCGCCCTGCTCGTGGTGCTGCTCGCAAGCGCATCTGCTGCCGCAGCCCAAGTCCATGAACGCCTGTCGGTCATCGCCAATGGTGAAAAGGTCGGCAGCGTCGATGCGGTCCGCACCGGCGACCGCGTCGCGATCCATTACGACGTCAAGAACAACGGTCGCGGCCCGACGATGGACGAGGCGATCGACCTCGGCCCGGATGGATTGCCGCTGCGCTGGACCCTCGACGGCAAGGCGACGTTCGGTGGCGACGTCCACGAGCGTTTCGCCCGCGACGACGGCATCGCGCGCTGGACCGACGCGATGGGCGCGCGACAGGCGCAGGTTGACGGCGCCGCACTCTACATCGGCCAGTCGGCTAGTCCTTGGGCGCTCGGCCTCTACGCCCGTGCACTGCTCAAGGCGCCGAAGAACACGCTTCCCGCGCTGCCGGGCGGCCAGTTGCACATCGACCCGCTCGGCCCCGCAACGATCGGGACCGCACGCTATCAGGCCTATGCGATCAGCGGCATCGACCTGTCGCCCGACCTGATCCTGCTCGACGAGCAGCAGGCGCTGTTCGCCGTGCTCGATACCGGCGGTGCGACGGTTCGCGAAGGGCATGAGGGCGACGTGCCCGCGCTCTCCGCGATCGCGACCCGGCTTACCGCGCAGCGCTATGCGGCGCTCCAGCAACGTTTCGCGCATCGCGTCGATGCGCCTGTCCGTATCCGCAACGTTCGCGTGTTCGATCCCGTATCGGGCAAGCGTGGCGATCCGGTGTCGGTGGTGTTCGCCGATGGCAGGATCACCGGCATCCAGCCGCTGGATGCCCCCGCCTCACCCGGTGAAGCGCTGATCGATGGCGCGGGCGGCACGCTGATGCCGGGCCTGCACGACATGCATGCGCACGTCAGCCTCGAATCCGCGCTCCTCTATCTTGCCGCGGGTGTCACCTCGGTACGTGACATGGGCAACGACAATGCCTTTCTGCCCGACCTGATCCACCGCATCGCCGCAGGCGAGGTCGCCGGCCCGCGCATCACCGCCAACGGCTTCCTCGAAGGGCGCAGTCCGTATTCCGCGCGGCTCGGCATCGTCGCCGACAGCGAGGCCGCCGCGCTGGACGCGGTGCGCTGGTACGCCGCGCGCGGCCATTGGCAGATCAAGATCTACAACAGCATGAACCCCGCCTGGGTGCCGGCGATCACGCGCGAGGCGCATCGGCTCGGGATGACCGTCACCGGCCATATCCCTGCCTTCACCAACGCCGATGCGATGATCGGCGCCGGCTATGACGAGGTGACGCACATCAACCAGCTGATGCTCGGCTGGGTGCTCGATCCGAAGGAAGACACGCGCACGCCGCTGCGCCTGACCGCGATGAAGCGGACCGCGACGCTCGACCTTCGCAGCCCACCCGTGCAGCGGACGATCGACCTGATGGCCTCCGGCAGGATCGCGCACGATCCCACCGCAGTGACGCTCGAACTGCTGATGGGCGGCCGTGACGGCAAGCCCAATCCGGCAGTCGCCGATTATATCGACCACCTGCCGATCGGCCTGCAACGCCGTCGTCAGCAGGCGATCGCCCCGATCGCGAACGCGACCGACGCCGCCGCCTACGACGGCGCGATGGCGAAGGTGAAGCAGGTGCTGAAACTGCTCCACGACCGCGGCATCCTCCTGCTCCCCGGCACCGATGACCAGACCGGCCTGTCCGTCCACCGCGAATTGCAGATCTATGCCGAGGCCGGCATCCCGATCCCCGACGTGCTCCGGTTGGCGACGCTCGCGCCGGAACACTATATGGGCCGCGACCAGCAACTCGGTTCGATTGCGCGGGGGAAACTGGCGGATTTCATCCTGCTACCCGGCGATCCGATGCGCGATCTGGGCGAACTGCACCGCATCGCGATGGTGGTGAAGGACGGCACGCTGTACTTCCCTTCGGAAATCTACCCGGCGTTCGGGGTAAAGCCATTCGCCGCCGCGCCGAAGCTGGCGCTGCCGAAGGCAACCGCCAAAGCCGCCGGCTCCGGCCCGGCGCACGATGCGATGGACGAATTCCTCTTCTGACCTGCAAACACCCGCACCTGCGCCGCCTCCGGCGTCGTTCCCTCTCCCGGCGGGAGTGGAAGCGCTTGAGACGTAACGACGACCCTCTCTCGCCGGCAGAATTACCGCCCGGCGACAACCTCCGCCACGAACCGGTGCAGATCCCCGCTCAGCGCCGCCAGCGCGTCCGCATCCTCGAACGCCGAATGCCCTGTCGCATAGCGATGAAACGCCACACGGTCCGCCGGCACGCCATGCTGCTCCACCGCGAACTGCCCCGCGTAGACGGGCGTAGTGATGTCGTAATAGCCACCGGCAGCGAACATCCGCAGCGTCGGCTTCGCTTCCATCGCCGCCTTCAGATACGGCGCGAACGACATGGCGCGATAGCTGCCGCCATATTCCTTGTCCCAGCTCCATTTGAAGTTGATGCCAAGGTTCAGGCTGCGATACGCACCCGGCACCGTATAGCCGAGCTCCTGCCCCAGATACTGCTCGATCAGCGTCGCCGTTCCAGACCCCAGCGACATCGACGGATCGTCGAACGGCGGTCGCAGCTTGCTCTCCGCGATGGCTCGAGTCGCCCGCCCGTCCAGCTGCCCGGTCCGCAACCCCTTTGCCGCGAGCAGCCCAAGCATGAAGTCGCGCCGCTCCAGGCGCAGGTCCTTCGCCTCGATCGTCGCCGCGGGGATACCGGTCAACGCCGCCATCCGCGCCGCCACCCGCCGCTTTTCTGCCATCGGTAGCGCCGGCCCCTGCATCAACGCCGCGGCATAATCGGTCCGGGCAAAGTGCAGCGCCGCATCGTAATATTGCGCGACGGTCATGCCGCCGCGATCGATCGCGGCGTGATACCAGGCGACCGCCGCCAGCGTCGGGAACAGCACCACGTCGGACACCACCGGTCCGTCGCTGTCGCCGACCGCCAGCGACAACAGCACGACGCCATCGGGCAGCGCCTTCTTGGCCGCCATCGTCTCGTTCAGGATCGCGAGCGCGCGCGCCGTGCCATAGCTTTCGCCGACCAACAGCACTGGCGACCCCGTCCGCCCGTTCGTCGCCAACCAGCGTTCGATCATCGACGCGACGCCCCGCGCATCGCCGCCGACCCCGAAATAGGCGGATGCATCCTTGCCCTTGATCGGCATCGACGCGCCGGTGCCGACCGGATCGATGAACACCAGATCGGCGATATCCAGCAGGGTGAAGCGATTGTCCTCCAGATGCGCCGCATCGCCGCTGCCGACCATCCGTCGCGGCCCGAAGGCCTGCATGTGCAACGGCGACGACGACGCGCCCGGTCCGCCGTTGAACACGAACAGCACCGGCCGCTTCGCTCCACCTTCGGCGACATAGGCATAGCTGACGCCGACCGCGACGGGCGTGCCGTCCGCGCCCGGCATCGGCTGTTCACTGACGATCGCGCGATAGGCGAAGGGCTTGCCGCCCAGCGTCATCCGGTGCCGCGTCGTCACCACCCGTGGGCTGGTGGCGTCGCGCGGAACCATCGGCTCCATCGCCCGCAGGAAGGCCGGCGACATCGGCGCATTGCCCTCGTCCTGCGCATGCAGCGCATCCGGCGTGAGCAGCAGCGCGGCAAGGGGAGCGAGACGGCGCATCGGCAGGAGCCTTTCGTTCGGGGTCACGCGCGGGGCAGCACGGCGAGCAGGCGCTCGATATCGTCCATGGTGTTGAACACCGACGGACTGATGCGGAAGCGATTGCGCGACAGCGTGATCTGCACCTTGGCCGCCTTGAGCGGCGTGGCCAGACGCTCGCGCGCGCCCTCCAGCACGCAGGTGACGAGCGGCGTCCGGCTTTCCGGCGGCGTCACGACGGTATAGCCGCGGCTCGCCAGTCCGGTATGCAGGCGCTGCAACAGGGGCTGGCGATATGCCGTCATCCGATCGACGCCCAGCGTCAGGATACGCTCCAGCGAATAGTCGAGCATCGCAGATACCGCATGCGCATGGGTGCCGCCCGCGAACAGCCCCTCCATATCGGGACGACGCGTCACGTCGGCGATCGGATAATCCGCCTTCGTTGCCGGTGCATCGAACGGATAGACGTGCGGGTCGAACCCGGCGAGCTGGTAATAGCCGTGGCGTGTCCGCCGCAATCGATCGTGCAGGTCAGCGCGGACGTAGAGGAAGCCCAGACCGAAATCCCCCATCAGCCATTTATAGCTGGCGCAGGCGGCGAAATCGACGTTGCTCGCCCGCACGTCGATCGGCACCGTGCCCGCGGCATGGATGATGTCGGCATAGACCAGCGCGCCTTTGGCATGCGCGATCGCGCACACCTGCTTCAGGTCGTGCTCGAAGCCATTGTAGGTCGACACCAGCGACAGCGCGACCAGCCGCGTGCCCGGCACGATCGCGCGCTCGATGTCGTCGATCGCGATCCGGTTCGCGCGGGGGCGGAGCCAGACGACCTCGACGCCCTGTCTGGCCAGTTCCTCGTACAGGTAGAACGACCCGAAGAAGTGCAGCGTATCGGTGACGATCCGCCCCGTCTCGCGTGGAAAGCCGAGCGCATCGATGATCGCCTGCTCGCCTGCGGTGGTGCTCTGGACGAAGGCGATCTCCGCTGGCGTCGCGTTGATGAGCCTCGCGAAGTTCGCCTTTACCCGCTCCTCGATCGCCTCGGTCGCGAAATACCCGTCCATCGTCGCGCGCTGATCGACATAGGCCCGCGCCGCGTCACGTGCTCCGATCGGCACGGGGTGCATCGTCCCGCTATCGAGGTAGGTGCCCGGCATCGGCGCGAAGCTCGTCCGGTCAGGCAAGGTCGCTGGCACCGCCGCCGCGCCCCGCGCCGCCAGCGGCAGGGCCGCAGTCCCAGCCAGCATGTCGCGCCGTGTCACCCCGTTGGCCGCCATCGTTCCCCCCGTCGACGGCAGCGTAGCGCAATCCGCTCGCATAGATCTTGCGTCCTCGGCGGCGCGTGATGCCCGAGCGTGGTGGGACGCGGTTCGCGACCGTCCTCCTGCGCATAAACATTCCACAACTTACCCGCTACCCAGCGGTGAGGGAGTAGCGCGATGATGCGATGGGCTTTGACGATGCTGGTTCTGGCCGCGACGGCGATGCCTGCAAGCGCCCGCACCTGTGCCCCCGATGCGGTGGAAACCCGGCATGACGCCATGATCGCCGGCAAGCGCATCGCCTATATCGCCTGTGTCGGCGCACTGCCGGTCCGGATCGGCGAGGCCAGGGCGCAGATCGTCTATACCGCCTATCTCGTTCCCGGTCGCATCCCCCGTCACAGGCGCCCGCTCAGCTTCGTCTGGAACGGCGGCCCGGGCGCCGATTCCCGCACGCTCCATTTCCATGCCGTCGGCCCGCGTATCATCCGTGACGGCAAGCTCGTCGACAATCCCGCCAGCCCGCTCGCCACCACCGATCTCGTCTTCGTCGATCCGGTCGGCACCGGCTTCAGCCGCGCCGCCACCCCGGCGCAGGCCAGCGCCTTCTACGGCACCGTCGCCGACATTGCCGCCACCGCCGACTTCGTGCGCGGCTTTCGCGACCGGTACGCTCGCCGCGCCAGCCCGCTCGCCGTCGTCGGCGAAAGCTTCGGCACGTGGCGCGCATCGGGCGTCGCGGAAGCGCTGGTCGACCAGCGCATCCCCGTCAGCGGCGTCGCGCTGATCTCCGGCGGTATCCCGCTGGGCGAGGAGAAACACGGAGAACGCCGCCGCGCGCTGTCGCTGGTCAACCGCACCGCCACCGCCTTCGCGCTCGGCAAGCTGTCGCCCGACCTCCAGCGCGATCAGGCGAAGACCCTCGCCGAGGTGCAACGCTGGGCGGAGACCACTTACGCCCCCGCCCTCGCCGCGCCTGCCGCCCTCGACGCTGCACAGCGGACCGCGATCGTGGCGGCGCTCGCCCGCTATCAGGGCCTTGCCCCCGCCACGATCGATGCGAAGACGCTCTGGGTATCCCCCCGCGACTTCCGCACCCGCCTGCTCGCCGGGGAAGGCAAGACGCTCGGCATCTTCGACATGCGCCAGTCCGCCAGTCCCGACACCGCCGGCGAAGACGCGATCGCCATAGCCTATTATCGCACCCAGCTCGGCTACACCGCCGGGAGCTACGCCGGCATCGACGATCCTGCCGCAGATGTCGGCGGCCAGTGGCGATACGACCAGTCGCCGATCACCAAGGCATCGCTCGCCCGCGCCATGGCTGGCGAAGGGCCGCCCAGCGCCTCGCAGCCCTGGATCCAGCGCGCGATGGCCAAGAACCAGGCCTTGCGCGTCTGGGTCGCCACCGGGCTGTACGATTCCCTCAACAGCTGCGCCGGCAATGCCGCGACCGTGGCCGCCCTTCCCGCCGGACTGCCACAGCGGTTTACGCTGCGCTGCTATGCGGGTGGTCACATGATGTATGAAGACCCGCGCGAAACGCGCCGGTTCGGCAACGAACTCTCCGCCTTCCTGGCGCGAGGCGCATAAATTTTGCGCGCCGGATGCGAAGTCCTGCCATTTCGAACCCCAGGTCATCGTATCGGCCTCACCAACGCCGAAAATTGCCCCGTCATCCCCGCTATCCTTCCCGGCATGGATCGATCGCAGACGGCCAAGCCGCACCGATCGTCGAACACGCGACAAGAAGGGGGCTTCATGCAGCACGCACATAACGGGATGATCCGGGGACTGATGGCATCGACGGCGGTTCTCGCCGCACTGGTAGCGACGCCGGCCTTCGCCCAGCAAGCTGCCCCCCAGCAAGCACCCGCCGACCAATCGATCGCGACCAGCGCCGATGCCGCCCCCGACGCCGACGACGCCATCGTCGTCACCGGATCGCGGATCCGCCGCGCCGGCCTCGACAATGCCGCTCCGGTCGCGGAGATCACCACGCAGACGATTACCGATCGCGGCTTCATCACCGCCGCCGATGCGCTCAACAACCTGCCCTCGAACGCCCCGGTCCTCAACCAGGCGGACGGCAGCGGCAACGCCAGCGGTCCGGGCTATCAGGCGCCCAACCTGTTCAACCTCGGGCCGGGCCGCACGCTGACACTGTTCAACGGCCGCCGCATGGTCACCACCGGATCGGGCATCGGCTCGGCGGATGGCGTCGGCAATGCCTTCGTCGATGCGAACATCATCCCGCTCGGATTGCTCGACCGGGTCGAAGTCTATCAGGGCGGCGGCGCGGCGGTGTATGGATCGGATGCCATCGCCGGCGTCGTCAACTATATCGTCAAGAAAGACTTTTCGGGCCTCGAACTCGATGCACAGAACGGCATTTCCAGCCGCGGCGATTATGCCACGCACAGCCTGCGTGCCACCGCCGGCGTCAACTTCGGCGGCGGTCGCGGCAATGTCGCGATCGACCTCGGCTATTCGAAGTCGCCGACGCTGCTGTTCGGTGCCCGCCCGCTTTCCAACCTCGGCCGGCTGACCGTCAGCAACACCGCGGACACCGGTCCCGCGGACGGCATCCCGGCGGTGAAGGAAATCTTCAACGCCGCCTTCTGGCCATTCAACAGCAACGGCGTGATCTTCACGCGCGCCGCGCCGGTCAGCCAGTTTCTGGCGCGCAGCGGCGGCAACGCGCTGCAATTCTCGCCGGACGGCAGCGTCATCCCGTACAACACCGGCGTCTTGCAGGGCATTCCCTTCGCCGCGGGCGGCGACGGCTTCAAATATCAGGCGCTCGCGGGCCTGCGCACCGGCGTGGAGCGCTACACCGCCAATCTGGTCGGCCATTACGACCTGACCGATCGCATCTCCATCTCGACCGAACTGCTCTACGCCCGCACCACCGGGACGGAGATCCCCCAGGGCAACAGCTATACCACGCTCAATGCCGGCGCGTATAACGGTCCGGTCGTCTTCACCAACGCCAACCCCTATCTGTCGACGCAGGCGCGCACCCTGCTCGGCGCCGCCAACCCGGCGTTCGTGGGTGGGGGGGGGTTGTATGTGTCCAAGTATTTTTACGACCTGACGCCGGCGAACGACCAGACGACGCGAACGGACACGTATCGCGCGGCATTGGCGCTGGAGGGCGACTTCGACGTCGGTGCCCGCAACTTCTACTGGTCGCTCGCCGGCAGCTATGCGCGTGTCGAGGGTGCGCAGCGGAGCTGGCAGGTGGTCAACAGCCGTTTCCAGAACGCGATCAACGCGGTGTCGAGCGGTGGCCAGATCGTCTGCGCGATCAATGCCGACGCCAATCCGTCGAACAACGATGCCGCCTGCGCACCGATCAACCCGTTCGGCGACGGCAACGTCAGCGCCGCGGCGCGCAATTACGTCAGCACCCGCGCCGGCACCGACTGGACCAACGAACAGGCGGACCTGCTCGCCACGCTCGGCGGCACGCTCGCCACACTGCCGACCGGCAATGCCGACTTCAGCATCGCCTACGAACACCGCGACGAACGCGCCCGCTTCGACCCGCTCGCCGCCAACCGGCTCGGCAGCTTCGGCACGGGGGTGCGTCAGGTCGGCCAGTCCGGCGGCTACAACACCGACGAGATGTCGGCCGAGCTGATCGTCCCGCTGATCGGCAAGGACTTCCAGTTGCCGCTGGTCCGCCTGCTCGAGGCGAAGGGCGCGTTCCGCTACGTCGACAACAGCTATGCCGGGCATGAGAACGTCTGGGATCTCGGGCTGCGCTGGGAAGTCGTTCGCGGCGTGACGCTGCGCGGATCGCGCAGCCGCAACTTCCGCGCGCCGACGCTGACGCAATTGCTCGCACCCTCGGCCAGCGGCCTCGACTCGACGGGATTCGATCCCTGCGACGCCGATCGCATCACCGGCGGCCCCAACCCCGCCCAGCGCCGCGCCAGCTGCCTTGCGCTGTTCACCGCCAATCCGGGCTATGGCGTCGATGCCGACGGCACCGGCCGGGGTTTGAGCGCCGCCGCCCGCCTCGCCCGCTTCCAGAACCCGTCCGAGAATTTCGCCCGCGCCACGGTGACCACCGGCGGCAATCCGGCGCTGCGCAACGAAATCTCGAACACCTGGACCTATGGCATCCTGCTCCAGCCGCGGATGATCCCCGGCCTGACGATCAGCGCCGACCGGATCGAGATCGACCTGAAGGACGGCCTGTCCGCCTTCACGACGCAGGATTTCACCGCCGCCTGCTATGACGATCCCAATCCGGCGGCGGGCGTGTGCAGCGCCTTCACCCGCATCGCCACCAGCGACGGGCTCAGCCCCGGCGGCACCATCGCGACGGGCACCACCACCACCTTCAACGCCGGTGTCATCCGCTATCGCGGTGAAAACTACATGGTCGATTACCAGTTCGCGATCGGCGACCTCTTGCGCACCAGCGATCTCGGCCGCCTGCAACTGACCGCGTCGGCGACGCACAACACGCTGCTGACCACCTCGGTCACCGGCACCACCTTCGTGCGTAGCGACGGCACCTATCTGTCGCCGACCTGGGTCGGGCGGTTCAACGCCGCCTATAGCAAGGGGCCGCTGCGCCTGACCTATCAGCTGCAATATCGCGACCGGACCGCGGCGGGATCGAACGTGTCGATCGAAACCACGCCCAATCCCGTCCTTGCCCGCAACATCGTCCACGACGTGTCGGCACAGGTCGATCTCGGCAGCGTCGCGCTGCGCTTCGGCGTCGACAACCTGACCGACAAGGACCCGTCCTATCCGCAGATCGCCTATGGCGATATCCTCGGCCGGCGCTTCTACGCCGGTGCGCGGATCAAATTGCAGTGACGGTATCGCCCGGCCGCAGCGCCGGGCGACCCGCCCATCGCGCCTCATGACGAGCGGATACGGACCCCTCACGATGACCCGGCCGGATAGCCCCGACCCTGCCCCCGACCCTGCCCCTGCCGCTGCGGCGATGACCGAAAGCTATTCGGCCTGGATCCGCCGGGTGATCCGTGCCGTCCGCTCCGAACGCAAGCTGCTGGTCGGCCTGTTCGACAGCTCGGTCCCCGAACCCGTCGAGCATCTGCGCCGGATCGTGGTGGAGGGGTTCGGCGAGACGATCACCTCGCGCTACACCAGCGCCTTCACCAGCGGTAATCCCTATGTCGTCGCACAGCTCGCGCGGCATTATGCGGTGCCGGCGGAGCGGATCGTCTGCACCACCGGTGCGACCGGTGCGCTGTCGCTGGTCTATCGCGCGATGCTGGAACCCGGCGACCGCATGCTGGTGGAAAATCCGGGATTCGACCTGTTCCACAAGATCGCCGAAACCTATGGCTATGGCGTCGATTTCTTTCAGCGTCGGGGCGACGATTTCACGATCGACGTGGAGGCGCTGGCCGCCGCGATCACCCCGCGCACGCGGCTGATCGTCCTGTCCAACCTGCACAATCCATCCGGCATGGCGCTGTCCGCCGACACGCTGGCGGCGATCGGCGCATTGGCGCAGGCGCGCGGCATCCACGTCATCGCCGACGAAGTGTATGGCGATTACGTCGACGCGCCGCTCCGCCCGCCGCCCGCGGTGCAATCGTCGCCCGCGTTCATCAGCATCAGCAGCCTGACCAAGTCGCACGGGCTGAGTACGCTGCGCTGTGGCTGGATCGTCGCGGCGGACGGCCCGATCGCCAGGATCCGCGCGCTCGCCGAGGAGATCGACTTCGGCGTTTCGAACCTGTCGCACGCCGTCGCCGCCCTGGTGCTCGAACATCCCGGGATATTCGAGGCGTATCGAGCCGACATCATGCGCCGCGCCCGACCGATCATGGCCTCCTATCACGCGCATTGGCGCGAGCGGGGGCTGGTCGCCGGCACGCTGCCGCCGTTCGGCTGCATCGCCTTTCCACGACTGGTCGGGATCGACGATACCGTACATTTTTCCGAATGGCTGGCCGATCGCTGCGGCGTCATCGTCGCGCCGGGCGAGTATTTCGGGGCGCCCGGCCATATCCGCATCGGCTTCGCGCGGGCGCCCGCGGATGTCGATTACGGCTTGCAGGCGCTGACCGATGGCCTGATCCGCTACCGCGATCGGCATGACGGGGGGAAGGCATAGGATGATCGTCCGGGCGGCGCTGGGATTGGCGATGCTGATCGCCGGGGCCATTGCTTCGGCCCAGGGTCCTTCCACGGTCCCGACGATCAAGGCGCGCAGCGAACAGATCGCCATCATCCACGGGCAGCGGTTCGCCTATACCGCCGAAGTCGGACTGGTTCCGGTCGCCAGCAAACCCGGCAGGCCGGACGCGACCGGCGGCTATATCTCGTACAGCCGCGCCGGCGGCAGGGATCGTCCGGTCCTGTTCGTCTTCAACGGCGGGCCCGGCGCGGCCTCCGCCTACCTCCAGATGGGCGCGCTCGGCCCCTATCGCGCGCACGTTCCGCAGGACCCGGCCGCTCCCCTGCCCGCCGCCGTCGATGTCACCGCCAATCCCGACACGTTGCTCGACGTCGCCGATCTCGTCTTCCTCGATCCGCCCGGCACCGGATTTTCCGCGCTGTCCGCCGACGCCGACACCGCCTTCTATCGTTCGGTAAAGGGCGATGCGGACGCGGTGGCGCAACTCGCCCGCGGCTGGCTCGCCGCGCATCGCCGCGACCGTGCGCCGATCTACATCCTCGGCGAAAGCTACGGCACGATCCGCGCCGCCGCGATGGTCGATGCCCTGCGCGAACAGGATCCGGCGCTGACTCTGCGCGGCGTCCTGTTGCTCGGGCAGGCGCTCAACATGATCGAGACATCGCAGCGGCCGGACAATGTCGTCACCTATCCGGTGTCGCTGCCGACGCTGGCCGCCATCGCCTGCTATCACCACATCCGCCCCGCGCCGTGCACGCCGCAGGACAGCGCACGCGAGGCGTCGGCCTATGCCGAACCCTATCTCGCCGCGCTGTTCCGCGGCCGTGCGCTCGATGCCGCCAGCCGCGATGCGGTCGCGACGAAGCTGGAAGCGCTCACCGGCATTCCCCGCACCTATTACCTCGCCCACGACCTGCGCATCTCGAAGGAGCAGTTTCGCGTCGAACTGCTCCGTGCGCAGGGGACGGTGCTGGGCCGCTACGATGCCCGCTACGTCGCAGCGCGGGCCGCCGATGCCGGCGATACCGTCGGTGCCGATGCCTTTTCCGCGGTATCCGATCGCTACGGCAAGGCGGTGATCGGCCAGCTGACGCGGATCGGCGTCGCCGATGCCGCCGGCTACCGCGTGATCGTGCGCGGCGGTGACGACTGGCGCTACGGGTCGGGCGATTCGCCGTTCAACGACTGGCCGTTCATGGCCCGGCTGGAACAGGCGATGACCGCCACGCCCGGCCTGCGGCTGTTCGTCGGCACCGGTCTCTACGATCTCACCACCACCGTCGGTGCGGCGGATTACCTGTTCGCGCAAAGCACATTGACGCCGGATCGCTACCACAACGCGCGCTACCCCGCCGGCCATGTCGCCTATTCGGACGACGCGAGCTGGCGGCTGCTGATGCGCGACCTGCGCGCGTTCCTTGCCGCCGGAGCCGCGCATTGACCGACGCGAAGCTTGCGAGGGGAATCGACCTGTGGGGCGTCGTCGCGCTCGGGCTCGGCACCGCGGTCGGCGTGTCGATCTTTTCGGCGATCGCGCCCGCCGCCCGGATCGCGGGTCCGGCGATGCTGCTGTCGGCATTGCTCGCCGCGCTGCCGATGTATCTGATCGCGGTCAGCTACGCGTTCCTCGGTTCGGCGTATCCGGTGTCGGGCGCATCGTTCGTCTGGCCGGCGCGCTTCCTCCATCCCGCCTGGGGCTTCCATATCGGCTGGGCACGCATCGTCGCCAACGTCGGCGCGATCGTCGTCCTCGCGCTGGTGCTCGTCAAATACGCCGCGATGCTGGTGCCGCTGCCGACGAAGCCGACGATGCTCGCGGTGCTGCTGCTCGCGCTCCTCGCGAACCTGTTCGGCGTCCATATCGCCACGCGGGTGCAGAAGGTCCTGCTCGTCGGCATGCTGATCCTGTTCGCCGTCTTCGTCGTCTGGGGCGGCGCGACGGCGGTCGACACGGCACGGTTGCGACCCGTCTTCCCGCACGGCGTCCACGGCATGATCGCCGCGACTCCCTTGCTGATGGGCCTGTTCTTCGGGATCGAGGCCGCGACCGAGGCAGGATCGGAGGTCGCGGACAGCCGCCGGACGATCCCGCTCGGGATCGCACTGTCGATCGGTTCGGCGACCTTGCTGTATCTGGCGGTGGGCTTCGTCGCGCTGGGCGTGCTCGGTGGCGACGCGCTGGGGGCCAGCGAGGCGCCGATCCTCGATGCCGCCAGACGCTTCATGGGCCCTGCCGCTACCCCGCTGATCGTGCTGGCGGCGGTGCTGTCGATCGGCAAGTCGCTCAATGCCCTCTTCGCGATGTTCAGCCGCAGCCTCTACGCCATGGGCCAGTCCGGCATGCTGCCCTCCGCCCTCGGGCGGGTTCATCCGCGCTGGCAGACGCCGCATGTGGCGCTGTTCGCCGTGTTCCTGCTCGGCTGCGTCGGCCTGCTGCTGCCGATGGAACTGACCTTCCTGTTCCTGGCGGTGAACATCCCCAATCTGCTGAAATACGGCAGCATCTGCCTTGCCGCCGCGCGCGTCGTCGAACGCCACCCCGACCTGTACGAGGCGGCCGCGTTCAAGTTCGGCCGGCGGACGATGCGCGCGCTGGGCTACGCCGGTGCGGGGTGCGCCACCGTCCTGATCTTCGTCGGGATGGAAGCGGACTGGCGACCCTATGCGCTGCTTCTCATCTGGATGCTTTGCGGGCTGGGCTTCCTGAAGCTGCGGACACGGGCGCACCGGCGAACGGACACGTCGGGTTGACATCACCTGTTCATCCCTGCTGTCGCACCTGCACAAGGGCCATTTCGGCCATAGGAATCATCCAATGCGTAAGTTCGTGCTGCCGATCATGTTCGGTTTCGCCGCTACCCTGCCCCATGCTGCCAGCGCGCAGGATGCCAGCTTCTACAATTGCCAGAACGATCGCGTCCGGGTCGCCATCGCGCCGATGCGGCTGGACAAGGCGATCGCAAAGTTCACCAGCGTCACCCGCTGCCCGGTTTCGATCGATACGGACATGGTGAAGGGCCGGCCGACCCGTACGATGAGGACCGGTCTGGCCAAGGGCAATCTGACCCCCGAACAGGCACTTGTCCGCATGTTGCGCACCACGCCGCTGAAGGCCAGGCCGATCCATGGCGGCTTTTCGGTCGCCCGATAAGGCACCGCACGTTCCGGCAGCACGGGCCTGAAAACGCCCGCGCTGCCGGACGCGCATCGCCGGCGCGGTTGGCAGCGGACGGCACCTGCGCATATGAGGTGTCATGCGGATCGCGATCATCGATACCAGCACGACCCGTGCCGCCATCATCTCGGATGGCCTGCGTGAGGCGGGGCTCGGCGATCTCGCGCTGATCGATCCCGCCGGCCCGCTGCTCGCGCAGCTCGAGGCGGCCCGGCCCGAGGTGGTGCTGGTCAACCTCGAAAACCCCAGTCGCGACATGCTGGAGGATTATTTCGCGATGAGCCGCGCGCTGGCCCGGCCGATCGCGATGTTCGTCGACCAGAGCGACGCGGAATCCACCGCGGCCGCGGTCGATGCGGGCGTTTCCGCCTATATCGTCGACGGGCTCGCCAAGCAGCGGATCAAGCCGGTGCTCGACCTCGCCATCCGCCGGTTTCAGGCCTTCGCGCGGTTGCAGACCGAACTGGCGGAGGCGAAGAGCGCGCTGGCGGACCGGCAGGCGGTGGACCGGGCGAAGGCGATCCTGATGAAGCGGCGCGGGCTGGACGAGCCGGCGGCCTATGCGCTGCTGCGCAGTCACGCGATGCAGTCCAACCGGCGGATCGCCGAGATCGCGGACGCCATCGTCACCAGCGATGCGCTGATGGGAGATTTGTGATGTTCCGCATCGGTTTCCTGCCGCTGGTCGATGCCGCGCTGCCGATCCTGGCGCACGAACAGGGGTTTGCCGCGGCCGAGGGCGTGCGCATCGAGCTGGTGCGCGACCTGACGTGGGCGACGGTGCGCGACCGCTTGTTGTACGGGCATACGGATGCCGCGCACCTGATCGCGCCGCTGGCGATCGCGACCAGTCTGGGACGGGGGCGGCCGGCGGTGGCGCTGAGCGTGCCGTTCGTGCTGGGGCTGAACGGGAATGCGGTGACGCTGTCGACGGCGCTGGCGGCGGCGGTGGAGCTTGGCGGGGGGCTGGCGGATCCGGTGGCGCTGGGCGCGCGGCTGCGGACGGTGGCGGTGGAGCGGGCGGCGGCGGGAACGCGGCTACGGTTCGGGGTGGTGCATCGCTATTCCAGCCACAATTACATGCTGCGCTATTGGCTGGCGGCGGTGGGTATCCAGCCCGATCGCGACGTCGAGATCGTCGTGACCAGCCCGCCCTTCGCCGCCGATGCGCTGGCGGCGGGCGAGGTCGACGGCATCTGCGTCGGCGAGCCGTGGAACAGCATCGCGGTCGATCGCGGGGTCGGGCGGATCGCGATGGTCACCGCGCAGATCTGGCGGCGGGGCGTGGAGAAGGTGCTGGCGCTGCGCAGCGATACGGTGGCGGAGCGGGGCGAGGAGGTCGCGGCGCTGATCCGCGCGCTGCACCGGGCCGCCGCACATTTCGTCGCGCCGGACACGGCGGAGGACAGCGCGGCGATCCTGTCGCGCCCGGAATATTGCAATGCGCCGCCGGAGACGGTGCTGCGCGCGATCACGGACCGGGTGCGGCTGGCACGCGATGCGGAGGCGCTGCACATTCCGGATTTCATGTTCCAGTACCGCGAGGCGGCGAACTTCCCGTGGCGCAGTCAGGCGGCGTGGCTCTATTCGCAGATGACGCGGTGGGACGGCACGGCGTTCTCCGCGGCGGAGGCGAAGGCGGCGGAGGGGGTGTTCCGGCCGGACCTGTATCGCGCGGCGCTGGCGGGATCGTCGGCGACCCTGCCGGGCGCGAGTTCGAAGATGGAAGGGTCGATCGGGGAAGCGACCGGAGTGGGCGCGACGCAGGGGCGGCTGATCCTGGGCAGTGACCGGTTCTTCGACGGACGGGCGTTCGATCCGGACGAGATACCGGCCTATCTTGCCGGACTGGCAGGGTAGCGGCGCGGCCAATGATTTGCTGCATGTGCGAAATGCACTTGCGCCGACCCTGCGAATCAGGCAGCTTTCGAATCGTCGGGCAATGATGCCGGACACGAAATAGACGCAGCGCCTTTCCAACGGGGGGCAGGCTCTGCGGCGACGGGACGGCGGTGACGCCATCCGTCAACGGCAACGAAGCCGCCAGGATGTAGCCAGCGATGGCCGCCGTCCTGGCGGCTTTTTCTTTGTCCATCGCAGATGGGGGACGGCACATGGCCACGGCACTCTGGCAAGACGATACGACGCAGGACAAGACCGGCTTCTGGCAGAGCGGGCATACGCCGACGCTGATCGCCGCATTCCTGTATTTCGACCTCGCGTTCATGGTGTGGGTGCTGCTCGGGCCGCTCGCGCCGGAGATCGCGAAGACGCTGGCGCTGACCCCGGCCGAAAAGGGGCTGATGGTCGCCACGCCGACATTGGCGGGGGCGATCCTGCGCGTGGTCAACGGCTTGCTCGTCGATCGGATCGGACCGAAAAAGGCGGGCGCGATCAGTCAGATCATCGTCATCATCGGGCTGTTCTCCGCTTGGATGCTGGGTGTGAACAGCTTTGCCGGTACGCTCGCGCTCGGCGTGATACTGGGGTTCGCCGGCGCCAGCTTCGCCATCGCGCTGCCGCTCGCCAGCCGCTGGTATCCGCCGCAGCATCAGGGCAAGGCGATGGGCCTTGCCGGCATGGGCAATTCGGGCACGGTGCTCGCGGCGCTGTTCGCCCCTGCCCTCGCCAAGCTGTTCGGCTGGAACGCGGTACTCGGCCTCGCCTGCATCCCGCTGGGGATCGTGTTCGTCGCCTATATGGTGATGGCGAAGGATGCGCCGGACGCGCCCGCACCCAAGAGCCTCGGCCAGTATCTGACCCCGTTGAAGACCGGCGATGCGTGGTCGCTGATGGGATTCTATGCCGTGACGTTCGGCGGGTTCGTCGGGCTGGCCGCCAGCCTGCCGATCTATTTCACCGATCGTTTCGGCCTGACGACGATCCAGGCCGGCTATTGCACCGCCGCATGCGTGCTGGCGGGATCGCTGGTGCGTCCGATGGGCGGCGCACTGGCCGATGCGATCGGCGGCGTGAAGGCGCTGACCGCAGTGTTCATCGTCGCGGCGCTGGCGCTGGGCGGCGTGAGCATGGCCGGTAGCGTCGAGGCGGCATTGGGGCTGTTCGTCTGCGCGATGCTGGCGCTCGGCACCGGCAATGGCGCGGTGTTCCAGCTGGTGCCGCAGCGCTTCGCCGCGGAGATCGGCGTGATGACCGGGCTGGTCGGGTTCGCCGGGGGTATCGGCGGATTCTATCTCGCCTCGTCGCTCGGCATCGCCAAGCAGTTCACCGGCAGCTTTTCGTCCGGGTTCCTGATCTTCGCCGGCCTCGCTATCCTCGCCTTAACTGGCCTGACGCTAGTGAAGACCGGATGGCGGGCGCGCTGGGGCGCCGCCGATACAGTCCGGATCTGACATGCGCTATACCCTTAATTTCCCTGTACTTGCCCTGATCTGCGCGGCGCCCGCCGCCGCGCAGACGATCACCCCGCTGATCGATACCCGCCTGCGCCACGAGCATGTCGAACAGAACGGCCTTCGCGACGATGCCGATGCCGTGACCGCCCGTATCCGCGCCGGGCTGCAGGTGACCGAAGGCCCGTGGTCGGCGCTCGCCGAAGCGCAGGGCAACCTCGCCATCGTCGGCAAATATTACGATGGCCTTCAGGGATCCGCGACGTCTCGCCCGCAGATCGCCGATCCGCAGAGCATCGGCCTGTACCGGGCGCAGTTGCAGTATCGCAGCGCGCCGCTGACGGTGACGGCTGGTCGCCAGCGCATCCAGCTGGAGGACGAACGCTTCGTCGGCGCCGCCGGCATCCGCAACAACGGCCAGACCTTCGACGCGGTGCGCGTCGAGGTTGCGCCGCTGAAGGGCGTGAAGGCGGACGTCACCTATGCCTGGGGCGTCCGCACCATCTGGGGCATCGACGGATTCGGCGCACGGCCGCAGGCGGTGGGCGGCGACAATATCTTCGCGACGCTCGGCTGGGCGTCGCCGATCGGCACGTTGAGCGGTTTCGCCTATCTGGTCGATCAGGACGAGGCGCCGGTGCAGGGCTATCGCCTGTCGAGCCAGAGCTATGGCGTGCGGCTGGCGGGATCGCGGAAGGTCGGCAAGGCGACCGTCGCATGGCAGGCGAGCCATGCGCGCCAGTCCGACTACCATCGCAACCCCAACGACTATCGCGCCGATTACTGGCTCGCCGACGTCGCGGTCGATCTGGCCGGACCTAAGCTGGGCGCGGGGTATGAGGTGCTCGGCGCCGATCGCGGCACCGCGCTGACCAGTTTCCAGACACCGCTGTCGGCGATCTTCAAGTTTCAGGGCTGGGCGGACAAGTTCACCACCACGCCGCCCGACGGCATCCGCGACCTGTATGCCAGCGCCGGCTGGGGCTGGAAGCAGGTCGGCACGCTGAAGAACGTTTCGGTACAGGCGATCTACCACCGGTTCGAGAGCGACCGTCTGGTCCGCCATTACGGCAACGAAATCGACCTGCTGGCGCAGGCGAAGCTCGGCCGCACCGTCGCGAGCGTCCGCTACGCCGATTACGACGCGGACCTGTTCGCCACAAACACCCGCAAACTCTGGCTCCAACTGGACTGGACCCTATGATGAACACCCGCGAACACCTGGTCGTCATCGGCAACGGCATGGCCGGCTGCCGTGCGGTGGAGGAGCTGATCGCCCGCGATCCGCATCGCTACCGCGTCACCATCTTCGGTGCCGAACCGCATGTGAACTACAACCGCATCATGCTGTCGCCGGTGCTGGCGGGCGAGAAGACGTTCGACGAGATCGTCATCAACGATGCCGCCTGGTACGCGTCGAACGCGATCGAGCTGATATCGAGCGACCCGGTGCAGGCGATCGACCGCGTGGCGAAGACGGTGACGGCGCGGTCGGGACGCAGCGTGTCCTACGACAAGCTGCTGATCGCGACCGGCTCCGATCCGTTCATCATCCCGGTGCCGGGCAAGGACCTGCCCGGCGTCATCAGCTTTCGCGACATGGCGGATGTCGACCACATGCTCGCGGCGGCGGGAGCCGGCGGCGATGCGGTGGTGATCGGCGGCGGCCTGCTCGGGCTGGAAGCGGCGCATGGCCTCACGCTGCGCGGTATGAAGGTCACGGTCATCCACCTGATGCCGACGCTGATGGAGCGGCAGCTGGACGAGGCGGCGGGCTGGCTGCTGAAGTCGGCACTGGAAGCGCGGGGGCAGACGATCCTGACCGAGGCGCATACCGCCGCAATCGTCGGCGACGGCAAGGTCGAGGGCGTCGCTTTGAAGGACGGCACCGTCATCCCCGCCAGCCTCGTCGTGATGGCGGTCGGCATCCGGCCGTCGGTCGCGCTGGCGCGGGATGCCGGTCTCGCGGTCGGTCGCGGTATTCAGGTCGACGACCATATGGTCACGTCCGACCCGTCGATCCTCGCGGTGGGCGAATGCGTCGAGCATGACGGCAACGTCTACGGGCTCGTCGCGCCGCTCTGGGATATGTGCCGCGCGCTCGCCGACGGGCTGGTCGAGAGGCACAGCGGCTATCGCGGCTCGGTCACGTCGACCAAGCTGAAGGTCGCGGGGCTGGACGTGTTCTCGGCGGGCGATTTCTCGGGCGGCGACGGGGCGGAGGACATCGTGCTGCGCGACGCCTCGCGCGGCGTCTACAAGCGCGTGGTGGTGCGCGGCGACAAGGTGGTCGGCGCGGTGTTGTACGGCGATACCGCGGATGGCGGCTGGTATTTCGACCTGCTGAAACGCGAGGAGGACGTGTCGGCGATCCGCGACATGCTCATCTTCGGCCAGGCCTTCGCCTCGGGAGGGGGGCAGGCGGACCCTAAGGCGGCCGTTGCGGCGCTCTCCGACGAGGCGGAGATCTGCGGCTGCAACGGCGTCACCAAGGGCAAGGTCGTCGCCTGCATCGGCGCGGGCAACACGACGCTCGACGCGGTGCGCGCCACCTGCAAGGCGTCGGCATCCTGCGGCTCCTGCACCGGACTGGTCGAGACGTTGCTCGCCGTCACGCTGGGCGATGAGTATTCGGGCGAGCGCACCGTCAAGACGATGTGCAAATGCACCAGCTTCGGCCACGACGACGTGCGGCGAGAGATCGTCGCGCAGGATATGCGATCGATTCCGGAGGTGATGCAGAAGCTGACGTGGAATACGCCCGACGGCTGCTCGTCATGCCGGCCGGCGCTGAATTACTATCTGCTCTGCGCGCTGCCGGGCGAGTATAAGGACGACCAGCAGAGCCGCTTCGTCAACGAGCGCCTGCATGCCAACATCCAGAAGGACGGCACCTATTCGGTGGTGCCGCGGATGTGGGGTGGGCTGACCAACCCGCGCGAACTGCGTGCGATCGCTGATGTCGTCGAGAAGTTCGACGCGCCGATGGTCAAGGTCACCGGCGGGCAGCGGCTCGACATCTTCGGGATCAAGAAAGAGGATCTGCCCGCGGTCTGGGCCGATCTCAATGCCGCCGGGATGGTCAGCGGCCATGCCTATGGCAAGTCGCTGCGTACGGTGAAGACCTGTGTCGGGAGCGAATGGTGCCGGTTTGGCACGCAGGATTCGACGGGCCTCGGCGTGAAGGTCGAGCGGATGACGTGGGGCAGCTGGATGCCGCACAAGTTCAAGATCGCGGTCAGCGGCTGCCCGCGCAATTGCGCCGAGGCGACGATCAAGGACTTCGGCGTGGTGTGCGTCGACAGTGGGTACGAACTGCACGTCGGCGGCAATGGCGGCATCAAGGTTCGCGCCACCGACTTTCTCTGCAAGGTCGCGACGGAGGACGAGGCGATGCATTACTGCGCGGCCTTCATCCAATTGTACCGCGAAAAGGCGCGTTATCTGGAGCGCACCGCGCCGTGGATCGAGCGGATCGGGGTCGAATATATCCGTGAACGCATCGCCGACGATGCGGAGGGTCGCGACGCGCTGGCCGCACGGTTCCGCTATTCGCAGAGCTTCTCGCAGGACGACCCATGGGCCGCGCGTGCGGCGGGCGACGCGCGCGAACAGCATGCGCCGATGGCGGTGTTCACTCCTCTGGATGCAGCGAGGGAAATGGCATGATCGGCGAATGGCTCGATATCGGCTGGGTCGACGAAATCCCGGTGCGTGGCAGCCGCACGGTGCAGGTCACCGGCGGTGATGACATTGCGGTGTTCCGCACGGGGGACGGCAAGGTCTTCGCATTGCTCGATCGCTGTCCGCACAAGCATGGGCGGTTGAGCCAAGGGATCGTGCATGGCGGCGCGGTGGCGTGTCCGCTGCACAACTGGCGCATCTCGCTGACCACGGGCGAGGCGCTGGGTGAGGACAAGGGCTGTACGCCGGTGGTGCCGGTGAAGGTGTCGGCGGGGCGGGTGCTGATCTGCCGGACCAGCGTGTTGGCGGCGGCGGCGTGACGATCCGGGACTTCCAAAGAGAAGCCCCTCCCCTTCAGGGGAGGGGTTGGGGGTGGGGCGGGGTCTCACCGAGACCATCGCCCGCGGACAGGCCCCACCCAAACCCAGCGTCGGGTCGGTCAGGCTCCCAGCCTGACCTGAACCGCGCGGGGCGCGGTTCACCCGACGCTCCTGAAGGGGAGGGGCTTTGAGCGCGACCCGCACCACCTGCGCCTATTGCGGCGTCGGCTGCGGCATCGTCGCCACCCCCACCGGCGAGCGCACCGCCACCATCGCCGGAGACCCCGATCACCCCGCCAACCACGGCAAGCTCTGCTCCAAGGGCACCCACCTCGGCGAAACGATCGGCCTCGAAGGCCGCCTGCTCCACCCCATGATCGGCCAACGCCGCGCCACATGGGACAAGGCGCTCGACCTCGTCGCCCGCAGGTTCCGCGACACCATCGCCAAACACGGCCCCAACAGCGTTGCCTTCTACGTCTCGGGTCAGCTCCTGACCGAGGATTATTACGTCGCCAACAAGCTGATGAAGGGCTTCATCGGCTCCGCCAACATCGACACCAATTCCCGCCTCTGCATGTCGAGCGCGGTCGCCGGCCACACCCGCGCGTTCGGCGAGGATATCGTGCCGGCGAGCTACGACGATCTCGACGCGGCCGACCTGATCGTGCTCGTCGGCAGCAACACCGCCTGGTGCCACCCGGTCGTCTACCAGCGTATCATGGCCGCCCGCGCCGCGCGCGGGACGAAGCTGGTGGTGATCGACCCGCGCCGCACCGAAACCGCGGACGAGGCGGACCTGCACCTCGCCATCCGCCCCGGCACCGATGTCGCGCTGATGCACGGCCTGCTGGCCTGGTGCCGCGCGAACGGCGCGGTCGACCATGCCTATCTGGAGCGCCACGTCGCGACTCCCGACGATTTCTGGAAGGTGTTCGGAGAGGGGAGCGACCTGTGGTCGACGGCGCGCACATGCGATGTTGCGCCGGACGACCTCAGGCGCTTCTTCGACCTGTTCGCCGCCACGCCGCGCACCGTCACGATGTTCAGCCAGGGCGTGAACCAGTCGCTCAGCGGGACGGATCAGGTCAACGCGATCATCAACCTGCACCTCGCGACGGGTCGCATCGGCAAGCCCGGTGCCGCACCGTTCTCGATCACGGGACAACCCAATGCGATGGGCGGGCGCGAGGTCGGCGGGCTGGCGTCAACGCTGGCGGCCCACATGGACTTCGCGCCCGAGAACGTCGCGCGCGTCGGGCGGTTCTGGGCCGCGCCGAACATGGCGACGAAGCCGGGTCTGAAGGCGGTCGACCTGTTCCGCGAACTCGGCCACGGGCGAATCAAGGCGTTGTGGGTGATGGCGACCAATCCTGCCGTATCGATGCCCGACGCGGGGCGGGTACGCGAGGCGCTGGCGACGTGTCCCTTCGTCGTGGTCAGCGACGTGATCGCGGAAACCGACACCAGCGTTCACGCCCATGTCCGCCTGCCCGCCGCGGCATGGGGCGAGAAGGACGGCACCGTCACCAATTCCGACCGCACCGTCAGCCGCCAGCGCGCGTTCCTGCCGCTGCCCGGTGAGGCGAAACCGGACTGGTGGATCGTCACGCAGGTGGCGCGGCGGATGGGGTGGAAGACCGCCTTCGCCTACGATCGCCCCGCCGAAATCTGGCGGGAGCATTGCCGGCTGTCGGGATACGAGAACGACGGAGCGCGGCTTTTCGCGCTGCCGGGGCAGGCGGCGCTGGGCAATGCGGCTTACGACGCGATGGAGCCGTTCCGCTGGGGCGGCACGCCGTTCGCGGACGGGCGCTATCCGACGCCGGACGGCCGTGCACGGCTGGTGCCGGTGGTGCAGAAGCTGCTCGCGAAGCCGCTCGCCGACTGGCCGATGACGCTCAACACCGGGCGGTATCGCGATCAGTGGCACACGATGTCGCGGACCGGCCTGTCGCCCAAGCTGGCGCGCCATCGCGAGGAGCCGTTGGTGGAGGTGCATCCCGACGATGCCGCCGCATTGGCGCTGACGGACGGTGCACTGGCCCGGGTTGCGACACCGCAGGGGGACAGCCTGTTTCGCGTGCGGATCGCGACGACGCAGCGGCCGGGCGAGCTGTTCACGCCGATCCACTGGACCGACCGGAGTGCGACGGGTGGCCGCACCGGGCTTTTGCCGCGCCCGCTCGCCGACCCGATTTCCGGGCAGCCGGGCTTCAAGGCGACGCCGGCGCGGATCACTGCGGTCATGACGGGGTGGCGGGGCTTCGTCATCGTCGCGGGTGAGCTGGCCGCCCGGCCGAATTGCCCGTGGGCGACGCGGGTCGCGGTTCCGTGCGGCACGGCGTGGGACCTTGCAGGAAATGGCGATGCCGCGGCGCTCGACGCGCTGCTGCCGGCCGGCCAGCGGCTGGAGGCGATCGACGCGGCACGGGGAACGCGCCGCATCGCGATCCTGCGCGACGGGCGGCTGGCCGCGGCGCTGTTCGTCACCCGCGACGGCACGCTGCCGCCGCGCGACTGGCTGGTGGAGCAACTCGCCGAGCCGCAGGCCGCGCCGACGCTGCTCGCGGGTCGCGCGCCCGGCGTTCAGGTCGACCGCGGGCCGATCGTCTGCGCCTGTTTCGATGTCGGGCTGAAGACCATCCTGTCGACGATCGCCGCCCAGCGCCTGACCGATGTCGCCGCGATCGGCACCGCGTTGAAAGCGGGCACCAATTGCGGCTCGTGCCGGCCGGCGCTCGCCAAACTCCTCGCCGAAGGATCGACCCATGCCGCATGACACCATCGCCCCCGGTACCGTCTGGCTGGTCGGCGCGGGCCCCGGCGATCCCGACCTGCTCACCCGCAAGGCCGAACGCCTCATCGCCGCCGCCGACGTCGTGTTCTACGACGCCTTGGTCGGCCCCGGCGTACTCAACCTGATCCCGGCGAACGTCGAGTGCGTCGGCGTCGGCAAGCGCTCCGGCCGCCATTCGAAGGATCAGGGCACGATCGACGACATGATCGTCGCCGCCGCGCTGGCGGGCCGGCGCGTCGTACGGCTGAAAGGCGGCGACCCGTCGATCTTCGGCCGGTCGACCGAGGAGATCGACGCCTGCGCCGCGCACGGCATTACGGTGCAGGTGTGCCCGGGCATCACCGCCGCCAGCGCCGCCGCCGCGTCGGGGGTGGTATCGCTGACGCTGCGCGGACTGGCACGGTCGCTGACGCTGGTCACAGCGCATGCGCGGGCGAACGAACCGCTGGACCTCGACTGGGCGGCCCTCGCCCGGCCGGAGGCGACGCTGGCGGTCTATATGGGCCGGGCGGCGGCGGGTGACGTGTCGCGCAACCTGATACAGGCCGGACTAGCGCCGGACACGCCCGTGATGGTGGCGGTCAACGTGTCGCTTCCCGACGAACGACTGATCCGCGGTCGCCTGGATGCGCTGGCGTTTCTGGTCCGCACGATCGGCGATCGCGATCCCGCATTGCTGCTGATCGGTCAGGCGATGGCCCAGCCCATCGAGAGGGGCGCAGGACAGCCGGCCGCACGGCGGACCACGTCGAGCGATCGGATCATGCTGGTCTGATCCGATCCGCAGACGGACGCTCGTCACCGACGAGCGAGACCGGTTCCGAAAAGATGGATGTAGCGGGCGCCTTCATGCCCGTCCGCTACACTTCGTCGTCGGTTGCGAGCGGAGAGAGGTCGGCGGGATCGAACGCGTAGCTGAGCAACTCTCCCGGCGCGCAATCCAGCACCGCACACATGCGCGACAGAGTGGAGAAGCGCAGCCCACGCACCTTGCCCGACCGGAACAGTGACAATTGCGTCTCGCTCAGGCCCACGCGGCGGGCAAGCTCCTTGCCGGTCATCCTGCGTTTCGACAGCACCGCGTCCAACGTGATCTCGACCGGCACGTCAGAGAATCCCGTCCAGTTCCGCTTCCATCTCGCCGGCAGCGTCGAACAGGCGGACGATCAGCAACAACCCCGCCCCGATCGCACCGACGCTGAAGGCCGCGACGTCGAACCGCAGCAATCCCCCACCCTCGCCCCGTTCCATCAGCCAGAAGATCAGATTGGGCATGACGACCACCTGAAGCGTCGCGCCGAGGAGCATGGCGGCGCCCAGCCGGGACAAGGCGCGGCGCGTCGCCGATCCGAACAATTCGCCGGCGGCGATCGACACGAACGCGCTGCGCAATTGCACCAGTCCCAGCAGATACACCAGCGGCGGCACGAGTTCGGTCAGGTTGGACCAGCCCGCCGGTGGCCGCCCCAAGGCCAACGACAATGCCAGCGGCCAGGCCAGCAACAGAAACGTCCCCGCGATCAGGATCGCGGTCAGGCGGCTCAGGGCGCGTGCCTGCCGGATGACGCCCGCACGGGCGGGTGATGAGATGGTAGACATTTATCTTTCACTTAAATAACACGGGCTGAATTTAAATCTTAGCTAAAGGCGCCTGTGATGGAAACAGCTCTTTCAGCCACCGGGCTGGTCAAGCGCTATGACGGCCGTCCGGTCGTGGATGGCCTGAACCTCACCGTACCCCGACGCGCGATATACGGCTTTCTCGGTCGGAACGGGGCCGGCAAGACGACCACGATGCGCATGGTGCTGGGACTCGTGCGTCCTGATGCGGGGCGACTTACGCTGTTCGGCGACGACCGGCGGCAGCGCAGCGCGGTCGTCGGAGCGCTGATCGAAGCGCCTACCGTCTGGGGCAATCTGACGGGACGCGAAAACCTGGAGGTCACCCGTCGGCTGCTCGGGGCCGACCGCGGCGAGGTCGATCGCGTCCTTGCCGTGGCAGGGATCGCCGACGTCGCTGATCGGCGCGCGGGCGGTTATTCGCTGGGTATGCGCCAGCGGCTCGGCATCGCCCGCGCACTGATCGGGGGACCGCGCCTGCTGGTGCTGGACGAGCCGACCAATGGCCTCGATCCGGACGGGATCGCGGACGTCCGGCATCTGCTCGCCCGGCTGGTCGCCGAAGACGATGTGACGGTGATCGTCTCGAGCCACCTGCTCGACGAGGTCGAACGCGTGGCCACGCATGTCGGCCTGGTCGCGCATGGCCGGATGGTGGCGGAAGGACCGATCGCGCAGGTCCGCGGATCGGTCGATCCAGTGGTGGAAGTGGAAAGCGACGCCGGTGCCGGCGACACGCTGGCCGCGGCCGGCTTCGGCTTCACGGCGGATGGTTGCCGGCTGCTCGTCCGCACCGACGCCGCCGACCGGCTGGCGGCGCTGCTGATCGCTGCCGGTCACCCCGTCTCGCATCTGGTACGGCGCGAACGTCGACTGGAACACCTTTTCGACCGGACCGCATTCGACCGGATCGCGTTCGACCGGACCGTACAGGGAGCGATGGCATGATCACGGTATTGGCGGTCGAACTGCTGCGCCTGCGACGGTCGCTGACGCTCGGGCTGGTGATCGCGGCGCCGCTGAGCCTCAGCGTACTGGCGTTCGTGATCCTGATGGATCGCGACAAGTCGCTGCCATGGCGCATGTTCGCCGACGGGACGGCGGCGATCTGGGCCTATCTGATGCTGCCGATGGCAGCGACGGCGCTGTCGGTGCTGCTGGCGCAGGTGGAGCAGGCGGCCCGCGGCTGGGACCATCTTCTCGCCCTGCCCGGCTGGCGCGGCCGCTTCTTCCTCGCCAAGCTGCTCATCCTGCTGCTGCTGCTGGCGGCGATGAGCGTGCTGATGGTCGCCGGGATGGCCGCGGCCGGGTCCGTCGCCGATGCGATCACCGGCGGCAAGATGCTGAGTGGCGAGGCGCCACTCGGGCATCTTGCGGCGCTGATCGCGCGCATGTGGGTCGCCGGCGGATTGCTTGCCCTTCTGCAGTTATGGCTCGCCCTGCGCGCACGCAGCTTCGTGCCGCCGCTGGTGCTGGGCATCGGCGGCACCCTGATCGGGGTGGTCACCGCATCGGCCAGACAGGGCGTCTATATTCCATGGCTCCTGCCGGTGAACATGCTTTCCTCGCCCGACCGCGCCCAGCAGGCGCTGGTGACGGCGATATTGGGAATGGCCGTGCTGGTTCCGATCATGCTGATCGACCTGTCGGCACGGGCGCGGCGCTAGGCAAATTCGCGCAGGGTGAGCCGAACGCACGGTGTCGGCACGCTTGACGCCTGCGGCCATCCCGGCTTGGATCGGCTCGCGGATCAGCCACGGAAAGCCCTTATCCCATGACGCTGCAAGATCTTGTCGTGCCGACCTATGTGCAGATGCTGGGGACGCTGTCTCAATGGCTGGACAAGGCCGAGGCCCAGCAGCCCGACGGCGGCGCGGAAGCATTGCTGGTCGCCCGGCTCGCCCCCGACATGTTTCCGCTGGCGACGCAGATCCGCTTCGCCTGCCGGCAGGCGCAGGAGGGCGTCTTTCGACTGTCCGACCGGGAATTTCCACCTTCGCTACAGGTCCTGCTCGACGAAGCGCGCAATGCCGGAGACGCGCCCGGTACGCTTGCAGACGCACGGGCCCGGATCGTCGAGACGCTCGGCGTAGTCGAGGCTGCCGCGGCCGGGATCACGATGGACGCGTCCGCGCCGATCGCGCACGCACTGCCGAATGGCATGGTTCTCGACCTGACGGCCGGGCAGTACGCGCGCGACTGGGCGTTACCGCAGTTCTATTTCCACGTCGTGACGGCCTATTCGATCCTGCGGGCGCAAGGCGTCGCGCTGGGGAAGGCCGATTATGTCGCGCATATGGTCGCCTGTTTCCGCCAGCCTGCCGCATCCTGAGAGACGATCGGCAGCTATGATCGCACGCGTCTTGCGCCCTTCCCCGACGAGAGATCGACGATGAGCAACGATCCCTACACGCCTCCCGCCGTCTGGACCTGGAACAAGGAGAGCGGCGGCCGCTTCGCGAGCATCAATCGCCCCGTCGCCGGCGCGACGCACGATGCGCCGCTGCCCGTCGGCGAGCACCCGCTCCAACTCTATTCGCTGGGAACGCCGAACGGCGTGAAGGTGACGATCATGCTCGAGGAGCTGCTCGCGGCCGGCCATGCCGGTGCCGAATACGATGCGTGGCTGATCCGCATCGGCGAGGGCGACCAGTTCGGCAGCGGCTTCGTCGACGCCAATCCGAATTCCAAGATTCCCGCGCTGGTCGACCATAGTGGCGACACACCGGTGCGCGTGTTCGAATCCGGCGCCATCCTGGTCTATCTTGCCGAGGCCTTCGGTGCGTTTCTGCCGCCGTCCGGACCGGCACGCGCCGAATGCCTGTCGTGGCTGTTCTGGCAGATGGGCAGCGCGCCGTTCCTCGGCGGCGGTTTCGGCCATTTCTATGCCTATGCGCCCGAGAAGTTCGAATATCCGATCGATCGCTACGCCATGGAGACGAAGCGGCAGCTCGACGTGCTCGATCGCCGGCTGGCGGACAGTGCGTTCGTTGCCGGACCGGACTATACGATCGCGGATATGGCGATCTGGCCATGGTACGGCCAGCTCGTGCAGGGCGAATTGTATGGTGCGGCAGAATTCCTGAAGGTGCAGGATTATCGCAACCTTCGGCGCTGGACGGAGCAGCTGGCGGATCGGCCCGCCGTGCGGCGCGGCCGGATGGTGAACCGGGTGACCGGGGACCCCGCGAGCCAGCTGCACGAACGCCATGCCGCGGACGATTTCACGACGCGTACGCAGGACAGGCTGCAGGGGCAGGCGTAACGGTGGTCCGCGAAAGGACCACGGTCCCGCCGCTGATCAGCCCGTGGGAGGATGCCGCTGCTTCTCCTCCGTCGTCGAGACGATGCGAACGGCCGACGCGCCAGATGCGCCGGGCAACAGGGGCCGCCGGTCGCTCAGCTACAGCAGCGCTTGTGCTTTTTCCCGGATCCGCAGGGACACGGATCGTTGCGACCGACCTTGGCCGCCATGGTGGCGGGTGCGGCGACCGGCATCCGCCCGGCGGATTGCGCGCGCGCGGCGTACAGATGCTCGACGGCCTCCGTCAGCTCGGCCACAGCGCGGTCCTGAAGCGCGTTGACCGCCATGCTGTCGAGGTCGCTTTCGTTGCGCGCGACCGCGATCAGCATGTCCAGTCGCGACCGCGAGGCCATCGTGTCCGGATCGTTCGCCAGCGTCGCCCAGGCGTCCGGACGCAGCGCGATCATTTCGGCGAAACCGTCGATCCAATATTCCCACAGGGGTTCGCCATCGCGCTCGTCGATGTCGAGGATCGGCTGAAGCTTGCCGCGGGCGAGATCGCGCGCGATCTCGTCACGCCGCGCCGCCACTGCATTGGCGAACCATTGCACATCCAGTGGATCCTCGAAGGGCGGGATGCCATCGGCTTCGGCTCCCCAGACCACGGTCATCCACTCGGCCGGCAGGATCGCATCCGGGCAGATCACCAGCCCGGTGAGAAACCCGTCGAGCTCGGTCAGCAGCATCGGCTCCTCGACGGGCAGATCGGCGAGCGCGCCATCCAGCCGGCGGAAGCGCGACGGCAACCGCTTCACAGGCTGAGGTTCCTTCGGCGCATCTCCGCCTCCGCCATATTGCGCAACGGGGTCGGATCGCCCGCGGCGAAAATGTCGGCGAGATCGAGCAGGTCCTCGTCGGCCAGCGCCACCACCGACGCTTCCACCGCGGCGAGACGGTCGAGCGCGCGCTCCGTTTCGGTCGCCATGCGCTTCATTCGTGTTTTGAGCATGGATGTCCGCTAGCAGGATCGAACGGGATTGGCATCGGGCAACCTGTCTGCGAACGTTACGTCGCCCGCGGGATGATCGATCGGTCGGCGCGGTGGCGGCGCGACGGAAGGACCGATGTCACCGCTCGAACGCGAGCAGAATGGGGCACGGGCCGCCGGTCCCGGCGCCGCAATCGTCGGCAAGCCGTGCCAATGCCGCCCTCGCCTGCTGCATCTCCGTGATCCTCGCATCGAGCGCTGCGATCCGCGATCGCGCGAGATCCCGGACGCGGGCGCGATCCTCGGTTGCATCGAGTGCCAGAAGCTCGCGGATTTCCTCCAGCGTGAACCCCGCCGCCTGCGCCTGCCGGATGAAGCGCAAGCGTCGCACGTCGTCGTCGCCATAGCTTCGGAACCCGCCATCGGGCCGTTCCGGTTCGGCCAGCAGCTGCCGCCGCTGGTAATAGCGGACGGTCTCCACGCCCACGCCGCCGGCTTGCGCCAGCCCTGCTATGGTCATTCTCGACATCGGCGCTTGACTCCGGACCATGGTCCGGACCCTATATCGACAGGGTGCCACCGCAGGCAATCAGGAGTGCACCCATGTCCCGCCGTCCCGTCGCCATACTCTATCGCATGGTCATGCCCGAACACGTTTGTCCCTATGGGTTGAAGGCGCTCGACCTGTTGCGGCGCAAGGGCTTCGAGGTGGAGGACCACCACCTCACCGATCGCGCGCGGACCGACGCCTTCAAGGCCGGGCACGGCGTGAAGACGACGCCGCAGGTGTTCATCGCCGGCGAACGCATCGGTGGCTATGACGATCTGCGCCGCCATTTCGGCAGCCGCGTCGCCGAACCCGGCACCACCAGCTATCGCCCGGTCGCGGCGCTGTTCGCGATCACCGCGCTGCTGGCGATGGCGGTGAGCCTTGGCACCCTCGGCGCGCCGTTCACGCCTCAGGCCCTCCAGTGGTTGGGCGGCTTCAGCATGGCGACGCTCGCGCTGCTCAAGTTGCAGAACATCGAGACGTTTTCGACGATGTTCCTCAACTACGACCTGCTCGCCCGTCGTTGGGTGCGCTACGGCTACGTCTACCCGTTCGCGGAGGCACTCGCCGGGGTCCTGATGACCGCGGGCGTGCTGGACTGGCTGTCGATCCCGATCGCCCTGTTCATCGGCATCATCGGCGCCGCCTCGGTCTTCAAGGCCGTCTATGTCGACCGGCGCGAACTCAAGTGCGCCTGCGTCGGGGGGTCTGCCGACGTTCCGCTCGGCTTCGTGTCGCTGACCGAGAACCTCGGTATGATCGCCATGGCGGTGTGGATGCTCGTCAGGTCGGGATCGATGTGAGCAGGCGTGCGGTCGGGCGGTCGGGCGGTCGGCTGAATCGCGGGGATCGTCATCACGCACTGGAACGCACCCATCGGCTAACACGTTTGCGCAGCTCACTTTTCAGGTTCCCCATGCCAGCAAACCCGCCGTCCAGGAGCGTCCACCGCAGCACGGCCGAACACGCCGCATCCCTTGCCCCCCTGCTCGACGACGGCGATCTCATCGCGATCGCGCGGGATGAAGTCGCGGCGGCCGGGCTGGCAGACACGCTGGCCGCCTTGTGTCCGGACAACACAATCCTGTTCTGCCCCGGCAGCGATGCCCTGCCCGGCGACGCCGCGCCGCCCTCGCCCGGCAACGTGGGACAGCGGGTTGCGAGCCTGCACAGGCTGCAACGGCTGCTGGCGACACCGCAGCGTCCGAGAATCGCGCTGATCAGCACGGGCGAGGCGGCGGCGCGGGCGTATCCCAAACCCGAAACCTATGCGGCCGAACCCCCGGCCGTCGCGGTCGGAGACGAGGTCGATCTCGCCGCGCTTCAGGAAAGCCTGCTGGCGATCGGCTATGTCGCGGACGAGCGCGTGGACGAACCCGGTGAAATCGGGTTGCGCGGGCAGGTGCTGGACGTATTCCCCGCCGATGCCACGCTGCCGCTGCGGATCGAGGCCGCCGACGGCCGGATCGCCGCCATCCGCAGTTACGATGCCGCCGACCAGCGCAGTATCGAGGATATCGATCGCCGCGATCTGGGGCGCGTCACAGAACCGGCGGTCAGCGACACGCCGACGACGCTGCTCGATCAGTTTTCGGGCGCACGCGTGACGATCGATCCGGCCGCGGACGACCGTCGCGAGCGTTTCCTGAAGCTGGTGAAGGATGCGACGCGGCGCGGGTCGAAACGCACGTCCAGCGATGTGATCGACGACGCCACATGGCGCAAGACGCTGAAGGCGCGTGACGTCGTGACGTTGGCGCCCGCCGCCGATCCACCACCGCGGTTCGTCGAAAATCCGTCGCCGCTGCGTGCCTGCGCGCAACTGGCGAGGGAGGTGCTCGACACGGGCGGGCGTGTGGTCCTGCTTGCCAGCCGACGCGATCTCCGGTTTCTTGCGCCGCGCCTCGCCAATGCCGTCAAACGTGACATGCAGGATGTCGGATCCTGGGCGCAAGTGGCTGCGGCGAAACCCGGCACCCTGTTGTCGCTACCGGTCTGCGCCGATCGCGGGTTTCGCCACGAGGATGTGCTCGCGGTCACCGCAGCCGATCTGATCGGCAGTCGGGCCGAGCGGAGCGGACAGGCGGTGGCGGTCGCCACGCCCGCGTTAGACGCCGGCACCGAACTGCGCGTCGACGATGTGGTGATCCACGAGGATCATGGACTTGCCGTGATCACCGGCTTGCAGGCGCTGCCCGTCGATGAAGGCGATGGCGGCGACGCGATCGCGCTTACCTATGCCGACGAGGCGGTGCGTCTGGTGCCGGTGTCGGAAGCGGATCGCATCTGGCGCTACGGGGCGGAAGATGATGCGGTTCGGCTGGACAAGCTCGACGGATCGACGTGGCACAAGCGCCGCGGCGAGATCGACGCGGCCATCGCCGAAACCGCCAAGGCACTGACCGCGCTCGCGGAAGAGCGCGCGAACCACACTGCGCCGGTGCTGGATGCGGCACCGGCCGATTACGAGCGTTTCGCGGCCGGCTTCCCCTTTTCGGAAACGCCGGACCAGCTGGCGGCGATCGAGGCGGTGCGCTCCGACCTTGCCAGCGGACGGCCGATGGACCGGCTGGTGGTCGGCGATGTCGGGTTCGGCAAGACCGAAGTGGCGGTACGGGCCGCCGCGGTCGCGGCATTGTCGGGTCGTCAGGTGGCGATCGCTGCGCCTACGACCGTGCTGGCGAGGCAGCATTTCGAAACCTTTACCAACCGGTTCGCCGATACGGACATCACCGTCGCCAGCCTGTCCCGCACCTCCGGCGCGGCCGAACGCAAGGCGGTAAAGGCCGGTCTCGCCGACGGAACCATCCGCATCGTAGTCGGCACCGGCGCGATTGCCGGCAAGGGTGTCGTCTACAAGGACCTCGCGCTCGTCATCGTCGACGAGGAGCAGCGCTTCGGCGCCGCGGACAAGAACCGGCTGCAACAGCTGTCCAGCGGCCATGTCCTCACCCTGTCGGCGACGCCGATCCCGCGGACGCTACAGGCCGCGATGGTCGGCCTGCGCCAGCTGTCGATCATCGCGACCCCGCCGGCGCGGCGTCAGCCGATCCGCACCGCCGTCAGTGCGTTCGCCGACGCGACGTTGCGGGCGGCGCTGCTGCGCGAGCACAGCCGGGGCGGGCAGAGCTTCGTGGTGGTGCCGCGCATTGCCGACATGGCGCCGCTCGCGGCCTTGCTCGACCGTCTGGTGCCCGAGCTGGACGTGCTATCCGCGCACGGCAAGATGCCGGCGGCGGATATCGATGCATCGATGGTGCGGTTCGGACGCGGCGACGGCGACGTCCTGCTGGCGACCAACATCATTGAGGCCGGGCTGGACGTCCCGCGCGCCAACACCATGGCCATCATGCATGCCGACCGCTTCGGTCTGGCGCAATTGCATCAGTTGCGCGGGCGCGTCGGGCGCGGCAGCCGACGCGGACAGGTATTGCTGTTCACCGACGCAGACGACGCGATCGCGCCCCGCACGATCAAGCGGCTACGCACGCTGGAAGCGTTCGACCGGCTCGGCGCGGGGTTCGCGATCAGCGCCCGCGATCTCGACCTGCGCGGTGCCGGCGACCTGATCGGCGACACGCAGGCCGGGCATATGCGCCTGATCGGCGTCGAGTTGTACCAGCAACTGCTGGAAGGCGCGTTGCGCGAGGCGCGGGGGGAGAGCGTCGAACGATGGACCCCGGTGCTGCACCTCGGCATTGATGGCCGTCTGCCTGCGGAATGGATCCCCGACGTGAACATGCGGGTCGCGCTGTATGCGCGACTGGCGCGGATCGTGTCGGCCGACGAACTCGACGGGTTCGAGGAGGAGCTGACCGACCGCTTCGGCGAGGCTCCGGTCGAGGCACGCCGCCTGCTGACAATCGCGCGGCTGCGCCTGCACATGCGGGTGGCGGACGTCGCGCGGATCGACGCGGGGCCTGCGGCGATCGCCTTTACCCCGCGTGGCGACGTCGCCGCGCTCGCCGCGAAACTGGGATTGCCGGAAAAGAAGGGGCGGGTCTTGCTTGCCGAAGCCATTGATGATCCGGAAGCGCGGCTCGAGCGGGTGGGTGCTCTGATGCACGCGGCGGCAGGATGACGTGATCGGCGGCGTCAGCGGGTCGGGTCCGCGGATCCGGAACGGATGCGGTGCGCGCTCTCGCGCAAATCGGGCCACCCTCCGCAGACGCAACACATCCTCGATCGGCCGCTCGGGGTCGGCACCAATCGACCATCTGCCGGCCACGAACGGCCTGGCGTGCCGGCTCCCGGCCCCTTGTCACCCCGCATTTCGATCGTCACAGGATATAACGATATAAAGATATCTTTATATCGTTATTGACAGAGTCTCGCGGATGGTGTTGAACCGGCTCGTCGAGGTTCCTCATCCCAGGCATGGCGATGAGGCTAAGACGGGAAGCCGGTGATGTCCTGCGGACATAATCCGGCGCTGCCCCCGCAACTGTAAGCGGCGAGCGGCGGTTCCAATTCGTGTCACTGGGCTTTGCACAAAGCCCGGGAAGGCCGGAACCACCGCATTGACCCGTGAGCCAGGAGACCTGCCTCCGACGCCAAAACGTTCCTCGGACGGGGGTTCCTCCGGTGGATCGCGTTCGATGCACGTTCCGTGGCTTGCGCCATCCGGGCCTGTGCGGCCCTGCGCGCTCTTCCTCAGACCCTGCCCGGCAAATGCAGGTGAAGTATGACGGATAGCGAGTTCACGTTCACGATAAGCAGCATCCCGTTCGATGAGGATTATCGTCCGGCCGACAATACCCGCATCACCACCAACTTCGCGAATCTGGCCCGCGGCGAAAGCCGTCGGGCGAATTTACGCAACACGTTGAGGATGATCGACAATCGCTTCAACTCCTTGATGCATCGGGATAACCCCGCAGGCGATCGTTATTCGGTCGCGCTCACGATCATTTCCGCCGCCTTGCAGATGCGTGCGCAGGGCAGCGTCGACACGTTCCCGCTGATCGAAATCCTGCAGACGACCGTTATTGACACAGCCACCGGCGAACGCATCGACGGCATGGTCGGCAACAACTTTTCATCCTACATTCGAGATTACGACTTCAGCGTCCGCCTGCCGGAGCATCTCGGGCGGAATCCTGACGGTGGTGCACCTAAGGACTTCGGCGATCTGCACGGCAGCCTGTTCAGGCACTTTCTGCATTCCAGCGCCTATCGAAACACCTTCAGCAAAGCGCCGGTCATCTGTCTGAGCGTTTCGAGCAAGGAATCCTACTGCCGGGTCGCCGGCGAACATTCCGTTCTCGGGTTCGAATATACGAACGGCAAGTTTTCCCCGACCGACGAGTATTTCGCGAAAATGGGGATGAAGGTGCGCTATTTCATGCCGCGTCATGGCGTTGCACCGTTGGCGTTCTACCACATCGGCGATCTGGCCGGTGACTATGGCGATATCGAGCTCGCCAGTACAATTGCCACGATGGAAACGTTCCAGAAGATCTATCGTCCCGAAATCTACAACGCAAATTCGGTTGCGGCCGAGCTTTATCAGCCGAGCCTCGGGTCCCAGGATTATTCCCTGACCCGGATCGTCTACGATCGCGACGAGCGCAGCAGGCTGGCCGTCGAGCAGGGCAAGTTCGCCGAAGACCATTTCATCAAGCCGCATGGCGCGATGCTGACGCGATGGGCGGCGACCTGCGGTCTTTGAACACCACGAACAATACAGGCGAAATCATCATGACGACGTTGTTGCCGACCACCACCGCGGGCAGCATGCCCAAACCTTCCTGGCTTGCAGAGCCCGGGACGCTCTGGTCGCCGTGGAAGCTGGAGGGTGATGAGCTGGCGGCCGGCAAGCAGGATGCCTTGCGACTGGCCGTCGATGATCAACGGCAGGCCGGGATCGATATCGTCGGAGACGGCGAACAGACGCGCCAGCATTTCGTCACGACCTTCGTCGAACATCTCAGCGGAGTCGACTTTGCCAAGCGCGAGGTCGTCAGGATTCGCAATCGCTACGATGCGAGCGTGCCGACGGTAGTCGGTGCCGTGTCGCGGCCGAAGTCGGTCTTCGTCGACGATGCGAAGTTTCTGCGCGCGCAGACCGACCGGCCGATCAAATGGACGCTGCCGGGTCCGATGACGATGATCGATACTCTTTACGATGACCATTACAGGAGCCGCGAGAAGCTGGCCTGGGAGTTCGCCAGGATTTTGAACGCGGAAGCCAGGGAGCTGCAAGCGGCCGGCGTCGACATCATCCAGTTCGACGAGCCCGCGTTCAACGTCTTCTTCGACGAAGCGAACGACTGGGGGATCGCCACGCTGGAAAAGGCGGCCGAGGGACTCAAGGCCGAGACCGCCGTGCATATCTGCTATGGCTACGGCATCAAGGCCAACACCGACTGGAAGAAAACCTTGGGATCGGAGTGGCGCCAGTATGAGCAAACCTTTCCCAACCTGCAAAAGTCCCGAATCGATATCATCTCGCTGGAATGTCAGAATTCACGGGTGCCGATGGACCTTATCGAGCTCGTCCGGGGCAAGAAGGTGATGGTCGGTGCCATCGACGTGGCGACCGATACGATCGAAACGCCGGAACAGGTGGCGGATACCCTGCGCAAAGCACTCAGGTTCGTCGATGCGGACAAGCTCTATCCCGCCACGAACTGCGGCATGGCGCCCTTGTCTCGCGATGTCGCGAGAGGAAAACTGAGGGCATTGGGTGCGGGTGCGGCGATCGTGCGGCGAGAGCTTTCGGCCTGACCGCGATCCCGGCAAACGGAGAATAGTCGCGAGCGGCGGCATGACGCCGCCGCGACCTTCATCCGCCCCATCGGCCAGCGCCGCACCGGCATCGGATAAGCCGACTCCGGACATCATCATAATCCGTAGAAGGATTCCGCAGACGAGCGGAATATGCCCTGCACCCGCTCTGGCACACGGTCCTGTATGAAACGCAGGGAATGATCCAGCCAGTCGCTGTAATTCCATCCGCTTAGCAGCAGCACCGGCCAGTCGCTGCCCCACATCAGCCGGTCCGGGAACACCCCGATGACGTGGTCCATGCAGCCGGATAGCAGGACTTCCGATGCTGGCGCCGGCAGTTCCGTCAGCAGGCCGGACAGCTTGCACCACACGTTGGGCAGTGCCGCGAGTTCCGCCATGTCGAGCCGCCATCGATCGAGGTCTCCGTTCACCGGATCGGGTTTGGCGGCATGATCGATCACGATACGCAAGTCCGGCCAGCGCCGGGCCAACAGGTGGATCGCGGGCAGATGCCGGGGCCGGACCAGCGCATCGAAACACAGGTCGTGCGTCACCATGGCCTCGATCGCGGCATCCTGTTCGCGGCGCAGGATCCAGCGCGCGTCGGGCATGTCCTGCAGCATCGGACGCAAGCCCAGTAATCTCGGTCGTGCGGCAAGGCGTGCGATGGCATCGGGAGCGTCCGCCGCATCCAGTGCGGTCCAGCCGACCACGCCGGCGACGTTCGGCGCCCGCGCGCCGATGTCGAGCAGCCAGTCCGTCTCGCGCGGATCGGGCTGTGCCTGCACCAACACGGCGCGGTCCAGCGGCAGGGCGGCGAGATCGGCGAGGCCGAAGTCACGATGGATATCCGCCAGATCGGCGCCTGGCCACTGATGAAACCGCGACGCCAGCGACCATAGATGCACATGGCTGTCGCATATGACCGGCCGGTCGTTTGCCACCACGGTCACAGCCGGGCGGGGTCGATCACGATATGGCGGATGCGTCGCCGATCGTAGGTGTAGGTGATGTGGACCAGATTGTCCGCCGACTGGATCACCGCAGGATAGGCGTAGCCGTCCTTCAGCGGTTTGTCCTCCAGCGTCAGGACGTTGCGCCAGCGCACGCCGTCATCGGACAGGCCGATGTTGATCGGATAGCGCACCCCCTTGCCCGGCATCGCGGGCGAATGCGCGGCATGATTGTAGACGATCAGCTGCCGTCCATCGCGCAACGTGATCGCATCGGTGCCGGAATTGGGGTTGGGCAGATCGACCGGCATCAGCGGCCCCCAGCTCCGCCCGCCGTCGCGGGAGAAGGTCGCGGCGACGACGCCCTGCCGCGTACGCGCAACCGCCTCAAGCTGGCCATCGCGCAACATCAGCACGCTCGGCTGGATCGCGTCGAATCTGGACCCCGGATCGACCGGCGGCGTGGCAGTCCACGTCTTGCCGGCATCGCGGCTACGCTCGAAATGCAGCGACCAGCCGCCGCCGTCCGCCTGCTCCGTACTGGACGGGGACAGCCAGTCGCCGTCGGCGAGAACCACCGGCTTGTTCTTGATCGGACCCAACACTCCGTCGGGCAAGCGGCGCGGGCGGCTCCAGCTGCGACCCTCGTCGATCGAGCTGATGACCATGCCCCACCATTGCTGGGGGCTGGGCCCGACCTTGTAGAACAGGTGGAGCGGCCCCTTCGGATCCTGGAACAGCACGGGATTCCACGTCGGCAGTCGCGTACCGTCCGGCTGGATGCCGGTTGCGACGGACCTGGGCGTATCCCATTTGGCCGGGCCACGCCTCGCGAACCAGATTTCGACGTCCGGATGACGTTCGTACGTGCCGCCGAACCACGCCGCGGCGATCGTCCCGCCGCGCGTCTGCACGATCGTCGATGCATGGCTCTGCGGATAGGGTGCGGTGTCGTAGACGAACTCCATCGTCCGGATCGCGGACCGGGCGGGGTCGGCCACCGGACCGGCCTGCATCGCCGCCACCCCCGTCGGAACCGTGGAGGGCGCGAACGCCAACAGCGCGATCACCAGCCATCGATAGGTCATGCATCGACTCCCTTCGCAGCGCCTGGCGTGCGGATGACGCCCTTGCGCAGGATAACATTGCCATACAGCCGCGTTTCGCCCGTCGCGACGATCGCGAAGCATTCCGCCGCACGATCGTAAAAGGCATGGCGTTCGAGCGGAACGATCGGCCGGTCGTAACCGGACCCGTGCAGCACATCCGCCATGTCGGCCACCGTTTCGGGCATGCGATCGGAATCGCCCACCACCGCCATCGAAAAGACGGCATCGTCGAAGTCGTCCAGCGGCAACACGCCGACGATCGCGGACAGCATGCGGATCAGCGTATGCCCGTCGCAGCGCACCAGCCGCCGTGCCCGCGCCGCGGCAGGAAAGTTCGCATCGACCAGTGCGATCTCATCGCCATGGCCCATCGCCCGCAGCGCAGCGAGCAGATCGGGACCCAGCAGGGGATCGAGACCGATCAGCATGTTACGTCCGGGTGCATCAGTCTTTCTCCGGCCAGATCGCGCCACAGGGCGGGCGGGATCGGATGATCGAGCAGTGCGACGTTGCGGCGGACCTCATCCGGAGTCCATCCGCCGGGATGACGGACACGACAGCGGGATGCCGCAACGGAAAGGCGAGCCCCGCCGCGGCGAGCGGCACGCCACAGGCGACGCGTACCGCGTCGAGCCTTCGCGTGCGCTCCATCACCGCCTCGCCTGCCGACGCAATCGTACCATGCGCCGGCAACCGCACCGGTCGCCAGAATACCGCTGTTGAATGGTCCGCCGATCACGATCCCCACCCCGTCCGTCAGACAGCGCGGCAACAGGTCGTCCTGCGCCTGCTGGTTGAGCAAAGTAAGCGCCCCGCGAGCAGGAACAGATCCGGGTCCGCAACCTCGAGCAGGCGCAGGCAGGCCCGCACCTCGTTGACGCCCGCACCGATCGCCCGCACGTCGCCGGCGGCGCGCAATTCGATCAGCGCCCGCCAGCCGCCGCCATCGACCAGTTCGGCGATGCGGGCATCCGCCCCCGTGCTATCACCGTGCGCGGATGCGTCGACGTCATGGACGTAAAGGATGTCGACAGCCCGGCCCAGCCGCTTCAGGCTCGCCTCGTACGACCGCATCACGCCATCGTAGCTATAGTCGAACGCAACCCTTACATCCGGCACGTCGACGTAGATGCCGCTGTCCTGTGCGCGGGATGCGCACGATATCAGCAGCCGACCGACCTTGGTCGACAGCATCACGTCGGTCCGTCCGCTCAACGCCTTGCCGGCCCGGCATTCCGCCAGCCCACGGCCATAGAGCGCCGCGACGTCGACATGCCGTAAACCCGAGGTCGAGCGCCGTGGTAACGGTCGCGATCGCATCCGCATCCGCCATCGGCCGGCCCATGTTGCCGATCGGCGCCGCGCCGAAGCCGATCCGGGTCAGGTCGATGCGCGCGGCATGGCGGGTGACGAACGGCATGGACGTCGCCGCCGCGCTCGGCCGGGTCATGGCCAGGCCCGCCGTCACATCACCGCTCCGATCTGCCACGGCACGAATTCGGCGCCGCCATATCCCAGCGCCTCGCTGCACGTCTGTTGCCCGGATGCGACGGCAGCATCAGGTCCAGGATCTCCGTTCCCATATCCTCGACACTCGCACCGCCGGATACGATCGTGCCGCGATCGAGGTCGATGTCCTCCGCCGTCCGCTCGAACAATGCGGTGTTCGACCCCAGCTTGATCGACGGCGAGGGTTTGTAGCCCAACGCCGATCCGCGCCCCGTGGTGAAGACGATCAGCGTCGCGCCGGACGCCACCTGCCCGGTGGCGGAACACGGGTCGAACCCCGGACTGTCCATAAACACCAGCCCCGGCGTCACCACCGGCTCCGCATAGCCGATCACGTCGGCCAACGGTGCGCTGCCGCCCTTCGACACGGCACCAAGCGATTTCTCCAGAATGGTGGTCAGCCCGCCCGCCTTGTTGCCCGGTGAGGGGTTGTTGTCCATCTCCGCATCGTGGCGGCGGGTGTAGTCCTCCCACCATTCCAGTCTGGCCCGCAACCTGGCGCGGTCGTCGCATCGGAGCGCGCGTACAGCAAATGCTCCGCGCCATAAATTTCCGACGTTTCGTCGCGAGCAACGCGGTGGCGCTCGTCTGCATCTCCGCCGTCGGCCTTCGCCGGAAGAGGCAGACAACGGGCCGCCTGTCATGACAGGCGGCCCGTCCGGTGCCGGCCGCTAGTTTCCGAACTGCATACGGCCGCCGACCAGCACTCGGACACCGCCATAGGACAGGCGCTGGACCTTGGGCGTTCCGTCCGCAAAGTTCTGACTGGCGTCGAGAACCTTGATCACCCCCTGCCTCTTCAGGTTGCGGCCTTCCGCATAGATCTGGAAATTACGGGTGATGTTATAGGCGACCTTGGCGTCGATATAGGTCGTGGCATCGGTGTAGGATGGCGACCCCGGATTATAGCCGTCGCCGGCAAGAGGATTGCGGACGTTGGTATAGCCGTCGCCGGGATAGTTGAAGTCGACCGTGTTGCCGCCACACGGTGTGATGCAGGTGAACTGGCTCGTCCGCCGCTGGTAGGCGAGGCGCGCGTTAAACTTGCTGTCGTCATACCAGATTGACGCATTGATGAAGTATTTCGATTCGTTGGTCGGCAATTGTACGGCGCCGGTCAGCGGTGCGCGGATACCACCGATCTCGGTATCGGACTTGGCGGACGAGATGTTGAAGTCGGCGCCGGTATGGCGCAGGATCCACGGCAGGAAGGTGAAGGCGGTGCGAATCGCCACTTCCCAGCCCTTGCGCTTGTAGCCGGGGCCATTCTCGAAGGTCGGAATGCTGAAGACCGTGGCGGCGACCGGCTGACCGGTGATCGGGTTGATCTGGTCGCTTTCGGCGAACACCGCCCGGTCCGCCGTCGAGGCGACCGGGTTGCCGATCTTCACGTCCTGAACAAAATAGGCGAAGGAAATCGACGTGTCGCGGTTGGGATAATATTCCAGGCTGTAATTGTAGTTCCACGACGTGAACGGGCTGAGCCCCGGATTGCCGATCCGGCCGGTGCATCCGCTCGGGAGCGAATCGTCCTGAAGGATGCGTTCGTCGAGGATGCATTCGCCCGCCGGCAGCAGTGTGCCGACGTTCGGGCGCGCCACGGTCTTGCCGCCATAGGTGCGGACCACGAGCTTGTCGTCGAACGCCCACAGATTGGCGTTGTAGGTCGGCAGCCAGTCGGTTGTCCTGTTCCTGAACGTCACGTTCTGTCGGAAAACGGCGTCCTGAAACGCATTGGTGGCAGGATCCGCATACGTCCGGACCCGCAAGGTGAGAAAGCCGGTGCCGCGAACGTCGGTGAAAACGCCGCGCACGCCGGCGTTGCCGGTGAAGCGCAGCCCGATCGGCAGGTCCTGTTCCGCGTCCGCCATGACATAGACGTTCCTGGTAACCTCCATCGTCTCGGTCTTCGGCTGGTCGTACTGCTGGCCGTCGCTGCCCGCGCACACTTTGACGCAGTCGAGATTCATGAACTTGTAGGCATCGAGTTGCTGAAAGATCTTCTGCGGCAGGACGCCGTCGCGGGTGCTGCCGACCGACGCGCCCGGATAGCCGTTGAAGAAGCCGACGGTCGCGGGTTCAACCGAGCCTGCGAACAGATCGCGCAGCTGTTGCGGCGTCACCACCTCGTTGCCCGAACGGGAGGCTGTCGGATCGGCGGAGGGCGTGAAGCCGAACACGCAGGGCCGCCCGCCCGGAGCACGCGATCCCGCGGTATCTTCGCAGGCGAACAGCTGGCCACGGACGTTGGCGGTCGGCACCCGCACCGGCGCGACATAGCCGGCGGTGCCGAAGGTTCCACGCGGTCCCGTCGCCTCATATCCACCGCCGCCCCACCGTTCGATCCTGCTATCGCGATATTGCACGCCGGCCTTCACCCGCTTGATGAACGGCAGGATGTCGTCGGTGCGGTAGGCGGCGTCGAACCTGCCGTTCCTTTCCGACGTTTCCAGGATCTGCGGCGTGTAGGTGAGCTGGGTGTTGGCCGACGTCAGCGGCAATTGCCCGACCGTGTAGCGATTGGGATTGGCATTGACGCCGAACGCCGGATCGACCGGGTTCACCGCGGCGCAGCCCGGTGCCGTGCGCGGGAACCCGGCAGGCTGCGTCGCCAGACAGGTGGCCGGCGACATTTGGACGTATCGCTGCGGATCGTTGAGATCCACCCCCTCCGGCAGAGTCAACGACCACAGGCCGCTGGGCGTGATCGATGCGGTCACGTCGCCCACGAACGTCGAACGGCTGGTGCGAAAATCCTCCCGCGTCGAATCGGCCAGCGAGATGCCGGCCATCGCGTTGATCTCAAGCAGCTCGCCGACATAGTCGCCGCCGAGCTGCGCGTAGCGGGTCCTGATTTCGGTATTATTGTCGATCTGGTCGACGCCCGCCCTGTTGTTGGTCGTCGTGAACCGAGTCACATTGTGCATGGAATCGACCGCGACGCTGCCGGGCAGGACGTTGAGGACATCGCCACGAAGCGGCACGATATTGGCGACCGACGTGGTGCTGATATTGTATTGCGTGGTGCCGAACACCGGATCGACCAGCAGATAGGCGCCCGGCCCGCCCGGTGCGGTGGGGTTGATCGCATTCAGCTGCGGATAGGTGCCGGTCGGAGAGAAGGTGCCGGCAGCCTGTGCGGCGGGTATGCCGCCCGACGAAAAGGCGCGCTGCCGGTCGTTACCCGATCGGCTGCTCTGGTTCACCTTGCCGTAGACGACGAAATCGTCCGTCACCTGATAATCGGCACGCAGATCGACCGACGTGCGGATCTCGTCGTTGCTCGTCACCAGCTGACGAAAATTCTCAGGGAGATAGTCGTTCCACTGGTTGAGGCACGTTCTCTGCTCCAAGATGCGCTGGATCCGCTGGTTGTTGTTGCTGCCGACCTGCGCGAGATCCGGAAACAATTGCAGGCACTGCGCCTTGGAAGTGGCACCGGCGGATTTGGTGAGCAGGGTGCGCGGCGTTTCGAGGCTGTTGCCGAACACGGTGTCCGACTCCCGGTCAGCCGAAAGCGTATCGAGGTTGAACGCGAACGTCTTGGCGGGCGAATTGTCGAAATCGAACCGGCGCAGATAGCCACGGGCACCCGAGCTGACGTTTTCCTGAAAATGCTGTTGAAGCTGGATATCGGTGCGGTTGACGCTGCCGATGACGCCCAGCCGATCGTTGAAGAACTTGCGCGTGGCCACGACGTTGACGTCGGGGGACCAGCGGTCCCCCAGCGTGGTCCGTTGTCCACCCGCCCGAACCGAAAAATACGGCTTCTTGAAGTCGAGGCCCGAGCGCGTCTTGATCTGGATCGTGCCGCCGAGCGATCCTTCGGTCATGTCGGCGGTGGATCCCTTGACGACGTCCACGCTCTTGATGAGTTCGGCGGGCAGTTCACGAAGATCGGCACTGCGCGCGCCGCCGTTGCCGCCGGGGATATTGGTGCCCAGCACGCCCAGACCGTCCAGTTCGACGCGGGTCAGGTCAGGTCCGTTGCCGCGGACGGCGACTTCGGTACCCTCACCGAACCCGTTGCGGCTGAGCGCGACGCCGGGAATGCGCGAGATCGCTTCGTTGACGTTGCGATCCGGAAAGGAGCCGATGTCGTCGGCGACGATGGAATCCGTCGCGGTGCGGGCGTTGCGCTTGCGTGCGATCGCCGACTGCTGGCTGGCGCGGGCGCCGACGACCACGATGTCGTCGATCTCGACACCCTGCTCGGCCGAACCGGTCGTGGGTTTCGGCGTGGATCGGGAGAAGCCCGGTGACGTTCGCGCGTCGATCGTGCCCGATTGTTGCAGCGGCGCCGCTGCCGCCTCGCCGGCACTGCTTGCCAGCATCAGACCCAGCACCGCCCATGACGATGTCGCCGCCATCCGGCACCGACCCCTGTTATCCTTCGCCATCCGCCCCTCTCCCGTTCTGATCGTTCAGGGTGTGGCCGGCCGCAGGTGTGCGTTGCCGGTGACGGGGACGATGGCGCGTCGGGTCCTTTGCTCCGGTACATCAACCGGACCTGACGATCGCCCCTGTCTTCTGAACGTTTATTGGTTGGTCCACATTATCATCGTGGTCCGACCAAACTAAGAGGATGCAGTTCGTCCAGTCAAGAACTATCGGTTCGATATCGACACAAATCGTCAGCCGTCGATATTGCGTGCCCGCTCCTTCAGGCTGAGCCTGCGCTGCGAACTGGCGCTCTGGATTTTCCTGATCTCGGCCATTTCGATGGAGGCGAGCAGATGGTCGCGAACACGATCGAGATGGTTGCGCATCGCCGTTCGCGCCGCCCCGGCAGATGCGGACTTCAGGGCATCGACGATGGCACGATGTTCGACGATGCGGTCCTGCATCCCGTTGTCCGCCACATCGACGAGCAGCTGCTTCGCCGAAGCGGACCAGTAACGCCAGTCCCACAGGCTCTGGACGATGGCGACGATGGCCTCGTTGTCGGTCGCCCTGGCGATCGTCAGATGGAACTCGCGATCCGCCCGCTCGGCGGTTTCGCGATTGGCATCCGTCATCGATTGCAGCAGGTCCTCGAGCCGTTCGAGATCGCCCGGGGTGGTTCCCGACGCGGCCAGCGCACAGACCTCGCCCTCGATCACGCGCCGCGCCTCGATCAGCTTGAACGATCCGATCTCCGAATCCTGGAAGCCGATCGGATTTTCGCTGGTGATCCGCAGCACTTCGACGCCCCGGCCATGCGCGATATCGATCCAGCCCCGCGCCTCCAGCACGATCAGGGCCTCGCGCACCGTGTTGCGACTGACCTGATATTCGGTGGCGAGATCGCGCTCCGTTGGCAGTCGTTGCCCGACCGCGTAACGCCCCGATTGCAACTGCGCGAGGAGTTGCTGGGCTATCGTCTTATACAATTTGTTGCCACTCGCCATGATCACCGCCATCCCGGACATGATGCCCATCCGTAAGCATCGGTTACGCGGAGATTGGTAGGTCCAATTCGCCAAAGATCAATTGCGATCGTCTAACCTCGGGACGATTGATGCCATTACCCTGCCGATGCAGACGAGCTTTGTTGACTTGACAGGCTTCCTCAAGCATATTGGTCCAACACCATGGCGATATTGAACCTACCAAATGGTCCGTCGAGGGGGGAGTGTAGCGAATGAACATCCTGCGGAACGCGTCCGCAGCGATGCCGGGTATCCCCGGTACGCTCACGATCTCCAATGCGCTTTGCACCGTTCTCCGGGAGCGCGCATCGCGGCCGGGTCATGGATATGCGTGGTCGCAGGCAGCGCTGGCGATGCTCGCGATCGTCGTCCAGCAACCGGCGCATGCGCAGCGCAGCCGCGTGTCGATCAACGACGGCTGGCATTTCCAGATGGGCGACCCGGCCGGCGGCAAGGTCGACCTGCGCTACGAGGTGCGGCCGGAGCTTCGGTTGCGTCCCGACGGCGCGGATTTCGATGCCGGTGGCATGGGTGGCATGGGTGGCGAGCAGGCGCGCGGCGCCGGTATCCTGCGTCCTTATATCCTGCCCAGCGGCAACGCCTTCCTGAGCGATCCGGCGCGACGCCACGTCCGCCCCGCGGGCCATCCGGGCAGCGACCACCCCTATGTCGCGGCGCGCTTCGACGACAGCGGGTGGCAGCGTGTCACCCTGCCGCACGACTGGGCGATCGGCGGACCGTTCCTGCGCAAAGGGCCGTTCGGCGGCATGGGGCGACTGACCAGCTGGGGCGTCGGCTGGTATCGCCGGTCGCTCGCGATCCCCGCCGCCTCGCGCGGCAAGGCCATCATATTGGAGGTCGACGGCGCGATGTCGCACGCGGCGGTCTGGATCAACGGCAAGCTCGCCGGCGGCTGGCCCTATGGGTACAACAGCTGGCAGGTCGACCTGACGCCGTATGTGGTACCAGGCGGGGTCAACCAGCTGGCGATCCGACTCGACAACCCGATGGAATCCTCGCGCTGGTATCCGGGCGGCGGGATCTACCGCAACGTGTGGCTGACCACCGCCGACCCCGTGAGGGTGGCACAATGGGGCAGCCGGGTAACGACGCCGCAGGTGTCCGCCGCCGCCGCCCGCATCGAACTGGCCGTGGCGGTCGAGAACAATGGTACGACGCCCGCGCAGGTCACCGCACGCACCGCCATCTTCCCGATCGACGGCAACGATCGTCGCATCGGCGCTGCGGTCGCACGGATTCCCGCCGCCGATGTGACGATCGCGCCCGCAGGGCGTGAGACGATCTCACGCAGCGCGACGCTGCCGAACCCGCGCTTGTGGGGGCCGCCGCCGATGCAGCGGCCCCACCGCTACGTCGCGGTGACCAGTCTTGAGCGGAACGGCCGGGTGATCGACACCTGCGAGACGCGCTTCGGCGTCCGGTCGATCACCTTCGATCCGAATCGCGGCGTCATCGTCAACGGCGAACACGTCATGCTGAACGGGGTCAACCAGCATCACGATCTCGGCGCGCTGGGTGCCGCGTTCAACGCGCGCGCGGCGCAGCGACAGCTGGATATCCTCGCGGCGATGGGCGTCAACGCGATCCGCACCAGCCACAATCCCGTCGCGCCCGAACTGCTCGACATGACCGACCGGATGGGCATGCTGGTCGCCAGCGAGATTTTCGACGCCTGGCAACGCCGGAAGACCCCGCTCGACAGCCATTTGATCTTCGACGACTGGTCGGAGCAGGATCTGCGTGCGATGATCCGGCGCGACGCCAATCACCCGTCGGTGATCCTGTGGGGCGTGGGCAACGAGGTTCCCGAACAGAATGACGACGGCAAGGGCGCAGCGATCGCACGCCGGCTGGTCGGCATCGCCCATGACGAGGACGACACCCGCCCGGTCTTCGCCGCGATGAACACCGGAGCAGCAGGCTCGGCCTATGCATCCGCCTTCGATGTGGTTGCGCTGAATTACCAGGGTGCCGGGGTCCGGACCCGCGCGCCGACCTTTCCGATCTTCCGCGCGCGGCATCCCGGCAAGGTCATCTTCAGTTCGGAGAGCGCCGCCGCCTATAGCAGCCGCGGCGAATATCAGTTTCCGGTCCCCGGCGCGAACAGCAATCCGGTGCGCCCTGGGGTCGGTGCCGACTGGGACACGCGCCAGATCAGCGCCTATGAGATCTTCGCCAGCGACTTCGGCGGGTCGGCCGACCGCACATGGTCGGCGCAGGACCAGAACCCCTTCGTCGCCGGCGAGTTCGTCTGGACGGGGTTCGACTATCTGGGCGAACCGGCGCCGTTCTACGAATCGCGCAGCTCCTATTTCGGCATCGTCGACCTCGCCGGTTTTCCGAAGGATCGCTACTGGCTCTACAAGGCACGGTGGCGGCCGGACGAGCGCTTCGTCCACGTCCTGCCGCACTGGACGTTTCCGGGACGCGAAGGACAGGTGACACCGGTCCATGCGTTCAGTTCGGCGGATGAGGCGGAGCTGTTCGTCAACGGGGTGTCGCAGGGCCGGCAAAAGAAGCTGCCCTATCAATATCGCTTTCGCTGGGATTACGTCCGCTATGCGCCCGGCACCATCCGGGTGGTGACGTACAAGGCCGGCAAGACGTGGGCCGAGCAGGTCGTCCGGACTGCCGGCACCGCCGCGACGATCGCTGCGCTCGCCGATCGCGGGACTATCGCCGCCGATGGTCGGGACCTGTCGTTCGTCAGTGTGGCCCTGCACGATGCCGCCGGCAATCCGGTACCCGCCGACAAACGCGAGCTGCAGTTCGCCATCGATGGTCCGGGAGAGGTCGTCGCGACCGACAACGGCGACCCGACCGACTTCACCGCTTTCCCGTCGATCCGGCGCCGCCTGTTCAATGGCAAGGCGCTCGCCATCGTGCGGGGGAAACCCGGACAGCGCGGCCCGATTACGCTGACCGTCCATGCCGCGGGCGTACCCGACACGACCGTGCGCCTGACCGCCCGATGACCTGCCCGATACACTGCCCGATACACTGCCCGATGGCCCGGAACGCCACGCTTGCGATCTGCGCCCCTTTCCCCGCCGCACCCGCCGATACCGGCCCTTTCCTGCTCGGCGGGCGCCGCGTCGAGCCATATTCGCTGGCGATCCGTCGCACCGCATTTGGGGCGGCACGGTGATGCGATGGGTCGTCCTGGCGGCTTCGGCGCTGATCGTCATGCCTGCCGCCGCTCGCGCACAAGGCACGACGCTGTTCGATGGCCGCGAGGTCGCGGACATCGTCCATGCCGCCGACGAATCCGCACGGCTCGCCAGCGATATGCTGGCGCGCGATCTGACCCGGGTCACCGGGCGCACGCCGCGCGTGCTGACCGGCGTGGCGCAATGCCGCCGCCTGTGCGTGGTCGTCGGCGCGGCGGACACCGCATTGGTCCGCGCCGTCGCCAACGACGGCGGGGTCGCACTGGATGCGCTGGCCGGCCAGTGGGAACGGTATCTGCGACTGGAAACCCGATCGCGCAGCGTGCGCTCGCGCCGCTACCTGCTGATCGCCGGGTCGGACCGGCGCGGCGCGATCTGGGGCGTGACCGATCTGACCCGCGAGATCGGCGTATCGGCGTGGGAATGGTGGGCCGACGTGACACCGCGCCGGGTTGCCCGGCTGGCGGTAGACGGCACACGCCGTCTGTCGAACGCCCCGTCGGTCCGCTATCGCGGCATCTTCCTCAACGACGAGGACTGGGGGCTGCAACCCTGGGCGGCGAAGACGCACGAGCCCGCGGTCGGCGACATCGGGCCGAAGACCTATAGCCGTATCTTCGAGCTGCTATGGCGGCTGAAGGCCAATCTGATCTGGCCGGCGATGCACGACAGCACCCGCCCCTTCTATCAGGTGCCGGGCAACGCCGAGGCCGCTCGCGCCCACGATATCGTAGTCGGCACATCGCACGCCGAACCGATGATGCGCAACAATGTGCGCGAATGGGACGACGCATCCGACGGCGCATTCAACTTTTTCTCCAACCGCGACGCGATGGTCGAATACTGGCGCCGCCGGGCGGAGGGCGTGAAGGATTTCGAGAACGTCTATACCATCGGCCTGCGCGGCAAGCACGATTCCGGCATGGAGGGTGCCGCCACACCCGCGGACGCACGCGGCGCGATGGCCGACGCGATCCGGTTGCAGCGCGACATCCTGGCCAGGGCTCAGCGCCGTCCGGCCGAACAGGTGCCTCAGGCCCTGACGCTCTACAAGGAAGTCCTCGACGTCTATGCGACCGGGCTGAAGGTGCCGGACGACGTGACGATCGTCTGGCCTGAGGACAATTACGGCTATGTCAGCCAGCTGCCGAATATGGCGGAACGCACCCGGTCCGGCGGGTCGGGCGTTTATTACCACATCTCGTACTGGGGCCGTCCGCACGATTATCTCTGGCTGGCGACGACCCATCCCGCGCTGATCCGCGAACAGCTGGACCGCGCCTGGCAGACGGACGCGCGTCGGCTGTGGGTGGTCAATGTGGGGGATATCAAGCCAGCCGAATATTTGACGCAATATTTCCTCGATCTCGCGTTCGATCACCGCGCCTTCACCGACACCCCCCGTGCGCATCTCGCCGGCTGGGCGCGCGACCAGTTCGGCGCCGCACAGGCGGACGCGATCGCCGGGGTGATGACCGATTATTACGATCTGGCATTCGAGCGCCGTCCGGAATTCATGGGCTTCAGCCAGGTCGAACCGGTTACCCCCATCCGGATCGGCGATTACACGCGCAGCGGTGGCGAGGAAGCGTACCGGCGGATCGATCGTTACGCCGCCCTCGTCGCACGGGCGGAAGCGATTGGCGCGGGGCTGCCCGCCGACCGGCGCGACGCCTTCTTCCAGATCGTCCTCTATCCGGTCCGGTCCGCGGCCAACCTCAACACGCGCAACCTGACGCTCGATCTTGCCGCGCTCTACGCCCGGCAGGGCCGGACGAACGTCAACGCCCTGTCCGATCGGGCGCGCGCGGCGCATGCGGGGATCGTCGCGGATACCCGCGCCTATAACGAGCAGAGCAACGGCAAATGGCGGCATATCATGGACATGGCGCCGCGGCGCCTGCCGGTATTCGCCGAACCGCCCTATCCGAAGATCGACCTGCCCGCCGCGCCCGGCTGCGTCGTGGACGCAAGCGAGCTCGTCTTCGTCACCGGAATGGCGGCCAGTCACCCGGCGACGATCCGGAGCAACGGCCAGCCGGCGGACTGGTCGATCGGCGCCGTCCCCGGGCTGGTGGCGGACGCGTCCTCGGGGCGGCTGGAGGCGGGTAACGGGTTCGAGCGGAGGGTGATGTTCCGCTATGACGGCAAGGGGTCGATCGGACCTGCGACCGCCCGCTGTCAGGGCAAGACCTACCGCATGACGCCCCGCCTCATGCCCGCCGCTCCGGCGGGTACGCCGGTCGCCTACCAGCGCGTCATCTCGCTCGCGCCGACCGATGCGGACGGACCCGTGCCCGGCGACTGGGAGCAGGTCCCCGGTCTCGGATCCCGCGGCACGGCGTTGCGCACGCGACTGACGCTGACGTCGGCCGGGCCCGACGATACCCGCACGCCGCTGCGCTACAGCTTCACGACCGGTGCGGAAGCAGATGCCGAATTGCGGATCGTCGGGTTGCCGGTGCACCCGCTCACGTCGGACACCCGGCTGCGCATCGGCGTGCGCGTGGACGACGGGGCATTGCAGGTGCTCGACTACGAAACGCACGGACGGAGCGAGGAGTGGAAGCGGAACGTCCTGTCGAACAGCGCGGTCCGGTCGCTGCGCCTCGCGACGCTGGCGCCCGGCAGGCATCAACTGCGCCTGTATGCGCTCGACCCCGGCTTCCTGCTCGACCGCGTTGACCTCAGGCTGGATGGCGCACCCGACTCCTATGGCGCGCCGCTGACCCGATGAAATCCGATGAGAGGACATGGTCCCGTATGACGTCAGTCTCGTTCACGCCCCGCGTCGAGGCGGAGCCGCGCTGATGCCACGCATCACCGACGCAAGCGTCATCGTCACCGGACCCGGCCGCAATTTCGTCACGCTGAAGATCACCTGCGACGACGGCACGACCGGCCTCGGCGATGCGACCCTCAACGGCCGCGAGATGGCCGTCGTCAGCTATCTGACCGAACATGCCGTGCCGTGCCTGATCGGCCGCGACGCGCACCGGATCGAAGATGTCTGGCAGTATCTCTACAAGGGTGCCTATTGGCGGCGCGGCCCCGTAACCATGACCGCGATCGCTGCGGTCGATACCGCATTGTGGGACATCAAGGGCAAGATCGCCGGCCTGCCGGTCTATCAGTTGCTGGGCGGTGCATCGCGCGACGGCTGTCTCGTCTACGCCCATGCCAGCGGCGTGACGATCGAGGACACGATCGCCGCCGCCAAAACCGCGATCGGCGACGGCTATCGCGCGGTACGGCTGCAATGCGGCGTCCCGGGACTGCCGTCGACCTATGGCGTCGCCAGGCCCGGCGAGCGCTACGAGCCGGCCGATGGCGCGTTGCCGACCGAGAGCGTCTGGTCGACGCCGCAATATCTGCGCATCGTGCCGGAGCTGTTCCGGGCCACGCGTGAGGAATTGGGCTGGGACGTCCACCTGCTGCACGACATCCACCACCGCCTGACCCCGATCGAGGCGGGGCGGCTGGGCCGCGATCTGGAACCCTATCGCCCCTTCTGGCTGGAAGATCCCACGCCGGCCGAGGATCAGGACGCCTTCCGTCTCGTCCGTCACCACACCACCACCCCGCTCGCCGCCGGCGAGGTGTTCAATTCGATCTGGGACTGCAAGGCGCTGATCGAGAACCAGCTGATCGATTACATCCGCGCGACCGTGGTGCATGCAGGCGGCATCACCCACCTGCGCCGGATCGCGGCGCTGGCCGATCTGTACCAGATCCGCACCGGCTGCCACGGCGCGACCGACCTCAGTCCGGTCGCGATGGCGGCGGCGCTCCATTTCGGCCTGTCGGTGCCCAATTTCGGCATACAGGAACACATGCCGCATACCGCAGAGACCGATGCCGTCTTCCCGCACGCCTATCGCTTCGCCGACGGCCTCATGCATCCGGGCGATGCGCCGGGTCTGGGCGTGGACATCGACGAGGCACTGGCTGGGGAATATCCCTATAGCCGCGCCTATCTGCCGGTGAACCGTCTGCAGGACGGCACGATGTGGAGCTGGTAGGGATGACGACCCTGCCCGCCGGGGATGCCGCAAGGCCGCGCGGTCGTACCCGCTGGATCGTCTGTGCGCTGCTGTTCGCGGCAGTCGCGCTGAGCTACATCGATCGGCTGGTGCTGCCGACGCTCAAGCCCGAGCTGCAGGCGCGATACCGGTGGAGCGAACAGGGCTACGCCGACCTGGCGATCGCATTCCAGGCGGCGTACGGCATTGCGTACGTGCTGTTCGGCCGGTTCGTCGACCGGTTCGGTGCAAAAATTGGTTATGCGGTGGCGGTGACGATCTGGACGATCGGGCATGTCGCGCATGTGTTGTTCACCAGCGCGAGCGGAATGATCTGGGCAAGGCTGCCGCTGGCGATCGGCGAAGCGGGAGCGTTTCCGGCGGCGCTGGCGGCGGCGAACGAATGGTTCCCGCAGCGCGAGCGCGCGCTGGCGATCGGCATCTTCAACGCCGGGTCCAACGTCGGCGCGATCCTGACCCCGCTGATCGTGCCGGCGATCGCCGTCGCCTTCGGCTGGCGGATGGCGTTCGTGGCGACGGGCGCGCTCACCGCGCTGTGGCTGGCGGCGTGGCTGATCTTCTATCGCAGCCCACGGCGGCACCCCCGTGTGACGCCGGAAGAACTGGCGTGGATCGAGAGCGACCCGGTCCCGGCGGCGCAGCCCGTGCGCTGGCGGACGCTGCTGCGGCTGAGGCAGACCTGGGCCTATATGCTCGCGCGGTTCATGATCGATCCGATCTGGTGGACCTTCCTGTTCTGGCTGCCGGATTTCTTCAATCGCCAATATGGCGTCCGAATGCTGGATTTCGGGCCGCCTCTCGTCGCGGTCTATGTGCTGGCCGATGTCGGATCGATCGCAGGTGGCTGGGGATCGTCGCGTCTGCTGGCGCGCGGTGCCAGCGCCAACCGGGCGCGCAAGACCGCAATGGCGGCATGCGCGGTGTTCGCCTTGCCGATCATCTTTGCCGCGCAGGCGCCCGGCCTGTGGTGGGCGGTCGTGGCGATCGGCATGGCCTGCGCCTGTCACCAGGGTTTCTCCGCCAACGTCTACGCCATTCCCGGCGATCTGTTTCCACGCGGGATGGGCGGATCGGTCATCGGTCTCGGCGGGCTTGCCGGAGCGATCGGCGGCATGCTGATGGCGAAGTTCGCCGGGACGATCCTTGCCGGGGTCGGCAGCTATGGTCCGATATTCGCGGTGGCGGGCTGCGCCTATTTCGCCGCCCTGCTGGTCGTTCATCTGCTGATCCCGCGCTATACGCCGGTCGATCGGGAGCGGCTGGCGTGAGGGCGAAGCGATGCCGGATTACCCCATAGGCGCCCCGCTGCGCACACGCCCGTTGACCATGGTCGCGATCGCGAGATCGCCGGTGACGTTGAGCATCGTGCGGCACATATCCAGCAGACGATCGACGCCGAGCACGATCCCGATCGCGGCCGGCGGCACACCAACCATGCCGAGGATCAACGCGATCACCGGCAGCGAGCCTGCCGGAACCCCGGCGGTGCCGATTCCGCCCAGGATGCACACCAGCATCACCATTCCCTGCTGGCCGAGCGAAAGCTCCACACCGAAGAATTGCGCGAGGAAGATCACGGTGACGCCCTCGAAGATCGCCGTGCCGTTCTGGTTGGCGGTGGCGCCGATCGTCAGCACGAAGCGTGCGATCTTGCGCGGCAGCTTGAGTTCGGTCTCGGCGATGCTCAGCGACGTGGGCAGAGTGGCGTTCGAACTTGCGGTCGAGAACGCCATCACCATCGCCTCGCGCGCGCCGCCGAAAAAGGTTCGCGGACTCATGCCCGCCGCGAACCACACCCCGGCACCATAGACGATCACCAGCTGGAAGGTGATCGCGGCGAGCACGGTCGCCACATACCAGCTCAGCCGGATGAGGATGTCGAAGCCGAACAGCGCGGCGAGATTGAACATGAAGCAGGCCACGGCGATCGGGGCGAGCCGGATGACGAGGCCAATCAACGCCATGGCCACCTCCAGCAAGCCTTCCACCGCATTCTGGAAGACATGCGTCTTGTCGGTGCGGACGAGCACCAGCCCGACGCCGATCGCGAGTGCGAACACCATCAGCGCGAGGATGTCGTCGTCCGCCGCGGCCTTGATGGCATTCGACGGGATGATGCCGAGCACGGCCTCGACCCCGCCCGGCTGATTGCGGCTCGACCCGACGATCGCACCGGCGCCGTTGCCGGCCTGCGCCAGCATGGCCCGGGCCAGCGCGGGGTCGACCCCGCCGCCCGGCCGGATCACGTTGACCAGCACCAGCGCGACGATCACCGAGATCGTGGACAGGACGAGCGTGAATGCGAGCGTGCGCAGCCCCACCCGCTTGAGCGAGGCGATATCCCCCATTTCGGCGACGCCGGTAACCAGAGCCGAGAACAACAGGGGTATCACCAGCATGAACAGCAGGCGCAGGAACACCTGCCCCGCCGGGCCGGTGACATAGGTAGTAATCGTCTTCACCCATGTCGCGTCCCCCGCCGTCAGGTTGACGACGAGGCCGCCGACAAGACCGATGGCAAAGCCCGCGAGCATCTGGAAGTGAAGCGGAAACCGCGGTGGGGCCGGCGTGTCGGTCTCGGTCTCGCTCATCCAAACTCCAGCGCGAACAGTTGGCCCTGCCCGGACCATGACACGGATCGTGCAGCGGAGCGACGGCAGTTCGCATGACGCGTCGGCCCCGGCCTGCGGACGCCGGGAGCGACGCGATCAATGCGGCGCGGGCGCCGGTCCAGTGGTCTTCCGCAACACGAGTTCGGCAGGCACCACCACCGGCGCGGCGGGAGCATCGCCGGTGCGCCGCTGTTCGATGATGAGCTGCACCGCGCGGGCGGTGACGGCCGCGATCGGCTGGACGATCGCCGTCACCGGCGGATTGGCGTACCGCATGGACGGGGTATCGTCGAAGCTGATGAGCGACAGGTCCGCCGGCACGCACAGGCCGCGCTCTTCGGCGACGAGCAATGTGCCGAGCGTCATCTGGTCGTTGCTCACCACCAGCGCCGTCACGCGGTCCTTCAGCGCGAGCAGATGTTCTGCGGCGGACCGGCCCGATGCATGACTGAAGTCGCCGGTGGCGAGCAGATCGTCCGTGCGCAGCCCCGCACGTTCCATCGCCGCACGCCAGCCGTCGATCCGCCAGCCGCTCAGCTCGTAATCGGCGGGACCGGCGACGAAGCCGATCCGGCGATGCCCCAGTTCGATCAGATGTTCGGTCGCGATCCTTGCCGCGCGTTCGTCGTCCATCGTCAGCTTGATGCCGCCGCCGGGCCGCACCGAGCCGATCCGCGCGAAGCTGATCCCCTGCGTCGCCAGCAGATCGACGATCTGGCGATTGCCCGAATGCGGCGGGGTCAGGACGATGCCGTCCGGCTGCACGGCGGCGATCGCGGCGAGCAGTTCGCGTTCCAGCTGGTCGCTATGCGTGTCGACCAGTTCGATGATCATGCGATAGCCGTGCTCGGCGCAGGTCAGCATGCCGCCCAACAGCATCTGGTCGACCCAGTCGGTGCCCTGCCGCAGCCGCCAGTCGGCGATCGTGCGTTCGCGGTCGTTGAGTGCGAGAATGAAATAGGAATGCGCACCGGCCATCCGCTGCGCCGCCAGCGACGGCACATAGCCCAGACGATCGATCGATTCCTGTACCCGGAGCGCCATTTCCGGCCGGACGTTCGGCGCCTTGTTGACGACGCGGCTGACCGTCTGCAACGACACGCCCGCATCGGCGGCGACGTGCTTGATGGTGACCGACTGCCGCCGTTTCGATACGACCATCGGCTAGCGCGACGCGCCGCAATAGCGCGCGACATAGGCGCCGTGTCCGGGCAGCCCCGCCACCGTCCGCCGCGCCGTGTCGCGCAGCGTCTGCAACAACGTCGCCAGTTCGTCGTCGCGCAGCTTGCCGGCGATCGGGTGCCAGCTCTGCGGCATGATCCCCTGCCCCATCATCACCTGCACCCAGCTGTTTTCGGCGAACAGTTCCTCGTTGCGGCGAAAGACGCGGCCCGTGTCGCGAAACAGCTCGATCTTCTGCGCCAGCGTGTCCGGGATCTCCATCGCCGCGCATTGCCGCCAGAACGGGCTGTCGCGGCGTTCGGTGACCTTGTAGTGCAGGATCAGGAAGTCGCGGATCTGCAGCATGTCCTGATGCTGCTGGTCGTTGAATTCGGCGATGTCACGCGGCGACACCGGACCCGCGGGCATCATCCGGATCAACCGCAGGATGGCGCGCTGGATCAGATGGATGCTGGTCGATTCCAGCGGCTCCATGAACCCGCCGGACAGGCCGATGGCGATACAATTGCGATGCCACTGCTTGCGCCGCGCGCCGGTGACGAAACGCAATTTGTTGGGCTGGGTCAGCACCGGGCCGGTCAAATTGCCGAGCAGGCGTTCCAGCGCCGCGTCGTGATCGAGGTAGCGGCTGCAATAGACGATGCCGTTGCCGGTGCGATGCTGCAACGGGATACGCCACTGCCAGCCCGCATCGTGCGCCATCGCGCGGGTGAAGGGCGGCGGCGGCCCGGCGTTCTCGGTCTGCACCGCGATCGCGGCGTCGCAGGGCAGATAGTGCGTCCAGTCGTCGAAACCGGTGTGCAGCGCCTGTTCGATCAGCAACGCGCGGAAGCCGGTGCAGTCGAGGAACAGGTCGCCCTCGATCCGCATGCCGGAATCGAGCACCAATGCCGCGATGTCGCCGCTCTCGCCGTGCAGCTCCACGCGGGCGATCCGACCCTCGATCCGGCGCGTCCCGTCCGCTTCCGCCATGCGGCGCAGGAACTGGCCGTATAACGTGGAGTCCAGCTGATAGGCATAGTTCATGCCCTCGTCGGGCAGGTGCGCGAATCGCCCTTCCGCCGCCGCCAGCAGTTCGAGGCAATAATCGTCGTAGGGCTCGGTATGCCCCTTCTCCCGGCCATGAAGCCAGAAGTGCTGGAACCCCGCCGACCAATGATCCCTGCCGGTCAGGCCGAAGGAATGGAAATAGCTCTCGCCCGCGGTCTTCCAGCCGTCGAACATGATGCCGAGCTTGAAGGTCGCCTGCGTCGCCCGCATGAAATCGGCTTCGTTGATGCCGAGCAGTCGGTTGTAGGTGACGAGCGGCGGAATGGTCGATTCGCCCACGCCGACGGTGCCGATCGCGTCCGATTCCACCAGCGTCAGATCGACGGTGCGCCCCATCGTCCGGGCGATCGCCGCGGCCGCCATCCAGCCGGCGGTACCGCCGCCGGCGATGACGATGCGGCGGGCGGGTGCCGCGCCGCTCATCGGCTGAGCGCCCGCAACAGGAAGGCGCGCAGCCGCCCCGCACTTTCCGCCGTCAGCGTCGACAGGATGCTGCGCGCCCGTTCGGGGATATGCGCAATCGTCGTGTCGTCATCGTCGAACACATAATAGTCGAACATCTCGCGCCAATGCCTCTTCTGATCCGCGGGCAGGTCACGAACCGCGAGGATCGCGTGGTTGAGCGCGTCCTGCGGTTGCCCCAGCCAGCGCGGCGTCGTCCGCCACCAGTAATTCACCAGCACGTTGAACGCCGCCAGCCCCTCGACGTGATGCCACCACATCGCCGGAATGTAGAGTGCGTCCCCCGCCTCTAGTTCGGCGACCTGCGCGTGGGCCAGCGCATCGTGGAACTTCGGGTGGGCGGTGAAGTCGGGCGCATGGAAATCGACCATACTCACCGCACGCCCAGCCGGCGTGTTGTCGATCGGCCCCAGATACAGGTTGCGGAACTGTTCGCGCGGGAAGAGCGTGAAGCGCCGCCGGCCGACCGCGACGCAGGCGAGGTTATCGGGCACGTCGTTGTGCGCGGCGATCCGCGTCCGCGTGCCCATCCAGATGCTGGCGAGCGGCGTACGGTCGCCGAGATCGACATGGTTCGCCTCGTGCAGCCCGTCGAAATAGCCCTGCATGTCGATTGAGGCGAGATAGATCGGCCGGGCATCGCCACTCTGCTCGCTCGCGTCGATATGCGCGAACACCTCGTCCAGCTTCGTCTTGAAGGTGGCGAAGTTCATCGCCATCGCCTCGTCGTAGAACAGTCGGCCGTCGCCGCCGCTCGCGCCTACGGAGACGGTGAACGGCACGTCGCGGCGATGATCGAGGAGGTAGCGCCGCGCCTCCGCCGCGGATCGCCGCCCGGCCTGCACCAGCGGCCAGTCGGCGGCCAGTCCACGAACGACGAACGGGCGGTCGGCGCTCCGTAGTGCCGCGTCGAGATCAGCGGCATCCGCCACCACGCGTTCGGGAACGTGGGGCAAGGCTGCGAAGATGTCGGTGTCGCGGTCAGTCACTGCCCAGGGTCTGGTTCTTGCGGGCGATCAGCCGCGGCAGATTGCCCTGCGACGCCAACGCCATGAAGATCGGTATCAGGTGCCCGCCCTGATGCAGGTCGCCCAGCGCCATGGCATCGAGCCCGCGCAGGCGATCCTCGTCGATGACGTGAAAGCCGACCAGATTGTTGATCGAACCGTCGTCCAGCGGCACTTCGAGCATCAGCGGTTCGAGCAGGTCGTGCCGATCGAGCGCGGCGAAGAACGCGACGCTGGCACGATAGCCGGTATCGAGCGCGCCCAGTTTCTCGATACGGTCTTCGAGGAAGGCCGAGGGGGCACCATCGTCTTCGAACAGTCGCACTCCGTCGGTCGTGGCGATCCGCGGGCTGGCCATGTCGATATGCACTTGCGCGCCTTCGCCGCCCGCTGGTGAGCCGCCGATCAGCAGCGGCTGGATATCCATCGCCAGCGGGATGTAGCGCGCGTCCCAGCCGCCGGCGGAAAGATACAGGTTCTCGCCATTCTCGAATCCGAACATCGCAAGGGCGGCGGTCGAGCCATCCTCGACATTGCGGCGGAACAGGATCAGATAGTCGCTCTGCACCCGCCGGAATTCGTCGGGGACGATCAGGCAGCTCATCACCGCATCGCCGAAGGCGGCGCCGCGATCGTGCCGGACACGCGTCTCGCCGTGCATCGCAGCGGTCAGGATAGCGTGGTCCGGCATGTCGTTCCTATCCAGTCGTCGTTGGCCCGCCTGTCCCACGCGGGCACGGCCATGCCGCGCGGGCAGACCTATCCCTTGTCACCGCCGCGGCAAGACGAAAAGCGCCATGCGTTCGGAAACCATGGCTCCTTTCGTCCGCCGCGGCGGACGGAATCAAAAGCTGAACCGGACGCCGCCCGAATACCGCGCGTCCTGCTTCACCACGAACGTCACGTTGCGATCCGACCGGCGATGACCGCGGCGGTCCGCACCCAGCAGGTTGATCGCCTCGGCAAAAACGGTCAGCCCCGGCACCACCTCGACACTGGCACTCGCATCGACCTGCCCGTAATCCTCGGTGTAGAACGGGTTGATGCCGCCCCCGGCGAGGAATTCAGCGCGCCAGTTGTACGACACGCGCGCCTGGATACCGTTCTTGTCGTAATAAGCGCTGGCATTGGCGCTGTCGGACAGCCCGTTGACCGCGAATTGCGACACGCTGGCGGGAAGCGCATTGTTATAGTCGCGGTTGCCGTTGACGAGCGTGTAGTTCAGCTGCGTACCGAACCCGGTGTTCCAGAAGCTGTGCTGGATCGCGAATTCGAAGCCGTTGATCGTCGCGGTTTCGTCGCTGTTGAACGGTGTCGAGATCACGAAATTGACCGGGGCATCGTCGGCTCGACCGAGGATGGTGCCGTTGACGACGCTGCCCGGGAAGTTCGCGCCGATATAGTCGCGGATCTGCGCGAAGGTCGCCCCCGCACCCAGTGCCGCCAGCGCCGCCCGGTACCGCGGACCGTTCGCCGGATTGGTCAGGCCGAATGCCGGGCCGTTGACCTGCGTACTGCCGATGTAGTTCGAGACGTTCTTGCGGAAATAGCCGACCGACATGTAGCTTTCGGGGGTGTAATACCATTCCGCCGACAGATCGATGTTCTTGGACTTGTAGGGCACGAGGTTGGGGTTGCCCTGCGCGCCCGTGCCGCCGCCGACGCGGAACAGCTGGTCGAGCGTCAGACCGCCCTGCAGCGAACCGTAATCGGCGCGCGTGATGGTGTGGCTGTACGATGCGCGCAACTTGACGTTGCGGATCGGCTGGACGTCGAAGTCGACCGACGGCAACCATTCATCATAGCTGCCCGAGAAGGTCGTGAAGTCGCTGTTGCCCGAATAGACGATGTTGAATTCGTTCTGCGAATTCTGGCGCGTGCCGGTCGGGATCGGCACCAGCGCCGACGATTTCACCGTCGTGTTCTCGTAGCGCAGGCCGGCGATCAGGTGTGCCGGATTGTCGAACAGATCGAACGTGTTGTTGATCTGCAGATACGGCGCCACCGTCTTTTCACGAATACGGCGATCGGTGGTGTAGGGAGTCAGGCAATTCCCGTCCCCGCCGCAGATCTTGTACGTCTGGTCGAGCAGACCGACGACCTGTTCGAAGCTGTAGCCGTAGAACGTCTTGGCGATATCCGCGCTGCCGACGCCGCTGACGCCCTTGAACTTGCCGGGGATGTCGATCGCCTTGAAGATATCGTCGGGCAGCAGCGCCGCCGCCGCCGCACGCTGCGCTGCGCTGTCACCGCCGGTGCCGCCCCAGGTGTCGTTCTGGAGCACGCCATAGGCCGAGCGCACCTTGTTGTCGGTGAAGGTGAAGCCCCAGTCGAGCGAGTCGAGGAAGCTGCCGTCGTGATCGTAATGGCCCTTCAACTGGACCTGATTGATCCGGTCGCGGAAGTAGGCATTGCGGAACGCATTGCCCGTCGGCACGATCAGCGCCGCGTTGAGCGGGTCGATCCCCGGCTGCATCTGGTACGAGATGACCGGCAGGTCGTTCTCGAAATTGATCGTCTGGTTGGCGACACCGAACACGGCGGCGCCGAGCGAGTTGCTGTTGCCGTATTTGTTGGTCGGCTTCGATTCCGCGGTCGAATGATGTGCATCAAGCGTGATCGTGACGCCGCCCGGCGCCTCCCACGTCAAGTTGCCGCCGAGCGACTTGTTCTCGGTGCGATAGGCGGTCAGCGCGCTGGAATAGGACAGATCCTTGGCTTCCGCCGCGGTGAACCGCTCGGTGTAGAACAGCGGGCCGGCGACAGGGCCATCGGTCCATGCGGACGACGTGTCGTTGTGGTTGAACCAGATGCCGACGTTGGCGTTGCGCGTCTTCACCTCGTTGCGCGAATAGGTGTAGTCTACGGTCGCGGTCAGCGCGTCGGTCGGCTTCGCCTGTAACACCAGCTGGCCGTTGATGCGTTCGCGGCTGATGTTGTTGACGTCGTAGGACGCGTTCTGCGGCACTTCGTAGACGTCGGTCGGATCGGGCCGATTGGTGATGTTCCGCGCGCGCGGATCGCCCGGCTGCGCCAGCGAACCCCAATTGTTCTCCGACCCCAGATAACCGTCGCGCCAGCCGACGTTCGCCTGGTTCACCGAGGCACGCCGCTTCTGGTATACGCCGTTCACCAGGATGCCGATACGATCGTCGGCGAAGGTGGTCGAAAAGATGCCGGACACTTCCGGCGTGATGTCGTTCTTGCCGTTCTGCGAGGTGTCGATCACGCCGCGCGCCGCGATCGAGCCGCGCGTGCCGACCTTGTCGAGCGGGCGCGGCGTGCGGATATTGATCGTCGCGCCGATGCCGCCCGACGGCACCGAGGCACGACCGGACTTGTAGACCTCCAGCGCCGCGATGCCTTCCGATGCCAGATTGGCGAAGTCGAACGCGCGCGAACCCGGCGCGCCGTTGCCGTCGCCGATGACCGAGGTCGGCAGCTGGCGACCGTTGAGCACTACCAGGTTGTATTCCGGCCCAAGGCCGCGGACGGTGACGAACGAGCCTTCGCCGTTGGACCGGTCGATCGATACGCCGGTGATGCGCTGGAGCGATTCAGCGAGGTTGGTGTCGGGGAACTTGCCGATGTCCTCGGCCGAGATCGCATCGACGATACCCTGCGCGTCGCGCTTGATGTCGGCGGAGGCACGTAGCGAGGCGCGGATGCCGGTGACGACGATGTCATCCGATTCCGCCGGATCGGTGGCGGCCTGGGCAGGCTGCGGAGCAATTTCCGAAGGACCGGTGTTGCCGACCGTTGCGGCAGCGTCCTGTGCCAAAGCGGCAGCGGGTACGCCGGCGAGGGCAAAAACCGAGGTGCCGATGATCAAACGCGAAAGCGAGCGAGCCGTGAAGCCACGCATCCTGTATCCTCCCTTTGCGACACGCATAGCTCGTGCCTGCTCCTGTGAACGTTCACTTCATTCTTTGCCGAAATTTGTCAAGCGGATGTCGCTGCTATTGTGAACGTTCACCGGATATGCTGTTGATGATGGAACGGTGTGACAAATCTGCACCGCTCGACTGCCGGCAAACCCGGCGATCGGGATCGAGAGGAGAGACGATGTCCAGACTGCTGCAAGTCGCCCTGGCGGGTGCCGCCACGATGGCGTTGATCCACACCGGCGCGGGCGCGCAAACCGCGACGTCGCCATCCACCGTTTCTGCGGCCGAGGCCCGCGCCCGCGCCGATACGATCGTGGCGCGGATGACGCAGGACGAAAAATTGCTGCTGGTCCACGGCCTGTTCCCGCCGATGGCGGCGGGTAAGAGCCGTAACGAACTGATTCCCTCTGCCGGCCACATCGACGGCATTCCGCGCCTCGGCGTGCCACTGGTCCGTGAAAGCGACGCCTCGCTCGGGGTCGCCAATCAGGTAGAACAGCGGAAGGGCGATGTAGCGACCGCGCTGCCGTCCAGCCTTGCCACCGCGGCGAGCTTCGATCCTGCAGTGGCGCGGGCCGGTGGCGCGATGATCGGATCGGAGGCGCGGGACAAACGGTTCAACGTATTGCTGGCGGGTGGCGTCAACCTGACGCGCGACCCCTGGAACGGGCGCAACTTCGAGTATCTGGGCGAGGACCCGCTGCTGGCGGGTACGCTCGCGGGCGCGCATATCGCCGGCGTGCAGAGCAATCGCATCGTCTCTACGGTCAAACACCTCGCCCTCAACGCGCAGGAGACCGGACGTATGGTCGTCGATGCGCAGATCGGCGAGGCCGCGCTGCGGATGAGCGACCTGCTGGCGTTCGAGATCGCGATCGAGCGCGGCCAGCCCGGATCGGTCATGTGCGCCTACAACAAGGTCAACGGCGACTGGGCGTGCGAGAACGACCACCTGCTGAACGACGTGCTGAAGCGCGACTGGGGCTATCCCGGCTGGGTCATGAGCGACTGGGGCGCGGTGCATTCCACCGTGAAGGCGGCGAATGCCGGACTCGACCAGCAATCGGGACAGGAACTGGACAAGGCGCCCTATTTCGATGCGCCCTTACGGGCTGCCGTCGCCAAAGGTGCGGTGTCGCAGCGGCGGCTCGACGACATGGTCGCGCGTTATCTGACGGGACTGATCCAGACCGGTGCGTATGACACGCCGATGCCCGCCGCCGCGGTGACACCGCCCTATGCCCGCAACGCCGAGGTCGCACAGCGCGCCGCCGAGACCGGTATCGTGCTGCTGAAGAATCAGGGCGACGTGCTGCCGATCGCACGCACCGCCAAGCGGATCGTCGTGATCGGCGGCAATGCCGACGTCGGCGTGTTGTCGGGCGGCGGATCGTCACAGGTCCGCTCGGTCGGCGGTGCCCCCGTCGAGACCCCGCTCGCCTATGGCGGGTCGGCATCGTTCGCGCGCATCACCTATCACGCCTCCTCGCCGCTCGCCGCGTTGCGCAAGGCATTGCCGGGCGCGCAGGTGACGTGGATGGACGGCCGCAACTTCAACGCGACCATCGACGCCGCCAGGGGAGCCGACATGGCGATCGTCTTCGCCACGCAATGGACGACCGAGGCGGATGATGTGCCCGACCTGCGGCTGCCCAACCATCAGGACGCGCTGATCGCCGCGATCGCCGCGGTACAGCCCCGCACGGTCGCGGTGCTGGAGACGGGCGGGCCGGTGCTGATGCCGTGGATCGACAAGGTCCCGGCGGTTGTGGAGGCGTGGTATCCCGGCCAGCGCGGGGGAGAGGCGATCGCCAACATCCTGACCGGCAAGGTCAATCCGTCGGGCCGTCTGCCGATCACCTTTCCTGCCGACGCCTCGCAGCCGGTTCGCCCCCGTCCGGTCGGCCTCGATCGCCTGACCGGCCTTGACGCCGCCGCGGCCGCCGATCCGGGTGCCGCATCGACGCATGTGCTCGAAAGCTTCCCGGTCGATTACGTCGAGGGGGCCGATGTCGGCTATCGCTGGTACGACCGGAAGCGGATGACGCCGTTGTTCCCGTTCGGTCACGGCCTCACCTATACCAGCTTCGCCTATCGCAACCCGGTCGTCACCGGCGGCCGGACGCTCAGCGTGACCTTCGACGTGGTCAACACCGGCGCGCGTGCGGGTGCCGACGTGCCGCAGATGTACGTCGCGAAAGAGGCAGGCGGCGCACTGATGCGACTGGCGGCGTTCACCCGCGTCATGCTGAAACCCGGCGAGACGCGGCGCGTGACGCTGACCGCGGAACCGCGCATCGTCGCCGATTACGACGTGAAGCTGCCCGGCTGGCGGATCGATGCCGGTCGCTATCGCGTCGCGCTGGGTCGCAACGCCGCCGACCGGACGATGGTGTCCGCTACCACGGTGGAGGCCGCGACGATGAAACCCTGACGGGGTTCACTCTGCCGGAGCAGCGGTTGCCGCGACGGCACAACGCGGGCAGGGTCGCGGGCCGATGACCTTGCCGTCTCCACCGCGCCGATCACCCATCTTCCTGTTCGTCTTCGCGCTGGCGAACGTCGGCGGCGTCATCGCATACCTGCCGCTGCTGACGCTGCTGCTGCCGCTGAAGATCGAGCTGCTGAGCGGACCCGCGCGGATCGGCGTCTTCACCGCCTGCGTCACCGCCGGGGCGATCGCCGCCAGCGGATCGGGCATCCTGTTCGGCTGGCTGTCGGACCGGTCGATGCACGGCGGCATCGGTCGACGTGGCTGGATCACGGCCGGCCTGATCGCGACCGCCGCCAGCTATGCGCTGGTCGCGCTGGCGACAACGCCGGTGAAGATCGTACTGGCGGTGGTCGCGTTCCAGCTGGCGGTAAACGCGCTGCTCGCGCCGATGATGGCGATCATGTCCGAAGAGATACCGGACGCACAAAAGGGGGTCGCGGGCGGCCTGCTGTCGCTCGGCAGCCCGGTCGCCTCGGGCGTATCGGCCTTGCTGGTCGGACAGGCGATGCTGCCGGAGGCGGCACGGTTCGCGCTGATCCCCGTCGCAGTGGCCGCCTGCCTGTGTCCGCTGCTGGTCAGCCGCCGGCACCTTGTGGTCCACTCCCCCTGCCCCGATGACGGCGAGGCCACCAGCCGGCCGCTTCCACGCCGCGATCTCGCCGTGGCCGGCATGTCGCGATTGCTCGTGCAGATCGCGGGCGTGGTGACGCAGGCCTATCTGCTGTATTTTTTCGAAAGCATCCCGACGGACGGGTCGCGGGCCGATCTGCCCGCGCGGATCGGCCATCTGCTGACGCTGGCATTCCTGCTGCCGCTGCCGATCGCGCTGGTGCTCGGCCGACTGTCGGACCTGACGCGGCGGCGCAAACCGTTCCTGCTGATCGCCGCCGGCGTGGCGTCGGCCGGGCTGATCGGCATGGCGGGCGCGACCGATTGGGCCAGCGGTGCCGCCGGCTTCGTCGTCTACGCGATCGGATCGTCGGTGTTCGTCGCGCTCCACGCCGCCTTCGCGATGCAATTGCTGCCCAGCCCGGCGCACCGCGGCCGCGATCTGGGCCTGCTTAATCTCGCCAATACGCTGCCGTCGCTGCTCGGGCCGCCGCTGACGTGGATGCTGGCGACGCCGCATGATTTCAGCGCGGTGCTGCTGACGCTGGCCGTGCTGACGCTGGGCGGTGGCCTGGGGATGCTGTGCGTCAGGGCGTGGCGCTAGCCCAGTAGCGGACGTAGTCGACGCTCATCCGCTGCGGCAGAACCGCGTCGTCGATACCCTTCGCCCCGCCCCAGTCGCCGCCCACGGCGAGGTTGAGGATCAGCTGGTACGGCCGGTTGAAAGGCCAAGCCGCGGTGCCACCCGGCCGATCGTTGACCACACGCATGTAGCCGCGTCCGTCGACGCCGACCAGGATCGCATCGCGCCGCCAGTCGAGCTGATAGGTGTGGAAGGCGGTACAGGCCGTCGACACCCTCACCTGCGCACCGCGCTGCGTGCCCTTGGCGTGATTATAGGCTTCGCTGTGCAGCGTCGCATGGACGACGTTCGGGTCCCATCCGACCATCTCCATGATGTCGATCTCGCCCGCCGCAGGCCATGCGCCGCTGGAAGGCAGCAGCCAGACCGCCGGCCATGTCCCGCGTCCACAAGGCAGGCGCGCGCGGATCGCGTAGAAACCGTAGCCGAAGGCCTTGCGGCTGACGAGCTTGGCCGAGGTATATGACTGGCCGCCCCAATCCGCCGCACGCGCCTTCGACAGGGTTTCCTTGCGCGCCTCGATCACCAGCGATCCGCCGGCGACCCTCGCGTTGTCCGGCCCGTAATATTGCCGCTCGTGATTGTACCAGCCTGCTGCGTTACGCGATCGGTCGAACGTCCATTGCGCGCGGTCGACGCGCACGCCGTCGAACTCGTCCGCAAAGCTCGGACGCACGGCGGGTTGCGTCATCGGCACGTCGACGTGATGGTCGGACGCGCCGAGTGCCTGCGGCGCGGGCTGCGCCAACTGCGCGGCAAGGGCGAACAGCAGCATCACGGCGCCTGCGTGGTGGCAGGATAATGCGTCAGCGTCTGGCGGATCGCGCCCGGTCGCGCCGCGGCACCCGCGTCATTGACCAGATGCGCGATGGTCCCCTTGCCGCCGCCGAGCGAGATGGTGGTGACATTCGCGATCCGTACGCCGGGCGTATGGGGCACCTCGACCGCGCTCTCCAGCACGATGCCCGGGTCGGCCGTGAAATTGGCGTAGATGCCCATCCCCGTCGCCTGATGCGTCCGTACCGTGTCGGCCACCTTGTACGCCGCCCAGCCGCGCGTTCTGCCGGCCATATAGGCGGCCTGATTGGGCGGATCGTAGGGGAGTTCGTTCTGGTAGAAATAGGTGCGCCCCCGCTCGCCGTTCCATATCGTCTGGTACCGGCGGAAATGCTCGACGAACAGGCCGTAGAGCGTAACGTCGCTGCCGTTCACCACCAGTCCCTGGTTGCCGACGCTCTCCGACCAGCCGACGTGAACGCGCCCGCCCTCCCGATCACCATGGTCCGCACGCCAGATCCACAGGTGGTCGCCAATGACATGGTGGCTGTTGATCTCCAGACAGGTGTCGGCATTGCCCACGGAAGCGCCACCGACGCGGAAGAACAGGTCGACGAGCAAGGTCGGCGCGGCGCGGTGATCGCGCGCCGCTCCGCGCGGGCCGATCTCGACCAGCACCGGCGACATCGTCGGACCCGCGTCGATCAGCAGGCCGGCGATCGTGACCCCGCCGACATCGGCGACCCGGATCGCCTGCGTGCCCCCTTCGGCCAGCAGCGTCGCGAGGCCGAGGCCGAGCAGGATCGTGCCGGGACGAACGACACGGATCGGCTCGCGAAGCCGGTAGATGCCCGGGGTGAACAGCACGTGCCGACCGGCGGCGAGCGCGGCGTTGATCGTCGCGGTCGGCATGCCGGCCCGCGCGATCAGGAAACGCGACAGCGGCACGGCGTCCGGCGTGCCATCGGATGCGTCCCAGCTTACCCCGGTCGCATCGTGGCGCAGCCGGGGTACCATGACCTGCCACGATCCCGCCGCGTCGATCGCGAGGAACGGCTTCTCGCGGATCAACGGCACGGTCGGGAGTGTCGTGTGCGGCGGTTCCGGAAAGCGCGATGGCGGCGCACCCGCGACACCCATGAACATCATGTTCCAGTTCGATCCCACCCATGCCCCCAGATGGCTGTTGCGGGTGAACCATTGCTGCTGGCTGCCCGACCGTACGGTGCCATCGATCCGGCAGTCGGCCATGAACCCGCCGCTCGACCAGCCGCCGTCGTCGAGTGCGAGGTCGCCGTACAGGTGCATGCGGCGATATGGCGCGGCCTGCGACACCGCCCAGCGATCGCGCCCGTCGGGCGGCCGGACCGCGCAATTCTCGACGCTGCGCCAGAAGTTGACCAGCGCCATGCCGTCCGCCCAATCCGCCTCGGCATGGATATGGCCCTCAATCGTCACGTCGTCGGGACGGATGCCAAGGCCCGCGACCTGCGTGAAGAAGCCGACGTTGACGTCGACGGCATAGCGGCCGGGCTTGAACAGGATGGCATGGCGTGCGTCGGTGAAATGCGCACGCTCCTGTGCACGGAACACCGTGTCGAGCTTCGCCTGGATCGCGGCGGCGGACATCGCAGGATCGAACACCAGCACATTGGGTCCCAGATCGGGTTCCGATGCCGTCGCGGCGTCCGCCTCACCGATCCCGGCCAGTCCCACGGTCGCCGCCGCCAGTCCGCCCAACACCGTGCGGCGATCCGGCTGCATGTCGTGCGATGGATATGCCATCCTCTTGCTCTCCCGGCATTTTCTTCCCGGATATCGACGTAACGATGTCGTCCGTTCCCGCAAGCGCCGGATAAGGTCGGTGAGGTGCTACGTCAGTGAGAGGAAGGCGGTCACCGTCAGTCGCCCGCGCACGGGATCGGCGCTCAGCACCGCATCCGGCGCGATCGCGCCGCTGTGCAGCAGCGCGCTACGATAGACCAAGGCGCGATTGTAGCGTGCGTCGATCCGGTCGATCTCCTCGAACAATCGCGTCGATCCGGCGACATAGCCGGGGTCCGGTGCCCCGCCATGACGCAATTCGGCGTTGAGCTGCCCGAGATAGATCGACGAGCGCGACTGATCGACCGTTTCGAACCCGGTCGAACGATGGCGGAAAAAGGCGGTGCCGTCGCGATCCTCCGGCGACAGATAATGAACCAGTGCGATCCGGCAAAGATCGATCGCATCCATATGCGGCAATCGCTGCGGCAGGGTCAGGCGATCGGGCGGCGTCGTCACGATCGAATAACTGGCGTCTATCCACGCCATCCTGTCCTCGTGACCGAACGCATCGGCCAGCGCCGTCTCCAGCACCGGCGCGACATCCGTGAGATAATCCGCTGGCAGATCAGCGCGGATCCCCGGATAATGGTGGACGCCCGGCCGGAACGCCGTCTCCGCCGCCAGTCGCCTGAGCGTGTCGGGATCGGGGTGGAACGCGTCGATGATCGCGATCGGCTGGCCCTCGCGACCGATCCGCCGGACAGCGATATCCGGCGCAGTCATACTATCCCGGCGGCCTCGGTTTTCATGCCCCCTGCATAAAGGGCAGTGCACACTGTGATCCAGTCCTAACCGATGACCAGAATTTGCGAGCGCACGTGCGGTATTGACGGATCTCGATCGACGGCACCAACCACGATTTCGGGCCGCCGCCGGCGGATTGCCGGTCGACGTGACCGACCGCGCGATGCGCCATCGGCATGGCATGTGATCCGCCGGGCAAAGCGTGACCGGTTACAGTCGCACCCGACATCAGCGATGATACCGCATGGAATCGTCGCAATCGGAATTGGTCGCAGTCCGGGCAGGCAGGCTGCGGGGGCACAGGGTCGGTGATCTCACCGTCTATCGGGGCATTCCCTATGCCGCGGCCCCGGTCGGCCGACGGCGTTTCGCCGCGCCTGCGCCGGCCGAATCGTGGGACGGGATCCGGGAAGCGGTCGAGCCGGTCCCGAATGCGCCGCAGCGCACGCGGGTCGTACCCGGCCTCGATGCCGCACCACTGATCGGCCGCGGCTGGGCGAAGGGTGACGACTATCTCGCACTGGACATCTGGCAACCGGCGGGCGAACGGACCGGATTGCCGGTGATGGTCTTCATCCACGGCGGCGGTTTCGTCGTCGGCAGCAAGACCGCGGCGGTGCAGGACGGCGCGACCTTTGCCCGCGACGGCATCCTGTATGTCGCAATCAACTATCGCATGGGCGTCGACGGCTTTCTGCCGATCCCCGGCGTGCCGACCAACCTCGGCCTGCGCGACATGATCGCGGGGCTGCAATGGGTGCGCGACGAGATCGCGGCATTCGGCGGCGATCCCCGCAACGTCACCGTCTTCGGCGAAAGCGCAGGCGCAATGGCGATCGCGGACCTGATCGCCTCGCCGCTTGCAAAGGGCCTGTTCGCGCGGGCTATCGTCCAGAGCGGCCATGGCGGCATGACGCGCGACGTAGGCGTCGCGCAGCGGCTCGTCCGCAAACTCGCCAAGCTGCTCGATATCACCCCCGACCGCGCCGGCTACGACAGCGTACTGCCGGGCGATGCCTTGCTGGATGCGGTGGAACAGGTGTCGCTCCCCACCACGCGGCTCGACCTGCGCGGGGCCGACGGCCGCGAACCGGTATTCGGGATCAGCCGTTTCGTCCCCGTGCACGGCGACGACGTGCTGCCGCTGGAACCGCTCGAGGCGCTGAAACAGGGAGCCGGCGCCGAGGTGCAACTGCTGATCGGCAGCAATGCCGAGGAGATGAACCTCTACCTCATCCCCAGCGGTGCGCGCGACAAGCTGGGCAAGCTGCTCGCGTGGTTCGTGCTCCGCAAATCGCAGCCGCGGGCATGGGCAGTGCTCAAGGCATATGGCATGGGTCGCGGCAAAAGCGCGGGTCAGGCGCTGACCGATGCGATGTCCGACCTCGTCTTCCGCTGGCCCGCCCGCCGCTTCGCCGAGGAACATCGCGGCCGCACGCATATGTACGAATTCGAATGGCGATCGCCGCGCTGGCGTGGGCAGCTCGGCGCGTCGCATGGCATGGAGCTGCCGTTCGTGTTCGATAGCCTCGCCACCTGTACGGGTGAAGAGGGCCTGTGCGGCACTGCCCCGCCGCAGGATCTCGCCACCCGCATCCACGCGATCTGGGTGCAGTTCGCCCGCGACGGATCGCTGCCATGGGCGCCGTTCGATCGCGAGACGCGCACGCTCTACAGGCTTGCCGCCGGCGAAGCGGTGGCCGAGCCAAAGATGCCTGCCGCCGCCTTCCTCCCCTGAATCGGAACCGACCATGTATTTCGACCGCCTGCGCCTCGACGGGCGCACCGCCTTCGTCACCGGCGGCGCGCAGGGCATCGGCTATGCCTGCGCCGATGCGCTGGCCGAGGCCGGCGCGCACGTCACCATCGCCGATCGTGATTCCGACGCGATCGGCCAGGCGATGGAGTCGCTGAAGGCGAAGGGGCATCGCGTCGACGGCGTCATCCTCGACGTCACCGACAGCGCCCGCGTGACGCAGGTCGCCGATGCCGTCGGCGCCGTCGACATATTGGTCAACAACGCCGGTATTGCGCGTAGCGAAACCGCAGCCGAGAATGTCGCGGACGAACATTGGCTCAATGTCCTCGACGTCAATCTCAACGGCACCTTCTGGTGCGCCCGCGCCTTCGGTCGTCACATGCTCGCCCGCGGCCGGGGCAGCATCGTCAACATCGGCTCGATGTCCGGCGTCATCGTCAACCGCCCGCAACCGCAGAGCTATTACAACGCCAGCAAGGCCGCGGTGCACCAGCTGACCAAAAGCCTCGCCGCCGAATGGGCAGCGCGCGGCGTGCGCGTCAACGCCGTCGCGCCGACCTATATCGCCACCCCGCTCAACGCCTTCGCCGACAAGAGCGGCGAGATGTACAGGCGCTGGATCGACGGCACCCCGCAGGGCCGGCTCGGTGAACCCGAAGAGGTCGCGTCGATCGTCCACTTCCTCAGCTCCGACGCGGCCAGCCTGATGACCGGCAGCATCGTACTCGCGGACGGCGGCTATACCTGCTGGTGATCGGTACACTCGAAATGCCGATCGGCAAAGCCGCCGAACCTTTCCGATAGGTTCAAAGGGGCGCACAACCTTTCTGACAGGTGGGCGAAGACTCACCGGCCGTAGAGAGGATTAAAGATGCGCCTTCGTACCCTGTTCGCCGCCTCCACCGCGCTAGCTTTGGCCCTGCCTGCCGTCACCCATGCGCAGGTCGCGGAAGCCCCCGACGCCACCGATACAGCACCCGGCAAGGCCACCGGTCCCGCCCCGCAGACCGGCGATCAGGAGATCGTCGTCACCGCCCGCAAGCGCGCCGAAACGCTGCTCGACGTGCCGATCGCCGCCACCGCAATCAGCGGCAATACGCTGACCGAGCGCGGCATCAATTCGGTACGCGAAGCCGCCACCCTCACGCCCGGCCTCAATATTACCAGCGACGGGTCGGGCCGCGCCTTCGTCTCGATCCGCGGCGTCGGCGTCACGTTGGTCCAGTCGGTGCAGCCCGGCGTCGGCCTGTTCATCAACGGCATCTACCAGCCAAACACGTCCTATTTGAACAACCCGCTGCTCGACATCGACCGGATCGAGGTGCTGCGCGGGCCGCAGGGTACGCTCTATGGCAAGAACACGCTGGGCGGCGCGATCAACGTCATCACCCGCCAGCCCTCGAACGAGGTCGAGGCGCGCGGCAACTTCAGCTTCGCCGGCCCGGACGACAGCTTCCTCGCCTCCGCCTCGGTCAGCGGTCCGATCATCAAGGACGTGCTTCAGGTCCGCCTCGCCGCCGGCCACCGCCAGCAGGACGGGTTCCTCCGCAACACCCTGCTCGGCATCGACGCCAGCCCGTTCAAGACCGACTCCCTGAACGGCACGATCCGCTTCGTGCCGACCGGCGATGTCGTGCTGACGATCAACGGCTATTACGACTGGGTGAAGGGCGCCAACACGCCCTATGCCCGCGTCACCGGGCCGACCAATTATTCGCGCAGCGTCCAGTTCAACGTGCCGAGCCGCGTCGAATATCGCTATCGCGGCGTCAACGCCCGGTTGGAAACACCGATCGACGCGATCAACTCCAAGTTCACGTTCGTCGGGTCGTATGATGCGCGCAACGGCGTGTCGCCCAACACCGACGCCGACTTCGGCCCCGTCGATCTCGCGCGCGCGAACGGCACCGACAAGCTCCGCACCAAGACCGTCGAGACCCGGCTCGATACCGAGATCGGCACCACGCTCAGCTCACTGATCGGCCTGTTCTACAGCCGCGAGGAAACCGGCGCGTTCGATCGCACCCGCATTCTTCCCGCCAACCTGACGCGGCTGACCAACAATGCGACCAAGGCGGACACATATGCCGCGTTCGGCACGCTGTTCTGGAAGCCGAGCACCGCATGGGAGGTCGCGCTGGGCCTGCGGTACGATCACGAGGATCGCCGCGCCGACGGCAACGTGTCGATCAGCGTCGGTGCGGCGACGCTGCCGACCACCGTCACCACCGCGCAGCTGAAATCCGATCAGGTCCAGCCGCGCCTGTCGGTCACCCGGCACTGGTCGAGCCAGCTGATGACCTATGCCTCGGTCGCGCGCGGCTATCGCGGCGGCGGCTTCAACGCGCCGACCGCACCGATTCGCCAGTACAAGGGCGACAGTGCCTGGACGTACGAGGTCGGCACCAAATACGTCTCGCCCGATCGCAAGTTCAGCCTGTCGGGCGACGTCTTCTACAACGATTATAGCGACTATATCGGCCTCAACTCGATCGCTCCCGCAGCGGGTGGCGGCCTCGTCACCGTCGACCTCAATTCCGGCGATATAGAAAGCTATGGCGCCGAACTGGAAGCGACGCTCCGCCCGGTCAGCAACTGGTCGATCAACGGCAGTGTCACCTACGTCCACGCCCGCCTGACCGATTCCTCGCCCTACACGCTGGTGACGGGACGCCGGCTGTCGTCGGATCGGCTGACCTTCCAGCCCGACTGGTCCGGCAATCTGTACAGCGATTACACCATCCCGATCGGCAACACCGACAGCCTGATGCTGACCGGCGGCGTCACCTTCAAGGGCAGCCGCCTTGCCGGCACGCTCAACGAGACGACGCCGACGATCCTGAAAGGCTATGCGCTGGTCAACACCGCGATCACGTACCGCAGCGGCCCGCTGGAGCTGGCGATCTTCGCCAACAACCTGCTCCAGAAGGATTATTTCGACGCTTACATCGAAAAGACGACGTTGCAGCTCGCCGGGCTGCCCGCGTCCGACCTCGGCATCATCGGCGATCGGCGCCGCATCGGCGCCCGCCTCGGCTTCAGGTTTTGATCACATGCATATCGAGACGTCCTTCATCCGTGCGGAACTGGACCCGGCGTTCGTCGGACGGCTTCGCGAACGGTTCGGCGCCAGCCTCAACATGTCGGCATCGATGCTGGAACAGCACGGGTCGAACGAGGCGCATTTCGACGTCGTGCTGCCCGACGCGGTCGTGTTCGCACGGTCGACGGAGGACGTCGTCGATCTGGTGAAGCTGTGCGTCGCCGCCAACGTGCCGATCGTACCCTTCGGCGCCGGCACCTCGATCGAGGGCAACGCGGTGCCGGTGCGCGGCGGGGTCAGCGTCAACCTAGGCCAGATGGACCAGATCGTCGCGGTCAACCCGGAGGATTTCGACTGCGTCGTTCAGGCTGGGTGCCGGCGCGAGCAACTGAACGAACATCTGCGCGACACCGGCCTGTTCTTTCCGATCGATCCCGGCGCCAATGCGACGATCGGCGGCATGGCCTCCACCCGCGCCAGCGGCACCAACGCGGTCCGTTACGGTACGATGCGCGAGGCGGTGCTGAGCCTCAAGGTCGTCACTCCCGACGGCACTGTCATCACCACCGCCCGCCGCGCGCGCAAATCGGCGGCGGGCTACGACCTGACCCGCCTCTACGTCGGCAGCGAGGGAACGCTCGGCATCATCACCGAAGTGACGCTACGGCTGCATCCGATCCCCGAGACGATCTCGGCTGCGGTCTGCGGGTTCGAAACACTGGAAGGCGCGGTCAACACCGTCGTCCAGTCGATCCAGTCGGGCGTGCCGCTCGCGCGCGTGGAAATCCTCGACGACATGCAGATCCGGGCCGTGAACGCATGGTCGAAGCTCTCGCTGCCGGAGGTAACGACGCTGTTCTTCGAATTTCACGGATCGCCCGGCAGCGTCGCCGAACAGGTCGAGATGGTCAGCATGCTCGCCGCAGAGAACGGCGGCGGCACCTTCGATTGGTCCAACCGGCCCGAAGAGCGCGCGAAGCTGTGGAAGGCGCGGCATGAGGCTTATTACGCCGCCGTCGCGCTGCGCCCCGGTGCAGTCGGCTGGGCGACCGACGTCTGCGTGCCGATCAGCCGCCTGCCCGAATGCATCACCGCGACCAAGGCGGACCTTGCGACCGCGAGCGTCCCCGCGACGATCCTCGGCCATGTCGGCGACGGCAATTTCCACGTCATCTTCGCGATGGACCCGGCCTCGGCGGACGAACTGGCGGAGGTACAGGCGATCAACCGCCGCCTCGTCGCCCGTGCGCTGGCGATGGACGGCACCTGCACCGGCGAACACGGGATCGGTATTGGTAAGCAGGAATGGCTGGTCGAGGAACTCGGCGACGCCGTCGACGTGATGCGCACGCTGAAGCGGGCGATGGACCCGAAAGACCTGTTCAACCCCGGCAAGATCTTCAGCCTGTAACGCCGGCCTGCCCTGCCCTCACCCTTCGCCGCCTTCGGCGTCTCTCCCTCTCCCGTCGGGAGAGGGAAGGAGCGGCGTAGCCGCGGGAGGGTGAGGACGACACGCGATCTTTCCGCCCCCCTCCCCCACGAGGAACCATCATGTCCGACACCCGTCCCTTCGCCCGCTCGCTCCCGCCGCTGCTCGCGCTCGCGCTGGCGATGGCGATCGGCTTCACCATGATGGCGTCGTTCGGCACCGTGCAGGAAGGCGCGAAGGCCGAACTGCACCTCAGCGACTATACCCTCAGCTTGATCCAGGGCCTCAGCGCCGCCTTGCCGCTCGCGCTATTTTCGATCCCGATCGGCATCTGGGTCGATCGCCACAATCGCGTCCGCATCATGCTGCTGCTGGTCGCGACGTTCGTCCTCGGCACATTGCTCACCGCATTTGCGCAAAGCGTCTTGCTACTGTTCGTCGCGCGCATGCTGACCGGGATCGGCACCACTGGCGCGCTCACCGCCGCCCTCTCACTCTGCGCCGACCTGTGCGCGCCGGCGCAGCGCGGACGGGCGTTGCTGATCGTCAACCTCGGCAAGTCGCTGGGTCAGGCGCTCGCCTTCGGCCTCACCGGCGCGTTGTTCGGCATCTTCGTGCATGGCGGCGCGCCCGACTGGTTCTGGCAGGCGACACCGTGGCGCAGCGCCCACCTCGCGCTCGCGATCCTCGGTGCAATATTCGTGATCCCGCTTTTCCTTCTTCGCGAACCCGCCCGCCGCGAAGTCGCGGCAAGCACACATGCACCTTTCCGCATCGTCACCGCCGAACTCTGGGCACGACGCGCCTTCCTGATCCCGCTGTTCATGGGCCAGGTCAGCGTGGTCATGGCCGATGCCGCCGCAGCGATCTGGGCCGCGCCGGTGCTGTCGCGCAGCTTCGGACTGCAGCCCGATCAATTCGCCGGCTGGATGGGACCGCTGATCTTCGTCGCCGGCCTGCTCGGCGCGATCGTCGGTGGCTTCTCCGCCGATTGGGGGCAGAAGAGCGGTCGTCAGGGCGGCCTGCTGATCGGCGCGGTGGTTGCCGCCGCGATCGGCATCCCCGCCGCGCTGTTCCCGATCGCGCCATCGGTGCCGGTCTTCGCCGTCGCGCTCGGCACGCTGATCCTGTGCGGTTCTATCACCGGTGTCGTCACCTCGGTCGCGCTCACGGTACTGATCCCCAACGAGCTTCGCGGCCTGTGCATCGGCGCGTTCATCGCCATCGCCGGGCTGATCGGCTTCGGCCTCGCGCCGACCCTGGTCGCCGCGGCGAGCAGCCTGTTCGGCGGCGAATCGCACCTTGATCAGGGGCTTGCCACGGTCGGGGCCGTCACCAGCGCACTCTCGTTGATCGCCTTCTTCTTCGCGATGCGCCGCGCGCCGTCATCCGCTCTGGCAGAACCTATCTGAAAGCTCTTGCTTAAGCTATCGGACAGGTTCATCTTGCCTGCAACGACATAAAGGTGAGGACGGATGAAAGCGCGGATCGACGTATCGCCGGAAATGCTGGCCTTCACCGGTGACGGTCCGTTACCCGCTGGGGAATGGCCAGCCGATACGGTCGCCTTCGGCTATCGCTTCGCACCGGCGACCTTCGCCTTTCATCCCGAACCGCGGACTGTGGAACTGGTCCCGGCCGACCTCGTCTTCGTCGTCACCGCGCAGGCGTGCGCGCGTATCTTCGGCGGTGCGCCCGACCATGCCAGTGCGTGGCATCTTCCCAGCGATCTGCGCGCCATCGCGCTGGCGATCCAGCAGGCGCGCCTCCCGGGCAACGCCGCCACGACCCTGCGCGTCGCCAAGTGCATCGAATTGCTCTGCGTGACCTTCGAGCGGCTCGGCGACGCCACCCTGATCCCCGCCGACGGCGCCGGCGCCTTGTCCGCGGCCGAGGCGCAGCGAATCGCCGACGCCCGCCGTCTGATCGACGAACGCTGGCACGAAAAGCTGACGCTCGATTCGATCTCGCGTGCCTGCGGCCTCAATCGCGCCAAGCTGACCCGCGGGTTCCGTTCGGTGTTCGCCATGAGCGTCGCCGACGCGATCGCCGACCGCCGGCTGGGCGGCGCGCGCGATCTGCTGCTGGCGACCGATCTGCCGGTATCGTCGATCGGCTATCGCTGCGGCTATCTCAACAACGCCAGCTTCACCCGCGCCTTCTCACGCCGCTTCGGTCAGGCGCCGACGCAATTCCGCAGCCGGCAGATCGCGGCATGACCGCCCCCCTGTCCGGCCAGGTTTCCGGCTCGCTGGTCGATCACGCCGTACGACGCATCCGCGACCATATCCGCGATTCGGATATGAAGGTCGGCGACACCCTGCCTGGCGAAGGACATTTCGCTACCCAGATGGGCGTCAGCCGCGCGGTGATGCGCGAGGCGTTCGGCGCGCTGGCCGCGCTTCGGGTCATCGATGTCGGCAACGGCCGCAAGGCGCGCGTGGGCGCGATCGACGGATCGGTGATGGCCGCCTCGATCGATCACGCCGTCGCCACCGCGCAAATCACAACGGCACAGGTCTGGGACGTCCGTCGCACGCTGGAATTGCGCACCGCGGCGCTCGCGGCCGACCATCGCAGCGATGGGGACGCCCGCGTCATCCTGAACCACGCACAAGGCATGGCGACGCATCAGAACGACCTCGGCACCCTCATCGGCCACGACATCGCCTTTCATCAGGCGATCGCCCATGCCGGTGGCAATGTCCTGTTCCACCAGATCGTGCGATCCTTCGAACAGCTGATGCGGGTGGCGGTGCCGAGCGCGTGGCATACGCGGGAAACATCGGTCCAGCGCGATGCCGTGATAGCGGTTCATCGCGATCTCGCCAATGCCATCGCCGATCGCGATCCAGCCGCCGCGGCGCGATTGATGGATGCGCATTTTGATCAGACGATCAGCGACATGTTCTACGAGAATGCGGACCGCTGAAAGCGGTCGAGGCGGGGAGCCGGACTTCGACATGACGCGACTGGGCCGTGCGAACAACGTAGCCGATCTGCGTCTGATGGCGCGCCGCCGGCTGCCGCGACCGATCTTCGACTATATCGATGGCGGCGCCGACGACGAGGTGTCGCTGCGCCGGAACGTTACCGCATTCGCGGATTACGAGATCGTTCCCGACGTCCTCAACGACGTATCAGATATCCGGACGGAGACGAGTATCTTCGGGCAGCCGTCGCGCTGGCCGCTCATGCTGTCGCCGACCGGCCTCACGCGGATGTTCCACGGACAGGCCGAACTCGCCGTCGCCCGCGCGGCGGCGCGGCACGGGCTGCTCTACAGCCTGTCGACGATGGGTACGACGCGGCTGGAGGATCTGGCGCAGGCATTTGCCGGCCCGAAGGTGTTCCAGATCTACATCTTCAAGGATCGCGGCCTTACCGCCGAGTTCGTGGCACGCTGCCGGGAGGCAGGGTATCACGGCCTCGCGCTGACGGTCGACACGCCCGTGGCCGGCAATCGCGAACGCGACAGGGTCAGCGGCCTGTCCCTGCCGCCGAAGCTGACGCTGCGGTCGCTGCTCAGCTTCGCGCTCCATCCCTCATGGTCGCTGCCGGCGTTGACCGGCTCCAGGTTCGATCTTGCCAACGTCAGCCACAGGATCGACGCGTTGGCATCGGGGCCGATGAGCCTGTTCGACTATATCGGCGGTCAATTCGATCGGTCGGTCGGTTGGCGCGACGTCGAATGGCTCGCGCGCGAATGGAACGGCCCGCTCGCGATCAAGGGCGTGATGACCCCCGAGGACGCACGCCGCTCGATCGCATCCGGAGCGACCGGCGTCATGATCTCCAACCATGGCGGCCGTCAGCTGGACGGTGCCCCCGCCCCCATCGACCAGATCGAAGCGGTACGGCATGCTGTCGGCGATGCACCGGATGTGATCTGCGACGGTGGCATCAGACGCGGCTCGGACGTCGTGAAGGCCATCGCCCTGGGCGCCACCGCCTGCTCGATCGGACGACCCTATCTGTATGGCCTGGCCGCAGGCGGCGAGCCCGGCGTCGATCATCTCCTGACACTGTTGCGCACGGAATTCGAGCGGACCCTGACACTGGCGGGGATCAACGATGTCGCCGCCTTGTCCCGCCGCCACGTCCGCAGGACACGGGGCGCAGGATAGGGATGACATGCAGGTCATCCTGTCGTCGCACGCGTGATTGCGCCTGCGACAACCCCATCGATCGTGCTGATGCGGTCATGACCAGCACGAGGCCGATCCGCGCGCCGCATCGGGGAAGCGGTCGGATCGACTGAAACCGGCGGCGGATCGTGTTTCGACTGCCGTATCCGAATGGCACGTCTCCCCAAGGCATGCTGCTTGCCACATGGGTTCGGCGGCCATCCGGCAACGACGTCTACGCTCAGGTTTTCTGTCGTGACGTTATCCACACGCGCGATGTCTGCGCAGGGGCGTCGGTGACGACCGACGTGGCGACCAGCGACGATCCGCCCGGCGCATAGCTTACCGAGCCATCCGCCAGCGGGAATTCGGGGATGGGACCACCGTTGCGGTTGGCCCGTTGATAATAGGGCACGGCGCGCAGCTTGCTGCCATCCTGCCATTTGCCGTCCAGCGTAACGATGCCACCCAACAGGCCGGGCTGCCATGATGGCACCGGTAGGCCGGCGACGGGTCGATCGATATTGGGCTGGTCGATGCTTTCGACGGCATAGACGAGCGGACCGTATCGGAACGCCTCATGCCCGCGGGTGACCGCGATCTTGTCGCTTGCCACGATGCGTTGCACCGCCAGCGGGACATCGAAGCTGATGCGATCGCCTGCCTTCCACTCCCGGCGGATGACCGCATAGCCATTCTCCATCAGGACCGGGGTCGACTGGCCGTTCACCAACAGCCGCTTGATGCCGGCCACGGCGGGGCTCGCCGCGTACAGGGTGCTGGTCGCGCGGTCCGGCACGCGGACGTGCACGGCAAAACGGCTGGGTACCGCCGGGTTGACGGTGATCGCCACGGCTTCCTTCCACGGATAATCCGTCTGCTGCACCATCTCGACCTCGGTGCCCGCCACCTTGCCGACGTTGACGCGGCTGCCGATGAACAGGTTCACGAACAGGGCGTCGCTGGCCTTGGCGTAGGCCCAGGTCGGCGCCATCAGCAGCGTGCGGGGGATGTTGCCGACGCAGCACGGGCACGAATGCCACTTCGCCCGCTCCGTCCCGTCGAGCGGATTGGTGTAGCAAAAGCTCTTGCCCGTGATGTCGACCGATCCGAGCAGCGCGTTGTACATCGTCTCTTCGAGAAGATCGGCGTATTTGGCGTCGTGATAGGCGAGGTTCATCTTGTACTGGAAGAAGATGAGGCCGCAGCTGGAGCATGACTCGCAATAGGCATCGTTCTTCAGCGCGTAATCGACCCCGAACCCTTCCGCGGTGTCGCCGCTGCCGACGCCGCCGGTGACGTAATATTTGCGGTTCACCATATTGTCCCAGAGCGACATCACCGCGCTCTGGTAATCGATGTCGCCGGTCTCGGCGGCGACGTCCGCCATGCCGGAATAGAAATACACGGCACGCACTGCGTGGCCGACCGCTTCATACTGGCGGACCGGCGGCACGTGGCTCTGGTCGTACTCCGACCCGCCCTCCCGAGAGTCGAGCAGGAAGCGCGCGAGGCGGACATAGGCGTCGCCGCGCTTGCCGCCCTCGACATCGTTGACGAACCGGCCAAAGCGGACCAGCGCCTGCTCCATCTCCTGATGCCCGTCGAACCAGGCCTGCTTGTCCGGTCCGATATGTGCCACCCAGCAATCCGCCAGCTTCTTGGCGGCATTATACAGCCGCAGGTCCTTGCCGCCCGTCAGCGTGTGGTGGTTGATCGCCGATTCCAGGAAGTAACCGGCCACATAACCTTCGTGATTGCCGCGCTGCGCGGGCGACCAGCGGCGTGGCCATTCCTTGCGATCGGCCAGCGTGAATGCGGTCTGGAGATAACCATCGCTCTCCTGCGCGGCGAGGATGATCGGGATCCAGCGATCCAGCGTCGCGCGCATCTTGTCCTGCGCCTGTGCGATCTCCGTGTCGCCGGCCGCATCCACCATCAGCGCGAGGCACATCGACTCGACGGTCTGGTAAATCCAGGCGTTGGAGAAGACATAGCCCTTGTGCGTACCGTGCGGTTCGCCGCGCAGTGCCTTGGCCGCCTCGACGAAATTGTCGATCCCGCCCTGCCCCGTCGGCAGATCGGTGCGCTCGCAATAGGCGACACAATGGGGAATCCAGTTGACGATCAGCGACTTCACCCGCGCGTTCCACATCGGATTATCGACCGACCATGGCGTGGTGTAGACGACGTCGAGACGCTGGGCAGGCGGCGGCGCGACGGCGCGGACGTGCAGCGTCGATGCACCGTTCTTGGCACCCGCATTACCGGTCAGCCGCAACACATAGTCGCCCGGCGCCGAAAACCCCGCCAGCGTGTCCGATGCGGTGGGATCGGCGAAGCTGACGGTGCCCGGCCCGCTCGCCTTGGTCCATCGCAGGCTGTCGCCCGGCGCCCGGCTTACCCAGCGCGCGTCGGCGGTAAGATAGGTCTTGCCACCGACGATCACGCTGCGGTCGATCCCCGCGGCGATCGCGGGAGCCAGCGACGGCAACGCGCCGGCGCTCAGCACCCGCCAGCGCAACACGCCTGCGGACTTGCCTGCCGCGGGCTCGACCTCCAGCCGGAGGCGGTCGGTGCTGAGGGGCGCGAAGTCGAACCCGTCGAACATGTCCTTGCCCAGCGTCGGCGACGTACGCAGCGTGACGGGAACATACTTGCCGCCGTCCCAGCGCAGCAATCTGGCGCTATGCGGCAACAACACCTCGCTTCCGTCGATAGCCCAGTACACCTCGACCCGGGACGCGGTGACCGGTTCGGACCAGCGCAGGTCAATCCACTGCATGTCGCGATGCGGCCAGCTGCTCCACGCACCCTTCAACGTGTCCGTGGAGGCGGAGGGCAGCCGGGTGTCGAACAGCGTCAGCAGGCGCGGGTCCTCGCCCACTGTCGACGCGGTGGGCACCGCGACGGGCGCGAGATCGATGGCGCCGCTCCCGGCGATGGCACGCCCGGGAATGAGTGCGAGGGCGCCCACCCCTGCCCCGCCGAGCAGCAGGTTGCGACGGCTCGGCCCGGTCTGGGCGGCAGGGTCGCAGTGATGGCTGCAGGTGGTGCTGTCGTGATAATCGCTCATCGCATTCTCTCCTGCCGGATGTCCGGCCTTTGGCTGTTTGCACCAATATTCGCGATCGGCGGGTAGTCCCCTGCCGGAGATCGCCGTCATTCCATCGCCTGTCGGGTGTCTTCCAATGCCTTGTCGACCAGAACGTGCATTGCCGCCGCCGCTGCGACGCCATCCCCCGCGACGATCGCATCGAGCACGCGGCGATGTTCGGGGATCGGATCGCGCGGCAATGCGCGCGATCGCTGCTTGAACTGTGTCGTCATGGTCACCGCCGTGCCGATGCTGGTAGTCAGCACGGCGAGGTAATCGTTGCCCGTCGCCCGCAGGATCGCGTCATGGAACGCGCAGTCCGCTGCCTGCCCGGCAACATGATCGAGCCCGTGGCGGGCCATGGCCGCAAGGGCCGTCCGCATCGCCTTGATGTCGGCACGCGTGCGGCGCTCCGCCGCCATCGATGCCGCCCACGGTTCCACCATGACCCGCAATTCGAACAGGCTGCGCACGACCGCCATGTCGGGCTGACCGGAAAAGGTCCAGGTGAGGACATCCGGATCGAGCAGGTTCCAGCGATGGCGCGGCTGCACCACCGTTCCGGTACGCGGGCGGCTTGCGACCAGCCCTTTCGCGACCAGCGTCCGGATCGCCTCCCGATAGACCCCGCGCGACACGTTCAGGGCTACCGATCCGTCCGCCTCGCTCATCAGCACATCGCCCGGGGCATGATCGCCCGACACGATCGCGGTACCCAGATGATAGGCGACGGCTCCGCGTAACCGCCGTCCCGTGCCGCGTGCTTCGGGGATGACTGCCGGGTCGCCGGCCTCGGCGCCATCCGGCGCGAGGTCGTCATCGCCGACTGTGGTAGGCTGCCTCACCGTCACGTTCGATTGCCTCGCTTGGCGTATCTGGCACGCGCGGTGGCGATGTCCTTCGCCACGGCATCGCGCTGCGTCGCGAACGTGTCGTCGGCGAAGGTGATGGTGGGAATCTGCCGCTGCTCGATGGTCACCGGACGATAGGTGTTGAAGCCATATTCGTGGACGCCCGTCGATCCACGGCCCGCTGCCGGCCAGCTGAGATGATGGAAGGATGCGACCTTGTCATCGTTGGCGCGGGGGTAGAGTGCGTAACGCGCGACGTGGTTCATCGGGATGAATCCCATCAGCGCATCATATTGCATCTCGGCGACGGCGGGGATGCCGGGATGGCGATGGGCGAGCTGATCCACCAGATCGCGTGTGCCGACCAGCATGTCGCCCTGCGTATTGTTTTCCCACAAGCCGCAGATATCGAGGAAATACGCGTCGACCTTCAGCCGGTCGATCATCGTCGAAATGCGGCCTGCCAGATGGTCGCGCCAGCTTTTCACCGCGAGGTTCATGAAGACCATGGACCCGTCACCCTTGCGATCGCCGTCCCAATCCACGTAATTCGCCGGGAACGGTGCGCCGTAGACATCGTCCAGCCGGGCATCGGCAACCGCGGCGAAGGACGGCGATGCAGGATTGGCGACGTTCGAGCCGAACATGAGCGCAAAGCGGAACCCGAGCTTGCGCCCTTCCGTGACCAGCCGGTCCAGTCCGGCCTGCCCACCGGGCTTCGCACCGGTCGCAAAGGCGGGATAGTCCCAGTAATATCGGGCATCCCAGCCGGTCAGGAAGACCATCACGGTTGCGGGATCGATCTGGCGCGCGATCCACCGGAGGATTTCGAGCTGCCGCGCAAAATCGTTGAAGACGTAGCCGGTCCAGTGTTCGCCGTGCAGCGCGACGACACAGGCGATGTGTTTCATCCAGTCGGGCGCATCGGTTCTGCTCGCCAGATCGGGGATCGACCACGCTTGTTCGACCGAGGTGAAATGTCGCCGCGCCGCGGCCGCGATGTCGGCATCCGGCGCGATGCGCCAGCCGCAAGTGGTGACGTCGCCGCGCCGGTCCCAGCCGGCCTGTTCGTACAACAGTTCGATCTTGTACCCGTCGGCGCCCGGCAGGAACGCAAAACGCGCCGGCCGCACCTCCTTCTGGAGTGCGGACAAGCCCCAGACGCGGCCATCGCGGCCCTCGATCGCCATGAAGGGCGTCGCCATTCCGCCCGTCAGCATGGGATATTCGAACACTCGCTCGGCCTCGCCGAGATCCTGCCAGTCGTCCGCGGTCATGGATACGCGCCCGCGCGGCAATCCACGCACGATCGTCTTCACCGCCTTGATCGGAATATCCATGCCGGCGGATACGGTCCATTCGATCGCGCCGTCTGCGGCGCGGGTCAGTGCGGCGACGAGCTTTCCCTCGCGGCGTCGCTGTCCCCCGGCCCATGTCAGGCCCGTCGCGGTCAGACGCAGCGTATCGCCGCTTCGCTCGACCGACACCCTCGTCGGATCGATGCCGTAATTGTTCTCGAACGTGATGATTTCAAAGCCGAACAGCAGATTGCCGAACGCCACGGACGGCTCCGGGTTGGCAAAGCTGAACTTCATCACCCCCGGCCCGCGCGGCGGTGTGTTGATCCCGTCGACGGATGTCAGCAGGCGCAGCCCCGCGGGATTGGCGCCAGATGCCTGCGCTGCAGCCGCCCCGGGGGCCAGCACCGCTGTACCACCCGCCGCCGCAGCGCCCGCCAACAAGGTTCGGCGCGAAACAATGCTGTCGTCGGTCATGCGCATTCCTGTCTAGTCCTTCAAATGGCCACCCGGACGCGAACGACCGGGTGGCCCCGGCGGTTAGAGGCCGCCGCCCAGCTTGATCTGGAAGCCGGCGTAGATGCGGCGGTTCTCCAGAGCATCCTGCGCGAAGAAGCGGTCGTCCTCGAACGAACGGCGGATCAGCGACTGCGTCAGGTTGACGCCGCTGACGATCAGGTTGACCCGCGGGGTCAATGCATAGGTCAGGTTGGCATCGAGCTGGCCGAACGGCGTCCGGTAATCGGGCCGGCCACGCGGATCGTTGCTGGTCGCTTCCAGCAGCAGGCTGCGCCAGACCCAGTTGACGTTCGCGCTGATCCCGTACTTCCGATAAGTGCCGGACAATTGGTAGTTGTGCCGCGTGATCTGCTCGTACGGCACGATGTAACCGGCGTCGTTGGGCGACCTGGAGCCATCGACATATGTATAGCTTCCCTGCACGCCGAGGCCCGACAACGGTCCCGGCAGGAAGCTGAAGCTTTGCCGGTAGCCGACTTCCGCACCAGCCACGTATCCATCGATCGCGTTGGCCGGTCGGGTAACCTGGAAGCCTGCGACCGCAGTGCCGATCGTCTCGTTCCGGATAAAGCCGCTCACGTCCTTGTAGAAGCCGGCGGCGTAGACGCTGTTGTCCGATCCGAAATAATATTCCAGCGACGCATCCAGCTGATCGGCGCGCAGCGGCTTCAGGTTGGGATTGCCCGACGAGCCGATACGATCCTGGAAGTTGAGCGTGGTTACCGGGGCCAGCTGCGCGAATCCGGGCCGCGATACCTGCTTGGAATAGCTGAGACGCAGGAACAGATTTTGGGCCAGCGTCAGGCGCATGTTGGCGCTGGGCAGGACGTTGACGTAGTTGCTGCCGGACGTCTGCGGCACCAGCGTGGTCGTCGGCACACCGCCGATCAGCGTGGTGTTCGCCTGCGTGCCGTTCAGCGTGAAATCGGTCTGCGTCACGCGAAGGCCAACGTTGCCGTCCACCGGAATGCCCAGGATCGGCACCGCGAACGATGCCATGCCGTAAGCGGAGATCACCTTTTCCTTGCCGCTGTATGCCGATGCAGGGCTGTCGGGAACGTCTCCGCTGACTCCAAAGAAACCACGGGTCCGGTCGACATAGCGTGTCAGCACACGTGGGCCGAAACTGGCCCATTGACGCTGGGTGACCGGGGTGTTGTCGTACAGGTCGTTGGCGGTCAATTCGCTCAGCTGGCTCGATGCCACGCTGCCGATCGTTGCCGGGACAAGTCCGTTGCGCGAACCGCCGCTGTGACCGATGGTCCGGCTGTCGTAGCGCAGACCGACCTGAATGTTGCGCAGCGTTCCGTCGAAATCGTACTTGCCGTCGAGCCGCAGCGCGATGTCGTCGCTCTCGTCACGGTTGATGTACTCGAAGAAGTTCGAGAACTTGTAGCTGTTCTGGTTGGCCTGATCGACACCACCGATCACGAAGGACGGATATGTCACGTCGGCGTTATACGCCACAGTCGGCGCAGTGGAGGTCATCGCGATGCCGCCGCCCGGCCCCCTGAACGTGGAACGGGTATAGGCCGCATCGAAGCTGATCGTTGCAGCCTCCTGCTTGTACGTGGCGTTATAGCCTGCCTGGAACGCAGCCAGCTTGCCACCGAACAGGTCGAGCCCCGACTCGATCGGTACGTCGCGATAGTTGCCGGAACGGAAGATGTTGCTGTTGGGATAGAGGCTGAACGGTCCCGTTGCCGTTGCACCCGCCGGGGTGACCCCGGTTACCGGATCGCGGGTCGGCTGCGTCAGCGCGACGCTCAGGTTCTGCAGACCGCCGACGTTCGACGTGCTGTTGTACAACACATCGACCACCATCTCGAGCGCATCGTTCGGCCGCCACTGCAGCGAACCGTACCCCGTCGCCAGCTCCTTGTTATTGAAGAAATATCGCTTGTACACCGATGTGGGCGCATCGATGTTGGTGCCGCCCGGGCCGGTCTGGAGCCTGTTGCCGTTGGTGGTCAGCAGATCGAGCGCATTGCGCTGCCGCTGGAAGCTGCCGCCGACCAGGACGCCGATGTCGCCCATGCCGGTATCCCAGCGATTGGACGCATAGCCCGACACGATCGGATCGATCTTGCCGTCCAGATTGGTATGAACGCCCTTGACCGTAGCGGACGCGGCGAACCCGTCGAAGTCGAACGGACGGCGGCTGCGGAAGTCGACGATGCCGGCGATGCCGCCCTCGATCTGATCGGCCGTCGGCGTCTTGTAGACCGCGACGCCGGATACCAGGTCACCGGGAAGGGTGGCGATATCGAAATTGCGACCGATACCGCTAGGAAAATTGCGGCCGTTCAGGCGATTTTCCGTCTGGCTGAGACCGCGGATCGATACGATGCCGCCGCCGCCGCCCTGCGACACCTGCATGCCCGGTACACGCCGGACGATGTCGATCAGAATGGTATCGGGAATGTTGCGCAGGTCGCTCGTCGTCAGCACGCTGACGGACTGTGGCGCATCGCGCTTGATCTGGCTGGTCGTGCTGAAGCCCAGTCGCTGGCCGGTGACGACGATATCCGCGACGTCCGATTCCGCGGGAACCGCCGGCTCGCTCTGTGCGACCGGCTCGTCCTTCTTCTCCGCGCCGGTCGTTTGCGCCTGCGCGCTGCCGATAGCGGCCAGACCGGCGGCGGACATCATCAGGCCATTGTAAAGCCAGTGATCATAGCGATTCGTTTTCATAAAGCCCTCCCCTTCGATGCTGCGCATCGTGTTATGTTCTTCGTATCTGGCGGTGATCGCCCCCCCGCCGCTCAGGCAGGATGTGGCTCGCGATCATGGCGCATGGCGGTCATCGTCGCTTTCCCAACCCGACGCTGGCACCAACGAAAAATCGTCGGCTTTCGTCGAACGTCTGATTGATGAACCGGCGATCCTGGAAATACTCCTGCGTCCGTCGTTGCAGCACGTTGAGTGCGCTCGCGGTCAGGCTGATCCGCGCCGTCACGGGCACGGCGAAGGTGGCGTCCAGCTGCCCGAAAGGGTTGCGGAAAAGTGGCCGGCCGAGCGCATCGCCGCGCGACAGCTCCACAATGCGACTGCGCCAGATCCAAGTCACGCCGGCCGAAACGCCAGCGCGATCGTAAGTCACGCCGACCATGTGATTGTGGCGCGACATCTGCTCCAGCGGCACGCGAAAGCCTGCGCCATTGTCCTGCGTGAAGCTGCCGATGCGGGTATAGCTCGCCTGTAATCCCAGTCCGGCCAGCAGCCCGGGCATGAAGCGCAAGGCTTGCGTAAAACCAAGCTCGACGCCGCCGATCCAGCCGCTATCCAAGTTCACGGGCCGGCTGATGAGGAATGATCGTCCGTCGATCTGCTCCGCTGCCGCCTGCGTGCGAATGAAGCCCTGCACCTGCTTGTAGAAGGCTGCGGCGTACACGTTGCCGCCGTTGGCGGAATACCATTCCAGCGCCGCGTCATATTGCGATGCGCGCAGTGCATCGAGGCGCGGATTACCGGCGTCTCCGACGGCATTCACGAAGTCGAGTATTACAGTCGGCGACAGCAGCGTGAACGACGGGCGCGTGATCTGCCGCGACCACGCCAGACGCAAATAAAGGCGGCGATCGAGCTCCGCCCGCAGGTTGATGCTGGGTAACCAATGGTCATACGAGCGATCGAAGTCCGGGATGGCGCCCGACACCATCGGCGGGCTGCCGATCGACAGATGCGTGGCGGCATAGCGAAGCCCCGCATTGCCATCGATCGGCATGCCTCCCGCAGCCATGCCGAAGGTCGCCTCGACATAGGCGTTGGTGATCGTCTCCCGCGCCCGAAAGCCAGATTCGGGATCGAACGCTGGCGCGCCGGACTGAAGCCCGAACACGCTGCGCAATGTGCCCAGCCGTTCGACCGCAAGTGCCTGCCTAGTGGGGGCGATCCACTGCGCCTGCGGATAGGCCGACGTGAACAATCGATCGAGCCCGGTCCCGGTGAAATTGTCGCCGGCCATCGTAACCGTACCGGCGGATACGTCCGCCAGCGTCAGGCCTGAATTACGATCGACGTTCCGCCGGGCGAAGCGTCCGCCGAATTTCAGCGCCTTGATCGTCCCGTCGAACGCGTGGACGCCGTCCAGCCGAACGTTCGTTTCCCGATTATTGTCACCAACATCGAATTCGCTGTAGGCGGCGAGGCGCCAGGTGTCGGTCCTGGTCGGATCGATACCCGACACCGTGAATCGCGGCAGGTCGCGGTCGATGCCATAGTCGAGCTGCGGCGCCGAGGCGCCCAGCGTGGCGGTGGGCGCGCGATATCGAAAGCGGGTCGCGGTGTTCGCAACATTGACCAGCAGGCTGAGCGGACCGCGTTCGTAGCGCCCGCTCAGGCCATATTGGCGGGTTTCGAAATAACCTTGCCCATAGGTCGTACTCGACTCCAGCGGCACTGCAGTCCAGCGGCCGCTGCGCACCGCCATCGTATCGGGATGCAGATCGAAGGGGCCGCTCGCCACGCCATCAACCAGCGACGCCAGCAGCGATGTCGTCGTGAAGTCCAGCGTGCTGCGATTGTAGAGAACGTCGCCGGTGATCTCGAATGTCGTCGCCGGTCGCCATTGCGCCGACGCATAGACTGCATCCAGGGTCTTCGTGCCGCGGAGATATCGCTTGATCGCGTCGACCGGCGCATCGACGATTTGACCGGTTTCGATCGGCCGCAACGCGTTGGTGTCGATGCGGAAGATGTCGCCCGCGACATCCTGGGACTGGTGGCTGGCACCGATCAACAGACCGATCTCGCCCGCGCTCGTTGTCCACCGCCCGCTGACATGTCCCGAAACATAGGGGCGGACCCGGCCGTCCAGATCGCCGTACACACCCTTGACGGTCGCCGTCGCCTCCGGCGTCGCGGCGTCGAACGGGCGACGCGTTTGGAAATCGACAACGCCGCCGATCCCGCCCTCGATCTGGCTGGCAGATGGCGTCTTGTAGACATCGATGCTGGAGACGATGTCGGATGGCAGGGCCGCGATGTCGAAGCCGCGGAACAACGTGCTCGTCAGATTGCGGCCGTTGAGACGATATTCCGTCTGGCTCAGACCCCTGACCGTGATCAGAGCGCCCGCGGCACGCACGGACGATTGCACCCCTGGGACGCGCCGCAACACGTCGGCCAGCGACGTGTCGGCGACCTTGCGAATGTCTGCGTCGCTGAGGCCGCTGACCGATTGCAGCGACCGGCGCTTGACCTCGGTCGCCTCGCCCCGGTCGAGGCGCGTCCCGACAATGACGATATCGACGGTGTCGTTATGCGCGACCAGCGCGCGTGCGACGATCGGCACGGGCCTGTCCGCGGACGCCGCGGCCAGCACATAGCCCCCGTCGATCGCCCGGAATGTCAGCCCGGTGCCCGTCAGCAGGCGGGCAAGGCCCAGATCGGGATCGAACCGGCCGTCGAGTGCCGTTCCCAGCTTGTTGCGAACCAGTTTCGGGGCAAAGCCGACCGAGCGCCCGGTCTGGCGCGAGAACGTCCGCAAGGCATCGACCAGGTTCGTTTGCGGAATGCGGAGCAACCGCGGAAGCTGCCGGACGCGTGAGAACGGCTGCGGCAAGGCCTGCGACGCACGCTGGGCCGTTGCCTTATCGACGGCCGCGACCGTCAGTAGACCCGTCATGCCCAGCAGCTTGCCCATCAGGCGCGTCACCCTCCCTGCTCCCATGCTCCGCTCCGATCTGTGCCGAGCCGAGTATGAGTGAAGACGTGGCGGGCGCTGAAACCCGTAATAGTAGGACTAACTTATTTTAGTGTTTTGTGTGATGGGCCGAAATCGACGGCGCATCGCCCGGTCGGACGAGCGCGGCGGGCAGGGAACTGGCGACGGCGTCGAGGAAGCTGGCGCTCTGGTCTGCGCGGAACGATCCGCTGATCCGCCAGTCGCTTACATCGGGCGAGATGCGGATCGGAACCCGCCGGTAGCGATTGACCTCGGCGACCGCGCGGGCGAGCGGAACGTCGTCGAACAACAGCCAGCCATCGCGCCATCCGACGATCGCCCCGGCATCCGCAGGCACGGTGATGCGCACCCGATCGTTCGCCAGCGTCAGCAAACGACCGGGTTGCAGTCGTACGGAAGCCGCCGTCTCCGGATCATAGTCGGCGCTCAGAGAGGCGTCATCGGCAAAGACCGTGACCCCGGTTGCCGTCTTCCTCACATTCAGCCCGCCCGACCGCAGCCGGATGACGCCACCCGGAACCCTTAGCCGGATCGGCTTGCCCGTCGTGCTGACATACGCTTGCCCTTGGATCGTCAATGTCGTTCCCTCGACCGTGACCCGGCTCGCCGTATCCAGCATCACATCCACAGGCGCGTCGATGGCGAACGTTTTGCGCTCGCCTGTTGCGGTCGAGAACACGCGCGGCGGTGCGGCGACTACTACGGGTGCCGGCTGCGTGAAGTGACGTATCGTCAGTGCCGCGACGGGCATCACCACGATCGCACCGCACAGTCCGGCGATCGCGACGTGACGGCGACGACGGCGACGGTTGGCGGCACGCCAAAGCGCGGCATCGCCCAGATCCTGCGACACCTGTTCCGCGGAACAGGCTCGGGCGATGCCGTCTGCCTCGACGATCGCGGCATAGGCCTGCTGATGGGCGTCGCCAGCGCTGTACCACGCCCCGAATCCGGCATCCGCGGCCGCGCGGGCGGGGCCGTCGGCCACGTCGTTCAATCGGGCGTACCACCACGCGGCTTGCTCAAGTTGCTCCCGGGTCATCAACGGAACTCCGCGAGCCGGGTGGCAAGATGGCTCAATGCGCGCGCATGATGCTTCTCCACCGAACTCAGCGATATCTGCATCGTTCGGGCGACTTCGGCCATCTTCATTCCTCGCAGAGTCTTCAACGCGAACACGTCCCGCGTGCGTTCCGGCAGTTGGAGCAGCGCCTCTTCCATCCGCGCGGCCATGGCCTTGCTGTCGAGCACCCGGTCTACCGATAATTCTGTGCTTTCCAATTCGATATCGTCCAGATCGGCATGATCGGAGACGTGCCGTACGCCGCGACGCCGATGATGATCGATCAACACCGACCGGGCGACCGAAATCACATATCCTTTGGGGCTTTCGAGGGTTGCGGGAACGACGGACTTGCTCAGCTTCAGGAAAACATCCTGAACGAGGTCGGGCACTTCGCTTTGATCCGGAGCATGACGCGCGAAAAAACGCGCCAGCAGCGATCGATGATTGCGTACCAGCTCGGCGAGTCGATCAGTCGGTTTTACCTTACCCGAATCAGCCACCCGCCTGCTCAGCCCTTCGTAATTGTGGTGATCTCCTCGGCGTCCATATCGTCGGCCAGTCACGCTAGCCAGGGATTCCGACACGATAGTGATCGTCATCCACCGCCGGAGCGGTAACACCGATCATGGCGATGTACTGTAGTGAAACTCCGCGACGGATAAGCTCTTCGATAGTCCCACCCTGTTACAAGGAGTTATGGCGGCGTGACCGGATGAGCTAGATCATTCAGCCAATGTATCCCTATTTCTTATCCAGGCGAAATGGTTTGCTGAACTCTCACACAAACCGGAAGGCGTGCGCATTGCCTTCGTACGAGGCGCGCTGCCGGAGCAAGGCAGCACAGCCGCCGCATATTCGAAGAACCCTTTGAAAAAATCCATTATGGGTGCAACTTATATTAGGAATTTATGTCCATAACGGTTACATAGGCCGGCAGGTAGCGCGCCGGTCGTGGAAATCGAGTGGCCTGCATATGATCGTAAAGCCTGAAGACGCCTGCCTGGGAATGTACGTGTGCGGCTTTGAGGGGAACTGGCTGTCCCACCCGTTCTGGCGCGCGAATTTCATCGTCACGACGCAGGACGAGCTCGTCAAGATACGGCACAGTCGCGCCAGTATCGTGATCGATCCCGCACGCGGTGTGACCCCGGTCATCGCCGGCGACCAGACGCCTGAGGGGCGGAAGGAAATAGTGGCGATCGTCCCCAAAACGTCTTCGCGATGGCACGACATCTCTTCCGTGCCGACGAAGCCCCTGCCACCGCGACCCGCGCCAAGGCGCATCGTCCCGCCGGCCGCTTTCGGCAAGGCCGACAAGGCGCGCGCAGCAGCGCTGGCGCAGCGATCGACGAAGGTGGTGAAGGCGCTGTTCGAGGATTGCCGCCTGGGCCGGGAGATCGCGGCGCCCCAGATCATCGGCGTCGTCCGCGACATCGCCGATACGCTCGAACAGAACAGCGCAGCCTTCGCCAGCGTTACCCGGTTGAAGGCGAAGGACGATGGCACCTACACGCATTCCGTTGCCGTCTGTGCGCTGCTCATCAGCCTGGCGCGGGAGATTGGAGCATCGCCGGAAGCGGTGCAGGATTATGGTATCGCGGGCCTGCTGCACGATATCGGCAAGCTGCAGATCGACGATGCCGTCCTGCAAAAGGTCGGCCCGCTGACCGATGCGGAACGTGCGCACATCGCCCTGCATCCCGAACTCGGCCACGCGATCCTGTCGGCGGAAACCGGCCTGCCCGCCGTCGCGCTCGATATCTGCCTGCATCATCACGAACGGATCGATGGCTCGGGCTATCCCTTCGGGCTTTCCGGCGACCAGATCACGCCCGCTGCCAGAATGGCGGCGATCTGCGACGTCTATGATGCGATGACCTCGGACCGCCCCTACAAGAAGGGCATGTCGCCGATCGATGCGATCACCGAGATGGCCGGTCTGGATGGGCATTTCGATCAGGATCTGCTGTTCCGGTTCATGCGCAGCATCGCGGTGTTTCCACCCGGCAAGCTGCTGCGCCTGCGCTCCAACCGCCTCGCCATCGTTTTGCCGTCCGCGCACGCCGACCGCCTGCCCGTCGTGCGCGCCTTCTACGCCACCGTCGGATCGCATTTCGTCGACTATGAGGATGTGATCCTCAGCGACCGACTGAGCGACGATCAGGCGGTGAGCCAAGAGGACCCGGCGGTGTGGTTCTCGGACAACGGTCGCGCGATGGCGGCGCGGATCATCGGCAACCTGCCGGTCCAGGCGCCACCTTCCAGTCACGCGCCGACGTTGCACGCTGCTCGATAGGGGCTTCTCGCCACGCAGGCCGCGGCAGGATCGATCGCCGCTCACGTGACATCCAGACCACCATAACAGCGCCTTGCCGCGCCTCCGGTGGTCCACCCATGCGGCAGATTAGGGCAAGTGCCTCCGTCCCGGGCACAAGCAAAGCGAGCTCACCGACGCAGGACCGGCGGCGGACGACGGCTGGCGGCCTCGTGCCGCCGGACCGCGTCGCCGCGCTTGACCTGTTCGACCGCGTCCAATTCTCCCAGATCGTGAATACCTGCCGCTGCAGCCGCTCGCTGTTCGCAGCGTCACTGGCCAAAGCGCGTGTCGTCCAACGATGCCGATCGCCTGCACAAGTATCTGCAGCAATTCGATCTGACATGGCAAGAGCTGCACGCCCAACGTCAAGGTCGACCCGTCAACCACGTCCGTGACGATCGACCCCCTACCGATCATTCACCACAGGTTTCCGCATTATCGCCACCGGCCGCCGGTTCACGCGGCGGTTCTGCCGCTTCCGATTTTGCTTTTAATTGATCAACTTCGCAGGTGTATGCTCGCGGCGCTGATGCAACGGCCATCTTTCGGCGCGGGAGATCGTGTGATGTACAAAATGCTGGCGTTGGTGGCCCTGTTGACCATGGCTCAGGCAGCGCCTGATCCCCATCGGCCGACGCCGACGTACGATACCGCTGCACCCGCGGTCCCGAAGGGCTTGCGTGGTGCGGTTTTGATCGTGTCGAAGACCAATGGCTGGCGGCACATCGAGCATATCCCGAGTTCAAACGCCGTACTTGCCGATATCGCAAAACGTCTGGGCCGCGCGAGCTACACCACCGAAAACGCCGCAATCTTCAACGACGATCAACTGCGCCGCTTTTCCGTCGTTGTCCTCAATAGCGCCAGTGGCGACTTCCTTACGGACGATCAGCGCGCCGCATTTGCCCGCTTCGTCGCGCGGGGTGGTGGCGTCGTGGCGTTACACGCGGCCGGCGACAACAGTCACACCGCGTCCTGGTACAAGGACACGGTGATCGGCACCACGTTCATCGGCCACCCCGGCGGCACCGATCAGCTGCAGCCGGCCCGGATCGTCGTCGAACAACCCGATCACCCTGTCATGGCTGGCGTAACGCTGCCCTGGTCGCCCGTAGACGAGTGGTATTCGTTCGATGTGAATCCCGCAGCTCGAGGAATGACCGTTCTCGCGAGGATCGACGAGGCAAGTTACCGTCCCGGCGCGAAACTGACGATGGGCGTGCATCCGATCGTCTGGGTCAATCCGTCAACCAAAGGGCGCGTCTTTTACTCGGCGCTCGGCCACACACCGGATGCGTATAAAGACCCGAATTACCGCCTCATTCTCACCAACGCTATTCGGTGGGCGGCACATTAGGCGGACATACGTGCGGCTTCCGCACACCGACGCTTTTCGGCATAACACGCGTCGCGAAGACCCCCAATCGATCGCCCGCCATCATCCAGCACGCATTCCATAGGTCGACCTGACGGTTCATGCCCTAAAGGGATGGTATCGACGTCTCGAGGTTCCAATGTCCGATCGCCTGCCGGTCCTGCTTCAATATATGCTGCCGAAGCAGTTTCTCACCACGTTCGCAGGTCGCGTCGCCAGGGCGCATGGCGGTGCGATGACAACGCAGCTCATCCGCTGGTTCGTCGGCAAATATTCCGTCGACATGAGCGAAGCCGCGGATGCCGACATCGGCAGCTACAAGAGCTTCAACGACTTCTTCACCCGTCCCCTCAAAGCGGGTTCGCGCGCGGTCGCGGCTGCCGACTTCGTCTGTCCGGTCGACGGCGCGATCAGCCAGTTCGGCTCGATCGATGATCATCACATCCTGCAAGCGAAGGGGCATCGTTTCACCACGACGCAGCTCGTTGGCGGCGACGCGGCACTGGCCGATCAGTTTCGCCATGGCAGCTTCGCAAACCTGTACCTCTCCCCCAAGGATTACCACCGCCTGCACATGCCCTGCGATGGCAAGCTCACGCGCATGATCTATGTGCCGGGGACGCTCTTCTCGGTGAACCCTGTCACGGCGCGCGGCGTGCCGAACCTGTTTGCGCGCAACGAGCGGGTAGTTTGTGCCTTCGACTCGGTGGAGCATGGCCCGTTCGTCATGGTGCTGGTCGGCGCCACCATCGTCGGAAGCATGGCGACCGTATGGCACGGTGTGGTCAATCCGAAGCGCACCAACAGGACGTCGGAGTGGACCTATGCCAACCAGAATATCGTGCTGAAGAAGGGGGAGGAAATGGGCCGTTTTCTGCTCGGCTCGACGATCGTGTTGCTGTGGAAACAGGGGGCCATCGCGTTCAACGAAGACTGGGCGCCAGAACGGACCGTACGCCTGGGCGAGCCGATGGGCCAACGCGCGAATTGAGCGTTCGTCGCCCCGTCAGCCGCGATGCGAAGACTTTCAAGCTGACGCTCGAAACGGCCTATGCCCTGCCGGAAAGCTGGTGGACAACAATCGTCATCACCACGTGCAGATCGGCGGAAGATTGTAGCGCTTGCATAATGGGACGCGTATCTTAGGCTCACCCGGATCAAGTCGATGGGAGTCCTGGACGTGCAGAGATCAGCGCTGGCATTCTGTATCCTCGGTGCGGTTGGCGTAGCCGCATGTGACAGATTGGAGTCGGCGCCGATCAACGCGACAACCGTTGAGGGCAAGGTTCGCGGCGAAAGAGCCGGCGGCGAGGAAGTTCGCGTTTGGCGAGACCCCGGAACCGGTTGCCAGTATCTGTTATGGGAACGCCGACAGAGGGGAGCGATGACACCACGCCTTGCACCCGACGGGCGGCCGATGTGCAAGTCGTAGCAGTTCAGATCTGCACTATCTTTGATGCGCGGCGCTCAAGATGAGCAGGTGCGTCTGTGTTGTGAGCATTGCCCGCGAAGCCCCGTTTCAAGCCTTCGGCCAAGCTTGAGCGTCGTCCGACGTTGAGCGTGGTGTATCGCCCGCTCCGGCGGACATTGCCACGATGATTCGCCAGAGACAGGCATCCAGTATCGGCCAAACATACGGCTGCATGTTCGACGGTACGCAGATCGTCGGCCACATGAGTGCCGCCACTATAAGAGCGGATCGCGTCGAGTTGCGGCCTCGCAGGGAGCCGGTACTACCGCGACGAAGCGCAAACCCGGTATCCGGGAAAATATGCCTCCGGCACCGCCGTCGATCCCGATGACGCCTCGATCACCACGGCATCGGAGCCAATGCGGTTTTGCGCAATGCTTACAGAGAGAACGGTCGCGCCAGGCTAGCTTGAGGCTGCTCGTCGGATCAAGGCGTTTATCCTTCAAGTGCGGGGGTAGTGCCCGGATACCGTGGTAGCTGCAATCTCATTGAATGGGTGTCGACGCTGCGGGTACAATCGGGCTCGATCCGCCGTATCCCGCCCGGGCAATGGAGACGGTCGTTCGCCATCACGCCAGCCCGTGCCTCGCCAACAGGGCACCCAAATCGGGGCCCCGTCGCCGGAAAGCGTGAAAATTGTCGGCCGAGGACCGGGTCGCACCGCGAGCCAGTACCTCGTCCCGGAACGCTTCGCCGGTGAGGCGATCAACAAGTCCTGCCTCGGTGAACCGCTCAAAACCATCGGCTGACAACACCTCCGCCCAAAGGTAGCTGTAATAGCCCGATGCATAGCCACCAGCGAAGATATGGGTGAAGGCATGTGGAAAACGATGCCATTCCGGAGGGCGGATAACAGCGACTTCGTCTCGCACCGCTTCGATCACGGTGATCGGATCGTGGCCCAGCGTGCCAAGATGAAATAACAGGTCGAAAAGCGCAAACTCTACCTGGCGAAGCAGCATCATGCCCGACTGGAAATGACGCGCTGCGATCATCCGATCGAACAGGTCGGGTGGCAGCGGCGCACTCGTCGGGTGATGCCCCGACATGCCGGTCAGGACACCGCGATCCCATGCGAAATCCTCCATAAGCTGGCTGGGGAGCTCGACCGCGTCCCATTCGACGCCGTTTATCCCGCCGATGCTCGGCCGATCGACGCGCGTGAAGATATTGTGCAGGCAATGACCGGTTTCGTGGAGTAGCGTCACGACCTCGCGGTGCGACAGCAGCGCCGGCGTCGTATCGCTGGGCGGAGCGAAGTTGCACACCAGATAGGCGACCGGCAGGCTCTGCGCCGCTCCATCGTCCAGCCGCGGGCGCGCGTTCGCCACCCACGCCCCGCCTCGCTTGCCCGGTCGGGCGTAGAGATCGAGGTAGAGGCCGGCAAAGACCGTGCCGTCGGCATCGATCGCGTCGAAATATCTGGCATCGGGATGCCACAGATCCACGTCGTCGCGCGCGACGAAACGGATGCCGTAGAGGCGTTCCAGCAGACTATGCCAGCCGGCCATGACCCGATCGACCGGGAAATATCCGCGCACTTCCGCCTCGTCGATCGCGTGCCGGGCTCGGCGCAGCCGGTCCGACGCGAAACCGACGTCCCAGGGCTGGAGGTCGTCGATGCCCAGATCGGCGGCGGCGAAAGCGCGCAGGTCCGCCATTTCGCGTTCCGCCGGGGCCCGCGCACGCCCCGCCAGATTGCGCAGGAACGCCAGCACTTCGCCGGCATTGGGAGCCATCTTCGTCGCCAGCGACCATTCGACCGGGTCGGCGAAGCCGAGCAGCCCCGCCGCCTCGCGCCGCAGCGCCACGATGCGGGCGATCCGATCCGAATTGTCGAACCGTCCGGCATCGGGCCCGCGATCCGACGCGCGCGTGCCGAACGCTTCGTAGACGCGGGCGCGCAAACCGCGATCCTCGGCGAAGGTCAGCACCGCCGCCACGCTCGGCTGGTGGAGCGTCACGACCCAGCCGTCCAGCCCCCGCGCGCGGGCAGCGGCGGCCAGCATCGCGCGGTCGGCCTCGGACAGGCCGGCGAGCAGCCCCCCGTCGGTGACGTGCTCGGTCCAGGCCTCCGTCGCGTCGAGCACCGCGCTGGCAAAGCCGTTCGACAATTCGGACAGCTCGACCGAGATAGTGGAGAAGCGTGCACGCGCATCCGGTTCCAGCGCGACCCCCGAGAGAGTGAAGTCACGGATCGCGTGCTCCACCGCCACGCGGTCGGCAAGCGGCAGTGTCGCGAAATCGGCGCTGGCGGCCAGTGCGGCAAGCACGTCGTACAGCGCGCGATCCTGCTGCACGGCCATTGTCGCCGCGACCAGCCGCGCCTCTCCCGCGGCATGCGCAGCGCGCAGCTCGGCGGTGTCGGCGACGGCGTGGAGGTGCGAGACCGACGACCATAACGCCTGGATCGCGGTGGTGCTGCGCTCCAGCGGCAGCCATGCGTCGGCAAAGGCGGTGGGCTGCCCCTGTTTGAGCCGGGCGACCGTCGCCTCATGCGCGCGCAGCACGGCGTCGAGCGCGGGCGCAATCGCATCGGGTACGATGGCGGCAAAGGGCGGCAACCGTGTGACGTCGCAGAGCAGGTCTGTCATGATGGTCCTTCGAAGACGCGGATTGCTGTATCAGGCCGCGCTGGCGGCGGCGAGGTGTGCCAGGATCATGGTCGGCAGCTGGGTGGCGCGCGCCGCATAGGCGGCGTTGGTCGATGCCAGATTAGCCTCGAACCGCCGGGCCAGCTCGGGATGGCGGGTGCGGAACAGGTCGGGAAGGTGGACTGCATCGCCAGAGTCGCGCTGCGGCTGGGTTTCCTCCCACAGCGCGTGGAGGGCCGCATCGGCCGCCTGTTTCTGGACAGCGTCGAAATCGGGGTCCGGCACTACGGGGATGGCGGTCGCCCAGTCGTGGATCAGACCGACCAGAACCGAACGACTGGTCGCCAACGGCCAACAGGCCAGCGCGCAGGCTCGCAATGCCGCCCGAATAGCGTCATCGGCGGCGGCTTCCTCAGTCTCGATCGCGGTGCGCAGCGGCGTCCAGGTGGCGCGATCCGCGATATAGCCGGCTGCCTCGCGACGGTGCTGGGCGACCACCACGGCGAAGCGGCGCGGCGCCAGATCGGGTGCGCCGAGCCGCTCCAGCAAATCAATCAGGATGCGCAGCGGGACATCTGACAGATCGGTCCCCGGCCTTACGCAGCGGTGCCACGCAATCGCGGTGTCGCAGGCGGAGGCAGGAACGCTTGCAGCGATCGGGTCGAGCAGCCCGGCCAGCGCCAGCGGATAGCCAAACCGCGCGGCATAATCCTCGGTCGCAGCGCTTTCCGCCGCGACGCCCAGGGGGGTGCCGGATGTGCCGTCCCAGTGGCTGGCACCGAACGACAGCGTTCCCGCATCGGCATGCCGTTCCAGCCGGGCGATCACGTCGGACCGGATCGCCGGGTCGCCATGAAAGGCGCGGATCACAGATGCTCCTCGATCCACTGCGACAGATGCGAACGCGTACGGATGCCCAGCACGCGATCGATTTCCCTGCCGTCGCGATAGAGCGCCAGCGTCGGCACGCCGCGGACGGCCAGCCGCTCGGACAGGGACGGTTCGGCATCGACGTCGATCTTGCACACCGCGACCTGGCCGACGAAGTCCGCGGCCAGATCGTCGACGATCGGGGCCAGCGCCCGGCAGGGTACGCATCCCGGCGACCACAGGTCGATCAGAACCAGCCCGGCCCGGGCGGCGACCGCTGTATCGAACGTCGCGGCGGTCACATCGATGATTTTCGTCATGGCACGTCCTCTCTCGCGGGCATGCGGCGCTGCCCGTCCTGTATCGTCGAAGTTGGGGGCAAGGCGACGATCAGCCGTTTGGCCGATCTCCGGAAACCACGGCCGCCACGGCAACCCCGTCGGCGATGGTCAGCACGTGGGTGTGACGGTCGATCAACGTCGCATCATGGATCACGCTGAGGATCGTCACATCGGGCAGCGTTTCGCGGATGCAGTCGTAGAAGTGACGGGCGTTGTCGCCATCGAGCGCGCTCGTCGCCTCGTCGAGCACCAGCAACGCCGGTCGGTGCAGCAGGATGCGGGCCAGCGCCACGCGTTGCTGTTCGCCCGGCGACAATTCCTCCTGCCACATCCGCACGGCGTGGAGGTCGTCGGCCAGATGTTCGAGCCGCACGCGATCGAGCAGTGCGAGGATCGTGGCATCGCCGTGAGCCTCGGGCCGGTCGGGGAAACAGATCGCGGCCTTCAACGCGCCGAGCGGCAGATACAGGCGCTGCGGCACGAACATTGCCTCCGTGTTCTCCGCCAAGGTCACGCGCCCACGGCCCTCGGGCCACAAGCCGGCGAGCGCGCGGACGAGGGTCGATTTGCCCGCACCCGACACACCGCGCAGCGCCCAGCGTTCGCCGGTGCGCGCGGTCCAGTCGCCGACCTCGACCAGATGCTCGCCGGACGGCCGGCACAGGACCAGCCCGGTCGCGGCGACCGCGACGCCCGCTGCCGAACCGATGCCGACAGTGATGCCGGCAGGCCGCTCGGTCTCGATCGCGTCGTCCAAGCCCTTGACGCGGTTGAAGTAACTGACTTGCAGGCCGATCCGTTCGAACGCCTGGATGAAGTATCCCAGCGCGAATGCCAGCCGCTGGAACGCATCGCGCGCGCCCATCAGCTGACCGAAACTGAATGCGCCGGCGAAATAGCGCGGCAACAGCAGGAACAGCGGCAGGACGGTAACCAGCCGCTCGTACACGCTCTGCGTCGCGGTGATGCCCAGCGAGGTATAGATCACGGTCCGGAAGTTGCGCCGCACCGCATCGAACGACTGGCGCAGCGATTCGCGTTCGACCGACACTGCGCCGGCCAGCCCGATCTGAGGCGCGTTCCGCCGGACGTGGATCAGGCCGGATCGAAAATCCGCCTCACGGTGCTGTTGCCGCATCGATGCCCGGATGAAGGGCGATCCGATCTTGGCGGTCAGCCATGAGCTGATCAGCACGAAGGTGACAGCGTACCAGACCGTGCTGCCGGGGATCGCCACCGCGATACCGAATGCGGTGAACCGGATTGGTGCAGCGGTCTCCAGCAGGATCATCGCGAAGCTGATGCCGGTCACGATCGATCCGACCATGCGCAGCGAGATGCTGAGCACGCCGGCCGAGGAACTGGTGATCCGCTCCAGATCGTCGGCGATACGCTGGTCGGGGTTGTCGATGATCCGCAGCCGCTCGATCTCGGCATAGCGGTTATGGGCCATCCAGCGATCGACGTAACGTTCGGTCAGATAGGTGCGCCAGCGGATCGACAGCAGCCGCTCGACGAATCCCTCCACCAGGATCAGGCCGACCTGCATCGCCAGGATGCCGATGAACACGAAGATCAGCGATCCGAACACCGCGATATTACGCTGTTCGATGCTGTCGAAGAAACTCCGCTCCCACCGGTTGGCCGAAACCAGGATATAGGCTGTGCCGAACTGGAGGACGAGCAACGTCAGCAGCGCCGCCCATGCGAATTTCCAGTCCTTCGATGCCCAATAGCTGCTGGCCAGCCGCCAGGCGTGACGCCAGCGGAGGCCCGCTGGCTGCGGGTCGGCGAGGCCCGCCTCGCGGCGGACCTCCCCGCTTTGGGTGGGTTGCGGAATCATCTGTCGACCAGGCCGTGCCGTCAGCGGAACTTGTAACCGACGGTCAACCGCCAGTTGCGCGGCTCGCCGATCGGCACGAAGGAACTGGCGATCGTCGGCAGCAGGTTGTTGCGGTCGAACAGGTTCCGCACGCCCAGGTTGATGTCGAACTTGCCCGCCGTCGCGAAGGCATTCAGGTCGGCCTGGACCGATGCCGGGACGTAGAGGATGCCGCTTCGGTCGATCGCCGATCGCGACCGACCGCTGACCCCGGCGCCCAGACCTGCGGTAACCTCCGGCGCCAGCGTTTGCCGATACGAGGTATAGAGGCTGTAGACGTCGCGCGGCTGGCCGTTGACGATGTTGCCTAGCGTGGCGACCGGGCGGAGATAGCGATAATTGGTCCGGGTATAGGCGGCGACGACCGACAGCCCGCGCAACGGCTCGCCGCTCAGGTTGATGTCGATGCCGCGACCCTGCTGGCCCGGCAGTGCGATCTGGAATTGCTGGTTGGTCGGATCGGACACGATGCGGTTGCTTTCGCGGATGTTGAACCACGACGCGTTGAGCAATGCGCGCTCGCCGAACAGATCCCATTTGATGCCCGCCTCGGCATTGCGTGTCTTGACATCGGGCAGGCGATTGCCAGCCCGGTCGAGGTTGAACGTCGGCAGGAAGCCGTAGGCCAGCGTCCCGAACACCGACAGGGTCTTCGTCACGTCGACCACCGCGCCGTAATTGGGTGTCGTGGCATTGGAGCGATCGTCGGTCTTGCCGGCACGGAAAACTTCCGACCTGATACGAGTCCGGTTGTGCCGGACACCGGCCAGCAGGTGCAGCCGCCCGAAGCCGAGCAGATACTGGGCGTAATATCCCATTCGTTCGTTATCGAGCGCGTTGGAGAAGCTGTAGACGCTCGCCAGCGTGGGTAACGGTGGCGCGCCGGTAAACAGGTTGTACGGACGGAAGCCGCCGTTCTGGCCGTTCTGCGCCACGATATTCTCATACATTCGAGAATGGCCCGCGACAATCTTGTGCGACAGCGGCCCCGTCTGAAACGTTGCACGCGCGTACGCGTCTATCGCGTCGACATTTGATTTCTGACGCACGCCCTGCGACGACACCAGCAACAGGCCGGTTGGGGCCAGCAACACGAACGGCGAATATTGCGTCAGGCCGAAACTGGTTTCCTGGTGCTGCCCGCGCACGACGACGGTCAGCCAGTCGGTCACGTTCTGCGTCACCTCGCCATTGAACTGCGTCGTCTCAATCTGAGCGAACTGGTTCTTCGGGCCGATGACGGGCCGACCGGTCGGCAGGGCAAACGGCCGCTTCGTTGCGGGATTGATGATGGTATAGGGCACGGAACCGAAGATCTGGTTGCCGATCGTCGCCGACACGACCGCATCGGTGTCGCCGTTCTTGAAGCGCAGCGACGGGGCGAACAGATAATCCTCGTTGCCGCGATAGCCCCCGAAATTGCGGCTGGCCGTCGCGGCGGTCGCGACGATGCGCGCGCTCCAGCGCTTGTCAGCGCTGATCGCGCGATTGGCGTCCACTGTGCCACGCACCATCCCGAACGATCCGGTTTCAGCGGACACGTACAGCCGCTCGTCCGCACTCGGACGCTTCGTGACGATGTTGACGGTGCCACCCAGATTGTCGCCACCGAGCAGGATCGCATCCGGCCCCTTCAGCACCTCCAGCCGCTCGATATTGGCCATTGGCTGGCTCGTGCCGGCGGCAAAGCTGCTGCCCGACGGGGTTGGCAAGCCGTTGACTGATCCATTCGAGCTGAAGCCGCGGATCGTATAGCTGACGCCGCTCTGGATCGTCGTCGCATTGACGGTGACGCCGCCGGCGTTGGCGAGCGCTTCCGATAAGGTTCGCGCCTGCTGCTGTTCGAGCAGCTTGGACGAGATGACCTGGGTGTTGCGTGCCTGATCGCGCAGCGACTGGCCCAGCCGCGATGAGGTGGTGGCCCCGCGAACGAGGACGTTCGTTTCTGCTTCGTCACGAGAGGCGATGACGACGATGTCGTTGGCGATCGTCAGGCTGCCGTCGTCCCTGCGTTGCCGTGCGATCGGCAGCCCGTCGGTTGCTTGGCGGACGGCATCCTCGGCGGACTTCGCATCCACGACCGGCTTGGACGTCAGGGTCCGCACGGCGTCGGGATCGATGTTGAGCGACTGCCCCGACCAGGAAGTGATCCGTTGCAGCGCCTGGTCGAGCGGCATGGCGGGCAGCGAGAGCGCGGCGGTCTGCGCCTGCACGACGCCCGGCGATGCGAACGCTGCCGCCGACGACGTCAAGGCGATAGCCGCGGCGTGCACCAGTGGTGAAACCCGGTAGTTCATGGTTGTCGTTCCCCCTTTTGAATCTTGAACATCGAATTCCGGGCTAGCCCGGTGCGCGACGGACGAGTGGTTCTCCCAATCCCAGCCCGCCAAACTGCCCCTTGATCCGGTCCCAGTCGCCCACCACCACCCAGTGCATGCTGCCCGGATCGAGCAGGTCGACCGCGGCTTGGCGCACGCCCGCGACGGTCAGCGCGCGCAATTTCATCGGATCGCGGATGATCGCGTCATGGGGCCGGCCATAGGTTTCGCTGTCTGCCATCGCCGTCAGCACGTCGGCATTGCCTTCCAGGCGCGCGGCGATGCGGTTGATGCTGGCATTGGCGATACGGTCGAGCTCAGCCTGGGTGGGCGGTGCGTCGCCGGTCATTGCGCGCATCTCGCGGATCAGCTCGGCGATCGTTTCGCCGGTGTGGTCGCGGTCTACCGACCCGGCAATCTCCCAGATCCGCTGCCCCCGCGCGTCGCCGGTCCCCGACCCGATGCCATAGGTCCAGCCCTTATCCTGGCGCAGCGTCGTGCCGATCCGCGCGCTGGACGTGCCGCCATAGACTTCGTTCGCGCCATCGAGCGCCAGATCGTCGTCGGCCGATGTCGGCGAGATCGTCCGTGCGACCTGAATGTAGGACTGGACGGCGCCAGGCTTGTCGATGACGATCAGGCGGGGCGCTACCGTCGCGACCGCCGTCGGGATCGGCGGGTCGATCGCTGCGAGCCCGGCGCCTGTCCACCCACCCAGTGCCGTTTCCAGTAAAGGGCGCAGTACGGCCATGTTGGTATCACCCGCGATATACAGCCGGGCCCGATCGGGTCGCACATGCCCGCGCAGCCAACCGTGGACCGCCGACAGATCGACCGCCGTGATCGCCGGAATGTCAGCCGCGGCGTCAGCGTTCGCGCCATAGGGATGCGCCGCACCGTAGATGGCGTTGCGCACCATCCGCTGGGCCGATGGCCTACCGAGCATTTCCGCGCGGGCCGCAGCCAGCGCAGTGTTCCGGACCCTGGCCAGCGCGGTGGCAGTCAGGCTCGGCTGGCGAGCGATATCTCCCAGAAGCGCGATACCCGACGCCAATTTCGCCGTATCCATCGACAGCGACACGTCGGAGACGTCGAGCCAAACGTTGGTACGCAGGTTACCACCCAGCGCCTCGACCCGTGGTGCCAGCGGTCCGGTGGCGTCCGCCAGCATCGCCATGGCCATGCGGTCCACCGGACCCGGCGCGCTCGCCGCACCAGCATCGAACCGCAGCAACATTTCCGCCATCGCGGTGCCGGGTCGCGGCACGAGCACGACCTCAAGCCCATTCGATAGCCGGGCGCGTTCCACCTTCGGGAAGGCGATCGGCACCATCGGACCCATCGCAGGTGGGCCCTGCGCCAGGTCGTAGCCGCCGGCCGTCGCCTTCCAACCCGGCAGCGGCCGGACGATCAGGCGATGACCCGGCCGCCCATAGACCGCCGCCGCCGTCCGTCGCACGCTCTCCGGCGTTGCCGCGCGCAACTGGCGGACATAGGTGGACATATAATCGGGATCATCGGTCATCGACACGCCGCGCATCAGCAGGAATGCCTTGCCGAAGGTGCTGTCCTGCGACCGGCGGACATAGCCGATCCGCGCATCGCGGGCCCGCGCCAGTTCCTCGAGCGTCGGGCCGTCGGCGACGAACCGGGCGATTTCGGCATCGAGTTCGGCCTCCGCGCGCCGGACCTGGTCGGGCGATTTCACCTCGACGACGAAACCCATCTGACTCGACAGCCGCCGTTCGTCGAACGTGACCATCGCAACCGTTGCGATGCCCAGCTCGTCGACCAGCCGATGGTTCAATCGCGATGTCGCACCATTGGCCATGATCTGCGCGATAAGGTCGAGGTTCGCGATATCGGGCGTGCCGGCGGGCGGTGCGGCATAGGTCGCATAGATCCTGCCCCCCGGCACCGCCTCGAACGTCTCTCGGCGCAATGCGCCCGGCAAGGGTGAGACGCGCGTCAGCACGCGATTCAGCGGCGCGCGCGGCGACAGGCCGCCGAAATATCTCTCGACCAGCGCACGGGCTTCGTCCGGCGCGATGTCGCCGGTCAGGATCAGGGATGCGTTGGCAGGGCCGTAATAGGCGTCGAACCAGTCGCTCGCGTCCTTCACCGTGATCGCGCGCAGATCGGCCTCGCTGCCGATCACGCCGTGGCGATACGGATGGTCGACCGGATACATGTCCGCCGCGATCGCGATCCAGTCGGTGCCATAAGGAGCACTCCCGCGCTGCCGCTTCTCGTTCAGCACGACATTCACTTCGCGCGACACCTTGGCCGGGGTCAGCGCCGCGGCCAGATAGCCCATGCGGTCGGCTTCGAGGAACAACGTCCGTTCCAGCGCGGCACGTGGCACGGTCTCGTAGAAGATCGTCCGGTCCTCGGTGGTCGTGGCGTTCAGTTCCGACGCGCCCATTCCGGTCAGCGCACGCACCGCATCCTCATCCCAATGTCGGCTGCCGCCGAGCATGAGGTGTTCGAACAAATGGGCATAGCCATACTGGCCGAGATTCTCGTCTTTCGCTCCGACGTCGTAAATCACGATTGCAGTGACGATGGGCAGCCGGCGGTCGGGCTGGACGACGACCTTCAGTCCATTGAGCAGGGTGAACGTCGTGGCGCGTTGCGTTCCGACGGGAATGATGCCGGCGTTTCCACCGTTCAAAGCCGGCCGGGTCTGCTGCGACCATGCAGGAGCCGCAGCCGATCCGATCAGCATCGCGACAGTGAATAATAGGCGCCATCGAACCGTCATGATGATCTCATGACCTATTGCTATCACAAAGGCGCCAGTACAATTTGCAATAATATGACCGAACCGTTCCACTCTACTGGGCCTGACAGTTGTTTGAACGGTCTATTGCGCAACAATACGACAATGACTCTGTCCGACCGTCTTTACAGGGATGTGGCGGGGATGATCATCGACGGTTCGTTCGCGGTCGGTCAGCGACTGCCGTCGGTTCGCGATATGGCACAGCGCCGTAGTGTCAGTCGCGATACCGTTCTTCGCGCCTACGACCGACTTGTGTCCAGCGGGCGTGCACATGTGGTGCGGGGGTCGGGATATTTCGTTGCGGAACGGGTTTCGCCCCCGTCCCCTATCGTTTCGATAGACGAGCGGCATCCCCAGGATCCGACGCGGCTCCTGCACTCGGACTTTTCGCTCGATCATCAGCCGGGCAGCGGCATCCTGCGTCATGGAGCCGCTGCGCAGGTGGAGGTCGCCCGTGTGCTGCGCAGCGTCGTGGCCAGCGGCTTTGGCCTCGATAGCGGCTATGGCGATCCGCTGGGCTATCTGCCCCTGCGCCAACAGTTCCAGAGCGGGTTGCGACAAGGCGGCGTCGATTGCGCGATCGACAATATCGTCACCGTTCCCGGCGCCACTGCCGGCATCAGTCTGGCAGTACGGGCGCTGTTGCGGGCGGGGAGCGTAGCACTGGTCGAAGACCCCTGTTCGTTCATCCACATGAACACGCTGATGGCACAGGGCGCGGAGATTCGCCGCGTACCCCGGCTCGTGGATGGACCGGACATGGATGTCCTGCGCGAACTGTGCGAACGATACCGTCCAAAGCTGTTCGTCCTGAGTTCGCTGCTGCACAATCCTACTGGCACCACGATCACGTTGCATAAAGCACAGACGCTGATCGAGATGGCCGCCGAATTCGGAATGGTGCTCATTGACGACTGCAGCTACGCCGACTTGCTGCCCCGAACTGAAAACCAGTCGATGGTGCCGTTGATCCTGCTCGATCGGCTGCGCTGGGTGATCCACATCACTGGTTTTTCGCGCACCGTCTCACCGGCGATCGGCTCCGGATATGTCGTCGCTGGCGAGGCGCACATGCGCTATATCCGTGCCTATCGCCCCGTAGCGGGCCTGGGTAACATGATCGTCGCCGAACGGAGCGTGTATCGCTTGTTAAACGAGGGGTCGTATCGACGGCGGTGCGAGCGCATCCGGGCTAGCCTGGCGTGCCAGATGGTCGCGCTGCGGCAGCATATCGCATCGATCGGACTGCCCCTTCCTTCCAGCCGGCCAGGCATGTTCCTGTGGCTCCCGCTCGGGGAAAACGTCGAAGCGGCCGCCGTGGGCACGCGCATGTCAGTGCGAGGGTTTCTCACGGCACCGGCGAAGCATTTCACGCCTTTGCAGAACGCGCAGTCCTATATGCGTTTCAATGTTACCACGACCAGCGGAGATGCAGTGACGGCGCTGTCTGCCTGTCTCTGACGACGCGGCGTTGGCCAACGATCGCCTGTCCTCGGTAAAATGCTGTCAGTCCAACACGAACCACTCTCCACATGATGCACTTGGTTCCTTGACGCTGGCGGCCTGGCTCGCAAGGATCTGCCACGCCGCCAAGCCGCGGGGCGTCGTTTCCCGCAGGCCTGTCGATCGGTGAGACGGCGCTTCAGACTGAAGTTATTGTGGATGTTGGCGTGTACGAAGGCGAACTTCTGTAGCGTCTTCAATTGTCTGAAGCGAAGCATCGACCGCTCTCGTCGTCAGAACGGCAGATGAGAATTCTCCACCGATTGTTGGCCAAGCGTCCGACCTCCTGGCGTTCGGCATTGCCTAGCCATCGTCGCGCTCGCAGCCACCGTCGTCGTCTGGCTATAACCGATAAGTCCGGACCCTAGGCTAACAAGGCGCAAATCCGCTACGTCGACACCTATATCTCAACTTCAGCAAGGCACTCCACCGCCTCACGCCCCCGGCATGTTCAAGCCAGTTCAGCTCTTCAATGGCCGACCGACCATGATCGCGCAGGAAGATCGAGCGTGTATCTGTCGCCCAGCGCCTCGGCATTATCACCCGCCGCGATTTCGTAGCGGCCCGCCGGCAAGTGCCATGCGCCCTGCCGCCAATCCGCCATGACGCGGCGATCCAGCGGCACGACGACGCGACGTTGCTCGTCGGGCTTGAGATCCACGCGCTGGAAACCGATCAGCCGGCGCATCGGCACACCGGCGCGACGGATGAGATAGAGTTGCACGACGGTAGCGCCGGACCGGGAGCCCGTGTTCCGAACGGTGACTTCCGCGGTCTCGTTCCGAACGACCGGCCGCGATGTCGAAAAGCCGGTGTAGGACAGGCCGAACCCGAAGGGGAACAAGGGCTTGTGGCCCATGCGCGCAAACCAGCGATAGCCGACATCGGCGCCATCGACGCTATAGTCGATGGTCATGGACTTGCCGGGCTGCGGCTTGCCGGCGTCGAGCGGTTCGAGCGTATCGCTGCCGTCGATCAGCGGGCGCGCCAGCTGCGCCGTATCTGCCGGGAAGGTCACGGGCAATCGTCCGGAGGGGTTCACATCGCCGAACAATACGGCGGCAATAGCCTCGCCTCCGCGAGCGCCGGGATACCAAGCCTCGATCACCGCCGCCGTGCGATCCAGCCAGGGCATAGCCACGGCGCTGCCGGTCTGGAGCACGACGATGGTGTTGGGATTGGCGGCAGCGACAGCATCGATGAGAGCGTCCTGACCGCGGGGCAATGACAGATCGGGCTGGTCGAACCCTTCCGTCTGCCATTGATTGGCGAATACGATCGCGACGTCGGCCTTGCGCGCAGCGGCGACTGCCTGGCCGACATACGCGCCGGTGCGGAAGGTCACCGACACCTTCTCTCCCGCCCGGCTTCGAATTGCCGCCAACGGCGGGGTTACACGCTGATATTGTTCATAACCGTTGAACAGGCCCTTGCCGCCACCGGGGAGAGCTGCGGCTGGACCGCCATCGACGTGAACCTGACTCGACCCCCCGCCCGAGAGCACGCCGACGTCCGCATAGCCGCCGATGACCGCGATCGACGCCACTTTCGACGCCAGCGGCAACACATGCCCGCGGTTGCGCAGCAGGACGATCGCCTGACGCTCCACCTCCTCCGCGATCGCCGCATTGGCGGCCTTGTCGATGGAACCGCCGGGTCGTACGGGCCGGCTGCGCAGGCCATTCGCGTCGATCGCGTAAAGCACGCGACGGTTCATGTCCGCGAGCCGCGCGCGATAGGCAGCATCCCGTGCGGCCGCCTGTTGCAACGGCGTTTGAAAGTAGCGTTGGGCGTCGAGCTCGCCAGCCGACTGCTGATCCAGACCATGCATGGCATATTCCACCGAATGGACCGCATTCCAGTCGGACATGACGAAGCCGGGATATTTCCAGTCCTGCTTCAGCACCGTGTTGAGCAGCCAGTCGCTTCCGCAGGCATATGGCCCGTTGACCCGGTTATAGGCGCACATGACGGCGCCCGGCTTGCCGCGCTCGATCGCGATCTGAAATGCGAGCAATTCGCTTTCGCGCGCTGCGGCCTCGCTGATCCGTACGTTCGCGAAGTGACGCCCGGTTTCCTGATTGTTGAAGGCGAAGTGCTTGACCGTGGACATGATCGCGTTCGACTGGACGCCGGCGATCGCCTCACCGCCCAGAACGCCCGACAGCAGCGGATCCTCGCTCAGATACTCGAAGCTCCTGCCACCGCGTGGATCGCGTATCAGATTGATGCCCCCTGCCAGCAGGACGTTGAATCCTTTCGCACGCGCCTCCGCACCGATCATCGCACCGGCCTTGCGGACGAGGACGGCATTCCAGGTTGCGGCCATCGCGGTGCCGGAGGGCAGCGGCGTCGCACCCTGCGATCCACGGGCGCCCAGTGCCCATGACACGCCCAGGCTGGCGTCGCTGATGGTCAGCGCGGGGATACCCAGACGGGGAATAGGCGCGACATAGCCGGCGCCCTTCACCGCGCCTTCCGGAATCTGGTCGCCGAGCGGACCATCGGGCAGCGGCATCATGCTGCTCGTCAGGACGACGCGCTCTGCGTCCGTCATGGCGGCTTCGGTCGCGCGCGGCCAGTCGTCGCCACGCCTGTCGGCCGCCGCGCTGGCGCCCGTCGTGGCCAGCAGCAACGCAGCGCCGACAGTTTCCCGGATCATCTCGCCTCTCCACCAGCGTTCGACGTCACCACGCCGCGCATGGCCCCGATCAGAACTTGAACGTCGCGCGCACGCCGAGCGTGCGCGGATCCTCGAACGCCGCCTCGGCTCCCGCCGAGTTGCGGGCGAAGGTGAGCACCATCGCGTTCTCCAGATTCTTGGCGAACAGTTGCAGGTTCCACGCTTCGTCCGCGGGCGCGAACGTGATCGTCGCGTCGGTCTTGGTGAAGCTCGGCTGATAGAAGTGAACCCGTGTCGCCAGATCCGTCAGGTCATACCGATCGGAAAAGCGCGTGCGGACATTGGCCGAGAGTTGCTGTCCGCCTCCAAGCACCCGCGTGTATGTATAGCCGGCGAACCATGACCAGCGCGGGGCACGCGACAAAGCCTGTCCGGCAAAGCTGACGGTGGCGGTCGGCATGAAGTCGGCATACCGGGCATCGAGCCAGTTGAGACCCAGATCGACCTGATGCGCATCGGCGGGTCGGATGATCGCCTCGAGTTCGACGCCATCGATCTTGGCGCGGGCGGCATTGGATGTGATCGAACAGTTGATTCCTGCGCAAAAGCTCGCCTGACTGAGCTGCAGGTTGTTGTAATCGTAATGGAACGCCGCACCATTCAGCCGAAGGGCACGACCGCCCAGCCGCCATTTGAAACCCACTTCATAGGCCGTCAGCGTTTCGGGCTCGTAGTAAAGCTGCTGTTCCGACAGCGTGCAGGTGGGGCCTGAGCCAACCTGACAGCCGTCGTTGAAGCCGCCCGCCTTGTACCCCGTGGACATGCTGCCGTAGACGAGGCCCAGATCACGAACATCATAGTCGACGCCGCCGCGCCACGTCACCCGGCTGAACGATCGTTTCGCATCATTGACCTGAACAATCGTTCTGACGGGGGTATCGGCCGTGATCGCGCCCGTGCGGGATTTGTCGTCGTGAGAGTAGCGGACGCCGCCGGTCAGGTTCAGTCCTTCGGCAAGGGTCAGCGTGGTTTGTCCGAACGCGGCCTTGCTCTCCGACACCGTGGGATTCTGGACGAACCGGCGGTTGGCTTCGATCACGGTCGTGTCGATCTTCGATGTTTCCCGGAAGTAGAAGGCGCCCACTTGCGCGCGCCACCACCCGCTGCCGCCGAAGGCGAGCCGCGCCTCTTCGGAATGCTGCCGGTACGTGCCGTCGAACGTGCTGCGGAACGACGCCGTCGGGCCTGCGTGCCGCCGCTCGTCGCGTTCGAATTCGCGATAGGATGCGAGCCATGTCAGCTTGGCCGGGCCGAAATCCCAGTTGAATTCGCCCATGACGCCGCGATCGCGATTGTCGCGATATTCCCGCCAGGGGATGATCCGGCTGGTCGTGCGCTGCGCCTGTGTCGAGGAGTCGAAATAGATCGGTGTCGTATCGGCGGTGAACGGACCGCGGAAGAAGTTGGTCACCGGCACCACCGCAAATGGTGATCCCTTGATTACCGAATAATCGGCTTGCAGGTACAAGGAGACGTTGGACGCCAGGTCGGCCAGCGCCGAGAGACGGATCGACCGATTGTTTCGCGACGGATCGATATCGATCCGGCTGACAGATGTCTCGACGACGTTGTCACGCCGTTCCAGGTTGACCGCAGCCCGGACGGCGAGCCAATCGGATAAAGGCAGATTGACGACGCCGGTCGCCTGAAGGCTGCCGAAGCTGCCATAGCCGACCAGGCCAGACACTTCGAACCGTGGGGCGGGTCGGGCGGAGATGACGTTGACGACGCCTGCCGTCGTATTCCGGCCGTATAACGTGCCTTGCGGGCCGCGCAGCACCTCGACACGCGCAAGGTCGAAGAACGAGACGTCCTGCGCCTGCGGACGTGCGATATAGATGCCATCGCGCAGGAAGGCTGCGGAGGGATCCCCCTTCTCGGTGGCATCCGTGCTGGTCACGCCCCGGATCGTGATCTGCAGGCCGCCGCCCGCAGCCGGCGCATTGTCGCGCTGTATGGCGACGTTGGGCGTAAGATCGGCCAGAGCGGTCGGGCTGGTGATGCCGGCCTGGATCAGCGTGTCGCCCGTCAACGCGGTCAGCGCAGCGGGGGTGCGCGACAAAAGGGATGTCTCGCGATTTGCGGTCACCACGATGTCGCCTTCGGGCGCCTCGCCGTTGTCCTGAGCGATTGCCTCGGCAGACGATGCGGCGACCCCGTCGGCGGCGACGGGCGGTGCCGCGGTGGTGCTCTGCGACCAGGCAGGCGCCGAAGTCAGCGCGGAAATCGAAACGCTGAGTGCCAGTAGAGACCGTTTCATACCATCCTCCCCCTCTTGTCGATCACCGGCCCGTTCGGGCTCTTGATAGATCGCAGCATCTTGCTCCAACCGAAGCTGACACTCTGATGTAGATTAACGTCAACGTTGTCAACAATGATAGACAACGTTGACGTAGTTAGCGTGCATCGTGGGTGTTAAGGGGGGCTTTGGTGATCGGGCGGAGGGATCGAGTTTGAAGGACAGAACACGTATCCGCCTCATTGATATCGCGCGGGAAGCGGGCGTGTCCGCAAAGACCGTCTCTCGCGTCGTCAACAACGAACCGGGGGTGGCCGAACCGCTTCGAGCCGCGATCAGGCAGACGATCGACCGTCTCGGGTTTCGGCCGAATCATGCCGCTCGCGCGCTCAAGATCAACTCCAGTCGAACGATCATGTTGATAACGAACCGGATCGATTCACTTTATTCCGCCGCCGCCATTCAGGGCGCACTTGCCGCATGCCGCCTCGGCGGCTTTCAACTGATCGTCGAGGATTATCAGGCGGATGATCTCGGGCGTATCCTGGGTGATCTGGATAGCAATCCGGTCGACGGCGTCCTGACCCTTCCACCGGTAAGCGATGATACGACCTTGCTGGCCGCCCTTAAGGCGCGCGATATTCCCGTTTGTCGCATGTCGCCCGCAACGCCGCTTGGATCAGCCAGCGAGGTTGCGTGCCACGAGTTCGACGGTGCTGCCATGATCGGTCGGCATTTCCGCTCGCTCGGCCACGAGTGCGCAGCTATTTTGCTCGGCATACCGTTGCATCGTGCGGCGATGTTACGGCGCGATGGCTTCGAACAGGGCTGGGCCGCGGCTGGCGGCAATCCTGCCCGGATCAGGGCCATCGAGTGGAGCGATTATGGCGATGCCTTCGATGCATCCGATCGCGACGGCCCGGCTGTCCCTCAATCATTCGTGGATGTCGGGGCTGCGGCAGCGCGACGATTCCTTGCGCTGGAGGACAGGCCGACAGCCGTGTTCGCCTTCAACGACGCGATCGCGATCGGCTTCATGTGGGAAGTGCGCGCAGCTGGACTCGCAATCCCGACCGACCTATCGGTAGCAGGCTTTGACGGCGGCGTCGCCGCATCGCTGGTGCGCCCGCGCCTGACGACGATCCACCAGCCGTTGGTCGCGATGGCAGCCGCTGCCGTCAAGGGATTGATCGAGCCGCACGCCCCGGCCGCCTCAATCTTCGAAGTGACGTTCGTACCTGGTGAAACTACTGCAATTCCGTCGCTGCCGTCAGGTATGACCAGGTGACCGCGGTCAGGGCGGCTCGGCCTCGTAGAATGTTGGCGGACAGGCACCGGCAGCGGCTTGGAATGACGGCAAACCAGCGTCTCCGGCGCACCGAGGCTATAAATCGAATCCAATCCATATTCTGCAATTGTGTCAGGGTCTTACGTCGATGGCCTGTCTTCGGCCAGGGCGGGAACAGCCGGACCGCGTAAATTTGCGATGATCCGACCGCAGCCATTTGGAGGCCCCTGCCCGCCTTCCAACTACTGTCATCTGTTCATCTCGAACCGAGGCTCCCCGGTTTCTCATTCAGGCTGAGGGTGAGTTTCCGGCGTTCATTCGGCAGCCTTGGCGACCTCTGCGGCAGTATCTTCGACCGGCGTCATCCAGCCAGCCAAGCGACGTGTAAGGACGCCTCTCGTTAGAGTTCCTCCACCAAGCCTTGAGGTGGTCTCGCCATCCTGAACGGTTTGGCGGCTGAGCTAGGCTATACCCTGGTTGGTTTACGCCGCCATTCCGGTGAACGCCACATCCGGGGCATCACCCGGATGTGGCGTTGCCGCGATCTGCCCATACACCTCGTCCGGCGTTCGGCAGGCGAGGCGGGAGTGAGTCCGCTCCCCGTTGTGATAGGCAATCCATCCGCCGAGCCCGGTCCGCAGCTCGGAGCCGGTCTCGAATGCATTCAGGTAGACGCATTCGTATTTCAGCGACCGCCAGAGCCAATTGACCGAAGCTTTGCACGTCCGGGCCGAAGGCGACATCGTGATGATCGATGGCGAGGCGAAGTAAAGCACCGCTCTTCCCGGCAACTCCTACCCATAGCCGCGAAGCGCTACATGAGGCGGTGCCTACCGCAAACGGTCAGATCGGCATCCACCCCTCAACCGACCGCAACCCCGATTCAACGCATGGAGGGGCAAGGGGATATCCGCCATTCTTGTGACGTTCATCCGGTACGCCCTAAGGGCGCCGCAACGGATGATCTGAGCGAGACGATGCAATTACGGGCGAACTTCGGCTGGGGCTTGCTGGGCGGACTGGTTCTCGCCATGTCCGGCTGCGCCACTCCGCCCACTCCTGTGCAGCCGCCACCGGTTGTCGCGACATTGCCGCCGCCTCCCCCGCCGATGCCGGCAGGTGGCTATATCGGCATGAAGAGTCCGACCAGGCGCGCCGATGGCAACTATTTCACGCCCAATCTCGACAACACCGATCAGGCGGCCGTTTGGCATCTGCGCAACGCGCTTAACGTCGCCGCGCTCGGCTGCGATCAGGCAGGTGGCGGGATCGTCGAACCTTACAATGCGTGGATCAAGACGCATGCGACCGTGATCGATCGGTACTACCAAGCCTATTTGCGGGAATGGCAAGCGCCCGGTTGGTGGGATTGGCAGCGTGTCTACGACGACAATCAGACTCGCATCTACAATTTCTACGCGCAGCCGGTGATGCGGGCGGCCTTTTGCGCGGTGGCACGCGTGGAGATCGCGCAGGTCGGTCAGGTCGCGGATGACGATCTGCCGGCCTTCGCCCGGGCCGCTCTGGGACGGCTCGACCGGCCGTTCGTCGAATTCTACGCGGCATTCGACGCCTGGCGCGACTATTATCAGCCGGCTCCGCCACCGGTGGTGCGAACCATCGACGTCCCCATCGTGGTGACCCCGCCGGCCGTGGTCGCGACGCTGGGCAGCAATGATACGGTGACGACCGGTGCCGAGGTTTCTCCGGTTCATGCGCCTGGCGATACCCCGCCTCCCGATCTCCTTTCGCCTCGATGACAGGTCACTGTCTCGGGCACGTCGATGGCGAGGACGAAGCCCGCAACCGTCGATGATGACGCCTCTCTGGACGGAGTACCGCTTCGCAACATCTGAACTGCAAAACATGCTTTCCCCCGTCCCTCGGGCGTACGCTTGCAGAGCTCTTCATGCGCCATTCGGCCAGTACTCACCGCTTCGACGCGGATATCCGAATATAGCGGGAGGCTGTCATCACCTCTTCCCGCCCCTATCCGGGCGAGGGCGGCGGACAAACGCGCCGCCGCTGTTCGCCCGATCTTCTTGCGACAGCTTGCGCCATCGCGCGACGCGGGCGGGATCGAGCACACCGCTCGTCGTCGCGGCCCGGATGGCGCAGCCAGGCTCATCGGCATGGGCGCAATTGGCGAAGCGGCAGGCGAGCGCCAGGCTCGTGACATCCTCGAACACCTCGGTCACGCCAGACGCCACTTCTGACATCTGAAGCTCGCGCATACCCGGTGTGTCCACCAGCCACCCGCCCCCGCCCGCATCGCCGGCAAGGCGGTGCATCTGGCGAACGGTCGTTGTGTGCCGGCCCTTGCCGTCGTCCTCGCGAACAGCCTGGGTGGCAATGTCGTCCGATCCGATCAGCGTATTGATCAGCGTCGACTTGCCGACCCCGGACGATCCCACCAACGCGACCGTCGCTCCCGCCCCGCAATACCTCGCAAGGCGAGCTGCGTTCGTCGGGTTGCGGGCATCGACCAGTTCTACCTGTAATGCCATCTGAAGAGCGCGCGCGGCAGCGACGAAGGGCTCGGGCGCCGGCGACAGGTCCGCCTTGGTGAGGACGACCACCGGACGAACGCCGGTCTCGCGCGCGAGCACCAGGTAACGCTCGAGACGTGCGACGTTGAAATCCTGATTGCATGACGTGACGACAAATAACGTATCGACGTTCGCAGCGATCAGCTGCACGCGGCGGTCGTGAGTCGGGGCGGGTCGCTTGAACAGGCTCGTCCGATTGAGGATGCGCGCGATGGTTCGGGTGCCCCGATCCATCAGCAGCCAGTCGCCGACGGTAGGGCGATCCTCCGCAGCTCCGTCACCGGCCGCACTGGACGAGATCGAGCCATCGAAGCCCTCGCCCATTACCGTAACTCGTCCGCGATGGACGGACATCACACGGACGGGCTGGCCAGCGACACCCTCTTCGATCGCAACCTGTTCGCTGAAGAATGGCTTCCAGCCGAGATACGCGAGCGTGACGACAGGATCATCTATCATTCAGCGTAGGCGTCCAGAGCCGTCCGTCTACTCAGCATCCGGCGCTCGCTGCTCGGCGGCCCGCTTGTCGGCCTTGGCTTGCGCCTTCTTCCCGGCCTCAACGGCTTTGTTCTTCTCACGCTCGCGGCGCTCAAAATCGTAACTCGGCTTACGTGGAATGTCTGTGGCTCCAAGACTTGGGTCCGGCTGGGCGATATACTGCCCTTCGACCAACCTGAAGGGTAACGCTACACTGATCCGTCGAACACGACTAGGGTCAGCTCGATCGTCGCGATCGTGTGGTTGTAAGCCGAACGTCGTCGTGAACAAACCCGGCCGAGGAAGTGCAGCGTGTTTGTTGCGACGGGCATCTCGACACACTTCCGCGTCGATTGCCCTCGCCATCCACCATGATCAACACCGGCTTGCCGCGTGACGTCCGCGCCCGGCCAGCGTCGAGGCAGCCTGATAGCGGCTCCGGTCGACTGCCGCGGTTGGGAAGCCGATCCGCATCGTGCCGCATGGCGATCCCAATGGCGCTGCGCTCAAGCCTTGCATATAGCCGGTCCCATGCCATTCTTTCCGCCCGCGTCGTCCCGCTTCATTCTCGCCACGCTCCTGTCGCTGCTCACCGCCCCGTTGCCGGCAAGCGCAGCTGAGGCCCGCCGGCAAAAACCGCGTGCCGCGGCACCGCAACCCATCAAGGCTGACAATGCGATCATCGCATTGCCGCTGAACCCTGTCGTGCCGGCGGGGCAGCGCGTGTGTTCGACGACGGCAGCGTCTGGTCTGGGATCGACGACGCTACGGGCCGGCGCCGGCGCCAAACCTGGCGCGGGCGACGTCGTCCTGGTGAATTATGTCGGCTATCTTGCGGCGACCGGGGCTGTATTCGACCAGGGAATGCGATCGCCCTTGCCAGTCGACGGCGTGATTCCGGGATTTTCGCAGGGACTGCGGACGATGGCGCGGTCCGGCATCACGCGGTTCTGCGTTCCCGCCGCACTCGGCTATGGCGGCGGGGCATCGGGGCCGATCCCCGCCAATTCCGATCTCGTCTTCCAGGTCGAACTGCTCGACTTCAAGACGGCCGCCGAGGTCGAAAGCATGAACAACGCTCAAGTCCCCGAACCCGCGGCGCCAAGGAGCACCCCACCTCAGCCGTGATCGGGTTTCGTCCGGAGCGCCGGTGCCGCGCTGCACCACACCACGCATCCTTCCGTTCGCCCGAGGCGCCCACCTACGCCGACGCGGTGCCATATGAAAACGTCCAACCTGCCCCTCCCCCCACGCTCGACCCGTGAAAGCTGGGAACGGAGACGCCGGACTGTTGCAGGAGTTCAACCAGCGGCCAGCGGAGCGTCTCAGGCAAAGCGGGCAGTCCTGATGCATTGGAGAATGCTGTCACCTCAGGGGATGAGTTGAAGTAGCGAAACGGCCTGCGCGGCCTGCGCGGCCGGGCATACCGCCAGTCTGTTCTGCCCTATTTACCAGTCGGTGCATTTGGACTGACAAAGCTTGTCCTCGCGATACCGCCAGCACGCAAACGCGTGAACGGGCGACCACAGGATGGGCGCGGGCACGAAAAAGAGCAGTGGTAGTCAAAAGCAAAAGTCATCGTACTAGGCTCCCATCAATGTGGAGCGGCTGCAATTGGACGATCATCATTGCGAGCCGCTAACACTATAATGCCATCTTGCATCCATGCCTCGACACCCAAGGTGATTGCGGCAGTACGTGCGAACCCACCGGGATCGTCTAGCCGGAACACCCCGTACAGACGTTTTTGCGCCAGTTCCGGACCACGGATGACGATCGGGATCGCGCTGTAACGATTGAGCTCTGTGACGGCCTCCGCCAGCGTTTCGCCTTCGAGATCCAACCTGCCGGATCGCCATGCGAGTTTGCGCTCGATCGTCGGCGCGACGACTGCCTCCCGATGCATCGTCGCGGTATCGGATACGATCAACGCGCCGCCCGCGTTAGGGTCAGGACCCATTGATGGGAGCGCCGCGATCTGATTCATGCTCCGTGAGGAGAGCGTGGATGAGCGACCTGTACTGGTTGACGGATGAGCAGATGGCGCGCCTGCAGCCATACTTCCCCAAGA